>NZ_JBXUOU010000001.1:0-1606988 GCF_057196525.1 Nitratireductor sp. ATLC21 | reverse complement strand
CTCTCATATAAGCACTCACTTACCCAAACGCTTCGCATCACCCCGAAGCGATCCAGCCCCCCTGGGTAGCCTCACGCCAGCTTCATTCAACCACGTGCAACAGTGAATTGCTCACCTTGTGCTCGATCCTCCATGCCTCCACGCCCAGGGGCAGCTGCAAGACAAATGATTCCGAACACACGCATCGCGAAGGCGGCGCATGCCGTGACTATCCCTTCCTCCCCTTCCATGTGAAAGCCGAGTTTTCGACGGGTGTTTGGTGTCGATGGGGCGGTTTCACGGCCGCCCTGGAATTTTCTCCACCAAACGGGTCAGCACATTGCCGGGGCCGACTTCGATGAACTCAACGCCGGTTCTGGCCTTCAGGCGGGCAATTGCGGGCGCGAACAGCACTCGGGAGGCAAGTTGGCGCACAAGAAGCGAGCGAATTTCCTGGTCCGGTTCTTTCGGATAGGGAAGCGCGGTCACATTCGATATCACCTCAACGCGCAGGGCGCGAAAGGGAATATCACGCAGGAACTGCGTTAAAGCGGCAGTGACCGGTTCCATGAAGCGGGAGTGGAAAGCAGCTCCCACAGCCAACGGGATACAGGCCATGGCCCCAGCTTCGATCAATCGCTCCGATGCTTCCTCAAGCGCTGCAACCGCACCTGAGATGACGATCTGATCCGGCGCGTTCACATTGGCGATCTGAGCGTCCGGGAACGCCTCGAGGCGCCGGCTCACCGCTTTCTCATCGAGCCCGATGACAGCCATCATCCCGCCTTCACTCTGCTCCGCCATCAATTGTCCGCGCCGGGTCACCATGCGCAAACCGGTGAGCAGGTCGAAGGCCCCGGCGGCCTGAAGAGCGTTGTATTCGCCAAGGCTGTGACCAATAAAGCAGTCCGGGCGTCGCCCCGCCGCCAGTGTTTGTTCAAGGGTGAGGGCGTTCACGATATAGAGGCAGGGCTGTGTGATCTCGGTGCGCTGGAGCGTGCTCTCATCTGCATTCAGACAGGTATCGCGAACGGAAAAGCCGGCGATCTGGTCTATTCGGCTTTCAAGCGCGCCGAAGATCCGGCTCATGTCGAACAGTTCCTTGCCCATTCCGGGGAATTGTGATCCTTGTCCTGGGAACATGAATACGAGCATGCGCGGGTTCTCTTGTGTCAGAGGGGAGAGATTTGCGGGATGACGCACGGTTTCCAGCGCAAGCGGTGCGTCACGAGCGGAAAGCAGAAGGTGCCTTGAATCCTGCATCGAATGTTGTTGATGTCTGGTGGGCGCCTCTCGAGGGTTTTGACCTGCCATCCCAGGGGACTGCGCTTGCACTTCTCGACGAAACCGAGATGTCGCGCTACCACGCTTTCAGGGCTGATGGCGCCCGTATACAGTTCCTCGCGGGTCGCGCTCTCGTGCGGCAGTGTCTGTCCCGTTACCGCGCTCTCCAGCCCACGGACTGGCGTTTTTGCGAGAATGCGTATGGCCGCCCTTATATCGCTGATGCTTGCGGGGTGGATGGCTTGTTCTTCAACCTCTCCCATACGGATGGGCTTGTGGCCTGCGCCATTGGATCGTTTCGCGAAATTGGCGTGGATGTGGAACGGCGCGACCGGCAGACCGGTATCGAGGAACTGTCGGAAACGGTCCTGGCTTCTTCGGAGAAAACGCAATTGGCGGGGCTTTCTGGCGCTGCGTACCGCGAGGCTTTTCTTAAGTACTGGACGCTCAAGGAATCCTATCTCAAGGCGCGGGGCGTGGGTCTCTCGTTGCCGATGAGCAGTGTTCGTTTTGACCTTGCTGGATCGCCACCTGCGGCCCTGTTCGACCCCGAAATTGGGGATGGCACCGACCATTGGAGCTTTCGCCTGCTGACGCTCACAGGCGAGCATGTTGCTGCTGTGGCAGCATCCGCCCCTGGCGGATCGCTTACAGTGCGTCCAATTGAGACTTCGCTTGTCCAAGCCTGATGCGCAAGAGCGCAGGGTCCGCTGATCGGACGGCGGAAGCAAGGTGCTGCGTGGGTCCTGCCGGTTCATTACCGGCTTCCGACTGTTATGCCCGAAGCTCTTCCGTCCTTAGGCCGAGGCTTTGGGGCCTTCATTTCGCCCGGAGGCCTCTTGCCGCAGTCGATCCGCGCCATGTCGTTACACAGTTGCAGCCCTATGGTTTCGCTATTGGGCGGCTGCATGATCGAATAGTGATCAGCGTCCAGATCAATAATCTCTATTTCAGGCGCCAGTGCGCGCCATTCCTGTTTGACGCGCTCAAGGTCTGGTCGCCGGGCGGCAGCAAAAAGCAGGAGCCGCGACGCCATCGTAGATGGAACGTGGTCTTCGAGAGCCGTGCTCCCAGCGTCGAAAACGCGGTAAATATCGTCAAGACCGGATGCCTCGATCGGCACCCCTGCCGTTTCCAGCCGCGCCGCAAGAAGTTTCATCCTTTCGTTCAAAGGAAGGGAAATTTGTTCTTCGCTCCAGTCATTGGGGCCGACGCCGGCAATTGCCTCGATGTCTCTTGCGAAATGGAGAAAGCGCCTTTGATCGCCTGGACCGCTGGGCTTTGCGCGTGGAACAGCGCTGTCAATCATCGCCACCGTCCCCAAGGTTGCGCCCTGACTGAGAAGGACGCGCGCCATCTCCTGCGCCACAAGTCCGCCAAGCGACCAGCCGGCAAGGTGATAAGGACCGTGCGGCTGAATTTTTCTGATTTCTGCCAGATAGTGGTCAGCCATCTTCGGGATCGAGCAAAGCGGCGTCTCAGAGCGCGAGGAAAGCCCCGGCGCGCGCAGGCCGTAGATCGGCCGTTCATCCGGCATGGAGCGTGCAAGCGCGAGATAGCACATAACGTTCCCGCCGATCGGATGGATGCAGAACAGCGGTGTCTCGTCCGGGTCCCCTTTTCTGATCGTCACCAGCAGCGCTTCGGTCTGGCCTCGGTCGTCTGCGCTTATCGCTTGCGAGAGCCCAGCGATGGTGGGGTGACTTGCAAGCATCGCGAAGGATACCGGTTTTCCAAACCGCTTCTCCATACGCGCCATAAGGCGCATTCCGGCAAAGGAGGAGCCACCGAGTGTGAAGAAGTTGTCATCTCGGCCGATCGGGCCGGTATTGTCGAGCACGTCGCGCCACATCGCCGCTATCTCAGCCTCCGCTCCCTCGCGTGGTGGGTCATACGCGCGGGTCTCTTGCATCGATGCGCCGAAATCGGGTGCTGGAAGGGCAGAGCGAACGACCTTGCCATTGTCGCTCAACGGCAGTTTTTCCAGAATTTTGAAATAGGTGGGCACCATATAGGCAGGCAGAGTTGCACGCAGCCGAACGCTCAGGGAGGGAATGTCAGGCTCAGATCTGCCGTCCGTCGGCACAATGTATGCCACCAGGTGACGGGTTCCTCGACTGTCGCTCGCTGCGGAAACGATCGCGCCGTTTATTTCCGGGTCCGAGAGCAATGCAGCCTCCACCTCCGCGCATTCCACACGGTAGCCCTGGATCTTCACTTGAAAATCCGCGCGTCCCAGAAACTCGATTTCGCCGTCGGAAAGGTAGCGGCCAAGGTCGCCGGTTCTGTAGAGACGCTCGCCGGTTCTCGGATGGCGGATGAAGCTGGCCTCGGTCTTGGTCCTGTCATTCAGATAGCCTAACGCCACGCCGATGCCGCCAATGTAAAGTTCTCCTGGTACCCAGGGAGGAGATAGCTGCAGATTTTCATCCAGAACGTGGATCGACTGGTTTTTCATGGCGTGGCCATAAGGGATGGAACGCCATTCAGGTTCGATGCGGTCGATCGGATAGAGCACAGACCAGATCGACGCCTCCGTTGCCCCGCCGAGGCTGTGGATTTGCGAGCAAGGTGCAGCGATCCGAACCTGGTCTGGGAGCGTGAGCGGAATCCAATCCCCGCTGAGCATGACGAGGCGGAGCGGTTCCAGAACAGGCCCGGTGGTGCCTTCAACGGCCAGCTGCATCAGGGCGGGAACAGAGTTCCAGACCGACACCTGATGGGCGCACACAAGTGCGCGCCAGTGCGCAGGGTCGCGCAAGGAATCCGGGGCCGGCATGACAATGGTGGCCCCGGCGGCGAGAGTGCCGAAGATATCATATACGGAAAGATCAAAGCTGAGCGACGAGAGGGCGAGAACTTTGTCTCGTGGCGTGAGAGCGAAGCGTTGGTTGAGATCGGCGATCGTGTTCCAAGCTCCTCGGTGATCGATCATCACGCCTTTCGGTGTGCCGGTCGAACCCGAGGTAAAGATCACATAGGCCAAATCCGTTGCTTTGCCGGAAGGCTGCCGCACGTTTTTCTGATGCACGGGCAGGCGGTCAATCCTGATGGGTTCGACAGTCTCCGGCCAATCGAGTTCGGTATAGAGTGCCTCACTGGTTACGGCATGGCGCGCACCGCTGCTTTTCAGAAGAAGGGCGCGCCTCTCATCCGGTAGATCCGGATCCACCGGCACATAGGCGGCACCTGCGTACAGGATGCCGAGTACTGCGGCTACCTGTTCCCAACCCTTGCGAAGCGTTACGGCCACCAGCATGCCGGGCGCGACCCCGCGGTGGACGAGCTCGGCGGAAAGGGCCAGTGCCTTCTCGCGAAGCTTTGCATAGGTGATGCTGCCTGCGGGTGAAATGATTGCTGTCCGGTCGGGCGCTGCTATCGCCTGCCGGTCGAACATTGCTTCCAGACGTTGAGGCGCCTCGGGAGATATGGAGGTGGCAGGGTCCGGGTCACGAGATGTGCCGGCGGTTGGATCGGGAAGGTCCCAGCATGCCTCATCGCCGGCAAGAGCGCTGATCAGCTCAAAATGGGCCTCACTGACGGTTTCGATAAAACCTGCCGGAAACATTTCAACGACGTAGTCCCAGTTGAACACTGCCGTTCCATCTGGTTCGAAGTGCAATTGATGATCCAGGTGAACCTGAGGCACTTCGAGGCGCGCGGTTTCATGGTGGACCTTTGCGGGGTGTGCGCCGGTGAGAGTGTCCGCAGGTGCATTCACCGCGGTGAATGTGACAGGGATGCCGATGCTCGCACCGCTTCCGGAGCGCTGTTGCAGAGCACGCGTCACGTCGATGCCGCTTACCTCAATGTGCTCGCTGTCGTGCCAAAACTGCATCTGGAGAGCGCGGGCTCGTTCCATGAAGGACTTGTCGGCCGCTGCATCGACTTCAAGCGGTATGGTTGTGCCGAAATTGCCGAACACGCGTTCGGCCTGCGGAAGGTGCTGGAAACGGCCGGAATAAAGCAAGGTGACCGCGAAATGACGGCTTCCGGAAAACCGTGAAAGCACTTCGGTATAGGCGGCGCAGGCCAGTAGGCTCGGCGTGATGCGCCGCGAGGTCGCGATGCGTGTGATCCTGTCCCAAAGATGGGCAGGGAGTTTGTGGACAAGATGACGAAAGCTCGGACGCTGACCTTGTTCGAGCCGGGGGCTGAGGGGGAGGGAGGGCGGTCCTGGAAAAGTGTCAAGACGCGCTCGCCAGTAAGACCATGCCTCCTGTCGTCTTGAGACGGCCTCCTCTCCGTGCCGGTCCTTGAGATAGTCCGAGAACCGCATTTCCAAAGGCGGCAAGGAGGCAGACGGATCAGCGGTAAGCGCAGCAAGCTCCTGGATCAGGATGTGAAAGCTCCATCCGTCCATCATCCACAATGCGATGGAAAGGTGCAGGCGCAGGCCGTTCTCTTGCTTGGTGGCGCGAATATCAAACTGTGGCCAGCTGTCTGATGCCAGTTCCTGCATCTTCATGCTCTCACGAAGCTTACGGAGGCGGGTTTCCGTTTCCGCAGGGCTGCAGTTTTCGAGACTTGTGCAATCCAGACGATAGGTCGGAACGTCCTGAAGAATATGCTGTTCGCCGTTCTCGGAGATGATTGCGCGGAGCATTTCGTGACGCTCGATCAGCGCATTCAACGCTCGCTCAACAGCGTGGTGGTCATGGCAGGCAAGATCAACCTCGACATAGTAGCGTGCCGGAATGCCGAGCTCGAGCGCGCCGGATTGGCCAACCCAGTAGGCCTGCTGAATTCCTTCCAGAAGGAAGCTTTCCTGCGCCTCTTCCGCCGTGTTTTCTATCTCCTTCGCCATGCACCGCTCCTCCCCTGTTTCCTCCATGGTCCACCCGGCTACCGCGTTGTAGCTTCGATGGATGAGGCTTGCTATGTACTAATATATTAGTGTAATTATAGCTGCAAGCTTATGGACAGCCAGACGACATCGCGATTGGGGAGGAGCGAGGAGTGCCAGAGGGAGTAGATGACCGTACCGCGCAGACTCTGATGGCTCCCTCTGCGAGTGGAGCCGCCGCTCATGACGAGGTGGCTGCTCAGGCTATAGCCTTGCGGGGCGGGTTCCCTGAAAATTGGGTTCCTGTACACAAGGGTACGGACCACGATGTCGTGATCGTGGGGGGCGGACAGTCCGGGGTCGCGATTGCTTTTGCACTCAGGAGAGCGGGTATCGCGCGGGTCAGTGTGATCGATGCAGCCCAGCGCGGGTCAGAGGGTATCTGGCGCACCACCGCCCGCATGAAGACGCTGCGTTCACCCAAACAGCTTCCCGGCCCCGAACTGGATATACCCGAGTTGAGCTTCCGCGCCTGGTACTCCGCCCGCTTCGGAGACGTGGCCTACGAAAACCTTCAAGCAATCCCCCGTCTCGACTGGGCCGATTATCTGGACTGGTTTCGGGCTATCACGGGCGTAGAAGTTCGTTATGAACACCGGCTTCAGAGAATTGAGCCCGTGCCGGAAGGATTGCGGCTTTGTTTGGAGGCCGCTGGAACGCAGCGGGTCGAGACTTGTCGCAAATTGGTGCTCGCCACCGGTTTTCCCGGAAGCGGCGGCGTGAAGATGCCGGCATTTGTGAAAGATGCGTTGCCTCAAGATTTCTACGCCCACTCTGATGCAGCTATCGACTTTTCGGCTTTAAGGGGCCGGCGCGTAGCAGTTTTCGGCGCTGCCTCGTCGGCCTTCGATGCAGCTGCTTCCGCACTGGAGGAAGGGGCAGATTCAGTACACCTGTTCTGCCGTCACGAAGATCTGGAGCGGTTCTCGCGTATGCGGGTTCTTTATTATCCTGGCTCGGTCGAACATTTCCGGCTGCTTCCGGATGACAAGAAATGGCATATCATGAACAGGTTCTGCCGCAGGGCGCAGGGGCCGGTTCCCGATACCGTTCGCCGTGCCACCCGATTCAAGAATTTTCATCTCCACCTGGGCGCGCGCGATCCTGTGCTTTGTTTCGACGGTGGGTCGGTGGCCGTGAGCGTAAACGGTCGTTCTACTGGTCTCTCCTTTGACTTTGTTATTGCCGGTACAGGCTACCGGGTCGACCTCGCCCAACGCCCGGAACTCGCAGACATTGCTGAGAGGATCGCACTGTGGAGCGATCGCTACCGCGCTCCGGAGCATGAGCGGAATGAGGAACTTGCGCGCTATCCTTATCTGACACCTGGCTTCGCTTTCACCGCAAAGAGGGAGGGTGAAGACAGTTTTGTCAAAGACATTCACCTCTTCACTGCCGGCGCGATGCTGAGCAACGGCCGCAACCCTGCCGAGGTCAGCGGATTTGGCCATGGTATTCCGCAGCTCGTGTCAGCCATTGGCGGTGATCTTTTCACTGCTGATGCCGAGCTGCATGTTGATCGGGTTATGAAGCCGGTCAAACCCATACTGAGTAGTGCTGAATTCAGGCACAGCATTCGGATGATGGACGAAAAAGGACATGAGCGGGAAAGGGCAGATGCGGGTGCGTGAGCGACCGAGGCGCTGCATAGACTTGAAGTGCGAGCTGCGCTTCGAAAACCCGGTTTAAGCATTTGTGCAGATGCGCGCTCGACCTTGTCAGCCTGCGGCAGGGGTGAGCCAACAAGGGAGAAGACCATGACCGGAGCCACCGCCATAGATGAGGCCGAAGCGCTGCGCCGGATACTCGACATCGCGGCTGCGCTGCTTAGGGCGGAAGACGTTGGCCCGGAAGATCATTTTCTTGCGTTGGGTGGTGATTCCCTGCTTGCACCAATGCTCGCTCGCAAGATCGAGGGGGTCACGGGAACAAGGCCTGCACTGGCCGACATTTTCAGCTCTTCTTTCAAGGATTTGGCAAAGATCGTAGCCTCTCGCACCCCGATCGGGTGATGGCACGCAAAAAGGGCCGCTTATGGCGGCCCTTAGTGGTCTTGGCTTCGATTACCCTTCGGAGCGCACATCCTGGCGCTGCTCACCAAGACCTTCAATGCCGAGTTCCACCACATCTCCGGCCTTCAGGTAGCGAGGTGGTTTCATGCCCTGGCCTACCCCCGGCGGCGTACCGGTCGAGATGATGTCGCCCGGATGAAGTGTCATGAAGTCCGACAGATAGCTCACCACATGAGCGACGCCATAGACCATGGTGGCAGATGATCCGTTCTGCATCGTCTCACCATTCACCTTGAGCCACATTTTGAGGTTTTGTGGATCGGAGATGTCGTCACGCGTCACGAGCCATGGCCCGACCGGGCCGAACGTGTCGCAGGATTTTCCTTTGGTCCACTGGCCTGAACGCTTTGTCTGAAAGTCGCGCTCGGAAACGTCGTTGATCACGCAATAGCCGGCGACATGGTCGAGCGCCTCCTTCTGGGAGACATGCTTGGCGGGCTTGCCGATCACGATCCCGAGTTCGACTTCCCAATCAGTGGCGGTGGAGCCGCGGGGAATGACGACGTCATCATTGGGGCCAATGATCGCTGATGTGGCCTTCATGAAAATTACCGGCTCGGGCGGGACCTCCATGCCGGACTCGGCTGCGTGGTCGGCAAAGTTCAACCCGATGCAAATGAATTTTCCCGTGCCTGCAACACAGGGGCCGAGGCGCGGTGTGCCTTCCACTAGGGGGAGGGTAGAGGGATCGAGGCTTTCGGTCCAGGAAAGGTCCGCCAGCCACTTGCCCTCCAAATCATCAACGATGCCGGAGAGATCGCGGATCTTGCCTTCACTGTCGAGAATGCCCGGGCGCTCCTGCCCCACAGGTCCGTAACGCAGTAGTTTCAATGTTGCTCTCCAAAATCAGTAGGTGGTTCGTCCGCCAGAAAGGTCAAAGGTTGCGGCGGTGGTGAAGCTGTTCTCGCGGGAAACGAGCCACGCGACCATCGCCGCTGCCTCGTCCACCTCGAGCAGGCGGCCGCGTGGAATGCGTGAACGCATGTATTCGATATGCTCTGCTGTCAGCTGTTCCAGAATCCGTGTCTGGGCGGTGGCCGGCGTGATGCAGTTCACCGCGATATTGTACTCGGCGAGTTCCTTGCCGAGCGATTTTGTCAGGCCCATCACCGCAGCCTTGGATGCCGAGTAGGCGGCCGCGTTGGGGTTGCCCTCCTTGCCGGCCACCGAGGCAATGTTGACGATCCTGCCATAGTTGCGCGCCTTCATGCCCGGTATCACGGCGCGGTTCACATGAAATGTGCCGTTCACATTGATGTCGATCACCTTCTTCCAGGCATCGATATCGTAAGTGTCGAGCGGAGCAGCAGGACCTGCAATGCCTGCAGAATTGACAAGAATAGAGATCTTGCCGCTTTCCTTTTCGGTGGCCGCGCATGCTGCCTTTACGGACGTCCAGTCGGCCACATCGGCTGTCTGTACCGTCGCTGCATCACCGAGTTCCTCACGTGCCGTTTGAAGCAGTGTCTCATCGATATCCCACAGCGTGACCGTGGCACCGGACGCTACGAAGCGGCGGGCCATGGCGAAGCCCAGACCCTGAGCCCCGCCGGTAACGACGGCATGCTCGCCGTTTAGATCAATCTTGTTCATTCACTGGTTTCCTCCGATGCATTGGTCGAGGGGCGGCAGCACTGCGCCGACCGGGCGCATGTGAAAATATGCCCCTTGAACGCATTCATTATATTAGTGTAACAGATGGAGCAAGGCTTGGTTCTTGCCGGCCGGCGTTCAGGGATGGAGGACTTTGTGAAAGCAACTGAAAGACGGAAGGTGGGGCAAACCGGCCTTGAAGTGACCAGACTGGGCATGGGGTGCGCGTCGCTGGGTGGCCTTTATGCGCCGGTCGACGCGTCGACATGCCTTGCCACCCTTCAGGCGGCCTGGGATCTGGGGCTTCGCTATTTTGATGTTGCGCCGATGTATGGACGCGGACGCTCCGAGCATATGCTTGGACATTTCCTGCGCGAGCAAGCGGCTTCCGATGACGTCGCGATCAGCACCAAGGTGGGGCGTCTTATGGTGCAGCAACGTCCGGGCCGTGAATTGCCGCCTGTTCGGGAGAAGAACCGCCTGGATTCGGGGTGGCGCAATGGGCTGCCCTTCACTGAGGTTTTCGACTACTCATATGACGCGATCATGCGGAGTTTCGATGATAGTCTTCAGCGGCTCGGCCGCGGCGGAGTGGATATCCTGTTTGTCCACGATATCGGAAAAGTCACCCATGGTGAGGTCGCTGAGGCCCACTGGGCTGACCTGACCGACGGAGGTGGTTTCCGCGCTTTGTCCGAGCTGCGCGATGCTGGAATCATCAAAGGCTTTGGGCTCGGTGTCAACGAAGCGGAGATCGTGCTGGAGGCTATGGATGAAGTCCAGCTCGATTGCACGCTGCTTGCTGGCCGCCACACCCTGCTCGAGCAAAATGCGAACGCGCTGATGCAGCGGGCGGTCAGTGACGGAATGAGCATCATGATTGGCGGGGTGTTCAATTCGGGGATTCTCGCCGCTCGGCATGGGGGGCGGAGCAAGTTTGACTATCAGGATGCGCCCGAATCCGTCATCCGCAAGGTCGAAGAACTGGAAAAGGTTTGTCTTTCCTTCGATGTACCGCTTGCCGCAGCAGCGATTCAGTTTCCTTGCCGACACGAGGCCGTGACCTCGGTGTTGATCGGGGCCAAGCACCCCGACCGGGTCCGTCAGAACGTCGGCTGGTTTGAGCAGCCGATCCCCGATGAACTCTGGCAGGCGCTCGCTGAAAAGGAGCTGGTATAGGGTCGTGCAGCCC
This sequence comes from Nitratireductor sp. ATLC21, assembly GCF_057196525.1. Taxonomy (NCBI): domain Bacteria; kingdom Pseudomonadati; phylum Pseudomonadota; class Alphaproteobacteria; order Hyphomicrobiales; family Phyllobacteriaceae; genus Nitratireductor; species Nitratireductor sp. ATLC21. The sequence goes on along the minus strand of NZ_JBXUOU010000001.1, from coordinate 1,596,022 downwards.
TCATGGGCCCTGTCAACGTCCCTCGCATCATTCTCTCACGTGCCGGTTACAAGCCGGCACGTGGGATCGAGCCGTTGGCCGGTCGAGATCGGCACTGTCCAATCTTTCCCGGCGGCATTTGTCACCGTGATCAGAGCGCCGGCGGTTCCGAGAGGCCTTGCCGCAGACCGGCACAATACCTGACTACATCGTGGCTCCGAGGCTCCATGGCACAAATTCATTGTCGCCATAGCCAAGTTCTTCCGATTTCGTCCTGCCACCGGAAGCAACGCGGAGGATTTCGTTGAAGATTTCCTGACCTTTCTCGGCCAGTGACACACCTTCAAGAACGTCCCCGCAATTGATGTCCATGTCGTCGTTCATCTGCTCGAAGATGAAGGAATTGGAGGCGAGTTTGATCGAAGGGGTCGGTTTGCAGCCGAACGCCGAGCCGCGCCCGGTCGTGAAGCACAGGACATTTGCCCCTCCCGCAACCTGCCCCGTGGCCGAAACGGGATCATAGCCGGGAGTGTCCATGAAAATCAGACCATGTTCGCGTACCGGCTGGGCATATTCGAGCACCGCTCTGAGATTGGTGCTGCCCCCTTTGGCAGCCGCGCCAAGCGATTTCTCAAGGATCGTCGTCAGCCCCCCAAGCTTGTTGCCCGGAGAGGGGTTGTTGTTCATTTCCATTTCGTGCCGGGCGGTATACTCCTCCCACCAGCGGATTCGCTCAATGAGCTTCTCTCCCACTTCTCGCGTTTCAGCACGGAGTGTCAGAAGGTGCTCTGCACCATAGATTTCCGGGGTCTCCGACAGAATTGCCGTGCCGCCCTGGGCAACAAGCAGATCCACCGCAGCCCCCAGGGCCGGGTTGGCGCTGATGCCGGAATATCCGTCAGAGCCGCCGCATTGGAGCGCGAGGATGAGTTCGGAGGCCGGCTGAGGCGTGCGTTCGGCAGCGTTAACTGTAGGCAGCATGTCGAGAATCGCCTGAACGCCCGCCTCGACGGTTTTCTTCGTGCCGCCAGTCTCCTGGATTGTCATGGTGCGGAAGGTGCCGCTTTCCTGGATGTCGTAGGATTTCATCCAGCGCGGAATCTGGAAGGCTTCACAGCCCAGGCCCACCATCAGAACCCCGCCCACATTGGGGTTGGTGGCAAACCCCCATTGGGTTCGTTTCAGCACATCATAGGCCGGGCCCTTCACATCGATTCCGCAGCCGGTGCCGTGAACCAGTGAAATGACGCCATCAACATTGGGATAATCGTTGAGGACACCCGACCGGTTGATCTCTTCAGCGATGAACCGAGCGACGCTCGCCGAGCAGTTCACTGAGGTGAGCGTGGCAATATAGTTGCGAGTGCCTACCTTGCCGTTGGCCCTTTTGTAGCCCTGGAAGACCGCGCGCTGATCCTCGGCGATAAACTCCGTCGGGTGAGCGCTCGTTCCAAAAGCATAGTCGCGTTCGAATGCGCGGACATAGACATTGTGTTCATGGACCCAGTCACCGGCTGCAATGTCTTCGCGCGCGAAGCCGATCGTTTGGCCATACTTCACAATCGGATCATCCTTGCGGATTTTCCGAACCGCCATCTTGTGTCCGCGAGGGACCCTGGCCATGGCTTCGACCCCCACAAGGGTTTCGCCGGGCTTTAGCGGTTCCAGCGCCAGAACAATGTTGTCGGCATCGGATAGCTTTATGAAACGTTTCATTATCCAACTCTGCGTGAGGGGCCGGATGGATCATCCAGAATATGAAGAGATGAGTATACTAATATAATAATACAAGAGCGCGCAAGGCCTGACGCGATTTCTTGGGGTAAGGATATCAACCGGGACATATTAAGGGTGGTGAAACACCTCTTCCATGCGGGCCCACCACTCGTGGGTCGCCCGGCTTGCGAGCGGTTCCTGCATTGGGTCACACAATTCCCACCACTTCTGCATGGCCGGGGCCGCGGCCATTCGTGCTGCGTCTGCGGCGAAATCGGTGCCGTGGTATTCCCAATAGGCAAACAGCAGGTTTTCAGGTTCGCGCAGGAAAATCGAGTAATTGCGGATGTTGGCCTGGCTGATCAACTCGAGCACTTCCGGCCAGACCTCTGAATGAACGCGCTTGTAAATCTCGATCGCATCCGGCTTCAGGCCGATGCAATGGGCCATTCTCTGCATGCCGATATCCTCGTTCGGCTGGAAATTCAGTCGGTGAGATCGATCGCGACTTCGAGCGTGTTTTGCAGCGAGGTGTTCAGGTGGCTTTCCATCGCCTTGGCCGCGCCTTCGGCATCGTGTTTTTTGAGAGCCTCCAGAATAGCCTCGTGCTGCTCGATCGTCTGAGTGCCGTAGCCAGGCTTGGGAATGGCGATATAGCGGCCGCGGTCCATCTGGGCTTTCGAAATGTCAACCGCACGCCAGATTGAAGGATAGCCGCTGATCTCTGCAATGGTGCGGTGGAAAACATCATCCAGCTGGATGGCGGTCGCGTATTTGCCGCGCGCAATGGCGCGGCGGTGCGCGGCGATGTTGTCCTCAAGAGCTTCGGCCGCTGAAGCCGTAAAGTTCGCGGAGGCATGGCGGGCGCTTTCCATTTCAAGCGCACGCCGTATTACATAGGCTTCTTCCAGATCCTTGCGGCTGATCGGCGCAACATATGTGCCGGTCTGAGCGAGGATTTTGACCATCCCTTCGTCACTGATGCGCTTGACCGCTTCCCGCACCGGTGTTCGTGAAACACCGAGCGCCTCAGCGATGGCGATTTCGTTGATCGGTTCGCCAGGTTTCAGCTTTCCGCCCACAATCATGGTACGGATCATCTGATAAATCTGATCCCTGAGCGGCAGGGCGCGGTTCAGGGTGGAGGGATCGAAATCCATAGGTTCGTTCCAGTCTAGGCTCGCCTACGGCCATTATTATATTAGCGTGTCAAACACCTTATAGTATGTCAAACACATTGTTCCAGTTTGCAATGGTCGGGGACCAAAGCGCTGCGCTGCTTAAATGCGCTGTCAAATTCCACTTGTCAACGCTATTATATTAGTGCAATAGAGGCCGCGAGAGGCTGGTGGCATCTCCATTCCAAATGGGCGACGAGGGTGGTTTGGGCCACAATTGAATCTTGGACGTTGGCAAACGCGCTTGAGTTAACTGTTATACTAACATAACATGCGCTAGTCAGAGTGTTGTGGAGGCGACGCTCTGGCTTTCAAAGGGAGGGGACCAAACCGGTCATGACGGAAGCTCACTGTGCATTGGATATGCGAGGCATCACCAAGACGTTTCCCGGCGTCAAGGCGCTCTCCAATGTCAACTTCAAGGTCAAGTTTGGCACTGTCCATGCTGTGGTGGGAGAGAATGGTGCTGGCAAATCGACCCTTATGAAGGTGTTGAACGGGACCTATGCTCCGACCAGCGGCACCATCCACATCGCCGACAAGGAAGTGCGTATGAGACGACCGGCGGATGCCCAGGCTCTCGGCATCCGAATGGTGCATCAGGAGATCAACCTGGTGCCCGATCTCAGCGTCGCGGAGAATGTCTTTCTCGGGCGCATGCCGGGGCGGATGGGATATCTGCACCGCAGTGAAATGATCGCGAGAACGACCACCATACTTGAAGAGCTTGGTGCTGTTGTAAAGCCCCGCGAGCGGCTGGGCGATCTTTCGATCAGCCAGCAGCAGCTTGTCGAGATCGCAAAGGCCTACGCAGCCAATCCACGCATCATCGTTCTGGATGAGCCGACCTCCAGTCTGAGTGACCATGAGACGGCGGCACTGTTCCGGATCCTCCGCAAGATGCGGGATGACGGGATCGCGATCATCTATATCAGCCATCGTGTGAAAGAGGTCCTGCAGATTGCCGACGAAGTGACCGTTCTGCGCGACGGCGCAATGATCGAGACACGCCCCATTTCCGGCATCACATCGGCTGAAATGATACGGCTGATGGTTGGACGTGACGTCAGCAATGTTTTTCCCAAGACGCCAGCCACCGTTGGAGAGCCGGTCCTCAAGGTCGAGAATATCAGCGACGGTGTACATTTCCGTGACGTCAGTTTTGAGGTTCGCGCAGGCGAAATTCTGGGGCTCACCGGCCTTGTCGGTGCCGGACGAACCGAGGTGGCGCAGACGATCTTTGGCCTCTCGAAGCTTGTCGAAGGGAAGGTCTCCCTGAATGGGCGGACATTATCGATAGCAACACCCGCAGATGCGGTCCGGGCCGGCATCGCCTACGTTCCTGAAGATCGCAAGGGTGACGGCATCATTCCGGAAATGACGATCCGCGAGAACATAAGCCTGCCGATCCTGCGCAAGCTGAGTCGGATTGGACGCATCAGCGGAAGCGCTGATCGCGCCCTCGCCGGCAAGTATGTGAAGCAGTTCGCAATCTCTCCACCTGACGGGGAACGGCGGATCAATCTCCTTTCAGGCGGCAACCAGCAGAAAGCGGTGATCGCGAAATGGTTGGCGGCAAAGCCAAGCGTACTGATTCTGGACGAACCGACGCGCGGCGTTGACGTGGGCGCCAAGGCGGAAATCCACAACATCATCGGACGACTCGTCGGCGAAGGCATGGCGGTGCTGATGATTTCCTCGGAATTGCCGGAGGTGATGGGCGTCTGCGATCGCGTCGTGGTCATGCGGGATGGGCGTGCTTCCGCGCCGCTGTCGCGCGAAGAATTGAGCGAGGAAAAGATCATGACCCTGGCGACGGACGAGGAGGCGGCATGAGCGATCTTGTTGCCGCTGCTGAAAGCATGAAGAAGACTGAACGTTTTACCCGCGCAAACTGGGTGGCGGAACTGGCATCGCGCGCAGGTCTTCTGATCGCGATCCTTGCCGTGATCGCCTATGGTTCGATTGCCAATCCCGCCTTTTTCTCGACCGGTAATTTCGTGAATGTGCTGACCTCGATGTCCATCGTCGGCATCGTGGTGGTGGGGATGACCTTTGTCCTGGTTGTCGGCGGCCTCGCGGATCTTTCCGTGCCCGCCACCATAGCCTGTGGTGCAATCCTGTCGCTCGGCCTGCAGCCGATGATCGGGCCTGTCCCGGCATTTGTGGTCGCGATCGCGCTCGCCGGCGTCATCGGCATGTTGAATGGTGCGTTGGTTGGATATGCGGGCGTCAATCCGATCATTGCGACGCTTGGCGTCGGCACGGTCGGTCTGGGCATTGTTCAGGCGGCTGTCGGCGGCGTCATCGTCTATGGAACCAATCCTGCCTCAGCCGAACTGGTGAAAGGGCGTATCCTGGGAATTCCGACGGTGGTCATCATCTTTGCCGTGATCGCTCTGATAGGGCATTTCATCCTTTCACGGTCGTATTGGGGCCGTTGGACAACGGCGACCGGCGGCAATTATTCCGCCGCTCAGGCGAGTGCGGTTCCGGTGCGCGCGGTCAAAGCGGGTGCGTTCGTCATCACCGGAATTGCAGCAGGCATCAGCGGCGGGCTTCTTGGGCTGACCTTGCAAAGCGCGCGGCCGCTGGTGGGAACGGGATATGAGTTCAGCGCGATCACGGCTGTCGTTGTCGGCGGGGTGTCCATCATGGGGGGCTTCGGCTCGGTTCCTCGAGCGATTGCCGGGCTGATCTTCGTTCAGCTTTTGACCAATGTCATGGTGCTTGAGGGCGTGCGTACGCCGGTTCAGGGCTTCGTTCTGGGGATTCTGATTGCCGGCGCGGTTGGTATGGATGCCGCGTTGCGCAAACGAGGAGGCGGTTGATGCGATATCTTGCACTCGCTTTGCAGTATCGGGTTGGTATCATTCTTGGCCTGACGCTGTTGATCTCGGCGCTCGTTGTTCCCGGCTTTCTCGGCCTGACAACGCTCAACCTCGGCCTCGACCGAGCTTCCACCATTGGCATTATTGCCATCGGGCTCACGGTCCTTCTGATCGCCGGGCAGATTGATCTGTCGGTGGGCTCGGTCTTTGCCCTGTCGGGAGTCGTATCGATCATACTTCAACCGCAGCTCGGTATTCTACCGGCAGCCGTGGTGGGCATTCTGGCGGGAATGCTTGCGGGGGCTGTCAACGGCCTGCTCGTCGTGGGGCTTAAGGTGAATTCGCTCGTTCTCACCCTGGCCACGATGCTCATCTTCCGCTCGATTGCGCATTGGATCACCGACAGCCAGCCGGTGAGCGGTATAGACATCATGTTCTCGCTCAAGGTGTCGCAAACCTACCTGGAAATATTCTCTATTCGAAGCGCACTGTTCCTGGCGGCGATTGTCCTTCTTCACGTTTGGCTTACCCGGACGATCCCTGGCCGAAACGTGTTTGCAGTCGGTTCGAATGCCGTTGCCGCGAAGGAAAGTGGCATCGCCTCGGGGCGCATTATCTTTCTGAGCTTCATGTTCGCTGGCGGCATGGCCGGCGTGGCCGGTGTGCTCCAGAGCCTGGTGACCAATACCGGCTCTCCCGTATTCGGATCGGAACTCACGGTCATGGTTATCGCCGCCGTGGTTGTTGGCGGTACCCGGTTGGAAGGAGGCCGAGGTTCCGCGCTTGGGACACTCGGTGGTGTGCTGACCATCGGCTCGCTGACCGTGGCCATGGAGTTCCAGTCGGTGCCGGCATACATCCAGCAGGTTGTGTCAGGGTGCATCCTGATCCTGCTCGTGGTGTTGGACCGCACCGTGCATATCAGACCTGGCACGGGCCGGGAGCCCGCCAGAGCTGTTCAACCCATCACTCAAGGAGGAGGAAGTGCATGACTGGGAATAAATTCATTCTTGCCATGGCTGCAGCTGCAACGCTGGCGAGTGCCGGCTGGGCGAATGCCAAGACCGTCTGTTACGTTAACGCGGCGGATTCGCATGCCTATGCGACGCCGGCCAACGAAGCGCTGCAGGCCCGCGCAAAAGAATTGGGACTGGAAATTCTGAGCCTGAGTCAGGATTTCGACGTTCAGAAGGGTACGGAGCAGCTCAACACCTGTGTCGCGCGTGGTGTCGATGGCATCATCCTTTGGCCTCTTGATCCGCAGGCCTATATTCCGGGCCTTGCCCGCGCTCAGCAGGCCAATATCCCGGCCATCATCATCAACTCGCCGGTGAGCGATGACGCAAAGCCGTTCCTCAAATCCTTCACCGGGCCTGACGTGTACGAGGAAGGCGAGATGGCCGCGGATGCGCTCAATGAAGCCATGGGCGGCGAGGGGTCAGTGGTGGTCATTGCCGGTCAGGCCGGCAACGGCACGACGCTGGGCCGGGTCGGCGGTTTCATGGACCGTTTGAAGGAGACCGGTTCCAAGATCGAAGTTCTGGATACGGTCAATGCGGATTTTGATCAGCAGAAGGCTCTTGTGATGAGCCGCGACCTGATCACCCGTTTCGGCGACAAGATCCAGGGCGTCTACGCCAATGATGACACGATGGCGCGCGGCTTCATCGATGCGTGGAAGGAAGCCAAGCCTTCCGAGAAAATGCCTCCGATTGTCGGCATCAACGGACAGAAGGATGCGTTTGAATCCATTCGCGTCGGCGACATGTATGCAACGATCGTGCAGTCTCCTGCCGAAGACGGGAAACTGGCTGCGGAAACCATCGCCAAAATCCTCGACGGTGAAGAGGTCGATGATCGCCTGCCCATACCGTTGACCGTGGTGACTTCGGAAAACGTGGATTCGGTCGAGCCGGCATTCTGATCGGGTTTTGCCGGCCCGGTTTTCCGGGCCGGCATGTCCCGGAGCGTTGCTCTCCGGGCGCAAAAGGCTCTCTCACATTCCCTTTTGCTCGTCCGGCCAGACGAAACTTGTTCTTGTTGCATCTGCCTGTCCCGGATGGCCGATGCAGTTTCATCGGGTGTATCTGCACGCCTGAATTGCGCAACTCCTTTGGAGGGCGACGATGAAATTCAGTCTCATCTTCTTCTCGAATTCCTATCCAGAAGACGCCAGTGGCGCCTATGGGGCAATTTCCGAATTTGCGCGTTTTGGTGATGCGAACGGCTTCGAGGCCGTGTGGATCCCGGAGCGGCATTTTCATACGATGGGCGGCATCTACCCGAACCCGGCGGTAATGGCGGCTTATCTGGCCTCTATTACGGAGAACATCCGCCTGCGTGCGGGGAGTGCTGTGGTGCCGCTGCATCATCCCGCCAGCATCGTTGAATCCTGGTCCATGGTTGATCACCTGTCCAATGGCCGTGTTGATCTCGCACTGGCGAGCGGCTGGAACGTCAATGATTTCGTTCTGGCACCCAATGCCTATTCGGATCTGCGGAATATCTGGCTGGAGCGTATCGAGGAAATACGAAATCTATGGCGTGGGCGCCCCCAAAGTTATCCTAACGGCGCCGGTGCTGAAACGGAAGTGATCACCTATCCGCGTCCGGTGCAGCCCAATCTCAATCTTTGGCTCACAGCCACCAAGCAGCCTGAGACCTTTCGGAAGGCTGGCGAAATGGGCATGAACGTGCTGACCATGCTTGCCGGAATATCTCTTGACCAGCTGGCGGAAAAAACAGCGCTTTACCGTGAAGGCAGGGTCTCGGCAGGACTCGACCCGGATGCAGGGAATGTGACCCTGATGCTGCACACCTATGTGCACAACGACATTGCGACCGTGCAACGCGCCGTTCGCGAACCCTTCCTGCAATATATCCGAACCAGCCTTCTCAGCCATCTTCAGGGCGGTGCAGTCAGTGCAGGGCGGAGCCTCTCGGAAGAGGAGATTGATGGCATGGCGGAATATTCATTCGAACGCTACTTCCAAACCGCCGCCTTGTTTGGGACTGTGGAGGACACGCGCAGGTTCGCGCTCAATGCCCGTGAGGCCGGTGTCGACGAAATCGCCTGCCTTCTGGATTACGGACCCTCGCTTCCCGATATCCGCATGAGCCTCCCATTTCTGGCCGAGTTGAAAAAGAGCTTTGAAAGCGTCGATGTCTCTGCCTGATATGACGGACGCCATGGCAATCATCGGCCTGTCTTGCCGGTTTCCCGGCAGCCGGGATGCCGAGGCGTATTATCGCTCGCTGATAGGGGGGGATGCGCTCTACGCACCGCCCCCAAAAGAACGCTGGAACTGGTGTTCAGAAGATCGTGTGGCCGTACGCAGCATGGGGGTGCTCGATGACGTTTTCGATTTCGACAACGCGCTCTTCCAGTTGTCGCCGCGCGAAGCAGAAACCATCGATCCCCATCAGCGCCTGATGCTGGAAGAGGTCTGGCTGGCAATCGAGCACGCTGGCTATAGACCGGAGGCGTTTCGCGGCAGCGATACCGGCGTCTTCGTCGCCATGTATAATCAGGATTTTCACTTCTACGCTCGTGCAGGCGATTGGGACGAGATCTCGCGCATGTATCTCGCCATGGGGGGCGCGCATTCGCTCGTACCCAATCGCGTTTCCTATGCTTTCGACCTCCACGGGCCCAGCGAGGTGGTTGATACTGCCTGTTCGAGTGCGCTAGTGGCCGTTCACCGCGCTGTCGAGGCGATCCGCCAAGGCGAGTGCGATCAGGCGATCGTCGGCGGTGTCAGCCTCCTGCTGGAGCCCGGCAGGCTCGTCATGCTGCAGGACCTCGGCTTGCTGGCGGAAAATGGCGATTGCGCTCCCTTCGATGAGCGTTCTGGCGGGCAGGTCCTTGGCGAGGGAGCTGCGGCGATCCTCATCAAACCGCTCGCTCGGGCGATCGCCGATCATGACACGGTTCACGCCGTTATCCGCGCCACCGGTGTCAATCATCAGGGCGCACGGTCCGGCGGGCTGACACGACCAAGCGCAGCCGCCCAGGCCGAGCTCATCAGCAACACATATAGCCGCCATGGTATAGACCCGGCTGCGATCGGATATGTGGAGGCGCACGGCAATGGCGGTGGCGGCGATGTCAGCGAACTGCTCGCCTTTCAGCATGTGTTTCCCGCCGGCATTGCAATTGGTTCGGTCAAGGGCAATATCGGCTTTCTGGAGGCGGCAGGTGGTTTGTCGCAGATCGCGAAGCTTGTGCTTTCGATGCGCCACGAAGTGATCCCGGCAACGCGAGCCCATCGGCAAATGATCCAAAACGACGAACTTGATCCCGCCTCTTGTCGTGTCCTCACGGTCAACACGCCGCTGGATGCACTTCGGGCCCCGGAAGATCAACCATTCATGGCGGGTGTTCATGCCTATGGGCTCGGCGGCTGCAATGCACATGTCGTTCTTGCCGAAGCCTTGCCGACTGCAGACATCCCGGAACCGACTGATCCGCTTCCGCTTCTTTTCTCCGGTGAAAGCCATGTGGATCTTCGCGCGCGCGTAGAGCGTTTCATCACTTGGTATGGTGGCGAACCGTATGCATCGCTCAGAGATATCGCCTACACGCTCGCGACCTGCGGTTTCCATGAAGCACACCGCGTGGTGGTCTTTGCCTCGACGAGGGAGGAGGCTATCGCACGTCTGTCGGAATGGATGCAAGACAGTGAGCCGGACCAACACATCCTCTCCTTCGCCGATGATCACGCCCTTCTTCGGGATGCTCGCGCATGGTGCGCCGGGGAGAAACGAGACTGGAGCCGTCTCTTGGACGGGTCCAGAGTGGCAATGCCGCTGACCACCTGGCGGCGTAGACACTTTCCATTGCCTCCGCTGCGCTTGTGAAGGCCGCTTTCGCGACGTGGAAAACGGCCAGCTTCACACCCGCTCAGATCTGCAGCGCTCGATTTCTTCAGCCATGCTATCCACACTCGGATAGCGGACAAACCACTGTGGCGATATTCCGATATTGAACTGCCGCTTGAGCTCGGCGGCCAATTTGACAGCCATGATCGAATCCACCCCGATTGCGGCGAAGCGCGCATCCGCAGCAATGTCCTCGGAACGCAGCATCGCCTTGAGTTTGGCGATCAGGATTGCCGCAGTGTTGTCGTCTGATGGCGAAACTTCAATGTTGTCGGAGTTCTTGTCACCCAGAAATGCAGCCAGTTCAGCCACACTTTGATGCCTCAGCATTTCTTTTGGTGTCAGCGTGTAGCCGAGTTCCTTGTCGATCAGCACAATCAGGCGGATGGCCATAACGGAGTCGAGCCCGATGGCGGAAAATCGCGCATTGGCATCCAACGTTTCGATTTTCAGCAAGTCGCAGATGATGGTGATCAGGAGACGTTCGAGCGATTCCTCATGATCTCTTCCCCGCTTTGCGTCGCCGTCGGTTGATGCGTTGAGCGAGGCTGTCGGCAGCGAGGGCAGGCCATCGCCCTTTTCAATGGGCTGCAAGTCGGAGGAAATGGGAGTTGTGTGCGGGCTCTGTCCTCGCAGAAGGGCCCTGTCACGGTCGAGGGATGTCCAAATACGATCTTTCGCCCCATGGAGGATCAGGATCTCGCAGCCCTCGTGGATCAGTGCCTCCTGAAGGGCGGTCATTCCGGTGTTCAGGTCAATGAATGTGAAGCCAAGGTTTTCGAACCATGCATCAAACGCCGGGGTCACGTATTTGTCCCATTTCCAGCGAGACCAGCACAGTGACTTGCTTTGGCCGTGTCGTTGCCCCGCTGAAACCGCCTTCGCGCGCCATGTCGTGAAGGCATTCTGGAAGGCGCAACCATACGCATAGTCGGACCCGCCGGCCAGACCGAGCGAGGCCAGTGAAGAGAAGGTCATGAAGAAGTCGAGCTTGAGCGTTGAAGTTGCTTGATCGAGATTGACCGTGCCTTGAACCTTCGAAGCCGCTACGCGCGCAAAGTCCTGCCAGCTCTTGCGAAACAGATAGGCATCGTTGTGGGCTGTCACGAGATTCAACACCCCGTCGAGATGCCCGTGCTCCTTCACAATCTGTTCGATCAGACGCCTGGTCTGTGCGCCATCGGTGATGTCGCACTGAAGATATATGAACCGGCTTGAGTTACCGGCTGCGAGGCCTTGGATCCTCTTATGGAGGCCTCGTTCGGGGGATGTCCGTCCGCACACAATGAAAGTGGCTTCGACCGTGCCTCCCAGTTGCTTCAGAAGACGGAGGCCAAGTTCGCCCGCGCCGCCCGGAATGAGGTAGACACCGCCGTCGCAAAAGCAGGTAGGCGCGGGATTCTTCGCGGTTTCGCGGGTGATTTCAGAAAGCGATTGGACAGAGCGGGAGGGGCTATAGCGCACCGTGACCGGAGAGGCAGGCGGGCGAGCGTTGATCTCCGCCAGAAGTATCGTCAGAGCTTCTGCTCGTGTCGTTTGCCCCGGATACAGAGTATGGATTCTCAGATGCTCATTTTCCAGGAAGGCTGATTTCGCCAGAGCTGGGATGGCGTCGAGGGCCGGGTGGGCGCCGAAGTCCTCTGGCGCGACATAGAAGACATCGATTTCGCGTCCGAACGCTCTGTCCATCAGCTCCTTTGCGAGCGCAAACACCAGTTCTGTCTCACTGAGACTGTGGGCCGATGCAATTTTGCCCTCGGATGGCAAGATGATGATCACTTCGGGCTCGGCGCCCGAAAGGTGCCAGACGTCCAGCGAGGGCTGAAAGCCTGCGTTCGGTGCACGGAAGACAGAAGTGACGACTGAAGCTTTTCCCGCACACTCTCTTTCAAGATCGGGAACGAAGGCGGCGAGCTGTTCATCGCTGCGCCCGATCACCCACATGCATTTGTGCTGCCAGTTGCGCGATTGCGGATCGGCCGGTTGTTCCGTCCAGGACGGTTCAAGATAAATCAGTTCGGCGTGCGGGTGCTCGGACGGCTGTTCGTCCGAAGGGCGGGGCTCGAACCAGCATTTCCGGTCCGGCCATGGAGCAATCGGCAGAGAGAGACGCCTTGCATCAGGCATATCCGGCCAGGCGCAGTGTGCTCGATCGAGCCACTCCGAGACGTGCTCGGGCAGTCCCAACCGTGCAGCCGTCGCCGCATCGCCCACGATCGCTTCATCGGTCAAGCTTCCGGACCGGAGAGCTTCCAGTCCCGCCTCAAGCTCTTTGAGGCTGGATACGGGCAACACAATACGGCAGGGCCATTTCTCGCCGCGCTGCTGGAGTGTGAAGGCGATATCGGCCAGAAGGGTCACAGGATCGGCGGCTGCTTTCAAGGATCCTATCGCATCCGCCAATTTTGCTGCGTGGTTTGTCAGCCGAGCCATGGTTGGCGCGGCGAGAGGGACAAAGACGGGGGTAAGGTGGGCAGCATCGTGCACCCGATCTGCGGTCTGATGTTCCTGAATCACGAGTGAGGCGTTCGCGCCGCCGAAGCCAAAGGAATTGACAATGCCTGCCAACGGAAGGGAAGGGTCGTTCACAGGCCAAGGACCTGGAGCGGCCTGAAGTGTCAGTCCGTCTGTCAGAACAATATGCGGATTGAGTGACCGAAAGTTCGACAGGCCCGGCAGCATCCGGTGCCGCATCGCCATAACGACGTTGATGACACCAGCCACACCCGCAGCGGGTTCCAGATGCCCGATATTGGTTTTTACCGACCCCACAGCGCAGGGTGTCGGGGCGAGCGCCTGCGCAGTACGGCTTGCGCGAAAGGCGCTCTTGACGGCTTCGATCTCGATGGGATCGCCAAGTTCAGTGCCGGTGCCGTGCATCTCGACGTAGGAAATCTCATTCGGTGTCATCCCCGCATCCCGCAAGCCAGCTTGCATGAGCTGCGCCTGTGCGCGGCTGTTCGGGGCAGTCAGCGAGGCGGCCTTGCCACCATGGTTGACTGCGCTTCCACGGATCACGCCGTAGATATGATCCCGATCGCGCAATGCGTCGCCGTAAGGCTTGAGGAGGATCACGCCTACGCCTTCGCCCCGGACATAGCCATCAGCTTTTGCGTCAAAGGTGCGGCATTGCCCCGTTGGCGATAGGACGCCCAGCTGACGTCCCATGATGAACATGTCCGGTGAAAGCAGGAGGTTGACGCCACCTGCCAGCGCCATGTCGCACTCTCCGTGTCGGATCGCCTGGACGGCATTGTGAATGGCAACGAGGCTGCTGGAGCAGGCCGTATCGATCGCAGCGCTGGGGCCATTGACATCGAGCAGAAAAGAGACCCGATTGGCGATCATCGCATGGGCGTTGCCGGTGCAGGCCTGAGCGCTGGTGAGACCGCGCGCGTCGAGCAGTTTTTGGTAGTCCTGAAACTGGACGCCTGCAAAAACGCCGACGGATTGACCGGCAAGTTTGGATGGGTCGCGGCCCGAGTCCCAGATTGCCTCCCAGGCACTCATCAGAAACAGTCGATGCTGTGGATCCATGCACTCGGCTTCATACTGGGAGATGCCAAAAAACTCAGGCGCAAAGCACTCCTCATCCTCGATGAACGCGCCCCATTTCACGTCTGTACGCCCGTCTTCGCGCAGGGGATCGCCATCGATATCGCGCCAGTTCCATCGGCGACGTGGTATCTCGGTGACCGCATTGCGCGAAGCACGCTGATTTTCCCAGAACGCTTCCTTGTTGGCTGCGCCCGGCAGACGACAGGAGATTCCGACGATAGCGACATCATGGCGAGATGTCTGCGCCGGGCCAATTTCCTCTTCCGGAGCGGCGGGGATTTCCTGTACCCTGCCGCTTGCCGCGCCCTCCTCGCTAAGGTGGTCAGCCAGTTCGCCGAGTGTGGGAAAGGTAAACAGGGTCACCGTGTCTACAGGGTGACCAAAATGCTCGGTTATGCGTTTGGCGAACAATTTCAGGGAAGCGGAATCAAATCCCAGATTTCCGAGAGGCTCGTCTGTGTCGAGGTTGGTCTGTGCCGACTCTAGAACTGTTGCGGCAAGGCGTTCGATCTCCTGCAGGATTTGAGCCGACCGGGCGCATGACATATCGGTATTCATCAACGGTCTCCTGCCGTGAAGTGGATGCTGCTTTCGGAAGGCGCGACATCCATTTCCTCTCTTTGGTGATCGGATGAGGTTGCCTCGCCTTCTGAGAACCAGTAGCGGCTTCGCGAAAACGGATAGACAGGGGCGGAAACGCGGCCCGCGCCCCGGCCATCGTATAGCGTGCTAAAGTCTCGTTTCTGCCCAGCGACCCATTGTTGGGCAAAGGCGATGGCAAGTCTCTCCAACTCGTCATCCGACGGCGTGTCGACGTCAGGCGAAATGATGCGCGTGTCTTCGCGGCCATCGAGCCATTGGCGTAGAACTTCGTGCAGTGATGTCCATGTTGTGCCTAGAAAGGCAGCGCGCCGCGGGAGGGCAATACGGCCGACCTGAAAGGTGAACAGAAAATCCTCGAGGAGAACGGTCTTGCCAACGGCAGTGCCGGGTTCTTCCTTGCGCGCGGGGCAGCTTTGCCGTTGGGCGAAGTCTGCAAGGCTACGCACGTAGTGAGTAAGTTCTGCCTCGCTGTTGGCAGAAACTGGAAGCACGGGCAGGATATGGTCTCGGCCTGGACCGGCTGGAGGTGCCGGTGGCTCCTCCAGCACCACGTGACCATATGCACCGCCGAAACCGAATGCGCTAACCCCTGCACGCCGCGGCAGGGGAGACCCGGTTTCGTCCGTGACGCGCGGCCAATCCTGCGTCCGGTGGGCAAGGCGCAGGCGACCGCCGGCAATCTTGCACAGTGGGTTGGGTGTGGTCAGGTAAGGGTTGCCGGGGATTTTTCCATGTTTCATGGAAAGGAGAACCTTGAGAACGCCTGCCAGCCCGGAGGCTGCTTCCAGGTGGCCGACATTGGGTTTTACCGAGCCAACCAAACAGGAAGGGTGTTGCGCGGATGTCTCGCCGACAAGCAGAGCGTCGTCGGCTTTGCGGATCGCATTGAACTCGATGGCATCCCCGAGCGATGTGCCTGTTCCATGCGCCTCGACATAGGTTATCGTGTGTGGTGGGACGCATGCCCGTTGCCAGGCCTTTGTCACCAGATTCTGCTGGGCGATCGCATTGGGAGCAGTCAGCCAATTGGCGCGCCCGCCATGGGAGATTGCCGAGGCGAGCAGTAGGCCGTGAATATGATCGCCATCCGCTTCGGCTGCCCTTAACGGTTTCAACAGCAGGAAAATCACCCCTTCACCGCGGGCATATCCATTTGCCGTCGCATCGAAGCTTCGTGTCTGGAAATCGGGGCTCACCGTCCCCTCATGCGCCAGCCCCTCGGTAAGTGTGTCACTCAAGATTACATTGGCGCCGCCGACCAGTGCTGTTGAACAATCCCCATTGCGGAGGGCCTGGGCGGCAAGGTGAAGAGCTGTCAGCGAGCCGGAGCACGCGGTGTCAAGCGTGATACTGGGGCCCGTCAGCCCGAGAGCGAAGGATATGCGGTTCGCGATGATGGCGCTGGCGACACCGGTAGGCAGAAATCCGGTCGGGGTGATCCCCGCCCTGTGAATGTGTTCTTCGTAGTCCGATTTGCCGGTGGCGACAAACACGCCGGTTTCGCTTTTTGCAAGGTCACTGGGGCGCCATCCTGCTTCTTCGACACAGTGCCAAGCTGTTTCCAGAGAAAGCCGCTGCACAGGATCCATGAGCCGGGCTTCTTCCTCCGTGATGGCGAAGAAGCCGGCATCAAAGCCTGTCACGTCGTCCAAAAAACCGGCATTTGCCAGTTTGGGATGCTCCGTTCTGGTCGGGGGCAGTGGCCCCACACTGCTCTTGCAGGCGACAAGATTGTCCCAAAAAGCATCCAGGTCCGAAGCGCCGGGGAGCCGCGCGCTGCAGCCGATAATGGCGATCGGCTCGGTCGCGGTTTGGCTTGTCGGGTCAAAGGCGGTGCTCATTCAGGTTCGCTCTGACGTTCGCGGATTTCACCACCAAGAGCGTTTTTCAGGGCCTGAACCATGTCCTGTCGCGCTGAACCATCCGGCGTCTTCGGTGGGGCGATGTGATTTGTTCCAGATGCGGAAAGATGACGCGCGAGAAGGGCGGGTGTTGAGTGCTCCCAGACAATTGTCGGATCCAGCGCCAGATCGAGATCCGTATTGAGGGCGGTGACAAAGCGGGCGGCCAGAACCGAATCGATGCCGATCGCACCAAAGCTGTCCTCGGCGGAGAAACGGCCAGCCTGGTCGCCCAGCAGGGCGCGAAGCTGCTGCATCAGACCCGCCTCTATTTCACTGGCGCTCTTTGCGTGGCCCGCTGCTGGATGCGTTTCTTCACACCGTCCCTTTTTATTGGGGAGCGGCTTGATCTGACCTGCCAGATAGAGAACCCGGGTGAGGCGGCGCTGGACCTTGCCGCTCGTGGTTTTCGGAAGGGAGGCCGGGGGTATGAAAATGATGTCGGAAAGCGTGACGTCATGGTTGCGCCAAACCGCATCGCGTACCACACGCTCCAGCTCGCCAAGATCGGTCGTATGACGCGCGGTGCGCTCGATCTCGTGCACAACGGCAATTGTCTCGCCATCGTCGCCATCGATGGCAAAGGCTGCGCCGTTCACGGTGCGGAAAGCGGGGTGGCAGTCTTTCACCGTCAGTTCAATGTCCTGCGGATAGATGTTCCGCCCGCGCATGATGATGATGTCTTTCAAGCGTCCGGCAATGTAAAGCTCACCATCTTGAAGGAAGCCGAGGTCGCCGGTGCGCATGAAGTGCGGGTTGTCTTCTCCGGCAGGGCTCTGGCCAAACGTCGCTGCGCTTGCCTCGGGCGCTTGCCAGTAACCGGTGGTAATGCTGTCACCGCTGACCCACACTTCGCCGATCTCGGCGTCCTTGCAGCGCAAGTGGGTATCCGGATTGACGATGGCTATTTCCATATCGCTCGCCGGGCGACCCGAACTGACCAGTTCGACCGCGTTTCCTTCCTGGCCAACCGGTTTCAGACGGCCGGCTGCCAATGCCTCCTTGTTCACGGATAGGAGGACCGGGGGTTCCCCCACACGCGACGTGGTGCTGAGAAGTGTCGCCTCAGCAAGTCCATAGGCTGGAAAGAAGGCTTCAGGCGAAAAGCCGTAGGGGCCAAACCGATCCTGAAAGCTTCTGAGCGTGGACGCATAAATCGGTTCGGCGGCGTTGAGGGCGTTGCGCCAGCAGCTAAGGTCCACGCCGTCGAGCTGCTCGGGTCGGATGGACTTGACGCAGAGCCTGTATCCGAAATCGGAGGACATGCTTGTGGTTGCGCGGTATCGACTGATCGCTTGAAGCCAGAGTGCCGGATTGCCGCTAAAGGCGGCGGGGCTCATCATGTAGCAGGTGGCACCGACAAACAGCGTCTGGATGACAATGCCGATCAGCCCAAGATCGTGAAACAGCGGCAGCCAGCTGACGATGACCGTTGTCTCGTCATGGCCCATGTGGCGCGCGGTGAGACCGGCATTGTGCATGAGATTGCCGTGACTGACCATCACCCCCTTCGGGCTGCTCGTGGAGCCGGATGTGTATTGCAAAAAAGCGATGTCCTTCTGCGCCGGCCAAACCGGCGTCCAGTCGCTGGCTTCGTGTTCCTCCGCGAGGTCCTCAATGCACAAGAGGTCGAGCGCGCGAATGGAAGGATAGGGCTGGGACCATGCCACGATGTTGTCGCGGATCGAACGACAGGTGAGGATATAGCGAGGCTGGCAATCCGCCACGATCGCTTCGAATGTCGCCCAGCTCCGCTTGTTGGGTTTCGGCGTATGAGCCGGCACGGCGATGGCCGCCCCGAACAAGGTTGCAAGGAACCCCACCACAAACTCGGAGCCCTGTGGAAACAGGAGCATGATCCGCTCGCCGGCTGCGTTTCGCCTTTGAAGCGCCGCACCAATGCGACGGCATGTGGCGTCAAGCTCTTCATACCCAAGATGGCCCTGTTCCTCGACACCGTTTTTCAGATTCACATAGGCGGTTTTTCGACCGAGCTTTTGTGCGTTGTCGCGAACCACGTGAACGACGGATTCAGGCAAGCTGGTCTGCATGCGGTCTTCTCCTCCTGTGACCGGCCGGGCTCTCCCGCTGTCGTCCTCGCTACAGCGGGGCTTTCGGCCGCTTGACCGATCTGCCCATCAATTACACTAATATAATAGAATTATTGTTGTAAACCGCATGCATGCCGTCGGCTTGTTTTGCGGGCGGTATTCTTGAATGAGCGGGTTAGGTGACCTCGTGCTTGAGGTCGTAGAACCGGATCGCGTTCTCTCCGAAGATGCGGCGATCATGCGCCAATTCCCGCGGGAGTGCCGCCATCGTTGCAGCCAGCACGTCTGAGTAGTTTCCAGCCGTCAGACAGACCGGCCAGTCGCTCCCGAAGATGAGCCGCTCGGGACCAAACATCTTAACGGTGTGAGCAACAAAAGGGCGCAGATCGTCAACGGTCCAGCCATCAGGATCCGCTTCGGTGATCATGCCGGAAATCTTGCAGTAAACGTTCTTGAATGCCGCCACCTTTTCGATGCCGTCGCGCCAGCTGGTGCATATGCCTTTGGCGATGGGTGGTTTTGCAAGATGGTCGATGACAGCGCGCAGTTCGGGTAACTGCTCGAGCATTTTCACGATCTGCGGCAGGTGCCTTGGATAGATAAGGACATCGAAAGCGAGACCGTGCTTTGCCACCTCCCTCAATGCCCGCATGACTGCCGGGCTCAGGATCCAGTCGTCGTCGGCAATATCCTGAAGCATCGGCCGCACCCCGACGAATTTCGGTTTCCTGGCATAGTATGCGAGCCGTTCGGGGAAGGTCTCGTCTTCCATGTCCAGCCAGCCCACCACGCCGGCGATAAAATCTGTCTCTTCCGCAATGTTGAGTAGAAAATCGGTTTCCTCCTGGGTCGGTGCCGCCTGTATGAGCACCGACCGCTCGATGCCGAACCGCCCAAACAGCGGTGCAAGGTCGGCGGCCAGGTAATCCCTCTGGAGAATTTCAGGGGCGCCGTCCATCCAAGGATAGTCGCCGCGGGCCTTGGCCCATAAATGATGATGTGCGTCGACGAACATGGTCTCTCCGGGAAAACTGCAGACAGGCTGACAATTTCAGCGTTTATCCTCCTGCTATCCCCCGGCGCTGCGTTGCTCCGCCAATGCATCGTTAAGGTCGAACGATTGCACGTCGATCAGCATTTCCGTTTCCATGCGCTGGAACTTGCCATGGAGGTAGATCTTGTTTGGCCGTGAAGAGGTTGAATTGACTTCGTGGGATTTGTTGTGGGGAACATGTATGGAACTGGCGTCGCGGCAGAGCCTGAACTCAACTCCTTCCTGGAAGAGAGCCAACGCGAAATCGAGATCTTCAGCTCCCCAGGTTTTGAAATTCTCGTCAAAACGGAAGCGCTGGCCCAGTGTCTGACGGTGGATGGAAAGGTTGCAGCCCCAGGATATGGCCCATGGCGCGGGCAGATCCATAAGTCGTTCACCGAACTTCTGGTAGGTGCGCTCGCGCATATCCGGAAAGAGCCCCTGCGAGCGGAAGAGCTGAAGCGTGGCCTCAACATTGTCGAGATCGAGTGAAGCCTCCAGCGCCTCGCTTAGTTTCTCGTCGTCGTCGCCCGTGTTGCTGAAGCCAAAGACATAGCCGAGGACGAGGCGGCCAGGCTCGGAATGCGCCTCGATATGAGCCCGGATACATCCTTGCGAAACAATGACCCCGCAATCCAGAAGAACGCAGACATTTCCCTCTGCCATCTGGATGCCGAGATTTCTTGCCCGTGACAGCCGGTACCCCTCATCTTTCTGGTAGATATAGCGAATCTGGCAGTCTGCCTTCCCGATGAACTCGTGAACGAGGTCGTAGGTGCCATCTGACGAACCATCATCAACGATGATGATTTCGAAGGCGTCACTGGGCAAATCGCTCGCGAGCAGAGACTGGATTGTCTTGGAGAGCAGCTCCCTGCGATTGTAAGTCGGCACGATGACGCTCGCAGCGAATGTCTTGTTGTTCTGCATGTAAATTCTGTCCTCCCACGAACGATGATGCAGTCCTTCGCGGCGTTGATCCGGAAGGTCTCATATTGAAATTCTAATATATTAATGTGCATTTTGTGGTGCGTGTCAACGATCCTCGGGAGAGGCACACCCCCGCCAGGTTCTGCTGCACCATCGATCGGGTGGGCGGTGGTGAAGCGTTTTCGCTTATGTGGCCGCCGCGTGTGCATCGATCCGTGGAAGTGCCATCGAAGGGGTGTCAGTCCTGCCTCTTCGAACTGGTGACCACTCTTGAAACTGTTCGCTGTAGCGCGCTCTTCCCGCCGGAACACACGCGATCCCCATGACATCAAGCGGACGCAGGTGGTGTTTTCTTTTTCTTGGAGCGGAGGGAGGGCATTTCGCGAGAACGTGGCGCCGTTCGCGGCCTGTTTCGTGTTGTGGAGAAAATGCTCTGAAACGTTGAGATCTGGGGTAAGTGCGTGCGGCGATCGCTAACAGCAAACCTTCAAAGTCATGTGGGGTAGGCGTTAAACTCTCTCCCGACGGAATTGCGAATCTTCAATATGGAGCATTCTGTCGCCGTCGGAGACACATGGAAGCATCAAGTGCGCACCCATGGTTGTTTGAAAAATGGAATCGTATTCCAATTTGGAATTTGATGTTGTATAATCCAATTCGACCTGGGAGGAATGGTTGACTGTAGCCGCTATAGATCGTTGCTTGACGATGCTGGAAGCGCTCGCTGGCGAGCGCGATCCGATCGAACTGACGGATCTCGCGAACCGGCTGGGCATGCCGGCAAGCGCGGTTCATCGCACGCTGACAACACTTGTCTCTCGAGGATGGGTGTTGCAGCACAGCGGAACCCAACGTTATGCGC
The DNA here is from genome assembly GCF_057196525.1 of Nitratireductor sp. ATLC21. Lineage (NCBI taxonomy): Bacteria > Pseudomonadati > Pseudomonadota > Alphaproteobacteria > Hyphomicrobiales > Phyllobacteriaceae > Nitratireductor > Nitratireductor sp. ATLC21. Next base: position 1,574,499 of record NZ_JBXUOU010000001.1, on the reverse strand, counting down.
TCTCTCTCCGCATGAGCACTCTCGCCTTCCGCAATCTTGATGTGCGCGCGGTGCCTGACGTGGTCCAGTCGGTTCTGGACAAGCTGGCACGCGAGACGCGCGAATATTGCCGTCTGGCGATTGTCGAGGGCGAGGACCTTGTCTGGGTCGCTCGTGCCCAGGGTGCGGTCACGGGGCTGCGCTACGACCCCGAGATGGGGCAGGAGATCGTTTTGCATGCCACCGCCAACGGCAAGGCCTGGCTTTCCACTTTGCCGGAATCGGAGGCGCTGCGCATAGTCTGCTCCCGCGGGTTCGGCGCACGGCGGCCGCTGGGGCCAAACAGCGCCACCAATGTTGATGAATTCCGCGCCCGCCTCGCAGAAACGCGCGAGCGCGGATACGGGGTCTCCGTGGAAGAAGCCGAAGCGGGGACCGGCGCTGTGGCCGTGCCCTTCTTCAACGGGGTGGGGCCTGATGCGCCGGTGGCTGGAACGATGAGCGTCGCCGGCCCTCTCGTGCGCATCACGCCCGAGCGTTATGAAGAGCTTGCGACCGCTCTGAAGAAGGCTGCCGTCGAGGTTGCTGAAATCTGGTCTTTGCGCAGCCGTCAGCGCGGCTACCAACCGGCTGTGGCTGCACCGCGCTCGCCGGTCCCTGCGGACGTTTGAGGCGGAAAATGATGCGACGCAACCCGATATCGCAGCGCGTTCTGGAGCCGGTCCTCTGGTTCGCCGGTCTTTTGCTGGTGTGGGAGGTGCTGGTCAGGGCGCTGCAGGTTCCGGTTTACGTCTTGCCCGCGCCATCGCAGTTTCTCTCGCGCATCGTGGAGGATTATCAGAGACTGGGATACCACGCGCTCGTGACGACGAGGCTCATCGTCTACGGATTTGTCGCTGGTGCCATACCCGGTGTCGTGCTCGGTTACCTGATAGCGAAATTCCGTCTCGCCGAGCAGGTGCTTTATCCGCTGGTCGTGTTCATCCAGGGGTTGCCGAAGATCACTTTGGCTCCGCTGATGCTGGTCTGGTTCGGCTTTGCCGATTTCCCGAAGATACTGCTCACAGCGTTGATCACTTTCTTTCCGATTTTGGTCGACAGCGTGACCGGTTTTAAGTCGATCGATCCGCGGCAGTACTATCTCAGTCGCTCGGTCGGGGCCTCATGGTGGCAGACATTCCGGTTGTTCGAACTGCCTTCGGCGGCACCCAGCATTTTTTCAGGGTTCAAGATCACCGTTGTCATTGCGGTCACAGTGGTCATCGTCGTGGAGTGGATGAACTCGCAGAACGGGCTTGGGTATCTGGTCCTGCGTGGCATGGATGATTCCGACACATCACTCATCTTTGCGGTGCTTGTGGTCGGTTCGATGATCGGCGTTCTGCTCAGTTGGGGGATGGAACTGGCCGAACGGGCATTGCTGCCCTGGCAGCGTCGCTGAGCGGTTCGTGGTCGGCAGGCAGTCATCACGATAAACAAAAGGGAGGAAGAAAATGCAATTCAGATTGAAGCATGTGGCGGCGGGGGCGATGTTCGCACTGCTCGCCGGTGGGGTTTCCGTGTCGGCGCAGGACAAGCTGCAGATGCAGATGAACTGGACGGCGGATTCGGCCCATCTCGGTTTTGCGGTGGCTCAGTCCAAGGGAATCTATAAGGACCATAATCTTGATGTCACCTTGACGGAGGGGCGCGGCTCCGCTGTTGCAGCGCAGCTCGTGGCGACCGGGCAAACCGAGCTTGGCTATGCCGATACCGGCGCGACACTGAATGTGGCCGCCCAGGGGGCGCCGATCAGGATCATCGCCACCATCTGGAAGTCCGGTCAGTTCGGTATCCAGTATCTGGCCGATTCAGGCATCAAGGAACCGAAAGACCTTATCGGCAAAAAGCTGGCGGTTTCTGCCGGATCCGCCATGCTTCCGCTCATCCCGGTCTTCCTGCGGGCAAACGGTATCGAAGAGTCTCAGGTAGAAATCGTCTCGGCGGCTGAAAGCGCATTTATCGGCCTTTTGACATCCAAACAGGTCGACGCGGTGTCGCAAACGCCGGAAAACATTGTTGTGCCTCTTGCCGCCCAGGGCATCGAGGCGGGCAATATGTATTTCTACAACAATGGTGTTCCGATCGCGAGCCTCGCCTTGGTGGCCCGTGAAGACAAACTTGAAGCCAACCCTGATGTCTACAAACGCTTTGTCGAAGCAACGGCGCTGGGCTGGCAGGAAGCAATGAAGGATCCGGAAGCCGCCGTCGATGCGCTGCTCGAGATTTTCCCCGAGACCGCCCATTCCAAGGAGAACCTCCTTCAGTCGGCCAAGTTCAGCTTTGCCTCGGTTTGTCCAGGCGGGGCCGGTGACGCCATCGGTGTGACGGATGCGGAAACCTGGGAAACCATGTACGGGGTCATGACCTCGGCCATGAACCTTCCCGACACCAAGCCGGTAACCGATTACTATACGCTCGACTATCTGCCGGAAACGCCGGTGACCTGCCCCTGAGGCATGTCGTTCGTAACCTCCGGTCCGGGCGTGTGAGGCGCCCGGACATCACTCTCACGCGGAAAGTTTCATAAGGCATGTCGCAAACAGCTTCTGCCATGGCACCGGCACGGTCAGGTACGCGCGCGCGCTTGATGGCGGCGTTCGGCGGTTCCTATTTGTCGTCCGTTCTCATCGGAACGGTCGCGGTGTTGTTTCTGCTCGGCGCGTGGGAGATAGCGCTCCGCTTCTTCGAGGTGCCCATATGGCTCGCGCCCAAGCCTTCAGATTTCCTGGCGCGGCTTTATACAGATCGGGTGTTGATCGCCGGACATGCATTCTGGACTTCACTCACAATCGTGGAGGGTTTTGCCCTTGGTGTGGTGGTGGCGATCCCACTGGCCCTGGCGATTGTTTCGGTCGGTGCGCTGGAGCGAGGCCTCTATCCCGTCATCGTGTTTTTGAACATCATGCCCAAGACGGTGATCGGGCCCATCCTGATCATCTGGTTCGGGATTGGCCCGCTGGTGGCCGCGCTGATCGTTTTCCTGATGAGTTTCTTTCCGGTTCTGGTCGACTCCATGTCGGGCTTCCGGTTGGTCGACCGTCGCCTTTTCTACATTTCTCGGTCCATGGGCGCGAGTTCATGGCAGACGTTCTGGAAGGTCAGGCTGCCCGCCGCCATGCCTCACATTTTTTCAGGCATGAAGATCGGCGTGGTGAAGGCGGTGGAGGGCGTCATCATCGCCGAATTCATCGCTTCGAACAAAGGTCTGGGCTTCATGATCGTGCGGGCCTCGGCCTTTATGGACATGACACTGATGTTTTCCGGGCTGGTGGCTGCAGCGATCGTCGCGCTGATCTTCAACGGTGCAATGAGCATGATAGGGCAATGGCTGATGCCGTGGTCCAGACACTGAACCCGGACAAAAGACAATGACGGACACGACCATGGCAGACATGAAACCCAGCACTCCTTCCGGGCTGGTGCATCCGGTTGGCGAGGCGAACGCCACGGGCGTCTCGATCCATGCCAAGGGGCTGACAAAAGTCTTCGGAAGCGGGGAAAACGCATTCCACGCGCTCGGGCCCATTGATCTGGATATAAAGCCGGGGGAGTTCGTATCCATCATCGGACCCTCCGGCTGCGGAAAGAGCACGACCATGCTTCTCGTCACCGGGCTGGAACCACCGAGTGCCGGTTCGGTGGAGATCGACGGGAAACCGCTTACGGCACCCATTTCGGAGATCGGGATCGTCTTTCAAGATCATCTGCTTCTGGATTTTCGCACTGCCATCAACAATGTCATGCTGCAGCAGGAGATCAGGGGGCTCGATAAGGCCAAGTTTAGAGAGCGGGCTGATGCGCTGTTTGCGCGGCTCGGTCTCACAGGGGCGGAAAACCGGTATCCGTGGCAGCTCTCCGGCGGTATGCGTCAACGCGTTTCCATTGCGCGGGCACTCGTTCACGATCCCTCGATGCTGCTGATGGACGAGCCTTTCGGCGCGCTCGACGCGATCACACGCACCCAGATCCGGCATGATCTGGAAATGCTTTGGCTCGAAACACGCAAGACGGTGCTGTTCATCACCCACTCCATTGAGGAGGCGGTTGGGCTTTCGGATCGTGTACTGGTCATGTCGAAGAGCCCCGGCACCATCGTCGAGGAGATCGTCATCGATCTGCCGCGTCCGCGTCCGGCCCATCTGGGCGAGTATCCCGAGTTCTCGAAATATGCCGAAAGAATCTATCGGATCTTCGAGAAACTCGGCGTTTACAAATTCTAGCGCGGCGTCATGGTCGAAGCTTTGCAATTGCCCGAGTTCATATTCAATGAAGCGACCATCCGCGAGAAGTGGGGCCTGGAGCCGTTTCTCGAAGGATGTGCGCAGCGCGGTCTGTCGCGCGCCTCCTTATGGGGTGATGAAATCGAAAAGGTCGGCCTCCGGGAGGCGCGGCGTATGCTGTCCCGCACGGGGGTATCAACTTTCGGCTTCAATCGGGCCGGGCCTCTCCTGGGAACGGAAGGGGCCGGGCGCGCGGAATCCCTTGATCGCGCGCGTCGCGCAGTGGACATGGCTGCCGAGCTTTCAGCCGACCATGTCCTTGTCTTCTCGGGAGGGCTCCCGCACGGCAGCCGCGATCTTGCTGCGGCTCGGGGCGAGGTGGAGGAGACGATCGGGATGCTCCTCGATCATGCCCGCTCCGTTGGCATGACCCTTGCGCTGGAGCCGCTGCATCCCATGGTCGCCGGTGACAGGGCGGTGATTTTGACCCTCGGTCATGCCAATCGACTCTGTGATCAGCTGGGCGACGGGATCGGCATCGTGGCGGACGCCTATCACATTTGGTGGGATGAGCGCCTGGAGGTCGAACTCGCACGCGCCGGTTCTGCCGGCAAGATACTGGGCTTCCACGTCAGCGACTGGCTGGTGCCGACGAAACACGTTCTGCGTGATCGGGGTATGATGGGTGATGGCATCATCGATCTGGCCGGCATGTGGCGCCAGGTGCAGAGAGCCGGCTATGCCGGCCCGATCGAGATCGAGATATTCTCCGATCGCTGGTGGGGCGAAGATCCTGATCTGGTGCTCGATACGGCGCTTGCCCGATGCCGGAACATATTTTCCGGGGGGATGATCACATCATGAGCGACAGCATTCCAAATCTGGGCGGTGGATCGCGCGTCTATGCGGTGTTCGGCGATCCTGTGGCTCAGGTGCAGACACCCACTCTCATCAATCCGCTTTTTGCCGCAAGGAGCCTTGATCTCTACGCCTTTCCGTTTCATGTCACCCGGGAAAATTTCGAGGCCGCATGGGGCGTTTTCGCAGCGATGGACAATGTGGCCGGCATCGGCGTGACCGTGCCGCACAAGATTGCAGCGGCTCGTCTGTGTGACGAACTGACACCGGCCGCAGAGGCCGTCGGCGCAGTGAATTCCATTCAGCGACGAAGCGACGGCTCCATGTATGGTGCGCTTTTCGACGGGCTGGGTTTCGTGCGTGGATTGGCCGCCAATCGCAGCCGTCTGGCGGGAGCGTCGGTTATGCTCGTCGGCGCTGGCGGGGCGGGACGTGCCATCGCCCATGCCTTGTGCGGTGAGCAGATCGGCCGGCTCTCCGTGATCGACCTCGATGAGGATGCACTGCAATTCACCATCGGCATGGTCAATCGGGAGATCGGTGGGCCGGTGGCGCAACGCGGCTCCGGCGATCTGGCGGGTATCGATGTGCTGATCAACGCAACGCCGATCGGGCTGAAATCCGCAGACGCCTTTCCTGTCGATCTCCGGGATTTGAACTCTGAAATGCTGGTGGCCGACATTGCCGCCTTGGCGCGGAACACCGAATTGCTGAAGCTCGCGCGGGAGCGTGGCGCGGCTACAAGCGATGGCCGTGACATGCTTGAGGCGCAGATCGCGCTGATCGGTGGCTTCGCGGCCGGACGGGATGCTGGAACACCGCTTTGAGATCGGGTTTCGGCCGTTGCCGGTTTGTTAAGCGGCCATGTGAGCCGCAATGAGATCGATCTGCCCGTGGATCATGTGAATGCCTGAATGGATTTGCGCACCCCGCCTGCGTGCGGCCTCGAGCAGAGGTGTCACCTCAGGCTTGGCGATGACCTCGGCGATCAGCATCGTCTCGTCGATCAGACCTGCATCGAAGGGTTGCGGGTCGCTCGCCGAAAGGCCAAGCGACGTCGCGTTTATGACGATCAGGCCCGATGCGGTATGCGTTTGGCCGGACATTTCGGCGCGTGCGAAAGACCGCCCAGCGGCGCGGTTCACAGCCTCTGCCAGTTCCTCGGCTTTTTGTCGGGTGCGGTTTGCGATGATCAGGGATGCGGCGCCTTCCTCGGCAAGCGCGAACGCTATCGCGATCGCTGCCCCGCCGGCGCCGATCATGAGGCAATGCCTGCCGGTCACCGTATGGCCCTGGCGCTTCAAGCCGCGAACAAAACCCTTGCCGTCAAACTGGTAGCCCTTGAAGGAACCGTTGGATTCCCGCCGCACGAGATTGACCGCTCCGACCCGCTCGGCGAGAGGGTCCAGGCTGTCACAGAGCGGGAGCGCGGCCTGCTTGTGTGGAAGGGTGATACCGAAACCGATCAGGTTTCTGAGTGCCTTGAGCCCCGCCCATGCGGTCTCCAGCTCCTGCGCACCGATATGGAGGGGGAGGCACACAATGTTCGCCCCACGGGCCGCAAAGATGGGGTTGATCTCCGTCGGGGTCATCACCTGGGCGATGGGGTCACCAATAACACCCATGATCTTCGTCGAGCCATCGAGCGTAGCGGGAAGATCTACCATGAGAGTTCCTCCCGCTTCAGCCATACGAGACTGCCATCTTCCACGCCAACCACGAGGCCGAGCTTGCCGCTTCCATCCCAGTCCACGGCTTCCGGTGAAGCGACGTGCATGGCCATCTGGATGGTTTCGCCGCGAAACTTGAACGCTTTCGGAAAAGCGAAAACCGGCTTGTCGTTGGAGCCAATGTTCTCCAGCAGAAAGATGCCAGCCTGGCCGGTCGTGTTGCGTGGCTGGCCGCTCGGGCCGGGGGGCACGGACGCACGCGCGTGTGTCCCGATAATGAGATCGATCCGTCCATCGCCGGTCCAGTCCACGGCACAGAGTTTCACGCGTCCGCGCCCGCCGCCCACATCCTGGGTGAAACGCATTTGCGCGCCGTCCTCCCATTGCAGATGCCGTTTGTCGGCAAGTTCCGTGTCTGTTGCGCGGCGGAAATCCGACAACACGCCATCCTCGTCGAGTGCGAGGTAATGGAGCTGGCCGTTGCCCATCCAGTCAACCACGGCCGGTCGCACTCGCCAGACGGTTTTCAGTGGCTTGCCCTGCCAGATCAAGGGGCGTGGCGCTTCGAAACGGGGAGGCACGGAACCACCGTCATTGCGGTAGAAATTGTGCTCGCCGTTGACGTCGCTGACAAGCAGGTCCGGCAATCCGTCGCCATCCCAATCGGCGATGGTGGGGCAGGAATAGCCGAACATTTTCTCCGAAGGCCCCTGTATGGAGCCGGTCAGACCGGCGGCGATGCGCACGGGCTCTCCGCCCGCTTCGATCATCACTTCCCGCGCGAGCGCGGGCGCACCATTTGGGCCAAGGTTCTCGTAGAACAGAAGCTCGCCGGTGCTGTTGCCGACCACAAGATCGGGCAGGCCATTGCCCGTGAAATCGTGAGCCGCGGGTGAGGGCAGAACGCCGGCGTGTATCGATGGCTCTGTGCCCTCGACACGTCCGATCTTTTGAAAGGCTGGCCGCCCGTCAGCGCCGGAGCCGGTGTTCCGAAGAAATGTGACATAACCATCTTCTGCGCCAACCAGAATATCGAGACGCCCGTCGCCATCCCAGTCGACGGCGCAAGGCAGATGAATGCATTGGTCCAGAAGCACCGGTTCGCCGGCGGCGTCGGCGACAAGCGTGGGTTGTTCAAAGGTAAAAGGGCCGGTCTGATCGGCGAAATGCAGGATGTTCCAGAATTCGCCACACACGAGGGCGGTGCGCCCCTCACCGGAAAAATCGCCGAAGGCTGGTGCACATTGACCATACACCTCCAGCGGGGTCTCACCTCCGATGATCGGTCTGCCGCGGCCCAGCACAGGCGCGCTCAGAGTGCCCGTGTTCTTGAATGCATAGAGGAACCCGCGTAGCGGCCCACCCAGCCAGCGACCCGCCGCATCATAGGCGCGGTAGCCCACATCGTTCCATTCCAGCCCGTTCGGCCAGTAGTCATCCCATGAATCCGTGCCCACGACGAGTTCGGGAACACCATCGCCGTCAATGTCATGGAAGCGGGCCATGTGAAAATACTCGTTGCCTTTGACCCAGTCAGCTTCCAGATCCAGCGCGACCGGATCACCAAAACGCGGCTCGCGCGCAGTGCCGATGTTGGGAAACAGATAAATCTGCCGCCGCATGCGTGACACGGAGAGGAGATGAAAGCGGTCGCCATCGGGCACTGCGGTGACATAGCCGCGCACACCTTCGACAATCTGTTCGCGCCCGAGAAGGGGCGTACCATCCGGCTTCGTCCCGATTTGCTGATAAAGAAAAACGCGTCCCTCATAGCATGTATCCCAACTGGACAGGAGGAGGTCGCGTCCGCCATCGCCATCCCAGTCGACCACGTCGACGCAGGTGATGATACGGCCCGCGACCGGTGCCGAAGTCACATCGGGATGATAGCGAATGGCCTGCTCCACATAAGTCGGGCCGGTCCAGACAGACGCATCATCCTCCCATCGGGTCACGCTCAAGATGCTTCTCCTCCATTTTTGGAATCCTATTCCAATTTCATTTCGTATCATATAGCGTGGCAAATGAAACCTGCAGATGGGCAAGAAATGAAAATTGAGATTGATGGCCTCGTGCCGGTGATGCTCACGCCGTTCACGGCGACCGACCGTATCGACCAGGATGGTCTCGCACGGCTGACCGACTGGTATATTGGAGGCGGTGCACAGACCTTGTTCGCGGTCTGCCAGTCGAGTGAGATGCAGAAGCTGCAACTGGACGAACGCGTCATGCTGGCGCGCCGCACACTCGAATACGCGCATGGGCGGCTGCCGGTAATTGCTTCAGGGCACATATCCGAGGCGTTGGATGACCAGCTCACAGAGCTAAAGGCGATGGCAGAAACGGGGGTCGATGCGCTGGTTCTGGTCACCAACAGGCTGGACCCCAACAATGCTGGCTTCGAGGCTTTCCGGAATGCGCTTGAGACGATCCTGCAAGCCTTGCCAGACGATCTGCCGCTCGGGCTCTACGAATGTCCTGCTCCGTATCGCCGCCTGCTCAGTGATGACGAGTTGAAGCTGTGTCTGGATACAGGCCGCTTTGCCGTGCTCAAGGATGTCAGTTGCGATCTGCCGACGGTGGCCCGCCGCGCTGCGATGACTGCGGGGACGTCCTTTGCCATCATCAATGCCAATGCAGCGATTGCGCTTGCCGCCATGCGTGCCGGGTCACGCGGCTTTGGTGGCGTCTTTGGCAATTTCCATCCGGATCTCTATGCTTGGCTGTACGAGCATAAGGACGAGGATACGGAACTGGTGCGTGATCTTGCGGTTTTTCTCGCACTGGCCGGAATGGCTGAGGGGATGGGATATCCAAAGCTGGCCAAGCTATGGCATCTGAGGATGGGAACCTTTGCGAGTGCTCATTCCCGCGTGGTGGACTACGACCCTCTGGAGCGGCATTGGGCCGCCGCTGATCTGCTCGATCATATCGAGCGGGGCACGGAGCGTTTCCGTTCCAGGATTGCAGCAGCCTGAAAACCTGAAAATCCCACTCCATTCTCGCCCGGTGAGGGGCGGCTGGCCGGCAACTGAAACGCCGTTGACGCGAGTAGGTTTCGGGCTCCGCCGCCTTCCGGCGTCATTGACGCTCCAATCCACCGCACCTCATCGCGTAACCGTGTGATGTCACCCAAATGGGTGAGGTGCGGTTGCGAAGCAGGCGATAGTTCTTCTGGGTGTTGGCCTTTGTCCGCTTTCCCGGCGGGTGAAGGCGCACGAGAATGGAGCCCGGAATGCCTGCCAAATCGTCGTCTCGAAGCGCACCCTTTCAGCGTTTCCTTTTCCTGATGTGCAATCTCCTGGCATTCGGTCTGCCCACCAATGTGTATGCTCAGGAGGCAGACACCATCGTCGTTTTCGATGGGTCCGGTTCCATGTGGGGGCAGATCGAAGGCCGCACCAAGATCGAGATTGCGCGTGAGACGCTTTCATCGGTGTTGCGCGAAATAGAACCCTCAAGCCGGATCGGCATGATCGCCTATGGGCATCGACAGAAAGGTGCTTGTTCGGACATTGAAACGGTGGTTCCGGTGGAGCAGGCTTCCCGGTCCGTGCCTCAGATGATCTCTGTGGCCAATGGTTTGCAGCCGAAGGGCAAGACACCGCTTTCAGATGCCGTACGGATCGCTGCAAACGAGCTCCGCTTTACCGAAAATGCAGCGACCGTCATTCTTGTCACAGACGGTATCGAGACCTGCGATGCCGATCCCTGCGCTCTTGCTTCGGAACTGGAAAATCTGGGCGTTAATTTCACGACGCATGTGGTCGGGTTCGGTCTATCGCAGGATGAAGGCCGCCAGGTGCAATGTTTGGCCGAGAACACGGGCGGGCTTTACCTTGCCGCCAGGGATGCGGATGAGCTTGGCGAGGCGCTGCGCCGTACCGTTGCCAACAATGCCATTTCGCCAAATGAGGACGATTTTGGATCTGAGATCTCACTCGGTCGCCCCATACGATTCATTTTCCGCGATACGGATGCGGGAGAACAGATCGGTGTGCGCCAATTGAGCGGTGGCCTTGAGCATGCCGATGGGACGCCCGTGGAGAACGCGCAATTTCAACTCGAATATCCTGAAGCAAAGGGAAACTCTGCGACAGCGGTGCTGGAACCCGGGCAGTATGTGGCAAAACTTCAACGCGAGGGCGCAGGCGGCAGTGGTTACACGGCGCGTTACGCGTTTGAAGTGCCGGAGGGAGAGGGCGAGTATCTTGTTGAAGCCAGCCTGTCTGGCAGCCTGACCCTCAATCTGTTCATCAACCCGAATCTGCCATATGTGAAGGGAGAAGCCTTTCCGACTGCGGTGGGAGGCTCGCGACCGCGTTTCCACTTCGCGATCTATCCGATCGTCGACGGGGCCAAGGCTGAACAGCCTGCCGCAACAATTGCTGGCGCTGACGATCTGACCCGCCCGCTGCCGCCGGGTACTTATCTGATACAGGGCAATATCGACAGCGGGACCTCGGTCGAGCGCGTCGTGGAGGTTAAGCCAGCTCGACCAACCGTCTACGATTTCTCGTTCGACGCCACGCGGGTGTTTGTGGATGCTCGTGAAGCCGATGGTTCGCCAGTCAAGCGTCAGACGACATATTGGTACGACAAGGTGCCTTCAGGGCGAAACTACTGGGTTCACGGTGCGGGCGCCCGCGATGGGGATCTGCAGCCCTTCTACCTCCCGACCGGAGACTGGGTCGTCAATGTGGGTGGGGAGGGCTATGGAAAACGCCGCAGCGAGCTCGTTGTGACGGTGACCGGGGACTTCAGGGACCTTCGGCTTGAGGTTGGCGAGGGCAGGACCCTCACGGAGGCAGAAAAGGCCATGCTTGAAGCGCGTGGCAGCGGTTGTCTGGAAATCCTGCGCGTTGTTCGTGATGGATGTCTGGTCGAGAAGGCTCAGCTTTCTTCCATTGAGCCTTCGGGAGAGCAACCCGCTGCTTCCGAAACTGTGACCCAGAAGGCCAGCGTTGCTCCTTCGATTATCTTCAACAACAGAAGCACAAAGAAAACCGTTCTGTCTTTCCAGGAATCGGATGCAGGGGCGGGCCGCATGATCCTCGGTGATGGCTGGTGTGGGCGTGGTGGTTGCGCTGCCAGGGATGTCGAGGTCCCTGCAGCGCTCATGGATGCCGTTCGCAACGGACAGACCGCCACTTTCGATCTAAGCGAGAACGCCCTGCGCATCTTCACTGCGCCCGGCGGTTTCGAAGACACGTTGACGGTGATTGAGAACCCGGACTCGAACCGGCCCGTCAAAGCCGTGATGGTGCTGGCGCCCGAAGGGCAAACGATGGAACCGGGGAAGCCTGTTTCGGAGCACACCGGTGTCCGTCTCGTGTTTGGAGATGCGTTCACCGGGAAACGTTACGTCGTGATCGACTATCCGCCGGAAGCGGATGGAGCCGCTCGCATCGTGCTTGCTGAAGGCTGGTGCGGACAGGGCCTGGACTGTGCAGGTTCGATCGCCGGCCTGCCCGCAGGCATCATCGATGCGCTGGAGGAAGGGCGCACACAGACTTTCCAGGACTCCTGGGGGATCGGCACCGTGACCGTCAATCCTGAGGGACAACGCAATTTCATCGAAGTAGCGGAGAAGGGTAAGTACGGGAAATTCCAGCTGCTGGAGCGCAACGGCTCTGGTGCCGGCGACAAAAGCAGCGCTGCCCCTGCACCGTCAGGAAATCAAGCGGAGGCTTCGCAAGGAAATGCTTCTGGAACCATGTCGCCGCCGGAAGAGGTCTCGCTAGACGATCAGGTCAACAGGGTCTTCGGTGTCTTCAACATCAATCAGACAGGCGCGTCGGTGGACGAAGTGGTGGGAAACTACGCGCATGTGGATCAATGTCAGAGAGCGCCGACGGTTATCTGGCCCGACGGGACGATGGCGCGGAAGCAGTTCGTGCAACCGCAGGGTCCTGACGAAAACCCGTACAAGACGGTTGCTTCCGGGCAATGTCAGATTTCAGGCACCCAGTTCAATTGCTCCATCACCGATCGTCAGAATGGTGACGTTCAGAACCTCACCTTCAAGTCCAGGCTTCTGGGAAACAATCATTACGCACTGGAGGTGAAAGACCAGGAGAATAGCTGGCTTGCTGTTTCCTGTTTCTTCCCCGATGGCGAACTAAGGGCAGACACGGTCATGCCCAATGGAAGGTCCCTGGCCGAGCTGATCATGGAGCGGACGGATGCCCAGTCTCCAGGCATGGGCTTCGACAGGAACAACATGGCATTCCGGGGTCAGTGATGGGCAGGTTCCTCGAAACGACCTTCGCTGCCGCTGTGGGCTTGGCGGGGGTGCTGCTAACAACGTTGGCACCCCTTGCCGCACCCGCTCAGACACGGTCGGCCGGGCAAAGCCGGCTGTATCAGCAGACAATTGGTGGCGTGAGGTTTCATCCTCTGCCGGAAGGTGACGGGGCTTCCGTCGGCTTCCGATATGTCGACAACGCCACGATCGAGTTTCAGGAGTGAAGCCGATGATCGGATATTGTGTCCATCGGATTTTCCGTGCAGCGGCGTTTGCCGCATTGATGTGCTCGCCCTCCTTGAGTGCTGACTGGAACGGAGACTGGGACTCCACCTATGGTCAGCTCCGGTTGCTTCAAAACGGTGATCGCCTTTATGGAGACTATGCCGAAATCGGCACGATCGAGGGCCGCCTCGGAAAAGACGGGCGCACCGCGCGTGCTTACTTTGTTTATCACGATGGCCGTTGGGGGACTGTGGAATGGCGTATCGCCAATGACCGCCTGAGCGGACACTGGAGCTGGAGTAGCGATGGCCTGCCACAGCCAAAGGGGGGTAAAAGCTGGACTGCTACGCGCAGTTCGGCCCGCACCTCACCCTTGAAATATGCCAGCCAGACGAAGTCCGCTCTACCGAAAGATGACGCCGTAAACCAGGATCCGTTCCGGCCCTGGTTTTCGTTCGCGGCGGACAAGGCATCGCCATCTGTATCGGTTGATCCCCGCGATGGTCTTTCTCGCTGGTATCGTGGCTATGATCTCGTCAACATCGATCCGGCCTTCGAGATCGGTGTCGATGTCATTCACTATGAAGGGGCTGACACAGCCGCCGTCGACCTCAGCATCTATGTCCGGCCGGGCGGCACATGTGCGCAGACCCTCCACACCGGCTTCTGCAAGGAACTGCATGACAAGGCGGACAGCCGCGGCTTCCTCTCGGCGACCGTGACGGGGGCACGTCTCAAAAACCGCGGCTCCGTCGATGAGCTGATCGAAGCCACATTCCGCCTTCCGGGGGACAGCCACGAGCGATTGCTGCGCATCCGAGAAGACGTCACCTATCACAGTGTTTTCATCCATCACCCGCAGCGAGGGGTCGATTATGAGGGGTTCGCGCGTTTGCGTTCGCATCTCTGCGAGCAGACTCGGTGCAGCAATGACATTTTCAATGATCTGAGACAGCGGCCCGGGACCTACCGCATCAAGTTGGGCGAAGCTTACATCGCCCGCATGATCGGCCTGCCAAACCGCATCGCGGCATCGCATCAGACTTCCAAACCGCATCCCGATTCCACCAGACCGCCGCAACAGGCCGGCGGCGGCCGGCCTATGATGTCGGATCCCTGGGCCATTCTCGAAGAGACCGGTGATAATCTCGGCGAGATCTCATTCGACCAGTCTGCCGGCGGCTTGATGGCGAAAGGAAAGTTGCGCGGTTTCTTTGAAACCGACGAAGATCATCAGGTCGAATTCAAACTCGCAGGAAAGACCGATGAAGCGCTCGCCTGGGAACTCACGGTCTATTCGGGTCAATCGGGCGAACGCAAACATGGGCGCATGCTGACTGAATTGCCTTCTCATGCTCGCAGAAATCCGCGGGGCACCCTGATCGTCGGTGAGGATATCCTGCTCTTCGAGCTTGTGCGTCCCGTACGCGGACTTGATGCCTCGGAGGCCGGCGATACGCCTGCGATAGGCATTTACAGCGTGAGCTACCGGCTGCGCGATGTTCCCTTAAACCGCACCATGAACCTGCGCCAGAAGCCCAGCCGTTCGTCCGCTGTCATCGGTTCGATCTCGCCCCGCGCAACGGGTCTGCAAATGCTCAAATGCGCCGACGAGATCAATGCACAAGCATTTCAGGAGGCTGGTTTCGAGCGCCGGCTTTCGATGTTGTCAGCGACCTGGTGTCAGATCACCAACAATCAAGTGTCCGGATGGGTGCCCGGCATCTATCTCGCGCCTGAAACGTACTGAGGAGCACGCCGATGCAGCGAGTTTTTTCATATATCGTGACCGTTCTGCTCACCGGGTGGATACTGATCGCAACGGCATCTGCAGCCGACTATCTTTATGACCACAACGGTTCGCGTATGCGCGTCAATGTCGAAGGCAACAAGGTGAAAATCTACTACCAAAAGCCCAGGCAGGGGCTTGCTGGTGCCGGCGTGCGGGCAGGAACGCTCCTCTTTGATGGCAAGGTCTCAAACGGCTATCTCGAAGGCATGAGCCGGATCTTCAATCCCAATTGCGGGGAGGTCGATTACTTTGTCTATGGGGATTTCACGCCCGGCCGATCCTTCATGCTGAACGGGGCAGCTCCGGTATTGTCGAATATGAGCTGCCGGATCGTGGACAATGTCTATGAGGGGGACAATGCCAATCTGCGCTTCTCCGCAATCGGCAAATCAAGCCAGACACCTTTGTCAAAAACCAATCAGGGCGGGGCAAGCTGCGTGGTGGGTGTCAATACAAGCTTGAACGTAAGGGTGGGCCCTGGGGCAGACTATGGGCGTATTGGTGAACTGCCGGCCAATGTCTGCGGCTTGAAAATCCTCGACCGCTGTCAGGACGATTGGTGCGTGGTCGCATTCAACGATCTCACGGGCTGGGTTTCCATGCGCTACATCCGACGTTGACACTGTCGCGTGACGGAATGGTTCTTCTCGCAGGAGCCTAAAAAATCTGGTGTTCCTTTCGCCTGCAAACATTCTTCTGCAGCAACACTGCCTGTTGCATCGCGGTGTTGCGAATGTAATCTTCCCCACCGTTAGCTGAACAAGACTTTCATGGGGCATTCATGCGGGCGGGGGAAGAATGTGCGCGAAAGGAGTCGGTCATGCAGAACCGAAATCTCGTCGCGCCCGATGGTACACCGCTGATGCACCGCACTATTGTCGGTGAAGACAGAACCGGCAGGGTTGCCTATGTGACGCATTCGCAGGCACAGCATTCGCTCAATTTGCGGCCAACTCTGGAAGGAATCGCCGCCAGGGGATGGACGGTCCATTCGACCGATCTCCGTGGACATGGATTTTCCTCGGGCCCGAGAGCGCCGCTTGCCCATATGGACATCGATCAAGGATGGGAACGCCTGGTCGGGGACCTGGTTTTGGGCTTGAGTACGGCTTTCGAAGGCGTGCCTTGGGGGGATCGAATGGTCGTAGCTCCCAATATCGGGGCCGTTCTTCTGTTGGAGGCTCTCAAGGAGTGGCCGGATCTGGCGCGGAGTATTGTGTTTATTGCTCCGCCACCCAATCAACCGACCCTCCTGAAACTTGCCCGCAGCATCGTCAAGGCTCGCAGTCTCTTTCACCCGCTTGATGAGCCGGATGAACTGACACTGCATCAACTCTACACATTTCTCGGCGCGCGGCTTTCGGATCGCAAGCGCCTCATCGATGTTATCTCCAGTGACCGCGAGCTCACCGATGCTCTACTGGAAGACGAATACGCCTGGCCCACCCCGACGACCGGTTATTTCTATGAAATGTTCCGCGGAATCGAAAAGGCCTGGAAGTGGCCACAGGATCTTCAGGTAGCCGAGGGCACGCGGCTCCTCATTCTCTATGGAGGGGATGATCCGATGACGGCCAATGGAAAGTTTGTCGGGCCGATGCGCCGTCAGCTCGACACCATGGGTTTCAGGGAGATCCAGGTTCATTGCGTGGAGCAAGGCAGATCGGGCCTGTTCATAGAGGAAAAACGCCTAGGCATCTCAGAGATCATCGAGAACTGGATTTCGGGTGACGGAAACGCATTCAACCGTGCGCCAACGGCCGAACATGAGGACCTGTCGGGCATCTCCACCGGTGTTCTGAACAAGCTCGGCCTGACCGACGTCAACAGGGAGTTGAGTACCGAAGAGCTCGTCGAATTGTGCTACCACGCCATTGACGACGAGAGCCGCTGGATCGAGATGCTCTATCGTGTCACCTACGCACTGTCCGCAGATGACACGATCGACGACGGTCATCTGGAGGCGCTCGTTCACGCTCTGATGCCCCATTGGGACCGCTCGTTCCAGCTCAATCGTCAGATTATGCAGTCCGCGGCAATCGGTGCGGTGCTGCAGAATGTCCTGGACCGTTTCAATCTCGGCATGGCGATCGTATCGCCCGATATGGCTGTGACGTATTCGAACCTTCTGTTCAACCAGCGTTTGGCTTCCCTGCTCGGGGATGAAACCCTCGCTGCCGGCAATGTCGATGCTGTGTCTCGGTCACTTCGTGATTGTGTGGGCCCGGATTTCGTTTCTCGATGTCATTCAGGTTCCGGCGAAGTCTTGCTCGTCATTGGCGGTGAGGTCGTTGGCTTTCACTTCCGTCCGAAGGCTTTGCGCCAGACGGCTCTGCAGCGCGGCGGCGCTTCGGGTGTTCTTATTTTGCGCACGCGGACGCAGATGGAAGATTACCCTGCAGATCAGACGATCGAGCTTTTGCAATTTGCCTACGGGTTGACGAACAAGGAGGCCGAGGTCGCCCTTTGCCTTCTGGAGGGGTTATCCCCTGATGCCATTGCAAGGCGCAGCGATGTGACCGTCAACACCATCCGCACTCATCTAAAGCGAATCTACGAGAAAACAGGGGTTCAAGGGCAAACCGAGTTGGCCGCGCGTCTGCTCAACGGTCCGGTGGGCCTTATATTCCGGAGCGCAGGGACGACCTCATCGCCTGCCGAACACCTTCACATCGAGACCAGCGAACCGCGATAGCGTGCCAACTCACCCAAATGGGTGACGCGGGATGGTAACCCTCATGTCAGCTTGCCGGCATGGAAAGAACCGTTTGCCTTGTCCTCCGAGCCTGCTTGATCACGAGTCTGCTGTTCAGCCAGCTCGTTTCCGCTTTCGCGCAATCTGGCGGCTTCTATACAATGACCGAGTCCTACAGCACGGTCACCGCCATTGAGGAAGGTTCCCCCACCGATGGCTGGCCGGACGGCAAACCAAATGTGGTGGCGGATCCGGATGATCCGGGAAACGTGATCCTTCACAGCGGTTGGTCTGGCGAAGCGATGTTCGGCAGAGGCTGGATCAGGCTGGGGGAAACGACATTCGTCCAGCGCGACCTGACATTGCCGGAGGTCAATCTTCTTTTTCCCTATTTTTATGTGGCGGGCGACGGTTACGACCCGGATATCTTTCCCCTGGACAAGCGTTTCATTGGTCCCAGGGCACTGACATTGCTCTCGCGACGGCCTGACTTTCCGAGCGCAAGGCTTTTCTTTGAAGCCGAGCCAAGATTCGGCGAGTTGCGCGCGCTCCTGCCCATCGACGAGCATCTGGTTCAGATCTCCTTCCAAACGGTTTGGATTGAGGAGGACCTTGTTGGTGAGGCGCTCGCCACAGTGGCCGTTTTCGAGCCAGACGAGCCAGGGTTGGTTTTTTCGGAGGCTGAAGCTGATCCCTCGCTTCTCGGTGATGATCTGGAATTTACCGAGGAAGAGGCGCTGGAAGCGCTTGCAGGAGGCCCTCGTTCAGACGCGCGAGCCGATTCCCAGGATGAGGAGGGTCTGAATTTCACCGAAGATGACGTTCGCCGCTTCATCGATCAGGAAAACGACGACTACCTAAAGATATTGGGCTGTGCAGCCGGATGGCGTGCCTGCCCATACGACCTCGACCCGGAAGCGGTTCGTATCTGGATGCAAATCGAAGAAGACCCTGCCGAACTTCTCGCTGAGATCGTCAATGAGCGGCGCGCAGCGGAAGGTCGATAGAGGAGACATGACAACAATGCTCGTTCACCAGCTCAAAGCAAAATTCTGTGCGCCGCTGCGGCAATGGTCTGCTTGTTTCGCCTTGGGTTTTGGCGTCCTGTCGATCCTGTTCGCATTTGGTGCATCGGCTTCCGCTGAAACCACCGGCTATAAGGTGTTCGGGGAGGCCGGTATCGCGATATCCATCGCCGACAATCCGCTTAACGGGCGGCATGACACCAGCTTTACAGTGGTGGCCCGAAATGCCGAAGACTGTTTCAAGCTGGGTGATGGCGTTGAAGCGTTGGAACGCATCTGTGAGAAAATGGGTAAGGAGGGCCTGAGCCGTCTTGTGTTTCAAGGCAAGCTGCGCCGCGTCGAGGCGCAGACACTGGAAGGGGCGATGGCCCTGCCGGACGGTGGATTCTCCTTCGATGTGCGTTTGATGCTCAGGGGAGGCCGTGTCGCGATTGCGCAGCTCTCGTTCAATGGCGGACCGATGAGGAGCCTGCTGACAACCCACGAGGCGGCGATGTTTGAACGCCTCTCCGGCAATGTTCCGCCAGCCAACCTGCCTGCCGAAAACTGGCGCTTGCCACAGGAAAAGCTCCCGACGATCGGATTTGATCTGGAAGCCAGCTTTGTGGCCGATGGTGCGGGCTACCGCGCCACGGCCGTCCTCTGGTTTCGTGCGGAAACCGATGAGGTAAGCGGTTTTTGTCCTGATACGGATGCGTTGCGCCGCATCTGCGAACGCATCTACAAGGACGGGCCTCTTGAGATGCGCGTGAGCCTGGATAAGCCGGCGCCACATGGCACGGCTGGTTGGCATGGCACTGTCAGCTCGACGGGCTGGCCCGCAGGAACGTTTGAAGTCGATCTTTACCGTGGCAGCGCAATTGCTGATTGGGGCGATGAAGAGCCCGGTGCCTTCTACCTGCGCTTTCGCTCCCCTGGTGTTCTGCCGGGCGGTGAGGAAGTCGGTTGGTTGAAGATCGAACCGATGGGACGTGCGCCGGTGTCACTTGATGAACTGGCTGAACGGGGCACTTTTGATCGCCCACCAGCGATGCCTCCGGCGCCTCCATCCGGTGCTCAGGGCTTGGCCGGCGATGCATGCGCCGCGCTGCGGGCGCGCATGTCCGGTCTTCCGGATCGAGAGGCGCGGGAGAGAGCGGCTCAGGTGCTCGGCGAAGCGGGCTTTTGGGGTGGTATTCTACCGGGCGATCCGGAGGGGTGCCGGCGTGCCGCGGCAGCTCTTGACGCTGCAGGTGTCGCGCCTGCCGAGGGGGCTGCCCGTGACAGCGCCGAGCGGGCCAACAATCCTGCCTGGAGACATGTGAACGGTTCTGTTTGGCCGGGCCTTGAAAACGCCTTCCATATCCGCACCAATGGGCCGAACGGCCCGAAGCTGGAGCTTTCAACAGACAGAAGCGGGCGGCCAATCATTCGTATCGCACCCTTCGACGGCTGCACCCGGCAAAGTGACCGGCAAAGTGACCAGCAAAGTGAATTGTGCGCGTTGCTTCAAAGAAACCCGGGCGAGCATGCGATACAGGATGCCGCATCCAGCCGTGACATCCTTTATGGCAGGTTCAGCCTTGAGGGTGCTTCATTGCTGCTTCGCGTGACAAAATCGGCGGATGGTAAAGTTTTGGCAAATCTCTCCTACCTCGACACGCGGGCGGCCCTGACGTTCGGTGATTTCGCTGGTGGTGCTCAGTAAAGACAGGTGCCCGTATCGGCTCGCTCGGTTCCGCCCGTCCGCGGTCTGAAGGTCGTTTTAGGGCCAAGCCGCTTATCCATCGGCCACCCCGCTTGTAGTAAATGTTCTTTTAACGCCGCCCTCGCGGTAAACCCCTACTTTTCAATATCTTTTGGGTTTCAACGCCAGCAACGCGTCCAATTTTTCTGGTTCAACTCTGCAATTTACCTTTGATCACAAAAACAAGCGGTATTTGGATAGTAAAACGATACCGTTCTACTAGCCTGCCAGCTTGTTGATCGAGTGGGCGGCTGATCAAATCAAGGACGCATGCCCGCTTTCCAGGGTGGTAACCGGGGGTGCGGATGACAGGGTGCAGCAAGATCGGTCCCAGCGGCAAGCGCCGTCGAAAATTCAGACTTACCCTTCTTCTTTCCGGCACGTCCTTGCTATGCGCTCCAGCTGCAGGCCTGGCAGCCGACTTCACCCTCGGGAATTATGCTCCGGGTCACTATCCCGTTGGCGATTATGATGGGGATCCTGCGGCAGTCGTCGGGGGTCAGAACGATGATCACGTCGGCCAGACGGAGGTCAACAACGGTGTCACCAACACGCTGCAGGGCAGCTACGATACGATTGAGGGCGGTGTTCCGAACTGGACCCAGATGACCCTGGACCAGATCGAGGCTGATGGCCGCGTTCTGAACGGGGCCATTTTGCCGGATGGCGTGCTTACCACCGGCCAGCAGAATCAGACCGTCACCT
Source organism: Nitratireductor sp. ATLC21 (assembly GCF_057196525.1). NCBI lineage: Bacteria > Pseudomonadati > Pseudomonadota > Alphaproteobacteria > Hyphomicrobiales > Phyllobacteriaceae > Nitratireductor > Nitratireductor sp. ATLC21. Next base: position 1,553,315 of record NZ_JBXUOU010000001.1, on the reverse strand, counting down.
ATTTCGACGAGACCAACCAGGAAAACGTCACGGTCAACGTCTACAATTCCGGCAATTTCAATGTGGCGCCCGATGCCCGGACCTTCACCATCTGGGACGATGTGGACGATCAGGAAGCCTATCTGGACCCGCGTCTTGCAACCGTGAGCAATGGTTCGAGCCTTTCCGTAGTCGTGGGTACGCCTGGAGGCGACACTTCGGCTGCGGGGAACCAGCTCAACATGCCGATGAAGGCAAGCCCCAACACGGGGGGAAACATCATCAGCGCCTACAAGGTGGAGGGCAATTCCAGCCTGTCATACGACACGTCCACGCGGTTCGATCTTGGAGAATACGCAACCCCAGGCCAGGAGAACAACACGGCCCGTGTCTCCGGCGTGAATTTTGATCAGGGCGTGGTGGTTCCTGAAGGCGCCACCTGGATCAATCCTGTTTCAGGGGTGGAGGAAGCCATACCGGCCGGGCCCGTCGTCGACGTCGCTTCCTTTCAGAACTACAACAATTACCTGATCGGTCAGATCCAGAAGGGCGAGTTTTCAGTGCCCGAGGGTGTCGCTCTCGAACAGGCTTACAAGGATAAACTGGCCACCGCCTACAGCACGCACACGGTCGATGTCGAATATCGTCAGGCGGTGAAGCCGAAATATGTGCAGGACATGCCGCTTGGCCAACGCACGCTTATCCATGGAACCGACACGGCAGCGATCACCATCAAGGCAGGAGAAACCATCGAGGACGTGACCGCTGGCGGTTCGCATTCCATTGCCAATCTTGAAGACAACGCAACCCTCCAGAACAACGGCACGCTTTCCAGCCGGTACAGCGCCCACGCAATCATCGGCAAGGATGATACCGACATCCACAACACCGGAACGGGCGTGATCTCCAATTTCATTCCCGACGCATCGGGCAATGTGGATCTGGCAGGTCCCTATTCACGGGGCGTGGTGATCGATGGCAACGCCAACTTCACCAATGATGGCATCGTCAATGTCGCGGCTTCCACCAGTCTTCCCCACTGGCTTTCCCGACCGGAGAACAACCCTGACAGTCAGCGACAGGACGAGGACACCGGGTTCTGGAATGCCGGTGTGGTGATGGGGGGGAATTCCACCGCAACGAACACAAGCAGCGGCATCATCAATGTCGGCACGAATGGCGCGGGAGGCAATGTAAGCCTCGTCGACGGTGTGTTCCTTCAGGGGCAAGCGTCTTTCACCAACGAGGGTTCCATCAATATCGGCAAGACCGCGCAGCTCGAAAAGGCGGATTCGCAGACCGATACCAGCAACAACTCTGCGATACTCACGGGCATTCGTGTGCTCGGTGATGCAAAGGCCGAGAATGCGTCCGGCGCAACGATCACGATTGGTGCGAACACCGGACGGGCAGCCGCCATGTATGCCGGATCGGGTACGGCCGGAACGGAAGCCGAGGGCACGGGTGCTCTGGAGCTCATCAACAATGGTACGATCATCATCAACGGCAATCGCGGCGGTTCGCCCAACGTAAATTACGCGATGGCCGCCGAGAATGTCGAAGGCACAATCACGCACAATGGTGACATCCAGCTCAATGGTGTGAATGCGCGCGGCGTCTATCTTTATGGTACCCGCGTGGACACCCACGCCGATGTGACCGACACGTCGACCATTCTTGTTGGCGGTGGCTTCAATGCCGGAACCAACACCCGAAATTATGGTGTTTGGGTTCAGGGCAGTCACGCAACGGCCAATGTCGACGGTATCGTCAATCTGGATGGTGTTGGCGGTATCGGCGTTCATGCGCGACAGGGCGGCGTGATCGATCTTGGCAACACAGCAGAAGTCAACTTCATCGGCGGCTCGGACCAGATCGGCTACTTCATCCATGGCAACGGGTCGGCGATCAACAATGTCGCCAATGACCTTGATGTCAGCACCGATAATTCGACGCTGTTCCGCATCGAGGATGGCGCCTCTTATGATGGTGTGGGCGGTGGCAACGCCCGCACATTGACTGCTTCAGGCGCGAATTCCACCATCCTTCAGGTCACCGGCAACAACACCAACGCTGAAACAGGCGCAGGCACCTATAGCCTTACCGGCGACGGTGCTGTGGCTGTTCGCTCCGAAGGCGGTGCCCATGTGGACGTCAACGCGAACACGCAGATTGGTCTCGACGGCGACAACACGATCGGCGGTATCGTGGATGGGCGTAAGATGGATCTGGCCGGCAATGTCACGGATACGGGCCGCAACTCCGTACTGGTCAATCAGGCGACCCTTTCTTCCGCGAACAATGGTGTAACGGGTCTCATCACCCGGCACGGTGGCAATCTCACCAACGATGCCGCGATTGCCTTCACCGGCACCCAGGCCACGGGCATTATCGCTGAATCCAGCGGTCGCGGCGTGAACAATGGCGCAATCTCCATCTCGGATGGCACCGGCATTCTGGTGCGCAAGTCCGGTCGCATCACCAATCAGAACACGATCGACATTACACAGGGGCAGGGCGCGGTTGTTCAGGACCGGGGTGTGTTCGACAATGCGGATGGCGGCAACATCACGGTTCAGGATGGGACAGGCATCCTGGTTGAGAACACGGACGGAAAGACGTCCACTGCTCAGGTGACCAATGCCGCGAACATCGTGGTGAATGACGGTGTCGCAGGCATCCATGTTCGCAATGGCGCCGCTCTGGATGGGGCCGGTCTTGCCGGCACGATCACTGCTCGCAATGCGGCCCATGGCGTTCTGATCGGCAACAATGCTTCAGGGCTTTTGCTGGGTGCCACGCGGATCACCACAACCGGTTCCGGCAATGGTATCGAGAATGCCGCCGAACTTGGAAATGTCGAACTCCAGAACACGGAAATCCGGGTCAACGGATCAGGTGCGGGCATCCGCACTGGCACGAGTTTCACGGCGGCATCGAAAGCACAGATTGATGTAAACGGCACCTCGGCGACGGGTTTTTTGTTCGAACTTGCCGGTGGCGGTGCCACCAGCAAAGATCTGCTTATCACCGACAATTACACGATCAATCTGAACCCATCGACCAATGGGGCCCGCGGTGTCGACGCCAATACGTCGGGCGATGTCGAGGTGCGCAGCACACTCAACGATAAGGGAAATGGAAACACCGCAGTACATCTGACACAGGCCGGCACAGCGCATGTCGGCGGTGCCATCTCCGTCAACACGGGCTCCGGAGCAAACGGCACAGGCGTCTATGTGGAGAATGCGGAACGCGTCATTCTGGACGGTACGATCGATGTCGGCCAGGCGGGCGGCTCGGCTCTCGCTGTGGAAAGCGTCGCCACCGAAGCCGTCAATCTTGGATCGATGGTCTCCGCGAGTTCCGCGCCGGTGGTCGATCTTTCTCCCTCATCCGGCACCGCATTCAGGAATTTCGGCACCGTCAAGGCGAACGCTTTTGATGCGACAGCCGTCCTCGGCAGCAGCGGTGCCGATACGATCTCTTTGGGGCGGCTTGCAGGTTTTTCCAGCGCTGTAACCGGTATTATCAATGCCGGCGCTGGTACGGACAGCGTCCTCTGGAATGCCGGCTCGCTCATCGGCAGCATCGAGATGGGCGCTGGCAACAATGAGCAGCTCACGATCGTGGGTCGTGACTTGTCTACCGTCTACCACCTGGATGGTGGGGACGGCACCGGCGACACGCTCAATCTCGCCAATATCACCTATCACGGCGGCTCGTTCGCCCAGGATGATGCCTTCGGCCAGCGCATAAAGGGGATCAATCTCGGTCAGGATTGGGAGACCATCAACATGACCGACAATACAGATTTCACCCTGACCGGTGATCTTCTCTATGGGAACATCCTCTACCTCGACAATTTCAGCGTTCTGCATGTCGGAGACAACGTCAATGCGCGCCTCGGCCTTCCCGGATCAGTCTACCGAAACCGCGGTGTGCTCGATCTGACGAACGGGGCTTACTCGCTGACCGACACGTCCACGATATCCGGAGACTATATCGGGGCCGGCCAGAGCCAGTTATGGCTCAACACGCGGCTTTACGACGACTTCTCACCGACCGACATGCTGATCATCAACGGCTCCTCCGAGGGAACCACGTCGATCAGGGTCAATGTGGATCCGGGCAGCCCCGGCGCGCTGACATACAACGGCATCAAGGTCGTGCAGGTTGATCAGGACGCCCGATCGAACGCGGTGTTCACCCTTCAGGGTGACTACGAGTTCCAGGGCGATCCGGCTGTTGTCGGTGGTGCGTTCGCTTACCGACTGTATAAAAACGGTATCACCGATCCCACCGATGGCGACTGGTACTTACGTTCGACCATCGAAAACCCACAGGTGCCGCCGGGCGGCGGGCCGCAGATACAGCCCTCACGGCCGCTTTATCAGCCAGGCACGCCGATATACGAAAACTATGGGAATGCCCTGCTCGGTCTGAATTCCATGCCAACCCTGCAACAGCGCGCGGGCAATCGTTATTGGAATCGCAACCAACTACCCCAGACCATTTTCTGCAAGGATCCCGAGCAGAACTACCGCTGTGTGGTGAGCAGCGAGCAGGAAAGCTACTATCAGCAGGACAAGGTCATCGTCGGCGACAATGGTGTTTGGGGTCGTATCGAGGCTTCGCACGGCTCCTTTGATCCGGGCGGCTCAACCACCGGCTCGAGCTATTCGCTGGGACAGTGGAAGATGCAGGCAGGCGTAGATGGCGCTGTGGCGGAGACCGAGCATGGCCTACTGGTCGGCAGCCTTGGCGGCCACCTCGGCACCGGGCATGCTTCTGTCGACTCCTTCTTTGGTTCCGGCAAGATCGATACATTTGGCATTGGCCTTGACGCGAGCCTGACCTGGTATGGTGAAAACGGTTTCTATGCCGACGCCCAAGGAAGCTTGAATTTCTACGACACCAAACTCAGCTCCGATTTGGCGGGTGAGCTCGTCGGCGGTGCCGGGGCGTTCGGCTATGCCGCATCTCTCGAACTGGGCAAGCGGTTCACGCTGAACCCGCACTGGACCGTAATACCGCAGGCCCAGTTGCTCTATTCCTCGGTAAAGATTGACCGGTTTGAGGATCGTTTCGGTGCGGTGGTGACACCTGATGACGCCGACAGCCTGCGCGGGCGCATCGGGCTGGCTCTGGAGTACCAGACCGAGTGGACCACAGAGGACGGTCAGGAGCGCCAGGCAGCAATCTACGGCATTGCCAATCTTCATCGTGAGTTCCTCGACACACAGGCAACCACTGATGTCGTGGGGACGAAGTTCAGCAACGGCTCAGCTGATCTCTGGGGTGAAGTGGGCGTCGGTGCTTCCGTCAAGGTTTCCGAAACGATGGACGTGTTCGGCGAAGCCCGCTACGGCGCTTCTTTGCACGGTGAGGGCTCGGACCAGAGTTTCGGTGGCAATCTCGGGCTGCGTGTTACCTGGTGAACCCTTTCCTGTTGCATGGTCGGAACGGACCAGGGCCCCGCATGGAGGCCCTGGTTTCTTGGCGCGTGTTCGTTGCCTTGTTCTGTGTGGCGACGCTCACTGCCTGCAATTCAGCCCGCATCGAGTCCACGGTCCCCACAGAGAGGGCGTATGCTGGGGAGCAATTTCCCGTTCGGCTGGTTGATCGAAGCAAGTTCGACAAGTCCTATTGGCCAAAGGACGTGGTCAATGAGACGGGTCTTCCTGCCGGGACGATCCTGGTCGATACCGAAAGCAATTTTCTTTATCTGGTGAAACCCGACGCGGTCGCACGCCGCTACAGGATCGCGGTGGGTGCCGCAGGCAAGGCCTGGAAGGGCGAGGCAGTGGTGGCACGCAAAAGCAAATGGCCGGCCTGGCATCCCACGGATGACATGCATGCCGAAGCCCCCGGGCTCCCGCAGCGCATAGAGCCCGGCCCGCACAACCCTCTGGGTGCCAGAGCGCTCTATCTATACCGCGATGGCCGCGACACGCTCTATCGGATCCACGGAACCTCAGAGCCGTGGACGATCGGCACCAAGGCGTCTTCTGGCTGTATTCGTCTCTTCAATGAAGATGTGATCGAACTGTTCGATCAGGTGCCTGAAGGCACCAGGGTCATCGTTCACTAGAGCGTGGATCCACACCCGTTCTCTACGGGACCAGTGTCTTTGCCTTCTCCCTCTGCTTCACTCTGACCCGCTGATGCTGGCTGTGAAGGCCGTGTCAGTCCAGCATGTCCGAAGATGCTACGCTTGAATCATGCTGCTGGTTGTCTGCCCGATGCTTCGCTAGAGTTATGATAACTCGAGTGACAAGCAGGGCATGAGTAAAGACGTATGAGCGCACGCGGAAATCGACTGGATGACGCCGCACGGGCAGGATGGCTCTATTACGTGGCAGGGAACACGCAGGATCAGATTGCCGCGGCGCTGGGTGTTTCACGGCAGTCGGCGCAACGTCTGGTTTCTCTTGCTGTGTCGGAGGGGCTTGTTCGGGTGCGGATCGACCATCCGATTGCTGCTTGTATGGAATCGGCGCGCCGGTTGAAGGAGCGCTTCGCTCTTCAGTTCGCTGAAGTGGTGCCCAGTGATCCTGAATCGAATTCGACCACTGTGGGCGTGGCGGAGGCGACAGCGGCCCAGATTGAGCGTCATCTGCTTTCGCCGGAGCCGATTATTATGGCAATCGGTACAGGGCGAACGCTCAAGGCTGCGATCGAACAGCTGCCGCCGATGGAATGTCCTCAACACCGCATCGTTTCGCTGACAGGAAACATCGCGCCCGATGGTTCGGCGGCCTATTACAACGTCATCTTCACCATGGCGGATACCGTAAAGGCACGCAGTTTTCCCATGCCCCTGCCGGTTATCGTTTCATCCTCCGAGGAGCGAAATCTCCTTCACGAGCAGCCGATGATTCGTCCCGCGCTCGAATTGGCGAGAAGGGCGGATGTCACGTTTGTGGGTATCGGCGACATGACTGACAAGGCACCGGTGTTTGAAGACGGCTTCGTTTCTAGGCCGGAGCTGGAAGCTCTCCAAAAGGCTGGTGCTGTGGGGGAGATCGTGGGGTGGTCTTTCGGCACAGACGGTACCTTCATCGAGGGCGGTCTGAACGAGCGTGTTGCAAGCGCGCCATTGCCGTCGTCGGAAACCTCGCTCGTCATTGCAGCCGCGATGGGCGCGCGGAAACTTCCCGCCATCAAGGCTGCCGTCAGTCGCCACATCGTCAATGGGCTGATCACCGATGAGCGCACAGCGACAGCTCTGCTGGAGGCTGGCTGAGCCGAATTTTCGGGCGCGCACTTCTGTTTCGCCAGGACAGAAGGGCTTGACTTTGTGGTGAAGTGAGTATTTGCTCACTAACATAGCATTTGCTCAAATCTTTGGGAGGAGACCATGAGGGCGAAGCTTCTGGCCATGATGACGTGCTCGGCAATAACCATTGCTGTCGCGGCGCAGGCGGAAACACTGACAATCGCGACCGTGAACAATGGCGATATGATCCGTATGCAGAAGCTTGCGGGTGCGTTCACGGAAAAGCATCCCGATATCGAACTGGAATGGGTGACGCTGGAGGAGAATGTCCTGCGTCAGCGCGTCACGACTGACATTGCCACCAAAGGCGGCCAGTACGACATCATGACCATCGGCACTTACGAAGTGCCGATCTGGGCGGCGCAGAAATGGCTTGTGCCACTCGATTTCGGCCCGGAATACGACGTCGATGACCTGCTGCCCGCTATCCGGGCAGGGCTCTCGATGGATGGAACGCTTTATGCGGCGCCATTCTACGGTGAGAGTTCCTTCGTCATGTATCGCAAGGACCTGTTCGAGGAAGCGGGGCTTGAGATGCCGGAGGCCCCCAGTTGGGATTTTATCGGCGAAGCCGCGCGCAAGATCACGGACAAGGACAATGAGGTTTACGGCATTTGTCTTCGTGGCAAGGCTGGCTGGGGCGAGAACATGGCCTTCCTTACCGCCATGGCAAACTCGTTCGGTGCGCGCTGGTTCGACATGGAATGGAAGCCGCAGTTCGATCAGCCGGAATGGAAGGAAGCCCTGCAGTTCTACATCGATCTCATGAACGATGCCGGACCGCCCGGAGCCTCCTCCAACGGCTTCAACGAGAATCTGGCGCTTTTCCAGACTGGAAAATGCGGCATGTGGATCGACGCCACGGTAGCGGCATCCTTTGTCAGCAACCCGGATGAAAGCCAGGTGGCCGACAAGGTGGGGTTTGCACTTGCGCCCGACAAGGGGCTTGGCAAACGCGGAAACTGGCTCTGGGCGTGGTCTCTGGCCGTTCCCGCAGGTTCGCAGAAAACCGATGCCGCAAAGACCTTCATCGCCTGGGCGACCAGCAAGGAATACAGTGAACTCGTCGCGGAGAAGGAAGGCTGGGCCAATGTGCCGCCCGGCACGCGGACCTCGCTCTATGAAAACCCCGCCTACCAGGAAGCTGCGCCTTTTGCGGACCTGACCATTAAATCCATTCAGGCAGCCGATCCGACCAGCCCAACGGTCGAGGAGGTGCCATATGTGGGAGTGCAGTTCGTCGCGATCCCCGAATTTCAGGGCATCGGGACGGCAGTCGGCCAGCAGTTCTCGACAGCGCTTGCCGGGCAATCCAGCGTTGATCAGGCGCTCTCCAACGCGCAGGCTCTGACCCAGCGCGAAATGCAAAAGGCGGGATATCCCAAATAAGCCCGCCAACCCCCGGGATCGCGGCCGGCCCTCTCTCTCGGCTGCGATCCCGGTCTCGCCTATCGGTCAACATTCGGTTTGAAGAGGCAGGCTCATGGCCACGCTACAGACCCGCGCCAGCGCCCGGCTGATGATGACGCCCGCAGTCGTTCTGCTCCTTTTGTGGATGGCTGTGCCGCTGGCCATGACGCTCTACTTCTCGATGCTGCGCTACAACCTCTTGATGCCGGGCATGGAGGAGTGGGCAGGTTTTCTCAACTACCGGTTTTTCCTCACGGATCCCGCCTTCATCACAGGCCTGCTGAACACGCTGCTTCTGGTGGGGGGTGTGCTTCTCATCAGCGTCGGTGGTGGCATTCTGATGGCGCTTTTGCTCGACCAGCCGTTCTTCGGGCAGGGCATAGTGCGCCTGATGGTCATCGCCCCGTTCTTCGTCATGCCAACCGTCTCGGCTCTGGTCTGGAAGAACATGCTCATGCACCCGGTGAACGGGCTGTTTGCCTGGATCGCGCGCACATTTGGCCTTCAGCCTGTCGACTGGTTCGGCGAGGCACCGCTCTTTTCGATTGTCATGATCGTTTCCTGGCAGTGGCTACCCTTCGCAACGCTCATCCTGCTGACGGCTCTCCAGTCGCTCGATACGGAACAGAAGGAAGCCGCGGAAATGGATGGCGCAGGTGCGCTCTCGCGTTTTGTCTATATCGTGCTGCCGCACATGGCGCGAGCGATCACCGTGGTGGTGCTCATCGAGACCATCTTCCTGCTCTCTGTGTTCGCGGAAATCCTCGTGACCACCAATGGCGGGCCGGGCGTGCAAACAACCACGGTGACCTATCTGGTCTATGTGCAGGCGCTGTTGCAGTTCGACGTGGGTGGCGCCTCCGCCGGCGGCATCGTTGCGGTGGTGCTGGCGAACATCGTTGCCATTTTCCTCGTCCGCCTCATTGGCAAGAACCTGGAGTAGGAGAGACCCGATGGCCCGCGCCGTTTCCACCCGCACCCGTCTCACCTTCACAGTCATAGGCTGGCTCGTTGGCTTCGTGATCTTCTTTCCAATCCTCTGGACGGTGTTGACCAGCTTCAAGTCCGAGGGTGCTGCGATCGCAACGCCCCCACAATTCCTGTTCTTCGAGTGGACAGCGGAGAACTATGTCGAGGTCAACAGTCGGTCCGACTACCTGAAGCATTTCATGAACTCGGTGGTGATCTCGCTTGGTTCGACCCTGCTCGGCCTCCTCATCGCCATCCCGGCAGCGTGGGCCATGGCCTTCGCTCCGACAAAGCGAACCAAGGACGTGCTCCTGTGGATGCTGTCCACAAAGATGCTGCCGGCAGTCGGTGTTCTGGTGCCGATCTACCTTCTGTTTCGCGATGCGGGGCTGCTCGACACGCGCATCGGTCTGGTGCTCGTCCTTACCATGGCGAACCTGCCGATCATCGTGTGGATGCTCTACACCTATTTCCGTGAGATCCCCGGAGACATCCTGGAAGCTGCCCGTATGGACGGCGCCTCGCTCGCCAAGGAAATCGTCTATGTGCTGACGCCGATGGCGGTCCCGGGCATCGCCTCCACCTTGCTTCTCAACATCATTCTCGCCTGGAACGAGGCCTTCTGGACGCTCAACCTCACCGCAGCCAAGGCAGCGCCGCTCACGGCCTTCATCGCTTCCTATTCCAGCCCGGAGGGGCTGTTCTGGGCAAAGCTCTCCGCCGCATCGACACTCGCCATCGCCCCGATCCTCATCATGGGCTGGTTCTCGCAACGTCAGCTCGTGCGTGGCCTCACTTTCGGCGCCGTCAAATAAGGAACGACAATCATGGGGGAAATCCGTCTCGAAAAGGTGCACAAGGCCTTTGGCTCGACCGTCGTCATTCCCGAGATCGAACTGGAAATTGCCGACAATGAGTTTGTCGTGTTCGTCGGTCCGTCAGGCTGCGGCAAATCCACACTGTTGCGCCTGATTGCGGGCCTGGAAGACACGACAAGCGGCCGGATCCTGATTGACGGTGAAGATATGACGGCTCGCGCTCCGGCAAAGCGTGGCTTGTCCATGGTCTTCCAGTCCTATGCGCTCTATCCGCATATGAGCGTTTACAAGAACATCGCCTTCCCGCTGAAAATGGCAGGAGCGGACAAGGCGGTGATCGACGAGAAGGTGCGCAACGCCGCGCGCATTCTCAATCTGACGGATTATCTCGACCGTCGTCCCGGCCAACTTTCCGGCGGCCAGCGCCAGCGTGTGGCAATCGGCCGGGCGATCGTGCGCGAGCCAAAGGCGTTTCTCTTCGATGAGCCGTTGTCGAACCTCGATGCAGCACTGCGCGGCTCCATGCGGCTCGAGATCAGCGAGCTTCATCATCAGCTCAACACCACAATGATCTATGTCACCCATGATCAGGTGGAGGCCATGACGATGGCCGACAAGATTGTGGTGCTGAACGCGGGGCGTATCGAACAGGTCGGCTCACCTCTGGAGCTTTATCGCAGTCCGCGAAACCTCTTTGTTGCGGGTTTCATCGGCTCGCCGCGGATGAATTTCGTCAAGGGGGTCGAGGCGGAGAAGATGGGAGCGGCGACAATCGGTGTGCGCCCTGAGCACCTCCAGCTTTCCACCGAAAGCGGCCATTGGAAGGGCAAGGTCGGCGTGGCTGAGCACCTCGGCTCCGACACGTTTCTCCATGTCGACATCGAGGGGATCGGCCAGGTCACAGCGCGCGCCGACGGTGAGTTTGCATTGCGTCACGGTGAGACTGTCTATCTCACCCCATCCTCAGAGCGCCTGCATCGTTTCGACGGCGCCGGCAACGCCCTGAATTGATGGACCGGCACACAGGGTAAGCAGAATGAAGAAGGTGTTTTGAGATGTATCTGGAAAAACTCAGGCTCGATGGACGCGTCGCGGTGGTCACTGGTGCGGGGCAGGGTATCGGTGCCGCATGCGCCCGTGCGCTCGGCGAAGCCGGCGCCCATGTGGTTGTAGCGGACCTGAAAGCCGATCTGGGGGAAGCGAGCGTCGAAGCCTTGAAAAAGCTGGGCCATTCGGCAGAGAGCATCGTGCTGGACGTGACCAAGTCGGACCAGGTCAATGCCGCCGCAAATGCGATTGCGGAACGTCATGGGCGGATCGACATTCTCGTCAACAATGCAGGCGTGGCGCAGAGCGATGTGCCGGCTGAAGACACCAGCGACGAACACTGGCGCTTTCATATGGACGTCAATCTCGACGGGCTGTTCTGGTGCTGCCGAGCTTTCGGTCGCAAGATGCTGGAACGCGGCAGCGGTTCAGTCGTCAACATCGGTTCCATGTCCGGCGTGATCGTCAACAAGCCTCAGCCCCAGGCATTCTACAATGCCTCCAAGGCGGCGGTGCACCAGCTGACCAGGTCGCTCGCCGCCGAATGGGGACGGCGCGGGGTTCGCGTCAATGCGGTCGCTCCAACCTATATCGAGACACCGCTCACGGCTTTCGGCATTCAGGAAAATCCTGAAATGTATGCCACCTGGCTCGAGATGACCCCCATGGGGCGTGTCGGGCAACCCGACGAGATCGCCTCTGTGGTTCAGTTCCTTGCTTCCGATGCGTCCAGCCTCATGACTGGCTCGATCGTCATGGCGGATGGCGGTTATTCCTGCTGGTGAAGGATGTGAGCCAGGTGACAACGAAGCATGATATTGCGCTTGTGATCTTCGATTGCGACGGCGTGCTCGTGGACAGTGAGCCGCTTTCCATGCGGGTGCTGTTGGATGCGGTTGCGGAATATGGTGTGCATATCGATCCGGAGACAGCTTATGAACTGTTTCTTGGGCGCTCATTGACCACGATCAGATCGCTGCTCAGCGCCGATTTCGGCGTGGATCTCGATGAGGCCGCCCTTTCACGCATGCGTGAGAACCTCTACGCAACCTTCCGGAACGAGTTGCAGGCGGTCAGCGGGATCCAGGAGGCGCTCGACGGTCTCGGCCGGCCATATTGTGTTGCGTCTTCCAGCCAGCCGGAGCGTATCCGTGTGTCGCTCGGGGTGACGGGGCTTCTTGATCGTTTCGAACCGAATGTGTTCAGCGCGACGATGGTGCCGAACGGCAAGCCGGCTCCCGATCTTTTTCTCTTTGCCGCCCGCTCGATGGGCATCGAGCCCGCCCGCTGCGTCGTTGTGGAAGACAGCCCAGCGGGGATCGAAGCTGCGCATCGGGCCGGTATGCGGGTCCTGTGTTTTTCAGGTGCATCCCACGCTGGGTCAAAAGCACACCGTGCCATCCTGAAACGCTTGGAACCGGACCTGATTTTTGACAGGATGCAGCTGCTTCCGGAGCTTCTGGTCCGGTTGGAGGACATCCAGAGAGAGAATTGATGCGCAATTTTGTGGTGGCGGTTGACGTGGGCACAGGCAGCGCCCGCGCCGGTGTGCTTGATCGTGAAGGCCAGCTTTTAGGACGAGCCGAGACGCCGATCCGGATGAACCGGCCTGCAGCAGATTTCGCAGAGCAGGATTCGGAAAACATCTGGCAGGCGGTGTGTGCCTCGGTACGGACAGCGGTTGAGCGGGCAGGGGTGGCGCCTCAGGACGTTGTCGGTATCAGCTTCGATGCCACCTGTTCCTTGGTTGTGCGGGATCGTGATGGTGGTCAGGTAAGCGTTTCACCGGATGGAGAGCCGGGTTGGGACACGATCGTCTGGCTCGACCATCGTGCGCTTGCCGAAGCCGATGAATGTACGCAAACCGGTCACCGCGTGCTGGATTACATCGGCGGCGTCATGTCGCCGGAGATGCAGACGCCAAAGCTGATGTGGCTAAAGCGCAATCTGCCGCAATGTTGGAACGCTGCCGGTCATTTTTTCGATCTGGCCGATTTCCTGACCTGGAAAGCATCGGGTTCGCTCGCGCGTTCGCAATGTACACTGACCTGCAAGTGGACCTATCTCGCACATGAAAACTCCGGCTGGCAGAGCGATTTTTTCGAGATGGTCGGTATCCCGGACATGCTTGAACGCGGGCAATTGCCGGGGGAGGCGAGCCCCATCGGTCTGGATCTAGGACCACTGACCCCAGACGCGGCGGATGCGCTTGGTCTCACGGAACAGTGCAGGGTTGGAGCCGGGCTGATCGACGCCCATGGCGGAGCTCTCGGCGTGCTTGGCGGGTTCGCCGGTGACGCCGGCAGCATCGATCGGCATATGGCTTTGATCGCGGGGACCTCGAGCTGCGTCATGGCCTTTTCGCGTGAGGCCCGTCCCGTACCTGGGGTGTGGGGTCCCTATCTTGGTGCCGCATTGCCAGGATGCTGGCTCGCTGAAGGCGGCCAGTCCGTTTCAGGCGCATTGCTTGATCACATCATCCGCTGGCATGCTGCGGGCGGAGAACCGGATGCGCAGATGCACAAGCGCATCTGCGACCGTGTCAATGAATTGCGGGCCGTAGAAGGATACGATCTCGCTGCCCGGCTGCACGTTCTGCCTGATTTTCATGGAAACCGCTCGCCGCTGGCCGATCCCCATGCTGTCGGGGTCATATCGGGGCTGACCCTGGATGCCTCTTTCGACAGTCTCTGCCGGCTCTATTGGCGAACCGCGGTGGCCATTGCGTTCGGCATTCGTCACATTCTCGATGCGCTGAATGACAAGGGCTATGCAATTGACACGCTTCATGTAACCGGCGGCCATACGAAAAATCCGTTGTTGATGGAGCTGTATGCGGACGCTGCCGGTTGCACGGTTGAAGAGCCGGGCGCCGAGGATGCCATGCTTCTGGGGACCGGGATGGTGGCGGCTACGGCTGCAGGGCTCCACGACAGTCTGACAGATGCCTGTGTAAGCATGGCGCAGAAGGGCAGGGCGCGGAGACCGGACCCCGTTGCTCGGGAACGTTTCGATCGTGACTATCGCGTCTTTCTGGAAATGCATCGTCAGCGCAGAGCGCTGGACGCCATTGCCTCAGGGCGAACCGGCACCTGAGGCGCAATCTCCTGTCCCGCTTCTCTAGGGAAACACAATTCGGGGGAGAGGTTTGGATCGCTGAGGGATGCACTGGCCATCACGACTGACTGGCTTGTGATGTGCTCGCCACGGATCGCCAATCCAGCGTCAAAACGCCTTGTCATATCCCCTACAGGGGGATAGCATTTATCAATGTCCACGGAACCCCATCTTCACGAAACACACCCTCAAATCGTCAAGCGGCTCAAACGCGCCGAGGGGCATTTGCGCGGGGTCATCGAAATGATCGAGTCCGGCAGACCCTGCCTCGACATTGCCCAGCAGCTCCATGCGGTCGAACGGGCCATTGCGCAGGCCAAGAAGACGTTTATCCAGGATCATCTTGATCATTGTCTTGAAGATGTGGTCGGGCCGCTCGCGCGTGAGCGGCGACAGGCGCTCGATGAATTCAGGGAAATAGCGAAGTATTTGTGATGCTGGCGATCCTGAAGAATCGAACCTATCGCCATCTGTTCGGCGCGCAGGTGATCGCGTTGATCGGCACAGGGCTTGCGACCGTGGCTCTGGGGCTGCTTGCTTTCGATTTGGCTGGCGACAATGCAGGCGCGGTGTTGGGAACGGCGCTCGCCATCAAGATGATCGCTTATGTCGGCGTTGCGCCGCTTGCCTCCGCCTTCGCAGAAAGAGTGCCGCGCCGCGCAATGCTGGTGACACTCGATCTGGTGCGCGCCGGTGTCGCAATATTCCTGCCCTTCGTCACGGAAGTCTGGCAGGTTTACGTCCTGATCTTCATGCTGCAATCCGCCTCAGCGGGCTTTACGCCCACTTTTCAGGCTACGATTCCCGATATCCTGCCGGATGAGAGAGACTATACGCGGGCGCTTTCCCTTTCGCGTCTGGCCTACGATCTTGAAAGTGTCGTGAGTCCGATGCTGGCGGCCGCCCTGCTTTCCTTTGTCTCTTTTCACAACCTGTTTGCCGGAACCGTGATCGGGTTTCTCGCCTCGGCGGCGCTCGTGATGTCGGTGGCCTTGCCCAGCCCGAAACCGGCGAAACCACGCGGCATCTATGATCGGACCACGCGCGGCATTCGCATCTACCTTGCAACGCCACGTCTGCGGGGGCTGTTGGCGCTCAACCTGGCCGTCGCTTCGGCGGGGGCTCTGGTGATCGTCAACACGGTTGTCTATGTGCAAGGTGTCTTCGCCCTCGACAATCAGGCGACTGCGCTGGCGCTCGCGGCATTCGGTGGCGGGTCGATGGTGGCCGCGCTCAGTTTGCCCAAACTGCTGGAAACCGCATCGGACCGCACGGTGATGCTGGCCGGGGCGTCTCTTCTGGTGGCCGGTACGCTGGCTGCGGCGGCGCTGCCCGGCTTTGGATGGTTGCTGGCTTTATGGTTCGTGCTTGGTGTTGGATATTCAACGGCGCAGACGCCGTCGGGCAGACTGCTCAGGCGCTCGGCCAATTCGGAGGACCGCCCGGCACTCTTCGCCGCGCAGTTTGCCCTCTCTCATGCTTGTTGGCTGATCGCCTATCCGCTTGCCGGTTGGGCGGGCGCGGCTCTCGGCCTGCCCGCCACGTCGATCATCCTCTCAGCGCTGGCCGCGGTCGCCATAGGGGCCGTCCTCGCCATCTGGCCGGCCGACGATCCGGAGATTGTCGAACACAGCCATGACGACCTTCCGGAGGACCACCCTCATCTTGCTGAAGGTGGACATGGGCGCCGTCACGCCCATGTCTATGTCATTGACGACATCCATGTCGCATGGCCGCGTGAGCGTTGATCAGGAAGAGATGATGCTCACTCGGCTGCGTCGCGTTTGGGCAGTACCCAGCCCGGGCGGGGGAAATGACATGTATACCCGTTCGGGTACCGCTCCAGGTAATCCTGGTGCTCCGGTTCGGCTTCCCAGAAATCGCCTGCGGGTTCCACTTCGGTCACGACCTTGCCCGGCCAGAGACCTGAGGCGTTGACGTCGGCAATCGTGTCCTCGGCGATGCGTTTTTGTTCATCCGTCACATAATAGATTGCCGAACGATACGACATGCCGACATCGTTGCCCTGCCGGTTCACCGTCGTCGGGTCGTGGATCTGGAAGAAAAACTCCAGCAGGCGCCGATAGCTCATCTTTTCCGGGTCGAAGATGATCTCGATGCCTTCTGCGTGGGTGCCGTGATTGCGATAGGTCGCATTCGGCACATCGCCCCCGGTGTAGCCCACGCGTGTGCTGATCACGCCGGGCAGTTTGCGGATGAGATCCTGCATGCCCCAGAAGCAGCCTCCGGCCAGTACGGCACGTTCAGTCATGTCACGTCCTCCACCTGGTCGAGATAGGCACCATAACCTTCCGCTTCCATCGCGTCGCGATGGATGAAGCGAAGGGCGGCCGAGTTGATGCAATAGCGCAGGCCGCCGCGATCCATAGGCCCATCTTCGAAGACATGGCCGAGGTGGCTGTCGCCATGGGCCGAGCGCACCTCCGTGCGGATCATCCCATGGGACACATCGCGTCTTTCCTGGACATTGGCCGGTACGATGGGCTTTGTGAAACTGGGCCAGCCGCAGCCGGATTCATATTTGTCGCTGCTGGCGAAAAGCGGTTCGCCGGAAACGATATCGACATAGATTCCGGGTTCCTTGTTGTGAAGATATTCGCCCGTGCCCGGACGTTCCGTTCCGCTTTGCTGCGTCACGTAGTACTGCTCGGGGGTGAGGCGGGCCAAGGCTTCTTCAGTCTTCTTGTAACTCATTCGCAGCTCCGGCTTCCTGATTGTTCGTCTCCATCAAGATCGGGCATTGGTGAAGTGCCCCATGCCCGCAGAGCCTGATGTAGGTATCGCACCTGTGCAATCCCAATCATATTCGTGTGATCCTCAGGGGCAAACGACAATGTGGCTGAGGCTCTGCAGGAAACGTCGGAAAGGCTCGTGAATTTTCCTGCTTGACCTTCCATTGACTGGAAGGTTTAGAAGCGCAATCCTGAACAATAGTCATTCAGGGTGAAAACGATGAATACCCTTTCCGCCGGCGGCTCTCCGGTCATTGTAAAACGGTTCCGCATCGAGGGGCTGAGCTGTGCTTCCTGTGTAAGGCGCGCCGAAAACGCTATGGCAGAAGTCGATGGCGTGACGAGCGCCTCGGTCAATCTGGCCACCGAGACCGCCGAGGTTTCACTTCAGCCCGGCGTTGATTTTTCCAGCGTCGTCAATGCGGTGGAGCGTGCCGGTTACGGCGTTCCGGCCAGCCATCTCGATATCGGCATTGAGGGCATGACCTGTGCATCCTGCGTGCGGCGCGTGGAGCAGGCCATTGCCGCTGTGCCCGGAGTGTCAAAAGTCGCGGTGAACCTTGCCACCGAAAGCGCGTCCATCGATCTCATGAGTGATGAAGCGCGCAGCGGGGTGGAAGAGGCGATCCGCAAATCCGGCTACACGCCGGTTCTGCGCTCCGAGGGCGCTGCCGCGAGCGATGCGCATGAGAAGGCAAAGGCCACGGAGCTGCGCTCGCTCAAGCGCGATTTCACGCTGGCGGCAATCTTCACCCTGCCAATCTTCATTCTCGAGATGGGCAGCCATTTCATCCCGGGCATGCATGCCTGGCTCATGGGCATCGCCGACCGCAGCACGCTCTACATCGTTTACTTCGTTCTGGCGACCATCGTGCAGTTCGGGCCGGGCCTGCGCTTTTATCGCAAGGGATTTCCGGCGCTGATGCGCTTTGCGCCGGACATGAACTCGCTCGTCATGCTCGGTTCCACCGCAGCCTGGGCCTATTCGGTCGTGGCTACCTTTGCGCCCGGCGTTCTCCCGTCCGGCACGGTCAACGTCTATTTCGAGGCATCCGCCGTCATCGTTACGCTCATCCTGCTTGGGCGACTTCTGGAAGCGCGTGCCAAGGGCCGCACGGGCGAAGCCATCAAGCGGTTGATGGGCCTGCGCGCCAAAAGCGCCCGAGTTGAAAGGGATGGCAATTTTGTCGAGGTGCCGCTTGAAGAGGTGGTTGTCGGCGACCGGCTTCAGGTGCGTCCCGGCGACAAGGTGCCGGTCGACGGTCTGGTCGAAAGCGGCTCTTCCTATGTGGATGAAGCGATGATCTCCGGTGAGCCCGTCCCGGTCTCCAAGTCCGAAGGTGACGAGGTCATTGGCGGCACGATCAACAAGACCGGCAGCTTCGTCTACCGCGCCACCAAGGTCGGCTCCGACACGGTTCTGGCGCAGATCATCCGCATGGTCGAAAACGCGCAAGGCGCCAAACTGCCCATCCAGGCGGTCGTTGACCGGGTCACGGCCTGGTTCGTTCCCGCCGTCATGATCGTTGCAGCGCTCACATTCATCATCTGGCTCCTGTTTGGCCCCAATCCCGCATTGGCATTCGCACTGGTCAATGCGGTGGCGGTTCTCATCATTGCCTGCCCCTGCGCGATGGGGCTTGCAACGCCCACCTCCATCATGGTCGGCACCGGTCGTGCCGCACAGCTCGGTGTTCTCTTCCGCAATGGTGAGGCGCTTCAGAGCCTGCGAAACACAAGCGTTGTCGCGTTCGACAAAACAGGCACGCTGACACTCGGTCGCCCCGCACTGACCGATTTCATCGTCCAGGACGGATTTGACCGTGCGGAGGTTCTCTCGCTTGTCGCTTCTGCGGAAGCCATGTCTGAACATCCGGTAGCGGACGCTGTTGTGGAGGCTGCGCAAACAGCCAATCTGGCCCTCAGGACGGTCGTCGAGTTTGATGCGGTTCCGGGCTTTGGCATCGCTGCCACTGTAGGTGGTCACAGGCTTCATGTCGGCGCCGATCGCTACATGCATAAGCAGGGCATCGAGATCGGCAAGGCTTCCACAGCGGCAGAAACGCTCGCCTCCGATGCCAAGACACCGCTTTACGCGGCGGTGGATGGTCGGCTCGCGGCTGTCATCGCGGTCGCCGACCCAATCAAGGAATCGACACCGCGCGCCATTGCCGCTCTTCACGCGTTGGGGCTGGAAGTGGCCATGATCACCGGCGACAACCGGCATACGGCGCAGGCTATTGCCGCAAAGCTGGGCATCGACCGGGTCGAGGCGGAAGTGCTGCCAGAGGGCAAGGTCGAGGCGCTCAAGCGTCTGCGCAAGCAGGCAGGCCCGGTCTCTTTCGTCGGTGACGGCATCAACGATGCTCCCGCTCTTGCAGAAGCCGATGTCGGCATCGCCATCGGCACCGGCACGGATGTCGCCATTGAGAGCGCCGACGTGGTTCTCATGGCGGGCGATGTGACTGGCGTTGCCAACGCCATCGGGCTTTCACAGGCAACCATGAAGAACATCAGACAGAACCTGTTCTGGGCCTTCGCCTACAATGTCAGTCTCATTCCCGTTGCTGCGGGTGTTCTTTATCCCGCCACAGGCACCCTCCTGTCGCCCATGCTTGCCGCCGGCGCCATGGCTCTTTCCAGCGTCTTCGTGCTGGGCAATGCGCTGAGACTCAAGCGCTTTCAGGCTCCTCTTTCTGCCCGGATCACCGGGCAGGGGGCTGTGAAGGCAGCCAATACGAGGGCGGCAGAGGCTTCTGCCTGATCGCACTTTCTGGGGAAACCAAAAAACAGAGTCGACAGATTGGTTCGAGCAAGGCATATTGGTTAAACGTTTAATCTGCTTCTGAACCGGGCTTTGATGGCTTCTCGCGCCAATCTGTCCGATATTGCCAAGGCGCTTGGCGTATCGGTTGCGACCGTTTCAAACGCGATGTCCGGAAAGGGCCGCGTGTCGCAGGAACTCGGCCGGACGATCCGCGAAAAGGCAAAGGAGCTGGGCTATGTGCCGAGCCTCGCAGGCCGGGCGCTCAGCACCGGACGCAGCCATGTGCTTGGCCTTGTTCTGGCCGACATTGCTCACCCGCTCTTTCCTCAATTCGCGCAGGCGATCGAGCACGCGGCGTCCGAGGCGGGCTACGGCGTTCTTATCGGCGACAGTCGGGGTGATGTCGAGGCTCAGTCCCGCGCCATCAACCGGCTGATTGAGCGGGGCGCCGACGGCATTGTTGTGGTTCCCCGCCATGGTACGCGCATTGGCGATATTGGCCGTCCGGTTGCGGTGATCGATTCCCCCACCACGCCGGGCAACACCGTTGCCGCCGATCACTGGAATGGCGGTCGGGAGATTGGCCGGCATTTGCTTGACCTTGGCCATCGATCGGTCGCGATCATAGGTCTCCATTCGGATTCCAATGTGCAAAACGACCGCATTGGTGGCATTCGCGAGGCTTTTGCCGGGAGGGGCGAGACACGTCTGATCTGGATAGGCGAGATGGAGCGCCGCCATGGGGCCGGTTGTTCGCTCGGTCTCGTGCGGCTGGTGGAGGAGGGTGTTACGGCTTTCGCCGCGGTGTCGGATCTTCACGCCCTTCGCGCCATCACCGAACTGCAGCAGGGCGGTATCTCCATCCCGGGCGATGTCAGCGTAACCGGTTTCGATGATCTTATCTGGGCCGGCGTTATAGCGCCGAGCCTCACGACAATGCGCATGGATATGGAACGTATTGCCGAAATCGCCATTGCCGACCTCATTTCCCAGATCGAACAGGATGGTGCCGGGGCGGTTCCGCGCGGACTGAAGGCATCTCAGGGACAGAACTGCATTCCAATGGAACTCATCATTCGTCAGTCGAGCGGGCCGAAGTTGGGGCTCCCCGCTTCTGACGAGAGGACGCCGGGCCTTCGCGGCTCGGCGTCACCCACCGTCGACCAAGTCTAGAAGAAGCACCACCAGAGAAGGAAACAATTAGATATGTTCAAGAAACTCCTGGCTTCAGGCGTCGCGCTGGCCGCACTCAGCGGTGCGGCGCAGGCGGCTGATAAAAAGCTCGTCATCTCCGTCTATGGCTTCGCCCAGGACGCTTTCAAAGAGATCGTCTATGATCCGTTCGAGGCCCAGTGCGGCTGCGAGCTGGTGGTGGAGACCGGCAATTCCGTGGAGCGCCTCGCAAAGCTGGAAGCACGCAAGGACGATCCGGAAATCGACATGGCTGTTATGTCCACCCATGATGCGCTTTCAGCTGCGCGCAAGGGCATCACTCAGTCCATCGATGTCAGCCGCCTTTCGAACTATGACAAGCTCTACGACATCGCCAAGGATCCGGTCGGCGACAACATGGGTGTCGGCTACACCTTCTATGCCACGTCGATCGCTTACCGTGCCGACGAGGTGACGATTGAAAGCTGGGCCGATCTGTTCCAGGACAAGCTGAAGGGCCGCGTTGCATTTCCGAATGTCAGCACCAATCAGGGCCCGCCCGCGCTCTACATGGTCGGCAAGGCCATCGGCGACGATGCGGCAGACCTGAAAGCGGCAATCGGTGAAGTCGCCAAGAACAAGGACGATATCGTCACCTTCTACGAGCGTTCCTCGCAGGTCGCGCAGCTCATGCAGCAGGAAGAGATCCTGGCTGCACCCATTGGCCGTTTCGCCTGGGGCGCATACTCCAAGATGGGCTTCGACATGGCCTGGGCCACCCCGAAGGAAGGCCAGACTGGCGGCATGAACGTCATGATCCTGACCAAGGGCGCCAAGAACGAGGATCTCGCCTATGAGTTCATGGATTTCTGGCTCTCCACCGATATCCAGACCAAGCTTGCCGAGGCGCTGGTGGACAGCCCTGCCAACGCGGAAGTGAAGGTCTCCGACGAGGTCGCCGAAAACCTCACCTATGGCGCCGAGACCGTTGAGAGCCTGCAGCTGCTCGACCCGGCTGTCATTCTCGACAACCGCGAGACCTGGCTCTCGGAGTGGAATGCTCAGATCGGCCAGTAAGCCGTTAAGCTGATGCGATGGCTCGGGGGCGGGCGGAGGGTCCGCCCCCGAACCCAACACAAGGTTCCAACACATGTTTCAGAATCGGATGGAAGGACTGGCGCTGGCGTTGCCCGCGGCGGTCTTCGCGGCGATCGTTTTTCTCGTTCCCGTGGGCATCCTGCTTTCCGAGGGCTTTCGCGCCGAGGGAAGCTGGACGCTGGCGTCCTATGCCGGCTTCTTTGAAAGCGAGCTCAACCGCACCGTCTTCTGGCGCACGCTGAAGCTCGGCGCGATCGTCACTGCCGTGTCGGCGGTCATCGGCTATGCCACGGCCTATTCCATCGTCACGCTGCCGCCCACCGCGCGCGGTCGCATGATCGGCCTCGTCGTCATGCCGTTGATGATTTCGCCCGTCGCCCGCACCTATGCCTGGATCGTCATTCTGGGCCGCACCGGCTTCGTCAACGAGACCATTGTCTGGCTCGGTCTTTCCGACACGCCCATCCGGTTCCTGTTCACCGAAACGGCCGTCTTCATCGGTCTTCTGCAGCTCTTCCTGCCGCTCATGATCCTGTCGCTCATCAGCGCGCTGGAAAACATGCCCAAGGATGCCGTGCCCGCCGCGCGCGTTCTGGGGGCGAACTGGTTGCAGGTCTTCGTCAAGGTCATCCTTCCGCTCACCAAGGAAGGGCTCGTCATCGGCGGCACGCTGGTCTTCACCGGCTCGCTCACGGCCTACATCACCCCCGCCATTCTCGGCGGCTCCAAGGTGCTGATGCTGGAAACGCTGCTCTATCAGCGCGTCACCGTCGCCAACGATTTCGCCTCGGCAAGCATCATCGCCATGATCCTCATGGTCATGAGCTTCTCCGCCAACCTGCTTCTGAAACGCCTGGCCACCGCGAGGAACAAGCGATGACCTCCCGCCTTCTGTCCTACGTCACGCTGACGCTCGTCCTCATCTTCCTGCTCGGGCCGTTCGTCATCATCGTCGCGGCGGCCCTTTCTGGCGGCGAAACGCTCGCCTTCCCGCCGCAGGGCCTGTCGCTCAAATGGGTGATGAAAGTGTTCGAGGTGGAGAGTTTCAGGGCAAGCTTCGCGCTTTCCATGTTCCTCGCCATCTTCGGCACGCTCGCCGCCCTCGTGCTTGGCGTGCCGGTGGCCTATGCCGCCTCGCGTTATCGTCTGCCGTTCGGCGAGACCATCCGCACCATCGTTTCCGCACCGATCATCGTGCCGGGCATCATCGTCGGTCTGGCGCTTCTGCGCTATCTGGTGATCCCGCTCGATGTCAGCGTCGGTCTGGCGCTGTTCATCGCCCACACGGCGCTGATCCTGCCCTATGCAGTGCGCGTGGTTTCGGCCTCGCTCGACAATCTACGCAGCGACATCGAGGAGGCTGCGGTCATCCTCGGCTCTTCGCGGGTCGCGACCTTCTTCCGGATCGTGCTGCCCAACATCCAGAGCGGCATTCTGGCGGCCTTCATTCTGGGCTTCGTCACCAGCTTCAATCAGGTGCCGGTGTCGCTCTTCCTTTCAGGACCGGGCGTGCGCACGCTGCCTATCGACATGATCTGGTACATGGAAATCACCTATGATCCGTCGGTGGCCGCTCTCGCCGCGCTGCTCGCCTTCCTCTCCATTTCCATCGTTTTCCTC
Source organism: Nitratireductor sp. ATLC21 (assembly GCF_057196525.1). Taxonomy (NCBI): domain Bacteria; kingdom Pseudomonadati; phylum Pseudomonadota; class Alphaproteobacteria; order Hyphomicrobiales; family Phyllobacteriaceae; genus Nitratireductor; species Nitratireductor sp. ATLC21. The sequence continues at coordinate 1,529,303 of NZ_JBXUOU010000001.1, read as the reverse complement.
GCGGAACGTTTCCTGGGGTTCTCCCGCTATGTCTGATGAAACCTATCTCGATCTGAGCAATCTGACGCTCGCCTATGGCAAGACCGTTGCGGTCGAAAGCCTCAACCTGTCCATCCGCAAGGGCGAGCTGATTGCGCTGCTCGGCCCCTCCGGTTGCGGCAAGACCACCACCATGCGCGCCATCACCGGCCTTCTGCGTCCGGCGTCCGGCAAGATCACGCTGGATGGCGCGGACATCACCTATGTGCCGGCCAACAAGCGTCATGTCGGTCTGGTGTTCCAGTCCTACGCGCTGTTCCCGCACCTGACCGTGTTCGAGAACGTCGCCTTCGGCCTGCGCCTGAAGAAGCTCCCCACGGTGGAGATCAACCAGCGGGTCGAGGCCGGCCTCGCCATGGTCGGGCTCGGAAAATTCCACAGCCGCAAGCCGGCGGAACTCTCCGGCGGTCAGCAGCAGCGCGTGGCGCTTGCCCGTTCGCTGGTCATGGAGCCCAAGGTTCTGCTGCTCGACGAGCCGCTGTCCAACCTCGATGCGCGCCTGCGTCTGGAAATGCGCACCGAGTTGCAGCGCGTCCAGCGCGAGAGCGGCGTCACCATGGTCTTCGTCACGCATGACCAGAACGAGGCGCTGGCGCTGGCCGACCGCATTGTCGTCATGAAGGAAGGCGCAATCGAACAGGTCGGTTCGCCCGAGGATGTCTACAACCGTCCTCGTTCGCGCTTCGTTGCCGATTTCGTCGGCTTTGAAAACATCTTTGCCGTCAAGGACGGGAAGATCGTTACAGACAACGGCGCAGTGGATCTCGCCGGTGCGTCTGCCGTCAATGCGCCGGGGCTTGCCTGGCGTCCGCACATGGTCACCCTCGGGGAGGGGCGCTTTCAAGGCGAGGTGCTTGGCGCTGCCTTTGCCGGTGGCTCGCGCGAATACCTTCTGAAGAGCCCGCTCGGCCCCATCAAGGCCGAGATGGATGCATCCGCCCCCGCCTTTGAACCGGGCAGCACAGTTGCCTTCGACCTGCCGCCGGAGCGCGCTGCCGTTCTCGAACGCATGTAGAAAGGGAGTGTCCGCCTTGGTCTGGATCGACACGGATATGGGCTTCGACGACATTCTGGCGGTGATGATGGTCGCCGCCTCGTCGAAGCCGGTCGCTGGCGTCTCGCTGGTGTTCGGCAACGCGCCGATGGATGCGGTGCGCGCCAATGCCGCCGGAGCCGTATCGCTGCTTGGCTGGCGCTTCCCGATCCACACCGGCGCGGAACGCGCAATACTTGGCGGGGTGGAAACACCCGCCCATGTTCTCGGGCCCACCGGCATTCCGACCCGTGGGCGCAGCCTTCCTCAAGCCGAGGCGTTGCCGCGTACCGATGCGCTTGCGGCCCTGACCGCATGGCTTGAAGGGCTTGATGCGCCGGGCGAAATTCTGGCGCTCGGGCCGCTTACCAACATCGCGATCCTGTCGCTCGCCCGCCCGGACCTCATTTCAAAGATCGACAGCGTGACATGGATGGGCGGCGGCGCAACCCGTGGCAACCACACGGCCTCCGCCGAGTTCAACGCCTTCGCGGATCCGGAGGCCGTCGCCATCGTTCTGGCAAGCGGGATTTCGCTGCGCGTCGCCGATCTCGACCTCTGCCGCCAGGTGCTGGTCGGTCCTGAGGATGTCGACACCGTCCGCGCTGTCGGCACGCCGAAGGCCGAGATCCTGGCCGATCTCTTGGGCGCCTATGTCGACATCGCGCTCAATAGTGGGCGCAACGGCATGGCGCTCTACGATCCCACCGCCGCCGCTGCCTTCGTGGCACCTGACGCCTTCACCTTCGAAGAAGCGGAGGTGACGATGGAGCTTGCCGGCCCGCACACGCGTGGCCGCACTATTGTCGATCAACGCCCTCGCGCAAAGCCCAACGCTCTGTGGGGCATGCGCGCCGATGCCGCCCGCGTTCGCGCGATGGCGCTTGACGCCCTCGTGGAGGCTGCCCGCTCATGACCGCTGAACCCCACGACCTGAACGATCCTACACTGCGCGACCGCGCCGTTGCCGCAGCACGCGGCGATGCGCCGTTTGATCTTCTCATTCGCGGCGGCACGCTGCTTGATGCGGTGACCGGCGAACTGCGCCCCGCCGACATCGGCATTGTCGGCGCGCTCATCGCCAGCGTCCACGAACAAGGCGCGCGCGACGATGCAGCCGAAATCATCGAGGCAGAAGGGCTCACCGTTACGCCCGGCCTGATCGACATGCACATGCATGTGGAAAGCTCCATGATCACGCCTGCCGCTTATGCAGAGGCCGTGCTGCCGCGCGGCGTCACCACCGTTCAGTGGGATCCGCACGAATTCGCCAATGTGCACGGGCGTGACGGCGTCACCTGGGCGCTGGAGGCGGCAGCCGATCTGCCGCTGCGCATGATCGTGCTCGCGCCGTCCTGTGTTCCGGCAGCCCCGGGTCTCGAAATGTCCGGTGCCGATTTCGGTGGAGCCGAGCTTGCCGACATGCTGTCGCGTCCCGGCATTGGCGGCGTTGCCGAGGTCATGAACATGCGCGGCGTCATCGACCGCACCGCGCCCATGCGCGATGTGGTGCAGGCCGGCCTTGAAAGCGGCAAGCCCGTCTTCGGCCATGCCCGCAGCCTCAAAGGCGCAGACCTCAATGCCTTCATGGCCGCCGGCGTCAGCTCCGATCACGAACTCGTCTCCGGCGATGATCTGATGACCAAGCTGCGCGCCGGCCTCGCCATAGAAATGCGCGGCTCGCACGATCATCTTCTGCCGGAATTTGTCGAGGCGCTGAACGCGCTCGGGCATCTGCCTTCCATGGTCACGCTCTGCACCGACGACGTTTTCCCGGATTCACTTCTCAACGAAGGCGGGCTTGACGATGTGGTGCGCCGCCTGGTGCGCTACGGCATGCAGGCCCCCTGGGCCATTCAGGCGGCAACGCTCAACGCCGCGCACCGGCTCGCGCGCCCCGATCTCGGCCTCGTCGCCGCCGGCCGCCGCGCCGACATCGCGCTGTTTGACGATCTGGAGAATTTCCGCGCCGCCGCCGTCATCGCGAATGGCGTCGTGGTCGCGCGCGATGGCGCTTTGACGGCCCCGGTGAAGGCGCATTCCACCGCGCAGCTCAAAGGCTCCATCAAGTGCCCCACCTTCACGCCGGATGATTTCCGCATCCGGGCGGAGGGAGAGCGTGTGCGCGTCGCCACCATTCACCGCCCCCGCTTCACCGAATGGGGCGAGGCGGAAGCAACGGTGCGTGACGGCTTCGTCGTGCCGCCTGAGGGCGCGACGCTGATCAGCGTCATCCACCGTCATGGCCGCGCGCCGGCCATTCCGCGTGTGGGCTATCTCACCGGTTGGGGCTCCTGGCGCGGCGCATTCTGCACCACGGTTTCCCACGACAGCCACAACGTCACGGTCTTCGGCGGCAATGAAGAAGATGTGGCGGCAGCGGCCAACTGGGTGATCGAGGCTGGCGGCGGCATGGCCGTTGCGCAGGGCGGTCGCATCGTCGCCTCTCTGGCGCTGCCCCTGTCGGGCCTCGTCTCCGATGAGCCGCTGGCCGATGTGGCGGCGGGCTTTGCGGCCCTGCGCTCCGCCATGGACGACATTGTCGACTGGGAGCCGCCCTATCTGGTGTTCAAGGCCTGTTTCGGCGCAACGCTCGCCTGCAATGCCGGCCCGCACCAGACCGATCTCGGCATTGCCGACAATGCCCGCCCTGCCGTTCTGGAAACGCCAATTCTTGAGGTGCTGGGATAGGTTTCAGAAGCCGGCGCTCGCCCCTCATCCTCACCTTCTCCCCGTGAACGGGGAGAAGGGGGCATAGACGGGGACACTTCTTCCTTCTCCCCGCAGGCGGGGAGAAGGTGCCGGCAGGCGGATGAGGGGCGAGCGCCCCACGTCCAAAATCAGGCCGCCAGTTCCTGCTCCACCAGCGTCGTCCAGAACTTCACGCCGGTGCCGATCGCCCCGTCATTGAAGTCATAAGCCGTGTTGTGGTGCAGCGCGCCATCAACGGCCGGGCCATTGCCGAGCCACACATAGGCCCCCGGCACGTCCTGCGAGAAGAACGCGAAGTCGTCGCCCGCCGTCGAAGGCGGAAAGTCGGTGCGCACCTTGTCGCCGCAAACGGCCTGTGCCGCCGCCAGCGCACGCGCTGTCGCATCCGCATTGTTCACCACGGGGGGAATACGGCGGATGAAGCGGTATTCCGCCTCGATGCCGAACATCGCAGCAACGCCATTCGCCAGCCGGCCGATCTCTTCTTCCAGCTGGTCGCGCACACGCGGCGTGTAGGCGCGGGCGGTTCCTGCAATGTCCATGAAATCGGGGATCACGTTCAGCGCCTTGGGGTCGCCCGCCTGCACCGAGCAGGCGCTCACCACGGCTGGCTGCAACGGGTCCACCACGCGGCCGACAATCGTCTGCAGGCTTGCAAGAAAATGCCCGCCCGCCGTCACCGGGTCCTTGCCCAGATGCGGCTTTGCGCCATGGGTGCCGACACCGCGAAAACGCACCTGCCAGCTATCGGAAGAGGCAAGCTGCGGGCCGGCCACAACGGCCATCTCGTCGGTGTCGAGGCCGGGCATGTTGTGCAGGCCATAGACCGCATCGCAGGGGAACATCTCGAACAGGCCGTCTTCCACCATGCGCTTTGCGCCGCCACGGCCTTCTTCCGCCGGCTGGAAGATGAAGTGCACCGTGCCGGAGAAATTGCGCGTGCGCGCCAGTTCGCGCGCCGCGCCCAGAAGCAGCGTCGTGTGTCCGTCATGTCCGCAGGCATGCATCTTGCCGGGCACGGTCGATTTGTAGGGGCGGTCGGCGGTTTCGGGCATGGCGAGCGCGTCCATGTCGGCGCGCAGGCCGATGGTGCGCGGGCCGTTGCCCACCGTCAGCGTGCCCACCACGCCGGTGCCGCCAAGGCCGCGATGCACCTTCATGCCGGTCTCTGTCAGATGTTCGGCGACAATCTGGCTGGTCCGCTCTTCCTCGAAGCCCAGCTCGGGATGTGCGTGCAGATCGCGCCGCAATGCGACGAGAAAATCCATCTCCGCGCGAACATCCTCGTTAACAGCCATCAATACGCCCTTTCCATTTATGCGTCTGCCCGGATAAAAGGTGCCTTCCGCAACAAGGCGGCCGGCGTGGAGATATACGCTCTGTCCGGGAACAGAAATCCAGGTGAAAACAGCTCATTCTTAACGCGGGGCCTTTCGGCAGACAATGACGCATTCCGATTTCCAGATCGATCCTCAGGCATTTTGGCAGGAGCTCGAACCGGCAGGAACCTACGAGCGCGCCCCGCGCGGCGGCCACAAGGGTTTCTTCCCTGCAGAGCTGCCCGATGGGCGTCAGCTCGGCCTCCCGATCCGCGTTCTTTCAGGCGGCGAGCGGGCGCTGGCGTCGCTCATCGTCAACCAGGCGAGCTTCTCCGTCTCCGACGCGCTGGCGAAGGCGCTGGCTGAAAAGGCGTCCGCCTTCAGGCCGGATGTCGTCGTTGGCCTGCCCACCCTCGGCCTGACGCTCGCCTCGCAGGTCGCCCGCGCGCTGGGCCACAGCCGCTATGTGCCGCTCAGCACGTCGCGCAAGTTCTGGTACGAGGAAGAGCGCTCGGTTCCGCTGCGCTCCGTCACCAGCCCCGATCAGCAGAAGCGCCTTTATGTGGATCCCCGCATGCTGCCGCTCATCGAAGGGCGCCGCGTGCTTCTGGTGGATGATGTCATCAGCACCGGCAGCTCCATTCTCGCCGGTCTGAAACTCCTCAAACTGTGCAACATCGAGCCCGTCGCCATCGGTGCCGCGATGCTCCAGACGACTCGCTGGCGCGAGGCGCTTTCGGCTGAAAGCGCAGGCATCTGCGAACGCGTGGTCGGTGTGTTCGAAACGCCGGCACTGGCGCCGACGCCCGAAGGCGGGTGGCTGCCGGAAAACTGATGGCCCTTGCCATTGTCGTCGTCGCACGCCATCATGTTGCAATGCAGCATGACCGGTTCGGCACATGACGGTAACGGGAGCAGAGCGCAGGGCGCGAGCGACGACGCCCGTCAGGCTGCACAATGGTCTTAGCCAGCTCCTAGGCTCCATTTATCCTGACCAGGACCCCGTCGCGCTCGCAGAGCGGGTGCTGGCCGCGTTCTTCGGAAAGAAGGGAAAACCGCGCAGACGTGGCAGGGTCCCGGCAAACTCCCTGTGGAGCGAAAAGGACAACTACGTCATCACCTATGGCAACACGCTGGTGGATGGCGAACACAAGCCCCTCGATCTGCTGCACGATTTTTCCGAGCGTTATCTGGCGGGCGTCTTCACAGGCATTCACATTCTGCCCTTCTTTCCGTTCACCTCGGACGATGGGTTCGCCGTTACCGACTATCGCGAGGTGAACAGCCAGTTGGGCGACTGGGCCGATATTTCGCGCATCGCCGGCCACTTCCGTCTCATGTCCGATCTGGTGATGAACCATTGCTCCAGCCAGAGCCGCATGTTCTCGGATTTCCTGCAGGGCCACGAACCCTGGGACCGGTTCTTCAAGGTGGCGAACCCTGATGATGATCTGAGCGCGGTGGTGCGACCCCGTACGCATCCACTCCTGCGCGCCTTTGAGACCGACCACGGCATCAAACATGTCTGGTGCACGTTCAGCCACGATCAGGTGGATTTCGATTTTTCCAATCCGCGTGTCCTGTTTGAGTTTCTGGATATTATCCGCGAGCATATCGAGCGTGGCGTGCGCACCATTCGCCTCGATGCGGTGGCCTTCCTCTGGAAGGAGATCGGCACACGCTGCATCCATTTGCGCCAGACGCATGAGATCATCCGCCTTATCCGGCTCTTGTGCGATTATCGCGAAGAGCCGATCGTTCTCATCACCGAGACCAATGTCCCGAATGTCGAGAACCTCAGCTATTTCGGCAATCGCAACGAAGCGCACATGATCTACAATTTCGCGCTGCCGCCACTTCTTCTCCATGCGTTGTTGGGCGGCACGTCGAAATATCTCAACGCCTGGCAGATGGCGATGCCGCCGGCGCAGCTCGGCTGTGCCTATTTCAATTTTTCCGCCTCGCATGATGGCATTGGCCTGCGACCCGCCGAAGGTCTCATTCCTGAAGAAGAGATCCTGCAGGTCATCGACACGGTGCAGGGATTTGGCGGCCGGGTTTCCTATTATGCTCGCCCGGATGGCGACAGGCCCTATGAGCTAAATGTGGCGCTGTTTGACGCCTTTGCCGGAACTCATGAAGGGACCGACGATCTGCAGGTCGAGCGCTTTCTGTGCAGCCAGGCCATTGTCATGGGGTTGGAGGGCATTCCCGCTTTTTACATTCATTCCCTTCTTGCAACGCGCAACGACTATGACGGCGTCGAAAAGCTGGGCTACAATCGCGCCATCAACCGGAAGCGACTGGACTACGCGATGCTGCGCAAGGAGCTTGATGATCCAAACACGCTCTCCGCCCGTGTGCTTTCGCGGCTGAAGGAGATGGTGCGCGTGCGCTCGGCGCAACCTGCCTTCCATCCCAACGCCACGCAATTCACGCTTCAGCTCGGCGAGGCCTTTTTCGGTTTCTGGCGTCAGAGCCTTGATCGGGCGCAAAGCATCTTTGCCGTTTCCAATCTCACGGCAGAGCCGCGCTCCATTCCCTCCATGGCCCTCAATCTGATTGAGGGCGATGCATGGTGCGATCTCCTGTCGGGTGAGCCGGTGGCGCAGCTTTCCGGTGAGATAGCCTTTGCCCCGTATCAGACTCGCTGGATCTCCAACCGGCAAACGGTTTCATGATCATCAGGCCGCGCCTCGTCGTGTTCAGCGACCTGGATGGTACGCTGCTGGATCACGAGACCTATGATTTCACGCCCGCTCTGCCTGCGATAAAGGCGTTGCGCGCGCGCTATGGCGCACTCATTCTTGCTTCCAGCAAAACGGCTGCCGAAATCGCGCCGCTGCGTCGCGCTCTGGATTTTTCCCACTGTCCGGCCATTGTGGAAAATGGGGCTGGCATTCTTGCTTCCGCGCGGGGCAGTCAAAATGAGAGCGGTGGCCGCTACGAGGAGCTCATCGGCCATCTCGATGCTCTGCCTGCAGAGCTGCGGCGATGCTATTCCGGCTTTTCGGACTGGGATGAGCAGGAGGTGGCCGCGCGCACGGGCTTGAGCCTGGAGGGCGCGCAACTGGCCAAGCAGCGGGAATATTCCGAACCGGGCATCTGGAGCGGAACGGAAGAGGCGTTTGCCGCGTTCTGCCAGGCACTGAGCAGGAAGGGCATTTACATCCAGAAGGGCGGTCGGTTCGTCACGCTGTCGTTTGGTGGCACAAAGGGACAAAGGGTCAGGGAGCTTCTGGCTCGGCTTGAAGACAAGCGCGTGCCAGCGATCAGCATCGCACTTGGTGATGCGCCGAATGACAGGGACATGTTGGAAAGCGTCGACATCGCGATTGAAATTCCCAACCCTGCCCATGCGGGGGTCGGCAAGATTGCCCGTGGTGGAAGCCAGGTGCTGAGAAGAGCGCGTCTTGCGGGGCCTGCAGGCTGGAACGAAGAGATGCTCGCAGTGCTGGAAGAGATCGAATAGCGGGGAGGAACATCATGTCGGATTTCCAGCAGAGCGGCAGCGTCGCCACGCTGCACAATCTCGGCACCATTGCACCCGAAGAGATGGAGCGACAGCTCAACCTCTTCGCCGGCCGCCGCAAGATCACGCTCATCCTGCCCTCGCTGTTTTCGGAGCTTGAAGCCCCGGCGCTTGGCAAGATCGTCGATGAGCTTTGCCAGGTGGATTACATCAATCACATCGTCATAGGTCTGGACCGGGCAGACGAAGAGCAATTTCGCTTCGCCCGGGATTATTTCTCCCGTTTGCCGCAAAAGCACTCGATCCTGTGGAACGACGGTCCGCGCCTCAAAGCTGTTCAGGAGCGCCTCGCCTCTCTTGGGCTCGCGCCGGAAGAGCCCGGCAAGGGGCGCAATGTCTGGTATTGCATGGGCTACACGATTGCCTGCCAGGATAGCGACGTGGTCGCCCTACATGATTGCGACATCACCACCTATTCGCGCGAAATGCTCATGCGGCTTGTCTACCCGCTGGCAAATCCCTCCTTTCCCTATCAGTTCTGCAAGGGATATTATCCCCGTATCGCCGATGGGAAACTGAACGGTCGGGTCAGCCGGCTGTTGATAGCGCCGATTTTGCAGGCGTTGCAGCGCACCTTCGGCCACAGCGATTATGTCGAATATCTGCAGGCTTTCCGCTATCCGCTGGCGGGCGAGTTCGCCATGCGCACGTCCATCCTCCCGGACATCCGCATTCCCTCCGACTGGGGGCTGGAGATCGGCGTTCTTTCAGAAGTCTGGCGCAATCTCGGTCGTCACTCGGTCTGTCAGGTGGATATCTGCGACCGCTACGACCACAAGCACCAGCCGCTGTCGGCAGAAGATGCCGCACGCGGGCTTTCGCGCATGTCGATTGACATTTCCAAGGCGATTTTCCGCAAACTCGCGACCGACGGCATGGTGTTCAGCCAGGAGCATTTCCGCACGCTCAAGGCCACCTACTACCGGCTCGCTCTCGATCTTATCGAGCGTTATTACAACGACGCCATCATGAACGGCCTGCATGTGGATCGCCACAAGGAAGAGAAGGCTGTGGAACTCTTTGCCGCGAATATCGTGGAGGCGGGGCACACCTTTCTGGAGCACCCGATGGAAACCCCTTTCATCGCCAATTGGAGCCGTGTGCAGTCGGCTGATCCGGATGTTTTGAGGCTCCTGCGCGAAAGCGTCATTGCCGACAATGCGGGCAGCCCGTCATGACTTCGCTTGCCGGGGATTACAAAGCGTCATCAGATTTGTAGTCGAGCCGTATTGTGGCGGCATTCGAGATGTAGCGCGCACTTGAACAAGCGTGCGCACTCTGATTCCCTGATGCGGACGCGCGGGCGGAGCGATTCGTTTTCGCCGCCTGCCCCCAGGAAGGACCAAGGCCCAATGACGGACGAAAAGAAGCCCGAAATCTCTGAAATGCGCCCCAAGATCACCATCGTTGGTGTCGGTGGCGGTGGCGGCAACGCCGTCAACAACATGATCGCGCAAAACTTGCAGGGCGTGGACTTCATCGCCGCCAATACCGATGCGCAGGCACTCACCATGTCGAAGGCCGAGCGCCTCATTCAGCTTGGCGCGAACTCGACCGAGGGGCTCGGTGCCGGTTCGCTGCCAGAGATCGGCCAGGCCGCCGCGGAAGAGACCATCGACGAGATCATGGATCACCTTTCGGGCACGCATATGTGCTTCGTTACGGCCGGTATGGGCGGAGGCACGGGCACGGGTGCTGCTCCCATCATTGCCGCTGCTGCGCGCAATGCCGGGATCCTGACGGTTGCGGTCGTCACCAAGCCCTTCACCTTCGAGGGCAACCGCCGCATGGCCATTGCCGAGCGCGGCATTGAGCTTCTGCGGCAGGCAGCCGATACGGTTATTGTTATTCCAAACCAGAACCTTTTCCGCATCGCCGACGCCAAGACCACCTTTGCCGAAGCGTTCGAACTGGCCGACAAGGTTCTTTACTCGGGCGTTCGCTGCATCACCGATCTGATCGTCAAGGAAGGCCTGATCAATCTCGACTTCGCCGATGTGCGTTCGGTCATGCGCGACATGGGTCGCGCCATGATGGGCACGGGCGAGGCGACGGGCGATGCCCGCGCGATGAAGGCGGCCGAAGCCGCTATCGCCAACCCGCTTCTGGACGAAGCCAACATGAAGGGCGCACGCGGCGTGCTGGTCTCCATTTCCGGTGGCCGCGACATGACGCTGTTCGAGGTGGATGAAGCTGCTACCCGCATCCGTGAGGAAGTCGGCGACGATGCCGAGATCATCGTCGGCGCCATCTTCGACGACAAGCTGGAGGGTGTCTTCCGGGTCTCTGTCGTCGCGGCCGGGCTGGCAAGCGAGACAGATGCGCAGGCTGGAGAGAGCGGTCACGCCGAGGCACTGCGCGCCTAGATGACGCGACGATTTTCCGGGCGGCTACGTGCCGCCCGAATTTCGGAATTTGACCGGTTTTCCGTCATTCCAGAGCGAATTTCAGAATTTCAAACCGGAATTTCCAAAATTATACAGGCGCCCTGAAACACGGGTTGCCAACGTCCATCACCATGTTTCGTTAATCTGCGGCTGGTATCCGGAAGGTGCGGTGTTTGCCGCTCGGATCAGGAAACGGGGGCCGCTGGATGGCGAGCAGAACAGCATGGTTGAAGCGCGGGCTGGCAGCGGTCGGTCTTCTGGTGCTGGCCTGCGGACCGCTCGAGGCAGCGACATTCGCACCTGAGCGTGGGCTCAATCTTGACCTATGGGATACCTGGCCGAACGAGGCAGAGTGGTCGCGGGATGGCGTACTCCTGCCATATCCCGAATGGCGGCGGAAACTGAATACGAGCGACCTCACGCGCCTCAAGGAGACGGGGTTCGATTTTCTGCGCATGCCGGTCGACCCCATTCCATTTCTCTCTCCGAAGGCAAGACATCTGCGTGAGCGGCTTTTGATTTCGGTGCTGGAAGCTGTCAGATCCATCAATGCGGCCGGGCTGAAGGTGATTGTCGATCTTCATCCGATTCCGCGCGGTGCCGACCGGTTCGCCGGTGTTGAAGAGCTGCTGCGCGATGATGCGCTGTTCGAGCGTTATCTGGAACTGGTGCGCGATATGGGCCGTACGCTTGCCGGCGAAGATCCAGAGCAGGTCGCATTCGAATTGATGAACGAACCCGTGACGGGCTGCGACGGCTCTGAAGGGGCGCTCTGGGACGAGCAACTTGGACGGCTTTTTGCAGCAGCGCGTTCGTCTGCGCCGCGCACCACACTTGTTTTATCAGGTGCATGCTGGGGTTCGGCCGAAGGGCTTGCGGCCCTCAACCCGAACACCATTCCCGACAACAACATTCTTTGGGCGTTTCACTCCTACGATCCCTTCATCCTGACCACGCAGGGAGCGCTTTGGGCAGGCGATTTCATTCGCTATGTCACGGGCATTCCCTATCCTCCCCATGAACACAGGGCCGAACTGGAGCAGGCGGTGAAGAAAGCGCGGGAACGCATCCGCAACAACGCGCCCATGATGCGCCGCTCCGGAATGTTGGACTATCTCGATGAACAGATTGCAGGCGTCGATACGCCCGAGGAACTGGATGCGCAGATGGATGCACCGTTCAAGACCGTGGCGGACTGGGCGGCGCGCTATGGGGTCGATCCGAAGGACATCCTCCTTGGTGAGTTCGGCATGATCCGTCAGGAGTATCAGAATCCTGATGTGATCCTGGGAGAATGGCGGGCAGCCTATATGCGCGACATGATCGAGAAGGCCGAGGAGCGCGGCTTTGCCTGGTCCATCTGGGGATATGGTGGAGCGTTCGGCATTGTCGAGGAATTTGGCGGAAACCCCGCTGAGGACGATGTGCTGCGCATGATCCGTTCACTCGAGAAATGAGCTCAGGACCTGAGTGAGGCTTCCAATGACGAAAATCGCTTTTGTGGGTACAGGCTTCGTCGCCGACTACTACATGACCACGCTGGAAAATCACCCGGGCCTGCAATTGGCGGGTGTGTGGGACCGTGACGATGAGCGCCTCGCCCAATTCTGCGCTTTCCACAAAGTGCGCGCCTACAACAACATTGAGGCCCTTCTGGACGACCCGGATGTGGAGATCGTTGTCAATCTGACCAACCCTGAGAGCCATTATGCGGTCAACAGGGCGTGTCTTGAAGCCGGCAAGCACGTCTATTGCGAGAAGCCGCTGGCCATGCATTTTGACGAGGCAGAAGCGCTGGCAGCACTGGCCGAGAGCCGAAAGCTCACCCTTTGCTGTGCGCCGGCCAACGCCTTGAGCAAGGCGCATGGTGCCTTTGCGCAGCTGTTGTCGGAAGGCCGGATCGGCCAGCCACGCCTAGTCTATGCCGAGATGGAGGATGGTCCCGTTTTTCGGGCGGACTGGCAAAACTGGCGCAGCCGCTCGGGTGCGCATTGGCCCGGTGCGGAAGAATTCAAGATCGGTTGTACACTGGAACATGCAGGCTATGCTCTGAGCTGGCTGGCCGCTCTCTTCGGTCCGGCCGCGCATCTGTCTGCCTCTTCCGCGCTTTGCTTTCCTGACAAGGGCGTTGCCGATAGCGAAACGCTTGCACCGGACTTCTCCGTTGGGCTCATCACTTTCCAGAGTGGGGTGAGGGCACGGTTGACCTGCGGGCTCGCAGCACCTCGGGATCGTTCGCTGACCGTGCTCGGAGACAGTGGCAGCCTGATCCTGCGTGACCTGTGGGACGACAATTCCCCCATTCATTTGTCTTCGCCGGGAAATGAGAGATCGTTTCTTGAACGCGCTCTCAACTTCATCGAACACAGGTTCGGGCGCACCCTCCCGGTTCGGGTGCTTCCGGGACGGCGTGTATCCAGCCAGCCGGCAGGCAAAAAGCGGACGCTGCCATCATACCCTTCGCAGATAGACTTCATGGGCGGCATCGCTGAACAGGCTGCCGCGCTGGAAGAGGGACGAACCCCGTTTTTCTCCGGGAAAGTGGCATTGCACCTCACGGAGCTTGTCCTTGCGCTCAATGCCGGGGAAAATGACTACACGCCGAAGACCGGTTTCGATTTCAGCCCGCGCTGGAGCGGATCCTGAGAGATCAGGGCCGCCGGTTTTCTTCCCTTAGAACGGTTTCGATGATCTCCAGCGTGCGGGCGCTGTCGAGCGGGTGCATGACGGGATGTGACGTCTTGCGCGCACGGATGGCACTGGATGCCGCTTCGATCTCGAATTGAAGACCATGACCACTATAGGGAAAACTGTGTTTGCGAATGCCGGGCAGAGGCAGCCTCGATACGAGTTTGCGGATCGCACGAGCCGAGGCAGAACGTCCCGGGATCGTGGCGAGGCGCGCCGCAAACCCGGCTGAGCATTGCAAAACGTCCCGCGCAGCGATGAAGGGTGCAGGCAGTACCAGCACTCCCCTGCTTCCCTCGATGATGAAGCTGTTGTCGCCCTCGCGATCGAACGCACAGGAGAGAGTGGCGACGGCGTCATTTTTGAAGCGCAGTGTGAGGGATGCCGCGCGATCCACACCGGTCGGGGCCGCCTGCCATTCCCCGCTGATTTCGACAGGGTCTCCCATCAGAAAGCGGGAAAGCGACACACCGTAAACGCCCAGATCGAGCATTGCTCCACCGCCCCGCTCTTTCGAATAAAAGCGGCTTTCAGGGTCATAGGGATGGTGAAAGGCCAGCATGCCTCGCAGGCTTGAAACCTCGCCGATGGCGCCATTCTCGATCAGCGTTTTTGCTTTCGTGATGGCAGGCAGAAAGCGTGTCCACATGGCCTCCATCAGGAAAACGCCTCGCTCCGCAGCAAGCGCAGCCAGACGCGTGGCCTCCGCGCTCGTCGCAACAAGCGGTTTTTCCACCAGAACCCCTTTGTCACTCTCGATCGCTGCGCTTGCCGCCGCGAAATGCGTGTCGTTGGGTGTCGCCACATAGACGGCTTCCACCTTGTCGTCGGCGAGAAGGTCCGCATAGGTGTCGTGGGCGGAAACCAGGCTTCCGTGGCGAGCCGCAAAAGCGCCGGCCTTGTCTGCATGTCGTGAAGAAACCGCTGAAAGCACGGCACCGCGGCAAAGGCCGAGATCGCTGGCAAATTGCTGGGCCATCGTTCCCGTGCCGACAATACCCCAGCGAACGGGCTCCACGGATTTTTCGGACATTGTCACAGGCTCGCAGTTTACGGGTGGAGCAGGGGATTTCAGGTTAGAAGCATCAGGTTAACGCCCCTATAAGCCGAGCTCACAGCCGGGCGCGCGTGCTGCGGGGCGTTGCGAGCAACAGGCTTGTTTCGCTGTTCACGATGCCGGGGATGAGCCGGATCCGCCGTAGCACCGCATCGAGATCGGTGAGAGTGGATGCCCCAAGTTCCAGGACGATATCCCAGCGGCCATTGGTGGTGTGGATCGCCGAGACCTCCGGAAATCCTTCCAGCGCATGGATTACCCGGTCAGTGGATCGCCCTTCGATTTCCACCATGGTGATGCCGCGCACCGGGGCCTCTACCGTGTCGGCACGCAGGATGACCGTGTAGCCGACAATGTGCCCCGCCTTTTCCAACCGCTGCATGCGCGCACGCACCGTGGCACGTGAAGTGCCCAGATCCATGGCCAGATCGGAAATGCTGCGTCGCGCATCATGACGCAGCAAGATGATCAAACGTTCGTCCAGCTCATCCATGATATCTCAAAACGTTCTACAGATTGATCAAATTGATAAGCCAATATGCATTTTTTGACAAATTGGCTTGTTCGTTCTGCCGGCAATCCGGGCTCCTATAGTGCGGATTTCCGACGGGGCGGTATTGGTATGCATTGCAAGATATTGGGGGTACCGGTCCAGGACGGCGCGGGGCGCATGGGCTGCGAGATGGGCCCGAGCGCATTGCGCACGGCAGGAATGGCTGCTGCCCTTCGCGAGCTTGGCCATCAGGTCACCGATCTGGGAACGGTGGTCCCAAGGCCACAAGAAATACGCGCACACGGCAACCCGGCCCTCAAGGCTCTGCCGGAGATCGTCGCGTGGACGGCTGCGATCAGCGAAGCAGCCTATGAAGCATCTGCCGATGGCATGCCGATCTTTCTCGGCGGCGATCACAGCATGGCGGCAGGGACGCTCTCCGGTGTCGCGCGCCGCGCGGAAGAGTCCGGCAGGCCACTTTTCGTGCTGTGGCTCGACGCGCATCCCGATTTTCACACACTTGAAACCACCACAAGCGGCAATCTGCACGGTGTTCCGCTGGCCTATGCGAGCGGGCAGCAGGGCTTTGAAGGCTATTTTCCCCGGCTTCACACGGCGATTGACCCGAGCCGCATCTGCGCGATGGGACTGCGCAGCGTGGACCCTGCCGAGCGTGCGGCCCTCCATCAGGCTGGCGTGACCGTTCATGACATGCGGGCGATCGACGAACATGGCCTTGCGCCGCTGCTGCGCAGCTTCCTGGAGCGGGTGGCGGCCGATGGCGGGTGGCTTCATGTCAGCCTCGATGTCGATTTTCTCGATCCGGCCATCGCGCCGGCCGTGGGCACCACCGTGCCTGGCGGCGCCACGTTTCGAGAGGCGCATCTGGCGATGGAGATGCTGCATGACAGCGGCCTTGTCACCAGCCTCGATCTCGTGGAGCTCAACCCCTTTCTCGATGAGCGCGGCCGCACGGCCACCCTGCTCGTCGACCTCACGGCCAGTCTGCTTGGCCGGCGCATCATGGACCGGCCCACAAGGAGCCATTGAAAATGAAATACACACCCGCAAGCGACAGTTTGAACCTCGTTCCTTTCGTCAGTGTGCATCACATGATGGAACTGGTTCTGGAGATCGGGGTCGAGCGCTTCCTGGCCGAATTGACCGATTACATCGAAGAGGATTTCCGGCGTTGGGAGGATTTCGACAAGACACCGCGTGTGGCCTCCCACAGCCGTGAGGGGGTTATCGAGCTGATGCCGACGAGCGACGGCAAACATTATGGCTTCAAATATGTGAACGGTCATCCCAAGAACACGCGTGAGGGCCGGCAGACGGTGACGGCGTTCGGCGTTTATGCCGATGTGGGCAATGGCTATCCGTTGTTGATTACCGAGATGACCATCCTGACCGCGTTACGCACCGCGGCCACCTCCGCGCTGGCGGCGAAATATCTGGCGCCGGAAGGGTCGCGTACCATGGCGCTGATCGGCAATGGCGCGCAGTCCGAGTTCCAGGCGATGGCCTTCAGTGCCGCCCTCGGTGTCGACCGCCTTCGGCTCTACGACATCGATGGTGATGCAACAGAAAAATGTCTGCGCAATCTGCAAGGGTTGGGTTTCGAAATGGTCCCGTGCAGCACACCCGAAGAGGCGGTCGAAGGGGCTGACATCATCACCACGGCCACGGCCGACAAGCAGTATGCCACCATTCTGACCGACAACATGGTTGGCGCCGGCGTGCACATCAACGCCGTGGGCGGCGACTGCCCCGGCAAGACCGAGCTGCATCGCGACATTCTCACCCGTTCTGACATCTTCGTGGAGTATCCGCCGCAGACCCGCATCGAGGGTGAAATCCAGCAGCTTGCGGAGGATCACCCGGTGGAAGAACTGTGGCGGGTGATCGCCGGTAAGGTGAAAGGGCGTCGCGAGCCGCGCCAGATCACGCTCTTCGATTCCGTCGGTTTCGCGACCGAGGATTTTTCCGCACTGCGCTATGTCTATGACCGCGTGCGCGAGACCAATCACTTCATCGAGCTCGACCTTCTGGCCGATCCCGATGAGCCGCGCGATCTTTTCGGCATGCTTCTGCGCTTCCCCGGTTCGTCGCTTCTGGCGGCGAAGAAGGCTGGCTGATCAGGGTGTCGCCACATCTTCCACCGTCTGCGGCGGCAGGTGCAGATAGTGCGCCACCTTGCGTTTTGAGGCGATGTCGCGCCACACAAGGCCCACCTGCCGTTCGCTGAGGCCCGTGGCGCAGGCGACCTTCTTGGCCGGAACGTCGTGGTCGAGGCCATAAAGGCACAGGTCCATCTCGCGATAGGGCAGGGCGAAATAGAACTCTTCCTGGGATTGGGCGAGTGAATAAGTGTCGGTTGTCGGCATGCGCCGGCGGATCTCGGCAGGCACGCCCAGATGTTTTGCGAGCTGGTAGACCTGTGACTTGTAAAGATGGGCGATGGGCTTCACATCGGCGGCGCCATCGCCATTTTTCACAAAGAAACCCTGATCGTATTCCAGCCGGTTCGGGGTGCCGATTACCGCATAGTTCAGCCGGTCGGCATGATAGTATTCCAGCTGCTTGCGGGTTCGCTGCTTCATGTTGGTGGCGGCGACAATGCCGAGATATACTTCGGGTGGAAGCCGGTGTTTTTCGACCGTGCCGTCGGGCCTCCGCACAACAAGATATGAAATATTGTAGGCCTTGGTGGTGAGCGCATTGGCAATGGCAATCTTCATCGACCAGCCAGGGCCGAATTCCGGCACCACTTGGCGGATGAAGGCGTTGCGCCGTTCATAGCAGCCCATGGCTTCCAGCGTTGGGCCGATATCTTCAACGGCGCTTTGCAGCCTGAAAGTGCTGGCCACTTCCTGTCCCAACCGGAGGCTTTCCGGATCCGAGTCATATTCCGGCATGAACAGGCAAAAGACGCGTTCCGGCCCCAACGCACGGGCTGCAAGGGCTGCGCAGACGCTGGAATCGATGCCGCCCGACAGGCCGAGCACTAAACCGCGTTTGCGCAGGTTCGTTCGGAGCTGTGTACGCAAAGCCGTGATGATGCGGTCGGTTTCGGCAACGACGTCGATTTTCAGGGTGTCTGTGGAGAAGCAGATGTTCATGTGATTCTCATGGCCTCCATGGCGGCAAGGCGGCGGCTGATCTTTCCATTCGCCGTCTTTGGCAACTCCGCCTGAAAAATGAATGATTTCGGCACCATCACGTCCGGTAATCGCTGCTTGCAGAAGCGGGCAAGCTCCTGCTTGGTCAAATCGGGGGAAGCAGGCACCACGAGGGCGTTCAGCCGGTGGCCGGAGACCGGGTCGGGCGTGGTGAAGGCGATGGCCTCGCGAACGCCGGGGCAGGCCGAAAGCACGGCATCCACCTGCCTCGGCGATACTTTCTCCCCACGGATCTTAACCACTTCGTCTTTGCGGCCGATGAAATAGAGGAACCCTTCCGGGTCGCGTTTGAACAGATCGCCCGTGTAAAGAAACTTGCCTTTGCCGCCCGGTCCAGCGCGCAGAGCGCGGGCGGTTGCGTTTGGATCGTTCCAATAGCCTTGCATGACATGAGGCCCGCGGATGATCAGTTCGCCGGGAATGTTTGGCGCGGCCTCATTTCCGTTTTCATCCACGACAAGGGCCTCTGTGCGCGGGAGAGCCTTGCCAACGGATGTAGGACGTCGGTCGAGCTGCTCCGGGTCGAGAAACGTTGCTCTCGCGCATTCCGTGAGCCCGTACATGGAGTAAAGGCGCGCAGCGGGGAAGAGAGCGCGGAGTGCTTCGATATGGGCGGGCGGCAGATGCGCCGCAGCATTGGTCATGTAGCGCAGTGCCGGCAGACGCTCGGGACCCACTCCCTTGAGCACGGCAAGCATAGCCGCCATGGTGGGCACCAGAGGAAAACCGGTGACACCCTCGACACACGCCTTTTCGAGGATTGCATGAGGATAGGCGAAGCTCTTTTCCAGAACGAGCGTCGCGCCACTGCGTATCGCGACGAGGAGCTGATAGAGCCCGTAGGTGAAAGACAGTGGCAGCGCCGATAGCACCACATCGTGATCGCGGTTGCCCAGGTAGCCGGCGATGATTTCTGATGCCGCGTCGACATTGCGGTGGCTCATCATGACGCCTTTAGGCATGCCGGATGAGCCGGAGGTGTAGATCAGAAAGGCGAGGTCGTGGTCATTCTCCTGACCGACGGGTAATGGCGCTTCCAATTCGAGGCAAGTCTCGAACGCAACGGCGTCGTGCGGAACCAAAGCGCCCGACCGCGCTATGATTGAGAGGGGTTTGTGGCCCGCTGCCACAGTCGCCTCATCACAGAACTTGACGTGCCTGGCTTCGCATACCAGGACCTTGGGCAGGCAGTGACTTAAAACGTGGGCGAGGCCCTGCGCCCTCACTCCGGGATTAACAGGAACAACAACTGCGCCTGCCTTTAAACCCGCGAAGATGGCGACGGCCATCTCGGAGAGATTGTCCATGAAAAGGACGATCCGGTCCCCTGGTTCTACCGCATGAAGGCCTAAGGCACCCGCCATGCGCTCGGACAGATGATCGAGATCGGCGAAACTTAACCGCTCAGACCCTGCTACAAGAGCCGTGGCAGAAGGGGCAATGGCTGCCCGGGCCCGCAGGAAAGCCTCGACGCGCATTGGAGTGCCTCCCGACCTAGGTGCTCGCGGCGGCTTTCGCCTTGCTCTTCCCGGCGACAAATGCGGTCAGGCGGGCAATCGTGTCAAAGTTCTCGGGCACGATTTCCGGATCTGCCACCTCAACCGAGAAATGCTCTTCCAGAAAAGACACCATCTCCAGAATGCCGGTGGAATCAACAATATCGTTCTCGATGAGAGACGCATCGTCGTCGGGAATCTCGCTCTCATCGCCAAACAGAAAGTTTTCGACGATGAATGCGCGAATATCGGCGTTGATCTGCTGTGGCATGGTGCTTCCTTTCACGGTCAGACAGGAACCGCCAGGGTCTCGTCCGTTCTGCGAAACTGCCTGGCGAAATGCTGGGACCAAAGCTGCGTTGAGAGGATGCCGACAAAAGCGGCGTTGTCACGAAAACCGGTGAAATTACTTAGCCGGCTTTTTTTAAACAATCTGGTCGATTTTTCAACGTCGAAGACGCCGGTTTCTTCCAGGGCTGTTTTTTCGAATGCGGCTTTGACGTAATCGGGTGCCTTCGCCGTGAAGGCATTGGCTTCCGGCGCGCGGTAAGGCTGCTTCGGCCGCTCGGCGATCCGTTCGGGTATCGTGCCGCGCATGGCCTCCCGGAGAAGATGTTTTTCCCGAAGTCCCCGGAGCTTGATGTCTGCCGGAACGCGTGCAGCTTGTTCCACCAGCCGGTGGTCGAGAAAGGGGAAACGCGTCTCGATGCCATGCGCCATGGCCATGCGGTCGCCCTGGCTGGAAAGAATATAGCCAGGCAGAAGAAAACGGGTCTCTAGATACTGTGCTTGGTGCAATGAGTGCCATTCGCGAAACGCCTCTGGCAGCGTGGATGCAAGCTCATCGGCGGCGCTGTAGTCGCCCAGCTTTTTCTTTATGGCTTCCGAGAAAAAAAGCTTCGTGCCCGCGGTGCTCCGCAAGCGTGGCCGGTGGGAATAGAGCGGATCATCAAGGCAATCCGTGGTGATGCCGAAATAGGCCGCCAGATAGTCCGGCGTCTGGCGTTTCAGATTGGCGAGATAAGGGTAGATGCGGCGAAACAGATGCGGGCGCAGCTGCGAGCCGGGCTGCCGTGCACAAAAACGGCGGATGCGCGCTTCCTTGAAAATGTCATATCCGGCAAAGATCTCGTCGGCACCTTCGCCGGAAAGGACCGCTTTGATCCCCTTTGATCGCACAAGAGAGGAGAGCCGGTAGAGGGGGGCGGGGCCGGTTCGCAGGATCGGCAGTTCGGCGTGCCGGATGACTTGCGGAAAGACAGAGGCGATCTCATCAGTGTTGCAGTCCACCGTATGGTGAGCGGTTCCCAGGACATCCGCCATCTCGTTTTGAAAACCGCTTTCATCGAAAGCGGGGTCGGAAAACGTTACGGCGAAGCTTGATAGACCGGCCGGTGCCATGCGTTTGGCGAGGGCAGCTATGAGGGATGAATCAAGTCCCCCTGAAAGATAGGTCCCGACTTGCACGTCGGCGCGCAGACGTATGCGTGTGGCGTCTTCCAACAGCGCGCGTGTTTCTTCTCTCATCCGATCTTCGGAACGATCGTGATGGATATCGGAGAAATCCAGGTCCCAGTAGCGCTGAATCCGCGCTGCACCGTTATCCACGATCATCCGGTGCGCAGGGGGCAGTTCGCAAATTCCCTCGAATGCCGTGCGTGGCGGAATGGGGGCCCAAAGCGTAAAAATCTGGTCGAGTGCCAGAGGGTCGAGGTGCGCTTCGATACCGGGCACGGCCAAGAGTGCCTTGATTTCAGAGGCGAAGTAGAAGCACCCGCGATGCCATGTGTAAAACAGGGGGCGCACACCGAAGCGATCGCGTGCTAGAAAAAGCCGCTCGTTCTGGGTGTCGTGGATTGCAAAAGCGAAATCGCCGTTCAGCTTTTCTACGCAAGCTGGCCCGAGGTCGCTGTAAAGGTGGAGAACCACCTCGGTGTCGCTTTTGGTGCGAAAATGGTGCCCGCGACTTTCCAGATCCTGTCGCAGTTCGAGGTAATTGAAGATTTCGCCATTGTAGGTGATGTGCAGTCGTCCGTCGGCGCTTGCCATGGGCTGCTGACCATCGGCGAGAGCGATGATCGCGAGACGGCGATGGGCCATGCCGGCACGGTCAGCAATGTGAATGCCAGCTTCATCGGGGCCGCGGTGAGCAATGGCAGCAGACATGGCCGTCAGGAGCATCCTGGCTTCCCGAGGAGGAAGGCCCGCGCCGCAATATCCTGCGATTCCGCACATCGATGTCTTTACCCCCGAAGACTCAACTGCCCAGTCTCCAATTCCTGGATGTGCTTCAGTCGAAGCGATCCCCGAGGAGCCGGGTCCAGGATTCTCCCGCAAAGCCGTTGAGAAAAGCTTGTCCGGTGACAAACGGCTCGAGAAGCGTCCTGTCCTTTGCATGAACAATACTGGAGGAAGCATGAACAAACGCAAAGCGACGGCCGAGCATGGCGTTTACGAGTGCAGGTTGACCGCGACCGCGCATAGCGACCAGACCGCGTTTGGTGGCGTCGTCCAGCAGCGTGTCGAGCACGGAGCCTTCGTGTCCCGGCAATGACAGGACCTGAATGACACGACCGATGCCGCCTTTGTTTCCGTAATACACAAAGAACCCGACGGTTTTGCCGCCGCGGGAGAGCACCTTGCGACGCACCATCGTGCCGTAATTGGCTTTGCGTTGTGCTTCAACGACCATCCGTTCCAGCTCGCTTTGCGACCATTCGGGATGAAGGGCGAAAGTGGTAGCGAATGTCCGGATCAGCGACACAGTCTCCGCGATGTCGGTGTCTTCGCTTACCAGAGCAGTTTGCGCAAATTCGCCATCGGCCACATGCGTCCATTGTGGTGGAGAGCCTCTGCGGCGCAACAGGGCGTCAAAAGGGCGGGCCAATGGGCGCGCAAGGGCGGCCGGAGCGAAAGCGTTCGCCGCTATGGCGGCCATGAAGCCGGCCGGGCGAAGGATGCGCAGCCATTCCAAGCTATATTCGGTCAGGATCGTTCCGCGCAGCCGGCGCCACATCGCGGTCGAGACATCATTGGCGGTTTCCGTGAGAGAAAGGTCCTGTGGGCCCGACTGGAAGGCCCGAAGGAGGCGTGCGCCGGCATAGGGGTCGTCTTCGTGTCGGTCGACCATGAAGCTTCCGCCTATAGCGCTTCTGAGTGTCTTTCCCCGATAGGTGAACCGCATGGGAAGCACGCCCATGAAGCCGTTGACCTTTCCATCCTCACGGAGATGGACCAATGAATGGATTCCGTCGGCCCGGCATGGGGGATCGAGAAACAGCTCTCGAAGATAGTCGCGCATGCCCTGTGGAGCGGGGGCACGCCTGTTGCGCAATATGCGCTGAAGCATCTCAGACACCGCAGGAATGTCGTCCTGTTCCAATGGGCGAATATCACTCATGGAAAAAACACGACAATTCGCGCCCCGGTTGAACATTGTGTACTCGGGACACAGTCTGTGACCTAAAGTTGTTTACGAAGTCTTTTGCCTCAAAAAGTTTTTGTGCAAGGCGGAACACCGACCGTGTATCATCACAAGCAAGGCAGCCAGAAGACTGCAAACGGGAACACGAACAACAACACCGGGCTTAATGAATCTTCGTCATATAGAGGTTTTTCACGCCATCCGACTTGCCGGCTCCATCAATGCGGCAGCAGAGCGCCTCAACGTGTCACAGCCGGCATTGAGCCGCACACTAAAACACGCAGAATCTCTCCTTGGCTTCAAATTGTTCGATCGGGTGAAGCAGCGCCTTGTGCCGACCCGAGAGGCGGAGCTGCTCTTCTCGGAAGCCGTGGATGTGCACGGTGCTCTGGAACGGTTTCGCACGCTCGCGCGCAATCTGGGTCGTAATCCGGACGATGTTCTGCGCGTTGGTTTTCTTCCCAGTCTGGGCGTGGGGCTTGCTCCGAGGGTCGTTTCGCATCTTCCCAAGCATTGGGAGGGGTTCAAGGTCGAGCTCTTCACCCATCATTATGA
This sequence comes from Nitratireductor sp. ATLC21, assembly GCF_057196525.1. Lineage (NCBI taxonomy): Bacteria > Pseudomonadati > Pseudomonadota > Alphaproteobacteria > Hyphomicrobiales > Phyllobacteriaceae > Nitratireductor > Nitratireductor sp. ATLC21. Next base: position 1,505,386 of record NZ_JBXUOU010000001.1, on the reverse strand, counting down.
TGTCTTGGTCAGACGCCTGCGCGCGCTCGATCTCGACCTTGCCGTGGCTTTCAATATCATGGAGACGCCAGGCATCAATTCCATCCCGGTGGGCACGATGAGCCTCACCTATCTTGAGACTGACGATCCTGCAGTTCCCGCAGCGGCGACACCCGTCTCATTGGGGGAAATCGACATGCAGACCTTTGTGGGGCTGGAGAAGGAATCGCCTGTCGGCACCTTTCTAAAGTCTGCATTCGATGCGGAAGGTGTTCCCTACGAACCGCGCATATCTGTCCATACCTATTCCGTAGCTGCAGCTTGTGTGAGTGAAGGCGTCGGCTGTGCCATTGTGGACGAGTTCTCCGCGCGTTTCACGAGAGGTGTGCGGCTGCGGCCGCTCAAGCCGGACCTGAAATTCACGATTACCGCCTTGACGTCGGAAAATCGCGCCGTGTCCAATGCTGAGGAAATGTTCATCAAGATCCTGAAACTGGCCTGTCAGGAACTTCATCGGGAGACCTGAACAGGTAAGGCGGCTCAGGTCTCTCCGCGCGCCACGAACTGACCGCCGCGAGCGCCGGTCACTTCACCATTGGCAAGCACCGCCACTCCGTTGACAAAGACATGCTCTATACCGGCGGAAGCGCGGTCAGGCGTGTCATAATCTGCCAGATCGAGGACGGTGTCGGCATTGAAGGCGACGAGATCGGCGTAAAACCCCTCCTGCAGCCTCCCGCGACGGGCGAAGCCAAAAATCTGGGCGGGCAGAGACGTCATTTTGCGGATCGCTTCTTCAAGCGGCAACACGCCATCCTCGCGTACATATCGGCCAAGAACACGCGGAAATGTCCCCCAGAGGCGCGGGTGAGCTTGCGGGCCGGGAATGCCGTCAGAGCCGATCATTGTGCGCGGGTGCTGCATGATGCGGTTGATATCTTCAGGCGACATCTGGAAATAGATGCCGCGCGCAGGGGCGAGCCTACGGGCAGCCTCCTCCTGATCGCAGCCCATCTTCTCGGCGACTTTGGAGAGCTCCATCCCATTGCATTCGGGATGGCTCCCTGAATCGATAACCAAAATGCGTTCTGCATGGCGGGTCAACTCTGGCAGAAGCACCGTGGAACTGGCTTCGTAAGGATAGACATCCATCGCGATATCTTGCTGTTGCAGTGCCTTGTCGATCATTGCCAGTGTCTTGACTGACCGGCCATAATTCTGGCGACCGATGCATTTGTGATGTGAAATGACGACCGGAACGCCGGCGGCTTGGCCAATGGCAAGGGTTTCTCCGACGGCCTCCTCGACCCCGTCGCGCTCGTCCCGCATATGCGTGACATAAAGTGCTCCTGGGAACGCCGCGAGGGTTCGGGAGAGGGCTACCACCTCCTCGGTGGGCGCGTGCCGTGCAACGGGATAGGCAAGGCCCGTGCTCAAACCCAGAACGCCCGCCTCCAGTGCCTCTTCCAGAAGTACGCGCATGATGGCGATCTGGCCTTCTGAGGCGGGTTTTCCGGTATCTTCGAGCGTCATGGCGCGAAGCGTGCCATGACCGGCAAGAGCGGCAACGTTGACTGCGACATTGGCTGCGTCGACCGCACTGCGATAAGCAGCGAAGGAACCAAAACGGTAGTCTTCCGCTGTGCCGAGAAGGCCAAGCGGCGGCACCAGTTCGGCAGGCTTTTCATAGGGCGCGAGGCTGATGCCGCAGTTGCCGACGATCACACTGGTCACGCCTTGTGTGATCTTGGGTTCCATCGCGCTGTCGTTCAGCACTGCAAGATCGTCATGCGTGTGAACGTCGATAAACCCGGGGGCAAGGCTGAGACCGTCAAGGTCAATGGTTTGGCTGCCACTCCAGCCGGAAACGTCACCGACCGCGGCGATGCGGCCATTGCAGAGTGCCACACCGCCGCGGGTCGGTGGCCCCCCCAGGCCATCGAACAGCAAGGCGTTTTTCAAAAGCGTGTCGCATGTGGTTTGCGTCATCGGGAACTCCTTGCCGATTGTTGTTGCCTAGGCAGCCGAGAGGTCGGGCTGCCGGTTTGTGGTCGAGAGGCTCTTTTCGAGAGCTGTGCCCATTGCGAGCAATTGTTCCTCGCCAAAGGCGCGTCCCATGAGCTGCACGGAAAGGGGCAGACCATCTGTGGTGAAACCTGCAGGAAGGGCGAGACCACAAGCTCCCACGTAGTTCGCGGGCCGGCCATAGGCTGCGAGCGGTACCGTGGCCTCGTCCACCTCCGCTAACGGTATCGCGGGGAAGGGGAGCGACGGCGTGAGCAGAGCGTCGAACGGCTTCATGAATTCGGCATAGACCGCTTTCATGCGCCGGTGATCAGCGAGGGTCTCGATGTAATCATTGGCGCTGATGGCTGCGCCGGCAAGCACACGCTGCCGGACATAGGGCCCGATCGGGACGCTTTCGTCATGGATGTACTCACGGTGAACCGCGTAGGATTCCGCCGCGATGATCCGCCCGTTGCGTTCGGTCATATCGTTGAAGGAAAAGGGCAGATCGGCGGGGACGAGCTTGACGCCTAGCCCTGCCAGCGCTTCCTTTGCACGGTCATAGGCGGCCTGGCTTTCGGCATCGAGCGCAAGCGGAAAATCCTCCTCGCGCATGACGGCAACCTGCATGCCCTGGGCGCGCATTTCCTTCCATGCGCCGGAGATGAGCGGTGGTGCGAGGCGGGTGGCCGGGTCCTCAGATTCGGTTCCGGAAAGTGCTTCAAACAATAGAGCCGCATCCTCGATGGTGCGCGTCATCGGACCGATGGAATCGAGCGTGGCTGAGAGCGGGAAACACCCCTTGAGGCTGATGCGCCCAAAGGTCGGTTTCAGGCCAACAAGCCCGTTGAGGGCGGCGGGGATGCGCACGGACCCGCCCGTATCGCTGCCAAGGGCGGCGGGGGCAAGCCCGGCCGCCACCGCCACACCGGAGCCGCTGGAGGAGCCGCCGGGAATACGGTGTGTCTTCATGTCCCACGGGTTGCGTGGCGTGCCGCAAAGCGGATTGGTGCCCCAGCCGCCGAAGGCGAACTCCACCATGGCTGTGCGCCCGATGGGGATCATGCCGGCGGCGAGCAGCCTGCGCATGACGATGGCGTCGCCGGTGGAGCGTCGGTCCTTCCAGGCCTTGCTGCCCACCGTGCAGATTTCATCCTGCCAGTCGATGAGATCTTTCACGGCGATGGGTAGGCCGTGAAGGGGGCCGTAGACCACACCAGACGCGCGCAGCCTGTCCAGCCCCTCCGCCATGGATAGCGCCCGATCGGCATCCACATGCACAAAGGCGCCGAGGGCCTTGTCGTGCCGGGCTATGCGCTCCAGAAAATGCCGGGTGATCGTGGTGGAGGTGAGCGAGCCTTCGCTCAACGCTTTTGAAAGGTCTGCAAGGGACGCGAATGACGGATCCATGATGTTCTTTTCTTGGAAAATGCGCCCGACCTCGAGGGAGACGTTTCGAAAGCCGGGCGCCAAGTGGCTAGAGCATCGGTGTGAAAACTGGAATCCGGTTTTCCGGCATTCCGATGCTCCATAGTTAATCCAGATCGTCCTTTGTGTGTCCGGACGGACGCAGGGCGATCTAGTCGCGTTGATCCCAACCAGGGATCGGGTAGATGGGCTCGGCAACGGCGACTTCTTTAGGCCACACGGTCACGAGCCCCTTGCCCGGCTGCAACTGCACCACCGGGAAAGGCATTTTGAGCTGCTTGCCGGTTTCGTCGATCGCGTAGGGACCGGCGAGAACCGTCAGATTGTCGCTGAGTTCCATGGCCGCCTTCTTGAGGTCGGCAGCGTTCAGGCTTTCCGCGTTCTCGATGATTTCTCCAGCGATGACGCCGGCGCCATAGGCGAGAACGGTCTGGAAGTCGGGCTCATAGGAAACGTCCGGGAAGAGCTTTTCGTATGCGGCGAGGAAACCCTCACGATCAAGCCCTGCATCCACTTCCCAGTTGATGGTGGGGTGGAAGTTGGTGTGGCTGTAGATGTACTGCGCATCGTCGCCGATCTCGATGAACTGCGGCGTCGAGGCGTAGACCATGAACGAGAACGGGAAGTTCACATTCATCTGGCGCATCTGCCGCACCATCGAGATGAGATCGCCCTCATAGCTGGTCGGGAAGAACACGTCTGCTCCGGCGGCACGTGCCTTCTGCAGAAGCAGGCTGAAATCCTTCGTGCCCTTCGGATAATCCTCCTTCAGGACCACTTCCATGCCGAGCTTCTCGGCGATGGCTTCGGCACCGTCGGCAAGGCCGGCGGGGAAGGGCTCATCCACATTCACAATGGCAACCTTCTTGCCGCCCAGCGCTGCGGCGGCCTCGAGACCGGCCGACGGCATGCGCGAGACCGGCATCTGGGTTGCCGACACGATGTTCTTGAAGCCCTGGTTGTAAAGTGCATCGGAGGCGGCGGACCAGATGACCATGAACTTGTCGAGCCGCTCGGTCACGGTGGCGGCGGCGGCCGTCAGGGTGGAGCCGAAAGGCGCCATCAGAAGGTCGACGCCCTCATTGGCGATGAGATCTTCGTAAACGCGGGCAACCATCTGTTTGTCGGAGCGATCGTCGCGCTTCACGAGTTCGATGAGACGCTTCTCGCCATTCACTTCCAGGCCGCCATTGGCGTTGACTTCATCGACCCAGATTTCCACGCCACGCACGCCCGATTGCGATGCGAGGGCGAAGTTTCCGGACGACGAAACCGTCATGCCGATCTTGATCTTTTCCTGCGCCTGGCCGGCCACCGGCAGTGCAAGGCCGGCAAGCAGCGTGCCGGCCATGAAGGTACGTTTGATTATGGTCCACATGGGCATTCCCCTTTTGTTGCTATTGGAAAGACGACGCCTCACACGTCGATCTTGTAGTTCATCCACTCGGCGACCATCTCCTTGAGCTGTCCGTCGGTGGCAAAATCCTCCCGGCTCCCCTCCGCCTTGTTGCGGCCAAGCTCCAGGATGTAGAGCTTGTCCGAAATGGTTGCGCATTGCCGCACGTTCTGATCGACGAGGATGATGGTTGCCCCCTGGTCTGCGAGATCGCGGGTGAGCGCGTAGATGTCCTTGGAAATCTTCGGCGCGATCATGGCCGTGGGCTCATCGAGCAGGATCACCTTTGGCTCGGTGACGAGCGCACGCGCGATTTCCAGAAAGCGCTGCTGGCCACCGCTCATGGAACCGGCCAGGCTGGAGCGCTTTTCCTTGAGGATCGGGAACCGCTCGAAAATGCCCTCGATGGCGCGGTCGATGCGGGCCTTGTCCTTCCGGAAGGGCCAGCATCCGAGAAGTAGATTGTCGTAGACCGACAGACCGGCAAAGGCGCTGCGGTTCTGCGGCACAAAGGACACGCCCTCGAGCGCGCGCTGGAACGCCTTGAGACTGGTAATGTCGCGACCGCCCATGCTGATCGTGCCGGATTTGGTGGAGAGAAGGCCGAAAATCGTCTTCAGAACGGTCGACTTGCCGGCCCCGTTCGGCCCGATAATGCCGGTGACCTCTCCGGGTTTGGCCCGCAGCGCCACGTCCTTGAGAACCGTGATGTCTCCGTTATAGGCGACGGAGATGTTCTCCATGCTCAGTTCAACGCCATGCATGGTCAGGCTCCCAGATAGGCTTCGATGACGTCCGGGTTCTTCTGGATCGCTTCGGCATTGCCCTCAGCGAGGACATGGCCTTCGTGCATGACCAGAATGTTGTCAGACAGTTCGTAGACGGATGTGAGATCGTGGCTGACGAGCAGCACCGAGCAGCCCACCTCCTGCGGCATTTCGCGGATAATGTTGATGAGGAGCAGCGCGAGGCTCGGATTGACGCCGGCGAAGGGTTCGTCGAGCAGCACCAGCTTCGGATTGGCCACCATGATGCGGGCGAGTTCCAGAAGCTTCTGCTGGCCGCCGGAAAGCTCTTCCGCATAATTGTGACGCAGCCGGTAGAGCTCCACTTTCTTGAGCCAGTAGGCGCTGACCTCGGCGATCTCGGCGTTGCTCATCCCTTTGTTGAGGAGCGCGACCGAGAGGTTTTCCAGGAGCGACATTTGAGGGAAGATCCGTGGCACCTGAAAGGTGCGGCCAACGCCCTCGGAAAAGACCGCATGAGGGGCTTTGCCGATGAGGCTCACACCGTCCAGCGTGATCTTCCCGGATGTGGCGTCATAAAGACCGTTGATGCAGTTGAGCATCGTTGTCTTGCCGGAGCCGTTCATGCCCAGAACGCCGAGGATCGACCGGTCGGGGAGGGTCAGGCTGATGCCGTCGAGCGCTGTGACGCCACCGAATTTCTTTACGAGGTTTTCGACTTTCAGCATGACGTCACCGCGAGTTCTGCACGCCGAAGAGGCCGGCGGGGCGAATGAGAATGACGGCGATCAGGAGCACGAAGCCGAGGAGCATCGCCACGGTTCCGCTGAAGAACACCATGGCCGTCTGCTCGGCGAGGCCGAACAGGATGCCGCCGGCGACTGCGCCGATCGGATGGCCGAGGCCGCCCAGAACGATCACGATGAAGCCGATCAGGGTGTAGTCCTGGCCGATGAAGGGGGAGAAGGAGGGGAAGATCATCGACACGAGGATGCCGGTGATGCCCGCCAGGCCAAGGCCGAGACCGAAGGTCAGGGCCGAGAGGTGGTTCAGGTCCACGCCGACGATCTGGATCGCGTCACGGTTCATGATGATGGCGCGCAGCGCCTTGCCCGGCAGCGTGCGGTAGAGGAAGAACGCCAGCGCTCCGGTGACCACGACCGCAACCGCAAGGCCAAGCAGCTTGGTGGTCGGCAGGATGATGTTGCCGAACATCAGGAAGGGCGGGTCGAGCGTGAAGTTGAGCGAGCGTGCATCCGCCTCGAAGGCGAGCAGCATCAGCGCGCCCAGCACGAGCGACAGGCCGAACATGACCAGAAGCGAGGCGTGCTCGGGATCGTTGGAGCGCGCAAGACGCTTCACCAGCACGAAGTAGAGCCCATAGCCCATCAAACCGAAGACGATGAAGATCAGCGGCAGGGCAAGCAGGGGGGACAGGCCAAGCCAGGCCTGGGCAAAATAGGCGCCATAGGCCCCCAGCACGATGAATTCGCCATGAGCGAAGTTGACGACGCGCAGGACGCCGAAGATCACGTTGAGGCTGACGCCGATCAGCGCGTAGATCAGCCCGACGACGATGCCGTTGACCAGGCCTTGAAGCAGAAGTTCGTTCATCTTTGTTTCAATCCTGTGGGTCTTACGGAATGAAGCGCCGGAAGCGCGAGAAGCGCTGGGCGAAGGCCCCGACAATGCCCCGCGGCAGGAGCAGCATCAGTGCTATGATGACCACGCCGAGAATGAGCAGGTTGAGGGTCGGGAAATGCCGCCAGATCAGCTGGTCGATGCCATAGAGAGCCGAAGCGCCGATGATCGGGCCGACAAGGAAGCCAAGTCCACCGGCCATGGCGTAAACGATGCTCTTGGCAGTGACGAGAAGATTGAAGGAGGAATCGAGGTCGATAGCGTTGGTGTACCAAGCTTCCACGCCGCCCACGAGGGCGGGAAACATGGTGGCCATGATCCAGGCCTTCAGCCGGGTGGCCACCACGTTGACGCCAACCACCTCGGCCGCCTCGCTGTCATCACGGATGGCGCGAAGCGCCGTACCGAGACGCGACATGGATAGCCATGTGCCTGCCGCAAGCGCGCCCATCAACACGATGAACATGGCGTAGTAGGCTGCCACCGGATTGTTTGCCGCGGACAGAATGAGACCGAGGCTGCCGCCTGTAATCTCACTTGGCATGAGTGAGATCACAAGCTTCATCGCCATGGCCAGTGCAAGGCTGACAATGCCGAAATAAACGCCCTTGAGCCGCAGTGTGGGCGCGACCAGGAGACCGATAACAATGCCGGCAACGGCAGCACCTGCAAGGGCTACGGGTATGGGCAGCCCGAACGTCTTGTAGAGAACGCCGGTGGCGTAAGCGCCAACGCCATAGAACGCCACATAACCAAAAGGCATATACCCAGCCATGCCTGCGACGAAGTTGAACGACGTCGCCATGGTCAGCCACAGCATCATATAAAACAGAAATGACAGATTGCTGGCGAAGAGTGGAGCCGGCAAAAAGATGGCAACAATCACTGCCACCACGATGCCCCATATCAAGAATTTGATATGATTTGATTTTTCAGTACTTCCTTGGGGCGCGGACAACGATACATCTGTACCCTCCCGCGTCTCCTGAGCTTGATCTGTCACTGTGGGACCTCAATAGGGAACGCTTTCCACGACCCTATAGCGCAAGAAAAGCGCTGTCCTATCGCAATTTCAGACTCAATTATAACGAAATGACATAATTGATTTTGACGGCGCGAGAACGCACCGTATCCGGGTGTTGGATACGGTGCTTTGATCTGATGCCCGGCGAAGGCCGGGCAAGGGTTTCTGGTAAGCTCCGGTGCTTAGGCCGACAGTGCGTCCCTGGGCAGTTCGGCGAGCGCCTTGTCGAGGCCGGTCTTGAAACGGGCGAGCAGGTCGTCGACTTCACCCTCTGAAATGATTAGGGGCGGGCAGAACGCCATCGCGTCGACCATGGCGCGGCTGATGAGGCCGGCCTCCTGAAGATGCGCGTTGACCAGTGCGCCAAGCGCGCCGGGCGTTTCGAGCGCTGTCTTGTTCTCCTTGTCTGTAACGAGCTCGACGGCGGCGATGAGACCGACACCGCGCACTTCGCCAACCAGCGGATGATCGGCCAGCGCGGCAAGCCCGTTGCGCAGGCGTTTGCCCATGCGTGCGGCATTGCCCACCAGATCGCGCTCCTCGATGATCTTGAGGTTTTCAAGCGCAACGGCTGCGACAACCGGATGGCCGCTTGCCGTATAGCCATGACCGAGCGTGCCGATGCGGCCACTTTCTTCCATGATCGGCTCGAACACCCGGTCGTTGATCATCAGGGCCGAGGCCGGCAGGTAGGACGACGAAAGCTGCTTGGACATGACCATGATGTCCGGCTTGATGTCGTAGGTGGTGGAGCCGAACATGGTGCCTGTGCGGCCAAAGCCGCAAATCACTTCGTCTGCGACCAGCAATATGTCGTATTTGCTCAGGACGGCTTGCACCTTTTCCCAGTAGGTGGCCGGCGGGACGACCACGCCGCCGGCGCCCTGCACCGGCTCGCCGAAGAAGGCGGCAATCGTTTCCGGGCCTTCAGCCAGGATCGTGTCTTCCAGTTCCTTTGCAAGGCGGGTTGCGAAATCTTCCTCGCTTTCGCCCGGCATTGCTTCACGCCAGTGATGCGGCGCGGTCATGCGCAGCACGTTCGGCACGATCAGATCGAAGGATTTGTGGTTTGCCGGCAGGCTGGTGAGGCATGCGCCGGCGATGGTCACGCCGTGATAGGCGCGGTTGCGGACGATGATCTTCTTCTTTTCCGGCTTTCCGAGCGCGTTGGAGCGGTACCAGATCAGCTTCAGCGCCGTGTCGATGGCTTCCGAGCCGGAATTGGTGAAGAACGCCTTGCTCATCGGCACCGGGGCCATGCCGATCAGCTTTTCGGAAAGCTCGATCACCGGTCCGTGCGATTTGTGCGTGAAGGTGTGATAGTAGGGCAGCTTCTCCATCTGCTCCGTCGCCGCCTTCACAAGGCGCTTTTCATTAAAGCCGACGCCGACGCTCCAAAGGCCGGCCATCGCCTCGATATACTGCTTGCCATTGTTGTCGTAGACAAACACGCCTTCACCGCGATCGATGATCAGCGGCCCGGCTTCAAGGTGTTTTTTCGCATTCGTGTAGGGGTGCAGGTGATAGGCGATATCGCGCGCTTCTGGGGAATTGGGCTTGTCGGTCATCAGCTTGTCCTGCGTGTGAATGCGGTTATCGTTGTTGGATGATCCGGTTTCCGGATCTCTTCCCATGTCCTCTAGCGGTAGCACTCATTTTTCGACCAGGCAATTATGCGTTCAATATTTTGAGCGTCATTTAAAAGCCCGGGCTCCAAATTCGAAGAATTTCCGATGTTTTTGCGTTGTATATTGATTTCAAGGGCAATATCTTGAACGATATATTGCGCTGCGCAAAACATGATCAGGTTCGCGCAAGACGAAACGAGCGAAGGACATATGGACGATTTCGACATCGGATCGCGCCTCAGGGCCATGCGCACCGCAGGCAATCTTTCGCAACGCCAGCTTGCCGAACAGGCCGGTGTTCCTCATGCACAGATTTCCAACATCGAGAAGAACAAGATCAGCCCCTCCATTTCGACCCTGCGCAAGGTGCTTGGAGGGATGGGCGTCAGCATGGCGGATTTCTTCGAGCCCGAGCGGGAGGACAATCCCGGTCCGTTTTTTGGCAGGGATGATCTGATCGACCTCACGTCGCGGGTGGCGATCAATGCAAAAGCGCCTGAGAGCGGGCTTCTTGTCCTGCGGCAGATCGGCGATGCGCGGCTGCACAATCTCCAGATCCTGCACGAGGTCTATGAGCCTGGGGCGGACACGGGCGAGACCATGCTCCAGCATGCCTCGAGCGAGGGCGGCTATGTGGTGGAGGGGGAGCTGGCGCTGACCGTGGGTGACGAAATGCGCATTCTGAAGGCTGGTGAGGCCTATCTGTTCGACAGCCGTCAGCCGCATCGTTTCCAGAATCTCTCCGACAGGCGCACCATCGTCGTTTCCGCCTGCACGCCGCCTTATCTCTAAGGAAGACGTCTTCAACAGGCTGGACCAACGCAACGCCGTTATGGCCCTGTTCCTGCCGGCGGCGGATCTTACACTTTCTTTGGCTTTAAGGCGCGAGGATTTCCAATGGCCGGTCTTTTGATCTCGAGACGCAATCTTCTTCTTGGCGCGGGCGGTGTGCTGGCGACTTCCGGCCTGCCGCTGCACATGGCATGGGCCGACGATGCGCCACGCGGCGGGCGGCTGGTTGTGGCGGCGGATTCCGAGCCGCGCACGCTGAACCCGGCAATTGTCGCGTCGAATGGCGTGTTTTTCATCGCCAGCAAGGTGATCGAGCCGCTTGCGGAAGCCATGATGGATGGCGAGGGCGGGCTTGCGCCACGCTTGGCCACGAGCTGGGAAGGCTCCGAAGACGGGCTTTCCATCACCTTCAGACTGCGCGAGGGCGTGACCTGGCACGATGGCGAGCCGTTCACTTCTGCGGATGTGGCCTTCTCCGCGATGGAGGTCTGGAAGCCGCTGCAAAATCTCGGCCGCGTGGTGCTTGCAAACCTCGACACGGTGGAAACGCCCGATGCGCACACCGCCATCTTCCGCTTTTCCGCGCCCACACCGGTTCAGCTCATTCGCAATGCGCTGCCGGTGGTGACGAGCGTGTTGCCAAAACACCTCTATGTGGGCACGGACATTGCCGCCAACCCGGCCAACAAGGCGCCGGTGGGGACGGGGCCGTTCAAATTCGCCGAGCACAGGCCCGGCGAATATTACCGCCTTACCCGCAATGACGCCTATTGGGGCGAGGGGCTGCCGAAGCTGGACGAGATCATCTTCCGCGTTCTGCCAGACCGCGCGGCGGCGGCTTCCGCGCTGGAGGCAGGCGAAATCCAGCTTGCCGCCTTCTCGCAGGTGCCGCTGGTGGATCTGGAGCGCATTGCCAGCGTGCCGGGGCTGAAAGTGGTGACGGAAGGCTATGAGGCGCTGACCTATCAGCTTGTGGTGGAGATCAATCACCGCAACGAGATCCTCGCCAACCGGAAGGTGCGGCAGGCCATGTCGCACGCCATCGACCGGGATTTCGTGGTCGATACGGTGTTTCTTGGCTATGCGCAGGCGGCCACCGGCCCGGTGCCGCAGAACGCGCCGCAATTCTACAATCCCGATGTGAAACCCTATTCCTTCGATACCGAGCGGGCCAACGCGCTTCTCGACGAGGCGGGGTATCCGCGCGGCGAGGATGGCAAGCGCTTCTCGCTGCGGCTTCTGCCGGCGCCCTTCTTCAGCGAAACGCGCCAGTTCGGCGATTATCTGCGTCAGGCGCTCGGCAAGGTGGGCATCGACGTGACGCTGGTGAACAACGACACGCCGGCGCATCTGAAGGCCGTCTACACGGATCATGATTTCGACATCGCCGTTGGCTCGCCCGTGTTCCGCGGCGATCCGGCCATCTCGACCACGATCCTCGTTCAGTCGGGCATCCCGGATGGCGTGCCGTTTTCCAATCAGGGCGGCTATGCCAATGCCGAACTCGACACGATCATCGATCAGGCGGCCGAGACCATCGATACGGAAGCACGCACCGCGCTCTACAACGATTTCCAGCGCATCGTGGTGGAAGACCTGCCGCTGATCAATGTGGCCGAGTGGGGCTTTACCACGGTTGCCAGTGACACCGTTCTCAATGTGGGCAACAATCCGCGCTGGCCCGTTTCCAGCTGGGCTGATACTGCACTCGCTTCCTGAGAACGCAAGGAACACGCACTGGCATGCACCGGGCCCTGACTTTGACGCGGCGGCGTATCGTCAGCAGCATTCCGGTGCTGCTGATTGTCATAGTGGGCACGTTTTTGCTTCTGGAAGCAGCACCGGGCGATGCGGTGGATGCCTATCTCTTATCACTGGGCGGCGGCGATGCGGGCCTCGTTGCGGAGCTTCGCCAGAGCTATGGGCTCGACCAGTCGCTTGTGAAACGGCTGACGCTTTATGTGGGCGCGCTTCTGCGGTTCGATCTCGGCTGGTCGGTGACCTTCGACCGGCCGGTTCTCGACCTCATCGCGGAGCGCTTGCCCAACACGCTCTGGCTCATGGGCGCGGCGACGGCGCTTGCCTTCTCGCTTGGTTCGCTTCTGGGCATTGTTGCGGGCGCACGGCCCGGCAGCCTGACGGACCGGGCGCTTTCCATCGGATCGCTGGCGCTCTATGCGGTTCCGAGCTTCTGGCTTGGCCTTGTGCTGGTTCTGGTGTTCGCGGTCGATCTGCGCTGGTTTCCCACGGCGGGCATCGAAACCATCGCCTCCGGCAAGACGGGGCTGGCGCGCGTGGCCGACATTGCCTGGCATCTGGTGCTGCCGGTTTCCGCGCTCGGCTTCATTTACCTCGCTCTTTTCCTGCGCATGATGCGGACCGGCATGGCGGAAGCCTGGCGGCAGGATTTCGTGCTTTTTGCGCGCGCCAGGGGGCTGGCGCGGCGGCGCATCGTGCTGCGCCACGTGGCGCGCAATGCGCTTCTGCCGCTGGTCACCATGCTTGGCCTGCAGGCGGCGGCCATGCTGGGCGGCAGTGTGGTGGTGGAAAGCGTGTTCGCCATTCCGGGTTTCGGGCGGCTTGCACATGAAGCGGTTTCAGGCCGCGATGCGCCGCTTCTGACCGGAATCATCATTGTCAGCGCGGTGCTCGTGATCGTCGTCAATCTTCTGGTGGACATTGCCTATGCGGCGCTCGACCCGCGTGTTGGCAGCGGGGAGGCGTCGTCATGAACCGCGTTGCGGGCCGTCTCTTGCGCTCGCCCGAAGGGGTGGCGGGGCTTTGTCTTCTGGTGCTGCTTGCTGCCATGGCGCTTGCAGCACCGCTTCTCTTCCCGGGCGATCCGCTGGTGATTGTCGGGCGACCGATGACTGCACCCTTCACCGATCCGGCGCTTCCGCTTGGCACGGACCGGCTGGGGCGGGATGTGGCTGCGGGCCTGATGCATGGCGCGCAGACATCGCTTCTCGTCGGGCTCGCCACGGCGCTGGTCGCGCTCACCGCCGGGGCGCTCGTCGGCACGGTTGCCGGGCTTGCCGGAGGGCTGGTGGACGAGGCGCTGATGCGGGTGGTCGATGCGTTTCAGATCGTGCCGGGCTTTCTTTTGGCGCTGGCTTTTGTCAGCGTCACTGGGGCGTCGCTTCCGGTGATCATTCTCGCCATTGCCCTTGGCGCGTGGACCGGGCCGGCGCGACTGGTGCGGGCGGAAGTCCTGTCGATCCGCGAGCGCGACTATGTGGCGGCGGCGCGGGTGATCGGCATGCATCCGGCAGAAATTGCGCTGCGCGAAGTGCTGCCCAATGCGCTGCCGCCGGTTCTGGCGCTGACGGCGGTGATCGTCGCCACGGCGATTCTGGTGGAGGCCGCACTTTCGTTTCTCGGGCTTGGCGATCCCAATGTGGTGACCTGGGGCTCGATGATCGCCGAGGGGCGCAATGTGCTGCGCACCGCGCCGCATCTTTCCATCGTGCCGGGGCTGGGGCTCGTGGCCACGGTGCTTGGCGTTTATCTTCTGGGCGAGGGGCTGGCGGATGCGATGGCAGGCCGCACGGGGCGCGGATGAGCGCGCCGCTGGCCGAAATCCGGGGGCTCTCGGTTTCCTACGGGTGTGACGATGCGCGAAGCTTTGCGCTTCAGGACGTCGATCTCGACATTGCGAAAGGCCGTCGCCTGGCGGTGATCGGCGAGAGCGGGTCGGGCAAGAGCACGCTGGCGCTGGCGCTCGCGGGGTTGCTGCCGCCGCAGGCGCGGATTGAAGGCAGCATTGGCTGGCCGGGCCTTGCGCATCCGCCTGTGGCGGGGCGCGACATCGGCATGGTGTTTCAGGATCCCGGTGGCAGCCTCAACCCGGTTCTGACCATTGGCGAACAGGTGGCGGAAGGCGCGGTGCGTCATCTGGGGCTTGGCTGGCGCGCAGCGAACACGTACGCGCTGGCGCTGCTTGAGCGGGTGCGCATTCCCGATCCGCAGGCCGGACTCCGCGCCTATCCGCATCAGTTTTCCGGCGGGCAGCGCCAGCGCATCGCCATTGCCGCAGCCATTGCGGCAAAGCCGGGGCTGCTGATCGCCGACGAGCCCACAAGCGCGCTCGATATGGTGGTGCAGGCCGAGATCGTGGCGCTGCTCGACGAACTGGTGCGCGAGGCGGGCATGACGCTGATCTTCATCACGCATGACATTGCGCTCGCCTCCGGCTTTGCCGACGACATTGCCGTTTTTCAGCGGGCGCAGCTGGTGGAGAAAGGCGCGGCGCAGGCGGTTCTGACGAAGCCGACGCATGCCTATACGAAACACCTTCTTGCCGCGCAGATCGATTTTTCAACACCGCGCCTGATCGACGGGGCGGCCGATGCCTGAGCCGCTTCTCGTTGCGCAGAACCTTTGCAAGACCTTCACCAGCCGGGGGCGCAGGGTGACCGCGCTTGACGATGTGAGCCTGACGCTTGCTCCGGGCGAGACGCTGGGTCTGGTGGGCGCGTCCGGCAGCGGCAAGTCGACGCTCGCGCGGGTGCTGCTCAGGCTTTTGCGGGCCGATGCGGGGGCGGTGCGGCTTCAGGGTGAAAACTGGCTTCAGCTTCGCGGGCGGGCGCTGCGCAGGCGGCGCCGGGCAATCCAGATGGTGTTTCAGGATCCGCTTGCGGCCTTCAATCCGCGCGCGACCATTGACGGCGTGCTGGCGGACCCGCTGCGCATCCACGGTCTCGCGGATCGTGCGGCGCGCCCGGTGCGGGTGGGCGCGCTTCTGGAGCGGGTCGGGCTTCCCGCAAGCTATGCCGCGCGCGGCGTCCATGAAGTGTCGGGTGGCGAACGCCAGCGGGTCGCCATCGCGCGTGCCTTGGCTGCGCGCCCCTCGCTGATCGTGTTCGACGAGCCTGTCTCCGCGCTCGACCAGTCGATACGTGGAGATATCCTGAAACTCATCGCTGATTTGCAGAAAAGCGAAGGCCTCTCCTACCTCTTCATCGCGCATGATCTCGCTGTCGTGCGTCTTGTTTCCCACCGGGTGGCTATCATGGAGAGCGGCCGTATTGTCGAGACGGGTCCGACTTCGCAAATCATCGACAGCCCGCAATCGCCGGCGGGGAGGGCGCTCGTGGCGGCGGTGCCACGGCTGGAGTTTCCTCGCGCTCAATAGGCTGAGGGCAACCGCATATCGCGGGTTGCGCAGTTGCTGCGCCATGCCGCTATAGTGATGCGGAAACGCACAACTCGCGCGAACCGGAGCCATCGTTCATGACGATCCGCAATCTTGAATTCGCCGCCCGTCCACGCTCTGTTGCCGTCATCGGTGCTTCAAAGAGGCCCGGCGCTGTCGGCCATATCGTGATGCAGAATTTGCAGGATGGTGGGTTTGACGGCGAGATCTGGCCCGTCAATCCGAAATACAGGGAAGTGGCAGGCCGGCGCTGCTACAAGCGCGCTGCCGACATTCCAGGCATTCCGGACATTGCCGTCATCGTCACGCCTCCCAAAACGGTGCCGGGGATCATCTCCGAGCTTGGCGAGAAGGGAACACGCACCGCTGTCGTCATCACAGCCGGGCTGACACGGGAGAACGGGTTGCGTCAGGCCATGCTCGACGCGGCAAAGCCCTATCTTTTCCGCATCATCGGTCCGAACACGGTGGGGCTGATGGTGCCGCCGATGAATTTCAACGCCAGCTTCGCGCATATGCAGGCCAGGCCCTGCGGGCTCGCTCTGCTTTCGCAGTCAGGTGCGATTGCCACGTCGCTCGTGGACTGGGCAGCGGCGGAAGGCGTTGGCTTCTCGCATATCGTTTCGCTGGGCGACATGGCCGACGTGGATGTGGGCGACTATCTGGAAATGCTTGCCGGCGACGGGCGCACGCGCGGCATTCTCATGTATCTCGAAACAATTCCCAATCCGCGCAAATTCATGACCGCCGCCCGGGCGGCGGCGCGGCTGAAGCCGGTGATCGCCATCAAGGCCGGCCGCCATGCGCAGGCCGCACAGGCGGCAGCGACGCACACCGGCGCGCTTTCGGGCGCGGACAGGGTGGTGGAGGCGGCGCTGCGCCGTGCCGGTATTCTGCGCGTGCTCGATCTTGGCGAACTGTTCGATGCCGCGGAAGTGCTCGCCCGCTTCCGCCCCCTGCAGCGGGCCCATGTGGGCATTGTCAGCAATGGCGGCGGGGCGGGTGTTCTGGCCGTGGACCGGCTCAACGATCTCGGCGGCACGATGGCAGAATTTTCGCCCGAAACCATCGCCCGTCTGGACCGGGCGCTGCCGCCCAACTGGTCGCATTCCAACCCCGCCGACATTATCGGCGATGCGCCGCCGGAGCGTTATAGCGAGGCGCTTCTGGCGGTGGCTGACGATCCCGACATCGATGCGGTTCTGGTGTTCAACTGCCCGACCGGGCTTGCCTCGCCCTCCGATGCGGCCCGCGCGGTTGCGGCCCATGCCGACAAGGGGCGCGTGAACGGCAAGCCGCTCATCACCTGCTGGCTGGGAGAGGAGACCGCGCGGGAGGGGCGTCGCATCCTGCAGGAAGCGGGCATTGCAAACTTCAGCACCCCGTCGAGCGCCACCGCGGCGCTTTCCTATCTGGGTGAATGGTCCCGTGCCCAGAAGGCGTTGACCCGTGTGCCTTCGAGCCGCAGCGAGGATGTACAGGGAGACCGCGAAAGCCTGCGCGCCATCCTTGAAAAGGTCGCTGCCGAAGGCCGTCGCATGCTGACGGAACCCGAAGCCAAGGCGGCCATTGCCGCTTACGGAATTCCCGTGCCTGAAACCGTGATTGTCGAGACACCAGAAGCAGTGAGTGAGGCCACTGCACGCTTGCTCGAAAGCTCGGAAAGGGTTGTCGTCAAACTTCTTTCCAGAACCATCACGCACAAATCGGATGTCGGCGGCGTGGTGCTTGGCCTCAAGACGTCGGAAGCGGCGCAGAAGGCCGCCGAGAACATCATGAAGCGGCTGGACGATGCGGGCATGGCCGACGGGCTTGAAGGCTTTGCCGTTCAGCCCATGGTGGTGCGCAAACACGCCCATGAGCTCATCCTCGGTGTTAGTCAGGATCCCATCTTTGGTCCCGTGGTCCTTTTTGGAGCAGGCGGCACGGCGGTGGAGGTGATGGAGGATACGGCCATTGCGCTGCCGCCGCTCGATGACGTTCTGGCCGGCGACCTGATGGCGTCGACCCGCATCGGAAAACTGCTGGCTGGATACCGCGATCGCGCGCCCGCCGACAGTGATGCGATTGCTGGCGCCCTCAACGCCGTATCGCAGATGATCGTCGATTTCCCCTGCATCAAGGGCATGGACATCAACCCGCTGCTGGCCGACGCCGATGGTGTTGTGGCGCTCGATGCACGCATCGAGATCGAGCCTGCGGAGATCCACCGCAAGGGTCCGAACCCGGACCTTGCCATCCGCCCTTATCCGTATGGCTGGGAAAAGGATGTAAACCTGGAGGGGCACCGCTACCATCTGCGTCCGATCAAGCCTGCGGATGTGGCGTTGTTTCCGGATTTCCTGGCGCGCGTTTCGCCGGAGGATATCCGGTTCCGCTTCCTCGCCCCGCGCAAGCACTTTCCAGACGAAATGCTGGAACGACTGACCCAGCTCGACTACGAGCGCGACATGGCCTTCATCGCGCTACGCGAAGAGGATGGCGAGATGGCGGGCATTGGCCGCCTTTCGGCTGATCCCGACAAGGAGATCGCCGAGTATGGCCTGCTTGTGCGCACCGATCTTCAGGGCCACGGGCTTGGCTTCGCGCTGCTGAAGCAGCTCATCGACTATGGCCGGGAAGAGGGCATTGGCGCCATCGAGGGCATTGTCCTGAGCGACAACACCAAAATGCTCGCCATGTGCCGCGATTTTGGCTTCGTGGTGAAGGACAGCGGCGAGGCCGGCGTGACAACGGTGGTGCTGGAGCTCTAGGCAGGCGGATGAGGGGCGGGTGCGCCAGACCTCAGATGCAGGCTTCGAACAGCGCCTTCGTGTTGGCTGCGGTCAGCTTGACCGGGTTGCCTCCACCACTCGGATCTACCAATGCCATCTCCACCATCTCGTCAATGCGATCTGATCCGACGCCCATGTCGCTGAGGCGGTCGGGAATTCCGAGTTCTTCGCGGAGCTGCATCACGAAATCGAAGAATCCGTCAAACCCGCCCGCAATGCCCAGATAGGCTGCGGCGGCAGCTATGCGTTCCTCGATCTCCGGCCGATTGAGTTTCAGCACAGCCGGCATCACCACTGCATTCGTCGTGCCGTGATGGGTGTTGTAGAGCGCCCCGACCGGGTGGGAGAGTGCGTGGATGGCACCCAGGCCCTTCTGGAACGCGACCGCGCCCATGGCGGCGGCGCTCATCATGTGCGCGCGGGCCTCGAGGTCTGTGCCATCATGGTAGGCACGGGGAAGGTACTCTTTCACGAGCCGAAGCCCTTCAAGAGCGATGCCCTGGCTCATCGGGTGGTAGAAGGCCGAGGAATAGGCCTCCAGACAATGCGCAAAGGCATCCATGCCGGTGCCGGCGGTGATCGCCTTGGGCATGCCCACGGTCAGTTCCGGATCGCATATCACCACAGAGGGAAGCACCTTCGGATGGAAGATGATTTTTTTGACATGGGTTTTGGAGTTCGTGACAACGCCCGCGCGCCCCACTTCCGAGCCGGTGCCGGCAGTTGTGGGGACGGCCACGTTTGGTGCGATTTTCGACGCATCCGCGCGGGTCCACCAGTCGCCAATGTCTTCGAAATCCCAGACCGGTCGCGTCTGACCGGCCATGAAGGCGATCAGCTTGCCGAGATCGAGGCCTGAACCGCCGCCGAAAGCAACAACGCCATCATGACCGCCGTCCCTGAAAACCTTCACACCGGCATCGAGGTTCTTGTCGTTGGGGTTGGGGTCAACCTCTGAGAATATGGCCCGGCCAAGGCCCGCGGCCTCCAGAATGTCGAGCGCATTCTTCGTGATGTCCATGCCGGCAAGGCCGCGGTCGGTCACCAGAAGCGGCTTTGAAATGCCGGCTGCCTTGCAGGCTTCGGCCAGTTCCCTGATGCGCCCGGCGCCAAACCGTACAGCGGTGGGATAGGACCAGTTTCCTTCGAGCTTCATGCCTGTTTCTTTCTCATGTGGTAGGATTTCGGGCGGGTCAGATTGTGGTAGCCGATTTCGGAAAGCGCGCCGCCGCGCCCGGTGTTCTTACAGCCGGTCCAGCAAAGGGCCGGGTCGAGATAGTCGGCACGGTTCAGGAACACGCTGCCCGTTTCGATGTCTGCACCGATAGCCGCCGCGCGCTCGGGATCGGATGTCCACAGCGAGGCGGTCAGGCCGAACTCGCAATCATTCATGAGGTCGAGCGCTTCGGCATCGTTCTTCACCGGCATGATGCCGACAACGGGGCCAAAGCTTTCCTCGCGCATCACCCGCATCTGGTGGTTCACGTCCACGAGGATCTGCGGCATGAGATAGGTGCCGCCATCATCTTCCGGGAAGGTTTTCGGATCGACCAGCGCCTTTGCGCCCTGCGCCAGCGCGTCTTCGGTCTGGCTGCGCACTTCGGCCGCAAACCGCTTGTTGGCCATGGGGCCGATGGTGGTGTCCTCGTCCAGCGGATTGCCGAGTTTCAGCTTGCCCACCCAGTCCACGGACTTCTCGACAAAACTGTCGAAATGCTTCTCCGCGACATAGATACGTTCGATGCCGCAGCAGCACTGGCCGGCATTGAACATTGCGCCGTCCATCAGCACATCGACGGCCCAGTCGATATCCGCATCGTCCATCACATAGGCGGGGTCCTTGCCGCCGAGTTCCAGCCCGAGCCCGGTGAAGGTGCCGGCAGCCGCCCGCTCGATGGCGCGTCCCCCGCCGACGGATCCTGTGAAATTGATGAAGTCGAAGGAGCGCTTTCCGATCAGCTTTTCCGTGCCGGCATGGTCAAGGAAGAGATTGACGAACAGCTCTTCGGGAATGCCCGCTTCATGGAAGGCGCGCACGATGCGCTCACCCACGAGCAGCGTCTGCGTGGCGTGCTTGACCGCGACGGCATTGCCGGCAATGAGGGCGGGAACGATGGTGTTCATGGCCGTCATGTAGGGATAGTTCCACGGCGCGATGACGCCGACCAGCCCGTGGGGAACGCGTTCGATGCGGCGCGCGAAGCTTTCCGAATCCTCCAGAACGATGGGTGCGAGGGCACGCTCGGCAATCTCCGCCATATAGGCGGAGCGCTCGTTCATGCCGCCGAACTCGCCGCCATAGCGCACCGGGCGGCCCATCATGTGGGCAAGCTCCGGCACCACTTCGTCTTTCATCTCGTTGAGGCGGGCAACGCCGGCATTCACCAGCTTGATGCGCTCATCGAGCGGACGTGCGGCCCAGGCCTTTTGAGCATGGCGGGCATTGGCGAGAAGCCTGGCCGCCTTGTCGGGGTCCATCACCGGGCGCTCGGCAAAGACCGTGCCGTCGATGGGGGAAATGCATTGCAGGGTTTTCGTCATGTCATGCTCTCTCAAAACCGCGCCTGACCTCCCAGTCGGTGACGCGGCGATCATATTCGGATTGTTCCCAGCGGGCTGCATGGACATAGTGATCGACAACGTCGTCACCAAAGGCCGCACGCAGCATTTTTGAACCGTCGAGCGCGGTGGCGGCATCGCGCAGGGTTTTGGGGATCTCGCGGATGCCTTCGCCCTCATACGCGTCGCCGACAAAGGCCGGCTCCAGCTCTCTCTTGTTTTCGATGCCATCAATGCCTGCCGCGATCAGGGCCGCGAAGGCAAGATAGGGGTTCAGGTCGGCGCCGCCGACCCGGCATTCCACGCGCACCGCTTTCGTGTTCTCTCCGCAGACGCGGTAGCCCGCCGTGCGGTTGTCGAACGACCAGATCGCTTTGGTGGGGGCGAAGGTTCCGGCCGCGAAACGTTTGTAGGAATTGATGTAGGGCGCGAGGAAATAGGCAATTTCGCCGGCATGGGCGAGCAGGCCCGCCATATAACGTTTCATCATGTCCGACATGCCGTGTTCGCCCGCAGGGTCGAAGAAGAGCGGCTTGCCATCGAGCGTCCAGAGCGATTGATGGATGTGCGAGGAATTGCCGGCTGCCTTGTCGTCCCATTTGGCCATGAAGCTGATGGCGCGACCGGCCTTCCAGGCGATTTCCTTGCAGCCGTTTTTCACGATGGCGTGGCGGTCGGCCATGGTGAGCGCGTCGGTGTATCGGACGTTGATCTCCTCCTGACCGGCATCCGCCTCGCCCTTGGAGTTTTCCACCGGCACATCCGCGCCGTTGAGGCCGTTGCGGATCGCCCGCATCACATCTTCTTCCTTGGTGGTCTGGAAGATGTGGTAATCCTCGTTGTAGGCGCTGATGCGCTCCAGCCCGCGATAGCCTTTCTCTGCGGCTTCCTCGAATGTGTCGCGGAAGAGGAAGAATTCCAGTTCCGAGGCCATCATCGCCTTCATGCCCATGGCGTCCAGCCGCGCGACCTGCTTTTTCAGGATGGCGCGTGGCGAATGGGGCACGTCTTCATGCGTGTGGTGGTCGAGCACATCGCATAGAACCAGCGCCGTGCCTTCCAGCCAGGGAATGCGCCGCATGGTCGAGAGGTCTGGCTTCATCGTGTAGTCGCCATAGCCTGCCGACCAGCTCGTCGCGCGATAACCCTCGACCGTGAACATCTCCATGTCGGTGGCGAGCAGGTAGTTGCAGCTATGGGTTTCCTCGAATGCGCTTTCGAGGAAGAAATCCACATGGAACCGCTTGCCCATCAGGCGCCCCTGCATGTCGACCAGCGCGACGAGCACCGTGTCGATCTCGCCGGCCTCCGCTGCCGCCTTGAGGCTTTCCAAAGTCAGTTTGCCCGCCATTCAACTCGTCCTGTTGGTGGTTTTGGATATGGCCCCGGCAATGACGCCGGGGCCATGATTTTGTTCTGATCAACCGTAGCGATAGGGAGGACCGGCCTTCTGCATGAGCGTGCGGTAGTCGCGCAGGATTTTCACCACACGCTCCTTGCGCCCGCCTTCGGCAGCAATCTCGTCCCAGAATTTTTCCGCCTCGGCTTCCACCGTCGCCCATTCGGCGTCGGGGATGGTGGTGAGTTCCATCTTGCCGCCATTGACGCGCAGATCCGCTTCGCCGGCCCAGTACCAGTGCAGGCGATAATAATGCGAGGAGTCCATCGCCAGCCGGAAGAGCTGCTTCAGGTGGTCCGGCACCTCGTTCCAGCGGTCGGAATTGGCGAAGAAGGAACCAACCCAGGCACCGCAGATATTGTTGGTGAGCAGATAGGGCGTCACGTCAGCCCAGCCCACCGTGTAATCCTCGGTGATACCCGACCAGGCGATGCCGTCGAGCTCGCCCGTCTGCACGGCAACTTCCACGTCTTCCCATGGAAGCGTAACGGGAACGACACCGAAGCGGGAAAGGAACTTGCCGGCTGTCGGGAAGGTGAAGACACGCTTGCCCTTCAGGTCTTCAAGGCTCTTGATGGGTTCCTTGGTGTTGAAGTGGCAGGGGTCCCATGAACCCGCCGAAAGCCATGTAACGCCTTCGACCTCGCCATAGGCCTCTTCCCAGATCTCGGCCAGGCCATGCTTGTAGAAGAGCGCCTGCACATCGAGCGAATAGCGCGTGGCAAAGGGGAAATAGCCGCCGAAGACCGACACATCGACCGGCGCTGCCATGGAATCGTCGTCCGACTGCACGGCGTCGATCGTGCCATTCTGCATGGCGCGGAAAAGCTCACCCGTCGGTACGAGCTGGTCGGCATAGTAGAGCTCGATTTCCATCTCGCCATTGGCCGCCTTGTTGAAGGCGTCGATGGCCGGTTTGACGACATGTTCGGCAAGGGCAGCGCCGGCATAGGTCTGCAGCCGCCAGCGGATCGGGCTTTGCGCATGAACATAGGGCGTTGCAAGGGCCGTGGTTCCGGCTGCTGCCGCCGATGCCATGCCCGCTTTCTTGAGAAAGTCGCGTCTGTTTTGCATCTTCGTTCACTCCTCTGGTTGTTGTCCCGGTCGTTGTTGCCGGGCATTGCCGCAGGCTTGTTCTGGTCGTCACCTCCTTGGTTGTGCGTTTTCAGCGCGCATAGACATGCTCCGGGAGCCATAGCGCGATCTGTGGGAAGGCCATGACAATGATCAGCGCGAACACCATGACCGCCACGAAGGGCACAATGGACCGGTATATGTCTCCGAGCTTGATTTCCGGCGGCGCCATGGCCCGCATCAGGAACAGATTGTAGCCGAAGGGCGGGGTCATGTAGGCGATCTGGCAGGTGATCGTGTAAAGCACGCCGTACCAGATGAGGTCGAAACCGAGCAGCTTGACAAGCGGCACGTAGAGCGGCGCGACGATGACCAGCATCGCCGTGTCGTCCAGAAACATGCCCATGATGAGATAGGAAAGCTGCATCAGGATCAGCACTTCCCAGGGCGACAGGCCGAGCTGATCGAGAAAGAATCCCTCGATGGCCCTGACGGCACCCAGTCCGTCAAACACCGCGCCGAAGCACAGTGCGGCCAGGATGATCCACATGAACATGCACGAGACGGAGAGCGTCTTGCGCACCGTGTCGTGGATCACCTTCAACGTGAGCCGGCCACGGATGGCGGCGGCGGCGGTCGCCGAGACGGCGCCGATGGCAGAGCTTTCGACAAGGCTGGTAACGCCCATGACGAAAAGCCCGGTCATCAGGAAAAAGATCATGAAGGGCAGAATGCCGGCCGATAGGAGCTTGAGCTTTTCGGACATCGGGATGCGGCGCTCTTCGGCAGGAAGCACAGGCCCGAGATTGGGCTGCAGCCAGCACCGGATCGCGATGTAGAGAACGAAAAGCCCGGCCATGAGCAGGCCCGGAAACACGCCTGCAAGCCAGAGCTGGCCGACCGGCTGGCGCGCGATCATGGCGTAGAGCACCAGCACCACGCTGGGCGGCACGAGGATGCCGAGCGATGAACCTGCCTGGATGACGCCGGTCACCATGATCTTGTCGTAGCCGCGTCTGAGCAGTTCCGGCAGCGCGATTGTCGCGCCGATGGCCATGCCGGCGACGGAGAGGCCGTTCATGGCGGAAATAACCACCATGAGCGCGATCGTTCCGATGGCAAGCCCGCCGCGCACCGGGCCGAACCACACATGGAACATCTTGTAGAGATCGTCGGCAATGCCCGATTCCGACAGCATGTAACCCATGTAGATGAAGAGCGGCAGCGTCAGCAGCGCGTACCATTTCATCAGTTTCATGGCGGCGGAAAAGGCGATCTCGGAGCCACCCGTGCCCCAAAGCAGCAGCGCGAAGGCCACCGCAATGAAACCGATGGCGCCAAACACGCGCTGGCCCGTCAGAAGCAGGCCCATCATGCCGGTGAACATGAGGATCGCTGTCAGTTCATAGCTCATGACAGCTCCTCCCCGCGCACCCGCGCAATGTCCCTGAAGAGCTGGGCAACGGCCTGAAGCAGCGTCAGTGCGATGCCGATGCACATGATGATCTTGATGGGTGCCATGTAGGGCGACCATGCCGAATAGCTGGTCTCACCATATTTCAGTGCATAGGAGGTGGAGGAAAAACCGCCATAGAGCAGAAGCGAGAGATAGAAGATCAGGAACAGAACGGTGATGGAATCGACAAGCGCCTTCGTGCGGGGCGACCATCGGGCATAGATCAGGTCCATGCGCACATGCGCGTCGTTCTGCAATGCCCAGCCGCCGCCGACCATGTAGTAGGCAACCATGGCAAACTGGGCCATTTCAAGCGTCCAGAGCGGCGGAATGGCCACGGTTTTCATGATCGACGAATAGAGCAATATGCCGATCATCAGGAAGATCATGTACATGACCACCAGGCCGACATAATGATTTGTACGATCGATCAGCCGCACATAGCGCCTTATGGCATTCGGCATCGCTTC
This sequence comes from Nitratireductor sp. ATLC21, assembly GCF_057196525.1. Lineage (NCBI taxonomy): Bacteria > Pseudomonadati > Pseudomonadota > Alphaproteobacteria > Hyphomicrobiales > Phyllobacteriaceae > Nitratireductor > Nitratireductor sp. ATLC21. The sequence goes on along the minus strand of NZ_JBXUOU010000001.1, from coordinate 1,479,858 downwards.
CCGTCTCCCATTTTATCTCCTCTGTCTTCCCGCTCTGGTTCTGCGCCGGCCTTTTCTTGTCAGGCTTGTTGTGGTCCGGCTGCGTGTATGTCGATGTGAAAGCGCTCCAGTGTCGTCTCAAGCAGCTTTGCTGTACGCTTTGCCCATTCATCCTGTCCCTGTTCCGTATCGATCAGATCGCTGCAATACTCGATCATGACGTTGAGGAGGCCGTTCTGGACTGCGTGCAGGCGCAGAGTGTGTGTCACACCATCCTCCGGCCCGTAGGGATAATTGCGCATCGCATTGGAGATGCCCTGCTCTTCTGCCAGTTGCAGCATGGCATCGGCGAGCCGGCGGTCCCGGTCGTGCAGAAGCCCGATCGCGCGATGCCGGGCGATGCCGAAATAAACGCGGGTGAAGGAATGGATTGTGACGATGACCGGTTGTCTGGATGGAGCCGTCCGTGCTGCGATGAGCTCCGCAAGGGCCTGACGAAAAGGCTCGTAAATCTCTGTGACACGCTGTCTGCGCGCTTCGTCCGAAAGATTGCGATTTCCCGGGATGGCGTGAATCTCGCTCCTCTCCGGGATTGCATCCTGCGCATCCGGGGGACGGTTGCAGTCGTAAACAAGCCTTGAGAAGCGTTGATGGATGAGGGGAGCATCCAGAAGTTCGGAGAGTTTTCGAGCTACGGCCAGAGCCCCAATATCCCAGGCTGCGTGGCTGGTTAGCGTCTCAGGTTTTGCTCCAAGATCGGAAAGGGTCCGGGGAATGGTGCGAGAGGCGTGTTCACAGACGAGAATGACCGGCGACCGCCCATCGGTACGCTCGATCTCGAATGGTTCGCCCTCGGATGGGTCAAGCAGCACTCTGACCATCAAACCTCCACACACCCGCCCGCGCCCCTGCGGTTTATCTGTAATATTGATTAGCATTGCGGATAATTTGTCAATTGTGTAATTTTTATTACGGACACGAAGTCGGCAATGCGGGAGAGTGGCGTTTGGGTACGAAAGAGCTTGTGCATGGCGCGCTCGGTCAGATGACCGATGCGGAACGCAAGGTGGCCCATGCGTTTCTCGCCAACTATCCAAGCACCGGCCTTTCCACGGTTGCCGAGTTTGCCGGGCTGGCCGGTACAAGTGCGCCGACGGTTCTACGCTTCGTGTCGCGGCTCGGCTTTTCCGGTTATCCAGAGTTTCAACGCGCGCTGAGGACCGAGATCCAGGCGGAATTGCTCTCGCCCTTGGAGAAAGGAGACAGTTCTGCTGCGCGAAATATGGATGGTTCGGCACTCGGCTCCTACTTTTCCCGTGCCACGGCCAACATTCAGGCGACGCTTGAAGCAATTCCTGAAAGCGAGTTTGAAGCCGCCTGTGCGCTTCTCTCCGACCCGAAGACAGCCTGTTACACGCTCGGTGGCCGTTTCAGCGATGCGATTGCCCGCTATATGGCTTCGCATCTGCGCATCGTGCGACCCAATGTGCGCCGCTTTCAAGACCAGACATCCACCTGGGACGATCAGTTGCTCGACGTGAAGGCGGGTGACGTGGTGGTGTTGTTCGATATCCGTCGCTATCAGCGCGACCTGGTGCATTTGAGCGAGCTTTTATGCGAACGCAAAGCGCGCATTGTGTTGATCACCGATAGCTGGCTGTCACCGATTTCGCGCTATGCGAAGGTTGTCCTGCCCTGCGCCATCGATTCAGGCCGAACCTGGGATTCGGGCGTTGTTCTGCTGGCGCTGGTGGAGGCTATTGTAGACCGTGTAACCCACGGAGATTGGGACACGGCCCGGGAACGCATCCAGGCGCTGGAGCATATTCACTGGAACAAACCGGCTGCAGGGGAGTGAACCGGGGTTTTATCCGTACACGGCTGCTGCAGCGTCCTTCAGCGACGCCATCGCCGCCCGGTAGGGCCCGGGGCCATGGCTGATACGGGCCACCCCCAGCTGCCCAAGTGTCGCGGCATCCGGCGCGCTCTTCATGGCCATGATGTTGACGGGCAGGGACGAGGCGTCGCAAAGGTCCTCAATCAGCACCTCGTCCACCAAGGCGGGGGCGAAGAAACCGCTGGCGCCCGCGTCCGCAAAAGCCTTCGCGCGTTCCTTGGCTTCTTCGATCAGGCCTGAATGACGGTCACGCTCGCTCTCTTTGAGGAAAAGGTCGGTCCGGGCATTGATGAAAAGGGGCACGCCGCGTGCCTCCGCCATCGCCCGGATGGCTGCAATACGTTTTGCCTGATCGGCGATCGTATGCAGGCCGCTGCCACCGACGATCTGATCCTCGAAATTGATGCCCACCGCACCCGCGTCGAGAATGCGCGAGACATTGTCAGCAGCACCTTGCGGATCGGTTGCATAGGCACCTTCGAAGTCGACAGAGAGCGGCAGGTCGACCGTCTCCACGATGCGGCGGGCCACCTGAGCCAAGAACTCGACGGGGATTTTCTCGCCATCGCCAAAACCATGGGCGGCGGCGACCGACCAGCTTCCGGTCGCAAGGGCCTTTGCGCCAGCCTCGGCTACCGCTGCCGCAGAACCTGCGTCCCAGATATTATAGAGGACGAGAGGACTGCCTTTGACGTGAAGAGCGTGGAAGGTATGAGCCTTGTCGGTCTGTTGCATGACCGGTCTCCATGAGAAATGGGGTGGATCCGACTTCAGCTTTTCACATTCTTTGGCGGCGCGCTTGCTCCAAAGCGTGCTGTGCCGCGGGCCAGTGCCCCAAGGTCAGATCAGTCACAAAGCGGACGAAGCAGCGTTTGAGTCGCCTTGATGTCTTCGCTGATGGCATCGCACACGCCCGCTGCATCGCGCTTGCGCAGTGCCGCGATCACATCGTGGTGGTGGCGCGCGTAGGTTCCGCCTTCGCGTGAGCGCAGGGTCGGCTCGAGATGACGTGTCAGCATGCGCATATAGGGTCCGAAGCGCAGCCATAAGGACTCGGCCAATTGCAACAAAACTTCAGAGCCGGAGCTCTGGTACAGGGTGAAGTGGAACTCCTGGTTCTTCACCAGCATCGTGTAGATGCTTTCCTCGTGACTTGACGTCTCGTGCGCTTTCACCAGTTCTTCAAGCGCTCCGATGTCAGCCGCGCTGCAGTTTGGGGTCGCGAGCTCTGCGGCCAAGCCTTCGACGGCAATCCGAGCGCGGCAGAGATCGTCAAGCCGTGCCTTGCTGATGGCGGGGACACATGCTGAGCCGTTGGGTGCGATTTCCAGCGCGTTTTCCGCAGCCAGGCGACGTAGCGCCTCCCGGACCGGCATGTGACTGGTGCCGAAGGAGTCCGCCAGAGAGGCAATGGTGAGCGTCTGGCCCGGGTCGAACCGGCCGACCATCAGCGCGTGACGAAGTTGCTGGTAAACACCGTCCTGTATGGTGACGCGTCTGGACACCGGAACGAATTCGCCTTCCATCGCCCTGCCACCCCTCGTCAGTCTCGTCTTTGCCGATACAGCTTCTATGTGTATCGGTTAACGATCGACTAAGCGCGTACTTCTTGTGATGCAAGGTTTTCGGGCGGTGGAATGCTTCAAGTCACATGATTTCGTCACAAAATGGAACAGTGTTGTTTGGCAGGCGGCGAAAAAGTCCCGCCGCCAATATTGCTTTACCGTCTCAATTGGTAGGGCGGATTGCCTGACCCTTTTCGTCGAAACGGAAGACGCGAGTTTCATCGAACTTGGCATGCACCATGCTGTCGATCTCGAAATTCTGCTCGCCGAAGAGGCGGGCGCAGACCAGTCCGGCGGCACCGCAGTCGAGATAGACATTGGTGTCCGCGCCCAGATGCTCGACGTGAGAGACGCGGCCGGAAATGTCTCCACCCGAAGGCACGATGGAAATGTGCTCCGGGCGTATACCGATCGTCTTGGCATCCTCGCGGGAGAGGTGGCCGGCCTCGATGAAATTCATCTGAGGTGAGCCGATGAAACCGGCGACGAAAAGATTGGCCGGGTCGTTGTAAAGCTCCATGGGCGTGCCCACCTGCTCGATCTTCCCGCCATTCAGAACGACGATGCGGTCTGCGAGCGTCATGGCTTCGGTCTGATCATGGGTTACATAGACCATGGTGGCGCCCAGTTCCCGATGGAGGCGCGCGATTTCAAGCCGCGTGTTGACACGCAATGCCGCATCGAGATTGGAGAGCGGCTCGTCGAACAGAAAGAGCTTGGGCTTGCGCACCACGGCGCGGCCGATGGCGACACGCTGGCGCTGGCCACCGGAAAGTTCCGCCGGACGCCGGTCGAGATAGGGTTCGAGCGACAGCATCTTCGACGCAAAGTCCACACGTTCGGCAATGTGTGCGGCCGGGTGTTTTGCCTGTTTCAGGCCGAGGCTCATATTGTCGCGCACGGTCAGGTGCGGATAGAGCGCATAGGTCTGGAACACCATGGCGATACCGCGCTTCGAGGGGGGCGTCGAGCTCACCTCCGAACCGTCGATCTCCACGCTCCCGCCGCTGGCATCTTCAAGCCCCGCGATGATACGTAGAAGGGTGGATTTGCCACAGCCGGACGGGCCGACGAAGATGACGAATTCGCCGTCCTGAACTTCGAGGTCCACGCCCTTGATGACGTCGACCTGGCCGAACGATTTGGTGATGTTCTTGAGTGCGAGTGAGCCCACGGTTTCGTCCTAGAGTTCGATTTCCTTGCCGCTTCGCACGCTTTCGTCGGCGGCGAGGCAGATGTTGAGGGATTGCACGGCGTCATGCATGTGCCGTGAAAGGTCGATGTCTTCGCAGATGGCTTTCAGGACGAAGGCCTGTTCGCGGTCGCACAGTTCCTGATGCCCCGGCTCGCCTTCCATCGACAGAAGCGTGTCCTCTTGGGCGAAACGACCGCTGGCGTCGGTCTCGGCCCTGTGGATGCGGATGCGCGAGGTCTGTGTGTGCGCGTCGATGTCATCCGACTTCGCGCCCTCGTCCATCACGATGGAAACGCAGCCATTGGGGGAGATGATGTCTTTCACGAAGAAGGCCGTCTCCGACATCATCGGTCCCCAGCCGGCCTCGTACCAGCCCACCGAGCCATCGTCGAAAATCACCTGGAAATGTCCGTAATTGTACATGTCCAGGGCGATCTCCTCGGAAAGCCGAACCCCCATGCCGCGCACCTTGACCGGCTTCGCATCGGTGATCTGGCACATCACGTCCACATAGTGCACGCCGCAGTCGACGATGGGTGGCGTCGTCTGCATGAGCTGTTTGTGCGTCATCCAGGTTGGACCGGAGGATTGCTGGTTGAGGTTGAGCCGGAACACATAGGGGCCACCGAGTCCGCGCGCTTCCTCGATCAGCTTCACCCAGGAAGGGTGATGGCGCAGGATGTAACCCACCACAAGCTTGCGCTTGTGCGTTGTCGCCGTCTCCACCACGCGCCTTGCGTCGGAGACATTCGTGGCCAACGGCTTTTCCACGAACACATGCGCACCAGCCTCCATGGCGGCAATCGCATAGGGGGCATGGCTGTCAGAATACGTGTTGATCGAAGCCAGATCCGGTTGTGTTTCGGCCAGCGCCTCTTCGAAATCGGTCGAGTGCCGATATCCCTTCAGCGCATCTGGCAGGTCCGGCTTTGAACGGCTCACGAGCCCCACAATCTCGAAGCCGGGATTGGCGTGATAGGCGAGCGCGTGGCTCATGCCCATATTGCCGAGGCCTGCAACCAGCACCCGGACGGGTTTGTCCTGTGCACTCATTTCACCGCTCCCGATGTGATGCCGCGGATCAGCTGGCGCGAGAAGATCAGGTAAAGAATCAGCACCGGCAGAATGGCGAGCGACAGGGCCGCCAGAACCGCGTTCCAGTTGGTCACAAACTGGCCGATGAAGACCTGCGCGCCGAGCGTGATGGTTTTCGTTGCCTCGGCTGGCGCCAGGATCAGGGGGAACCACAGATCGTTCCAGATCGGGATCATCGTGAAGACCGCGACCGTCGCCATGGCGGGCCGCACCAGCGGCAGGACGAGGCGGAAGAAGATGCGGTATTCGCTGAGCCCGTCGATGCGACCGGCATTCTTCAGATCATCGGAGACCTGCCGCATGAACTCCGAGAGAATGAAGATGGCCAGCGGCAGCCCCTGAGCCGTATAGACAAGAATCAGCGAGGTCAGCGTGTTGACGAGGCCGGAAGCGGCCATCATCTGGAGGATCGCCACCGTGCCGAGCCGGATCGGGATCATGATGCCGAGCGCCAGATAAAGCCCCATCAGCGTGTTGCCCTTGAAGCGGTATTCGGCAAGCGCAAAGGCGGCCATGGCCCCGAAAAGCAACACCATGAACAGCGATACCACGGTGACGACGAAGCTGTTCTGGAAATAGAGCAGGAAGTCGCCCTGTTTCAGAACCGTCTCGAAGCCGACCAGGCTGAAGGTTTCCGCATTGGGTAGCTCCAGCGGCGTGCGGAAGATCGCCTTGCGCGATTTGAAGGCGTTGATGACGATCACGAACACCGGAAAGAGCGCGATGATCGTGTATGTCGCCAGCACCGCATGGGCGGCGATAGAACGGACGGGGGAGTGCCTGGCTGTGCTCATCGGTCTCTCCCCTCAGAATTGGTAGCGGCGCAGCCGCGTCTGGATGCCGAAGAGATAGATCGACACGCCGACAAGAATGATGGCGAACATGGCCGTCGCAATGGCTGCGCCGAGGTTCGGATCACCGAGTTGAAGCTGGAAGCCAAAGAAGGTGCGGAACATGAAGGTGCCCAGAATGTCGGTGGAGAAATCCGGTCCAGCCAGCGCGCCCTGTGTCGCGTAAATCAGGTCGAACGCATTGAAATTGCCGACAAAGGTCAGGATCGAGATGATGCCAATGGCCGGCAGGATCAGCGGCAGCTTCACCTTCCAGAATTGCGACATGCCGGTGATGCCGTCGCATTCGGCCGCTTCCAGAAGCTCGTCGGGAATGGAAAGAAGCGCTGCATAGATGAGCATCATCGGAATGCCGACAAACTGCCAGACAGAGATCAGCGCCAGCGTGGTCAATGCATAGGCTTCCTTGCCAAGCCAAGGCTGGAACAGGCTTTTCAGGCCAACGAGATCAAGCAGGTTGGGCGCCACGCCCCAAAGCGGGCTCAGGATCAGCTTCCAGGCGAAACCTGCAATCACGAAGGAGAGGATCGTCGGGATGAAAATGGCTGTGCGATAGAAGGAGCGCATGCGGAGCCGCGGGCTCGACAGAAGGGCAGCGAGCAGTATGCCGATCGGGTTCTGCACGATCATGTGCACGATGAAGAACCAGGTATTGTTCTTGAGCGCGTTCCAGAACTGGTCCGACCATTGCGGATCTCCAAACAGGGCCCGGAAGTTCTGAAGGCCGACAAAGACCTGGCTGTTTTGCACCTCACTGTACAAGGCAAGTTGCAACGTGCTGAACAGCGGGATGATCATGATCGCCGTGTAGATCAGAACGGCAGGCGCCAGAAACACGGCAATGTGCCAGCGTCGGGGCTTCTTTGTGGCTTGGGCCATGGAACGTCTCTCTATGATCCGGGCCCGCGCGAGAGGCGGACCCGGTTTTGTTCAGAGCTTGCGCTTACTGCTGTGGCTCGTACCAGCCGGCCAGACCGTCCTGAAGCTGCTTTGCGCCGTCTTCAGGTGTCTGGGCGCCACGCAGAACGTTGGCGGAAACGTTCCACATCTCGTTCCACAGGTTCGGCGTGCCGCGCGAGAGAATCTGGTGCGCGGGACGGATGGTGGACTTGCAGTTCTCACGCCAGGAGACGAATTCCTTGGCCAGCGGATCTTCCATCTCCACGGTTTCGTTGGACAGAGAGAAGAAGCCCGGCAGCGAGTTGGCATACAGTGACGCGAACTCCGCGGAGCCGACCCAATTCAGGAAGGTGCGGGCGGCTTCTGGATGTTTGGTCTTGGCGTTCATGCCGATGCCGATATCCGTGTGGTCGGAAATGTAGCACTCGTCGCCCGCATTCTGCACCGGCGGCGGGAATGCGCCCAGTTTGAAATCGGCCTGCTCGTTGAAGATGGCGATTTCCCAGGAACCAGCGGGGAAGATGGCTGCACGACCAAGCGTGAAGAGGTTCTGGCTGTCGGGATAGGCCTGCGCCTCATAGCCGTCACCGAGATATGGTGCCCATTTGGCGATCTCAGCGAGCGGTGTGACCCACTGCTCATCGGTGAGCTTTTGCTTGCCGGCGATCAAGGCCAGTCGGCCTTCCTCGCCCTTCCAGTAGTTCGGACCGATATTGGTGTAGCCCATGGTGGCGGCTTCCCATTGATCCTTGGCGCCCATGGCCATCGGGATATAGGTGCCGTCTTCCTTGATTTTCTCGAGGACCGCGTAGAATTCCTCATTGGTTTTCGGCGGTTCGATGCCAAGCTCTTCGAAGGCATCGGCATTGTAGATGAAGCCGTGGATCACGGAAGCCATCGGTACGCAGAAGGTGGCCGAGCCATCGTCCGTGCTCCATGCTGCCTTGGCCACGTCGGAGAAGTTCGACATGTTCTCAAGGTCCTTGAGATCCGTCAGATGGCCTTTTTCATAAAGGCTGAGCGAGGCATCGAACGGGCGGCATGTGACGAGATCGCCAGCCGTGCCGGCGTCGAGCTTGGAATTGAGAACGGCATTGTATTCGGTCGGCGCGCTCGGTGCGAAGTTCACCTTGATGCCGGGGTGCTTGGCTTCGAAGGCCGGGATCAGTTTTTCCTGCCAGATGGTCAGGTCGTCATTGCGCCAGCTTTCGATGGTGAGTTCGGCATCCTGTGCCATCGCCGTGCCGGTTGCACCCAGCATGGTGGCGGCAAGCAGTGCCAGTCTGGTGGATTTCATCATGGTAGTCTCCCTGTTTTGCTCAAGAGGCATCTCCATGGCTCGGCATGCAAACATGGAGCGCGCTCCGGGCGCTGCTGAACTTGTCTGATGGAGGCAATCTTGGCAGGGCCGTGGGCCCTACAAAGCCTTGTCAGCGCTTCCGGGTAGTCTGTGCGTGTACGGGATTCTTCTTGTGTGCCCTTATACGCGCCGCTCCCCGGACCCCTCTGCATCCTCCAATGGAGAAATTAAAGGCCAAAAAGATACCATTTGTCCAGAGTGAATTCTGAGTATTCCCGAGTGGGCTTTGAAGATTCCCATTTTTAAGCTTTTTTATCATGCACTTAAAGTCATAATGATGGGTGTTGATTTTTTGTTGTTCCCTGGAGGTATCTTTTTGGTATTATGTTCCAGAGGAGTGATCATGAGCGAATACGTGATAGCGATAGATGGAGGGGGAACCAGTTGCCGGGCTGCGTTGGCGGATCGCCACGGGCGCGTGGTGGGACGCGGCAAACAGGGATCCGCCAATATTTTCACCACGTCGGATGCCATCGGCGCGAACATCATTGCCGCCGCAGGGCAGGCTTTGAAAGATGCAGGCATCGAGGGGAGCAAACTTTCGGAGATACCCGCCTTCTTAGGACTTGCAGGAATCAATGTTGGAGAACGTCAGCGGGAACTCGCAAAGGCTCTTCCTTTTGCGGACACCCGGTTTGTTCATGATGGCCTGATCGCGATGCAGGGCGCGCTGGGTGATGAGGACGGCGTGATGGCCATTCTGGGCACCGGCTCGGTTTACGTTTCCCGGGTGGACGGGACCTTGCGCAATGTTGGCGGCTGGGGGTTTGCCATCGGGGACCAGGCAAGTGGCTCATTCATCGGCAGAACACTGCTGCAACAGACGCTTCTTGCCCATGATGGAATTCGTGAACCCACGCCGCTGAGCCGCGCAGTGATGGCGCGTTTCAATGATGACCCAGAAGCCATGGTGGAATTTGCACAGCAGGAAGCGCGTCCTGCCGATTATGGCGCTTTCGCTCCAATGATTTTTGAATACGATACCGAGTGTGACCTGCTCGCCAGGGACATCCTGCTCGATGCCGTGCGGGACATCACCATGGCGCTCGATGCCGTTGTTTTCGAAGGCTGTGAAAGGCTTTGTCTCCTTGGAGGGCTGGCCCACGAATATGCCAAGCGGCTTGCGCCGCGTCATAGAGCGATCCTGGCCGAACCCCAAGGCGATGCCCTTGCAGGTGCGGTGCAATTGGCGTTGCGTACGTTTCCGCTTGAGACGGCCGGGGAGAAGCGTTGATGACAGCCCCGGGCCTTTTTTCCGCAGATCGGGTGGCGGCCATGGGGTCAGGCCCCCTTTATCTTCGTTTGCGGCGTTTGCTCGAAGACGCAATTGCCGGCGGGATATTGCGCGAAGGCGAGGCTTTGCCGACTGAGCGAGACATTGCTGAGCTGACGGAGTTAAGCCGCGTAACCGTGCGCCGTGCCGTCGATGATCTGGTGAAGCAGGGGCGGCTTATCCGCCGGCACGGGTCGGGCACGTTCGTGGCGCCTTCGGTGTCCCGTGTTGAACAGTCTCTCTCCCTTCTGACTTCGTTTACCGAAGATATGGCGCGGCGGGGTCTCACGTCACGTTCTGAATGGCTGGAGCGCATCGTTGCAGCGCCATCCCCTGATGAAATGATGGTGCTGGGCCTTTCGATGGGCGATACGGTCGCAAGACTGGAGCGACTACGCATCGCCGACGATGTGCCGATGGCCATCGAGCGCGCCTCAATCATCGGCAGTTTCCTGCCGGATCCGGCTTCGGTGACAGACTCCCTCTACGATGCGCTTGGTAAACGGTCGGCCCGGCCATGCCGTGCCACTCAGCGAATCTCGGCCCGAAATGTGGATGAGCGGGAAGCTTCGCTTCTTAACGTCGCTCCCGGGGAAGCCGCGCTCTATATCGAACGCGTTTCCTATCTGCCCAATGGTCGGGTCATCGAATTCACCCGTTCTGTCTATCGCGGTGACGCGTATGATTTCGTCGCCGAACTGAAGATTCCCGAGCGCTGACGCGCTCTGACAATTGGAACGTAGCATGTCTTCTTTCGCACTTGCCGGCGCGCGTATTTTTGACGGGGAAACCTGGTTCGACGATCACATCCTGATGGTCGACGATGGCCGGATTTCAGCCATCGAGACGCGAGAAAACGCCTCTCGCGATCTGCCCGTCCGTGATGCCGGCGGCGCCATGATTGTCCCTGGCTTCATCGATCTTCAGGTCAATGGCGGTGGTGGGGTGATGTTCGACGGAAATTGCGGAGTGGAAGGGCTTGGCACGATCTGCCGTGCGCATGCGCGGTTCGGGACCACCGGTCTCTTGCCGACTTTGATTACCGACACGCGAGAAGCAACAGCCGTTTCAGTCGCTGCCGGGTTGGAAGCTGCACGGTCGCGCATGCTGGGATTTCTCGGTTTGCATCTGGAGGGGCCGCATCTTTCTGTTGAACGGAAGGGCGCCCACGATCCGGCTCTTATCCGGCCGATGGAAGACAGGGATCTTGCCGCCTTGATAGAGGCGCGGAAAGGGCTGCCCTCGCTGATGGTGACGCTTGCCCCGGAAAACGTGACAGCCGACCAGGTTCGGGCCCTGGTGGACGCAGGCGTGAAGGTCAGCCTCGGCCACACCAACACCACTTGCGAAACCGCGCTGGCCTACGCGGAGGCTGGGGCGTCGCTCGTCACACATCTTTTCAACGCAATGAGCCCGCTTGCGCATCGTGAGCCGGGCGTTGTGGGGGCTGCGCTGCAGAGCGGGCAACTCTGGGTGGGAATCATCGCCGATGGCGTGCATGTCGATCCGGTGGCCATCGGTGTTGCTCTGCGTGCCAAGAATGGCCCGGCGCGCCTCTTCGCCGTGACGGATGCCATGTCGACGATCGGGACGGACATGACGTCTTTCACGCTGAACGGGCGGACCATCATGCGGGAAAATGGGCGCCTGACACTGGCGGATGGCACTCTGGCTGGCGCAGATATCGATATGATTTCCACGGTTGTCTATCTTCACCGCACGGTAGGCTTGGCGCTTGAAGAGGCGCTGCGCATGGTGAGCGTTTATCCTGCACAGGCCATAGGGCTCGATCACTCCAAGGGTGGTCTTGCGGTGGGAAAGGACGCGGATTTCGTCGTACTCGACGATGATCTAGGTGTCGTTTCGACCTGGATCGGCGGTGAAGCGGTATATTCGCTCCTCTGAGCAGAATCTTTATTTTTCCTCTTGAAGCTCTAGTGACTAGAGCTCCTATCCTTGCTGTCATTGATTGACTGCAAGGAGAATCATCGTGTCCTTGAAACAGGATGATAACGCCGCAAACACCCATTCCTGGACCGTGGGCGGCATGGACTGCGCAAGCTGCGCTGGCAAAATCCGGACAGCGCTTGAGCGCCTTCCGGGCGTAAGCGACGTCAAGGTTTCGGTCATGTCCGAGACGCTGGCGCTTGCCCTTGATGAGGGCAAGACCGGACGGGAAACAATTGAACGCACGGTCGAAAAGCTGGGCTACAAGGTTTCCGCACGTCAAAAGTCTCGGACGGATGCTGGTGGAGATGCCAGCGTGGACGCATGTTGTAGTGGTAAGGAGGGGCAGCCTCATCCGGCTTCTGGGTCATCGGAACCTGGGCATGGTAGCGCCGGTCATGTGCATAGCGCGGATGAGGGCAATAAAAGCTGGTATCGCACCGGGAAAGGGCATCTGGTTATTCTGACCAGTCTTTTGCTGGCCGCTGCCTGGGGCGCTGAATTCCTTCTGCCGGGCGACCTGGGCATGTGGGCTTTCGTGGCCGCCTGCCTGATCGGTGTCGCGCCGGTCGCGCAACGCGCTTTCGCGGCCCTGCGCGCCGGCATGCCTTTCACGATTGAAATGCTGATGACGGTGGCGGCTGCGGGTGCGCTGTTTATCGGCGCGGCCGAGGAAGCTGCGCTGGTGGTTTTCCTGTTCGCTGTCGGTGAATTGCTGGAGGGCGTGGCTGCAAACCGCGCCCGCGCCGGCATCAGGGCCTTGGGAGACCTTGTCCCTAAAACAGCTCTGATCGAAGAGAATGGCGCGACCCGAAAGGTGCAGGCATCAGAGCTCGTTATTGGGCAGATCGTGGTCGTGCGACCGGGTGACAGGATTCCCGCCGACGGCGAGATCGTTGATGGGACTGCAGGCATCGACGAAGCGCCCGTGACGGGAGAATCTGTCCCGAAATCGAAGGGGGAAGGGGAGGAGGTGTTTGCCGGATCAATCGTTACCGACGCGGTGATCAGGGTTCGCGTAACACGCGCGCCGGAAGACAACACCATAGCCCGCATTATCCGGCTGGTTGAGGAAGCTCAGGAGGCGCGTGCGCCCACCGAGCGCTTCATTGATCGGTTCAGCCGCTACTACATGCCCGCGATCGTGGCCCTGGCTGTTCTGGTAGCGGTGGTGCCGCCATTGGCAGTGGCTGCTCCCTGGGATGTATGGATCTATCGGGCGCTGGCTTTGCTTTTGATCGGCTGTCCATGTGCACTGGTGATTTCGGTGCCTGCTTCTATTGCATCCTCCCTTTCGGCTGGTGCTCGTCGCGGTCTTCTCTTGAAAGGTGGGGCGGTTTTGGAGGCTGCTGCACGGGTCGATCTGGTGGCGCTCGACAAGACAGGCACGCTGACGGTGGGGCGGCCTGCGGTAACGGATATATGGTCGCCTGACAGCGAAGAACGTCGCCTTCTGTCTCTGGCAGCCAGTGTCGAGGCGGGGTCCAATCACCCCCTCGCGGAGGCCATTTTGAGATTTTCTGAGAATCTTGGGGTCTCGTTTGAGCCGGCAAGCGATGCTCGGGTCATTCCGGGTCGCGGGGTGGAAGCGCGTATAGAGGGGCAGACTGTGTTTGTGGGGTCGCCGCGGCATGCGGAGGAGCAAGGGGCCATGACACCCGAAGCCAGCCAGCGCATCGAAGCATTGGAAGCTCAGGGCAAGACGGTTGCTGCGGTGTTTCAGGCCAATGAGCTTTGCGGGCTGATCGCCTTGCGTGACGAACCTCGTGAAGATGCCGCTGGGGCGATGCGAGAACTGGCGCAAATAGGCGTGCGGTCTGTAATGCTTACTGGAGACAATGCCCGCACGGCCGAAGCTATAGCCGGAAGCCTGAATATGGAGTTTCGTGCCGAGCTCCTGCCTGACGACAAGGTTTTTGCCATTCGCGAGCTGACTGCAGATCACACGGTGATGATGATTGGCGACGGGATCAATGATGCGCCCGCACTCGCCACAGCCGATGTCGGGGTGGCGATGGGATCGGGCACTGATGTCGCTCTGGAGTCGGCGGATGGGGCTCTTCTGCGAAACCGTGTGAGCGATGTGGGAGGGATGTTGCGGCTGGCGCGGGCGACGATGACCAATATCCGTCAGAACATCGCCATCGCCCTCGGCTTGAAGGCTGTGTTCCTGGTGACAACTGTGCTTGGCATCACTGGATTGTGGATCGCTATCCTCGCCGACACGGGCGCTACCGTGCTCGTGACGCTCAACGCTTTGCGGCTTCTCGGCTTTCGCGCTGAGCGTTGAATCCAACAGCGGATCGGAGTGTCTCCCGACTTGCGCGCGCCGGCCTTTTGGCCGGCGTTTTCATACGTGGTTGTATACGTATATATCGGGCATTTCAGGCGTCTGCGCAGGATGCGATGTCTCTGGTCTCTTTGGGGTTATGTTCTACTATCCTGTTGTAAAATAATAATTATTTTTCTTTCTATAATTTTCCGTAGTGCCGGTGGTAGAAAGATATCCACATAAACCACTATAGGTTGTATATGTAATCGGAATACGCTATCGTTTAGCCAATCTGGTGATTGGAGGGCGTTGCGGATTCTGGGGGAAAGAGTGTTTCAGCGGACAAGTGTTTAGCGCTGCGAAGATCTCCGTCTGAGGTCATGAAGACCCTGGATCTGGTGGATTGGCGAGGTATTGGCAGAGGTTTTTCTGCCGGTGTCAGGCGTTTCCCGCGGGGCGGCGGAACTGCATTGCGCAGATGAGATGCGTGATGCGGACGGACGGATTGTGCCGTCTTTCAACAGTGTTGCGTGCCGCATTCGCGGCGGCGTCCTTCGGGTCAGATTTCCACTCTTATCAAGCGAGGCGTAGAGCATATGGGCATGCACAAACAGGATGGACTTTCATTCGCAACCTTGCGAGCCGCGGAAGCGGTTATCGACACGCGCAGCCTGACCGGCGCGGCGCAGAAGCTGGGCATCAGCCAGCCAGCGGTCAGTATGCATCTGGGGCGCCTGGAGCGGGCAATAGGAACACCTCTTATCAAGAAGCTCGGCAATCGCATTGTCGTGAAAGAAGAAATATCGGGCCTCATTCGGCAGATGCTCGATCTCGAACGCCGGCTTCGTACGGTCGGTTACGAGAAGAATGTCTCCAAACTCAAAGTGGGGATCTGCACCTATACAGCCCCGCTGCTTCTGGGTGGTCTCGGGCGACTGGGCAAGATCAAGGAAACCGTGAGCTGGCGTATTTCCGATTCCAGGCGTCTGGAGGAAATGTACGATCTGGGGCAGGTGGATGCCGCATTCCGCGCGCTCTACCCCAATGAACTGGGCCCCGATCTGGTCTGCGACTACTCCATGCGTTGGATGGGCGCGCGTGAACTGAGCGACCAGGTCAAGCGCAACTCCGCCGCGATCCCTGTGGTACTTGCAAATCCACAATCTCCTTTGGGCATTATGGCGCGTGACTGGCTTCGCCAGCGCAACGTACCCTATGAGGTGATCGGCGAGGTGGATGATCTCACAAGTGCCATGAAGCTTGTGGTCGGCGGTGTTGCCGTGTCTCCGTTGCCGGGTTTTGTCTTCGAAGGAAACTCCTCATCGCTGGAGGATTGCGCAGAGATCATCCCTGGTGGACTCGATATTCGCTACGGTATGTTCTTCGATGACAAGCGTTTCAATCTGCGGCTGGCGATGGATATTTTCGAGCTTCTGCAGGGAGAGCTTCACCGGCTCACACCGCCACCCTCCGCGTATCAGGGGCACAGTCTGGCCCGTCAATAAATTCCCACCCATGCCTGACGCCGCGCAGCCTCCTGCGCGGCGTGGTTATGCCTAGAAACTGTCGTCAAAATTTCACCCAGCCGCCGCTTTGCCGTCAGGTTCGGCGCGCAAGATTCCAAACCATGAGCAGATCGATTCACAACGCCCGCCCGGACGCACAAACCGATGCGCAAATTGAGGCTCTCCTGTCACCACAGGACGAGATATCCATTGTCGATTCTCTCTTCGCAATGTCGAAGGCGCACACGCTGCCTGGATCACGCGATGTGCTTGAACGTGTTCTCGCAGCCCGGCTGGAGGCGCGACTTGCGCGCCGCATGCGCCAGACAATCGAGCAGTCTCCCGATCAATCTGACAGAGCATCAAGGAGTGCGGCATGACACGCCATAGTCTCCCCGGGCAAGAGTTGACCGCCCGCGACGACAACGCACTACTGCAAAGCGAGAAAGTCTTCGATCTCGCGCGCGCCCGCCCGCAGATGGGGCAGGATTGTCTGTTCCATCTCGACGCAGGTGAACCGGGCCGACTGGGTGGAAACGTTGAGCGCAGCCGCAATGCGTCCCGTCTTGTCGCGAACCGGCACCGCAATCGACCGCAGACCGAGTTCCAGTTCCTGGTCGACAATGGCGTAGCCGCACGCGCCGGCCATTTTCACGGCTTCGGCGAGTGCGGTCCGGTCCGTCAACGTTCGCTCGGTCTTGGAGCTGATCGACGCCTGCGCGAGAAAACGGGTGAGTTCGGCCGTGTCCAGGTCTGACAGAAGGACCCGGCCCATCGAGGTGCAATAGGCCGGCAGGCGTGTGCCGACATTGAGCGCCACCGAAACGATGCGTCGTCCGGCCACCCTGGCGACGTACACCACCTCTTCGCCTTCCAGAACCGCTGCTGAGCAGGATTCGCCAAGCGTTTCAGAAATCCGCCGCATGATGGGCTCTGCATAGCGCCAGAGCGCAGCCCCACCCATCCATGTGCGTGCCAGGCCAAGCAGTCTGGCGGACAGCAAGAACTGTCGGTTCTCCTGACGGGCGTAACCGCTCGCCACCAGCGTGAGCAACAGGCGCCGGGCGCCCGCGCGCGTCAGCCCTGCTTCCGTCGCCACTTCCGTCAGCGTCATGCCATCCGGCGCATTTGCCAGAATTTCCAGAACGCCAAGCCCCTTCTGCAGCGATCCCACGAGATCGCGCGAAGCCTGGGCGTCAGCTGCGGCGGGGGCATTTGACTCAGTTTCAATCTCCATCTAATAAGTATCGCATATAAAACTTATGTTCGCAATACGAACTTTTGAGGAATGCCATGGCGCGTTTTGTTCCGCTGTCGCAGGCGGTCGCGGAGAACCTCGGCAATGGCGACAGTGTCGCTTTCGAGGGGTTCACGCATCTCATCCCCACGGCGGCTGCCCATGAGGCGATCCGCCAGGGTTTTAGAGATCTCACCCTGATCCGGATGACCCCAGATGTGGTCTATGACCAGATGATCGGCATGGGGATGGCCAAAAAGCTGGTCTTCTCTTACGCGGGCAATCCGGGGGTCGGGCTTTTGCGACGCCTGCGTGATGCGGTTGAAAACGGCTTTCCGCACCGGATCGAGATCGAGGAACATTCCCATGCCGCCATGGCCAATGCCTATGAGGCGGGTGCGGCCGGGCTTCCCTGTGCGATTTTCCGGGGTTATCGCGGCGCGGAGCTGGCCCGTGTGAACCCGAACATCAAGTTCATCGAGTGCCCCTTCACCGGCGAGAGCCTGGCCGCCGTCCCGGCGCTCCGGCCCGATGTCACCTTCATCCACGCCCAGAAGGCGGACCGGAAGGGCAATGTTCTGGTCGAGGGTATTGTTGGCATTCAGAAAGAGGCGGTGCTGGCGGCGAAACGCGCTGTCGTTACCGTGGAAGAGGTTGTCGACGATTTCTCCGACCTGCACCCCAACCTCACCATCCTGCCCCACTGGACGGTGACCGATATTGCCGTGGTGCCGGGTGGCGCGCATCCCTCCTACACCCATGGCTATTACGCACGTGACAACGCCGAATATCTGAAATGGGACAAGATCGCCGCAGACCGCGACCTTTTCCGCAACTGGATGCAGAAGAATGTTCTCGATGCGACGCCCGAGGATTTCGCAGGCCGCGTCGAGAAGCTGAGGGACGCATGATGAGCAAGCCCGAATTCACCCCCAATGAAATGATGACGATTGCCGCCTCGCGCGCGCTGAAGAATGACGATGTGTGCTTCGTCGGCATCGGCGCGCCGTCTGCCGCCTGCAACATTGCGCGCCTGACGCATGCGCCAGATATCACACTGATCTACGAATCTGGCACCATCGGCACCGCGCCCGATGTGCTGCCGCTCTCGATTGGCGATGGCGAGCTGTGCGACACCGCGCTGACCACGGTGCCGGTGCCGGAGATGTTCCGCTACTGGCTGCAGGGCGGGCGCATCACCATCGGCTTTCTGGGCGCGGCCCAGATCGACAAATACGGCAACATCAACACCACCGTCATCGGTGACTATGACAGCCCCAAGACGCGGCTTCCCGGCGGCGGTGGCGCTCCGGAAATCGCAACCTCCTCGCAGGAAGTCTACATCACGCTCGCCCAGTCGAAGCGGGGCATGGTGGAGAAGATCGATTTCTACACCTCCTTTGGACATGGCGATGGCGGCGACCACCGCGAGAGACTTGGCATCGACACCAAGGGCCCCACGCTGCTCATCACCGATCTGGCGATCTGGAAGCCCGACCCGGTGACGAAGGAGTTCACTGTCGTGTCGCTGCATCCGGGTGTGACGCGCGATCAGGTGCAGGAAACCTGCGGGTGGAGCGTAGAGTTTGCAGACGGTGTGGAGGAGACGCCGCCGCCCACCGAACTGGAGCTTGCGACACTGCGCGACTTGAAAGCCCGCACCGATGCGGCCCATAAGGGCGCATGATCTTTTTGGCCCGCGTGCGGCGCGGCAACCGGGCGCTGCCCGGTATTGATGGTTAGGAGACCTTACTCATGGCTGAAGCTTTCATCTGCGATTACATCCGCACGCCGATCGGCCGTTTTGGCGGCACGCTTTCCTCCGTTCGCGCCGACGATCTGGCAGCCCTGCCGATCAAGGCGCTGATGGAGCGCAATCCGAAGGTCGACTGGGCGGCGCTGGACGATGTGTTCTATGGCTGTGCCAATCAGGCCGGTGAGGACAACCGCAACGTGGCGCGCATGGCCGTGCTTCTTGCGGGCCTGCCCATCGAGGTGCCGGGTTCCACGGTGAACCGTCTTTGCGGTTCGGGCATGGATGCGATCACCATTGCAGCCCGCGCCATCAAGGCGGGCGAGGCGGAGATCATGATCGCCGGCGGTGTGGAATCCATGAGCCGCGCCCCCTTCGTCATGCCGAAGGCCGAAACGGCGTTTTCCCGCAACGCCGAGATCTACGACACCACGATTGGCTGGCGCTTCGTCAACAAGGTGCTCAAGAAACAGTATGGCATCGATTCCATGCCGGAAACGGGCGAGAACGTGGCGGCGGATTTTTCCATCAGCCGCGCCGATCAGGATGCTTTTGCCGTGCGCAGCCAGGACAAGGCTGTCGCCGCGCAGGAAAACGGGCGTCTCGCCAAGGAAATCATCCCCGTCACCATTCCCCAGCGCAAGGGCGATCCGGTGGTGGTTGACAGGGATGAGCATCCGCGCCCTGGCACCACGGTTGAAAAGCTCGGCAAGCTGCCGACGCCTTTCCGCGAGGGTGGCACAGTGACCGCCGGCAACGCCTCCGGCGTCAACGACGGTGCGGCCGCGCTCATCATCGCTTCGGAGGAAGCGGCGAAGAAATACGGTCTGACGCCGATTGCCCGCATTCTTGGCGGTGCGACGGCTGGCGTTCCGCCGCGTATCATGGGCATCGGCCCGGCACCTGCGACGAAGAAGCTCTGCGCGCGGCTTGGTCTGAAGCCCTCGGATTTCGACGTGATCGAGCTCAACGAGGCGTTCGCCTCGCAGGGCATCGCCGTTTTGCGCGATCTCGGGATTGCAGAAGATGCGCCGCATGTGAACCCGAATGGCGGCGCGATCGCGCTTGGGCATCCGCTCGGCATGTCGGGCGCGCGCATTTCCGGCACGGCAGCACTAGAGCTGCAGGCCACCGGCGGCAAACTGGCACTCGCCACCATGTGCATCGGTGTGGGTCAGGGCATCGCACTGGCGATGGAACGGGTCTAAGCGTCGGCAAATCACAGCCCTCATCCTGAGCCTCTTGAGCTTGCCGAAAGGCAAAGGGCGAGGGCGGCATGACGTGCTCAGGTGGGGACGTTGGCGCGTGCCTTCACCCCGCCCTTCGACAAGCTCAGGATGAGGTGAAGGCAGGGGGATGTGGGGCGCTTGTCTTGTCTTGCCCCGCCTTGGGTTGCCTCGCTTGGGTTGCGTTGCAGCGCTTTGTGATGCCGTGGGACGCTTGTTTGTCTCTCCCAGATCATCAGCGCTTCCGCATTGTCTTGGTTTTTGAAGCGCTCAGAGCATCGTCTCGCGCGGCGACTTCGTCAACACAGCCCTCATCCTGAGCTCGTCGAAGGGCGAGGGCGGCATGACGCGCGCAGGAGGTGATGTTGTGCGTGCCTTCACCTCGCCCTTCGACAAGCTAAGGATGAGGTGAAGGCAGGGAGGTGTGGGCGCGTCTAAGCGGTCGGTCGGAGCAGACCAGCCCAGCCATCCCCGTCAGTTCAGCGGAATGTCGTTCTCCGCCTTGCTGTCCTGATAGCGCTTGGAAAGGGCGGCATAGGCTGCGGCGAGCGTTGCCATCCGAGCTTTCACCGCTTCCGCATCAGCCGCTGGCAGTGCGGTAGCCAGAGCGGGCAGGGCGTAGCTTTTCCAGAAGGCGTTTTCGGCGTTGTAGCCGCCGGGCTCCAGCGTGAAGACCTCTTTCAAAATCTTCAGATCGTGCGGGATCGCGAAGGCGTCGCGCGAATCTTCATGGGTGAACAGATAGTAGAAATTGTCGAAGCCGGTCCAGGTGATCGCCGAAAGACACAGCGAGCAGGGCTCGTGCGTGGACAGGAAAATGCAGTCCTTCGTGTCGGGGCGCGCACCCTTCGGCAGTTCGTAGAACCGCTTCAGCGTATGCACCTCGCCGTGCCAGAGCGGGTTTTCCAGCTCATTGTTGGTCTCGGCAAGCACCAGCGAAAGATCGCTTTTCTTCAGGATGGCCGCGCCGAAGAGCTTGTTGCCATGGGCAACGCCTTCTGCGGTTTTCGGCAGGATGTCCTGTTCGATCACGTCGAGCAGCCGGTTGATGAGATGAATGTCGGGAGCGGTCATGGGAGGGATGGCACCGTGATTTCATAGGGGGCGGGGAAGTGGAACTCTTCCAGATTGTTTCCGTCGCCACCCCGGTCGACCACGACGAAATCCTGAGGCTCGCCGATGGGCGTCAAAACGCCATGCCAGGTGCCGCGCGCATAGTTCACGCCCTGTCGGGGATGCGTGATAAAGGCGCGGGGTTCGCCGGGTTTTCCGCCCTCATCCGGGCACACAATCACTAGAAAGGGAGCTGGCGAAAGCGGCATGAAGGCCTGGCTTCCAAGCGGGTGCCGTTCGACCATCGAAAGCTTGAGCGGCAGCGCATAGGGTGTGCCGCGAAAGATGTTGATGAGCACGCGGGCGTTTTCGCCCGCCGTTTCGACCGTCGCCAGATCGTGAAAGCGGCGGCACTTGCCGGCATTGATGAGGAAGCTCTCCGCGCCTTCGGTCTCGATCACGTCGCCGAAGGGCGCGAAGGTTGCACCTGTAAGCTTTTCAGCTTCGATCCGTTTCATCGCGCGAAGCTGCCACCCAGCCGGGCGTGCCGGTTGACATCCTTGTAGAGCAGGTAGCGGAAATTGCCCGGCCCACCCGCATAGCAGGCCTGTGGGCAGAAGGCGCGCAACCACATGAAGTCGCCGGCTTCCACTTCCACCCAGTCCTGGTTGAGCCGGTAGACGGCCTTGCCTTCCAGCACATAGAGACCGTGTTCCATGACATGCGTTTCGGCGAATGGGATCACCGCGCCGGGCTCTAGCGTGACGATAGTTACATGCATGTCGTGGCGCAGATCAGCCGGGTCGACAAAGCGCGTCGTTGCCCATTTGCCATCCGTTCCCGGCATGGGAGAGGGCGCGATATCGGCCTCGTTCAGGAAGAGCGGATCAGGCGTGTCGAGGCCGTTGACGGGCTCATAGGCCTTGCGGATCCAGTGGAACCGCGCCGGTGCATTTCCCCGGTTGTGCGCGGTCCAGCCGCTCGATGGCGGCAGATAGGCGTAGCCGCCGGGCGTCATATTGTGCGTCTCGCCGGCGATCTCGACGGTCAGCTCGCCCTCGACGATGAAGAGCACGCCTTCCGCAGTCTCATCGAGTTCGGCCCGGTCGCTGCCGCCGCCGGGCTGAACCTCCATGATGTATTGCGAAAAGGTTTCTGCAAAACCGGAAAGCGGCCGCGCGATGATCCAGCAGCGGGTTTTTTCCCAGAACGGCAAAAGGCTGGTAACGATGTCCTGCATGACGCCCTTTGGCATCAGCGCATAGGCATCTGTCAGAACCGCGCGACCGGTCAGGAGCTGGGTCTGTGGCGGATGCCCGCCATGCGGGGCGTAATAGGTGCGGGCGCTCATCTTCTTTGTCCTGAACTCATGCGGGAAGGATGTCGTTGAGCCGCAGCCGGGCGATCCGCTCCACCTGCCGGCAGGCGGTGGCGAATTCCTCGTCGCGGCTGTTCTCTAACCGGGTTTCGAAGGCCTTCAGAATGCTGTCCTTGGTGTTGTCCTTGACGGCGATGATGAAGGGAAACCCGAATTTCTGCGTATAGGCGGTATTGAGTTCGGTGAAGCGGGCGCGCTCGCTGTCGGTCAGCGCATCGAGCCCTGCCGAAGCCTGCTCCCTGCTCGATTCCTTGGTCAGCCTTTTGGCTGCCGCCAGCTTGCCGGCAAGGTCCGGGTGGGCTTTGAGAACGCTGAGGCGCTCGTCTTCGCTGGCGGAGCGGAAAACGCGTGCCAAAGCATTGCTAAGGCCGCCAGCCGTGTCATGTGCGGGGCCCAGCTCCAGCTTTGCCGCGCGCTCGGCGATCCAGGGCGAATGCTCGTAGATGCTGCCGAACCGCTCGATAAATTCCGGTTCGCTCATGCGGCTCGGGCGCAGGGCCGGCGCTTCATAAGGGTGCTTCTCGCGCCAGTGCCGGGCGATCTCGCCACGCGTTGCCAGCCACACATGATCATGGCTCTTCACATAGTCGATGAAGCGCTGGAGGGCCGCGGCGCGTCCCGGTCTGCCTGCGAGCCGGCAATGAAGGCCGATGCTCATCATGCCCGGTCGTCCTGCTTCCCCCTCGGCGTAAAGCGTGTCGAAAGCGTCTTTCAGATAGCTGAAGAACTGATCGCCGGAGTTGAAGCCCTGTGCGGTGGCAAAGCGCATGTCGTTGGCGTCGAGCGTATAGGGAATGACCAGCTGCGGCTGCGTGCTGTGCCCATGGCCGTCATGGTCGATCCAGTAGGGCAGATCGTCGTCATAGGTGTCCGAGATCCAGTCGAACCCGCCTTCCTCAATGGCCAGTTTCACCGAATTGACCGAGGTGCGGCCGAGATAGAGGCCGCGCGGGCGCTCGCCCACCACTTCGGTGTGCAGCCGGATGGCCTCCAGAAGGTCGGCGCGCTCGCTTTCCTCCGTGTGTGCGCGGTAGTCGATCCATTTCAGGCCATGCGAGGCGATCTCCCAGCCGGCGTCCTGCATGGCGGCAAGCTGGTCGGGGCTGCGGGCAAGTGCTGTGGCAACACCGAAAACGGTGACGGGCACGCCGGCTGCCGTGAGCATGCGGTGGAGCCGCCAGAAGCCGGCGCGCGCGCCGTACTCATAGATCGATTCCATGTTCCAGTGACGCATGCCGGGCCATGGGGCCGCGCCCACCACTTCGGAAAGAAAGGCTTCCGAGGCCTCGTCGCCATGCAGGATGCAGTTTTCGCCGCCTTCCTCGTAATTGACGACGAACTGCACCGCGACTTTTGCGCCGCCGGGCCAGTCGGCGTTCGGTGGTGTCTGGCCATAGCCGATCATGTTTCTCAGGTAGCGGGTCATGCAATCTGTCCGAAATTCGCCATTGGCAAGGATAATAGATGGAATGTGGGAGGTACTTTCCTGAAAAATTTGAAAGAGTTTTGTTGTTCTTCCTTAGCGCGTCCTCTTATGCTCGCAATCAATTTGCCCCACAATCAAGTGGTAGACGCGCAGTGGCTTGAGTGAATTCAAAGGGAGGCCGCATGAGCAATGCGGGTAAGGGTCGTCTGACGACCCATGTGCTGGACACGGCCAGCGGAGAGCCGGCTGCAGGGCTGGAGATCGCGCTCTATCGTCTGGAGGGCGAGACGCGGGTTCATGTGAAAACCGTCAGAACAAATAGCGATGGTCGCTGCGATGCGCCGTTGCTCGAAGGTGAGGCGTTTCGCACCGGTTTTTACGAACTGGTGTTTGAGGCCGGTTCCTATCTGCGGGCCCACGGTGCCGATCTGCCGGCCCCGGCCTTTCTCGATCAGGTGCCGATCCGCTTCGGCATGGCCGAGCAGGCGCATTACCACGTGCCATTGCTTCTCTCGCCCTATGGCTACTCCACCTACAGGGGAAGCTGATGAAAGCGCGTTCTGAAATCCGCTTTCTGTTGAACGGCGCGCCTGTCTCCCTAACCGATGTGCGGCCGGACGAAACGCTCCTCGATTATCTGCGCCTGCGCCAGCGTCTGACAGGCACCAAGGAAGGCTGCGCGGAAGGCGATTGCGGCGCCTGCACAGTTCTTGTCGGGCGGTTGCGCAAAGGCGAGATCGTCTACGAGGGCGTCAATGCCTGCATTCGCTTCCTCGGTTCGCTCGATGCCTGCCATGTGGTGACGGTGGAGCATCTGAAACGTGCCGATGGCAGTCTGCACCCGGTTCAGCAGGCGCTTGTGGATCATCACGGTTCGCAATGCGGCTTCTGCACACCGGGCTTTGTCATGTCGCTTTATGCGCTCTGGATGCGAGCACCGCAGCCCACCGAGCGCGCTGTCGAAAAGGCGCTGCAGGGCAATCTCTGCCGCTGCACCGGCTACGAGCCCATCGTGCGCGCGGCGCTCGCCGCCTCCACCTATGGCAATGCGGCGTCGGATCCGCTGGCGACGGAGCGCGCTGCGGTGATCGCTGCGTTGGAAGGTATGAAGGATGGCGCGCGGGTGGAGATCGGCTCGGGCCGCGAGCGCCTGCTTATCCCGGCCGACGTCGATGATTTCGCCGCGATCCTCGAAAACGAGCCAAAGGCCACCATCGTTGCCGGTGCCACGGATGTAGGCCTCTGGGTCACGAAGTTCATGCGCGAGATTGCGCCGGTGGTGTTCATTGGCGGGCTCGATGAATTGCGCGAAATCCGCGAAGACAATGGCACGATCCATATTGGCGCCGGCGTCAGCTATTCCGATGCGTTCGCGCTTTTGGCAAAGCGCATTCCTCCACTTGGCACGCTGATCGACCGTATCGGTGGCGAGCAGGTGCGCAACATGGGAACGATCGGTGGCAACATCGCCAACGGCTCGCCAATCGGCGACACGCCTCCGCCACTGATCGCGCTTGGCGCAACGCTCACGTTGCGAAGGGGCAAGGCCCGCCGCACGATTCCACTGGAAGATTTCTTCATCGACTATGGCAAGCAGGACCGTGCGCCCGGCGAGTTCGTCGAGGCGGTGCATGTGCCGGTGCCCGATGCGGCCTCCCGTTTCGCGGTCTGGAAGATTTCCAAGCGCCGTGACGAAGACATCACCGCCGTTCTCGGCGCGTTTGATCTGCGGATCGCCGATGGCCGGGTCGATGCCGCGCGCATCGCCTATGGCGGCATGGCGGCGACACCAAAACGCGCCAAAGCCGTTGAGGCAGCGCTTGTTGGAAAGCCGTGGACTGAGGAAACTGTCGAGGCAGCACTTTCGGCCTATGAGGAAGATTTCCAGCCGATCAGCGACATGCGTGCCTCCGCCGGCTATCGCATGATGGCCGCGAAAAACCTGCTCCGCCGCTTTTACCTTGAAAGCACCGGCGGCTCGGCAAACCTCTCCAGATATGAGGCGGCCTGATCATGACACGGCACGAAACGCTTGATCTGGACAAGGCAAGGATCGCTGGGGGCGTCGCCAGCGACCAGAAGCACGATTCCGCGCACAAGCATGTCAGTGGCGAGGCGGTCTATATCGACGACATGGCGGAACCGGCGGGCACGCTGCATGCCTGTCTCGGCCTTGCCGAAGTGGCGCATGGCACGATCACGAGCATGGACCTCTCGAAAGTGCGTGCCGCGCCCGGTGTTGTCGCCGTTCTGACGGCAGACGATATTCCCGGCGAAAACGACATCAGCCCCACCGGCCTGCATGACGAGCCGATCCTTGCCGGAGAGCGTGTTCAGTTCTTCGGCCAACCGGTCTTTGCCGTCATTGCCGAAACGCGCGATGCGGCGCGGCGCGCCTGCCGTCTGGCGAAGATCGTGTATGCGGAAGAACCGGCACTGATCGACATTGCCAATGCGGGCGCCGATGCGCGGCTTGTCACCGCACCGCTGAAACTTGAGCGCGGCGACAGTGCCGCGGCCATCGCCGCCGCCCCGCGTTCCATCAAGGGCCAGATGCGCGTCGGCGGGCAGGATCATTTCTATCTGGAGGGCCAGATCGCCTTCGCCATGCCCGGGGAGGATGGCGATGTGACCGTGTTTTCCTCCACCCAGCACCCGAGTGAGGTGCAGCACATGGTGGCGCATGCGCTGGGCGTTTCCTCCCACGCCGTCACCATCGAGGTGCGGCGCATGGGTGGCGGGTTCGGCGGCAAGGAAACGCAGGCCAATCTGTTTGCGGTGATTTCGGCCATCGCGGCCAAAAAGCTCAACCGCCCCGTCAAGCTGCGTCCCGACCGCGACGACGACATGACGGCGACCGGCAAGCGCCACGATTTCCTGATCGACTACGAGGTCGGCTTTGATGACGAGGGTGCCATTCTCGGCGTCGATTTCACCTATGCCGCGCGCTGCGGCTATGCGGCCGATCTCTCCGGTCCGGTGACCGACCGGGCGCTCTTTCACTGCGACAACACGTATTTCTATCCCGCCGCGCGTGCCATCTCACGCCCGCTCTACACCAACACCGTGTCCAACACCGCGTTTCGCGGTTTCGGTGGGCCGCAGGGCATGGTCGGCGCAGAGCGCATCATCGATGAGGTGGCCTTTGCGCTTGGCAAAGACCCGCTCGAAATCCGCAAGAAAAACCTCTACGGCACCGACGACCGCAACGTCACACCCTACCACCAGACGGTGGAGGACAATGTTGCCGAACGGGTCATCGCGGAACTGGAGGCAAGTGCCGATTATGCCGCGCGTCGGCGTGAAATCTTGGCCTTCAACGCGAAAAGCCCGGTCATCAAGCGCGGGCTGGCGCTGACGCCGGTCAAGTTCGGCATCTCCTTCACGGCCACCCATTTCAATCAGGCCGGCGCGCTGGTGCATGTCTATACGGATGGTTCCGTGCATCTGAACCACGGCGGCACCGAGATGGGGCAGGGGCTCTACACCAAGGTGGCGCAGGTGGTGGCCGAGGAATTCCAGATCGACATTGATCAGGTGAAAATCACCGCCACGACCACCGGCAAGGTGCCCAACACCTCCGCCACGGCGGCCTCCTCCGGTTCCGATCTGAACGGCATGGCCGCGCAGGATGCGGCGCGGCAGATTAAGACCCGGCTGATCGACTTCGCGTCCGAAGCCCATGACGTGCCGAAGGATCAGGTCGTGTTCCTGCCGGGCCGCGTGCGTATCGGAAACCGCGAAATCCCCTTTGCCGACCTCATCCGCGAGGCCTATATGGCCCGCATCCAGCTTTCGGCCGCCGGTTTCTACAAAACGCCTAAGATCCACTGGGATCGCGACAAGGGCGAGGGGCGGCCGTTCTATTACTTCGCCTATGGCGCAGCCTGTGCCGAAGTCTCCGTCGACACGCTGACCGGCGAATACATGGTCGAGCGCGTCGATATCCTGCATGAGACAGGCCGCTCGCTGAACCGCGCCATCGATATTGGGCAGATCGAAGGCGGTTTCATTCAGGGCATGGGCTGGCTGACGACCGAAGAACTGGTCTGGGACGGCAAGGGGCGGCTTCGGACCCATGCGCCTTCCACCTACAAGATCCCGCTCGCGTCCGATCGCCCAAAGGTGTTCAACGTGGCGCTTGCCGACTGGGCGGAAAACGCCGAACCGACGGTCCATCGCTCCAAGGCCGTGGGCGAGCCGCCCTTCATGCTCGCCATGTGCGTGCTTCACGCGCTGTCCGATGCGGTGGCGAGCGTGGCCGATCACAAGGTCTGCCCGCGTCTCGATGCGCCGGCCACGCCCGAGCGTGTGCTGATGGCGGTGGAGCGGGTGAGGGCGGAAGGCGCGCGCTAGGGCCAGGACCTACTGATATGGCCGCACCGATGACCCATTCAACCGCTGCCCTCAGGGCCTTTCTGCAAGCCTCGCCGTCCGTCGCGCTTGTCGAGGTGCGCGAGGCGAAAGGCTCCACCCCGCGCGAGGAGGGCGCGTGGATGCTGGTTTCGCCCGAGGGGATTTTCGGAACCATCGGTGGCGGCCAGCTCGAATTTCTGGCGATTGCCAAGGCACGGGAACTCATCTCGGACAATCTCGCAAACGGAAGCCTCGACATTCCGTTAGGTCCTGAAATCGGCCAGTGCTGCGGCGGGCGCGTCGCTCTGGACATTCGCATTGCCGATCGTGTTGAGCGCAGCACGCTCCTAAAGCGAGCTGGCGACGAGGCCGCTTCCTTCCCGCAGGTGATCCTGTTTGGCGGGGGGCATGTCGGCCATGCGCTGGCGGCAGCGCTGACCCCGCTGCCCGTGCGGGTCCTGGTGGTCGAGACCCGCAAGGAGGCGCTTGAAGGGTTTCCCGAGAGCGTCGAGACGCGCCTTGCGGCCCTGCCGGAAGAGGCGGTGCGTTCAGCCCCCGCCGGAACCGCCTTCGTGATCCTGACCCACGATCACGCGCTCGATTTTCTGCTGGTTGCCGAGGCGCTGGCACGTGACGATGCGGCCTATGTCGGCATGATCGGCTCGAAGACCAAACGCGCGACCTTCAAGAGCTGGTATCTCAAGAATGGCGGCGATGAAGACTGTTTTTCGAAGCTCGTCACCCCCATCGGCGGCGATGCCGTACACGACAAACGCCCCGCCGTCATCGCGGCGATGGCGGCTGCGGAGATATTGACGGCTTTGCAGCCGTGATGTTGACATTTGTATGTACAAACATACATACTTGATGAATGAAGATCGCGGGCTTCGACTGGGACACCGGAAACTGGCCGAAATGCGCAAACCATGGTGTCTCAAAGGACGAGATCGAACATGCGCTTCTTCATGACCCGCTGATTGCGCCGGACCCGGCACATTCCGGGCACGAAGACCGCTACATCGTCATAGGACGCAACCCGCAGGGGCGCGCCATGTTCATAGGCGTGACCTTTCGGGTGATCGATGGGCAGCGTCTTATCCGTCCCATCACAGCGCGCTACATGCATGCCAAGGAGGTGAAACGCTATGAAACGCAGCGTTCCCAAACTGAAAACCGATAAGGATGCGGAAGACTTCCTCGATCAGGATCTTTCCGATCTGGATTTTGGCGCGTTCAAACCCGCCGGGTTCGAGTTCGAGAACAAGGCGGCAAGGGTGAATATGCGCATGCCGCAAAGCCAGTTGGATGCCGTGAAGGCTGAGGCGAAGAAGCGCGGCGTTCCCTATCAGCGGCTCATGCGCGAGCTTGTTCAACGCGGTCTGGAAAGTCTGCGTGCAGACTGACCATTATTGCTCCGACAGGGTCTCGCCGATCATCTTCTGGCAACGGCTTGCCATGAAGTCGACCAGCAACCGCACTTTCGGGTCCTGAAATTTCTTGTGCGGGTAGAGCGCGGCTAGTTTCACCGGCACCGGCGGTGTGTTGGGCAAAACCACCTGAAGCCGTCCGTCGCGCAGGAATGGCTCGATCTCGAAGCGGGGCTTGTTGACGATGCCGCGTCCGGCAAGCGCCCAGTCGGTGATCACGTCGCCATCGTCGGAATCGAACGGGCCACCAACCTCGAACTTTCGCGCGCCCTCCGGCGTCTGCAACACCCAGAAATGCTCGCGTGCGCCGGGAAAGCGCAGCATCAGGCAGTCGTGCCGCTCATCGATCAGCGCTTCGGGCGTCTTCGGTTCGCCGCGCCGTTGCAGGTAATCAGGCGCCGCCGCCAGAACGCGCTCGCAATCCATGATGCCGCGCATGCGGAAGGAGGAATTCTCCAGAATGCCGAGCTTGAAGGCAACGTCGATGCCTTCGCGCATCATGTCCACCTCATGGTCTGAAAGCCTGAGGCGAACCTCGATCTCGGGATATCGGTCACGAAATTCGGGAATGCCGCTGGCAATCAGCCGCTTGCCGATGCCGAGTGGCGCGGTGACGCGGATCGTGCCGCGCGGCTGGCCGGAAAGATCGGCCACCGAGGCTTCGGCTTCCGCCACCGCTTCGAGAACCTTGCGCGCGCCCTCATAGAAGACGCGACCCTGCTCGGTCGGGGTCAGTTGCCGCGTGGTGCGGTTGAAGAGCCGCACGCCCAGGTGCTTTTCGAGCTCCTTCACCCGGTTCGAGGCAACGGCCGGTGAAAGCCGCATGTCGCGTCCGGCAGAAGATAGGTTGCCGAGCTCCACCACGCGGACAAAAACAGCGATGTTGTCGAGATAGGCCATGCACTGCCCCCAGAAGTTTCGCGCGCATTATTTTCCAAAAATTTTTGAAAGTCATCGTGATCTTATCCGCTTTCCGTTTATATCGGGTTCCGTCACCCTGCGCCCGGTGGAGTTGAGGAAACTGGCATGAACGAATACGCGGTTTTGTGGGACTGGCTGTCCTTTGGCGTGCGCTGGCTGCATGTGGTCACGGCCATCGCCTGGATTGGCTCATCCTTCTATTTCATCGCGCTCGATCTGGGGCTCGTTAAGCGGCCGGCTCTGCCCGAGGGCGTGCATGGCGAGGAATGGCAGGTCCATGGCGGCGGTTTCTACCACATCCAGAAATACATGGTTGCGCCGGCCTCCATGCCCGAGCACCTGACCTGGTTCAAATGGGAATCCTACTCCACCTGGCTGTCCGGCTTCGCGCTGCTTGCCATCGTCTATTATGCGGGTGCGGATCTTTATCTTATTGACCGCAACGTGCTCGATGTGCCGGCCTGGGGCGGCATCCTGATCTCGCTCGCCTCCATCGGGCTTGGCTGGCTGCTATACGACCTTCTGTGCAAATCGCCGCTCGGCAAGAACGACACGGTGCTGATGCTGGTGCTCTACGCGATCCTTGTGGCGATGGCGTGGGGCTATACGCAGCTTTTCACAGGCCGCGCCGCCTTCTTGCATCTGGGCGCGTTCACCGCGACGATCATGACGGCGAATGTCTTCTTGATCATCATCCCCAATCAGAAGATCGTGGTGGCCGATCTGAAGGCGGGAGGCACGCCCGACCCAAAACTTGGCTTGCAGGCCAAGCAGCGTTCGCTGCACAACAATTACCTGACGCTGCCCGTCGTCTTCCTGATGCTGTCGAACCATTATCCGCTGGCCTTCGGCACCCAGTTCAACTGGGTGATCGCATCGCTCATCTTCATCATCGGCGTGCTGATCCGCCACTATTTCAACACGGTGCATGCCCGCAAGGGCACGCCGCACTGGACCTGGGGGCTGGCGGGTGTTCTCTTCATCATCATCATGTGGCTTTCCACCGTGCCGCAGGTTCTGACCGGCGAAACGAAGCTTTCGGCGGCGGGCGAGACCTTTGTCGCCTCGACCCATTTTCCGGCCGTGCGCGACACGGTGATGGGGCGTTGCGCCATGTGCCATGCCGCGGTGCCGGGCTATGAGGGCGTACCTTTCCCGCCGAAAAATGTTGTGCTCGACACGGATGCCTCCATTGCCGAGCACGCGCGCGAAATCTATCTGCAGGCAGGCCGCAGCCACGCCATGCCGCCCGGCAATGTCTCGGGCATCACTGAAAAGGAGCGGCGGTTGATCGTGACCTGGTTCGAGGAGGCGCGCTAGCGCATGGCACAGAAACTCATCCGTGGCAGGCTCCTGTCCTTCAAGACCGAACCGCGGAGCATCGACGATCACGATTCATACCTCTTTGAAGAGGATGGCGCGGTTCTGGTCGAAGACGGCGTTATCCTCGCTGCCGGCAGCTTTGCCGAGGTTGTAGCCGGCGCCGAAGCGGGGCACGCGGTGGTGGATCATCGCCCGCATCTCATCCTGCCGGGCTTCATCGATGCCCATGCGCATTTCCCGCAGATGCAGGTGATCGCGAGCTATGGCGCCGAGCTTCTGGACTGGCTGAACAACTACACCTTTCCCGAAGAAACCAGATTCTCCGACATTCAGCACGGTCGGCACATCGCACGGCTGTTCTTCGATGAGCTGCTGCGCAATGGCACGACCACAGTGGCGGCCTATTGCTCGGTTCACAAGGAAAGCGCGGAAGCGTTTTTTGAGGAAGCGCTGGCGCGCAATATGTGTGTCGTCGGCGGCAAGGTGATGATGGACCGCAACGCGCCGGCAGCGCTCACCGACACGCCACAATCCTCCTATGACGACACGAAAGCGCTGATCGGCGCATGGCATGGCAGGGGCCGGCTCCACTATGCGGTCACGCCGCGTTTTGCCATCACCTCCAGCCCCGGGCAGCTGGAGATGGCGTCTATGCTGATGCGCGAGTTCCCCGACCTCCACATGCAGACGCATCTGTCTGAAAATCACGACGAGATCGCCTTCACGCTGGAGCTTTATCCAGATGCGCCGGACTATACCGGCATCTACGAGCATTACGGCCTGCTTGGCCCCAAGGCGCTGCTCGGCCATTGCATTCATCTCTCCGAGCGTGAAGCGGATGTGCTTTCGGACACGGGCTCGGTCGCCGTGTTCTGCCCCACGTCCAACCTCTTCCTCGGCTCTGGCCTGTTCGACTATCAGCGCTATCGCAAACGCGAAAAACCGCTGCGGCTGGCCTCGGCGACGGATGTGGGTGGCGGCACCAATTACTCCATGCTGCGCACCATGGATGAGGGCTACAAGGTGATCGCGCTCAATGGCGAGAAGCTGAACCCGCTCGCTTCCTTCTGGCAGATCACGCGCGGCAATGCCGAGGCGCTTTCCCTGTCGGAGCGCGTGGGCACGCTGGAACCGGGCACCGACGCCGATATCGTGGTTCTGAATGCGCGCGCGACGCCGGTCATGGAGTTGCGCATGGAGCGTGTGGAAACTCTCGCCGAGGAGCTTTTCCTGCTTCAAACGCTTGCCGACGACCGCGCAATCGTAGAAACCTATGTCTCAGGAAAGGCGGTCAAAAGCGCCTTGTAAATGAGGGGGCGCATTTGAACCGCAGCATCGATCCGAAAGCATTTTTCACAACCCTGTTCGAGGCTGCCGTCTCTGCCGCCGACCCGTCCAAGACCATCCGAACGTTCCTCCCGCCAAAGCCGAAGGGCCGCACCATCGTTGTCGGTGCAGGCAAAGGGGCGGCGCAAATGGCGGCAGCGCTCGAGGATGCCTGGGACGGCCCGCTTGAGGGGACTGTCGTAACCCGCTACGGATACGGTGCGCCAACCCGCGTCATAGAAGTGCTGGAGGCAGCGCATCCGGTGCCGGATGAGGCAGGCCTTGCCGGCGCGAAACGTCTCATGGAAACAGTTGCCGGTCTCGGGCCGGATGACTTGGTGATCGCGCTGGTGTGTGGTGGTGGCTCGGCTTTGCTTCCTGCACCTGCAGGCTCCCTGACGCTCGCCGATGAGATAGCCGTCAACGAGGCGTTGCTTGCCTCCGGTGCGCCCATCTCGGCCATGAACACTGTCCGCAAGCATATTTCCACCATCAAGGGAGGCCGGTTGGCGGCTGCCGCACATCCTGCCCGTGTCGTGTCGCTCGTGGTCTCCGACATACCGGGGGACGACCCGGCTCTTGTGTCTTCCGGGCCCACCGTTCCCGATTCTGCAGGCCGCGCCGATGCGCTGGCCATTGTGGAAGCCTTCGGCATGGATCTGCCCGAGGCCGTCATGCAGCATCTTGCTTCGCCGCAGGCCGATGCTCCATCTCCCGATGATGAGCGATTTGCGCAGAATGAGGTCCACGTTATTGCCTCGGCCGCCCGTTCGCTCGAAGCGGCGGCTCGCGAAGCCGAGAAGCAGGGCGTGCCGGCCGTGATCCTGTCTGATGCGATAGAAGGCGAGGCGCGAGAAGCGGGTGGGTTTCACGCGGCAATCGCGCGTGAGATCGCCGTGAAGGACCGGCCTTTCCAGAAGCCGGTCATGCTGTTGTCCGGGGGGGAGACCACGGTGACGCTTTCTGGCAAGGGAGGCCGTGGCGGTCGCAACACCGAGTTTCTGCTGGCCCTTGCGCTTGGCATCGAGGGTGTTCCGGGTGTTTGCGCCTTTGCTGCCGACACGGACGGCATAGACGGTTCCGAAGACAATGCGGGTGCCTTTGCGGATCACCACACCGCCGCGCGGCTGCGTCAGGCGGGGCACGATCCCAAGGCACTTCTGGCCAAACATGACGCCTGGGGCGCGTTCGACACGCTCGATGATCTGTTCGTGCCGGGTCCTACCGGCACGAATGTCAATGATTTGCGTGTGGTTCTGGTACGCTAATCCCGGCCACTCGACCGGATTGGCCGAAATATTCTACACACGGTTCCGAGGGCGCTCCTCCGGCTGATAGACGGACAGGACATGTCCATCCGGGTCGGCAAACTCTGCCGACCAGCCGCCCGGCGCGTGACTGACAGGCGTGACGATGGTTGCGCCCTTTTTCGCCAGCCCCGAAACCACATCGTCGATGCCGCCTTCCGAAAGATCGAACACCACGATGGGCGTGTTGCCGGGCCGGGATTCCATCTGAAAGAAGATGAGTTCGATATTGTTCTCGATGCTGGCGAGCAGCCAGTCGCCCGATTCTTCGTCTCCTGCCATCCGCTGAACATCGAGCCCGATCACATCGCGATAGAACGCCTCCGTGCGGTCGATGTCGTTGACGTAGTAGCAGATATTGCCGATGCGGATGTTGGAAAGCATGTGGGTCTCCTGATGTTACACTGCTGGTTCTGCTTCCCTATTGCCGCAGAAATCCGTTTCGTGAGCTTTGGAAGAAGAAAAACTGACCGTGAAGAGATGTCCGTCCGGGTCATGGCTTGCCAGGAACGCCACATTGCGACGGGTCAAAGGAAGGAGGCTCTGCCGGATGGCGCCGAAAGCGAGCGTGCCTGACAAATGCTCCTTGCCCGGTTGATCACCGTCATCTGCCGCGTTGCGGCAGCGCGCGCGCAGCCCGGCAATGCGCTGCCGCAGACTTTCATCCGAGATACGCAGCAAATGGCGAATTTCCTTGCGCGTGTGCCCTCCCAGAGCAAGAAGAGCAACAATTCTTTGGCTCTTCGGCAGGCTTGCGAGGAATTCGGCTGGGAGAAACGGCACGGCGCCGTTCCCGGAAACGTCCGTGGTGCTCTCGCGATTCATGCGGCGATAGGCAGAGCGCCGCTTTGTCGCTGCCACATTGCGCATCACACCCTGCAGCCAGGCGCCACTGGCCACTTCCGGTCGCTTGGATGCTGTCAGCGCCACGATGAGCGTTTCATGGAGCAGGTCTTCCGCTTCCACGAGGTGTGAAGCGTGGCGACGCGCTGTCTTCAGCAGGTGATTGTAGGTGGCGGTGGTGAGGTCGAGCCGGGCAGGCGCGTCCTTTGTTTCTGTCCTGCTGTCCACCTGGGGCTCCCATCGGTTCTTGAGCAGATCAACGCTAAAGGTCGTGACGCGCTCTGCAAGAGAGGGACGTGTGGCGGGCGTGAGGGGTCAGCCGGCGATATCGATCACGCCGCTTTCGCCGCTTTCCGTGCCAAAGGCGAGGCGCCGTCCCTCATCGTCCCAGGCCATGGCCGTGATCGCACCCTTGCCCTGTCGGCGCAGCAGCACCTCTTTCTGGTCTGCAAAGCGTCCGGCCAGGATCATGCCGTCGGCATAGCCTATCGCGACGATTTCCTCCGTGGGATGGCAGCAAACCTGCGTCACCATTGTGTCGCCGCGTGTGCCGAGCTCCAGCGGTGCCTTGCCCATCGGGCCGTCCTTGGCCTGGAATGGCCAGATGATGGCGGCTGGGGCGCCAGACGTAGCCAGCCATTTGCCCTTCGCACTCCAGGAAAAACTCTTCACCTTGGCTGGATAGCCGGCCATGCGCATGTGCTTTCCGTCGGCGAGTTTCCAGCCATGCAGGGCATTTTCCTGCATGGTGGTGACAAGGAACTTTCCATCGGGAGAAAAGGTGATGCCGGTGTGGGCTCCGGTCCATTCCAGCTCCGTCGGCTTGCCATCGGTTGCGGGAAAATGCAGCGTCGCGCCATTGTAGCGAGCGATGGCGAGACGCATGCCCTTCGGCGCGAAGGCAATGCCTTCCACCGAGCGCGGGTGCTGAAACTCGCGCTGTTTTCCATCGGCAAAGCGCACATGGGCTGAGCGCCCGACCGCGAAACCGACGGCGCCCTGCGGACCAGCCGCTATGCTGGTCACCCATTTGCGCCCGATTTCGGCCAGCGTTTCCATCGCCCCGTCGGATGAAAGCCGCGCCACGCGCCCGTCTTCGCCTCCCGTGATGAGGCAGGCGCTGTCCTGACCGGTGCAGGCGGCCAAAAGCCCGTCATGAAGCTCAGTCCATTTGTGGCCATTGTCGAGGCGATGTACCACGCCATCGGCCAGGGCGAAATGCGGTATGTTGTTCAGCCACGCGGCAGCAATGCAGTGGCTGTCGAGATCGAGCGGTGCGACTGTTGGCATACGTCAGGCCTGACAGGCTTCGAAGGTGCGTTGCAGGCGCTCGGTATCGAGACCCCGCCCGATGAAGACGAGCCGTGTCTCGCGTTTCTCGTCGTCGCGCCAGGGGCGCTGGTGGTCTCCTTCGACGATCATATGCACGCCTTGCACGACGAAACGGTCGGGATCGTCCGCAAACGCGATAATGCCCTTGAGGCGCAGAATGTTCGGTCCGTCGATCTGTGTGGTCTTTTCCAGCCATGGAAGAAACTTTTTCGGATCCATCTCTCCCGCACGCAGCGAAAGCGATTTCACGCCTGCATCATGAATGGGCGACGCTTCGCCGTGATGGTGATGATGCCCGTGATCATGATCATGGTGGTGATGATCGTGATCGCAGTCGGGGCCGCAGACATGATCGGGATGATCCTGATCGAGGAAGTGCGGGTCATTGTCGAGCACGCGCTTCAGGTCGAAGGCGCCCCGATCGAGCACTTCGGACAAGGAAACGCTCGCACGTTCGGAGCGGTGGATGCGCGCCATCGGATTGATCGCGCGGATCGTCGCCTCCACGGCGGCGAGTTCTTCAGGTGTGACAAGATCGGTCTTGTTCACGATCACGACATCTGCGAAGGCGATCTGGTCTTCCGCCTCATTGGAATCCTTCAGGCGCAGGGGCAGGTGCTTGGCGTCGACCAGTGCCACAACGGCGTCAAGCCTGGTCTTGGCCCGCACATCGTCATCCATGAAAAAGGTCTGCGCCACCGGTGCCGGATCGGCCAGCCCCGTGGTCTCCACGACAATGGCATCAAAGCGCCCTGCACGTCTGGTCAGGCCCTCAACGACCCGCACCAGATCGCCGCGCACCGTGCAGCACACGCAGCCATTGTTCATTTCGTAGATTTCCTCGTCGGATTCCACGATCAGGTCGTTGTCGATGCCGATCTCGCCAAACTCGTTGACGATCACTGCATAGCGTTTGCCGTGATCTTCGGTAAGGATCCGGTTCAGAAGGGTCGTTTTGCCTGAACCAAGATAGCCGGTCAGTACCGTTACGGGGATTTGCTTCGCTTCGGCTTCGCCGGGTGTCTCAGTCTGCACGTCGGACATGATTTCTCGCAAAACTAGAATGGTGTTTCGACTATATAAGATGGAGGCGCATCGATTGCACGGTCAGCGCTCGAAATGACCGGTATCGAACCGATGCACATCCTCGAGCAGTTCAAGGAAGCCGGCAACGCTGTGGGCGATGATACGGTGCCCGGCCTCAGCACTCGCTGCAGACGCGTCCCCAGTAACGCCTTCTGGGGCGAGGTCGCTCATCATCCATCCAAAGGCGTGCGGTCCATAGGCCCGCAGATGCTTGAACCGGCTTTGGAATTCTTCCTGGGCGGATTTGAAATCCGCGGCCTTTTGCATGTCCACAAGATCTGGACGCAGGGCAAGCATGACCGAGGTTTCGATAAAGCCTCCGTGAATGCCCAGAGCTCGCTCCTTATCAGAAACCAGGCCCTGCGGGTAGCCGAACCGGGTCCAGCTTGTGGCGGCAGCCAACATGCCGAATCGCACGCGAAGCTCTGTCGTCACAATGGTGAGCAGCGGCGAGTTCCCTCCATGGGCGTTCAATATGACCAGTTTTCGCACACCGGCTTTGAATTGCCGGGCACCGATGTCGATCCACCGGTTCGCAGCCTCCTCGAATGGAATGCTTCGGGTTGCGCTGGAGTCGGAGTGCTCGACCGAATAGCCAATCTTCTCGACGGGAAGAAAAACGACATCCAGATGCTCGGGGATTTCTTTTTTGACTTCTTCTACAATGCCTTGCGCGATGATCCAGTCGGTATCAGGGGACAGATGCGGGCCATGTTGCTCTGTCGCTCCAATTGGCAAGACCGCAATTTTCTCTGCGATAGCGTGGGTGTTATCTTGTGTATTCACAGCGTCCCCCGCGATGTATCAAGAAACTTGTCCGGCAAAACTCTTATCCAAAAGTAGTGGATAATTATTTGTCTAAACAAGAGCAATCTATGGTTGCAATGGGAATCGTTAGAGCTATTTTGTGTACGGGGCGTTCTATCTCATCGTTAAGGATGTCTAAAGGGGAGTTTGTATGGCCAAAGCTGCAAAAGGCGCGACAATTGGCTTATTACAGTCGGCCGCCCGGCTTTCACGTACCGCTCTGGCCGAACGGCTTTTAGAGCACGGGCTATATGCGGGGCAAGACAAGCTGATGCTGGCACTGTCGGTGGAGAATGGGCAAACGCCCAGTCAACTCGCCAATCTTCTGGGGGTCCGTCCGCCAACAATCACGAAAACCATCAACCGCCTGACGAATCAGGGGTTTCTCGAAAAGCGATTATCTCAGGAAGATGGGCGCCGAGCCTATGTCTTCCTGACCCGGGAAGGTGAAGAGGCTATTCGCTCCATCGAGAAGTCGGTGCGCAAGACAGAAAAAATCGCGCTCAAAGGATTCGATAAGAAGGATCGTCAGGTCCTGACGGATCTTCTTTCCAAGATCGAAGCCAACCTCAATGGTACCGGTTTTGAGGGGGTCGATGACGATGAAAATGTCGACGTTGATGCCTAGCCCCTGAGTTTCCTCTCCATATTCCCACAAAACTGACCGATTTTTCCGGAACAGGACGTTGCGGGCACGCATCCTGATTGACCTTTCAGTCATCCGTGGCGTAATCAGGTCTTTAAACAGTTTAGGCAGGGTGCATTCGCGAGGCCGATCTCCAGATGAATAGAGGGAGTGATCGCGGATCGGCCATGTCTGGCATCGACGGCCATCCGCATGTGGGGGAAATCAGGCTGGCGCAGAAGATCAAGCTTTCTACCATCGCCGAGGCGCTTGGCGTCTCCACGGCCACTGTTTCTCTGGCGTTGCGTGACAGCCCGTTGGTTGCGGATGGCACGCGCCAGCGGATCAAGGAACATGCGCGCGAGATCGGTTATATCTACAATCGACGCGCAGCCAGCCTGAGAACGTCGCGTTCGGGCATTATCGGGGTCGTTGTGCATGACATCATGAACCCGTTCTTTGCCGAAATTTTGCGCTCCATCGAAACCGAGCTCGATCGATCCCGGCAAACCTTTCTTTTGTCGAATCATTACGATCAGTTGGAAAAGCAGCGCACCTTCATCGACACGCTCCTTCAACTCGGCGCAGATGGTGTGATCATGTCGCCGGCTATCGGTACGCCGCCACAGGATATCCGCCTTGTGGAGGAAAATGGTTTGCCGACAGTGCTTATTGCGCGATCCGTCGAAGGCGCGCGCGTACCGGTGTTTCGCGGTGACGACGCCTATGGAACCGGTCTTGCGACCAACCATCTGATTTCGCTTGGCCACACACGCATCGCTATGATCGGCGGCACGGACCAGACTTCGACCGGACGTGACCGGTATCAAGGCTATGTGGATGCGATGGGCAAGGCCGGGCTTGAGATCAAACCGCAATGGCGTTTTCCGGGGCCGCGCACAAAGCAGGCCGGTTTTGAGATTGCCGGTGCTTTTCTAGCGCTCAAGGACAAGCCGACAGCTGCGGTGTGCTGGAACGATCTTGTCGCAATCGGCCTGATGAACGGTATAGCCCGTGCAGGTCTGGTGCCGGGAGTCGATATTTCCGTCACGGGTTATGACGATCTCGAAGAGGCGGCGATCGCCACACCGGCGTTGACGACCGTATGGAATGGACAGCGCGATGTGGGGCGGCGGGCAGCACGCGTTCTGCTCGACAGGCTCAACGGGGCCGAGGTGAACCCGGCGCAGGAGCTAATCAAGCCGGAGTTGCATGTGCGTCAGTCAACCGGCAAACCTGTCGAACGCTGATCTCATTGGTGAGATGTTCGCCGGCTTACCCGATCAGGAGAATGGAATTGGCAGAGACAAGCAAAATCGCAATCCTGGTGCCTGGGAAACTGCATCCACACGCGGCAAAACGCATCGATTCACGTTTCGAGCTCCTGACGATCGAGAAAGCCGATGCGTCGCTCGTGACGGGGGAGGTCGCGGCAAGGGTGCGCGGGATGGCTGCAATGACCGTTGTGGATGCGGCCTTCATTGATGCATTGCCCAATCTCGAGATCATCGCCAATTTCGGCGTTGGCTATGATGCTGTCGACGCCGCGCATGCCGGTCGGCGCAACATCATGGTCACCAATACGCCCGACGTTCTCACCGAGGAGGTTGCCGATACCGCGGTGGGGCTTCTGCTCAATACCGTTCGCGAGTTCCCCCGGGCGGAGGCGTGGCTGCGTGAGGGGCGTTGGGCGCGGGAGGGGGGCTACCCGTTGTCTCGCGGTTCATTGCGCGGTCGGACCGTTGGCATTTTCGGCATGGGACGTATCGGTCGTGCCATTGCCCACCGCCTTTCTGCCTTCGGTTTGCCGATCGCCTATCACAACCGCAGGCGACTGAATGACGTATCCTATGCCTATCATGAAACGCTTGTCGGGCTGGCTGCAGCGGTCGATACATTGATCTGCGTTGCTCCGGGAGGTGCGGAAACGCACAAGGCGGTCAACGCCGACGTCTTGAAGGCGTTGGGCGAGAACGGCGTGTTCGTGAACATTGGACGCGGCAGCACGGTCGCTGAAGCTGCCCTGATCACTGCCCTGAAAGAAGGCACCATCTTCGCCGCGGGACTGGATGTATTCGAGAATGAACCTCAAGTGCCGGAGGCTTTGGTCGCTTTGGAGAATGCGTCCCTCCTTCCGCATGTGGGCTCGGCTTCGGTCGTGACCCGCGAGGCGATGGCGGATCTGGTGGTCGACAATCTCATTTCCTGGTTCACACACAATCGCGCAATAACGCCAGTGCCTGAAACCAGCCATGTGAAGCGAGAAGGTATTTCCTCATCAGTGGAATGACGCCTTAAAGTTGTATTTTTAGCAAACGATTAACCAGAACATTGGAAGCTCTCGGAAAGACATTCCGTTGGCGATGGAGCTCCCGATTTATGAAACTAATTGCGTCAGGCGCTCTGGTGTTCGCTCTTGTGGGAGCGTTCGGCTATTTTTCTGATGTGCGGGTGGCAGAGATGGCTGCAGCTCCGGGTGAGGAGACGACCGCGTCTCAGAAAGATACCGTTTCGGAGTACACCCTGACAGGGGTGGGGCTGAATGACATCTGCCGCGTCCGCCACGCGCCGGGACCGGAGAAGACGCCACTTGATCTTGATGGAAGCTGTGCCCGCTTGATGCCAAGCCTTGTGGAGGCGCGTATCTGGGAGGAGCGCGAAGACGGGACGGTCGCTTTTGTCTCAGCGACCGGAGAGGCACTGGTGGAATTCTATCCCGGCGACGGCGCAGCCTATGAATCACTGCGGCCCGGTTCGCCGCTGCTCAGCATGTACCCCGGAAACTGACTACTCTGCGGCGATGTGTGCGTTGCTGCGCTTGGCCGCGTGCTGGCGAACCGCGTTCCCGAAGGCTTCAAAAATGCGGGCCGAGGCGCTGTCCTTGTGAGCCCAGTATTCGGGATGCCACTGGACGCCGACGGCAAAGCCCGCCGCATCCTTGACCGAAACGGCCTCCACCGTTCCATCATCCGCCACAGCTTCGATCTCAAGGCGCGGAGCGGGCGTGTCCACGCCCTGCCTGTGAACTGAGTTCACGCGGACCTCTGACGTATCGAAGATGCGAGCGAGGCATCCATCCGGCGCCACCTTCACCGTCTGTCGAATGGCGAAACGCGTGTCCTGGTCTGCCTCCTGCGGGCCCCGATGGTCGAACGCGCCTTCGCGTTCGTGGATTTCCGTCGCCAACGTGCCTCCCAGCGCGACGTTCAATTCCTGGATACCGCGGCAGATGGCCAGAAGCGGCACACCGCGTTCAACAGCCTTGCGGATCAAAGGAAGCGTGGTGGCATCGCGTGCGTGGTCGTAGGGGCCGTTCTCTTCGCTGGCTTCGCCGCCGTAGAGCGCCGGATAGACGTTTGACTTCGACCCCGTCAGCAATACGCCGTCGACAGTGTCCAGCAGGCTGTCCAGGTCGAGCTTTTCGCCGAGCGAGGGGAGCAGAACCGGCAGAACGCCGGCGGCGGCGATCGCTGCCTCAAGATATGCTTGTGGCGTGGCATGCCAAATATATTTCTCGAAATCCTTTGCATCGGTCGAGACGGCGATCAGTGGCGTGCGCATTCGAAAATCCATTGGTTTGCAGTCGCTCTTCAGACAGCGAATGTAGAGATTTCTCGCGCCTTTCCAATGGGCAGTCCGAGGATTTCGCTGGGCCTTCGACATTGGTCG
Source organism: Nitratireductor sp. ATLC21 (assembly GCF_057196525.1). NCBI lineage: Bacteria > Pseudomonadati > Pseudomonadota > Alphaproteobacteria > Hyphomicrobiales > Phyllobacteriaceae > Nitratireductor > Nitratireductor sp. ATLC21. The sequence goes on along the minus strand of NZ_JBXUOU010000001.1, from coordinate 1,436,924 downwards.
CAGACAGGGTCCATTTGCTGGACTTGGGGCGCCATGCATGCATTGATACCAGTGGTTTTCGGCGCCTGACAAAAAGCAAACAGCAGCGGGCGGCGAGGCCGGCATACAGCCGGGTGCCAGCGGCACTGCGGCGGACGGTTCCAGAATGGGAGGAGTACATATGGACCGCAGAACCTTCTTCAAGAAGGCAGGTATTGCAGGGACGGGCGTTGCCGCCGCGTCGGCACTTTCTGCACCTGCCATTGCCCAGTCGATGCCAAAAATCACGTGGCGTTGCACGTCTTCGTTTCCGAAGGCGCTCGACACGATCTATGGCGCGGCCGAAACGATGGCCGAGTTCGTGAAAGGTGCAACGGACGGCAATTTTGAGATCCAGGTCTTTGCTGCCGGCGAGATCGTGCCGGGGCTTCAGGCCGCGGACGCGGCAGCCGCCGGCACTGTCGAGATGGCGCACACAGCGTCCTACTACTATTGGGGCAAGGACCCGACCTATGCGTTGGGCACGGCTATTCCGTTCGGCCTCAACTACCGCCAGCAGAATGCGTGGTTCTATTATGGCGGCGGCAATGATCTCATGAACGAGTTCTACCACACCGAAGGGCTCCACACATTGCCCTGCGGCAACACAGGTGCCCAGATGGGAGGCTGGTTCCGCAAGGAGATCAACACAGTTGAGGATCTCAAGGGCCTCAAGATGCGCATCGGCGGCATGGGCGGCAAAATCATCGAGAAGCTCGGTGTGGTGCCCCAGCAGATTGCCGGCGGCGATATCTACCCCGCGCTTGAAAAAGGCACCATCGACGCAACCGAGTGGGTCGGGCCCTATGACGATCAGAAGCTCGGCTTCAACAAGGTCGCACAGTATTATTACTACCCTGGATGGTGGGAAGGTGGGCCGGTCCTCAATGCCATGTTCAACAAGGCAAAGTGGGATGAACTGCCCGCGGCCTATCAATCGGTGCTCGACGCGGCATGCCGCGCGGCCAATGCCGACATGATGGCGAGTTACGACTACAAAAACCCGTCGGCTCTGCGGCAGCTGGTGGCGGATGGGGCACAGCTGCGCCCCTTCAGTCAGGAGATCCTTGAAGCGTGCTATAACGCCGCCATGGAGACCTATGAGGAAATCAACGCCTCAAACCCCACCTTCAAGAAGATCTACGACAATCAGCAGGCCTTCAAGAAGGATGCATATCTCTGGGCTCAGTTGTCCGAATATACGTTCGACACTTTCATGATGATTCAGCAGCGGGCAGGCAAACTCTGACCTGTTCTGATGTTGCAGGAAAACCCCGGGGTAGGTGCCCCGGGGTTTTTTATTGGGTGAATGCGTCAGTTGAAACTTGGAGGCTGACTGAGATCTGGCAGTGCCGGCTGTTCAGGCGAGCGTTCCTCTTCAGCGTCCTTTGATGATGTGCCAAGTGGCGGGAGCCCGCCGAGCCCCGGTAGCTGCAAGCCGTTGTCTTGTTGGTCGTCCCTGTCATCCTGCGGGGACGGTGGGGAGCCGAAGGGTGAGCCACCCAATGCGCCCGGCAGTCCAAATCCCGGTCCCCCGGAACCATTGTTCCCGAAAGAGGGAATGTTGATTTCCACCTCGTTCGGGTCGACCGTGCTCTCCTGCTTGTAGTGCGTGACAAGACCGGGAAACGAAATCACCAGAATGATCATCAGAAACTGGATTATGATGAACGGTATGGCACCCTTGTAGATTTCCGTTGTCTTGACGGCGGGCAGGATGCGTCCGGAAACCTCGTCTTTCCATTCCTTCATCGGTGCGATGGATCTCAGGTAGAAGAGCGAAAAGCCGAAAGGCGGCGTCAGGAACGACGTCTGCAAATTAATGCCGAGAATGACCCCGAACCAGATCAGGTCGATGCCAAGCGTTTCGGCAGCCGGCACCAGAAGCGGGACCATAATGAAGGCGATCTCGAAGAAGTCGAGAAAGCAGCCCAGAATGAACACGATGACGGTCACGGTCAGAAGAAAACCGATCTCCCCGCCAGGCAGTGCCAGAAGCAGTTCCTCGATCCACACATTGCCGTTGATACCGTAGAAGGTCAGGCCGAACACCCGAGCGCCGATCAGGATAAACATCACGAAGGCTGCAAGTTTCGTGGTGGCGTCGAGTGCCTGTTTGAGGACAGAGAAGGATAGTCTGCGCTTGACCAGAGCCAGAACGAGCGCGCCGGTAGCACCCATTGCACCGCCTTCCGTCGGCGTCGCAATGCCGAGAAAGATGGTTCCCAGAACGAGGAAGATCAGCGCCAGCGGCGGTATCAGGACGATCACCACCTGTTCGGCGAGCCGGGACAGGATGTTCAGTTTGAGGTAGCGGTTGGCCAGGCTGAAGGCGAGCGCGAAGAGCGTGGCAGCCGTTGCTGCCCAGACCAGCCTCACCTCGCTGCGCATGTCGGCGAACAGCGTGTGATAGGTGGCGAAATAGATTGCAACTGATGCAGCAAGAAGGACGACCAGCGAGGTGACGCCGCCACCGAGCGTGCGGGTTTCAGGGGGCAAAGCCGGTGCCCAGTGAGGCTTGACGATAGTGACGGCGAAGACCAGAAGGCAGTAGGCGCCAATGATGGCGAGCGCCGGCAAAAGCGCGCCCACATACATATCCCCCACGGAGCGCCCAAGCTGATCGGCCATGACGATCAGAACGAGCGAAGGAGGCACGATCTGCGCCAGCGTGCCGGATGCGGCGATGGTGCCGGTCGCAAAGCCGCGATTGTAGTTGTAGCGCATCATGATCGGCAGTGAGATGAGGCCCATGGCGATGACCGATGCTGCGACCACACCCGTTGTCGCGGCAAGCAGGGCCCCCACCAGCACGGCCGCATAGGCAAGCCCGCCACGCACCGGGCCAAAGAGCTGACCGATCGTGTCCAACAGATCCTCTGCCATCCGGGAGCGCTCCAGGATCAGCCCCATGAAAGTGAAAAATGGAATGGCGAGCAGGGTGTCGTTGTACATGATCCCGTAGATGCGCTCGGGATGTGACTGGAGCAGGGGCCAGAAAAGACGGATCTCGCTTGAGATGTGCGAGAGTTCAACGCCGAAAACAAAAAAGAGAAGGCCGCCGGCGGCAAGCGTGAACGCTACGGGGTAGCCGATCAGCAGCATCGCCATCACGGTCACGAACATGATGGGCGCGAGATTATGCGCGATCAGGTCAATCATCGCGCTTCTCCTCCATCTCAATGGCTGCTTCAGCGGCCGGATGAATATCGTGTTGAGGGTTGGGCTCGTCGATCAATCCCCGCAGAACCGCGTATCGTTTGACGATCTCCGAGATGGCCTGGGCCGTGAGAAGCACGAACCCGGCAAGCACCATGAATTTGGCGGGCCAGATGATCAGACCGCTTGCATTGGCTGAAATCTCGCCGGAGATGAACGAGCGCTTGAACCAGGGCCAACTCAGCCAGACGATCAGAGAGACGAAGGGTAGCAAAAAGAATACGTGGCAGAAGAGATCGATCCAATCTCGGGTTCGCTTGGAGAACAGGCTCGAAACGATATCGATGCGAATGTGTTCATTGCGCTGCAACGTATAGGCTGACGCCAGCATGAACACGGTGCCGTAGAGGTACCACTGCAGTTCAAGCAGGCTATTGGAAGCCCTTGGTATCGGCAGATAGGCAGGCAGGCCGTCGCCGAGAAACCGAATGATGGCGTTATAGGCCGATACAAGAACGGCGACCAGGATTAGCCATGAGACCTGTTTGCCGATGAATTGGTTGACAGCGTCGATCAGGCGCGAAAGGCCAAGAAGCCCCGCCATGCTTTCCTCCCAGCAATGTGTTCCCCCCGGATCGTTTTTGTGATTCTCGGGTCTTATGCTTTGTCTTGCATCTGCAGCCTGCCTTCAAGTGAGCCAAAAGTCGACATTGAAGACGCAGCCAAGGCAATCCAGGGCAGGTTCGAAGCTTGCAATGGGAAAACACGGCCAGATCGAACAGATTGCAAATCGTCTCCCCCCGCAGATAGCGGTCTGGACAGTTGTGCTTGTGCGTGTATTGATAAGTTTCCGCTGCGCCGGGGAGGTTGTTACCGGCGCTGTAGTAAAGTCGAAGAGGCCGTTCTGCGGCCCTTTTTTTCGCTTGATGTTCTTTTGGGAGGTATTCATGGATCGTCGTTCTTTCCTCGGGAAAGCGGGGCTGGCCGCTGCTGGGGCGGGTGCAGCCGCATTAGCGACGCCTGCCATCGCGCAGGGCAACCAGACCTGGCGCATGGTCACCACTTGGCCGAAGAATTTTCCCGGCCTGGGTGTTGGCGCACAGCGGCTTGCGGATCGCATCACGGCCGCTTCCGACGGTCGGCTGACCGTGCAGGTCTATTCCGCAGGCGAACTCGTTCCGCCGCTGCAGTCGCTGGATGCCGTTATCGATGGTTCGGCCGAGATGAGCCACGGTGCGGCGTATTACTGGCAGAACAAGAGCCCGGCCCTGTCATTCTTCACGGGTGTGCCCTACGGCATGACCTCGCGTGAAATGGCGGCGTGGGTCCGCTATATGGGCGGTCAGGAGATCTGGGACGAGATCTACGACCAGTTCGGGGTTCAGGGCTTCCTGTCCGGCGATACGGGCACCCAGGCCGGTGGCTGGTTCCGCGAGGAACTGACGGGCCTCGACTCCGTCAAAGGTCTGCGCTTCCGTACGCCCGGCCTCGGCGGTCGGGTATGGGAGAAGCTTGGCGCGACGGTGACCAACATGGCTGCCGGCGAAATCTTCCAGGCACTGCAGTCGGGCACGCTTGATGCGGCCGAGTTCGTCGGCCCCTACAATGATCTGGCGCTCGGCTTCTACCAGGTTGCCAAGAACTATTATTTCCCGAGCTTTGTGGAGCCGGGTCTGGCAACCGAACTGGTGGTCAACAAGGCGAAATATCAGGAACTGCCCTCCGACTTGCAGGCGATCGTCAAGGATGTCTGCCAGGCGGAATATGACCAGGTGGCTTCGGATTTCTATGCCAATGACCCGCGGGCGCTGAAAACGCTCGTCGATGAGCATGGCGTCAATGTTCGCCAGTTCCCCGACGATATTATCGAGGCAGGTGCGAAGGCCGCGACCGAAATCCTCGGTGAGCTGCGCGATTCCGGAGACGCCCTGACGAAAAAGACGACCGAGAGCTTCATCGAGTCGCTCAACATTCTGCGCACCCGTACAGAAGGCACAGACGGTGCCTTTGTCGAGGCACGCAAGAAATACTTCTCGATCTGATCCGGATTGCGATCTACGAAAAAGCCCGGCTTGTGCCGGGCTTTTTTGTTGCCTGTCGTTTGTGATCCTAGCTGTAGATCGCTCTCGGCAACCAGGTGGCGATCTCCGGGAACATGAACATGATGGCGATAGCCAGGAGCTGAAGCAGCACGAAGGGCAGAACCCCCTTGTAGATCATCGATGTCTTCACTGAATCCGGGGCAACCCCGCGCAGATAGAACAGTGCGAAGCCGAAAGGCGGGGTGAGGAAGCTCGTCTGCAGGTTTACGCCGACAAGAACGCCAAGCCAGACCGGATCCACATCAAGAGCCAGCAGGATCGGTGCGGTGATCGGGATCACGATGAAGATGATCTCGAACGTGTCGAGAATGAATCCCAGAAGGAACATGATGAACATCACAACAGCGACCGCCGCTAGCGTGCCGCCGGGCAGGTTGGCGAGGAATTCGTGCACCAGGTTGTCGCCACCCATCAGGCGGAAAACGATAGAAAACACTGAAGCGCCGAACAGGATGATGAACACCATGCAGGTGATGGAGGCTGTGGCGATTGCCGTTTCCCTCAGCACGGCAAAGGAGAGCCGCCAGCGTAAGGCCGCAAGCACCATCGCGCCGACGGCGCCAACGGAGGCGGCTTCCGTCGGCGTTGCAATGCCACCGAGAATGGAGCCGAGAACGGCCATGATCAAAAGAAGCGGCGGCAAAAGTGCGACAGCGACCTCTCCCAAAAGCTCCTTTTTCTCTTCCGCGGGAACTGGCGTGGCTGGACAGGAGGCTGGATCGAAGATCGCCTTCAGGATTGTCCAACCGAGATAAAGGCCCACCAGCAGCACACCCGGCAGAAGGGCGCCTGCGAAGAGGTCGCCTACCGATACAGGAACCGGGGCGAAGTTGCCCTTGGCCATCTGCACCTGTGCGTTGATGCCCGAAAGCATGTCTCCCATGAAGATGAGAACGGTCGAGGGCGGGATGATCTGCCCGAGTGTGCCAGAGGCGCAAATGACGCCGGTTGCAAGCCGGGGATCGTAGTTCGCGCGCAGCATTGCCGGGAGCGAAATCAGGCCCATGGTGACGACTGTGGCGCCCACCACGCCGGTGGATGCGGCCAGAAGCGCCCCCACGATGATGACTGACATGCCAAGTCCGCCACGCAGATTGCCGAACAGCTTGCCCATGGTCAAAAGCAGTTGCTCGGCGATCTTGGAGCGCTCCAGCATCACGCCCATGAAGATGAAAAGCGGGACCGCCACCAGCACTTCATTGGTCATGTAGCCGATATAGCGGTTTGCCAGGCTGCCGAAGTTCGAGGGGTCGAATACGCCGAACCACATGCCGACGAGACCGAACATGAGCGATACGCCTGCCAGTGTGAAGGCTACGGGAAAGCCCAGAAGAAGAAAGCCGATAATCCCGAAGAACATGAGCCCCGAAAGGAGCTCGCCAATCAGAACCGGATCCATCAGACGTTTGCCTCCGGCTGCTCTTCGTCATTGGTTTCGTATCTCAGGTGCTGCGGAAGCAGGTCTTCCCTGTCGCTCAGGACCAAGACCGAACGCAAGGCCATCGCAATGCCTTGCAGCGCAAGCAGAACGGCAAAGCCAAGTATGAAGGCCTTGAGAATGAACAGGCCCGGCATGCCGCCTACATTGGCGGATGCTTCTCCCAATCGCCAAGCACGGCTGACAAAGCTCCAACCGTAGTAGAAGACGATCCAGGAGAAGGGGAGAAGAAAGAGGATCACACCGATCAGATCCACGGTCGCCTTACGCCGCGTGCTGGCCGGCCGGTAGAAAATATCGACCCGCACATGATCATTTCTGAGGAGTGCGAAGCCGGCCACGGCTGTGAACATCGCTCCGTTCAGCCAGATATAAAGATCCTGCATCCACACAAAGCTGGTTGAGAACACGTAGCGTTGCACCACAACGGTGAAGCAAACCAGAACGATGGCCAGGGACAGCCATGAAAAGACATTGCCGACAAGGGCGTTCAGACCGCTGATTGCGCGGACCAGGAAAGCGATCGCGCGCACGGTCAGTTGCCTCCGCCGTTGGCGCGCGCGGCGTGCAGCGCTTGATGGTATGCCATGTGGCCCTCTTGCGTTTCCCCGATGCGGGCGGAAGTTGTTTCCTGTCCTACCCTTCAACCTGACAACCAGGCAGCGCCTGATTAGCAGCTTTGTTTCAGGTGAAAAAGTAACCGGGTGGGAAAACTCGCCATTTTGCCTGTCGAAACGCAGTCCCGACCCTAAATAATCAGGTGAACAGGCTCTGTCGCTTGCTGTGCTTGGGTGGGAGGCAGGTATACTCAGGTCAGATTCGTGCGTTGTGTATGCGGTTCAGCTAATAAAATGTCCGGGGAAATACCGGTTCCTGTGTCGGCGTTGCTCATTGTTGCAGAGCTCGCAAATTCGTTTGACGGGATGCCGGGCGGATAGAAAACTACCCTTGCGGAAACGTTTCCAACCGTGATCCGCAGAGGAGGAATTGTTATATGACGCTTCACGACGTCACGCTCGATGACAAGTTCGATTTAACGAAGGAGCGCATCTTCGTATCCGGCGCGCAGGCCATCGTGCGGATGCTTTTGATGCAGCGTGAGCGTGATCGACGTGCTGGGTTGAATACGGCCGGCTTCGTGTCCGGCTATCGGGGATCGCCCATTGGCGGTCTCGACCAGCAGCTTTGGAAGGCGAAAAAGCAGCTCGAAGCGTCGAATGTGATTTTTCAGCCCGGGCTGAACGAGGAGTTGGCGGCCACCGCATGTTGGGGGTCCCAGCAGACCGAGCTTCTTGGCGAAGGCAAATATGACGGTGTCTTCAGCGTCTGGTATGGCAAAGGCCCCGGCGTCGACCGTTCCGGTGATGTTTTTCGCCATGCCAACCACGCCGGCTCCTCAAAGCATGGTGGTGTGCTGGCGCTGATGGGCGATGACCACACAGCCGAATCCTCGACGGTTGCCAATGCCAGCGAGTTTGCTTTCGTCGATGCGATGATCCCGATCCTGAACCCTGCCGGCGTTCAGGAGCTGATAGACTATGGTCTCTATGGCTATGCGCTGTCGCGTTTTGCAGGGACCTGGACGGCCATCAAATGCGTCAAGGACAACATTGAATCGACAGCCGCCGTGGATGTGTCGCTTGAGCGGCTGAACATCGTCACACCCGAATTCGAGATGCCGCCCGGCGGTCTGAACATCCGCAACGAGATCAACATGCTGGGGCAGGAGGCACGGCTCTACGATTTCAAGCGCGCTGCGGCCGCCGCCTTCGTCCAGGCAAACAATCTCAACCGCATCATCTATTCGGGCGGGGCCAAGGCAAAGATCGGCATTGTCACGCTTGGCAAGAGCTACCTCGACACGCGTCAGGCCTTGGATGATCTCGGGATCGATGAAGCACGTGCCCAGCAACTTGGCATCCGTCTGTTCAAAGTGGCATGCCCCTGGCCTTTCGATGTTGAGCATATGCGGGAATTCGCGCGCGGGCTCGACATGGTGATCGTGGTCGAGGAAAAGCGTTCGCTCATTGAAGTGCAGTTGCGGGAAAATCTCTACGGCACAGCCAATCAGCCGGAAATCATTGGCAAGGTGGATGAAGGAGGGAGTCGGCTTTTCGCGCCCACGGCAGCACTTGATCCCAATGAAATTGCCATCGCGATTGGCGAGCGCATCCTGCGCGTTATCGGACCGTCGGAGGAAATCTCCGCTCACGTGTCACGACTGCGCCAGTTTCAGGCGATGCTCGCGGATACGCAGGACGTGTCAGGCCGCACGCCCTATTTCTGCTCCGGCTGCCCGCACAACACCTCCACCAATGTCCCCGAGGGCTCGATTGCCGGTGGCGGGATTGGCTGTCATTTCATGGCCACCTGGATGGACCGTTCCAATATAGGCTTCACCGCGATGGGCGGTGAAGGAGCGCAGTTCATCGGCCAGGCACCGTTCTCGAAACGTGAGCATTTTTTCCAGAATCTCGGCGACGGCACCTACAACCACTCCGGCTCCATGGCGATCCGGTTTGCAATCGCTTCGGGCGCCAACATCACCTACAAGATCCTCTACAATGATGCCGTTGCCATGACGGGTGGCCAACCGCATGAGGGTGGGCTCACCGTCGACATGATCGCGGATCAGGTGCGTGCGGAAGGTGTGCAACGCATCGCCGTGGTCAGTGATGAGCCAGAGAAATACGCCGGGGTTGTAAGCTTTCCGCCGGGCACCACGATCAATCACCGCGACGATCTCGATCAGGTTCAGCGCGATCTGCGCGAAGTGAAGGGCGTTTCCGTTCTGCTCTACGATCAGACCTGCGCTGCCGAGAAACGTCGTCGCCGCAAGCGTGGCACTTTCCCTGATCCGGACAAGCGCGTCTTCATCAACGAACTCGTGTGCGAAGGCTGTGGTGATTGCGGGGTCAAGTCGAACTGCGTTTCGGTGCAGCCGCAGGAAACCGAGTTCGGCCGCAAACGCCGGATCGATCAATCGAGCTGCAACAAGGATTTCTCCTGCGTAAACGGATTTTGCCCATCTTTCGTGACGGTGCACGGGGCCAAGCTGAAAAAGGCAAAAGCCGCAACCGGCGCCAGTGATCCGCTGGAAGGCGTTCCAGAGCCGCAACTTTACGGTCTCGCGCGCGGCTGGTCGGCGGTGGTGGACGGGATAGGCGGCACCGGTGTTGTCACCATTGGTGCGATCGTCGGCATGGCCGCACATCTGGAAGGCAAGGGTGCGGGTATCATCGACATGGCGGGGCTGGCGCAGAAGGGTGGTGCGGTTTTCACTCATCTTCGCGTCGCCGAAACACCGGAAGATATCCACGCGATCCGCGTCTCCGCCGGGGAGGCAGATCTCGTTCTTGGTTGTGATCTGGTGGTTTCCGGCGCTAAGAAGGTTCTCGCAGCGGCCCGTCAGGGGCACACGCTTTTTATGGCCAATACGGCAGAAGTTATGCCGGGAGATTTTGCCCGCTCAGCCGATTTCTCGCTCCCGACCGAGCGTCTGAAAAAGGCAATCCGCGCTGCGGTCGGCGAAGATAAGGCGCATTTCTTTGATGCCACGCGCACGGCCAGCGTTCTCTTTGGCAATTCGGTGGGCGCCAATATGCTCATGCTTGGCATGGCCTACCAACTTGGAGGTCTGCCAATCTCTGCCGAAGCCATCGAGAAAGCGATAGAGCTCAATGGTCAGGCGGTGAGCATGAATGTATCCGCATTCCGTTGGGGACGGCGTGCGGCACATGATCCCGAGTTTGTGAATCAACTGGTCGCGAAATCATCCAATGGCGATGTCCGACAACCTGTTTCCCGGTCGCTTGATGAGATTATTGATCGGCGCGCAGCTTTTTTGGCCGGGTATCAGAACCAGGCATATGCCGAGCGCTATCGCAGCCGTATTACCCGTTTGCGTGCCGCAGAGGAAAAAGCTGTGCCGGGTTCCACCGCCGTGACGGAGGCAGCGGCGCGGAACCTGTTCAAGCTCATGGCCATCAAGGATGAGTACGAAGTGGCGCGCCTCTACACCGATGGGAGCTTCAAACGCCAACTTGCGGCGGAATTTGAAAGCTATGATCGTCTCGAATTTCATCTTGCTCCGCCGATCCTCGGTCGTCGCGATGCTGCCGGCCATCCCAGAAAGTCGAATTTTGGGCCTTGGATGATGACTGCCTTCCGCCTGCTTGCGCGCATGCGCGGCCTGCGGGGCACGGCTTTCGACCTTTTCGGCCGCACCGAAGAACGCCGGATGGAACGACGCCTGCTCACCGAATATGAAGGAGATCTCGATCGCATCGAGGCGCTGCTTTCTCCGGAACGGGCGGATGCCGCGGTGGCACTGGCATCGGTGCCGGCTCTCATTCGCGGGTACGGGCACATCAAGGAGGCCAACGCAGCGAAAGCGGCGCAGGAGCGTGCGAGATTGATCCAGCGCCTGGAAGGTGGTGAAAAGGAAGATCCGTTTCTAAAGGCAGCAGAATAGCCGGCTTTCTTCAAGCAGCCGGCTCAAAAACTTTACTAAACCTTTCTTAATGCTGTTGTGGCATATCTTGCCCGTCAATCGGGCTCATGCGGTGAAAAACAGCAATAACAGCATACCGGAAGACGTCTATGTTGGGTACATCCGTTCGTTGTTTCAAGACGTCGGCGTGCTCCCCGTGGGCGCGGCGTGCTATGGTCTGATTGCAGTTCTTCTTTTTTACAAGACCGGCCAGCCTGCCTTCCTTGCTTTTGGACCGGCGATGTTCATTGCGGGTGTCTGGCGCTATTTCAAGATTACGCGCGTCGATCATGCGTTGATCTTCGACTATCCGTCAGCACTTGCATGGGAAGCGCGATATCTCTGGTGGGGCAGCATCCACGGATTTGTTGTCGGAGCGTTCGGCTTCTTTGCCACGATGTGGTCGAACGACAATTTCAGCGAGCTTGCAGCCGTCTCGGCCATCCTCAGCGGAACGATCACGATTGCCGGACGCAATTACGGCTCCCACAAAATGGTGTCGATCCTGACCCTGACGATTGTGTTTCCAATGGCGCTCGGCCTGATGTTGAAGGGCGATTTATATCATTTCGTGCTTGGACTTTTTATCGCGCCATTCATGCTGGTCGTGACCAAAATGGCAGATCTGGTGCGCACGGTCCTCTTCACTGCCATCAGTGAGGAAAAGCGCTCCACTCGGCTGGCGCAGCGGTTCGATCGCGCGCTCAATACGATGCACCACGGCCTGCTCATGTTGAACAACGAGGAGCGGGTGGTGGTGAGCAACACCCAGGCGGCAGAGATGCTTGGGTTCAAGTCCTCCGAACAGATGCTCGGTCGGACGTTGAAATCACTGCTCATGCGTGGTGTGGCGAGTGGGCTGCTTTCGGAGCGCGATTACGCTTATGCCGAGGAGCAGCTTTCGCGGGCGCTACGTGAAGGGCGTAACCGCAAGGTGCTGCTGCGCATGACCAACGGGCGGCATTTTGAGTTCGCTGCTCGCGAGGGACATGATGAGGTGGGAGTGCTCACCTTTGAGGAGGTGACAAGTCGCGTCGAAGCAGAAGAGAAAATCCGTTTCATGGCGCGCTATGACAGTCTTACCAGTCTGCCCAATCGTGCGTATTTTCACGAGAAGGTAACGGAGGCGATGGCGGCGGGCGATCAGGATCGCCTCTGCGGTCTCGCGGTTCTAGATCTGGATGATTTCAAATCAGTGAACGATACGCTCGGCCACCCGGTCGGGGATGGTCTGATCTATGCCGTGGCAGAGCGCCTTTCTGCGTTTGCGAACCCCAATGTCCGCATCAGCCGGTTCGGCGGCGACGAGTTCATGGTCTATTTCAATCAGGTGGCTGATGAAGACGAGTTTTCCCGACAGTTCGAGGAAATTTTCGCATCGCTCGCCGGTGAGGTCGATGTTGCGGGACATGCAATGCGCATTCAGGCCAGTGGTGGAGCCGTGGTCGCGCCTGTTCGTGCAAGTGATGTGGACTCCATGATCGTCAAGGCGGATCTGGCGCTCTTCCGGGCCAAGGAATTGGGCAAGAATGCCTGGAGCCTGTTCGAAACCGAGATGGATATCGCCTTCCGAAACCGGCAGGTGATGAAAGCGGATCTCCGCAACGCCATTGAAGCGCGCAGCCTGCGTGTCGTCTATCAGCCGATCGTCGACGCTGCCACAATGCGGATTACGAGTTGTGAAGCGTTGTGTCGCTGGGACCATCCGGACCTGGGACTTGTCTCACCAGCAGTTTTCATACCTCTCGCCGAGGAGATGGGGCTCATCTCCGAGATCAGCACGATTGTGCTTGAGGCAGCCTGCCAGGAATGCGTCAAATGGCCAGAGCATGTGGGTGTGTCGGTCAATTTGTCGGCGAAGGATTTTCGCTCTGACGCGGTTATCGGCAAAGTGGAGCGAGCACTCAACGGCGCGGGGTTGAAGCCGGATCGTCTCGAGATAGAAGTGACGGAGACCGCACTTTTGAACGACACGGAAGCGACGGTTCGCTACATCAACAGCTTGAAGACGCTCGGCGTGCGTATCGCTTTGGATGACTTCGGGACCGGGTATTCCTCGCTTAGCTATCTGCACACTCTGCCGCTCGATAAAATCAAGATCGATGGTAGCTTTGTCGCAAATCTGAAGGAAGGCGAGCGCTCGCTTCACCTTCTGCAGGGGGTGGTCGAACTGTCCCGCAAGCTGGGCCTCGCTGTAACGGTTGAAGGCGTTGAGCGGTTTGATCAGCTGAAGCTGCTCGAAAGCTCGGTCAAGCCCGATCTCTTGCAGGGATTTTTGTTTGGTCCGGCCCTGACAGCCTCGGGCATTGAAACCATGGCCGAAATGAAACAGCTTTATTCACCCGCTCAGCTTGAGCGCCAGGAACGTCTTTCCAACTGACTTTTCGAAGCTTTTTCTTATGCAAGTCCAATGCGCAGAAACCCTTTGTTAAGGTTAATAAAACCTGAACAGTTTGATTACGAGTTTCAGCTTTACATCGCTGGTCATGCGGCTACCCTTGACTATATGAGAGGTGGTAGAAGTCGACGTGGGGCATGCGGCAATGGTCATGAGTACCGGCCTGGTCGGACTGAAACCGGGAGCTGAACGCTTCGTTCGCGAACCGTCAAAGAAATCTTCCAGCTTCATCGATAGCGTCATGGCGCTTCTCGAACGCACGGAGTATCGCCGGTGCGAGACCGGTGAAGATCGTGAAGAGATTTTTCATCTGCGATACCGATCCTACCGCGCGCATGGTTTCGTGCCCGAGACGGAAGGACAAATCGTCAAAGACGATCTCGATGATCTTCCCAATTGTTACAATTTCGCCGTTTACATCGACAAACGCCTTGTCAGCACGGTGCGGCTGCATCAGATCGACCGGGAAAACCCACTCGGTCCGGTAACCAAGGGGTTTGGAGATATTATGTCGCCTCTGATCGAGCAGGGTGACACTTGTATCAACCCCAGCATGCTCGCTGCAGATCCGGAGCTTGCGCGCGATTACCGGGCATTGCCCTACGTGTCCTTGCGGTTGGTGATTGCTGCCTATGAACATTTCCGCTCAACTTATTGCGCCTGTCTGATCCGCCAGGAACACACCGCATTCTACCGACGGATTTTCGGCGCGCGCCAGATGAGCCCGGAGCGCATCTATCCGCCTATCAGCATTCCGCTGATGTTGTTTGGAGGGGTTTGCGCGAAAGAGTTCGGCCCCATCGTGGAACGATTTCCGTTCTTTCTTTCGGCGCGGTCGGAACAACGGCTTCTGTTTGAACGTGGCAGCGCCCGTCTTGCGCCCCCTCTGACCATTCTCCCCACGGCCAAATACTCGGCGCACGCGGCCTGACACGCACTCTCGTTACGCCCGACTGCTTGCCGCCCGCGGGAAGCCGGGTTATCGAAGTGGTATGAGCACAAAACGGGACACGGTCGCAGATACCATCTGGGCTGCCGAACTCACCGATGACGAACTCGACCGCGCCCGTCGCGGACTGACGGAACGAACCTTTTCCAAAGGCAGCTATATCTGCCATCGGGGAGACCGGCTCGACCACTGGACGGGTGTTACCGAAGGGCTCATCAAGATCAGTGCCATTTCGGCTGCCGGTAAGGCGATGACCTTCGCCGGCGTGACGGATGGCGGCTGGTTTGGAGAAGGATCGGTGCTCAAGAACGAACCCCGGCAATATGATGTGGTGGCGATCCGCGATACGCGACTTGCCATGCTGTCCCGCTCAAGCTTCCTGTGGCTTTATGAGAACAGCACTGGTTTCAACCGCTTTCTCGTGCGCCAGCTTAACGAGCGTATGGGCCAGTTCATCGCGACGATAGAATACGATCGCATTCTGGGGCCGACGGCGCGTGTGGCGCGCAACCTCTCCTGGTTCCTTAATCGAACGCTTTATCCGCGTGCGGGCACCACGATCGAGATCAGCCAGGAGGAGCTCGGTCTTTTGGCCGGCGTCTCGCGCCAGGTTGTCAATCGCGCTTTGCGTGCGCTGGAAGAGGAAGGTCTGCTGAAGGCCGAGCATGGCCGCATCACAGTGGTGGATGCGGGTGCACTGAGCCATTACGAGTCCTGATCCCGAAGGCTCCATCATTCTTCTAGATTGATGCTTTAGACTTTGGTCGGAGCAGGGGCCTTGCGCCTCTGAAACACTCGCATCCGCGCACAGAATTCCGTTAGTATAAAGGCAAACTGATCGCCTGTCTGTCAAGGGGCGTGTTGATCGGTTGTGGGTTTCGTGGAACCCTCGATCCAATCAAGAACCGGTTCTGGGAGGAGCCGGGAAAACAGCGGGTCTACCGCTGACAGTGGGAGGAAGCGACTTGGCGCATCATGACGCGTCTAAGGATACGTTTGCCAAATATCTGCTCTGGAATGCCGAGCGGTTTCGTGACCGGCCGGCCATGCGCTTCAAGGATTATGGCATCTGGCAAAGCTGGAGCTGGGCCGAGCAGCTTGAGGAAGTGCGGGCCTTTGCGCTCGGCCTGCAGAAAATCGGCCTCAAGCGTGGCGACAAGATAGCCGTGATTGGCTCCAACCGGCCAAGGCTCTACTGGACCTTTGCCGCCGCCCAGTCTCTGGGTGCAGTGCCGGTCCCGGTCTACGCCGATTCTGTCGCCGAAGAGATGGCCTATGTTCTGAACCATGCCGAAGTCACCTTCGCTGTGGTGGAGGATCAGGAACAGGTCGACAAGGTTCTATCCATTTCCGACGAAGCGCCGCTTCTGACCGAGATCATCTATGACGAGGAGCGGGGTCTGCGCGATTACGATCACACCCATCTCCATGCTTATGATGACCTGCGTGAAGAGGGCAAGCGTCGGCTCGCCAAGGAACCGGAGGCGAATGCGAACTGGCTGGCCGAGATCGACAAGGGGCGGGGCTCCGATCTTTCGGTGATGCTCTACACATCCGGCACCACGGGCCGCCCCAAGGGCGTGATGCTGTCGAACGACAATTTCGTCCGTTCCGCCATCAACGGCAATGCCTTCGACAATCTGACCGAGAACGAGACGATCATCGCCTATCTGCCGCTGGCCTGGGTGGGCGATCACCTCTTCTCCTACGCGCAGTCCTACACGGCTGGCTTCTGCGTCGCGTGTCCCGAAAGCCCCGAAACGGTGAACGAGGACCGCCGCGAGATCGCGCCGACCTATTTCTTCGCGCCGCCGCGTGTTTTCGAGGCCATGCTGACCGCGATCATGGTGCGGATGGAGGATGCCGGAAAGATCAAGAAGGGCATGTTCGACTATTTCCTCGCCCACGCCGCAAAGGTCGGCGAGCGCATCCTGAACGGTGAGCAGGTGGGGTTTCTCGACCGGCTGAAATACGGGCTCGGAGAGTTCATGGTCTATGGCCCGCTGAAAAACCGCATGGGCTTTTCGAAGATGCGGGTCGGCTATACGGCCGGCGAGGCCATCGGGCCGGAGCTTTTCTCCTTCTACCGCTCGCTCGGTCTGAACCTGAAACAGCTCTACGGCCAGACGGAAGCCACCGTCTACATCACCGCGCAGGAAGACGGAAAAATCCGTCCCGACACGGTGGGCCTGCCATCGCCGGAGGTGGAAATCCGCATCGCCGAGAGCGGCGAGGTCATGTATCGCTCGCCGGGCGTTTTCGTCGGCTACTACAAGAACGACGAGGCCACCCGCGAGACCAAGACCGAGGATGGCTGGGTGCATACGGGTGACGCCGGCTTCTTCGACACGGACGGCCAGCTCAAGATCATCGACCGGGCCAAGGATGTCGGCAAGCTCGCCTCGGGCGCGCTGTTTGCGCCGAAATACATCGAGAACACGCTAAAGTTCTTCCCCGACATTCAGGAAGCGGTGGCGTTCGGCCATGGGCGCGAGTTCTGTGCGGCCTTCATCAACATCGATTTGCAGGCGGTCGGCAACTGGGCCGAGCGCAACAACATCGCCTATGCGTCCTATCAGGAACTGGCAGGGCATCCGCGCGTCTACGAGACCATCGCAGCCCATGTGAACGAGGCCAATCGCAGGCTCGCCCGCGAGCCGCTGATGGCGGCGTCGCAGATCAGGCGCTTCCTCGTTTTGCACAAGGAACTGGACGCCGACGATGGCGAACTGACCCGCACCCAGAAGGTGCGCCGCAAGTTCATCGCCGAGCGCTATGGCGAGCTGATCGAGGCGCTTTACGATGGCTCGTCGGAGAAATTCGTGGAAACCCAGGTCACCTATGAGGATGGCCGCAAGGGCATCATCCGCGCGACAGTGAAGATCGTCGATGCAGAGACCCACGCGGTTCCGGCCGAAAATGTCCGGGAGGCTGCCGAATGAACCCGCGCCCCGATCCCAGTCAGCTCACCGCGCCGGATGATGGCATTGCCAGGGGCGGTGTGCTTCTCGACGTGAAGAATGTCTCGCTTTCCTTTGGCGGCGTGAAGGCGATCACCGACATTTCGCTGGATGTGCTGAAGGGCGAAATTCGCGCCATCATCGGCCCCAACGGTGCCGGCAAGACATCGATGCTCAATGTCATCAACGGGTTCTACACGCCTCAGGAAGGCACCATCATCTTTCGCGGGCGCGAGCGCCGCTCCATGAAGCCGCACGAGGCGGTGGGGCAGGGCATTGCCCGCACCTTCCAGAACGTTGCTCTCTTCAAGGGCATGTCGACGCTCGACAACATAATGGCGGGTCGCTCGGTCATGATGAAGCGCAATATCGGCTGGCAGATGCTCTGGCATGGGCCGGCGCTGCGCGAAGAGATCGAGCACCGCGAGAAGGTCGAGGAGATCATCGACTTTCTGGAGATCCAGCACATTCGTCGCACACCGGTGGGCAAGCTGCCCTATGGCCTGCAAAAGCGTGTCGAGCTTGGCCGCGCGCTTGCCATGGAGCCGACGCTTCTTCTCCTCGACGAGCCCATGGCGGGCATGAACCTTGAGGAAAAGGAAGACATGAGCCGCTTCATCATCGACGTGAACCAGCAGCGCGGCACCACGATTGCGCTGATCGAGCACGATATGGGCGTGGTCATGGACCTGTCCGACCGTGTGGTGGTGCTCGATTACGGCAAGAAGATTGCCGATGGCCCGCCCGATGAGGTGAAGAACAATCAGGATGTGATCGACGCCTATCTGGGCGTCCCGCACTAGGGGCAGGACGGAGAAACGCATGGAATTCTTGAACGATGTTCTGGTGCAGCCCTTCGCCGATATGGCGGCGGCCCCCGATTTCCTGCTTCAGGTGCTCTGGGAAGGGCTCGTCGGCGGGGTGCTCTACGCGCTGATCGCGCTCGGCTTCGTGCTGATCTACAAATCCTCGCGCATCTTCAATTTTGCGCAGGGCATCATGGTGGTGTTTGCTGCGCTGACGCTGGTGGGCCTCTATGAAAAGGGCGTTCCTGCCCTGCTTGCGCTGCCGCTCACGCTGGCCGTAATGCTGGTGCTTGCCATGACGATCGAGCGCGTGGTGCTGCGGCCGCTGGTCAACCAGCCCGACATCATCCTGTTCATGGCGACCATCGGTATCACGCTGTTCCTGATCGGCTTCGGTGAACTGATCTTCGGCGGCGAGAACAAGGTGATGATCACAGAGCAGCTGTTCATCCCGACAGGCAGCATCGTGTTCGAGCCGTTTGGCGGCTTCGTCTCCATCGAGGAAAAGGATTTGACGGCGGTCATCGGCGCCATGGTGCTGGTGGCGGCTCTTCTGGTCTTCCTCAACAAATCCAAAATCGGCCGCGCCATCCGCGCGCTTGGCGATGACCATCAGGCAGCTCTCTCGGTCGGCATTTCGCTTTCCACCATCTGGGTGATCGTCTGGTTTATCGCCGGTGTCATCGCGCTTGCCACGGGCATTGTCTGGGGCGCGCGGGCCGGTGTGTCCTTCGCGCTGGAGGTCATCGCCTTCAAGGCGCTGCCGGTGCTCATGCTCGGCGGTCTGGAAAGCGTCATGGGCGCGATCATCGGCGGGCTGGCCATCGGCATTCTGGAAAAGCTCTTCGAGATTTATTGGGGCCAGCCGCTGCTTGGCGGCAACACCGAAGCCTGGTTCGCCTACATGCTGGCGCTGCTCGTGCTTCTCTTCCGCCCGCAGGGGCTGTTTGGCGAAAAAATCATCGAGCGGGTATAATTCATGTTCTACCGCACAGCAGGCCAGTTCAAGACGAGTTATGAAGCCGATCACGCGCTGTTTCCGGTGCGGCAGGATGCGTTTCTGCTCGGCGTCGTCCTCGTCTTCGCCTTTGTCATCTTCCCGCTTACGGCGAGCGAATTCACCTTCCGCGCGCTGTTGATCCCGGTATTGATCTATTCGCTGGCAGCCCTCGGCCTCAACATTCTCACGGGTTATGCGGGACAATTGTCGCTCGGCACCGGGGCCTTCATGGGCGTGGGCGCCTATGCCTGCTACAAGCTCATCACCATCTTTCCGGAAATGAACATCGTGGTGGCGATTGCGATGTCCGGCTTTTTTTCTGCCGCCATCGGCGTGCTGTTCGGCCTGCCTTCGCTGCGCATCAAGGGGTTCTACCTCGCCATTGCCACGTTGGCCGCGCAGTTCTTTCTCGTCTGGCTGTTCCAGAAATGGGCATGGCTCTACAATTACAACGCGTCCGGCGCGATCCAGGTGCCCAATATCGAGATGTTCGGCATCACTGTCGCCGGTCCGCGTGCCACGGCTATCACGCAATATTACTTCGTTCTCTGCGTTGTCTGCGTGATCACCTTCTTTGCCATCAACATCACGCGCGGGCGCATCGGCCGCATGTGGAAGGCGGTGCGCGACATGGATATCGCCGCAGAGCTTGTGGGCATCAATCTGATGCGCTCCAAGCTCATGGCCTTCTTCGTTTCATCCTATGTGGTGGGCATTGCCGGCGCGCTGTTCGTGTTCCTGTGGCGTGGTGCGGCGGAGGCGAACCTGTTCGACATTCCATTGTCGTTCCGCGTCCTGTTCATCGCTATTATTGGCGGGTTGGGTTCGATCCTCGGCAATTTCCTCGGCGCCATCCTTATCGTTGCCCTGCCGGTCATCATCGGCAGTGTGCCGCAAGCCTTCGGCCTCCCGCTCGATTCAGCCATGGTCGAGCATTTGAACATCATGATCATCGGTGCGCTCATCATCGCCTTCCTGATCATCGAGCCGCACGGGCTCGCGCGATTCTGGGCGATGATCCGCGAGAAATTCATTCTGTGGCCTTTCCCGCATTAGGCGGAAAAGGTGTCTGAGACGGGGATTGTTCGCCCCTTCCTTTCGGAGAACGGAACAAGTGGAGGAGAGAGTATGAAGAGAATGCTCAGAAATGCGATCCTGTCGTCAGCCCTTCTTGCTGCCGCCTGCTTCGCCGTCCCTGCTGCCGCGCAGGACGAGGCCATCTACATTCCAAACCTGGCCTACCGCACGGGCCCCTTCGCGGCCACCGGCACACCGCTCATGAACGGCCAGCGCGATTACATCACGCTGTTAAACGAGCGCGATGGTGGGCTGAACGGCGTCAAACTCGAATATGACGAGTGCGAAACCGGTTACAACACCGAGAAGGGTGTCGAGTGCTACGAAAAGACCAAGGCGCGCGCCGTGGTCACGCAGCCCTGGTCGACCGGCATCACGCTTCAGGTCCTGCCCAAGTCGAATGTCGACAAGATCCCGATCCTCGCGCCCGGCTATGGTTTCTCGCCCATGGCCGACGGAAAGGTGTTCCAGTGGGCTTACAATCCGCCGTCATCCTATTGGGATGGCGCGTCGATGATCCTGAAGAACATCTCGGATGGCAATCTCGACAGTCTGAAAGACAAGAAGATCGCCTTCCTGCATCTCGATCATCCGTTCGGCAAGGAGCCTCTGCCCCTGCTTGAAGTGCTGGCCGAAAAGCATGGCTTCAACCTGGTTCCGATCCCGGTCGGTTTGACCGAAATGCAGAACCAGTCGGCGCAGTGGCTGCAGATCCGCCGCGAGCGTCCCGATTTCGTGGTGATGTGGGGCTGGGGTGCGATGAACGCCGGCGCCATCACCGAAGCGGTAAAGACCAAATATCCGATGGACCAGTTTGTCGGTGTTTGGTGGTCCGGCCATGATGGTGACCTCAAGCTGGTCGGCGACCAGGGCAAGGGCTACCGTTCCATTTCCTGGAGCGTGCCGAATTCCGAGGCTCCGCTCATGGCCGACATCAAGAAATATGTTGTCGATGCCGGCAAGTCGCAGATCAACCAGTCTGAAGGCGAGTTCGATTCCGTCTTCTATCAGCGCGGTTTGATGATCTCCGTCATTCTGGTCGAGGGCATCAAGGCCGCTCAGGAAGAGTTCGATGTGCGCAATCCCAGCCCGGAGCAACTGCGCTGGGGGCTGGAAAACATCGATCTCGATGAGGCGCGGCTGAAGGAGCTCGGTGCCGAAGGCATGCTCGTCCCCTTCAGCACCTCATGCGCCGATCACACCGGCCATGGTGGCGGCTGGATGCTGCAATGGGATGGTGCCAAATTCGTCAAGGCATCGGATCTGCTGACACCCGACCGTGCCGAGATCGAAAAGCTGGAAGCTGAAA
Organism: Nitratireductor sp. ATLC21; assembly: GCF_057196525.1. Taxonomy (NCBI): domain Bacteria; kingdom Pseudomonadati; phylum Pseudomonadota; class Alphaproteobacteria; order Hyphomicrobiales; family Phyllobacteriaceae; genus Nitratireductor; species Nitratireductor sp. ATLC21. The sequence continues at coordinate 1,415,216 of NZ_JBXUOU010000001.1, read as the reverse complement.
AGGCCAAGGAATACGCGGAAGCCAACGCGCCCTGGCCGGTCAATGAAGAGTGCAGCATGTAGGCGCTTTTCGCCACGGCTCCCCGCTGCGTGCGGGGAGCAATTCTCCGAGACGTCTCCGAGACATGGGAACCGACGGCATGACGACATCAGCGCCCGCGCCGCAGACAGACGAGCAGATCCTCGAAGTCAACAATATCGAGGTCATCTACGATCACGTCATTCTTGTTTTGAAAGGCGTTTCGCTCTCGGTGCCGCGTGGTGGCATCACCGCGCTGCTTGGAGCAAATGGAGCGGGCAAGACCACGACCCTCAAAGCCATTTCCAACCTGCTCCATGCGGAGCGCGGCGAGGTGACCAAGGGCTCGATCCTGTTCGGTGGTGCCGAAGTCCAGAACCTTTCGCCGAACGATCTTGTGCGGCGTGGATGCATCCAGGTCATGGAGGGGCGGCACTGTTTCGGCCATCTCTCGGTGGAGGATAATCTGCTGACGGGCGCCTTCACCCGGCGCGACGGGCAGGCAGCGATCCGCGAGGATCTGGATCTCGTCTACTCCTATTTCCCCCGCCTGAAGGAACGGCGCAACTCGCAGGCCGGCTACACCTCAGGCGGCGAACAGCAGATGACGGCAATCGGCCGGGCGCTCATGTCGCGACCGAAGATGATCCTGCTTGACGAACCCTCCATGGGGCTTGCACCGCAACTGGTCGAAGAAATCTTTGAGATCGTCAGAAAGCTGAATGAGGAGCAGGGCGTCTCCTTTCTTTTGGCAGAGCAGAACACCAATGTGGCGCTGCGCTATGCCAAATACGGTTACATTCTGGAATCGGGCCGGGTCGTGCTCGATGGTGAGGCGAAGGCGCTGCGCGAGAATGAGGACGTGAAGGAGTTCTATCTCGGTGTCGGCGGCGAGGGCCGGCGCTCTTTCCGGAACGTCAAACACTACAAGCGGCGCAAGCGCTGGCTCTCGTGATTCATGCGTTTTTTGGAGCGTAGCGTCTGAATTGTGGAACACCATTCCACGTCGAACGAACTGATTTTTCCACATTCCGTACCGTTTCCGTGAAATCAGTTCTGTTCTGGTGCCTCAAACCGCATTGGATTGTTCATGCGGCAATCCTCCCATTGCCCTTCCGTCATCTTTTCGCTATCTCCCAAGACCAATTCTATTCCCATGGGGTTTTGAGATGGCAGAGAATTTGCCGGCCGGACCGGCCGAAACGGGCGCGGAAATGGACTACGCCGAACACGAAAAGACCTATGATCTTTTCCTGGCCGTCATCAAATATTCGAGCGTCGTGGTTGTCGCCATTCTGATCGCAATGGCATTTGGTTTCTTCACCTCCGCTGGTTTCTTCTCCAGCACCGTTCTCTTCATTCTGATCTCGGTGATCGGCAGCTGGCTGCTGCGCTAGGAGCCATTCTGCCGTGACGTGACGTGCGGAGCCGCTCCCTCGGCTCCGTGAATTGGGGGGACGGTCCAACCGAAAGGATATGACGGTGGGACAAAGCATATTTGTGCCTAAAGAAATTGACGTAACGGAAGGCCGTGTTGCGGTCTCTCCGGAAACGGTCAAGCGATTTGTAGGTCTCGGCTTCGACGTGATCGTCGAGAAAAACGCAGGCGAACAATCGCGCATTGTCGACAGTGAATTTGAAAAGGCCGGCGCAAAGATCGGCAAGGCGTCCGATGCCGGCAAGGCCGATGTCGTCCTGAAGCTGCGCCGTCCGACACCTGCCGAGGTGAAGACCTACAAAAAGGGTGCGCTCGTCCTCGCCTCCATGGATCCATATGGCAATGAGGGTGACGTCGCCGCGATGGCATCAGCAGGCGTCACCGCTTTCGCCATGGAGTTTATGCCGCGCATCACGCGCGCCCAGTCCATGGATGTTCTGTCCTCGCAGGCCAACCTTGCCGGTTACCGCGCCGTGATCGATGCCGCCGCCGAATATGATCGCGCGCTGCCGATGATGATGACCGCCGCCGGCACCGTGCCTGCCGCCAAGGTGTTCGTCATGGGCGCCGGCGTTGCCGGCCTTCAGGCCATCGCCACGGCGCGCCGTCTGGGTGCTGTCGTCACCGCCACCGACGTGCGTGCGGCTGCAGGCGAGCAGGTCCAGTCGCTCGGCGCGAAATTCATCATGACCGAGGCCCTGAAGGATGCTTCGGGCGAGGGCGGGTATGCCCGCGAACTGACCGACGAAGAAAAGAAGGCCCAGGCCGAACTCGTCGCCGAACACATCGCCAAGCAGGACATCGTCATCACCACGGCGCTCATTCCGGGCCGGCCTGCGCCGCGTCTTGTCAGTGCCGATATGGTCAAGTCCATGAAGCCCGGCTCCATCATCGTCGACCTGGCAGTCGAGCGCGGTGGCAATGTGGAAGGTGCAAAGGCCGGAGAGGTCGTCACAACGGCCAATGGCGTCAAGATCATCGGCCATCTCAATGTGCCGGGCCGCGTTGCCGCATCCGCATCGCTTCTTTATGCGAAGAACCTCTACACCTTCCTGGAGACCATGGTCGACAAGGAGAAGAAGGTGCTCGCCGTCGATATGGAAGACGAGCTGGTGAAGGCCACCATGCTTACCCATGACGGCAAGGTCGTGCATCCCAATTTCGTCGACACCGCAAAACCCGCTGCCAAGGCCGCCGCGCCGAAAAAGGCGCCAGCCCGCAAGGCGACGCCGGCGCGCAAGCCCGCAGCCAAGGCTGCTGCCGGCTCCGCCGCGGCGAAGAAAACGGCAGGAAAGCCGGCTGCTGCGTCCAGCGCTGCCGATAAGCCTGCCGCAACCAAATCGGGGGGAGAATCCTGATGGAACCAACCGCACTAGAAAAGGCGCTCGACCAGCTCGACAGCGCCGCGGCGAGCGTTCGCGCCGCCATTGAAGGCATGCAGGCGGCCGAAGTCGCCGATGCCGCCGGCGCGCTTGCGCATGGCGCATCCGGTGGCGCGATCGACCCGTTCGTCTTCCGCTTCGCCATTTTCGTTTTGGCGATTTTCGTCGGCTACTACGTGGTCTGGTCGGTAACGCCGGCGCTGCACACGCCACTCATGTCGGTCACCAACGCGATCTCGTCGGTGATTGTCGTTGGCGCGCTGCTGGCCGTGGGCATTTCCGCTTCCGGCCTTGCCACCGGCTTCGGCTTCATCGCGCTCATCCTGGCGTCGGTGAACATCTTTGGCGGCTTCCTCGTGACCAGCCGCATGCTTGCCATGTACAAGAAGAAGGACAAGTGACGTGAGCGCCAATCTTGCATCCTTCCTCTACCTCGTTTCCGGCATTCTCTTCATCCTTGCGCTGAGGGGCCTGTCGCATCCCACAACCAGCCGTCAGGGCAATGTCTACGGCATGGTCGGCATGGCCATCGCCATCGGCACCACGCTGCTCTACGCAACGCCGTCCTTTGGCGGGTTTGTGCTCATCGTTGTTGGCCTCGCCATTGGCGGTGGCATCGGCGCGGTGATTGCCAAGCGCATCGCCATGACCGCCATGCCGCAGCTCGTGGCGGCCTTCCACTCGCTTGTCGGCCTTGCCGCCGTCATGGTGGCTGCTGCCGCCCTCTATGCGCCCGAAAGCTTCGGCATCGGCGAACTGGGCGCGATCCACGCCCAGGCGCTTGTCGAGATGTCGCTCGGTGTCGCCATCGGCGCGATCACCTTTACCGGTTCCATCATCGCCTTCCTGAAGCTTGATGGTCGCATGTCCGGCAAGCCGATCATGCTGCCCATGCGGCATGTGGTGAATGCGGGCCTTGCCATTGCGCTGGTCGTCATGATCGTGTTGCTCGTCACCACGCAGAGCACGACCATTTTCTGGCTGATCGTTGCCGCCTCTTTGGTGCTGGGTGTTCTCATCATCATCCCGATCGGCGGCGCAGACATGCCGGTCGTCGTGTCGATGCTCAACTCCTATTCGGGCTGGGCCGCAGCCGGCATCGGTTTCACACTCGGCAATCTTGCGCTCATCATCACCGGTGCTCTGGTCGGCTCTTCCGGTGCGATCCTGTCCTACATCATGTGTAAGGGCATGAACCGCTCCTTCATCTCGGTCATTCTCGGTGGCTTCGGTGGCGAGACGGCTGCCGCCGCCGATGACGGGATCGACCGCACCGTCAAGCAGGGCTCCGCCGACGATGCGGCCTATCTGATGGCGAATGCGCAGAAGGTCATCATCGTGCCGGGTTACGGCATGGCGGTCGCGCAGGCGCAGCACGCTCTGCGTGAATTGGCCGACAAGCTGAAGGAAGCAGGCGTCGAGGTGAAATACGCCATTCACCCGGTCGCAGGCCGCATGCCCGGCCACATGAACGTGCTGCTCGCCGAGGCGCAGGTGCCTTATGACGAGGTGTTCGAGCTCGAAGACATCAACTCCGAGTTCGCCCAGGCAGACGTTGCCTATGTCATCGGCGCCAATGATGTGACCAACCCGGCCGCGCGCGACGACAAGTCCTCGCCGATCTATGGCATGCCAATCCTTGACGTGGACAAGGCGCGCACCTGTCTCTTCGTCAAGCGCTCGCTCGGCTCCGGCTATGCCGGCATCGACAATACGCTGTTCTACAAGGATGGCACGATGATGCTGCTGGGCGACGCCAAGAAGATGACGGAAGACATCGTCAAGGCGATGGATCACTGACACAAAAGACTGGCATCAAAGAAAAGCCCGGCGCGAAGCCGGGCTTTTTTGTTGCCGGGTGGGGCAGGGGATGATCACTCGGCAGCAGATGTGGAGCGCAACTGAAACTCGCTCACGCCCAGCGCGACATTGATGCCGGTCTTGCCTTCAAGGCTCACAGGCTGGAGCATCAGGCTCTGGCTGTCCTGGGTAACGAGAATGTTCGCGCCAGCGCCAAGACCGGCTGCGACCTCCGCGCTCACACCAGCATAATCGCCTTCAAGTGCGCCCGGAGCATAGGCATCAGCCGTGGGAGCCATGACCAGCCACTGCATCTGCGTGGCGTCCTTGACGCCCACATCCAAACCGAACTTGTTCACGACACCCACATAGGTTTCAGGCGGACGGCTGTCATCGGCCGGCTCGAATGTGCATGCCAGTTCCTGGGAGGAGGCGATCACCACGCCGGCACCGCCTTCGATGACACAGTCGAGGACACCGACTTCCACACGCTCTTGGGAAAGGGCAGGTGCGGCGGCTGCGGCCGTCAGGACGGAAGCGAGAATGATTGCTTTTTTCATCACTGGAACTCCTTTTGTGGTCCGGGCTCAAAACACGCCACTGCAAAGAAGGTTCCAGATAAATTTGTGCACACATTGTGAGGGCAAAAAAAAGCCCCGGCTTAGATGGTCGGGGCTAAGATTCTGATAAATATGAGAAATCAGATGCGTGTGCGGGCCAGACCATCGCGGGCGGGCATATATTCCGGATCGAGCTGAAGGGCGCGTGCGTAGGATTTCGCAGCCTTCTCCTTGTCACCACGCTTTTCGTAAACGAGAGCCTGATTTGCCCAGCTTTCGGCCAGATCATCATCAAGCCGAATGGCTGTGTTGAAATCGGAGAAGGCGTTTTCATCGTCGCCTTGCGCCAGATAGGAGAGCCCGCGCCCATTATAGCCGTAAGGAGCATCCGGCGAGAGCGAGATCGACTTGGCAAAATCCTCAATGGCAAACTGATGCTGGCCGCTTGCCTGATATAGCAGACCGCGACGGTAATAGGCCCGTGGATCCGTCGTGTCGAGCTGGATGGCCCGTTCCAGATCTGCAAGAGCATCGGTTGACCGGCCAGAGAGGCGATAGATTTCTGCACGCCCGATATAGGCGGTGTCATAGTTGGGATCGAGTGAGATCGCCTGATTGTAGTCCGCCAGCGCCTGCTGATTGTTGCCCATGTAGCGATGGATCAAGGCACGATTGGCATACGTGTTCGGTGAACGTGGGTTCAGCGAGATTGCTTTGTCGAAGTCCTTCAGCGCGTCCTGGTACCGGCCCGCGCGGCCGTAAGCCGCGCCACGCATGTTGTAGGCTTCCGGTTCATTGGGGGTTCTCTGGATGACCGCACTCAGCGAGCCGATGTTCTCGGCGGAACCCTGCGCAGTGTCGATTCGACTCAGATCGGTGGCTGGATTGGTGGCGGTTTGGCAGGCCGCCAAGGGCAGAAGCGCTGCGAGAGCAAGGCCCGCAAGCATCTTGCGCGAAGTGCGGGACGGGGACGTGTCGAAAGAAGTCATGCCACTTAATGCCATAAGCCGAGTGTCAAACCAAGCCATTGCCGTCCCCATGCAAAAAGTCATCGGATATGCGAAAACGCGGCACGACCAAAAGATCGTACCGCGTCCTCTATAAGCAAAAATCGTCGAAAGCTGGGCGCTATCAGCGGGCGCCCGGACGTCCGCCGACCAAACCTTCGCGCTGAGCGCGCTTGCGCGCCAGCTTGCGTGCGCGGCGAACGGCTTCAGCCTTTTCGCGTGCGCGCTTTTCTGACGGCTTTTCGTAGTGCCCACGCATCTTCATCTCGCGGAAGATGCCTTCGCGCTGCATTTTCTTTTTCAGCGCGCGAAGCGCCTGATCAACATTGTTGTCGCGGACGAGTACCTGCACGTGGGTTTCCTGTCAGAACGTTGGTCTTCGATATGTTCAGCATTGAATTCAATTTTTCCTTTGCCCATGGGCAAAGGGTTCCGCGGCAGAATTCAGCCACGAATAGCGGTGGCACATAGCAGAAGCATTGCCCGCTGTCGAGTGATTTCTTGTGGACGCCTCTTTCGAGAGCTTATTCCTTCCTTCGCGTTAACGTAGAGAAAAGGATGCGCTACTACACAGGCGTGTTCTGCATATTGGAGTATATCGACATGGCGAATGGATATGGACGGGCTGTCGCCGGCTCTGGAACGGGCGCCATGCGGCTTGGTTTTGGCGCGGCGACTTTTGCACTGGTTGTCGGCTCGGCTGTCTACGGCGAGGTGGTCCATGGATATGGCTTGTTGCGCAAGGGCGACCCTGATTTCACGCCCTTCGGCCGCGCCCGTATTGGTTTTTCTGCCCTTGCAGCTTTGCTCTTGTACTTTGCTTTGAGACCTGTGATCCAAATTCTTCCAGTCAGGATCGAAGATCGCAGTCGGGTGATGGTTGGCATCGTTCTGGCTGCCGCGTTTCTCCTGGCTGTCGCAGCCGCTGTTCATTTCGTACCCACGGCACTGAATGATTATGTGCGTGAAATGCAGCCGCTTGGCATGGCCACGGAAGTCTTGCTCATTGCAGCCATTGGAAGCCTCTTGATGGCCGCCTGGGGCGCGCGTGGAAAAAGAGAGGGACGTCTGCTCGCCATTTTTCCGCCTGCGCTGGTGCTCACGGGCATGGCTGGTGTGGTGTTTCTTATTCTCATGGAGGAGATGTCGTGGGGACAGCACTGGATTGGTTGGGCCACTCCGGAGTTTTTTAGCCGGAATGTGCAGAACGAGACGAACCTTCACAATTTCTACACCTATCAATTCGAGGCAATCTATTACACGAGTGCTATCTTCTGCTTCATTGTGATGCCGTGGTGCTGGCCGCGCGGTGCCGGCGCGTTTTTCGCCCAGGTAGAGCCCTATCTGCCGTCACGCTTCTTTGCGTTGATGGCGCTTCCGGTCGCTTCGCTGATGTACGAAGCCTGGAACATTGTCCCCTATCAGGTCTGGTATTTTCTGGGCCTGATGATCGGTGTCGACATTGCCCGGCGGATTCAACCTGCAAGACTGCGCGCAGCTGCCTTCGGATTGGTGATCGTCTATGCCCTCACCATGCTGGTGTTTCTCTTTGGCGGAGAGGCGATGGTGGATGGGTACGAACTTTCCGAGGTTCGAGAATTCTATATCGCTTTTCTCTTCCTGGCGTTTGGCGGGATGCTGATGGAGCGTTTTTCGGGCGAGACACCACTTTTCAGGCAGACGAAAGCCCATCAGGAAGATTGACGCAAAACGGCAATCTCCGTCGCAATCAGTGCAAGGCATTGCCTCGTATTTCGCTACTGCTAGGCTGATATCCGGGGCGTCCGTTTGCAAGGCGCCTTGATTGTCTGCGGGGAGGCCCATGCGCAAATATTCTGTCTTCGCTATCGCTCGCGAGGCCATGCGTGGTCACAGGGGCTGGCCGCAACAGTGGCCGTCTCCCGAGCCGAAGAAGAACTACGATGTCATCATCGTCGGGGCGGGCGGTCATGGGCTCGGAACGGCCTATTACCTTGCAAAGGAGCACGGCATCACCAATGTTGCCGTGCTGGAGAAGGGCTGGCTCGGCGGCGGCAACACGGGCCGCAACACCACCATCATCCGCTCCAACTATCTCTATGACGAGAGCGCGGGCATCTACGATCATTCCGTCAAACTCTGGGACGGGCTTTCGCAGGATCTGAATTACAACGTCATGTATTCACCGCGCGGCGTGATGATGCTGGCGCACAATGTGCACGATGTGCAGGTGTTCAAACGCCATATCCATGCCAACCGGTTGAACGGCGTGGACAATGAGTGGTTGACGCCCGAAAAGGCGAAGGCCTACTGCCCGCCGCTCAACATTTCGCGCGAGGCCCGCTATCCGGTCATGGGCGCGGCGCTGCAAAGGCGCGGCGGCACGGCCCGCCACGACGCGGTTGCCTGGGGTTATGCGCGGGCCGCCGCCGCGCGTGGTGTCGACATCATCCAGAACTGCGAGGCCACCGGCATCAATCGCGGGCCGGATGGCGCCGTCACCGGCGTGGAGACCACGCGCGGCACCATCGGCGCGAAGAAAGTCGGCGTTGTTGCCGCCGGCCACTCTTCGGTGTTGATGCAGATGGCGGGCGTTCAGGTGCCGCTGGAATCCTACCCGCTTCAGGCGCTGGTGTCGGAGCCGGTCAAGCCGGTCTTCCCCTGCGTGGTCATGTCCAACACGGTCCATGCCTATATCTCCCAGTCCGACAAGGGCGAACTGGTCATCGGGGCAGGCACGGACCAATACACCTCCTATTCGCAGACCGGCGGGCTGCACATCATCCAGCACACGCTCGACGCCATCTGCGAGATGTTCCCGATCTTCACCCGCATGAAGATGCTGCGGTCGTGGGGCGGCATTGTGGATGTCACGCCAGACCGCTCACCCATTCTCGCAAAAACGCCGGTCAGCGGGCTTTATGTCAATTGCGGCTGGGGCACGGGCGGCTTCAAGGCGACACCGGGCTCGGCGCATGTGTTTGCCCACACGATCGCGCGCGACGAGCCGCATCCCATCAACGCGCCCTTCACGCTGGAGCGGTTCCGCAATGGTCGGCTTATCGACGAGGCGGCTGCCGCCGCCGTGGCGCATTAGGCGCAAGGGGATATCATGCTTCTCATTCACTGCCCCTATTGCGAGGAAGACCGACCGGAACTGGAGTTTCGCCATGCCGGCGAGGCGCATATTGCACGGCCTCGAAACATGGCCGAACTATCGGATGAAGAGTTCGAGCGCTTCTTCTTCATTCGCTCAAACCCCAAGGGCGTTGTCTATGAGCGTTGGCGGCATACCCATGGCTGCGCCCGCTTCTTCAACGCCGCACGCGACACCGTGTCGGACAAGTTTTTGATGACATACAAGGCTGGCGAGCCGAAGCCCGATCTCGAAGGGGAGGGCAAGTGATGACCCAGCCCTTCCGCCTCGCCACCGCTGGCCGGCTTGGCAAGGCCGATCCCGTTGGTTTCACCTTCGACGGCAAGTCCTTCGAGGGGCTTGCCGGCGACACGCTTGCATCGGCCCTGCTTGCCAATGGCGTGCATCTTGTCGGTCGCTCCTTCAAATATCACCGCCCGCGCGGCATGGTCTCCGCCGGTGCGGAAGAGCCCAATGCGCTGGTCGGCGTTCACCGGGATGCTGCCCGCAAGGCGCCCAATGTGCGGGCCACCGTTCAGGAAATTTACGAGGGGCTGAACGCGGTGTCGCAAAACCGCTGGCCCTCGCTCTCCTTCGATATCGGCGCGCTCAACGATCTGGCATCGCCCTTCTTCTCCGCCGGCTTCTACTACAAAACCTTCATGTGGCCGAAGGCCGCCTGGGAGCGGGTCTACGAACCCTTCATCCGGCGCGCTGCCGGTCTAGGAGAGGCACCTGACCGGCCCGATCCGGACTGTTACGCAAACCGTTTCGCCCATTGCGACGTGCTGGTCATCGGCGGCGGGGCTGCCGGGCTTTCCGCAGCGCTTGCTGCCGCCGATGCGGGCGCGCGTGTCATTCTGGCTGACGAACAGGCGGAAACGGGAGGCGCGCTGCGCTTTGAGACCGGCGCGATGATTGACGGCAAGCCCGGCTGGGACTGGGCGCGGGCCGTGGCGGCTGATCTCGCCGCGCGGGACAATGTCCGGCTTCTCACCCGCACAACGGGTTTCGGCTACTACGCACAGAATATGGTGGGGCTCGTCGAGCGGCTGACCGATCATCTCGCGAGCCCTGCGCAAGACCATCCACGTGAGCGGCTCTGGCAGGTGCGGGCAAGGCGCGTGGTGCTCGCCACAGGGGCCATCGAGCGGCACATGGTGTTTCCCGACAACGATCGGCCGGGCATCATGCTGGCGTCCGCCGCCCGCACTTATCTCAACCATTACGGGGTAGCGGTCGGGCGCAATGTGGCGGTTTACACGGCTGAAGACAGCGCATGGCAGGCGGCCATCGATCTGAAACGTGCAGGTGTTGCAATTGCTGCCATCGTCGATTGCCGGCCCGATCCGCAGGGACCGCATGTGGAGGAGGCGCAACGTCTCGGCATTGAGTGCCTGACGGGGCATGCCGTCACCGGCACGGGCGGCCGGCTCAGGGTTTCATCCATAAAGGTAGGACCGATTTCCGGCGGTGCGGAGCGCACGATCGCCTGCGATGCGCTCCTGACCTCGTCCGGCTGGACGCCAGCCGTCCACCTCTTCTCGCAGTCGCGCGGCAAGCTTGCCTTTGATGCCGAAACACAGCGCTTCCTCCCCGGCCAGACGGTTCAGGAACTGATCTCGATTGGCGCATGTGCAGGCAGCGTCGATCTGGAGGAGACGGTGGCCGACGCTCTGAAGGCCGGTCATGAAGCTGCCGGCGCATCCGGCAATCCACCAAAGCTTTCTTCCAATAGCACCGAGCGCTGGAGCGGCGGCATGCTGGGTGCGGGCGAGGGGGCAGGGGCGGAAAGCACCGCCAAGGCCTTTGTCGATTTCCAGAACGATGTGACCGCGAAGGACATCCGCCAGGCGGTGCGCGAGGGCATGCGCTCCATCGAGCACGTCAAGCGCTTCACCACCACCGGCATGGCGACCGATCAGGGCAAGACGTCCAACATGCACGGTCTCGCCATCGCGGCCGAAATGCTCGGAAAACCCATTCCCGACGTCGGCCTCACCACCTTCCGCGCGCCCTATACGCCCGTCACCTTCGGCGCGCTTGTGGGCCACGGCAAGGGCCGCCTGTTCGAGCCGGTGCGCCGCACGCCCATGCACGACTGGGCAGCAGCCCATGGTGCCGTGTTCGAGGATGTCGGCCAGTGGAAACGCGCCTGGTATTTCCCGAAGCCCGGTGAGGATATGCACGCCGCGGTCGCCCGCGAGTGCCGCACGGTGCGCCGGAGTGCGGGCATTTTCGACGCCACCACGCTTGGCAAGATCGAGGTCGTCGGCCCGGATGCCGCGCGCTTCATGGAGCTGATCTACACGAACCCGTGGCAGAAGCTCGGTGTCGGGCGCTGCCGCTATGGCGTCATGCTGCGCGAGGACGGGTTCATCTATGATGACGGCGTGGTGGGGCGGCTTGCCGAAGACCGCTTCCACGTGACCACCACGACCGGCGGCGCACCGCGCGTGCTCAACCATATGGAAGACTATCTCCAGACCGAATTCCCGGATCTGAAGGTCTATTTGACTTCCACCTCGGAGCAATGGGCGGTGATCGCCGTTCAGGGACCGAAAAGCCGCGACATCATCGCCCCGCTGGTGGAAGGGATCGACCTCTCCGACGAGGCGATGCCGCATATGTCGGTGCGGGAAGGGATGATCTGCGGCGTGCCAACGAGGCTTTTCCGCATGTCGTTCACCGGCGAGCGCGGTTTCGAGATCAATGTGTCGGCCGATTATGGCCGCGCCGTGTGGGAGGTCGTCTGGGCGGAGGGCGAGAAGCACGGCGCCTGCGCCTATGGCACCGAAACCATGCATGTGCTCAGAGCAGAAAAAGGCTTCATCATTGTCGGGCAGGAGACGGATGGCACCGTCACGCCGCACGACGCCGGGCTTTCCTGGGCGATCGGCAAAAAGAAAACGGATTTCGTCGGCATGCGCGGTCTGATGCGCCCGGACCTCGTGGCTCCCGGGCGCAAACAGCTCGTGGGCCTGAAAACGCGCGACCCGAACACGGTGCTGGAAGAGGGCGCGCAGGTCGTCGCTGACCCGCAAGCGCCGGTGCCTGTGCCTATGCTCGGCCATGTCACCTCCTCCTACTGGTCGGAGAATTGCGGGCATTCCATCGCATTGGCGCTGGTTGCTGGCGGGCATGAACGCATGGGTGAGACGCTTTATGTGCCCATGCCGGATGGCGCGATCGAAGTGGAGGTCACCTCCACCGTTTTCTTCGACGAGAAGGGAGAGCGCACCAATGGCTGACACGATTGCACGCGCCAACGCGCTCGAAGGCCGCTTTCTCAATGATGAAGGCATCACGTTGGTGCGCGCGGAGCCAGCCACACGGCTTTCTCTGCGTGGGCGGAAGACTGCGGTAAAGTCTCTCTCGAAGGCCCTGGGTCTCGATTTGCCACAGCGCCCGAAGGCGTCCACCACCAAGGATGGTCGCGTCGCCCTCTGGCTTGGCCCGGACGAATGGCTGGTGATCGACGAGACCGAAGCCGATCTGGTCGGTGTGTGTGCCTCGGTCAGGGCATTCCACTCTGCCGTGGACGTCTCGCATCGCAACACGGCGGTTCTGGTTTCCGGCCCGCATTGCGAGACTGTGCTCAATGCCGGATGCCCGCAGGACCTTTCTCTGGTTGCCTTTCCGGTCGGTGCCTGCTCGCGAACCGTTTTCGGCAAGGCTGAGATCGTTATGTGGCGCACTGGCAGCGATGCTTTCCGGGTGGAGTGTTGGCGCTCCTTCTCGGATTATGTCTTCATGCTGTTGGAGCAGGCTGCCCGCGACCGATGATCGGCGTAGCGTGGAACCGGACAGGCTGTTCCCGCATTGACCTGAAAAGGGAAGACATCAATGCAGCCTGACCACAAGAAACCGAGTTCTGAAACCAAAACCGAGAAGATGGAAAAGGAAGAAGCCCTAAGGGAAGGGCTGGAAGAGAGTTTTCCAGCGAGTGACCCGGTTTCCGTGACGCGCACAACCCGCACCGGAGCGCCGGGGGAGTTCGCGAAAAAGCCTCCGAGGGAGGCGACGGACCAGGAGGAACTCGAGGAAGAGCTGGAAGAAGGTCTCGAGGACACGTTTCCAGCGAGCGACCCTGTGTCCGTGACCTCGACGACCCACACGGGGCGACCCAAGAGAGAGCGCTAGCGGTTTTCGCTTCTAGCGGGCAACCCGCCAGACTGCCGCTGCGCCGAAGGCCGCCAGCGGGACAAAGCTGGCAAATACCCAGATCGCCACTGTTTGCATGGTCTCGGCCGCGCCGCTCTCGGCGAAGCCGGCCATGTTGGCAACAATGCCGGCAAGCGCCGCGCCGAGCGCAAATGCGATCTGCTGCGTGGTCGGCATCGCGGAGGATGCGCTGTCGCGCTCGGTTTCGGGGGCGGCAGCGACCACGCGGCGGATCAGAAAGCCCCACAACATGCCGAAGCCCGCGCCCTGAGCGATCGAGAGCAACACGACCGCCCACACTGGGCCGTCCGCCATTGCGGGACCGAGCAGAGTGACCGCCAGGAGGATCAGCAAGGCTCCGGTTTTCATCACCCGACGCTCTCCCATCTCATTCACCCCGGCGAAAACCACGGCCGTTGTGCTCCAGGCAACCGCTTCAGCCGCAATCACGTAGCCGGCTCCCAGTGCCGACAGGCCGTGGATGCGTTGCAGAAAGAATGGGCCATAAACCGTGAACGACATGGCTGCCGTACCAAGGGCAAGATTGGCAATGAAGCCAGCGCCCACAGGCGTGCGGATATCGAAAGCGCGCGTCGGAAACATCTTGTCGCTCTTGCGACTCCCATCCCTTTTAAGAAAGAGAAGAAACAGCACCGCGCCCGCTATCACCAGCGGGAGAGAGATGGACGGCGTCACATAGATCCCCGCTGTCGCTACCGAGAGTACGGCAAGCGACAGGAGCGCGAGCCTCATCATTGGAAAACGCTGCGCGCTCGCCATGCCCCCTTTGGTCGGGCGCAGGAATACTGGAACGAGAACCGCAAGCAGCAACGCCTGGATCGCGAAGGTCCAGAAACCCCAGCGCCACAGGCCGATATCTGCGAAAAAGCCACCAATCATAGGGCCGCAGAAGGCGGAAGCGCCCCAGATCGCCGACATCAGCGCAATCAGGCGCGGCCACATGTCCTTGGGAAAAAGACGCTGGATCGCGACATAGGTCAGCGCCACCAGCAGGCCGCCGCCCACCCCCTGACCGAAGCGCCCCAGCAGCATCACAGGCATGTTGGGCGCAAGTGCGCTGATCATGCAGCCCATCGTGTAGACGAGTGCCGCGATCACAAAGGCCCGGCGCAGGCCCACCGCCGTGGCTGCGAGGGCAGCCGCCGCCGCCGAGATGATCGACCCCAGCAGATAGAGTGATAGCGTCCAGCTCACCAGTCGGTCGCCGCCGATCTCCGCGACTGCCGCAGGCATTGCCGTTGCCACAAGCAGTGTGTCGGCGGCGTGAAGCCAGATGCCGAGGCACAGCAGTGCAAACTGGCCCAATTGTCCGGTTTTCAGGATTGCCGCCCAGCCGGTGTTGCCGAGAGGGCCCTCGGTGCTTGTATCTGTCATAATGACCTCGGCTTTTCAGGTTCAGTCGGCTGAACGTTCTTCTATGCGGTAGGCACAGCGCCTTGCGCCGGCCAGAATATGATCCGTCCTTTCGACCCGGGTCTCAGGGCCAAGAACGGTTTTGAAAACGTTGAGTTCGGAGCGGCAAAAACCCTGGCAGGCCATCGCGGCGGCACAGATAGGGCAATGATTTTCAATCAGGAGATAGGCGCCGTCCTCGAGAGGCTCGATTTCGGCCATATAACCCTCCCGCGCGCGGATACGGGCCAGAGCAGCAACACGCTCGGCGAGATCCGAATGTGCCCGGACCGCATGTTTGTAGGAGGTCTGCATTGTCTGTTCACGCTCGCCGATCAGCCTGTCGAGCCCTTCCTCTCCAAACACCCGTCGGATCGAGTTGATCAGTTCGAGTGTCAGGTCCGAATGGCTGTCGGGGAAACGGCCATGCCCCTTCGCCGTCAGGCGCCACACCCGCTCGGGGCGTCCAGGTCCACGTACCTCTTCTTGAAACTGCACCAGTTCACCCTGTTCCAGGCGCGAAAGCTGTTTGCGCACGGCTACAGTTGAGATGCCGAGCTGATGCGCCAGACGCTGGGCTGTCATCGCCCCCTTTGTCTTGAGGGCAAAGAGCAAACGGTCGTCAGCACTTTCTGGTGCTGCTTCGGTCTGAACTGATGCGGCAGGTTTGGTCATGGCACTCTCCGATTGATATTAAATAACCAATTGGTTTCTTTATTGTCAATCGGCTTGTCACCATCCCCAATGCGTGGCATCCCTCCGTCCGTGGGGGCGCAGAACATGATTCTTCGCCGTGAACCAGATAGCTCGCTTGTCCAAATTTGATCGCCTGAGCGACAACGCTCTTCTCACCGACAATCAGCGCCATGCGCTTCTTCAGCGGCACGGATGTTTCGTGCTTGCCTATTCGGTCGCGCATCAGCCGGGAATGCGGTATTTCGGCAATGAGGATGGTGTCATCGCTTACCGGATGGTGGGACGAACAGCCTATGCGCTGGCTGACCCGCTTGCACCAAGAGAACTTTGGCCTGCCCTGCTAGACGCGTTTGTAGCGGTCAAGAACGACGTGACCTTTTGGCAGGTCTCCCGCCCGATGGCAGAGCTTCTTTCGTCCAAGGGGTTTTTCGTCAATGCGCTGGGTATAGAAAGCCTGATCGATCTAAAAACCTATAGTTTCACCGGGCCTTCCAAGCGCAGTTTCCGCACGGCCACGAACCGTTTCACCCGCATGGGATGCCGCGTTGCGGAGGTTCCCGTGGCATCGCTGCAAGCGAAGCAGGTCGAGGATATCTCCCTCGGCTGGCGGCGCACCCGCACCACAAAACGCCGCGAGCTTTCCTTTCTCGTGCGCCCGATCCAGTTGCGTGATGAGCCCGATGTTCGAAAATTTTTCATACTGGATGGCGATAATCAGCCGCTCGCCTTTGCATTCTTTGATCCGTTGTATGAAGAAGGGAAGCTGATCGGATATCTTTCGGCAACACGCCGCTGGCTGCCGGATACCGATCCTCTGGCCGCTTACTTTCTCGTGCGCCATGCCGTGGAAACGTTTCAGGCTGAAGGCGTGCCGAAGCTTTATCTTGGTCTCATGCCGTTTCACAAGATCGAGGATCAGGAGTTCGAAAAGGACTGGCTGACCCGTCGTGCATTCCGATTCATCTACACCAATCCCCTTGCCCAGAAGCTGGTCTATCCCACGCAGTCGCTTGCAAGGCACAAGGAGAGCTATGGAGGGGAAGCGCGCGAGACCTGGTGCGCGATGAACACGAAGCCCTCCCTGCCGCGCCTCCTCAAGCTTGTTCGGGCGTGCGGAATCGTCTGAGCCCACGCCTCTTCTGTCAAGCGCTACCCGAAAGCCGACCTTGGCTTTGTCCGCCAAACATTGACAATCCACCTTATGCGCCGCAGAAACGAGACGCTTGCCGCCGGCGCTCTGACCGCGTGTCCCAGCCATTCAGGGGGTGTTTCCGCCCTTTGCGAGCCATTTTTTGAGAGCGCCAATCGCCATTTCAAAAACGGAAGCGCAGAGAGTATCCCTCATGTTCAAACGCTTTGTTATCAACCCACCGGTCTTTTTCGGTGCGGTATCCATCATCGCCGTGTTTCTTTTGATCGGTATCGTTTTTCCCGGCCGGGCAGGGGAGATGTTCTCCGCTTTGCAGAGCAACATTTTGGCGAGCTTCGGTTGGCTCTATCTCCTCTCCGTCGGTATTTTCCTGGCTGCAGTGCTTCTGTTTTCGTTCGGACAGTTCGGTAGACTGAAACTCGGTCCAGACGATTCTGAACCGGAGTTCAAATATCATTCCTGGGTTGCCATGCTTTTTGCGGCTGGCATGGGCATCGGCCTGATGTTCTATGCGGTTGGTGAGCCCATGACCCATTTTCTGGCGCCGCCCACAGCAGAGCCGGGAAGCATCGCCGCCATGCGAGAAGCCATGACGGTCACCTTTTTTCACTGGGGTATCCATGCCTGGGCCATCTATGCGGTGGTGGGGCTTTCGCTTGCCTATTTCGGCTATCGCTACAATCTTCCGCTCACCATCCGTTCCGGCCTCTATCCGCTGTTGAAGGACAGGATCAACGGCCCCATCGGCCATGCGGTGGATATCTTTGCCATTGTCGGGACCATGTTCGGCATCGCCACATCGCTTGGGCTGGGCGTCACCCAGATCAACGCAGGTCTCAATTATCTGATCGGATTGCCCATTGCGCCTTGGGTGCAGCTGCCACTTATCGCGGTCATCACCGCGTTTGCCACAATCTCGGTGGTTACCGGGCTGGACAAGGGGGTTCGCATCCTGTCGGAAACGAACCTGGTCGTGGCGGTCCTTTTGATGATCTTCGTGCTTGTGGTCGGGCCGACAGCAGATCTCTTTCGCGATTTCGTGCAGAACATCGGGCTTTATCTCGACACGCTCGTTCTGCGCACCTTCAACATCTATGCCTATGAGCCGACGCCGTGGGTTGATGGCTGGACCTTGTTCTACTGGGCGTGGTGGATATCCTGGTCGCCTTTCGTGGGCATGTTCATCGCGCGCATCTCACGCGGTCGCACAGTGCGCGAATTCGTGACGGCCGTCCTTTTTATTCCGGCAGGGTTTACCTTCTTCTGGATGACCGTCTTCGGCAACACGGCAATCTTCGTGGATACGGGCATTGCAGCGGGGGAACTGGGCGCGGAAGTGGCGAAGGAAGTTTCCGTCGGTCTTTTCCAGTTTTTCACCTATCTGCCGTTGACGGGACTGACATCGACGCTGGCCGTGGCGCTTGTCGCGATCTTCTTTGTCACCTCGTCCGATTCCGGTTCGCTCGTCATCGATACCATCGCAGCAGGTGGTGAAACGGAAACCACCACCCTTCAGCGGGTCTTCTGGTGTGCGCTTGAAGGCCTGGTTGCCGCATCTCTGCTTCTCGCCGGTGGATTGGGCGCGCTGCAATCTGCCACCATCGCCAGCGCATTGCCCTTCACGTTTGTGATGCTCGCCCTGGTCTGGGCGCTCTATGTGGGCATGCGGGCCGATCTGGCGCAGCGCGAAGCGCATGCTGCCGTGCCGCAGGTTGCTCCCGCTTATCCGGCTTCCGGGCTGACCTGGCAGCGCAGGCTTGGATTGATGCTGCATGCGCCAAGCGAAAAGGAGATCCTTTCCTTCATTCAGAAGGAGGTGAAACCTGCCCTTGAACAAGTGGCCAAGGAGCTCACCGAGCGAGGGCGTGAGGCGTTTGTGGAGGAAGAGGAGAGTGGCGCCATTGCCTTGACCTCGCCAGCCGAAGACATGCGAAACTTCGTTTACGGTGTCGCGCCAGCCTCTCAGAAACTGCCGGCCTTTTCTGCCTTCGATGCGGCAAGATCCGGCCTGCGCTACGAAGCCCGGACCGAGTTCTCGAGCGGTAGCAAGGGGTATGACATCATGGGAATGACGCGCGACCAGATCATCCATGATGTGCTGATTCAATATGAGCGTTATTTGCTGTTGGTTCAGTCGACAGCCTCAGAGCTCGTCTCTGCTGCACCGGAACATGACGTTCAGGCGCAAAAGGAGGACTAAAACCCTCCCTGGGGCCGGATTGCAGTCGCCTCCGGCCTCATTCGCCGTCCAGGCCTGACCGGTGGTTCGATCAGCGCGCGCGTATGGCCATGATCGATTTGTTCAGGAAGGCGAACTTCTCGAAAATGATGTTTCCGTCGTCGAAGAGCTGCTGCATCTGTGCCGCTGAAATCAGCGTGTTGTGCCTGACCAGCGAGCATGCTTCTCCGCGATCCGGCGTGCGGGGGAAAAAGCCCAGTGGGAACCGCTGAACGAGTGAGACCTTCATGGTTTTGGGCAGGTACTGAAAGCCGGGCAGGCGAAAATGCGGCTCGAAAGGAAACCAGTAATTCGGGGTCTGGACGAAGTAGCGGCTGGACAGTCTTTTGCTGTTTTCGGCAAACCGCTGCATCCTGTCCCAGCTTCCCATATGCTCAACCACGGAATTGGAGTGGACAAGGTCGAATCCTTCTCCCTGCAGGAGCTTCGGGTCGGCCGCGTCGCCGGCAATAGCTTCAAATATGTTCGTGTCTTCCACCTCTTCCGCTTCCAGATTGAGAAGCGTGATCTTGAGCTTGTTACGGTGGTGGTTGAGAAAGTCTGCGCCAATCTGCCAGTATTCTTCTGTGCCGCCGAGATCGAGAATGTTGATCTTTTGCTTCTCGTCCAGAGCGTCTTCGATAAGCGGGCGGATATGTTGAAATCGCCTTGCTCTGAAGTTGAACTCTAGGCTTTCGGGATCGCGGTAGGGGTTCTTCCGTTCTTCCTTTTGAAGTGATGGGCTGGAACTGAGCGTCATGGAGAACTCTTGGAGGAACGGTAATGCCCTCCAGAATCTGAAAGGCCGCAAGTATTATTAACGTGAATAACTGCGGAATACAGGTCGAGCAATTGTTTGCCGTCCGGTAACGTTAACGTCTGGCCCGAAACCGGCTTCCTGAAGCCAGCGCCTATGAGCGAGCCACTCTTTATTCATCCCGCCCGCGGTCCGGCATCGCCAGTGTCAGCCAGTGTGCTGTAAGTGCCGGCTTCAGTGAATTCTCGATTTCGACGGAAACGTCGTAATTCACCTCGGCGATACCCGAGGGACGTAATTTAATCGCGGCGAGCACGAAACGCGCGCGAATGCGGGCACCGCATCGCACCGGTGCCAGAAAGCGGATACGCTCGAAACCGAAATTCACACCCATCGCCGAGCCTTCAAGACGCGGCACTGCCTCGAACACCATTGTCGAAAGGAGGGACAGGGAGAGAAAGCCATGAGCGATCGTGCCGCCATAAGGTGTTTCCCGCGCGGCACGCTCGGGGTCGGTGTGGATGAACTGGTGATCATCGGTCGCTGCGGCGAACTGATCGATCATTTCCTGGGTGACGACACGCCAGTTGGACAGGCCGACTTCCTGTCCCACCAGTTTCTCGGCTTCCTCAATGCTGATTGTCCCGGTACTCAACGGGGCACTCCGTGGCTGTTGAAGGGGTCGCGCGGGCTCCATTCGCCCCCGCGCGCCGCGCACAGATACAGTTTTGTACGGCGATTGTCACCCGCTTCAGACCCAATGTTCAGGAGAGCTTGCCACCGAGGCGCGACGCGTGGTGAAGCTCGCGCTCAAGCCTTTCTTCTTCTTCCACTTTCGGGGTGATGAAACGGCCAAGCAGCAGATAAGCCACCGGGGTCAGGAAAAGGGTGGACAATGTGGAAAGGCCAAGGCCACCCACGATCACCCAACCAAGCGCGACACGCGCTTCCGCGCCGGCGCCGCTTGCAAGCACCAACGGTACCCCGCCCACGATCGTGCAGATCATTGTCATGGCAACCGGGCGCAGTCGGATGAGCGATGCCTCTTCAATGGCCTGGCGGACACCCATGCCCCGATCTCTGAGCTGGTTGGCAAACTCGACGATGAGAATGCCGTTCTTGGCCATAATGCCAACCAACAACACGAGGCCGATCTGGCTGTAAACATTGAGGCTGGTGCCCGTCAGCAACATGGCGAACACAGCGCAGGCAAGCCCGAGCGGCACCGTTGCCATGATGATGATTGCGCTGGTGAAGCTCTCGAATTGGGCAGCGAGCACAAGGAGAATGATGACCAGCGCAAAGCCGAAAATGATCAACATGGAATTGGCGGTTTCGCCGAGCGCGGCCGCCTCGCCGAGCGGCACGAGGCGCATGCCGGGCTCGAGGAAAGGTTCGGCAATTGTCTGCGCCCTTTCATAAGCTTCGCCCAGCGCCACATTGCCGAGTGCTGCATTGATCCCCACCGAGCGCAGTTGATCCTCGCGCGACAGGGATGGCGGAACAGCCTGTTCCTTGAGCGTTGCAATGACGGACAACGGCACGAAGCGGCCATCGCCTGCCTTGATGTAGATATTTTCCAGGTCGGTCGGATCGTTCACCGGATTCGTGGTCGAGACCAGTTTCACGTCCACGCTTCGGTCATCGATGAAGACCGAGCCGATCTTGCGGCCATCGAGCATTGCCTGGATGGTGTTGCCAAGGCCATCAATATCGATCCCCAGATCGAAGGCGCGTTCACGATCGATGGCGATCGAAAGCTGTGGTTGTGTCGTGTCATCGGAAAGGCGCGCCTGGCGGAAACTCGGATCCTCATCCATCGCTGCGACGATCTTCTCCGCGGCTTCCGTCAACTTGGCGTAGTTGTTGCCGGCTATCGCGAAACTCAGGCCGTTGCCCGCGCCGCGAATGCCGAGGCTGTTGGGTTGGAAAACAAAGGCACGCACACCAGGCTCATCGCGCACACGGGCAGAGATATCGGCAACGATCTCCTGCTGGCTGCGCTCGCGGTTTTCCCAGTCGGCCAGCCGCAATACAAGAAAGCCGCTGTTGGAGGAGCCGCGTCCGGCGATGGAAAATGTGCTGACCACTTCGCCGCTTTCGCGCAGTGGTTCTATCAGGGCCTCGATACGACGCATCCGTTCGGCAAAGTAGTCAAGGCTGACGCCCTGCGGTGCCGACACGCGCATGAAGGCGATCGAACGGTCCTCGCTCGGCGTGATCTCGGATTTGATGAGACCGAAGGCTCCATAGGAAGCGGCAGCGAAAAGCACCGAAATCACCACCACCACGGCCGGCGCGTTCAGGCAGGCTTGCAGGCAGCGCCGATAAAGGGTCGACAGGACACGCCCGGTACCTGAGCCGCTGCCTTGCTTTTCCTCCCCTTCGGGGTGTGAGGCCAGCATGCGAGAAGCAAGCATCGGACACAGCGACAGAGCCACGATGGAGGAGAGGAACACGGCCATCGCGAGCACGAAACCGAATTCCTTGAAAAGACCGCCTGCCTGCCCGGGCAGGAAGGAAATGGGAACGAAGACCGCTATAAGCGTGGCCGTCGTTGCCAGAACCGCGAAGAAAACCTCCTGCGTGCCGAGCACGGCGGCAGCGCGCGCGCCCATGCCTTCATTGCGCCGGCGCACGATATTCTCCAAAACCACGATCGCATCATCCACCACAAGACCTGTCGCCAGAACCAGAGCCAGCAGGGTCAGGATGTTGATGGAAAAGCCGGTCAGATAAATGGTTGCCAGCGTACCGATCAGCGCAACCGGGATGGCGAGACCTGGTATGATCGTCGCGCGAACGTCGCGCAGGAAGATGAAAATGACCAGAAGCACCACGGTCACTGAAATCAACAGCGCAATCTCGACTTCGTGTATGGCGCCGTTGATAAAGGTCGCATCGTCACTGGTCACCTCGATGTCGACCCCTTCGGGCAGGATCGCACGCACTTCTTCCACCGCTTTGCGGACGCCGGTAGAGATCTCGAGCGTGTTCGATTGGGCCTGGCGCACGATGCCCAGTCCGATGCCGGTGCGGCCATTGGCGCGCAACTGGCTTTCCCCGAGATCGCCACCTAACGTTACAGTCGCAACCTCTCCCAGCCGGACATTGTCCTTCAGATAGATCGCCTCGAACTCTTCCGGCGTCGAGATGGCGGCAGTGGCACGCACCGTCAGGTCCTGCGTCGTGTTGCTGAGCGAGCCGGCCGGTGTATCGAACGCGACGGTGCCAAGAGCCTTCGAAACATCGGCCACTGTCAGCCCCATACTGGAGAGCTTCGTCTGGTCGATGTCGACGCGGAAGATTTCCGTCCGATCACCATAAACCTGAACGTCTGCAACTCCGGGCACAGCCGAAAACGCATCAACGACCTCATCCTCCACCAGGGTGGTGAGTTGCTGTACCGGCATGCTTGCGGAGGTCAGCGCAATCCGCATGACCGCTTGCGCGTCGTTGTCGGATTTGATGATGCGCGGCGCTTCGGCATCATCGGGAAGACTGTTCTGGATGCGGCTCACCGCATCGCGCAGATCGGAAGCGGCTGTATCCAGGTTGACGTTATCGCTGAACTCCACCGTCACGCGGCTGCGGCCATAGGAGGAGTCTGAAGAAATCGCCACCACGCCGGAAACGCGAGCGGCCGCACCTTCGATCATGGCCGTCACTTCGCGGTCCATCGTTTCTGCGGCCGCGCCGGAGAAATTGGTGGAGACGGTGATAACCGGGCGATCGACATCCGGCAGTTCCCGAACTTCGATGCCGAAGAGCGCCGCAAGGCCCGCCACCGCGATCAGCGTGTTGAAGACAAAGGCAAGAACCGGGCGCCGGACAAACAGGGCGGTGATGCCGGTTTGGGCGTTCTGAAGCGTTTCCTTCACGACGCGGATCCTCCCGCATTGGCCTGTCTGGCGCCGGCACTGGCTGGCTTGCCGGCTGTTTCAATGGGAGTGCCTTCGCGCACATTGTGAATGCCCTGGGTGACAACGAGCGCGTTCTCGCCAAACTCTGCGTCAACAAGCACACTGTCGGCGTTGCGCTGAACGATTCGAACGGGCTTCTGGCGTGCCATACCGTCTTCAACTGCCCAAACGAATGGCCCGTCAGAGCTCCACTGAATGGCCAGCGGATCGATGGCCGGGTAGGTCTCGCCGGGAAAGCGCATGGAGATGGTGAAGGCCATGCCGGCGCGCAGGCGGTCATCGGGGTTGTCAATCCGTCCCTCGATGCGCAGCGTCCGGCTCTCCGGGTCGATCCGATTGTCGATCGCGCTTATTTCGCCTTCATGAACCGAAGACGCGCGTGCGACCGAAATGGCGGTCAGCGGCGATCCGATATCGATCAGGCCCGCATAGCGTTCGGGAATCCAGAAATCCACCAGGATTTGCGACCGGTCGTCTATGCTGGCGATTTCCGTGCTGTTGGTGACATAGCTGCCTGCGGAAATCGGGAGAATGCCGACCGTGCCGTCAATCGGCGCGGTGATGGATCGGCGTTCAAGGGCAAGTTCCGCTTCGCGTTTGGCCAGCTCCGCATTGCGCAGAGCAAGCTCGGCCTCGTTCTGTTGCACCACGCTCACCGTGTTGGAAGTGCGTAGCGCCTTGATGCGCTCGAGCGTCGCGCGGGCATCCTCAAGTGCGATGACGGCGCGATCAAGTGCGATCTCTTCGGCATCTGAATCGAGTTTGGCGATCAGATCGCCGGCCTTCACCTCCGCTCCCGAGGAGACCGCGATCTCGACCAGCGTGCCAGCGGTGAGCGGATTGACGACCACCGAGCGCCGCGCCCTGCCGGTGCCTATCGCGGTGAGCCGGTCGTTGATCGTCGCTTGTGTGATCGGTGTTGTCACCACCGGGCCCGGCGCACCGCCCCCGCCACGGCCTCCACGCTGCGGGCCGCGCTCTGCTGCGGCTTGTTGCGATCCAGATTGGGGTGAGACAAGCCCCGAGCGGGCCAGAACATCCTGTGCGCCGGGGTAGTAAAGGAACCAGACGAATGCTGCGACGATAAGAATGATGAGGCAGGCAACTGCCTGTTTCCAGAAAGACATGCACGCTCCGGCAATTCGGTTTTGGCAATGGAGGCGGCACTGATCAGCCGGTATACCGGTCGCTTCGAGCCTTGCCCTTTATGCCAGCTTCCGGGCGGCTTTTCATCTGTTCTAGTATTAAATTATCGTAAGGCTACGGGAAGCAAACGGCGTTGCTTCCCGGGTTGATGTTGAATGCATCGCCGCTGCCGGCTGTCAGGTCACCTTCGCGCGTCGGCGATATTCTTCCCGGTCCCACAGTTTTTCGCGCATCACACGTTCGAGTGTTTCTGCAGCAGCCAGGATGTCGGTGTGTCGCAAGTAGAGCGGGGTCATGCCGAAGCGCAGAATATCGGGAGCCCGAAAATCGCCAATAACGCCGTTGGCAATCAGCGCCTGCATGATCGCATATCCTTCAGGGTGCCTGAAGGACACCTGGCTGCCCCGCATCGCGTGATCGCGAGGGGTCACAAGCTTCAGTTCAGGGCAGCGGCGTTCGACCTCTAAAATAAAGCGGTCGCACAGTTCCTGCGATTTCTGACGCACCAGTGTCATGTCGACACCGTCGAATGCATCGAGTGCAATGTTGAGTGCGGAGAGGGAGAGGATCGGAGGCGTGCCCACCTTCATGCGGTCAATCCCCGCAGCCGGGGTATAATCCGTTGTGAAGGCAAACGGGGCGTTATGCCCCATCCATCCCGACAGCGCGGGGGTAACGCTCGTCAGGTGCCGTTCGGCGACATAAAGAAAGGCGGGTGCGCCGGGGCCCCCATTCAGATATTTATAGCCGCAGCCAACGGCAAAATCCGCCCCGGCGGAATCCAGATGAACCGGGAAGGCGCCGGCGCTGTGGCACAGATCCCAGATCGCCATCGCGCCTTTTTCATGAATGTGCCGGGTCATGGCCGCCATGTCGTAACGCCCACCGGTACGATAATCGACTTCCGTCAGAAGCACCGCAGCCACGCTTTCGTCCAGGGCGTCAATCATCGTCTCGGCCGTGGCGAGCTTCAACTCGTAGCCCTGCCCGAGGAGACGCGTGAGGCCGTCGGCGACGTAGAGATCGGTCGGAAAATTGTTTCGGTCGGATAGAATAACGCGCCGGGAGGGGCGCAGGGAGAGGGCGGCAGAAAGCACCTTAAAGACGTTGATCGATGTGGAATCTCCAACCGCGATGCAGCTTGCACTCGTCCCGACAAGGGCGGCTAGCTTCCCCGCTACCTGAGAAGGGAGGTCGATCCAGCCAGCGTCGTTCCACCCGCGCACCAGACGTTCGCCCCACTGATGTTCAATGATTTCGCTCATGCGATGATTGAGATCAGCCGGCAGCACGCCGAGACTGTTGCCGTCCAGGTAGATGACGCCGTCTGGAAGACTGAATCGGGAGCGATAGTCTTTCAACGGGTCCTTGCGGTCACCCTCCCGGGCACTTGCCATCATCGCGATATCCTGATTTTGTTCGGCTGTGCTCATTTGATCAAAATCCTGTTGGCCCGGCAGATTATATATAATATGATTGATTATATGAAATCTGAGGCCGAGACAATGCCGAAGCGTGACCTGCAGGAGCCTGAAGACGCGCTTTCCGCCCTAAAGCGGGACATTGTGGATGGAGTTCTGGCGCCCGGGGAGCCGTTGCGCCTGATGACGCTGTCGAAGCGCTACGGGATCGGATACACGCCTCTGCGGGAAGCGCTACCGCGTCTGGAAGAGGCTGGACTTGCGGTTCTCAGCCCCAATCGCGGTTATCGTGTTGCGTCCGTTTCCGTCGCGGAACTGGAGGATCTTGAGCAGGCGCGAGCGGTGGTGGAGACGGCGCTTCTCAAGGACTCTATAGCCCATGGCGATCTGGATTGGGAAAGCGCCATCGTGGCGTGTCATCACCAATTGTCTCGTGCGTCAACCTCGCTGCGCCGCGGCAGCTCCACGGCTTTTACGGTATGGATGGACGCGCATGACGCCTTCCATCAGTCACTTCTTTCGGCCGGCAGATCAGGCTGGTTGAGATCCTTTCAGCGTCAGATATCCGAGCAGTTGAGGCGCCATCATCAGGCTCTTCTGTTTTTGCCGGATGATGACACGGGGAACCCTGTCGAACATGACGCAGCGACTCAGGCGCTCCTTGAGGAAGCGCTGTCTATTTCCAATCACACGCGGTTGATGGATGCCGTGCTTGCCCGTGATGCGGAGCACGCGGCTAGCCTGCTGCGCGAGCACGTCCAGTTCACGCTGGCAGTCTATCAATCGGTAGCGAAACAATCGGTGGGGGATGGCCCGGCCAGGGCGTGAAGCCAGTCGAGCACTAGAACCGGGAAAGGGGTGCCTGACCCGTGTCTCGGTCAAACAGGATCAACCGGCCATCCGTGGGGATGCGGGGAGTGCCGCGGGAGGATTAAAAACATGCCGGGTTTCGTCGATACATTTCTTAATGCCGAGGTTTTTTTCCGTATCTTTCCGATGCTCCTGAAGGGGGTTTGGAATACGATCCTGCTTGCCCTCACAACGATTACGCTCGGAGGGCTTGCGGGGGTGCTCATCTGCCTGGCAAGGCTTTATGGGCCGCGTCCATTGCGCCTTCTCGCTGTTTTGCACGTGGATGTGTTTCGGGCGCTGCCGATTCTCGTTGTCCTCGTACTGATTTATTATGCCTTGCCCTTTGTCGGCATCCGCCTCAACGCGTTCACATCCGCAACCTTGGCGCTCGGACTGGTCTTTTCTGCGTTCACCGCGGAGGTCTTCCGCGCTGGCATCCAGTCGATTCCCGAGGGGCAAACCGAGGCGGCGAAGGCTCTGGGCATGCCGTTCTGGGCGATCATCTACAAAATCATCCTGCCACAGGCATTTCGCGTGGCGATCCCGCCGCACACGAGCAATTCCGTGGCAATTGCCAAGGATACGTCGCTGGCTTCGGTGGTCGCCATGCCTGATCTTCTCAAGCAGGCGACCGATGCCCAGGCGCTGACGGCCAATCCCACACCGCTAATCGCCGCCGCGGTCATGTATCTGATCGTGCTTTGGCCAGCGGTGCGTCTGGTGTCGTATCTGGAAGAGCGTTTTCGCACCGTGAAGCGCTGAGCCGACCGGTTTCCTCCCGGCTCTCGCGGCGCCCACCGGCCGGCTCGGTCGGGCCCGGCAAAAGGCAGGTCGCAAAACACCGAACGCCACCGATCCTGCAGACGAACGCAGCAGATGTAGCGCACCAACACAATGTATTAATTTGAAAGAGGGTTCGGATGGTGGGCGTGACTGGGATTGAACCAGTGACCCCTACGATGTCAACGTAGTGCTCTCCCGCTGAGCTACACGCCCATCCGACGCCGCGCATAGATCATAAAATTGCGGCAGGCGTCAATAGGTAGTTTGGGGATTTTACCGCAATTTCGACACCCGTCTCGAATGCCGCATCTCCCCGCTACGAAACGCCTCTCAGGCTGCTTGCAAAAGCTTTTCCACCTCATTCACGAGATCGCGCAGGTGGAAGGGTTTGGATAGGACTTTTGCATCCTGCGGAGCGTTCGAGTCGGGGTTCAGCGCGACAGCGGCGAAACCCGTGATGAACATCACCTTGAGGTCTGGGTCGATTTCCGTCGCCCGCCGTGCCAGCTCGATGCCGTCCATTTCCGGCATCACGATGTCCGTCAAAAGGAGAGAAAAGGGCTCTTCACGCAGCCTGTCATAGGCGCCGGCGCCATTGTCGAAGTCCACCACTTCGTAGCCTGCTCGTTCAAGCGCCTTCACGAGAAAGCGCCGCATATCGTTATCGTCTTCCGCCAGGAGAATCCGTGCCATTGTGCCGTCCGAATCGTGCGAGAGCGGTCGTCCCGCCAACCGCTTATGTGTTACCAGCTATATGATTCTCGCATGGTAAATATCAAGTGAATCCTTATGGGCCAGTCTGTGGAGCGGCTGGACAGGCGGGGGCGCCGGTGGCAGGCTTCGGAAGAATACAGCGTTGCGGAGGCGCAAAACACGAATGAATGCTGCAGCGGATTTCGGCACGGTGCCCGCCTTCGAGGTACATGCTCCAGCGTCGCAGGAGGTGCCCTTTGTTTTCAACTCGCCACACAGTGGACGCCATTATCCGCAACGTTTTCTTCAGATGAGCAAGCTCGATGCCAGGGTGATCCGGCGGTCGGAAGACTGTTATGTGGATGAACTCTTTTCCGGTGTCGTCGCCTGTGGCGCCCCTTTCCTGAAAGCCAACTTCCCGCGGGCCTATCTCGATGTGAATCGTGAGCCCTGGGAGCTTGATCCACGCATGTTTTGCGAGCCGGTGCCGCCCTATGCCAATATCCGCTCGCCACGGGTGGCGGGCGGGCTTGGTACAGTGCCCAAATTGGTGGGAGAGGGCCTCGACATATATCAGGGGCGGTTGCCGCTGGCTGAGGCGGTTTCACGAATAGAATCGATCTACCAGCCTTATCATGAATGCCTCAAACGCCTTCTCATCGACACGCATTGCGCGTTTGGGCATGGCATTCTCATTGATTGTCATTCCATGCCCGCCGGGGTGCGGTCTGGTGACGGCGGTCTGCGGCCGGATTTCATCATCGGCGACCGTTTCGGCGTGTCGGCTGCCCCTGTTCTCACGGAGTGGGTGATCGGGCTTTTAACCGCGCGCGGCTACTGCGTGGTGCACAACAAGCCCTATGCGGGCGGTTTCATTACAGAGCATTACGGGCGTCCCGCGCAGGGGCTTCACGCCTTGCAGATCGAGATCAATCGAAGCCTCTATATGGATGAGCGCACGCTGGAGAAGACGGCAGGCTTTCACGCGCTTAAAGAGGATTTAACAGATTTCGCCCGCGAGCTGATGCTCACCGCCAGCCAGCACTTCAGCGCTTTTCCCCTGGCCGCCGAATGATCCACGATTTTGCGGCAGTGCAGCATATGCTGTTGCCGATCTGCGGAAAAAGACACAAAAAAAGACCGCATCGTTTTGGCGACGCGGCCTAAAGTCTAGGGAGGAAACGCCCAAAAAGGGCATTCGGCAGATAAACTGCCTGATTGGAAGTTTATGTTGCATTGCAGCATTGTCAAGCGTTAACCGTTCCTGAACCGTTGCAAACGGTCGCATTCACAGCGAAGATCGGCTCCCGACCATTCGCCCGCCAGCAAATCCAGTATCCAGGAGTTTTCCATGACCGTCTCGCCGGCTCTGATGCGCCGCATTGCCGAAGCTGCCGCACAACAGACCCTGCCACGCTTTCGTCAGCCTGTGCTGATCGACAATAAGGTGGATGGTGGTTTCGATCCGGTCACGGAGGCCGATCGGGAGGCAGAGAAAGCCATTCGCGCGCTGATCGGTGAGGCCTATCCCGATCATGGCATACTGGGTGAGGAATTTGGCCTTGAGGGCGAGGCGAGCGATCACCGCTGGATCATCGATCCGATTGACGGCACACGCGCGTTCATCTCGGGCTTGCCGCTTTGGGGAACACTGGTGGGGCTAACGGTGTCGGGCCGGGCGGTTGCGGGCATGATGTCCCAGCCATTTACGGGTGAGCTGTTCTATGCGGTGGGTGAGGGCAGCCACTATGAGGGCCCCGGCGGTGCGCGCCGGTTGAAGACCCGCGACACGACCGAACTTTGCGATGCCACGCTGTGCACCACCACGCCTGCGCTCTTTGATGCTCTGCGTCGCGCGGCTTACGACCGGGTGGAAGAAGCGGTCTGTCTCGCCCGCTATGGCACCGATTGCTATGCCTACGCCATGCTGGCTGCGGGGCAGGTCGATCTTGTCATCGAGTCTGGCCTGCAGCCTTACGACATTGTCGCGCTGGTTCCGATCATCGAACAGGCAGGTGGGGTGATCACGAGCTGGGCAGGGGGGCGACCTGAAAGCGGTGGCGACATCATTGCTGCGGCAACCCGCGAGCTCCACGAAGAAGCGATGGCGCTGCTGCGCTGAGCCAGTTCAGTGGTCGATGTCGTCCGTGCCTTCCACAAAGGCAAAGAAAGCTGCAAGCGCCTGCTCGCGAAAGCGATCAGCCTCCTGAAGCAATTCGTGCCGCGCTCCGTCGATCGTCAACAGGGATCCGCTGCGCAGGTGCTGCACATAGGCTTCAATCGCCCTGTTGGAAACGACCCGGTCGCCGCCTGCTGCCAGTGTCAGCGAGGGGATGTGCAGCCGTGCCATGAACTCCGGCTCCGTCACCTGTTCCACCGCGCGGAACATCGCCCGCGTCCAGGCCACTGTCGGGCCATTGATGGCCAGCCCCGGCCAGGCCGTCACAGTCGCGCGGTTGCGGTTGAAGCGTTTCGGGTCGGAACTCAGCGCCGCGGGTGAAAAATCCGGGATCTTGAGCCGGTTTCGACGGCCCGGCATGTACATTTTGCCCAAGCCGATCGCATAGAGAAACCGGGCGAGACGCCTGACCCACACCGTTGTCGAAGAAGACGCCGCAAGGCCGAGCAGGGGCGCACAGAGCACCATGCGGCGCACGCGATTGGCAAGGCTGGGGGAGGCAAGAAGGGCGATCAGCACACCGGTCGAATGCGCAAGGATGTAGTAGGGGCCCCGGCAATCGGGCAGAACAACCTGCTCAAACAGCGCGTCCAGGTCGCGGACATAGTCGCCAAAGCTCTCCACGTAGCCGCGATTGGCATTCGCCAGAAGCCTTTCAGAGCCACCCTGCCCACGCCAGTCGAGGATTGCCGTCCCATAGCCCCGTTGCGCAAGATCATCGGCCGTTTCGAAATATTTTTCGATGTATTCGTTGCGGCCGGGAAGCAGCACCACTGTGCCGCGTTTCGTCTTGCCCCGGCCCGGCACGCGGGCATACCGAATCGAGATCCCGTCGCTTGTCCGCAACAGACCTGCCGTAATCCCCTCTGGTGCGGGATTTTCAGGAACCACAATCAGCAGGTCATCCATGCGGAAACATTGGCCTCAAGAGCGAAGATGAGGGGCGGAAGAAGATGATTTTCCTATGGATTGATAGAGCCGGGTCGGCTGAAAGGCAAGAAATTGAAAGGTTTGGGGAAATGAATGCCGGAAGCGACGTCATGCCGCTTCCGGCGTTCCGCACCGGTGGAAGGGACGTTACATCCGGTGCTACCCCGATGGCAGCGCGAGGCCAACCATCAGGTTCGCCAACCCTACCGTGATCAAGCTGAACGATTCCCGAGTGCACTGTTCATCGGCTGTTCATGTGCCTGGGACACACTCTTGAACCGGATTTTTGATGTCCCCATATTATCTCTGCGGCCGCCAGGATGGGGCCGTTGGCCACTCAGAAACGCCCAAAGCGGGTTTCGGAACAGGGCCATAACGCAATGTTGCTCAACAGGAGAACAGACCATGCGTCACGTTGATTTTTCACCTCTCTATCGTTCCACCGTCGGGTTCGACCGGCTCTTCTCGATGCTCGATACGCTCGGGCAACCGGATAACGGCCAGACCTATCCGCCCTACAATATCGAGCGCACGGGTGAGGACGCCTACCGCATCTCCATGGCGGTCGCCGGGTTCGGCGAAGAAGATATTTCCATTGAGGCCCACCGCAATGTGCTCACCGTCAAGGGTGAGAAGAGCACCGAACAGAAGGATGAAGGCGAGCTGCTTTACCGCGGCATTGCCTCGCGCAGCTTCGAGCGCCGCTTCCAGCTTGCCGATCATGTCGAGGTGACTGGAGCCAATCTGGAGAACGGCCTGCTTCACATCGAGCTTACGCGCAACATCCCCGAGGAGATGAAGCCGCGCCGCATCCCCATCGCTTCGGTGAAGGATGCGAAGGAGATCGAGGCGAAGGCCCACTAAGGCGAGTAATGCGTTGAAGACCTGACGGCGGCGCCCTTGTGGCGCCGCTTCTGGTTCAGGTGTTTGCAATCGCGCGGCGGCGCGAAAGAAGCGCGTCGAGCGAGATCAACCCCGCGCCTTTGACCCCGAGATAGAGAAGCAGGAAAACCCAGAGCGTGCGCTGGTCCCAGATCAGTCCGTCCGAAAAGCGATCGAACCAGGCGCCTCCCGTCTGGGAGCCGACCTTGTGAACGGCGATGTCGACATAGGACTGTACGAGCACAAAACCGATCATGCCGAGCGCGGCGATACGGGTGAAAAGCCCCACCACGATCAGCAATGGCAACACAAACTCCGAATACGTCCCCAGCCACACGATGATCCCCCACGGGATGAACGATACGGCGGAAACGTTGCCGCCCGCTGCCTCCACTGCCGGCAGCGCGATCTGGTAATACGCGCCGTCAGCGACGTGAAAGAAACCGAAAAAGCCGTCTCCGACTTTCGTACGTGCCGAGTTCAGGAAGTAGAAATAGAGAACGGCGAAGAAGGAGAAGCGGGCGGTGAGGCCCAGGAACCATCCGTCAAGCAGGCGCTCGACGGTCGAGAATACACGCGCATGCAGCGCCTCGATTGTCTGAAACACGGGCCTTAGTCCTTTTCGTCGATATCGTTGCTTGAACGGCAACCTGCAAAAGCGCCGCTTTCAATGGTCAAGGCAATTGCAGCCTGAAGATCGAATTCCGGCACCGCCTCAAGGGAGAGGCCCACGGCCTGCTGCAGTGGGGCTCCGCGGCTGAGCGCCTCAATAAAAAGAAACTGGCCGTGGTCGATTTTGCGCACCTGCACCGTAAGAGCCGGCCGCGTCACAAGGACTGCCTGCGCGAGACCGGCATTGATGCGTTCGGGCATCGGCCCTTCCCGATGGGCGGTAAAGATCGTGTGGATCGCGTAGGCGGACGAAATGAACCTTGCAGCCGGATGCGGCGTGAAGACCGCTGTCGCCAGGGCCTCCGGCGGCAGCGCACCCAGATCATCTGCGTCAAGCGGTGCATGGTCGGCCGCGTGATAGGCGTCCAGCCAGGCGCGTTCCAGCCGGGCAACGTCAGGCAGGTATTTCAGGTGGCTGATCGGAGCGCAGCCGGCGAGGAACCGAGCAAAATCTTGACCATACTCAAAGACCAGCCGCGAGCGTGGCGGATGCGCACGCACAAAATCTCGTGCGATCATGCGAAAGTTTTCCTTCCCGAGGATTTGTGCCACTGTCGGGAAGATCTCGGTCAGAGCCGTGACAAGGCTGTGCGTGACATTGTTGCGGTAGACATTGAAGCGCTTGTTTGCGGACTTTCCGCAGGGGCCGGTCAAACCTTGGGGCGTGGCGCGCCCGGGATTGAGCAGCACGGAACCAAACGCGCCGTCATACGCTGCTGAAATGCCTTCGGCGGGCATGTCAGGAGTGGAGGGCATGGCGTTTCACGTTCTGCTGTCGACCGCGATGGCGGTCGAGAATGCGCTCGGCAGCAATGGCCTCCGAGCGAAGGATTGGCCAATCGGGCACATCGGAATCCCATTCTACAAGCGTGTCGATCGGTCCACATTGTTCGATCACCGTCTCGTAAAGGCTCCATACGGGATCGGCGACCGGTCGGTCATGGCTGTCGATCAGAAGGGGCGCGCCCTCGTCGTCTTCCTGTTCGTCATGGCCGGCGAGATGAACCTCGCCCACATGTTCAAGTGGAAACTCGGCCAGATATTCGGTGGCGCTGAAACCGTGATTGGTTGCGGAAACGAAAACATTGTTGATGTCGAGCAGCAAGCCGCAGCCCGTGCGCTTCACGATTTCACGCAGGAAATCGGTTTCGTTCCAGCTGGATTCTGAGAAAAGGACATAGGTGGAGGGGTTTTCCAGCAGCATCGATCTGCCGATGGCTTCCTGCACCTGGTCGATATGCCCACATACGCGCTCCAGCGTCTCGTCGGTATACGGTAGGGGCAGAAGGTCGTTGAAGAATACATCGTCATGGGTCGACCATGCGAGGTGCTCGGACACCTTGAAGGGCTCGTAGCGTTCGACCAGGTTTGCAAAGCGGGACAGATGTTCGGGATCGATTGGGTCCAGACCGCCGATGGACATGCAGACACCGTGTAGCGAGACGGGCAGAAGTGTACGTATTTCGCTCAGGACGGCGTGCGGCGGTCCGCCCGCGCCCATGTAGTTTTCAGCGTGGATTTCGAGGAAGCCCACGGATGTGGGTTCCGCTTTTATCGCATCGAAATGCTGTGGTTTGAAACTCGCGCCGGCCCTGCCGGCGGGATGGAATGCCGGGAAGCGGTTTTGGTTTGCGGATTGAATCGCAAATTTGCGTGTCATCAGGCGCCTCCCGGCATTGCTGGTTCAGGATGCTGTCAGGCCGATCAGGACGGCAGGTCGCGATCGAGCGGCTCAAGCGAACCCATGCGGTCGCCAGGAAGCTCCATCGTGGTGCATGTACCGGAATCGACATACGTCCAGGCATTGCCCTGATAGTCGACCTTCGATGTGCCGGCGCAGGTGGTGCCGGGGCCGGCAGCGCAGTCATTCTTGCCTGCCATGGAAACGCCGTAGCATTTCTCTTTTTCCTGCGCCTGGGCAGCCGTGGTCGTGGCAAGGGTGCCTGCAGACAGGGCGGCTGCAACCGTTCCAGCGATATAGGCAGCGGTCAGTGCGGTTTTCGTGGACATGAAAAGATCTCCTCTAGAGGTCGCGTCGAAGCCGGATTCAACTCCGGCACGACCCGTTTTTTCAGAGGGACAGTTCACTTGGAAATCAAGCGCGCGCGAGCCACCATCACATGGGCGTGAAAGCGTGTTTATCGTCAGGCACGCGCGCGTGAGTTCAGCCTTGCAGCAGGTCTGTAAACCGACTGATTTCATAAGGCTCGGTTGCGAAGCTGGTCACGAAGCGATGAAGTATGTCCCCCTCGCTGATCTCGCTGGCGAAAGACAATGGTGGTTTCCAGGGGTAGAACCGCGCACCTGCCGCCTGAAGGCTCTCCGCCTTTTCGGCTGACATGAGTGCAAACACCTCGTTCGCCTGCGGCTGCCAGGCAAGGCGTATGCCTTCGGCACTATCGATTGCGGAGGCCAGTTCGCTGGTCATGGCGTTGGCGTGGCGGGCGGTGTGGAGCCACAAGTCGTCCCTGAAATAGGCTTCGAACTGTGCGGCGATGAAGCGTGACTTGGAAAAGAGTTGTGCGGCCCGCTTGCGCAGAAAATGCATCTGCCCGACCTTTGCAGGATCAAGCACAACAATAGCCTCCGCACACCAGCAGCCATTCTTGGTGCCGCCGAAGGAAACAATGTCGACGCCGCGCTTCCATGTCATTTCGGCCGGGGTGGTGTCGAGCGCCACAAGAGCGTTGGCAAAGCGCGCTCCGTCCAGATGCAACGGAATACCGGCCTCGCGGCAGATGCCGGCGATCTTCTCGATGTCGTCGAGAGAGTAGAGCGTGCCGATCTCGGTGGCCTGGGTGATGGAAGCGGCCATGGGTTGTCCCGCATGCACGAATTCAGCCGGGTGTTCGCGGATCGCGGCGTCGAGCGCGTTCGGATCCATGCGCCCCAACCGACCGGCAACCCCCTTCAGGCGCGCCCCGCCGGTCAGATATTCCGGCGCCCCGCCCTCGTCTTCGATGGCGTGGGCTTCCGTGTGGCAGAAGGCGACCCCGCCCGGCCTGGCAGCCCAGGCAAGCGACAGGCTGTTTGCGGCCGTGCCGGTGCCGACAAAGAAAACCGACACCTCGCGCTCGAAGACGTCGCAAAAGCTTCGCTCTACCTGTTTGTCCAGATCGCCTGTCCCATAGGCCGATGCGTAGCCGCCTGCATTGTTTGTGAGCGCTTCGGCGATTTGCGGATGGGCGCCGGCCCAGTTGTCGGAGGCGAAATTCATGCAGTCGATCTCTCTTTTGACCTTAAAATAAGCAGTGGCGGCGCGACATTGCGCGCTTCGCACCCTTCTATCAAGTCCCGAAGATTAGATGTTGCGGTCATTCGGTTGCTTTGCAGGATGATCTGCGGTCATGACGGATAATTTCGATAATACTTGCAGCTTGGGAATTTTCTTTCGCTTTTTGCGCAAAAAATTTGCATTTCCGTCTTGTCTGGTGTTGGTATTTCTGGCATTTCAGCGAATAGGACAGCACTCCTGTCTTATTGCGCGCAGATTGCGCTGCGGTGCATTGCAAACGCCTCCCCGGGTCGTGGTAATGTAGCAGTGATCGGCGCGACACAGGCGGTCCGGCAATGACCGGAGCAAAATCCATAGGCAGGAATGCCCCGCCCAAGAACAAGAAAATGCGCCGGAGCGAACCGGTAGCGTTCCTCCGGCTTCTAAATGGAAATGCCGTGCATACACCCCGGATGGCCGCAAGGGCAGCCCGGCGACTGAACGACCGCTCAGGGAGGAGAGGCTCTGGGCAACAATAGTGAGGAATTGCGATGACGGAAATGACGCCATCTGTTTCGACCAAGTTCGAACCTGCCGCCGAGGCTGGAGCGGCCACCGTCAAACGCACAGAAAAGCACGCTGTACCCGGCCTGC
The DNA here is from genome assembly GCF_057196525.1 of Nitratireductor sp. ATLC21. NCBI lineage: Bacteria > Pseudomonadati > Pseudomonadota > Alphaproteobacteria > Hyphomicrobiales > Phyllobacteriaceae > Nitratireductor > Nitratireductor sp. ATLC21. The sequence goes on along the minus strand of NZ_JBXUOU010000001.1, from coordinate 1,378,149 downwards.
CGGCAGCGCAGGGGCTTTATGATCCGCGCAATGAACACGATGCCTGCGGTGTCGGCTTTGTCGCGCATATGAAGGGCAAGCGTTCGCACAGCATCGTCCAGGACGGGCTTGCCATGCTCGAAAACCTCACCCATCGCGGTGCCGTTGGCGCCGATCCGCTTGTCGGTGACGGTGCGGGCATGTTGATGCAGATTCCGGACCGTTTCTATCGTGAGGAATGGGCCGAACGCGGTGTCGAGCTTCCCGAGCCTGGCCATTATGGCGTCGGTCATTTCTTCATGCCGCGCGATGGCGCGCTGCGCGAGAAGATCGATACGATTATCGCCGATGTCGTGCGCTCGGAAGGGCAGGAACTGATCGGTTTCCGCGATGTGCCGGTCGACAATTCCTGCCTCTCCAAGGCGCCCGAAATCGTGGCGTCAGAGCCGGTTCATCGGCAGATTTTCATCGCGCGCGGTGCCGGCATCGAAAATGAAGAGGATTTCGAGCGCAGGCTCTACATCCTCCGCAAGGTGATTTCGGGCCGTGTGCGCGAGGAGCTGGAAGGCGGCACGCATGGTTTCTACACCGTCTCGCTGTCGGCGCGCACCATCGTCTACAAGGGCATGTTCCTCGCCTATCAGCTTGGCGCCTATTATAAAGACCTGAAGGACCCGCGTTTCGAGACGGCGTTGGCTCTCGTGCACCAGCGTTTCTCCACCAACACCTTCCCCTCCTGGGAACTCGCGCATCCCTATCGCATGGTCGCCCACAATGGCGAGATCAACACGGTGCGCGGCAACGTCAACTGGATGGCGGCGCGGCAGGCTTCGGTGGATTCGGAGCTCTTCGGCAACGACATTTCCAAGCTCTGGCCGATTTCCTATGAAGGCCAGTCCGACACGGCCTGTTTCGACAACGCGCTGGAATTCCTGTTCCAGGGCGGTTATTCGCTCGTCCATTCCATGATGATGCTGATCCCGGAAGCCTGGGCCGGCAATCGCCTGATGAGCGACGAGCGCAAGGCGTTCTACGAATATCACGCCGCATTAATGGAGCCGTGGGACGGTCCCGCCGCCGTCGCCTTCACCGATGGCGTTCAGATTGGCGCCACCCTCGATCGCAACGGCCTTCGCCCGGCGCGCTACATCGTCACCGACGATGATCGGGTCATCATGGCGTCGGAAGCCGGTGCGCTGGTGGTGCCGGAGGAGAAGATCGTCAGCAAATGGCGTCTCCAGCCCGGCCGCATGCTTCTGATCGACATGGAAGAAGGCCGCATCATCTCCGATGAAGAGGTGAAGGCGAAGATTGCCACGAAGCACCCCTTCCAGAAGTGGCTCGACAACACCCAGCTCATTCTTGAGGATCTGAAGCCGGTGGAGCCGCGCGCCCTGCGCAAGGATGTCTCCCCGCTCGATCTGCGGCAGGCTTTCGGCTACACGCAGGAAGACACGAAGATGCTGATGGCGCCCATGGCCACGACCGGCCAGGAGGGCATCGGCTCCATGGGCACCGACACGCCGATCTCGGCCATGTCCGACAAGCCCAAGCTGCTCTACACCTATTTCAAGCAGAACTTTGCGCAGGTAACCAACCCGCCGATCGATCCGATCCGCGAAGAACTGGTGATGAGCCTGGTCTCCTTCATCGGCCCGCGGCCCAATATTTTCGATCTGGTCGGCTCCTCGCGCCGCAAGCGGCTTGAGGTGCGCCAGCCCATCCTCACCAATGGGGATCTGGAAAAGATCCGCTCCATCGGCCACACCGAGGACCGGTTCGACACCAAGACCATCGACGTCACTTATGCCTCGGGCGAGGGGGCTGCCGGCATGCGCGGCGCGCTGGAGCGCGTGTGCGACCGTGCCGAGGCAGCCGTTGCCGGCGGTTACAACATCATCATCCTGTCGGATCGTCAGATCGGCCCGGACCGCATCGCCATCCCGATGCTGCTTGCCACGGCGGCGGTCCACCATCACCTGATCCGCAAGGGCCTACGCACGGCGGTCGGCCTCGTGGTCGAATCCGGCGAGCCGCGCGAGGTGCACCACTTCTGCTGCCTCGCCGGCTATGGCGCCGAGGCGATCAACCCCTATCTCGCCTTCGATACACTGCTTGCCATGCACAAGGCAGGCGAGTTCCCGCCGGAGGTGGACCCGCAGGAGGTCGTCCAGCGCTACATCAAGGCCATCGGCAAGGGCATTCTGAAGGTGATGTCCAAGATGGGCATCTCCACCTACCAGTCCTATTGCGGCGCGCAGATTTTCGATGCTGTCGGCCTCGAAAGCGATTTCATCGAGCAGTATTTCACCAACACCGCCACCACGATCGAAGGTGTCGGGCTGGAGGAGATCGCAGCCGAGACCGCGGGCCGTCACACATCCGCGTTCGGTCCCGACCCGGTGCTGAAAAACGCGCTCGAAGTGGGCGGCGAATACAATTACCGCATGCGCGGCGAAGCCCACATCTGGTCGCCCGATGCGGTCGCCTCCCTCCAGCATGCCGTGCGCGGCAAGTCCTGGGAGACCTATCGCGAATTTGCGAAAATGGTCGACGGGCAGGCAGCCGACGCCAAGTCCATTCGCGGCCTGTTCGCGATCAAAAAGGCGAAGGACACAGGCCGCAAGCCGGTCTCGCTGGACGAGGTCGAGCCCGCAGCCGAAATCGTCAAGCGGTTCTCCACCGGCGCCATGTCCTTCGGCTCCATCAGCCGCGAGGCGCACACCACGCTGGCGCGCGCCATGAACGCGCTGGGCGGCAAGTCGAACACCGGCGAGGGCGGCGAAGAGCCTGATCGCTATCTGCCGATGCCCGACGGCTCGATGAACCCGGAGCGCTCCTCCATCAAGCAGATCGCCAGCGGTCGTTTCGGCGTCACCACTGAATATCTCGTCAATTCCGACATGATGCAGATCAAGGTGGCGCAGGGCGCAAAGCCCGGCGAGGGCGGTCAGCTTCCCGGCCACAAGGTCGATGCCACCATCGCCAAGGTGCGCCATTCCACGCCGGGTGTCGGCCTCATCTCACCGCCGCCGCATCACGACATCTATTCCATCGAGGATCTGGCGCAGCTCATCTACGATCTGAAAAACGTCAATCCGGATGCGGATGTCTCCGTCAAGCTCGTCTCCGAGGTTGGCGTGGGCACGGTCGCGGCTGGCGTCGCCAAGGCGCGCGCCGATCACATCACCATTTCGGGCTATGATGGCGGCACGGGCGCTTCTCCGCTCACCTCCATCAAGCATGCCGGCAGCCCGTGGGAGATGGGGCTTGCCGAAACCCACCAGACCCTGGTGCTCAACGGGCTGCGCTCGCGCGTCGCGCTTCAGGTCGACGGCGGGCTGAAAACCGGCCGCGATGTCATCATCGGCGCGCTGCTCGGTGCCGACGAATACGGCTTCTCCACCGCACCGCTGATCGCCGCCGGCTGCATCATGATGCGCAAGTGTCACCTTAACACCTGCCCTGTCGGCGTCGCCACGCAGGATCCTGTGCTGCGCAAGCGCTTCAAGGGCACGCCGGAGCATGTCATCAACTACTTCTTCTATGTCGCGGAAGAGGTGCGTCAGTATCTGGCCGAGATGGGCTACACGAAGCTCGACGACATTATCGGCCAGTCGGATCTTCTCGAGAAGAATGCGATGATCGCGCACTGGAAGGCGCGCGGTCTCGACTTCACGAAAGTCTTCTACAAGCCCGATGCCCCGCGCGAAGCCTTGCGCTGGACGGAACGGCAGGTCCATCCGATTGATGACATTCTCGACCGCAAGCTGATCGACGCGGCAAAGCCCGCGCTTGAAAGCCGCGAAAAGGTGTCGCTCGATTTCCCGATCTGCAACACCGACCGGTCCGCCGGCGCGATGCTGTCGGGCGCGGTGGCCAAGCGCTACGGCCAGAAGGGCCTGAAGGACAACACGATCGATGTGCGCCTCACGGGCACGGCCGGTCAATCCTTCGGCGCGTTCTTGGCGCGCGGTGTCACCTTCACCCTTCATGGCGATGCCAACGACTATGTCGGCAAAGGTCTCTCGGGCGGGCGCATCGTCATTCGTCCGACGGACGATTCGAAGATCATTGCCGAAGAGTCCATCATCGTCGGCAACACCGTGCTTTATGGTGCGACCGAGGGCGAATGTTATTTCCGAGGTGTCGCCGGCGAGCGTTTTGCCGTGCGCAACTCTGGTGCCATTGCCGTGGTTGAAGGCGTCGGCGATCATGGCTGCGAATACATGACCGGAGGCGTTGTCGTCGTGCTTGGCCAGACGGGCCGCAACTTCGCAGCCGGCATGTCGGGCGGTGTCGCCTATGTGCTGGACGAGGCGGGCGATTTCGCCGAGCGCTGCAACATGGCGATGGTTGAGTTGGAGCCGGTGCCGGAGGAAGACGACATCCTGGAAAAGCTGCACCACCATGGCGGCGACCTCATGCATAAGGGGCGTGTCGATGTTTCCGGAGACATGACCCGTCATGACGAAGAGCGTCTGGCGCAGCTCATTGCCAATCACCTCCACTATACGGGGTCGTCGCGTGCACGGGCGATCTTGGACAATTGGGCCGACTATCGCCCCAAATTCCGCAAGGTGATGCCGGTCGAATATCGGCGCGCGCTTGAGGAAATGGAGCGCATGAAACTGGGCCTGGCGGCTGAATAGCCGCCACTTTCGAGGTCTCTTGCCAATGGACATCTTCGGCGATCAGAATTCGGGCAATTGCCTGAAGGTGAAATACACGGCCGACCATCTTGGTCTCGCCTATCGCTGGCACGAGCTCGACATCATGGCGGGCGAGAGCCGAACGGAGGCGTTTCTTGCCATGTCACCTTTCGGTCAGGTGCCGGTGGTCCGGTTCGATGACGGGCGGGTGCTCGGGCAGTCGGGCGCGATCATCCGCTATCTGGCGCGTGGCTCGGCCCTCCTGCCCGATGATCGGTTCGCGCAGGCTGAAATCGACCAGTGGATGTTCTGGGAGCAGAATATCCACGAGCCCAATGTGGCAGGTGCGCGCTTCCACGTGGTCTACCGCAAGGAGCCGGTGGAAACACGGGATCCAGCCAAGGTCGAGCGGGGGGATGCCGCGCTCGATTTCATGGATCAGGCGTTGAAGACGCGCGATTTCTTTGTGGGCGCTACGCTCACCATCGCCGACATTGCGCTGCTCGGCTACACGCGGCTTGCGCCGCAAGGCGGTTTTGAATTCGACGGGCGCAACGCGCTCACCCGCTGGATTGCACGGTGCGAGGATGTCCTCGGACTTCCGGCACTTCAATAGAATAACGGGGTTTACTCGATGGGTAAGGTTACAGGTTTTCTCGAAATCGACCGGCAGGTCCACAAGTATCAGCCGGCATCCGACCGCATTCGCCATTTCCGCGAATTCACGCTGCCCATGTCGGACAAGGAAGTCGAGAAACAGGCCGCGCGCTGCATGGATTGCGGCATTCCCTATTGCCACGGGCCGACAGGCTGCCCGGTCCACAACCAGATCCCGGACTGGAACGATCTGGTCTACAATGGCGACTGGGACGAGGCGATCCGCAACCTGCATTCCACCAACAATTTCCCCGAGTGGACGGGCCGCATCTGCCCCGCTCCCTGCGAGGAAGCCTGCACGCTCAACCTCGAAGATATTCCCGTTGCCATCAAGACGGTGGAACAGGCAATCGCCGACAAGGCCTATGAATCCGGCTTCGTGCGGCCCTATCCGCCCGAGCACAAGACCGGCAAGACCGTGGCCATCATCGGCTCGGGCCCGGCCGGCATGGCGGCGGCCCAGCAGCTTGGCCGCGCAGGCCATCAGGTTCATGTCTATGAGCGGGAGAGCAAGCCAGGCGGTCTGATGCGCTACGGCATTCCCGATTTCAAGATCGAGAAGCACTACATCGACCGCCGCGTCGAGCAGATGGAGGGTGAGGGCGTCACCTTCCATTGCGGTGTCAATGTCGGCGTCGACAAGCCGGTCGAGGACCTCCTTTCCGAATATGATGCCGTTTTGTATTGCGGCGGTTCGGAGCGCCCGCGTCCTGCCGGTATTCCTGGCGCCGACCTCGAAGGTGTGCACGACGCAATGCCCTATCTGGTTCAGCAGAACAGGCGTGTGGGAGGCGAGGACATCCAGTCTGTTGCCTGGGCATCCGATCCCATTGTGGCCGGCGGCAAGCATGTCGTGGTGGTCGGTGGCGGCGACACCGCGTCGGATTGTGTGGGCACGGCGTTTCGTCAGGGGGCGGTGCGCGTTACCCAGCTCGACATTCGTCCGCGCCCGCCGGAAAAGGAAGACAAGCTCGCCGTCTGGCCCTACTGGGCAACGAAGATGCGCACTTCCTCTTCTCAGGCCGAGGGGGCGGAGCGCGAGTTCCAGGTCGCAACGCTTGAATTCATCGGCGAGGACGGTGTTCTGACCGGCGTGAAATGCTGCCAGGTGGATGAGAAGCGCAAACCCATCGCAGGTACGGAATTCGTCATCCGCGCCGATCTCGCCTTCATCGCCATCGGCTTTTCCGGTCCGGCTGAGACGGGCGTTCTGTCGGAATTCGGGGATCGCCTGAAGACCGATGTTGATCGCCGCAACTCGGTCAACGTCAATGCCAATGACCGCGACTACAAAACGACGGTCGATCGGCTGTTTGCGGCAGGCGATGTGCGTCGCGGCCAGTCTCTGGTCGTCTGGGCTATCCGCGAGGGGCGTCAGGCCGCACGGGCGATTGACGAGTTCCTCATGGGAAGTTCCGTTCTGCCGCGCTGAGTGCTTCAGCAGAGTTTGAGAAATCAGGGCGTCGCCTGGGCGGATGGGCCAGGCGACGTCTTGTTTTGCGGGGATGTGTTCGTCTGAAGGGAAAAATTGTCTGCCCGACCAGATGGAGTGGCAGCCTCTCGAGGGCGTTCGCGGCTTTCGATACGCTCTTGACGCTCGATCGGCTTGACCACCGCGCCCATCAGTTCCACTCCGCCGTCGAGAGCGGGATCGGAAAGCGAGATTGGCATTGTCCGGTTCACCGGCGCAGGGTTTTCCGGATGAAGCACAAGGGCCGGGAGGCTCTCCATGCCGAGCTCGCCGATATCCGGAGACACAGCCTCCCCGAGCAGCTTGTTCAGAGGTTTCTCCACATAAAAGGCAACCTTGCGTTTTCCCGCGCGGGTAAGATTGATGCCGTCACTGCCGCGTAGCCGAACGGGCTGGCCGTTCATGTCGGGCCCGGTGAAGACAAAGCCACCATTCTCGTCCACAAAACCGTCCCAGATATCCACAAAGGAGCCGTCGATGGCTTCGACGGCGGTTTTGTAGATATCGTTGAATGCGAGCATGTCCGACGACATGCTCGATGATTTGAATGACGGCAGACCGCTCCAGACGAGGGGAATCTGCCTGTCTTCAACTGCTGCAGCAAAGGTTGCGACACGCTGTGTATATTCCGCGACCCAGGCTTCGGAGCGCGGCGCTTCGCGTTTGCCGTCAACGATGAGTTGCTGGCGATCATTGGAGCCAATCATCATCACCACAACCGCGGGTGATACATCGTCCAGAATGCCCGCTATTTCGCCGTTCCAATCGTAGTAGTCGTCACGGACGAAGCCGGACGACCCATTGCTCCGATTGATCACGCGCACGCCCGGTGATTCTGCGTATGCTGTGGTTAGCCCCTCGGCAAGTCCGCCTGCAAGGAAGTCCCCCACCACGAGGACGACGCGTGCATTGTCCAGCTTCTCCACTTCCGGGGGTGGCGGTTGCTGACGTGGAGCAGAAGGGGCTGCTGAACGGCGCCTTTGTGTCCCTTGCTGCTTTCTGGGTGCGGAACGTTGGCGGGTCGCAGGTTTTTGCGGCTCGCGTTGACGTAGAGCCCCACCGAAAAGAAGGTCGAAAAGGCCACGTCGCTTCTCGCGCTGATAATCCTGTGCCTCGGCGAGTGAGGGCAGGGTGATAGAAGCGGGCACGGCAAGAGCCAGAGCAATAGCGACGATGACAACGCGGCTGCCTTTGCCGCTGCCGTCGATACCGCTTCGTGTTAAGCCCATGCCCGCTCCCCTTGTTTCGGCTCAGTTTCCGCGCAGGCGACGAAGGACTTCTTTGCCGGGATGGCCATCCTCCTGCATACCATTGCGCGCCTGAAACGCGCGAATGGCGGCACGCGAGCCTGAACCGATCTTGCCATCAATCGGGCCATCATAATAGCCGAGGGCGCCGAGGCGCTTCTGCAGTTCCTCGGTTTCAGAATAGCTCAGACGCTCGAACGGACGGTTCCAATCCCGCACCAGACCGCCGTAGCCAGCGATCTCGTCGGCGAGCAGGCCCACTGCGAGGGCGTATTTGTCTGAGTTGTTGTAGCGTTTGATAACCTGGAAGTTCTTGGTCACGAGAAAGATCGGTCCGTCGCGCCCGTCGGGCACTTTCAGTTCGGCTGTGTCGCTCGGGCGCGGGAAGGGTTTGCCATTGGCACGGACCACACCGATTGACTGCCAGCGGCTCAACGCCATGTTGCCGCCGGGGAATTTGCGACCCCCGGGGAGGGCTGCGGTTTCGTAGCCCCAGGTCTCTCCGGTCCGCCATCCGTTGCGACGCAGGAGATTGGCTGCGGTCGCCAGCGCATCAGGAATGGATGTCCAGATGTCTCGCCGCCCATTGCCGTCCATATCGACTGCATAGGCTTGATAGCTGGTGGGGATGAACTGGGTGTGCCCCATCGCGCCAGCCCAGGAACCGGTAAGGTGGCCGACATCGATGTCGCCGGTCTGAAGGATTTTCAACGCTGCGATGAGCTGCTGGCGGGCGAATTTTGCACGGCGCTTGTCGGCATAGGCGAGCGTCGCCAGCGAACGCGGCACGCTGCGCATGATGCGCTCGTTCTTAAGCACTTCGCCGTAGTTCGATTCGATCGACCAGATGGCGAGCAGAATGTAGCGGCTGACACCAAACTGGCTTTCAATGCGGTCGAGCCACGGCTTCCACTGGCGGGCAAGTTGGCGACCGCGCTGAATTGCGTCTTCCTGCACACGGTTGTCGAAATATTCCCACGGCTCGGCGCGGAACTCGGGTTGGTAGCGCGCTTTTTCCAACACTTCTGGGTCCGGGGCCGTAATGCCACGGAAGGCGCGGTCATAGGTGGCGCCGGAAATGCCGTTCTGGATCGCCACGTTGCGGAACTGTTGAATCCATCTTTGGAAGCCGGCATCCGCATTGGCCGGTTGAAGGGTTACGGTGAAGGCAACCACGAAAGAAGCGACCAATGTCGCGACGAGGTTTCGTGGGGGCAAGCGGAACAACATCACGATCTCCGTTACAGGTACTCCAGCCTATCCATGGCATGCCCCGGTTAGAAAAACGTTTACCATGCTGTTATCCTTCGTGAACGATCTTCTCGCATTTCCGTCACGAAATACGCGAATTCATTATGGAAACATCAATCCGGCGTTGCTAAGGCAGCGCCAAGCTCATTTTCATAAACCTTCGGGGGTCGATTTCTGATGACGAAACTTCGCAAAGCGGTTTTTCCTGTTGCCGGTCTTGGGACAAGGTTCTTGCCTGCTACCAAAGCGGTGCCGAAGGAAATGCTGACCGTTGTCGATAAACCCGTCATTCAATATGTCGTGGATGAAGCGCGCGAAGCCGGGATAGAGCACTTCATCTTCGTGACCGGTCGCAACAAGGCGGTCATCGAGGATCATTTCGACATCCAGGTGGAATTGTATGACACGCTTGAGCGGCGCGGCAAGACTGAGGTGCTTGATCGGCTGCGCAGTCTGCAGCCGCAACCGGGACAGACAAGCTACACGCGCCAGCAGGAACCGCTTGGCCTTGGCCATGCGGTGTGGTGTGCACGGGAACTTGTCGGAAACGAACCATTTGCTCTTCTTTTGCCGGACATGATCATGCAGGCACCGAAAGGGTGTCTTTCACAGATGGTGGAAGTGTTTGAGAAGACCGGGGGCAATGTGGTCTCGGTGGAAGAATGCGATCCGTCCCAGACCCACAAATACGGGATCGTCGGACGCGGCGCCGATGTCGCCGGAGGGTTCGAGATCAACGGCATGGTTGAGAAGCCGAAGCCGGAAGACGCGCCATCGAATTTCTATATCAATGGTCGGTATATTCTTCAGCCGACCATCTTCGATCTTCTCGCCAAGCAGGAGAGGGGGGCCGGCGGCGAAATTCAGCTCACCGATTCCATGCTCACCTTGATGAAAGAACAGCCATTCCACGGGTACCATTTCACCGGTCGAACCTTCGACTGCGGATCGCCTGAAGGCTTCGTTGAAGCCAATCTCGCCTTTGCGCTGGAAAGGCCGGATTTGCGCAAACATGTGTTGAAGGCGGTTGCCGCTTCGGACCGTAGCTAAATTTTTCGAAAACGCCGTCATTTCCCGAAAATGGCGGCGTTTTTGCTTCTTTTCCGGAATTTTCAGGGAAATTCCGGAAAACGGCTTTTAGCGCTGCATCCGGATGCCCATGAAGACACTTGTGGCATCGTAATCACGGTCTGGGAGGCTGCTGGTACGCTTCTCATAGCGGGCGCGACCCGTCAGGCCCAGCGTGCGGTTCAGCCACCATGTCATGCCCGCTTCGCCATTCATGGTGAGGTCATGGCCACCGCTCATATAGTCTCGCCATGAAAGACCGGCAGCTGCTTCGGCGGTGAGGTTGGCGCGAATCTGCCTTTCGACGCGCAGGGTTCCTGCATAAAGGATCGACCCGCTGTCACCGGCATCCGTGGTGCCTTCAATTGTGGTCGAACCATCAAGCCTCACATTCGTGCCTCGTTGCGGAGACCAGTTCAAGGCCGCTGCAAGCGCAAGGCCCGAAACCGTATCGAGGCGTTCGTCATCCAGATCCTCTGCAATCCAACCGATGGACGCTTCACCGGCCAGCTTTTCCTCGATATCGACCATGACACCGGCGCGGGCGGCAAGGCGTGTTGCCGAACGCTCATAACCGGCGCTGTCCTGCTTCTGATCGTAGAACCGGCGACCGAACTCACCTTCGATAAAAGGTGTGAGTGCCGGTGAAATCGCATAGCCCGTGCGCAGGCGCAGTGTAGCCAGGGTAGAGTTTCGCTCTTCCTGAGAGAGGTTAGTGCCATCGATCAGCGTGGCATCGCCATATTGCTGTCGCGACACTGATCCCGTGGCGCTGAGGCGCAGTTTTCCAAGGTCCTTTGATAGGCCAAGGCTACCGTCGATTGTGTGACGCAGCGGACGATCATCCACGCCTGTGATGATCACAGGGGATGAAGCCGATTCGGGGCTGATTGCGTAACCGAGGCTGGCAAGTGCAGTGTAATCGCGCGCGAGATCGAAGCGCAGGCTGCCATCGATGCCGCCCTCGAGATCGGACACCTCTTCGCCGTCAACGGATTTGCGGTAGATGCCATACGCGCCCACGGTTGCGGCATGCCGGGCCCAATCGGAAGCCGCATTCAGGCGTAGCGTTGTCTGTGAAATGACCGCTTCGCTGCCATTGGTGCTGGAATCGGCGTTTGAGGTCCAGGTAAGCCCCTGTTCGAGTGTGGGAGTGACAATAACGGTGCCGACCCGCAATCCCAGCGCTGCATAGGGGTTTTCATCCGTTGCCTGATAGTCGCTTTCTATGGCGCTGGTTCGCGGATTGAGTGCTTCCGCCCGTTCGATGCGTTCAACAGCCGATGGCGCTTCGTCGCTTTCGGGTATCGCGTCGGTGACGACAGGGTCCAACACTGCCGGTTCTCGCGGAGATTGTGTGGGGCTGTTGCGCGCGGCACGCGCGCGTTCCCGCTCGACGGCCGTGGAGGGAGCGCGGGCAGTCCGGTCATTTTCCGTCTCCGCCCGGTTGGCTGGGCTGGGGGTGGCCGGCGTGTAAGCCGGAGCGGAAATTCCGGCACCAGAATCAGCCTGGATGGAGGACGTGATGTCTGTTTCGGAGACGAGCCCGCGCAGGCCTTCTGCTTGCTGTGCGCCCGCAATACCGGGTGTCAGCGCAAGCACAGACAGGCCAATCGCGGTCGACCCGTACAATCCGCGTATGCGGGAACCCACTCTGACACCGGGACGAGACATACAGATCCAGACTATCAAGACGCGCCATTCTTATGCTTACCGAAATCTAAACCTGTGTGGTTAACGGAAGGTTGAGCACTGCGGCGCTATGCTCACCCACCGAAGAATGGACAATCTGAATGGACAGCCGGTCACCAAGGCGGTAAGGGCATTGCCATGCTGAAAGACTCTTCCATCAAAATCGATCGGAAAAGCGTCGTCGCTTCCGCCGTTCGCACCCTTGAAACCGAACGGGCAGGCCTGAAGGAATTGGCCGATGCGCTCGACAATGGTCTTGCCGATCCGTTTGCAGAAGCGGTGCGTATCATTGCCGGGGTCAAGGGACGCCTGATCGTGACCGGTGTAGGCAAGAGCGGGCATATCGGCTCGAAGATTGCCGCCACACTTGCTTCGACAGGGACGCCCGCTTTCTTCGTGCATCCGGCAGAGGCCAATCATGGCGATCTCGGCATGATTGGTGATGACGATGTCATTCTCGCCATGTCTTGGTCGGGAGAAACCACTGAGCTGCACGGCATTGTCGCGTATGCGCGACGCTTTGCCATTCCGATCATTGCCATTACGGCGGGCAAATCCTCTGCGCTCGCCAAGGAAGCGACCGTGGTCCTCGGTCTGCCTCGTGCGCCCGAAGCGTGCCCGCATGGGCTGGCGCCGACAACCTCGACTGTCTTGCAATTGGTGATCGGTGATGCGCTTGCGGTCGCATTGCTGGAAGCAAGGGGCTTTACCGCAGATCATTTCCGCACATTCCATCCCGGTGGCCAGCTTGGGGCGAAACTGACCCAAGTGCGCCAGATCATGCATTCGGGCAGCGAGCTGCCACTCGCCAGCAGCGGCGCGCTGATGCGCGAAGCGATTCTGGAAATGACGCAGAAGGGCTTTGGCTGTGTTGGCATTACCGACAATGAGGGTGCATTAATCGGTATCATTACTGACGGCGATCTGCGTCGCCACATTGACAGTGAGCTTCTGTCAATGACCGTGAATCAGGTGATGACGCGCAATCCGAAGACGATTGGGCCGGAAACGCTGGCCGAAAGCGCGTTGCAGATCGTGAACTCGTCGGCCATCACAACGCTGATGGTGGTCGAAGACGGCAAACCTTGCGGTGTCGTACACCTCCATGATCTGCTGCGAATTGGCGCTGCCTGAAACCAGCTCGCGGCCTGGAGCCGAGTGTGAGACTTGACGACGCCCCGTTTTGACGGGGCGTTTTTTGTGGTCTCCCCGGTTGGTCGTGGGTTCATGCTGCCCGTGAGGATGATGCAAAAGGGGACAATTCTTCGATTGGGGGTGTCGATCTCCCATGCCATATTGGCGTTTTGAAACCCGAAGCACTCGCCGGGGAAGCACGATGCTTGCAGAACACGTTCAGCATCTTCTGGTCGTCTTTGGCGCTTATGTTGTTGTGATCGCCAGCCCTGGCCCCAGCACGTTGGCTATTATGGGGGTGGCCATGAAACAGGGGCGAGAAAGAGCGGTCCTTCTCGCCCTCGGAGTGGTGACGGGAAGTATGTTCTGGGCCGTGTGTGCAGCCACAGGCGTGGCGACGATGTTGACCGCCTATGCCGAAGCGATCTTTTTCATCAAGCTCGCTGGTGGGCTCTATCTACTTTACCTTGCCTGGAAATCCGCGAGGTCTGCCATGTCGCCGCAGACTGCAATCACGAAATCAATGGCACCGGCAAGGAAGATAATCTTCTATCGGAGAGGCGTGCTCTTGCACTTGTCTAACCCCAAAGCTGTTCTCGGCTGGGTGGCGATTATGGCGCTTGGAGTGGGGCCTGATGCGCCATCTCACACCTTGATCACAATCATAGCGGGGTGTGGTGTTCTGGGGCTCACAGTGAATGTGGGCTACGCTCTGCTTTTTTCGACCGGCGCTTTGGGACGGGCCTACCAGAAGTTCAGCAACTGGATCGAAGGAGCTTTGGCACTGGTTTTTGGCTATGCAGGTTTTAGGCTGCTCTTGGCCAGATCGTAAGTCCCGGAGAAGATTTAAGGCCCCGGGACTCTTGAAAATTCAGACGGCCTCGACGCGGAGGGTTCCGGCGTCTACCGATGCGACCCGGACGCGGGTTCCAGTCGGCAGGTCAGGACCGGCGACACGCCACAACGTGTCATCCAGCCGAATGCGGCCATATCCGTTTTCAATGGGTTCTTCGAGCGTTGCCATGCGGCCGATAAGCTGTTCTCGGCGCCGGTTCAGAAGCGGCTGGTCGGTTTCCTCATTGCGGCGCGAATCCATCAGGCGTTTGCCGGCATAGGCCGAGATGAGTGCCAGGGCGAGGAAAACCAGAACCTGCACCTGCCAGCTCCAAAGCGACAGGTCCCACAACTGCAGCGAAAGCGCGCCGGTCAGGATCGCGGCGATCCCGATCCATAAGAGAAAGACGCCGGGCACGAGGATTTCGGCTGCAAGAAGCACGAAGCCGAGCAGCATCCAGTTCCAAGGACCGAGTTCCACGATGACATGCTCGATCATGGGATTACTCCTGCGACGGTCCCGTGCGGGGAGGGCGGGCAGAAGAGACGCGCTGGCTCGTCGCTGAGGCTGCATTTCCTTCGCCAAACACCTCGCGTGCAATCGAGCCGATGCCGCCGAGCGAACCGATCAGTGAGGAAGCCTCGAATGGCATGAGGACGATCTTGTTGTTGCTGGAGGAGCCGATGGTGGCCAATGCTTCCGTATATTTCTGGGCCACAAAGTAATTGACGGCCTGAACGTCGCCGGCCGCAATGGCTTCCGAAACCACCTGGGTTGCGCGGGCTTCGGCTTCGGCGGCACGCTCGCGCGCTTCAGCGTCTCGGAAGGCGGCTTCCTTGCGGCCCTCGGCTTCCAGAATTTCTGCCTGCTTCAGGCCTTCAGCCTCAAGGATCTGCGCGCGCTTGTTGCGTTCGGCCATCATCTGGCGCGCCATCGATTCCACGAGGTTGGCCGGCGGATTGATATCCTTGATTTCGACACGCGTCATCTTGATGCCCCAGGGGCTTGCAGCATCGTCGACAATGCGCAGGAGCTTCTCGTTGATCGCATCCCGGTTGGACAGGAGTTCATCGAGATCCATCGACCCCATCACCGAGCGAATGTTTGTCATAGTCAGGTTCAGGATCGCATTTTCCAGACCCGACACCTGGTAGGCAGCCTCAGCGGCGGTGAGCACCTGATAGAAGGCAACGCCGTCGACTGCGACGATGGCATTGTCGCGGGTGATGACTTCCTGGGTGGGGACGTCAAGCACCTGCTCCATCATGTTCATCTTCGCGCCAACGCGGTCGATGAACGGGACAATGAGATTGAGGCCGGGCGTGAGCGTTCTGGTGTAGCGGCCAAAGCGCTCCACTGTGTAGTTGAAACCCTGAGGGACGGTCTTGATGCCTGCAAAGAGCAAAAGCAGGACAAGGACAACGAGGACGGGAATGATGATGTCAAAACCAGAGAAAAGCATATTCAGCTCCTGGAACCGCTTGTGCGGGAACGGATGTTTAGGCTGGCACGCAGTTTAAGGGTCTGCGCTGTGATGTGAACAGAAAGATCACGGATCCCATTGCCGCGGAAACAGACAGCGCGTCGACACAGGCTGTTTCCACAAAAAGTTGCAGCGCACGGCATATGCTTCGCCAATTATGACACCCTTGTGGCAGGACGTTTCACACCCAGCCAGCAAGCTCCCGGCGCACCAGGGTCTCGATCACAGCCATGCCTTCGTCGGTGTCGTTGAGACAGGGGATGTGCGTGAAATTCTTGCCACCAGCCTCATGAAAGATTTCTCCGCCTTCTCCAGCGATCTCCTCCAGGGTCTCCAGACAGTCGGACACAAAACCCGGATTGAATACCGCGATGGATTTGACACCCTCTTTTGCGAGCTTCTCGACGGTCTTGTCGGTGTAGGGCTGAAGCCATTCTTCCGGACCAAAACGGGACTGGAAGCAGGTGATGAGCTTCTTCTCCTCCCAGCCGAGGCGCTCGCGCAGGAGGCGGGTCGTTTTCTGGCAATGGCAATGATAGGGGTCGCCGCGCCTGAAATAGCTTTGCGGGATGCCGTGATAGGAAGCGATGACAACTTCGGGCTCGAAATCCAGGCTCTCAAAGTGCTTTTCGATGGAGCGGGCCAAAGCCTCGATATAGACCGGTTCGTCCTGATAGGAGGGCACGGTGCGTATGGCCGGCTGGAAGCGCATTTGCATGAGCGCTTCGAAGAACTTGTCGTTCACCGTTGCGGTGGTGGTGGCGGAGTATTGCGGGTAGAGCGGGAACATGACGATGCGGTCGCAGCCGCGCTCCATCAGACTCCTTGTCACCGTCTCGATGGAGGGTTGGCCATAGCGCATGGCCCAGTCGACGATCACATGCTCATGCCCCGACAGCGCCTGGGCGAGTTTTTCGCCCTGCGACCGGGTGAAGGTGCGCAGCGGCGATTCATTGCGCTCGTGGTTCCAGATTTCCGCATAAGCCGCGCCTGACTTCTTCGGCCGTGTATTGAGAACGATGCCGTAGAGGATCGGATACCAGATCGCCTTCGGCCATTCGATGACGCGGGGATCTGATAAAAACTCCTTCAGATATCGCCGCATCGGCGCGTAGGCGGTTCCGTCTGGTGTGCCGAGATTCACAAGCAAAACGCCTACCTTGCCGACATGGACAGGTGGGTGTTCCGCGGGCAGCGGGCCGACGGCTTTCGCTGCTTTGGGGTCGATTGTGGTGGGGAGATTCATGCTTTGGCTCCGATCATGCAAGGGAAGCTAGCGAAGCCGAGCCGGTTTTCAATGGAGCGCGTAGCCGCAGGGGCAAAAAAGAGCCCCGCCGGCTGGCGAGGCTCCGGACCGGTGCCGATGGGGCGGATCAGTTTGCGGTCGGCAGATTGATCTCCATACCCACATCGATGCGGTGTGGGTTTAGCTGCGGATTGGCGTCCGCGATGGCTTTCCACTTCACCGGGTCTCCATAATGTGTGCGGGCGATCTCCCAAAGCGTGTCTCCGCGCACAACCGTGTGGGTGTTTTTGTCGGCTGTCATGGCCTCTCCGGCGTCTTTTGCGGCATCTTCGGTCGCCTCGGTCATCTTCGCCATGGCTTTGCCGGCGTCGTCGGCGGCCTTCTCGGCCATTTCCTTTGCGCCCTCAGTCACGGCTTCGACAGCCTCGCCTGCCTTTTCCATGGTTTCCTCAACGGCTTTGGGTGCCTCGCTGGCGATTGTTTTCGACATTTCGGGCAGGTCCGGGGTCGTGGCCTCAGCCTCAGCAGCGGCGACGCTCGCATCGATTTTCGTGATGCGGCCGTCGATGGCAGGTTTGTACGGGCTGTTTTCGGCCAAGTAATCGGCAAGCATCTGTTCGAGGCCCGGGCCGTAATCATAGGCGTTTTCGGCATTCTCCGCGAAGAGCTTGTAACCGTCGCCCCCGTTGCGCATGAAATTGTTGGAGGCAACCGTGTAGGTGGCATCCGGATCGATGGCGGTCCAGCCGTCGCCGTCCTTTACCTGGACAGACTTGATGCGGCCTTCGCCGGGCGCGACAGACGGGTCGAAGCTGTACCGCAGGCCCGAAACCTGAGGGAAGCGCCCGGCGCCTTCCTCGATCTGGCTAACGCCGCTTTCGAGTGAGGCAACGACGTCTGCACCCTTCAACTGGAAGGTGGCAAGCGTGTTCTGGAAGGGCAGAACTCCGAGCACTTCACCCATGGTGACTTCGCCGGCATCGATGGAGGCGCGCAGGCCGCCGCCATTGGTGATGGCGAACTGCACACCCTGATCCCTGGCGCGCGCCACCATGGCATCCGTAACGAGATTGCCCATCTCGCATTCGCCGGCACGGCACGTTTCGCGGCTGCCATCGACAGCGGCTGACGTTTCAGCCACGATCTTGTTTTTCAGTTCCTCGATGGGGCCGGCCAGTTCCTTGACACGGGCAACAACGGCTTCGTCCTTGGCAACGGAAGCGTCGATCAGCTTGACGTCGCCCGTGGCGGCGGTGACGACACCCTCATCATCGAAAGTAAGCTTCAGTTCGCCGAGATATTTCGAATAGGATGCGGCCTGCACCACGGGCACCTGATGGCCGTCGGGATTGTCGACCATGGTCGGGTAGGGGCCAGCCGCCCCTTCGACCGTGTTGGACAGCAGCGTGTTTGAGTGGCCACCGACGACCACGTCGACACCGGGGATCTTCGCGATGGCCTCAAGGTCGCGCGGATAGCCGACATGGGTGAGCGCGATGACCTTGTTTGCGCCTTCGGCGGTGGCGGCTTTCACGGCTGCGGTGATGCCGGCCACGTCCTCGATGATTGAGACATTTTCGCCGGGCGAGGAAAGCTCCGCCGTGTCGTTGGCGACCGCGCCGACAATGGCGATCTTCTCGCCGCCCACATCGAGGATGAGATACTCCTTCACCCGGTCACCGAGTGCTGAAGCTTCCTTGGCCTTGACGTTGGAGCCCAGAACCGGGAACTCGACCTTGTCGAGGAAGGTGGCGAGACCGTCTTCGCCATCATCGAACTCATGGTTGCCGACGACCATGGCGTCGGTCTTCATGAGGTTCAGGAACTCGGCTTCGGCAGCTCCCTTGTAAGTGGTGTAGAAGAGCGAGCCCTGGAAATTGTCACCAGCGTTCAAAAGCAGGACGTTTTCGCCCTCAAGCGCCTTGCGGGACTCGGCCACGGCGGTGACGAGACGGGCTGCGCCGCCGAAACATTCGCCGGCTTCATCGTCTTCTGGCGAACAGGTGGAATCGTATTTGTTGATGGGTTCAATACGGCTATGCCAGTCATTCATGTGGAGAATGTTGAGCGTGTAATCGGCAAAGGCCGCACCGGTGCTCAGCGTCAATGCGGATGCGGTGAGCGATGCAATGGCGAGGCGTTTTCTGAAGGTCGATCTGTGCATGGTGACTTCTCCCGAATGGCTCTTTGCGGTCTCTACCGCCGCATTGTGACGCCCTGTTAAAGGCTTCGACCAGCATGTTTTCACCGGGCAGATGGCGATGCAAGAGAAAGTTGGGTCGCGAACCGAAAGTTCGCTGAAGGTCGCTCAAAGTGCTATTCTGGGTGATGCTGACGAGCCCAATGGGCTCCAGGGAGGTGAATGCCATGGACGCTGCAGAACTGCGCGCCATTCAGGCGCCGATTAAGGACCGCTATCGCGGAGAACCGGGTGCTGCTCTCATCACACTTCGCGCCAGGGGCGCGCTCGACGATCAAAACATTGCCTGCAAGGTGGAGACCGGTCGTGCGATCGCCGTTGCCGGGCTGCATCCGGCGACGGGGGGAACGGGGCTGGAGCTGTGCTCCGGCGATATGCTTCTGGAGGCGCTGGTCGCCTGCGCGGGCGTGACGCTGAAGGCAGTGGCCACGGCGCTGGAGATACCGCTCCGGGCCGGCACCGTCTCGGCGGAGGGCGATCTCGACTTTCGCGGCACGCTGGGCGTGGTGAGGGATGCGCCGGTGGGTTTTGCGGAAATACGGCTGTCCTTCGATCTCGACACGGATGCATCGCAGGAGCAGCTCGATCAGCTTCTGAAGCTGACCGAGCGCTACTGCGTGGTCTACCAGACGATCGCGAACGGCCCTTCGCTCAACGTGGCGATGACGCGGATGTGAGCGCGGGGCGAGGCTTTTCGACACGGGCCATCTCTACGGAAACCGCCTTGAGCAGGGCGTGGACCCGGCTGCCCGGCTGAAGGTCGAGCGCGTCTGCCGATTTTGCCGTGATGCGGGCCAGAAGCTGCTGCCCGCCAAAGCCAAGCGCGACCGTGGCGAACGCGCCGTCGCGGCGAATTTCCGCGACCGTTGCAGGCAATTGGTTGCGGATCGACAGCCCGTCATGGGGCGCAATGGCAATGGCGACATCGCCCGCCCGCACGCGCAGCCGCACCATCATGCCGGGTGCGAAACCGTTTCCGGTAAGTTCGATGCGGTCGTTGCCAAGCGCGATGGTGGCGGTGTGGTAGGAGGGGTCTGTATCTACCACGCGGCCCTCAAGGATGACGCCGGCCTCTTCGGGATCGCCGCCGGCGGCAAGGCCGAGGCGTGCGAGGATGGCTGCGGCGGGGCCGCTGTCCGTGACACGTCCGTTTTCAATGAGAACGACCGTGTCGGCCAGACGTGCGACCTCCGAGGTTTCGTGGCTCACATAATGGATGGGAATGCCGGCCTCGGTGCGGAGTCTCTCCAGATAGGGAAGGATCTCGTTGCGCCGCACTTTGTCGAGCGAGGAGAGCGGCTCATCCATGAGAAGCAGAGCAGGATCGGCAAGCAGCGCCCGGCCGATGGCGACGCGCTGGCGCTCGCCGCCTGATAGCGTGGCGGGTGCGGCGTCGAGGCGCGCCTCAAGGCCAAGCAGGGCCACCACTTCATCGAAGGCGCGGGATGCCGGACGGCGACCGGCCCAGCGGGCATAGGTGAGGTTTCTGCGCACCGAAAGATGCGGGAAGAGGCGCGCGTCCTGAAAGACGAAGCCTATGCCGCGTTTTTCCGGTGGGAGGTTCGTGCCCGTGGCTGAATCGAACAGCGTGCGTCCGCCCGCCACGATGCGCCCCGACTGTGGACGGGCCGTGCCGGCGATCATCTTGAGCAGGGTTGATTTGCCGGCACCTGATGGCCCGAACAGCGCGGTGACGCCTGCGCCGGCCTGAAAGGCGGTTTCGATCTCGAAACTGCCGGCGCGGCCCCTGATGTCGACATATAGAGCACTTCCGCTCCTCGCTGAATCGCGAAAATGCTCTAACTCATTGTTTTTCCGAAATTCCGGACGGAAAACCGGTTTCCACTTTTCCCGGAATTTCTTCAGCACGCTCATACGCGTCCTCCGGCGGTGAGCCTGCGGGCCAGATATTCGGACGCGAGGATGGCGGCGAGCGCCAGGGCTATGGCGATTGCGATCAGGCGAAGGGCGGCAGCGTCGCCGGACGGCGATTGCAGCAGCGCATAGATGGCAAGCGACAGGGTCTGCGTTTCGCCGGGAATGTTTGAGACGAAGGTGATCGTCGCCCCGAACTCGCCAAGCGCCTTCGCAAAGCCAAGCACTGCGCCGGCAATGACGCCCGGAAGGGCGAGCGGCAGGGTGACGGTGAAGAACACGGTGAGACGCGATGCGCCGAGCGTGCGCGCGGCTTCGCCAAAGCCCTGATCCATGGCTTCCAGCGACAGGCGGATGGGCCGCACGAGAAGCGGAAACGCCATGACGCCGGCGGCAAGCGCCGCACCTGTCCAGCGGAAGGCGAAGCTGATGCCGAACAGGTTTTCGAAGAGCTGGCCAAGCGGACCTTTGGAGCCGAACAGGAGCAACAGGCCATAGCCGGTGACGACGGGCGGAAGCACGAGCGGCAGGGTGACCAGCGCCTGAACGACGCCCTTTCCGGGGAACTCCCTGCGGGCCAGAAGCCAGGCCACCGCAAAGGCCGGGACGAGCGCGCAAAGGATGGCGGTAAACGCCACCCTCGCGGACAGGAGTATGATCGAAAGTTCGGTCTCGCCCATGTCGGCAGTCTATTCTGTAGCTTCGGAAAAACCGAGATCGGTGAAGATTGCACGACCGGCCTCGCTTTTCAGGAAAGTGAGGAAGGCTTCTGCGCTTTCGGCTCCATTCTTCGTGGCGGCGGCAGGGTAGAGGATCGGCGCGTGGCTGTCTGCCGGGAAAACATAGGCGCGCACCAGATCGCCGGCGGCTTTCTGGTCCGATCCGTAGACGATTGCCGCTTTCACCTCGCCACGGCTGGCGAGCTCCAGAGCCACACGGACGTTTTCACCGAACACGGCGTTCTTTTCGACGTCCTTCCAGAGACCGAGGTTTTCGAGCGCCGTGCGGGCATATTTGCCGGCGGGCACATGGCTCGGGTCGCCCATGGCGAAACGCTGGTCGAGCAGGGCGTCGGGGCTGTCGACCGGGTCTGTGCCCTCTGCGGCTGCGATGACGAGATTGTTGCCGGCGATGATGGTCTCGCTGTCGGAGCGGACCAGATCGCGTTCGATCAGATACGCCATCCAGTCGATGTTTGCGGAGATGAACACATCCGCCGGTGCACCAGCCTCGATCTGACGGGCAAGAACGGAACTGGAGGCAAACGAGATGACCACTTCCTCGCCACCAGCTGCCTGATATTCGCTGGCGGCGCGCTCGATGGCGTCCTTCATGCTGGCGGCAGCGAAGACGGTGAGCTTTTCAGCGAGAGCCGCGGTGGAGAGAGAAGCGAGTAGGGCGAGGCTCACAAAAGTGCGTTTGAACATGAAACCACCATAGATCATTGATGCGGGCGAATGCCGCGCCAGTCAGCGAGAATGCATGGTGGTCAGGTCTGGACATTCGCGCCCCGAATGCCGCCCGAACCTTGGGACAGAGGCAGCCATCACGCGCTGCCCGGACCGGATATTAGGAGGGGCGCGACGGTGGGGTCAAGGGAGGATGGGGCAAAGGTCTTGGGGACGGGGGTGTGTGGGGCGTGATGGTATCTTGGAAGTGCCGGTGCTCGCCCCTCATCCTCACCTTCTCCCCGCGTGCGGGGAGAAGGGGGCCTCGACGTTGAGAAACGGTCAGGCGGTTGCTCCGGAGACGGTAGCCTCGATATGGTCGACAAGTGCATCGGGCAGGCGCAGGCGGCCGGCGAGCATGTCGAGATAGCCGCGCTCGGCGCGCGTCTTCGGTTCTATGGTAAGCCGTGAAGCTGTGTAGAGCTCGATTTTCTGAGCGTCGGTCTGGGCTGCTTCGACCAAAGCATCGAGATCGACCGGACGTTCGAGCTCCTGGATGAGGAAGGCTTCCGCCTCGCCGTCGATGCCGGAGAGCCTGAGCTTGTCGGCGATCTTTCCGCGCTCGGCCTCGTCAATGTGCCCGTCGGCACGGGCAGCGGCGATCATAGCACGCACCAGTGCGAGGGCGAATTCGCTTTCACCCTGTGGCGCTTGAGCCGGGTTGAAACTCGTGTCTTCCGGCGGTGGAAGAAGGTCACCTTCCTGCGCGGCTTCGGTTGGTTCCTTGCCTGCCTGATAATTCTGATAGGCCTTGTAGGCTAAACCGGCCACGGCGGCGATGCCGCCAAGCTTCAGTGCACTGCCGGTGACCGAGCGTCCTGCGCTGGTGCCCAAAAGAACTGCAGCGATTGCGCCCGTCGCGAGCGGATTGTCCTTGGCAAGCTGTACCGCCTGGCCTGCCTTGTCCCGCACTGTGCCTTCGGTTCCGGGCACCTGCGAGCCCAAAAGGTCGTTCAGCAGTTTCTTGGGGTCGAACATCCGCATCTCCTCGTTTCGCGCAGTATACACCCTAGGGTTGGCAGGAAAGTAGGGATGCATTCATTGCATTGCAATGACAACGCCTGGCGTTACCGTGATGGCGCGGGTCATCACGGGCGAGCGAAGATCATCCGAACGGCTCGTTGGGTGCCGTGCCTCCTGAAAGGCGGGTCATAATAGCGGGCCGTGTGTCTTTTCTATGCCTGGCGATTTCGAATTGGAGCGCCTCGATCACTCCATCGCGCGGAAACCGCTCAAGAACAGCAGAGAGTGTTGCAGGCGCGATACGGTGCCGACCGGTGCCAAGATGCTGGGCACCGGCTGATTTGGCTTTGACATTTCGCACGTCCGGTGGCAATGGCTCCCGCCCCCTTATTTTTACAGGTATCGACCGTGAACGATGTTGTTTCCCATCGACTGAATCTCCCCGATGGCCGGCGTCTCGGCTGGCACGAATGGGGTGCAGAAAATGGCAAGACGGTGATTTTTTGTCCCGGGGCCGGCATGGCCGGGGCGATCCCGTTCGGCGAGGCGGCGGCCCGGCGAATGGGCTTGCGCATTCTCTCCGTAGACCGGGCTGGTCTTGGAGCGTCAGATGCCAATTCGGAGAAGAGCTTTGCGAGCTGGAGCGGCGACGTTGCTTCCTTGCTTCAGCATCGTGGAGGCAATGAGGCTTTGGCCATCGGATTTTCGCAAGGTGCGCCCTTTGCCTTGGCCTTGGCAGATACCGGTTTGGTCAACGCGGTGTCGGTGGTGTCGGGGCAGGATGAACTTGCATCGCCCGAGATGTTCTCGCAACTGCCTGAGCCGGTGGCAAACATGGTGCAGCTTGCAAAGGATGATCCTGAACGACTGGAGGCTGACGTCGCTGCCATTGCGACCGCTGAGTGGCTTTGGCAGATGATCGAGACAATGAGCGGGCCGCAGGATCGGGCATTTTATGCATCCGAAACCTTCGCGCCCCTTTATCGCAGGGCGCTTGAGGAAGGTTTTCGCCAAGGAGCTGCAGGATACGCTCGCGACACGCGTCTTGCCATGGCACCATGGCCCTTCCGGCTCGAGGACATCGTTTGCCCGGTGCGGCTGTGGTATGGCCTGGCTGATACTAGCCCGGTGCATGCGCCGGATTTCGGAGAGACTCTCAACAAGCGTTTGCCGAACAGCAAGCTTATGCGGCTCGAAAATGAGGGAAGCGCGATTTTGTGGAGCCATGCCGAGGCGATCCTTGAGGATCTTGCCGGTATGGGATGAAAGCTCAGGCCTCTTGCTTCCCTGCCGGCGTTCCGATGGGGAAGCGGTCGCCGCGTTTTTCTGCCAGCTCGATCTGACGCTGGCGCTCCGCATAGCGGGCGCGGTCCGCTTCGCTGCGACTTTCGGCGCAGTGGGGGCAGGCAATACCTTCCTGGAACAGAGGTGACGCGCGATCCTGCGTTGTCAGCGGATGCCGGCAGGCCCGGCAAAGCGTCGCTTCACCCTCTTCGAGCCCATGGCGAACAGAGACGCGTTCGTCGAAAACGAAGCACTCCCCTTCCCAAAGGCTCTCTTCTGCCGGCACTTCTTCGAGGTATTTCAGGATGCCGCCTTTGAGGTGATAGACGTCATCGACGCCAATCAGCTTCATGTATGCGGTGGCCTTTTCGCAACGGATGCCGCCGGTGCAGAACATGGCGACCTTGCGGCCTTTGAGGCGGTTGAGATTTCGCTCGGCCCAGGCCGGGAAATCGCGGAAGGTTTCAGTCTCCGGATCCACGGCGCGGGAAAAAGTGCCGATGGCAGTCTCATAGGCGTTGCGAGTGTCGACGACCACCGTCTCGGGATCGGAGATCAAGGAGTTCCACTCGGCCGGCTCCACATAGGTCCCTGCCTGATTAACAGGATCGACCTCGGGCACACCCATGGTGACAATCTCTTTTTTCAACCGGACTTTCATGCGGTGAAAGGGCATTTCGGAGGCCGTGCTGTACTTGACCTCCAAGCCTTTAAGCGCCGGCTTTTCTCCAAGATGTTCGATGAGCGCTTCGATGGCTTCGGGTGTTCCGGCCACCGTGCCATTGATGCCTTCGGCAGCAAGAAGGAGCGTGCCGCGAATGCCTCGCTCGCAGCAGAAAGCGGCAAGCTCGGAACGCAATGCCTTGTGGTCGGGGAGAGAGGCAAAGCGATAGAGCGCGGCAACGCGAAACGCTTGTTCGGGTGAGGAAGAAATCATGCGCGGTCTCCTACGCCTCTCCTGAACCGCATGCAAGAAAAAGCAGCGTTTTAAAGGTTTGAACGGGATGTGGCAGCCCTCTTCGAAATTGTATGTGCCGCGATTTATCCCCTCATGGTTGTTCTGACGGATAATTGTCCAATGCAACCATGGGCGAGAGCGATGTTTTCAAACACAGCAATCAGGGAAATCAGCGAAGCGGCCTCGAAGGCGGGAATCGAGCCATCCCTTTTATTGGCGGTGGCGCAGGTGGAAAGCGGTGGGAGATCTCATGTGGTACTGCGCGGCCGACCGGAGCCAATTATCCGGTTTGAAGGGCACTATTTCGATCGACGGCTCACTGGTGCCAAACGTGCGGAGGCGCGCGCGGCAGGGCTCTCTGCGCCGGAGGCTGGGAAAGTCGCGAATCCACGGGGGCAGGTGGAGCGCTGGCTGATGTTTGAAAAGGCCGCGCGCATCGACCGGAAGGCAGCCTGCGAATCCGTCTCCTGGGGGATTGGGCAGGTGATGGGGGCGCACTGGAGCTGGCTTGGCTTTGCCGATGTGGAGGCGCTGGTCGCAGAGTCCCGACGCGGCCTCGCCGGACAGGTTGCGCTGATGCTGCGATTTATCGAGAAAGCGGGCCTGAAGGATGCGCTGATAGCGCGGGACTGGGCGCGCTTTGCGCGCGGTTATAATGGCCCGGGCTACAGGCGCAACCACTATGACCGGAAACTCGCCCGGGCTTACCGAGCTTATTCGGCAGATGACCCGCCTCTTTCGGAAGCGGTGTTGCGGACCGGCATGCGGGGCGCTGCAGTCGAGAGCCTGCAGTTGATGCTGTGTGCCCTTGGTCGAAGGGTTGCGGTGGATGGCGTTTTCGGTCCGCAGACCGAGCTTGCCGTGCAGCGCTTTCAGACAGAAGCCGGCCTGGATTCGGATGGCGTCGTGGGCCCCGTGACCGTTGACGCGATGACACGCCGCTTGCCGTATCGCGCCTTAGGTTTGCGTTTGTGGGCGTATTTCCTTCGGCTCGGGCGATTTTTGGGAGCAATGTTTTGAGTTTTGCAACTTGCCAGATTCTGGAGAAAAGTGTTCATGGACTGCGAAATCCGTGTCTTGAACCGTTTTAACGCTGCGATTTCGCTCGGAGATGGAAAATTTTGAGGAGACGTTTGCATATGAACGCTGCGATGCAAAAGAAGAACGAGGTGCTGCTGGCTATCCTGCAAGGTCAGCCGGTGATACCGGTTCTCAAGATCGAGCGGTTGGCAGATGCCGTCCCGCTGGCGCAAGCGTTGGTGAAGGGTGGATTGCCGGCGATCGAGATCACGCTGCGCACACCCGATGCAATCGACGCCATCCGTCTCGTCAGCGAGGAAGTGCCGGAAGCGATTGTTGGTGCGGGCACGATCCTGACCGCGAAGGATTTTTCCTATGCGGTGGCGGCCGGCGCGCGTTTCATCGTCAGCCCCGGCATCACGCAGGAGCTGCTCGATGCGGCTTCGATGTCGGAGGTGCCGTTTCTGCCCGGTGCGGCGACGCCAAGCGAGGTGATGGCGGCGCGGGAAGAAGGGTACAGCCTGCTCAAATTCTTCCCTGCCGAGCAGTCGGGTGGCGCCCCCTTCCTCAAGGCTCTTTCTTCGCCGCTCGCCTCTATCCGTTTTTGCCCGACAGGCGGCATATCGCCAAAGAATGTGGGAGATTACCTCTCCCTGCCGAATGTGATTTGCGTGGGCGGGTCCTGGGTGGCGCCTGACGCAGCGATCGAAGCCGGGGACTGGACGACCATTGAAGCTCTGGCGCAGGCAGCGAGCCAGCTCAGGGGCTGATGGTCTCCTGAGCAAGGCGCCCAAAAAAAGCGGGGCCGGTTAGGCCCCGCTTTTTTGTTGAACTTTTGCCGTCTCTTAATTGGTGCGGAAACGGGCCATGGAGATAAAGTTGACCGCTTTTCCGGAGAAGCGCGTGGCGTCCGCCACGGTAATGTCCTGCTGGAACCCAGTCGTGTAGACGGTTTCGGGCGAACGGACGAACTCGCTGTCGAACGCCGGTGGGCGGGCTGGGGGCGTGGCTTCTGTCAGCATCGAATTCTGGCTGAGCGCGCGGGACGGTGCCTCAGACAAGGTGGCGACGACCACGGGCTGAGCGCCGCGGGCGACATCATTTGGCCCGGGCTTTGCCGATTTACGTGTGCTGCGCGCCCGGCTCTCCTGGCGGCTTTGGGGGAGTTGTTCCGCACGCGCGAGAAGCGCCTTGCGGGGGGAGGCGGAAACGGGCTGGCCTAGCTCCTCCTGGAGTGAAGAAGCGTCAGGAGCTTTCGCATCCACGTCGCCAGCAAGCGCGAAATCGCTCTTCACGGGTTCCGCATCTGCCTCTGGTCGCGGCTCGGGAAGCGCGGCGAGGGTGAACTCGTCAGCTACGGCGCGCTCGGGACGGCTTGAAGGCATTGGCAGATAGGCGGCCGTGGTGATCGGCTGCTCGGCTTCTTTGGCTTCGGCCAAAACGCCTGCAATCGCTTCCGGTGCATCCGTCTGGGCGGAAGCCATCTGCACGAGCGCTTCCTGGGTAGCGGTATCCGGCACATATTCCGGACGACGTGTCGGGATCGGGATGTTGGTGGCAACCAGCATCGCGGTTCCGGCGTTTTCAGGTGTTGCCTGCTCAATAGCAGGAGCTTCCTCCACCGGCTTGACTTCGAAGGGCAGCGGTTGGCCGACGGCAACATCCGGCCTCGGTGCAGCGCGCGGCGTGGGAAGACTGCGTTGTGGAAGGGCGGCCAAGATCGTGCTCGGCGTCTCGGGTTCGGGTTCGGGTTCGGGTTCGGGTTGCGGTGCACGTGCTGCCGCCGGCGCCTCAGGCTGGCGCGCTGCGGGTTGCTGCCGCGCAACGACCGTTGTGGTCTCTGCGGTATCCTCTTCCTCGTCGGCTCCACCACCAAAGAGTGCTGCCAAGAGGCCTCGGCCATTGCCGCCGCCATTGTCACGTGCGACCTGGATCGGGCTGCCGTTCCGCTTGCGCGATTCATAAGCAGCGAGTGCCTGCTTGTATCCGGGCAGCGGTTTGCCATCCGTAGGAACATGCATGGTCTTTCCATCGGGGAAGACCGCAAGAAGCTGTTTGCGGCTCATGCGGGGCCAATGGCGCACACCCCCCACATCGATGTGAATGAAGGGAGATCCTGAACGGGGGTAATACCCAACACCACCAGCTTGGAATTTGAGGGCGGCGTTCCGCAAATTGGAGAGCTTTACGCCTGGAATGTAGAAATCGATTGCCTTGCCGAGCATGTGTTGGCTTTTTTTGGCAACTCCGCTCGAGCGGCTACGCAGCATCGCATTCGTTTTGGGCGAACGGTAGGCCGAGACGACGTGTATGTAATCGCGCCCGCCGGCGGCGCGATAAACTTCCCACAACAGGTCGAGGACCTGCGGATCCATGTTGGTGGGTTCGTTCTGGCGCCAGTCGCGCAGGAAGCGGTTCACCTGCTTCAGGCCGCTCTGAATGTAGCGACCGTTCTTTTTGAACGTGATCTCCG
Organism: Nitratireductor sp. ATLC21; assembly: GCF_057196525.1. Taxonomy (NCBI): domain Bacteria; kingdom Pseudomonadati; phylum Pseudomonadota; class Alphaproteobacteria; order Hyphomicrobiales; family Phyllobacteriaceae; genus Nitratireductor; species Nitratireductor sp. ATLC21. Next base: position 1,349,213 of record NZ_JBXUOU010000001.1, on the reverse strand, counting down.
CTCGCTCTTTCGTGTGGATGAAATAGAGCTTTAGAGTGCGTGTTTCCGCGTGAGCGGCGGGCGCTGCTGCGACAAGCGCGCCAACTGCTAGCATCAAACCGGCGATAAGCCTCACGCGTATGAGCGCAGGCAAGCGCCACCCAAGAACGTGAACGTCGTTTTGTTTCAAGATCCGTGGCCTTACAGGCTGGTGTTTGTCCCCCGAGCCTGAGGCCCGGACTGTGTGGTTCCCACCTTCCGATTATTCTGTTTAATGGTTAATTCGATCTTATTAAAGGAGGAATGCGCGAAGAGGATGGCGATATCGTGGCAAAATGAGACAAGCCGTCGCAGGGTAAACAGGACGTTAAACTCTGGACTGTGGCTTTGGGGCCTCAATCGTCTTTTGCGCGTGGGCGCTCGGTCGGATCGATGCCCATGTCTTTCAGTTTCCGGTATAGGGTTGAACGGCCGATTCCCAGCCGTCGGGCGATCTCGCTCATCTGACCACCATAGTGATCCAGAGCAAATCTGATGATCTCGCCTTCAATCTCCTCTAGCGGGCGTACGTTGTCGTTTTCGTCCAGAACGGCGACCTGCCCGGGCAGATCGCGGGGGACAGCCGACGAGAGTTGCGAGACCTCCTGCACCGCCGGATCTGCAGGGCGGGCGCGGCCCGCAGCTTCCATTCCGACATTCAGCAATTCGTAAGGATCAAGTCCTTCAACCTGGGCGAAGATCTGCGGAAAGTCAGCGACATCAAGGACGCCGGTTTCACACAGTACCACCGCCCGGAATACCGCATTTTCCAACTGCCGGATGTTGCCAGGCCAGTCGTAACGCTCAAGGAGTTCAAGCGCGCTGCGCGAAATCCCGGTAACGCGACTTGTTGCATTGTCGCCGAAGCGGGCGATGAAGGTTTGCACCAGAAGGGGGATGTCATCCTTTCTGTCGCGCAGGGGGGGCACCATGATCGGAAAGACATTGAGGCGATAGTAAAGGTCCTCACGAAACCGTCCTTCCTTCACGCGCTCGATCAGATTCTGATTGGTGGCCGAGATCAGGCGAATGTCTACTTTTTGCGTGCCGCGTCCGCCGACGGTGTCCACCTCCCCCTGCTGGACTGCCCGCAAGAGCTTTACCTGGACGTCGAGAGGGAGGTCGCCGATCTCGTCCAGAAAGAGTGTACCCGTGTCAGCCTCGGTAAACTTTCCGGCACGCTTTTCCGTGGCTCCCGTGAAGGCTCCCTTTTCATGACCGAAGAGGATGCTCTCCACCAACGTATCGGGGATCGCTCCGCAATTGACCGTGACGAAGGGTTTTCGCCGCCGCCGGCTTTCGCTCTGAATTGCCCGGGCGATCACCTCCTTGCCGACGCCCGATTCACCTTCGAGCAGGATGGGAATGTCGCTGGCAGCTGCCTTCCGGCCCAGCATAATAACCCGCGCCATGGATCGGCTGTTGGTGATCAGTTGGTTGAAAGACGATGCCTCCGCCGGTTTTTCGCCCCGTCGCTTGCGAATTTCCATGGCACTGACTTTGAGGGCATTGCTGATGGCAGTACCCAGCCGAGCGGGAGCCACAGGCTTTACAATGAAATCGAAAGCACCAGCGCGCATGGCTTCGACGGCGGTGTCTATGCTGCCGCGGGAGGTCTGAACAATGACCGGGATATCGGTCTCTTCCCCGCGAAGACGGTCAAGCATTTCCAGCCCACCCATCTGCGGCATCACCAGGTCAAGCACGATCGTAGACGGTGGCTTTTCGGCCCGTTCCAGAACCTCCAGTGCTTCCAAACCGTTTTCTGCAAAGAGCGGCGTATGCCCCAATTTCTCGACCGCCGCCTGAAGAAGGCGCCGCTGAACTGGGTCATCATCCACTATGAGAACGGCTTCGGACATGTCGCAATTATGCAATGGCTTTACGATATCGCGCTCAGTTTTTCGGCGCGGGCTGGATCAAAATGGCATAGGCTTCTAAACAAGGGCTCAAGAATCCCGGTGAACGAAACCTTTCGGCACCGCGGGGAGACAGCGATTTCTGCTCAACGAGGTTTATATGGCCAAGAACACTGACAGGGCCTCACACCCTGCGGCAACGGATGCGGCGCTAGCGGCTGAAAACGCAGTTTCTGAACTCGGCAACCTGCCAGAGTGGAATCTGGCTGATCTGTATCCGGCGATCGAGTCGCCTGAATTGAAGCGCGATCTTGATCGCGCGGCGGCGGAAGCTGCCGGTTTTGAGACGGCCTGGAAGGGCAAGCTGGCGGACGAGGCCGCGAGAGGGAATAAAGGCAGGCTTGGCGAAGCCGTTGAAGCCTATGAGTCCATCGAAGAACTGATGGGCCGAATCGTGTCCTATGCGGGCCTTCTCTACGCTGGCGACACCTCTGATCCAAAACGTGCAAAGCTCTACGGAGATGTGCAGGAGAAACTGACGGATGCGAGCGCGCATCTCATCTTCTTCACGCTGGAGCTCAACAAGATCGACGATGCCGTTATCGATGCAGCGCTGGAAGCGGATGCGAAGCTTGCGCGCTACAGGCCCTGGGTGCTCGATATCCGCCGTGACAAGCCCTATGAGCTGGAAGACAGGGTCGAACAACTTTTCCACGAGAAGTCGGTAACCGGGCGAGGAGCCTGGAACAGGCTGTTCGACGAGACCATGACCAGCCTTCGGTTTACCGTGGACGGGGAAGAGCTGGCGCTGGAGCAGACGCTCAACCTGTTGCAGGACGCGAATGGGGAGAAGCGTCGTAGCGCTGCCGAGGCTCTGGCTGACACGTTTTCCAGGAATTTGCGCACGTTCACGCTGATCACCAACACCCTGGCAAAGGACAAGGAGATTTCCGACCGGTGGCGTGGTTTTGAGGACATCGCTGATTCCCGCCATCTAGCGAACCGGGTCGAGCGACCAGTGGTGGATGCTTTGGCCGAAGCGGTCCGAAACGCCTATCCGAAGCTTTCGCATCGATATTACGCCCTGAAAGCCAAATGGCTTGGAATGGAGGTTTTGAACCATTGGGATCGCAACGCCCCCTTGCCGGAGACGCCGCAGGCAGTGATCGGCTGGGACGAGGCGAGGAAAACGGTGCTCGATGCCTATCAGGCCTTCGATCCGCGCATGGCGGAGATTGCGAGCCGGTTTTTCGATCGCAACTGGATCGATGCGCCTGTGCGTCCGGGCAAGTCACCGGGCGCTTTTGCACATCCCACGGTTCCGTCTGTGCATCCGTATCTGCTGCTAAACTATCTCGGAAAACCGCGGGATGTCATGACGCTTGCCCATGAAATGGGGCACGGCATCCATCAGGTGCTGGCCGGCAAACAGGGTGCCTTGATGGCGCCGACGCCACTGACACTGGCCGAGACGGCGTCGGTGTTTGGCGAAATGCTGACATTCCGTTCCCTGCTCGATCGGACGACCCAGAAGCGAGAGCGCAAAGCCATGCTGGCGCAGAAGGTGGAGGACATGCTGAACACGGTTGTCCGCCAGATCGCTTTCTACGAGTTTGAGCGGAAGGTGCATGCAAAGCGCCGCAGCGACGGGGAGCTGACCTCTGACCAGATCGGTGAATTGTGGCTCGATGTCCAGAAAGAGTGCCTCGGGCCTTCGGTGAAGCTGCGCGAAGGGTATGAGACTTTCTGGACCTATATCCCCCACTTCATCCATTCACCTTTCTATGTCTACGCCTATGCCTTTGGCGATTGTTTGGTGAACTCCCTCTTTGCGGTCTATCAGCAGGCCCCGGAAGGGTTTCAGGATAAGTATTTCGCCATGCTTGAAGCTGGCGGTACGAAACACCATTCCGAGCTCCTGAAGCCATTCGGGCTTGATGCCAGCGATCCGGATTTCTGGAGCAAGGGTCTTTCGGTGATCGAGGGTCTCATCGACGAGCTTGAATCGCTCGACGGCTAAGACAGGTTTCTCAGACGCAATGCCCGGGCAATTTCGGGGGCAGGTTCTTATTCGCGATGACGCGGCTGGCCGGGAGCTGCATTTCTCCCGGCCCCGCGCTGTTCTATCCGCATTGGATGCCGAGACATTCGACATCATGCTCGAACGGGCTGAGTTGGCGCGGCGTGAGGGGTTCTGGCTGGCAGGATACATGGCCTATGAGGCCGGATACCTGCTGGAGCCGAAATTGAGACCACTCCTGCCAGAAGGGCGGCGTGGGCCGCTTCTGTGCTTTGGCGTTTTCGATCCGCCCGAGGATCGGCCGATTGGCGCGCCGGTCGTGGGAGATGGCGCGCTTTCCGACGTCAGGCCGAGCTGGAGCAGTACGGATTACAGGAGCCGTTTTGAACGCCTACACGCGCATTTGCGGGCGGGTGACTGCTATCAGGCGAACCTGACCTTTCCCATCAAGGCGCGCTGGAGTGGAAAGCCTGCCGGGCTTTTCGATGCGCTTGGCGCACGCCAGCCGGTGCGGTACGGGGCGCTGGTGGAGCTTGGCTGGCCGGTAATCGTCTCCCGTTCGCCAGAACTGTTTTTTCAGGTTTCACGGGATGGTTGGGTCGAGACCCTGCCTATGAAGGGGACGGCGCCGCGCGGAGCAACGCCTAAAGAGGATGCGGCGCAACGGACCTTCTTGCGCAATGATCCGAAAAACCAGGCGGAAAACCGCATGATTGTCGATCTCCTGCGCAATGATATCTCCCGCATCAGCGAGGTGGGAAGCCTGGAGGTGCCCGAGCTCTTTCGGGTGGAAAGCTATCCAACCGTTCATCAGATGGTCAGTCGTGTTCGCGCGAAACTACGGCCGGATGTCGATTTTCGTGACATTTTTGCTGCGCTCTTTCCCTGCGGTTCGATTACAGGGGCGCCGAAAATCCGCGCCATGGAGATTCTTCACGGGTTGGAAGCAGCACCACGCGAGGCCTATTGCGGGGCGATCGGCTGGGCCGCACCTGACGGCACTATGCGTTTCAACGTGGCGATCCGCACGGTTTCGCTCTTTGCCGGGGGGGAAGCCGTCTACAATGTGGGCGGTGGGGTGGTATTCGATTCCACTGCCGAAGGCGAATATGAAGAAGCGATGCTCAAAGCGCGCTTCGCGATGACCTGAAAAGGGGATGGGTGATGTTTATCGTATCGTTGCGCTACGTTGTGCCGGTGGAGCAGGTGGAGCCGCATATGGAGGGGCATATGGCCTGGCTCGAGGATCATTACGCGAGCGGGATGTTCATGGCTTCGGGACGCAAGGTGCCGAGAACCGGTGGCATCATCCTGGCGCGCGGCGAGCGCGAGGCCGTTGAAGCCTGTATCGCCCAGGACCCGTTCGTGGCGAACGGTGTGGCAGAAGCAGAGATCATTGAATGCGCCATTTCACGCACCACCCAAGGCCTTGATGCGCTTAAAGAATAGCAAGGCTTTGGCGAACCGGATCAGCATTTGCGCTTTATTGTGACACGCTTCTGTGTTTTGGAAGCTCTACTGTTCTGTTTAGGAGAGGCGCGCAATGGCTGACAAGAAATGGCCCATCCATGGTGAAATCACCGGTCCGATCGTTATGATCGGCTTCGGCTCTATCGGGCGTGGTACGCTGCCGTTGATCGAGCGCCATTTCAAGTTCGACAAATCGCGCATGGTCGTGGTGGACCCGAACGACGCGGATCGCAAGCTTTTGGATGAGCGTGGTATCCGTTTCGTGCAGGCACATGTCACGAAGGACAATTACAAGGAACTGCTCAAGCCGCTGCTGACCGAAGGTGAAGGGCAGGGTTTTTGCGTGAACCTTTCCGTGGACACGTCCTCGCTGGATCTGATGAAGCTGTGCCGGAAACTTGGCGTGCTTTATATCGACACGGTGGTGGAGCCCTGGCTGGGCTTCTATTTCGATGACAAGGCCGACAATGCCTCGCGCACCAATTATGCCTTGCGCGAGACAGTGCGCAGCGAGAAGGCGAAAAATCCCGGTGGCACCACGGCCGTTTCCACCTGTGGCGCTAACCCGGGCATGGTCTCCTGGTTCGTCAAACAGGCTTTGGTGAACCTTGCTGCCGATCTCGGGCTCGAGTTTGCAGAGCCTGGCGTCAATGACCGCGAAGGCTGGGCAAAATTGATGAAGGCCTGCGGCGTGAAGGGCATACACATCGCCGAACGCGACACGCAACGCACCAAAAAACCCAAACCGATGAACGTGTTCTGGAACACCTGGTCGGTCGAGGGCTTTATCGCGGAGGGTTTGCAGCCGGCGGAGCTGGGCTGGGGCACGCATGAAAAATGGAAGCCGAAAAACGCGCGCAAGCAGAAGAAGGGCAACAAGGCTGCAATCTTTCTTGAGCAGCCGGGTGCCAATACGCGGGTGCGCAGCTGGTGTCCGACGCCGGGTCCGCAGTACGGATTTCTTGTCACCCACAATGAGTCTATCTCGATCGCCGATTTCTTCACGGTGCGTGACAAGAAGGGCAAGGTCGTCTATCGGCCGACGTGCCATTACGCCTATCACCCCTGCAACGATGCGGTGCTTTCGCTGCACGAAATGTTCGGAGCAGAAGGGAAGGCTCAGCCGGAGCAGCATGTGCTTGACGAAACCGAGTTGGTTGATGGCATGGATGAGCTCGGCGTCCTGCTCTATGGCCACAAGAAGAATGCCTACTGGTTCGGTTCGCAGCTTACGCTTGAGGAGGCTCGAGAACTCGCGCCATATCAGAACGCGACAGGACTTCAGGTGACGTCAGCGGTGTTGGCGGGGATGGTGTGGGCGCTGGAAAACCCTGAAGCGGGTATCGTCGAGGCCGATGAAGTGGATTACCGCCGCTGCCTTGAGGTGCAATTGCCTTATCTGGGGCCAGTGAAGGGCTATTATACCGACTGGACTCCACTTGAGGGCAGACCCGGCCTTTTCCCCGAGGATATCGACGAATCCGATCCGTGGCAGTTCCGCAACATTCTCGTGCGTTGATCGTTGAAGTGCGTGCTGTGCTTGCATTGATGACAAAATCGGGCAATTGGATTGGATGTTGCCGGGCCCTGAACAGGGCTGGGCCCAATTCAAGGCGGGCGCTGCCGGCCATATTCCAGTAGCGCGACAGGAGGCCAGAACCATGAAGACAAGCAAAATTCTGACGCTTGCGACGGTCGTTTCAGCTCTTGCGGTGGCCGGCTGCCAGACGGGTATGCCAGACGGTGGTGGGCAGCGCGCAGCGCGCCAGACCGGCGTCGAAGGACAGTGGATGGGCACGGACGGTGTGGCCGTGTCGACCCTTCAGGGCGGTCGCTTCAGCTCGCGCGCCGTGGAGACCGGCGAGGTCCTGACGGAGGGATCCTACTCGCATCGTGGGGCGCAGACCATCGATCTTTCCTTCTATTCGTTGAAGAGTCAGCGGCAGACCTCAGCAACATGTCTTCTGGCATCGAGCGACCGCATGAACTGCACGCTGGCCAATGGCACGAATTTCGTCCTGACGCGCACTTCTGGCGTTTCCTGATTGCGAACACAATGAAGGGAAGCCGGGACATACGGCTTGCCTTCCTCGTTTTGTTTTTGACCGACTGCACTGCATGACCTTGGTCGGTCTTGCCCGCGGGCGGCGATTGTTGCGATAACATGGTCAAAACCCTTCGGGAGGAGCCATGTCCCCGCATTTCGACGCGCTGGAAATCCGTGACCCAGCCGAGCGCGAACGTGACCTGTTTTCAAGGTTGCCGGATTTTCTGAACGGTGCCGTGGCCAAGGCCGATGGGCTTGCGAACTGGCTTTCGGGGCACGATCTCTCCGGCATTGTAGATCGCGCAGCCCTTGCGCGCCTGCCGGTCCTGCGCAAAACGGAGCTTCTGGATCGTCAAAGGACCACTCCGCCTTTCGGCGGGTTTGTCGATCCTGACGCGCTGGAGGGCGCGCGGGTTTTCATGTCCCCGGGGCCGATCTGGGAGATACAAGGGGCAGGTGCTGACCCCTGGCAGGCCGCGCGTGCCTTTTTCGCCGCCGGCGTGCGGCCCGGAGCGCGGGTTCACAATGCGTTCGCCTATCATATGACACCGGGCGGGTTCGTGCTCGACACGGGCGCGCGTGCGCTTGGATGCAGCGTATTCCCAGCGGGGACAGGCAATACGGACATGCAGGTGGAGGCAGCGGAGATCTTTCGTCCGGATGTCTATGCCGGAACGCCGGATTTTCTGCAAATGATGCTCGAACGGGCGGATCGCGACGGCAGGGACCTTTCGTCGATCCGGATTGGCCTGGTTTCCGGGGGAGCACTGTTTCCTGCCATGCGCGAAGCGTATCGTGCGCGGGGAATTCACGTGCTGCAGTGCTATGCGACGGCTGAGTTTGGGGTGATCGCCTATGAAACCTCCGGGGCTGACGGGGCACCGCTGCCGGGCATGGTCGTGAATGAAAACCTGATCGTGGAAATCGTGCGTCCTGGAACCGATGATCCGGTTCCGGAGGGTGAGATCGGCGAGGTGGTTGTCACCTCACTTAACCCGTCCTATCCGCTGGTGCGTCTCGGCACTGGTGATCTTTCTGCGGTTTTACCCGGCACAAGTCCGTGCGGTCGGACCAATATGAGGATCAAAGGCTGGATGGGGCGCGCTGACCAACGCACGAAGGTCAAGGGCATGTTCGTCGATCCCAAGCAGATCGCCGAACTCACCCGCAGGCATGCTGAGATTGAGAGGGCCCGGCTCGTTGTGACACGGGATGGCGCGAGCGATGCCATGACCTTGCATGTGGAGGTGCTCGCCGGCGCCACGCCCAACGCCGACGCCATCGAAACGACGCTGCGCGATGTGACCAAGATCGGTGGGCGCGTGGTTCTGGCTGAACCCGGTAGCCTGCCACGCGATGGCAAGGTGATCGCAGACGAGCGGGAATACTCAGACTAAAGCATAAGGGAGAAAAGGGGCTGGCAGTTCCCGTCTCGCTTGATTTCGCTCTGCCTGTATCACAGGATACATTTGCAATGGCGCGTGGGCGCGGAGGATCGCCCATGCCTTGCCAGAGAAGAAACAGGCGGTGACAGGCCGCGATTTTTCGGCCGCAGCATACTGCGGACCGCGGAGTGGAGGAGACCCCATGCGACTTCTGATCGGTGCCGTCTCGGCGCTTTCCCTGACCATGTTTGCAGGGCAGGCCCAAGCCCAGTGCGACGATGGCGAAATGGTTATCAAGTTCAGCCACGTGGTTGCCGAAAAAGGCCATCCCAAGGGAGATGCGGCAACGCTTCTGGCAGACCGGGTGAACGAGGAAATGAACGGAACTGCCTGTATGGAGGTGTTTCCGAATTCGACCCTTTATGATGACGACAAGGTGATGGAGGCCCTGCTTCTTGGCGATGTTCAGCTGGCTGCTCCTTCGCTTGCGAAGTTTGAGGCCTACACTCTCAAATATCGCCTGTTCGATCTTCCTTTCCTGTTTCCCACACTGGATGCGGTGAACAAGTTCACCACGTCAGATGACGGACAGGGCCTGCTGACTGTGATGGAAGACGAAGGCTATACGGGCCTTGGTTTCTGGTCTTCGGGTCTGAAACAGTTTTCTGCCGGCAAGCCGCTTCTGGAGCCGAAGGATGCGGCGGGGCTAAAGTTCCGCGTTCAGACGTCCGACGTTGCCGTTGCCATGATTGAGGCAATGGGCGCGTCAGCGCAGAAACTTGCTTTCAAGGAAGTGTATGGCGCGCTCCAGACCGGTGTCGTGGACGGCCAGGAAAACAGCTGGTGCAACATCTATACGCAGAAATTCTTTGAGGTGCAGGACGGCATCACTGAGACCAATCATCAGCTTCTCGCCTATCTTCTCGTGACGTCTACGGAGTGGCTGGACGGGCTTGATCCGGCGGTGCGCGACCAGTTCGTTACCATTGTTCAGGAAGTGACCGAGACCGCCAACGCCAATGTGGCCGATCAGGAAGGAACTTGCCGCCAGAACATTCTGGATGCCGGGGGCACGATCCGTGAACTGAGCCCTGAGCAGCGCGCGACATGGGTCGAAACCATGAAGCCCGTCTGGGCAAAATTCGAAGGCGATATAGGCAAAGAACTGATTGATTCAGCTGCCGCAAGCGGCTCCTGAGGTTTCAGTCTTTCCCGACGCGACGTCTCCCCTCGTCGCGTTATGCAGGGCCGTCCGCCGTGTGCGGGCGGTCTTGTGGCAGGCGATCTTCGGGAGGGAAATCATGGTTCTGTTATGGCCAGCGCTCGGGCTTGTCGCAATCGTGGCCGTCATGTTCCTCCTGGAACGGCGTTTTCCCGATGCGGTCGGGCGGTTTGAGGAGAATGTGCTTGCCATACTTCTGGCGGCGATCACATTTGTCTCTTTCACCCAGGTTATTGCCAGATACGGCTTCAACAGCGGATGGGGTGGGGCTCTGGAGTTCACACGCATCCTGTTTGCGTGGATGATCCTGTTCGGGATGAGTTATGGCGTGAAGAACGGCATCCATCTGGGGGTCGATGCTTTCATTCGGCTGCTTCCTTCCCGGCTTTTCAAGGCGGTGGCGATTTTCGGCGCTGTCTGTGTTTTCCTTTACGCCTTCATTCTTCTCTACGCGGGTTGGATGACGCTCGTGGGGGCCGATGTGTCCACCAATTGGCGCCAGACCGGCGCTATCGGATACTGGAAATTCATGTTTGACCGGGGCACCGGGCTCGACGATCTCCGCTACCCGCTCTGGATGCAGGAGGCGTTCGGACTGCAGGATCGCGTTCAGCGTTGGGTGGCCTATCTCATGTTGCCCGTGGGGCTCGCCCTCCTCGCATTTCGCGCTCTTGAGGGCGTGGTGGGTATCGCCAAGGGCGAGCGCGACCTGATCATTGCCGGCCACGAAGCAGAAGATCTCGTCGCCGAAAACAAAGATGCCCTGAAGGAGTAGCGGCGATGGAACCGGCCATTCTTTTCGTCCTCGTTTTGCTCCTCCTGTTCCTCGGGGTGCCGGTTGCGGTGGCCCTGGGGCTCTCGTCGCTTATCATCATCGCGTTCTTTTCCAGCGATTCCATCTCCTCGGTGGCGCTTCAGCTTTTCACGGCTTCGCAGAACTACACGCTTCTGGCGATTCCGTTCTTCATTCTGGCGTCCGCCTTCATGTCGACGGGTGGCGTTGCGCGACGCATCATCCGGTTCGCCATCGCTTCCGTCGGCCATTTTCGCGGCGGTCTGGCAATGGCGTCTGTGCTGGCATGCATGATGTTTGCCGCCCTTTCCGGTTCGTCGCCGGCAACGGTGGTTGCGATTGGTACAATAGCCATCGCCGGTATGCGGCAGGTTGGATACTCCAAGGAGTTTGCGGCCGGCATCATCGCCAATGCGGGCACCCTTGGCATTCTGATACCGCCGTCCATCGTGATGGTCGTTTATTCGGCGGCCACGGATGTGTCTGTGGGGCGGATGTTTCTGGCCGGTGTAGTGCCCGGGCTCGTTGCAGGTCTGATGCTGATGGTTGCCATCTATGTGATGGCACGGGTCCGCAACCTCCCGGCCGAGGAATGGAAAGGCTTTCACGAGATCGTCGAGGGCGGCAAGGAGGCGGGCTGGGGCCTTTTTTTGATCATCATCATTCTCGGCGGCATTTATGGCGGAGTTTTCACGCCGACCGAAGCGGCTGCCGTTGCCGCAGTGTATTCCTTCGCGGTGGCCTTGTTCGTTTATCGCGACATGGGACCCATGAAGAACGAGCGGTGGGTCAAGGAGGAAGATGGCCCGCGCGCAAGGGTGGGATTTTCGGCCACGGTCTATGCGCTCGCATTCTTCTTTGTCTGGATGATTTTGAGCTTTTTCCTGACAGCGGACTGGGACGGGGTGACGCTGCAGGGGCGTACGGTGACCGGGGTCGTCCTCTCTCTGGTGGCCATGGTGGCTTATGCAGTGTGGCGCAGCGGGGATGGGCCCGCGGCACTGCCGCGATTGCTTTCGGCGAGCCTGCCGATCTGGCGGCGCAATCTGAGCCTGATGGGACGGAATTTCCTGCGCGCCTTCTTCAACGAAGAGACACGGAAAGTGACGGTCGATGCTGCGCGCACAACGGTCATGCTGATGTTCATCATCGTCAACGCGCTTCTGTTCGCCCATGTGCTTACGGCCGAACGGATCCCCCAGGCCATCACAGGTCTCATGGTCGATGCCGGTTTCACCTGGTTTACCTTCCTGATCGCCGTGAATCTGCTTCTGCTTCTGGGAGGGCAGTTCATGGAGCCATCAGGCCTTCTTCTTATCGTTGCCCCAGTTGTGTTCCCCATCGCTATGGAACTGGGTGTGGATCCGGTCCACCTCGGCATCATCATGGTGGTGAACATGGAAATCGGCATGATCACGCCGCCAATCGGGCTCAATCTGTTCGTGACAAGCGGCATAACCGGCATGAGCTTGATCCAGGTGGTGCGTGCGGCGGCACCATTCGTGGCGGTTCTGTTTATCTTCCTGATACTGGTTACCTATATGCCGGTTATGTCAACATGGCTGCCATACAGCCTTATGGGGCCTGAGATCGTGACAAGGTAACTGCGATTTGAGGAATTTCGTTAAGTAAACGTTAACGATTGGGCAGTTAGGATTCTGACTGTCGGATCGGCTTTCCTCCTCCCAAGCACGGTTCGAAACGGGGCGGCCGACCAGTGGCCGCCTCGTCCGTTTTCATTCTCCTCTCTATCCATGCTCGAGTGCTGTCTGGCGCAGGTCTGCATGTCCTGCTGGGCCTTTCGTGCGGCGCGCCACCATGCTTTGCAGAACAATGACAAGGCTGGGCAAAGCCCGGGCAAGGCTGGAGAACATCCGTATGCAGACCGATCTCATCAAATGGAGCACCAGACCGCGCCCGGAACGCAAGGTGCTTGAGGGACGTAACGTCAGGCTCGAGCCCCTTGATCCGGTGCTCCATGGCAATGGTCTTTATGCCGTATCCACGGTTGCCGATGCGGATGAGCGATTTCGCTGGCTGGCAGAATATCCGCCGGAAAGCGAGGAGGCGTTCAGGCCCTGGCTTGAAACGGCGGCCAAGAGCGCCGATCCGTTTTTCTACGCAGTGATCGACAGGGCGACAGGACATGTCGGCGGCCGGCAGGCACTGATGCGTATCGACCGGGCCAATGGTGTTATAGAGGCTGGAAACATTTATTGGGGACCGGGGATATCGCGCAGCGTGCGGGCGACCGAGGCGCTCTATCTTTTTGCCAGCTACGTCTTTGATGATCTGGGGTACAGGCGCTTCGAATGGAAGTGCAACAATGCCAATCTGCCCTCGCGTCGCGCCGCAGAGCGGTTCGGTTTCAAGTTTGAAGGCGTCTTCCGTCAGCATATGATCGTAAAGAGCGAGAACCGCGACACGGCCTGGTACTCGATACTCGACAGCGAGTGGCCGGCGCTAAAAAGTGCATTTGACGCATGGCTTGATCCAGCCAACTTCGATAAGGAAGGCCGTCAGAAGAAAAGGCTGGAAGCTTTCAGGGACTGACCCTGGAGCTCGGCGAGCAGACAGGCAGGGTCCTTTGTCGGAAAATCGCAAGGCGGCGATCGCAGCCGCGCTCATCCTCATGGGTTTTGGTGTCGTGGCCTATCTGATGCCGCGCATCATGCTCGCCATCGGTGCCTATTCGCCCTGGATTGCAGGCGTCGTCGCTGTTCTTTTCGTGCTGGCATTCTTCATGGTCTTCTGGTTGCGCGCCCGCGCTCAGCGGAAACGCAACTGATCCGGCTAGCCACTCAGGCGGCAAGGCTTGCTGCCAGGAGGGTCAGGCCCAGAAGCATAACAAGGGCGGCGCCCCCGATCTCTATCGCAGTGTGAATGTGGTTGCTCGCGCGGTTGCCGCCCGACAAGGCCACTGCCCAGTTCTTCGCCGTAACGGCGAGGGTCGCCAGCACCGAAACGGTGATCGCCGTTCCGATCGACATGGCAATCACCGATAGAATGCCACCAAGCCAGAGGCTGTTCAGAAATGCAAAGGTGAGCACGATCAGTGCACCGGAGCAGGGGCGTATGCCCACGGCGGCGATGGCAGAGCCTGCGGTTTTCCAGTCAAAACGTTCTCCCGTCAGCAGGGCGGGGTCCGGGGCGTGAGAATGGCCGCAGCTGGGGCAGACCGCATCAGAGTCGTGATCGTGTGCAGCTTCGTGCCCGTGCCCGTGATCAAGGTCATGTCCACATGCGTGTTCATGCACGTGATGATGATGCTCGTGACCGCAGGTGGAGTGGTGGTGATGATCACAATCATGCGCATGAACATGGTGGGGAGTGTGTTCATGGACATGGGCCGCCGAAAGGCTGTGCATGGGTTGCGGGGCGGGGACACGGGTGCGGATGAGGCCTGTGAGCTTGCGCCAGAGGAGCCAGGCACCGAAAGCCGCGATCAGCCCGAAGCTTACAGTTTCAAGAAACCATGCCGCATCGGTCATGGAGATCGACGTCCCACGCAACGCGAGAAAGACGACACCCATCAGAATGATGGCGGTTGCGCCTTGAAGCAGTGCTGAGGCGAAAGAGAGAATGACGCCGCGGCGCAATGCCACCTCATTGGCGAGCATGTAGGAGGAAATGACGGCTTTGCCGTGTCCAGGTCCGGCTGCGTGGAAAACGCCATAAGCGAATGAAAGGCCGATAAGCACCCAGAGCTTGCTGCCATCTTCACGCATCGCCTTCAAGGCGCCGGTCAGAGTGCGATAAAATGCCTGCTGCTGTGCGTTGATCCATTGCAGGGTGCCAGCAAACGGGCCGGTCGGGTTGATCGCCGGTTCGGCCGCTCCAATGCCGAGCGAGCTTTGGGCCAAGGCCGCGCTGCAGATCAGAAGAAGGATTGCAGAGGCGGCAGCGACGTGGCGGAATCGGAGCATGGTTCAGCTATCCTTGCTGCAGATTAGCTCCAGGCGGGTAGCAAAGATCTGACTCATGTCATTGCCGGTTGGATCGTTGAAAAAAGCTTCTGTCAGCGTCTGCTGATTCTGGGCGATCGCTTCATCAGGATCCGGGCGAATGACGCTGCGGGTGCAGCCAGCCGGAAGATTGTTGACGGTCATGTAGCTGTCTTCAACGAAATCGATGGCTGTGTAGAAGGTGGGGTCGTAAACACCAAAATGAATTTCACCGCTAAGGGGAAGGGGCGCTTCGGGTGCGGATTCAAACAGGATGATGAGCTGATTGTCGACGAAGTCGGCGACAAGTCGGTCGGGGGCTTGCATGGGGACATCCTTGCCGTCCCGCGTGACCAACTGGAAATAATTGAAATCGGCAAGCGACCCGTGAACGACGCCTGCAACCTCTTCGAGTTCCGCCTGATCGAGCGCGAGGTCCTGGTTCTTGTCGAACTCGACCAGAACCGTGCTGGAGAAAAGGTCGTCGAAACGCCAGACGTGATGGAGGGACGATACGTTTCCAGCGTCATCGACATTCACGTCGAGCCGAGCTTCGGCAAACACGTGTGGATGAGCAAGGGCGGGAACGGCGAAGAGAAGGGCAAGAAGCGTGGTGCCGGTTCCAAACGTGTAATTCCTGCGAATCGGCATACCCAACAGTCCTGCTCCCAGATCGTCTTTGCTGTTATGTACACGAAACGGGCGGAAATTGGACGCGCTGTTATTTGTTGGGATAATTTTCTTTCAGCCACTGGGCGAGAAAGTCCACAAACGCGCGGACTTTTGCAGGCAAATAGCGTCGATGCGGATAGATGGCGTATATTCCGGCGCCGTCGAAGCTGTTTTGCTCGAGCAGGGGGACCAGACGACCGGCACTGATTTCCGGATCCGCGATGAAGTCCGGCAGGATGGCGAAACCCAGGCCGGACAAAGCCGCTGCTCTGGCCGCCATGGGGCTGTTTACCTCCAGGCGCCCGGTGACCGGGACATTGACGGTTGTGCCATCTTCCAGGCGGAACGGCCAATTCTGACGGTAGCGACTGTTGGTGTCTACAATACAGGGTAAATGGGTGAGCTCTTGCGGCGTGCCTGGTTCACCATGACGGGAGATTAACTCAGGGGACGCGCAAAGCACTACGCGGAAGGGGGCCAGCCGCTTGGCGATCAGCGAAGAGTCGGCGAGCTTGGTGATGCGAATCGCAAGATCGAACCCCTCTTCGACGAGGTCCACGAAACGGTCGTCGAGATTGATTTCGAGCGTGACGTCCGGGTGCGCGCTGGCGAAATCGATGAGTGATTGACCGATGGGAGCATCGGCAAATGTACGGGGTGCGGAGAGCTTTATCCTGCCGCGGACATCTCCTGAAGAATCGCGCACCGCCTCGGCAAGGTCCTCGACATCACGCAACAGTTCAACGGCGCGGGCGAAATAGGTGTGGCCGGCTTCCGTGAGGGACAACTGCCTTGTGGTGCGGTTGAGCAGAAGGGCGCCCAGTTCGTCTTCCAGCTCGCGGACATATTTCGACAAAAGCGCCTTCGATTTTCCGACCTTTCGCGCGGCGGCGGAAAAGCCTTCGGCCTCGACTACATCGACGAATGCGCGCATGCGGCTGAGTGTGTCCACGAGAGTTTCCTTCAGCTTCCAGAGAGGATGTCGGCGGCGATGCGGATGAGCTGCCGGTCGCTGCCGGCGGGCCCGAGCAGTGAGATGCCGAAGGGGGCATCATGCACCTGGCCGAGAGGGATGGTGATCTGCGGCCAGCCCAGTAGGCCGGCAATGGACGTAAGCTTCAGCGCAAGGCTTCGATATCGGTCGAGCTCTTCCTGCGTAGCGTTTTTCAGCGGCGCCACGGTCGGCTGGGTCGGCATGACGAGCACCATGTCGTGATCGAAGAGTGCTGCAAAGTCCTGTTGAAAACGATGGCGCTCAGCGCGCGCCTCGGCCACCGTCGTCGCGCTCAGACGGCTGCCAAACTCGAACCGTTCGTGAACGCCGGGACCGAGTTGCGGGTTTGCAGAGCGGATGAACTCGCCATGCACCTGCCAAGCCTCGAAAGCCTGGATAATACGGAAGCACTCGAACAGTCTGTCCATGGAGCCAGGCAGAGCAAGGAAGGCAGCGTCCCGGTCGAAATGATGCATGACCGACGCAAACATCGCGCCGTAGACCGAGCGCTCCTGCTCCGCGAAAAGAAGGGCCTCGAAATCCGAGATGCGGACCGGGCGCACGAGACAGTCCTTATGCGGATCGCTTCCAAGAAGCACATCGCCGACCCGTGAATAGATAATTGCATCCCGGGAGAACCAGCCAAACGTGTCGAAAGACGGGGCAAGGGGCATGGCTCCCTCGAGCGGGATGCGGCCGTGCGTCGTGCGGAGACCGATCAGGCCACAATAGGAAGCGGGCGCGCGGATGGAGCCATTCGTGTCAGAACCGGCGGCAATGTCGGCCAACCCGCCAGCCACCGCTGCGGCCGAACCGGAAGAAGAGCCACCGGTGAAACGTTGCGGTGCGGCGCGATTGACTGGAGCGGGGTAGTGGGCGTTCTGCCCAATCATCGAGAAGGTCAGTTCATCGGTTTGTGTCTTGCCAATGAAGCGTGCGCCCGCATCAAGAAGTTGCTGGATTGCGGGTGCTGTGTTCTGGGCACGGGGAAAATGCTCAGCGCGGCGCGGATTGCCGCCACCGGTCGGATATCCCGCCACGTCGAAGATATCTTTCACACCAAGCGTCAGACCCGCCAATGGTCCCTCGCCACTGGCAGGAGGAGAAGCGTCTGGGTAATCGAGGAAAGCGTTCAGCGTATCGCGCATCTTGATCATCATCGTCTTCCTCATCGCCCCAGAGCGCCAAAGGTCGGCATTCACGCGCTTTTTTTCAAGGACATAAAATTTTTCATTGATTGTGACAGCCGTTGCGCCTATATCCGCGCTGCCCAAAGTCGCACGTGCCTGTGGGTGTCCGCCGGGCCTCGAAAATGGCGAGGAAACCGGTACGGTACCTGGACCTAACCGCTCCAGTCGGTCTGATGGCCAACCATCAAACCGAGGACATCTTGAAGCAACGACGGTGCGGGCCTTTCTGGTGTCTGCCGGCTGTCCAAAAGCCGGGGTTACTGAAGAGGCACACCTTCATTGCCGGCAGTGCGGTTGGGATCTCCCATCCAAAGCTGAGGCAGACAAAGCGCATCTTCGCCGCGAGGCGGGAATGCATCGTAGCGCGTTATCGCATGACCTGGTTCCGGTGCTCTCCACCTGCCGGCTCCCGTGTGCGCATGCCGCGCCCTTTGTCCACCGCGGAAGCAAGGTTCGCTTTCGCAGTTCGAAGCTTCGGTAACGCGGTCTGAAAGCCGCGATTGGAGAGACACAATGGCCACCCAGCGTATTCTCGATTTCCTCGCCACCCGACGTCCCGAGGGGCCCTGCCTCGTCGTTGATCTCGACGTGGTGCGCGACAATTTTTGCGCCTTCGAAAAGGCACTGCCTGATTCCCGGATCTACTATGCGGTGAAGGCCAACCCGGCACCGGAAATCCTGCGTCTTCTTGCTCAGTTGGGCTCCAGCTTCGACACGGCTTCGGTGGCCGAGATCGAGATGGCGATGAATGCTGGCGCGACTGCAGACCGCATCTCCTATGGCAACACGATCAAGAAGGAGCGCGATATCGCGCGTGCCTATGAACTGGGCATCCGCCTGTTCGCGGTCGATTGCGAGGAAGAGGTGGAAAAAATCGCTCGTGTTGCACCCGGTAGCAAAGTGTTCTGCCGTGTCCTGACGGATGGCGCCGGGGCCGAGTGGCCACTGTCGCGCAAGTTTGGCTGTGTACCGGCCATGGCTGTCAACGTCCTGCGCCATGCCCGCGCCCTCGGTCTGGACCCCTACGGGGTTTCCTTTCACGTTGGTTCGCAGCAAACCGATCTCGACGCTTGGGATCGTGCACTGGCTGACGCGCGTGGTGTTTTTGGTGCGCTGGCCGACGAAGGTATTGTGCTGCGCATGGTCAATATGGGTGGCGGCTTCCCGACGCGTTACCTGCGGGATGTGCCAGCCGCTCAGGCTTACGGCCAGGCGATCTTTTCAGCGCTTCGCAAGCATTTCGGCAACCGCATTCCCGAAACGATTATCGAGCCAGGGCGCGGCATGGTGGGCAATGCAGGTGTCATCAAGTCGGAAGTGGTGCTGATCTCCAAAAAGGCGGACAACGACAATGTCCGCTGGGTCTATCTTGATATCGGCAAGTTTGGCGGTCTGGCCGAGACCATGGACGAGGCGATCCGCTACCCACTCGTGACGCGTCACGACGGCAGCGAAACGGCGCCATGCGTGCTCGCTGGTCCGACCTGTGATTCCGCCGATGTGATGTATGAGAAGACCCCTTATCCGCTGCCGCTGTCGCTGACCATAGGCGATGAGGTGCTGATCGAGGGCACGGGTGCATACACCACGACCTATGCATCGGTGGCTTTCAACGGTTTCGAGCCGCTCCGATCCTATGTGATCTGACCTAGACTGTGTTGCCCGCGCGCTGCAGCGCGGGCCGGGTTTTCCGGATTTCAGGATCAGGCTTATGGAACAGGCTGTTTTCGGCAGCGCATGTGCGCCTGCCATCTCGATTCTTTGCGAAAAGGCTGGTGATGCGGCCGAGCGGGAGGCTCTGCTGGATCGCGTCATGGGCCCTCGGCGCAAGTCAAAATCTTCGGAGAAGCTGCGCCGCGGTCGTTTGCCGGCGGAAGGTTTGGCGTTCGTTGCGCGTGACTTGGGCGGTCGTATGATCGGCTCTGTCCGCCTCTGGAACGTTCGCCTGGGCGATGCTGGCGCCAATGCGCTTCTTCTCGGACCGCTAGCAGTTGAAAGAGAGTTCGCCGGGCAGGGGATTGGCGCTGCGCTGATGCGCCATGCGATTGCAGAGGCGCGTCGGCTGGAGCATCAGGCTATCCTGCTCGTCGGTGATGCCGGCTATTATGGCCGCTTTGGTTTCACGTCCGACCTGACAGGGGGGATTTCCATGCCCGGCCCATACGAGGCCCACAGGTTTTTGGCGTTGGAGCTTACAACGGGCGCGATGGCGCACGCGAGCGGCACGCTTTGTCCCACCGGACGGAAAGCAGCTAGGCGCAGTCTGGTTGCTTGATGATGCCGGAGCGGATCGCACAGGATTTGCGATCCGCTCCGGCAAATCTTTTCTCAGAGCTTATGCGTCTCCAGCTCAGGGGAGTGCGTTACAAGATCTGGCTCAGCTGCATGGCGACAGACATGTCGCCATCAACCTTGAGTTTTCCCTGCATGAATGCAGCTGTTGGGTCGAGGTCGCCCGATATCATTGCTTCCAGATCGTCTTTGGACAAGCTGATGACGCAATCGGCCTGACCATCTTCAGTAGAAACAGCGCTGCCATCCACCACGATGACACCGTCATCTCCACAGTCAAACTTGACCGAACGGCTGAAATCCGAAGCCGCCACGCGGGCCTTCACTTTATCGGCAATTGCGTCCATCCCCATATGGATTCTCCCTGTATGCGCATCTGCGTTGTGTTGTCATTCGGTTGGCAATAGCACATGTCGGGTGCAGTCTGCCGCTGGCGGACAGTAGGTTATACTTGACGTTTACGTCAACGTCTTTCTTGCCGTCAACGTCGTGGTATTGGCGCTCGTTTCTTGCCGACAAGCAGGCGGTCGAGAAGTGCGATCAGAGCATCTCTATTGTCTTCTCCCCCTAGTCTTTCAATGATCCGCTTCTCATGCTGAGCCCACAATTTCGAGATCTCAGAAACGAAATCGGAGCCCTTTGCAGTGAGGTGCAGGGAATGTGACCGGCGGTCGATGTCGCCTTTGCGACGCTCAGCCAGACCGCGGGTCTCAAGGCAATCCATGAGTGCAACGAAATTGGCGCGCTTGATGCCCAACTGCTCCGCCACCTCTGTTTGCTTTTGGCCCGGATTGGCGGCAATCAGAGACAAGACTGCAAATTCGGTTGGTCGCAGCTTCACGCAGGCAAAGGACTTCTGGAAATCCTGAAATACGACAAGTTGCGCCCGGCGCAGCTTGTAGCCGATGGCGGTCGCCAGAAGCGGTAAACAGGGGCTCTGAGCGTGGCTCTCAAAAACATCAAGATATTCATTCCCGGGGTTTCCGGTGGATATATTGACCGAAGGCTGGGTCATCTTCACTGTAAATCTCCAAACTATACTCTTTCGGCCCGCATAAACCGCATCGTCGAAACAGTGCTTTGCATCTCGACCGATAATTGGCGAGACCACCGAAGTAGCAAAAGACTGTTTGCATACGTTGGCCGTATAAGGCAACGCCCTATATCCACATTAAACAGATCCATTTTGGACAAGAATGAGGCGTTTGGATACAAAAGTTCACATAGAATGAGGTTTTTGTATATTATGTTTATGGATATAAGTTTTATAAATAATATTATTTAATACTTCTACTTTTCGTATATGGCTTTGTCTGATTGCTAAAATCAATAAATATTATGGTTCATATGTATTTCTTCACCGCCAAAGCCTTCTTCGGCTCGGCGATCGCATATCTCACAACAAGTCGGGGGAAGCTCAAGCGGGATGTGAGAGCTTGTCTCTCTGTTCAATGCAATGGAGAAGGATGCGTCCGGAGATTATCTGCCATGCCCACCCCCGCTAGGCTTAGTGAGCGCTCTTCTTGGGTGCGGGCGCGGCTTCTGCCGGTCCGAGCCTGCTGCGGGCAGTCTTGTCGCGGATCTCGCTCTTCGACAAATATTCGGCCTGCTCGATGAATACCTCGTGGATGAGCTTATCGCCGACGCGCTCGTTGATGCTGTCGCGAAGCCCATCCCGGAAAGCTACAACGTCGAAGCCCTCTTTGCTTGTGTAGTCAATCGCGGGGTTTGCATAGAGGTGGGAATAAATTTCATCGACCAGCATCGTCTGGACAGGGATGCTGAGGGCGGGCAGTTTCTTCGAATCCACGGAGTAGGAGAGGCGGGTCAGAAAATAACCATCCACCACCCCGGCCTTGATCACCGGCACAGAGATGACATCGGTGCTCACATAGTCGAGGCCACCGAAAAATGCGGGTGGTGGCTCTGCACTGATCTTGGCCTGCGAGAACTGGAACGAATAGAGCATCGTTCCAACCGTGACGGCACAGATCCAGAGCGCGGCAAAAACGAATTTGATCATGCCGGTGAGGCCTGTCCGAATTCCTGCTGCGAGTAGGTGCCGTCTGTCTGTGCGCGCTGGATGGCGTCTTGCAGAAGATCGGCAACTTCGTTGACCGCACCCATGTGAGCCCGAATGGTGGCCTCGTTGTCGGCGAGCTTGTCGCGCAGGCGAATGAGAGCATCCCGGTGCGCATCGGCCAGCCCCGCCTCATTGGCGCCTTTGAGTGCCCGGGTCAGCTCGTAGAGGTGCCGGCTTTTGCGGGCGTTGGAAGCCTTGAGGTCGAAGGCGGGGTCGTTGCGGATTGCCGCGGTTTCCGCATCGATGGTTTCCTCAATGCGCCGCATGATCGCCAAAGCGCTTGCGCCACCATGCTGGTTCAACATGAGGGAGGCATTGTCGGAGTTTGCTGCGGAGGTCATATCATACATGGGGTTGTTCCGTTCCTGAACTTCAGCTGTCTTTGTCGCCGCCGGTCGGGGCCGTGTTCACGCCTAGCGTCTTGGCTGCTTCCCGTTGAATTTCCTCGACCATGGCAGTGGAAAGAAGCGCGCGTTTTCCGATCTCTTCCTGCTCAGGTGTTTGGGAGACTGCGCCTATCGGCACGGGCTTTTCATTTTCCACCGTATAGTCGCGCAAGACATTGCGCGCGATGCCGATGCCGCCCTTTTCTGCCAGCGTCTCGCTCAGTTGCTGGGCCAGCATGGAGCGCCACATTTCACCCGCGAGACCCTCGCCGTAGACGGCAGATGTCTCCTCAGGCAGAAGGGACTGCATAAAGTTCTGCAGCACCATCGCCTCAAATTTCTTTTCGACATCGGAAGGCGCGTTTGCGCTGGCCTTCGAAGTCTGGACGGAATTGCTGTCGAACACTGCCGAGAAACTTGCGGTCACACCGGATTTCGCCTGGAGCCGCTCTTTTGCAGCTGCAGCTTTGGCGGGGTCGGCGGCGCGCGCGACGTTCAGGACAATGTCGCCGGGAGGCGATATCGCCAAGGCGTCCTCCATCATTCGTTTCGTAGGCAGCATCTTCCCAGAACAAGCTTGTGGGAGGCTTAAGTCTCGACGGGTTTGCTCCGCTCGATGAACTCAAGACGTTCCCTGTCAGCAGCACTCCGCTCGGAGAGATCTGTGGCTTCGCGATAGGCTCGCGCGAGCGCATTGCCGCGTGCATCAGCCTGCAAGAGGCGCTGTGCTTCCTGCCTGGCGCGCTCGGTGCTTGTGCGGCTGCGTTCGAGCGCACTGGCGACGCGACGGTGATAGAGTTCAGGAAACAGGGCGGTTATGGCCGATCCGGCATCGAGCGTTTCGGTTATGGCTTTTGCCTCTTCGTGTGCGACGGCGGCCTCGGCCATGTGCGCGGCGTGTTGGGCCTGATGAAAATCCTTGAGGCGCTGCATGACCATAACCAGTTTCTGCAGGCGCTTCTGACGGGGTGTCGGCATCGCTAGCGACCTTCGAAGATTGGGAAGAAGCCCTCGGCAAACAGGCCGAGCAATGAGGGAATGGCGAAATAGAGTAGAATGATGCCTCCGGCGATTACGAACGGCAGGGAAATGAAGTAGATCGGGATTTGGGGCGTAAGCTTGTTGATGAAGCCAATCGCGAGGTTCACCAGGATTGCATAGGCCAGAAACGGGCTGCCAAGCCGGATCATCACGAAGAAGGCATCGGACAGCGTGTCGGTAATATCGGTCAGGGCCGATTGCGGATCGAACAGGCTCTCAATCGGGGCCAGCTCATAGGAGACCACAAGTGCGCGGATGATCTGATGATGAAAATCAAGAACGAAAAGCAACATCAGAGCAGACAGTGAAATGAATGCCGTCAGGGGTGGCTGGGCCTCGGCCTCTTCAATGGCCGTACCACCCGCGGCCATACCGAAGCCGGAAAACATTGCCATGGATGTGCCGATAAACTGCAGCGACAGCACATAAAAGCGGGCGATGAGACCAATCAGCGCTCCAATGGCCAGTTCGGAGGCGATCAGCAGGAAGAGGGGCCCAGGTTCATTGGACACATGTGGCGTGATCAGGTCCCATAGATGCGCCAGCAGGGCCAATGTGGCCGCGACGGCTGCGAACAGGCGGACCTGCATCGGCACACGAACGCTTGAAAGCCCCGGCATAAAGAGGAAGCAGCCGCCAATGCGGCAGAAAGCAAGAAAGGCGGCCAGGAGCGGGGTTTCCAGCATGGGCTCACGTCAACGCCGTAATCAATCGGGGGATCAGTCCCTGGAGACCGGAACCGGTCATCAGGAGATCGAGCCCAATACGCTGAGGTCGACCCCTTTCGCCATTTCCACATGGCTGAGCACGGGAAGCGTGGGGAAGAGCCGCTCGGTGATCATGCGCACATAGGGGCGTGCCTCTGGCGCTGTGACGAGAACGAAGCGTTCGCCGGCATCGAGGTGTTTGCGAATGGCGGTGCTGGCTTCCTGCCCGAACTCCTCGAGCTGGCGCGGGTCGATATCGAACTCGCGGATTTCGCCCTTGGCATCGCGCTTGAGCGCCTGGTGGAAGGCAAGGTCCCAGCGGCCGCCGAGCCTAAGGACCTTGAGCGTGTTGCCTTCAGTCAGATCTCCGCAGATCTGCTGCGCCATCCGAATGCGCACATGCTCCACGATCTGCTCGGTGCGGCGGATATGCGGGGCAATCTCCGCAATCGCCTCGATGATCAGGTGCAGGTTGCGGATCGAGACGCGCTCGGCCAGGAGCAGTTTCAGCACCGCCTGCAGGCCGGGATAGGTGATGTGGGAGGAGCAGATTTCATCAGCAAGCTTGCGGTACTCGGGGTCGAGCCGTTCAATCAGCGCCTTCATGTCCTTGTAGGAGAGGAGCTGCGGCAGGTTGTTGCGGATGACTTCGCTCAGATGGGTGAGCAGCACCGACATGTTGTCGGCGAAGGCATAGCGCTCGCGCTTCAGGTCGTCGGCAAACATTTCCGGCACTGAGAAGGCGCGCATACCGAACGCAGGTTCCTTTACTTCCTCACCGGGCATGTCCGGCATGCGGTTATTCCCGACGAGCACCAGAAGCTCTCCCACGCGCATCTGATATTCCGTCACCACGGTGCCGTGGATCTTGATGCGGTAACTCTTGGGCGGAATGGAGTAGTCGTCGGTCAGGCGTACTTCGGGCACCACAAAACCGTACTGAGCGGCGAACTTCTTGCGCATTTTGCCCATGCGATAGGCGAGCTCCTGATGCGATGCCAGAAGCCGCGTCGAAAGCTGTTTGCCGATGAGGAGTTCGATCTCGGCCGTTTTGAGTGAAGATTTGACGGAGTTGCGCTCCTCCTCTTCCTGGGAGAGCTGTTCCTGTCGTTGTGCTTCATTCTCTTTTTCACGCCGCTGTCGGGCACGCCGTGGCAAGGCGTAGCCTATACCGCCCATGATGCCGGCCAGTGCGACGAAGGGAAGGAAGGGGAGCCCGGGAACGAGGCCGAGCACGGTCAAGAGCATCGCGGCAACGAAGAGCGCACGCGGGTAGGCGCTGAGCTGTCCGAACACCGCCTGATCGGCAGAACCGCGCGTGCCGCCCTTGGAGACCAGCAGACCCGCCGCAAGAGAGACGATGAGTGCGGGGATTTGCGACACCAGGCCGTCGCCGACAGAAAGCTTGGTGAAGACATCTGCCGCTTCGCCGATACTCATAT
This sequence comes from Nitratireductor sp. ATLC21, assembly GCF_057196525.1. Taxonomy (NCBI): domain Bacteria; kingdom Pseudomonadati; phylum Pseudomonadota; class Alphaproteobacteria; order Hyphomicrobiales; family Phyllobacteriaceae; genus Nitratireductor; species Nitratireductor sp. ATLC21. The sequence continues at coordinate 1,323,648 of NZ_JBXUOU010000001.1, read as the reverse complement.
CGTGGCGTGCATATCCGATGGCGATGCCGCCGACGATGTTGATGGCGGTGATGATGAGGCCAGCGATCGCATCGCCGCGCACGAATTTCGAAGCGCCGTCCATCGCGCCGAAGAAGGAGCTTTCCTCTTCAAGTTCGGCGCGACGACGCTGAGCTTCCTTGTCGTCGATCGTACCAGCAGAAAGATCGGCGTCGATCGACATCTGCTTGCCGGGAATGGCATCCAGGGTAAAACGGGCGCCGACTTCGGCGATACGCGTCGAACCCTTGGTGATCACGACGAAGTTGACCACCACCAGGATCATGAAGACGATCAGGCCGATGACGAAATCACCGCTCATCACCATGCGCGAGAAGCCACCGATCACATAGCCGGCCGCGTTGGCTCCTTCATGACCTTCGGACAGGATCACGCGGGTCGTGGCGATGTTGAGCGAGAGGCGCAGCATCGTTGCGATAAGCAGGATGGTGGGGAAGGAGGAGAAATCCAGTGGCCTTTGAATCCATAGCGCGACCATGAGGATCAGCACAGAAAGCGCTATGGAAAAAGCGAGGCCGACGTCGATCAGGAATGCTGGAATGGGCAGAAAGAGAACAGCCAGAATGATGACGATGCCGATGGCAAAGCCGATGTCGCGGCCGTGCTTTCTGGTCTCTGCACCTGTGATTGCTTCGCTTAACGCCATGCCGGTATTCCCACTCAATTCAGGACGCGTTTGCACGTCCGTGTGTGGAAGCTAGCGTCTCAAGCTTGCGTGAAAGAGGAGAGGGGCTGAAAAAGCTTCAGAAGCCGCCTTCAATGCGCTGGAAAATGACGTTGCTGAAACCGGAAATCTGCGATGCGACGAAGGGTGCGGAGAAGGCGACAGCGACGAGGATCGCCACGATCTTGGGAACGAAGGTGAGGGTGATTTCCTGCACCTGTGTCAGCGCCTGTACGAGCGCGATCCCGACGCCGACCACCATGGCGACAATCACCGCCGGGCTGGAGGCGACCAGAACTGTCCAGATGGCATACTGAACAATATCGAGAGCGTCGGCTTCGTTCATCGTTCAGCGGATCACGACACCCGGTCCGACAGGGATTTTGTCGCCGCTTTCGAGAATGGCCATGACGCCATCGCTATACAGGCGCACCTCGGCCACCTTGCCGGTGGTTTCGCCATCGGCGGAAGTGATTTCCCGGCCCACTAGGCTGCCGGCCTGGGCAAGGGCGGAAGCCTGCAGGATCTGGTCGAGCTTGGCATTTGCCTGCACCGACTGCTCGACCTGCGAGAACGTGGCAAGCTGTGCCACATAATCGGTGGATTCCATCGGGCTGGTGGGATCCTGGTTTTTCATCTCCGCGACCAGAAGGCGAAGGAATGCCTGGTAATCGACGGTCTGGGGTGCTGCGGTCTGCTGGGTGCCGTTATTGTAGGTCTGGGCGCCTGATGCTGCTTCCACGTTCATAGCTTACTCTCCTGCAAGGGCGGTGACGGGCTCGCTGGTGGTGGATTGCGTGCTTTGCGTCATAATCTCGTCTTCAACGGGATAGAGCGCACGGATTTCCTTCAGAGCATCATACACCTGGCCGTTCGATACGAGTTCTTCCACATGCTTCAAGCCGGCCCGAATGCGCTCGCTTGTAAAGCTGTTCAAAAGCCGGGGGAGCAACTGAGCGAAGAGCTGACGCGCGTCGTCTGCATTGTCTGGCGTGATCAGCATTATCTGCACGGTGAAGTACAATTGACGCAGCGGCGTGTGCGCATCTTCTGCCTGAAGAACGTGGTTCTCGAGGAGGAATTGTACATTGTTCAGGAACTCGAGCGTGACTTTGCGGTCTGTCTTGATGACAGCGCCGTTGACATAGATCTTCTCGTTCGCTTTGAGTGATATTTTTAAAGTGCTCATTGCTGAATGCCGTCGCGGATGATCTGCGACACCTCGATAAGACCATCAAGGTTCTGCGATCGTCCCTGACGCACCTCTTCTCCCTCGCGCAGCAGCCATAAGCCGATTGAAATAAGATTGGCTCGGAGCTCTTTGGGTAGCTCGTTTTCCGGATTGCCTAAATCGTCGATGAAGGCAGTCCAGACGCGGATCATGAAGTGGATTGCCTCGACGGCTTCCTGCGAGTTCGGGCCCTTGTCGCGCGCGGCCTGAAGAAGATCGATCGAACGGCTCAGAACCTGTTCCTCCCGATCTCGGGCGTCGGCGAGCGAGTCTGTCTGAACTTCGCTGTAGGAAAACTGGTACATGTGCTTCCCGTTCGTTTGGTTCCGGCTGTCTGTCGGTTATCGCAGATAGTTCAAGATGCTGAGCTGCTGCAGGCGTGCGGTCAGTGCGTAGGAGGCGTCGAGCTGGGCTCTCAGATCGTTGACCCGCGTCGCAGCCTCGTAAGGATCTATGCCTTCGCTGTCCTTGATGAGCGTCTTGAACAAATCAACCTGTGTGGAAAGCCGCTCGCTGGCTGCTGAGACCCGGTTTTCGACAATCCCGGCCTGAGCCTGCGCATTTGCGATCTCGGCAACGGCTTCCCCAACAAGCGTGAGCGCCCTATCGTAAAGTACCGTGCGCGCTTCGCCACCGAGCGGGCCGTTGAGGAGATCGGAAATCGTGGTCGCAACCATAGCCAGCTTACGGATGCCGCTCTCATTGGCCGTCAGAGATGTCTCCGCGGTTTCATTCAGGGTGATACGGCTGGTAATCTTCTGGCTGGAGGCGCTGGACCAGTTGGTCTCCCAACCCACTCCGACGAACTGGGGTTCCACAAAATTGGTGAGGAAGTCGTCCATGTCGGCTGCGGTGATATTCGCCGCTGCCGGGTCGTTCTGACTGAAGCCGAACTTGGCCATAAAGGCTGCATCAAAGGCGGCTTTGGCTGGCGAAGCCGGGTCGTGGAAGTCGGACATCGGCTTGACGTCGGTGTTGATGCCAGCGAACAGATACTCACCATTGAGATTGGTGTTGAGTATGCCGGTGATCGACCTCAACACGCGCTCGGCTTCTGCCTGGGAAACCGAGACCTGGTCGATATCAGATTTTGCTGCGGTCAACGAGGCAAGCAGGCTTTGCCCGAGATCGCCAATTTGCGTCATAGCATTTTGTGTTGCTGAAAGACGGTTGGCGGCAATCGCGTTGGCGTCGACAAGCCCGTTGAGGCGGTCAATGTTACGAGTCATCGAAAGGTTGCGGCCGGCATGGGCACCAAGGGCAACGCCAACATCAGCATGCCGTCCGGTTTGCGACTCCTTCAGTCTTTCAGCCAGCTCAGCCTGCATGCGCATGGTCTGGTACCGCAGTGATTGCGACATAGCCAGCGATGAGATGAAGGAGGTTTTCATGGTCGGTCTTTCTACCGGGTCGCCTGCATCAGCGTAGAGAGCATTTCGTCGATGATTGAGATGAGCCGCGCTGAGGCTTCGTAGGCATTTTCGAGATCGAGCAACAACGCCATTTCATTATCGACGTTCACGCCTGTTGCGTTCGAGAGTGCAGTTGCGGTTCGTACGGCCAGAGCTTCCTTGCCTTCAGCACCGCTGGCCGCCTCCTTGCGACTGGCTTCCAGCCAGCCGACGGAATCGAACGAGAACGCGGTCACGCTCCTGTTTGTGTCGAGACCGGCCAGAGGATCAAATGCCATCGGTTCGTCGAGGCGTTGCGAGTAGGCGAGGAGCAGGTCCGAGTAGGATGCCGCGCCGCTTGTGTTGTGCAGATAGGCCGCGCCATTGGCACCGCCGTCACGCAGGAGCGAGGGGTTTCCTCCAGCGCTCTTGTCGAACGCTGTATTGATACGGATTGCTCCGGCCAATCCGTCAATGAGCGTGCCTGCGGGTGGAATGCCGGGGCCGCCGGCCCAGGTAAACAGGCCTGCCATGTCAGGCTGGGTGGCGCTTGGATCCGTCTCGGCAAAGGCCGTGATCAGGCCGCGTGCGACCTCGTCGAGTTGACGCTGCATCTGCAGCGCAGTCTCGTCGCGCAACTGCAGCGCAGCCGCTATCGAGCCTTTTGCACTTGTGTTTCCACCCACGCCGGGCACCAACGGGACGCCGTCAACATAGACCGAGTTTCCGGTCGTGCCTGGCCCGTAGCTTGTGTTCGGAGTGAATGTGACAGGCCGGGGAATAGTCTCAAACAAGGTGGCACCGTCGGCGGTGACGATGACCATATCGTTTCCGGAACGCGTCGTCGTCGAGATTGCGACATATTCGGAAATCTTCTTGAGTAGTGCTCCTCGCCTATCCAGCGCGTCCGAAACGTCGCGGCCGCTTCGCGTGCCATTGACGATCTCCGTATTGACGGTTTCGAACTCGCCGAGAAGGTAATTGAGATCTTCAACCGCTGTCGCGATATCCCGATCCGCATCTGCCCGGAAATTCTGTACCGAGATGGCGCCGTCATTGAGTGACCGCACCACCTGCTTGGCAGCCTGAACAGCGCTTTCTGCAAGAGTCGTGTTGGACGGCGTGGCCGCGTAAAGCTGCAAAGCCTCCTGCAACTTGCTGATCGCGGTGGCCGGCGCATTCGCATCGTCAACGCCATTGACGGTGAGGCGCATGGTGTCGAGCCCGCCAGACATCGCCTTCTGACCTTGCCAGGCCGATATCGCGAAGAGGTTTTGTCTGAAGAGAACTTCGTCGGCCGCGCGCCGAATCTGGACGACGCGCGCCCCGGGGCCCATGCTGGATAGGAGCGCGCTGCGATGCGCGTAGTCCGGATTGCTGGCTTCCGAAACGTTGCGAGAGACAACGGTGGTCTGGCGCGAGGTGTTGAAAAGCGCCGTCTGCGCAATGTTCAGTGCAGATGTCAGGGACATTTACGTTCTTCCACTCCCCCGTTCCGGAAACCCAGGCTTAGCGTTTCAGATTGACCAGAAGTTCCATCAGTTCGGAACCTGTCTGAAACGATTTCGAATTGGCGGTATAGTTGCGCTGAGCCTCGATCATGTCGGTCAGCTCTGTGGCGATGTCGACGTTGGAACGCTCCACAGCCCCCGGAGTTACCTTGCCAAGGCCGCCGGTTCCCGAAAAGCCCAACTGCACGCCGCCCGAATCCGCACTTTCGGAGAAGACGTTGCCGGTAATGACCTTCAACTGATCGGGGCTCTGCACATTGGCAAGAGGAATACGGTACAAAGCCCGCCGGGAGCCATCAGCGTATTGCGCGAAGATCGTCCCGTCCTCGGAGATCTCGACGCTGTCGATTGCATAGGGTGCGCTTCCATCCACCTCGCCGGTGACCGAGAACCCGGTATCGAGCTGGGTCATGTCGGAAAGATCGATGGTCAGCGTGTCGCCGCCCGGCACAGTCAGAGAGATATCCGTGGGGCTCGCGCCATCGAGTTTGCCGTTGGTGGGATCGAAGGTGAGCGTTGTCGTCGCCAATGCCGGATTTGCGTAGGGAAACGACGTGTTGGGTGCCGCATCAGCGCGGTCGTACACAGCGACTTCCCACGTGTCCGCACCTGTCTTGGTCATATAGACGTCGAGCAGTTGCTTGCCGCCCAGGTTGTCGTAGGCGACCAGCGAAGTCTTGTGGGTGTACTGAGCGGTCGCAGCATTGGCAGAGGGCAGATCCGCTGCCGCCACAACGTCAGAGCTTGACGGAAGGTTGGCCGTGAGCGTTCCGTTGCGCGATGGGGTGGCCACCAGCTCCGATTGCGCGATTGTGACAGCTTCAAGCCCGGCGTAACCGTTTGCGGTGACCGCTGGGATGCCGTTGGCGTAGCTGTAGCCCATGAGTTTATAGCCGGCCGCGTTGACGAGCTCACCGTTTGAGTTGGGCACGAAGGAGCCGGCGCGGGTGAGAAAGGGCTGACCATTGGTGCCCTGGACGACAAAGAAGCCATTGCCCTCAATGGCAAGGTCCGTTCCAGAAGTGGTGTATTGCAGCGGTCCGGACTTGGAAATTTCATAGCGGATCGACGTGGTCACACCGCCGGAGTTGTAGGAGCCGCCAGAGGACGGCAGAACAAGCGAGGAAAATTCCGCTTTCGCGCGCTTGTACCCATTTGTGCTGGAGTTGGCGATGTTGTCGGCGACGGTGGACAACCGGTTGGATTGTGCCGCCATGCCGGAAACACCGGTACGCATCATGCCGTAAAGGCCCATCGGAAGTCTCCTCATAGTCTACGCCGATCACGGTCAAGGTAGGAGGCGTGACTTGCGTGAAACTGGTGGTGGCACTTTCTGAAGAAAAAAATTGGCGGATCAGATGTCCGCCAGCCGGTAGCCAAGGTAGCGTTTGGAGTCGATCGGGTCGAACCCAAGCTTCTCGCGCAACTTCTTGCGCAATTTGCTGATGTGACTTTCCACCACGTTCTCTTCGACGTCCTCATCAAAGATGCCGTAGATGGCATTGAAGATCTGCGTCTTGGTCACCCGGCGTGTGGGGTTGCTCGCCAGATATTCCAGGATCCGGCGTTCACGGCGCGGCAGGGGAAGCGGTTGCCCCTCGATTTCCGGATCGCGCCCGTCGAAATAGATTCGCATGGTGCCGATTTCCGTGAAGGTGGCCGTTTCCTGCTGGGCGCGGCGACGGATGGCTGTGATACGCGCGAGGATCTCGCGGATGTGGACCGGCTTGCGAACGACATCGTCGACACCCCATTCGAACATGCGAAGCGTGTCGTCGAGCGAATTGCGTTCACTCAGAGCAATCAACGGTGCGGTGGAGCGCTCACGAATGCGCTGAGCCCGAATGCTGCCCCCATCGCATTGGCCGAGCAAGAAAGCGCTCACGGCCTTGAGTTCATCATCCGGAACAGTCTCGACCCATTCGCCGAATTCGTCTGGTGCGAATCCTGCGCTCGCAACCCCTTCACGATTGAAAAGTGAGTGATAACCTTCAGTCACCAACTCACGCTCGTCTATCACGACAATCACCGGCCCGCCCTCCGAATCAACTTATGTATCAAGTGGTAACTGGTCGGGCGAATCGCGCACAACTATGAAATCTCAGGAGTCAATATTGGGGAGTCTGGAAGCCTGGCCTTCTGGACCGTGCTCGAAAAAATAATTTCAATCAGGGATTGCAGAAACGGCGTGCCTCCGGTGTCCAGGCTCCAAAGCCCGTGGCAACCATATTGGCAATCACACGGCAAACGTATCTTTTCTGCGCTGGATCGTTATCAGGGCCTGCGTGATAGCGCGCGACAGCCATCGACCACGAGCCATGGCGTTGCTTGAGCTGGATCAAAAACCGGGCGGCATAATCGACGTTCTGGCGCGGGTCCAACATGGATCGCAGATTCTGGAACTGCTCGCCATGGTAGTGGTAATTGATCTGCATGCAGCCCAGATCGATAAGTTTCTTACCTTCGCTACGAGCGCGCTCAAAGCTGCGAATTGCATCCCCCGCGCTACGCGCGAAGACTGCCTTCCCCTCGATGTTCAGCGCGTAGGGTTGCAGGCTTCCCTTCACGCCCGTTTCCGTGAGGCCGACGGCATAAAGGATCCCGGGGGGGACACGGTACTTTTCCGCTGCGCGAAGGATTTCACCCTCACATGCATTCCCGGCGGCCTGGGCACTGCTCGCCATTGCCGAAAGGCTAAATATAAACGCCGCTATGAGACGCATCGGCGGTATCCTGTGCCTGCCGGCCGCCATTGCTGGCCTCCTCACGGGTAGAGCGATCACCGCCGGTTCCTCGCGAGGGATCACCCTCGCCGCGTCCATCGCTCATGGACTGGAACGCTCCGTCTCGCGTGTTGCCACCGGTCGCGGTGTTGGTTTGCCCGCCGGGCGTGGATTGTTGAATGGTGACCCGGTCAATGTCGTAGCCGAGTGAGCGCAGGGCCTTGACGATGGAGTCGCTGTCGGTGCTCAGGCGGTGGCGCGCCTCGGTGCTTTCAACCTGCAGATCAACCATCAGTTGCTCACCCACGAGACGCAACTTGGCCGTTACGGTTCCGAGTTCGGCTGGCTGAAGCTGGATCTTCAGGGTCTGCACCATCTTTCCGGCTTCGCCCTGCTGACTGGTCTGCAAATGTGCGGCCTCGCTTGTTCCGGCGCGCGGGGCCAAAGAGCTCTGGTCGCCGCCGACCGTGGGGGCGGGGGCGGGTGCACGCTGGATGGACACAACGCGGATTTCCTGTTGTTGCTGCTGGGCATTCTCGCGCACGGGCCCCTCATTGCCGCCCAGGCCTCGCAGCGTCGCCTCGGACTTTGCAGATTGTTGGGTGGTCTGCTCAGCCGCTATCGGCGTGGAAGACTTCTCACTGACAGACAATGCGGCTTTGTCAGATGCCTTTGGCAGTCCAGGAAGAGGTTGCTCGGCTCTGTCTACACGTTTGGCTGGTACTACGCGTTCCCGGGTCCGATCGTTCGCCTGAGGAAGAGGTTGGGCTGAAGCCATTTGTGGCGCAGCAGGGGCGTCTTCGGAAACCGGAGTGGCGGCCGTTCGTACCTCGCTGGATTGCACTGCAGGACCTTTACCGCCTTCCAGAAGCTCGTCCGCTGTTGCAGCCGCTTCCCCGTCACCCTTGGCGTCGCCTGTTTCACCGCTCAATCTACCGGGGACGGGTGCATTCGTTTGAGGAGAAAGTGTCTCGGGAAGGTGCTGCAGTTCGCCGTCTTCGTTTTGCTGTTCTTCTTCGCTGGAAGGCTCTTGCCGTGGCCCCAACCCTTCGGCAAGCGTCCAACGTATCGGCTGCCAACCTGTGGCTTCCTCGCTGATCTTCCTCTCCTGATTGCCCTTCGTGGTCCGTGTTTCCGTCAGAGCTTCCTCGAAGTCTGACGAAAGAGGCTCTCTGCCCGCACGTTTCTGGAGCCCCGCATCCAGCGTCTGCAGGGTGGTCGGCAAACTCCGGCTTATGGCGGGATTCATTGTGCGGTTTCCTTTCCAAGCAGCGCATCTATGTCGTCGAGTTTGCTGCGCATTTCCTTCAAATAGCTATCGGCCTCGTCATTCTCGGGATCACCGGGAAAAACGGCGTCGGCAGCCTCCTGCGTCATGAGAGATGCGGCGCTCTCAGCAATCTCAGCGTTGTTGTCGTCTTCAACGGAAATTTCTTCGTCAGGCAGGCGCGCATCCACGAGTTCCGGTTGGGAATCCGGCACGAGTGCAGAAGTATGCCGTGGCTCGTCAAGAACCGCCCTGGCTATCGCGACAGCCGCATCGAGCAATTCCTGATCGGCTTTTGATAGACGATGACGATCGATGCTGTTCAGGGCGGTCAGGACATCGTTCACATTGTCCGAAGTCACAGAAGCCATGTTCGCGTAGAGAACGGCTCTTGGATCGTTGCGTCCGTCTGCGTCTTGACCATAGGCCATGGCCTTTTGCGAAGCGAAGGCGAGCAGCCGCTCATAACCCTCAATGGCGCTCTTGCGGGCAAGCCGCAGATACACGATCCTCGCCTGTTCATCGGACATCTGTGCAGTCACTTCGTCAATCATGGAAGGGTCGACGGTATCGTTTAACTCCACCACTGCAGCCACGAATGTGTCGACGAACTGTGTTGCGTAGGGCGAACGTAGAAAACGCCGAACATATTGTTCCGATGCCCGGGTGAGCCGCTCTGTGTCTTTCAGCGCGGCAGCAAGCGGGATGCTACGCCGCAGGGCTGCCTCCTCTATAAGGGTTCCCGGGCTGAGAAGCCGGGCCTCATCAAGCATCCGAACCGCAAAAAGAGGGTTGTCCCGCGCCGTCACGGTCGCGCTGACGAGAGCGACTGGCGGCCCCACTTCCGGTGGAAGAGACTTGGGGTCGATTTCCTGAAGCACAGCGCGCGCCGCAGTGAAGTCTCCAAGCGCATAGCGCACTATTGCTTCGCCGAGCCGGGACTCCTGTGGGCCCAAAGAGAGCTTGGAGAAGAGCAATTCGAGAGTCTTGGGATTGCCGCCGCTTAACCCGTATATCAGCAAAGCCTGCAGGTTCCGCGGATCCGAGAAATCTGCCGGGTCGGCTTTGCGTATGCGGTTGTCAATGATGCCGAGCAGCTTTTGCTGCATGGGCAGGGCCGCATGATCGCCGTCTGCGATGCGGTCTTGAACGCGCTGAAGCGAGCGAACCATCTGATAGGGCTGCATGGAAGCTGCCTGCGCGCCGGTTTCGACGGCGAGACCGGTTATCAGAATAGCGGCGAATCTCGCAACTGCCCTCATCGTGGCACTTCCAGAAGGATTTCGATGCGGCGGTTGGCACTGGCGTACGGATCTTCGGGTACTTTGAGCTTGCGATCAGCAAAACCTGCCACCTGCTCAATGCGCATCTCATCCAGCCCGCCGCGCACAAGCATGTAATAGGCGGCCTGAGCGCGGGCGCTGGATAGACGCCAATTGTCGTAAGTCTCGCTACGGAATGGACGCCCGTCCGTGTGGCCACGAACGCTCACCTTGCCTGATTGTTCGCTCAGGGTCTGGCCGATCTTGTCCATGGCGAGAACGAGCTCCCGCTGCGGCACCGCCGACCCTACCGGGAACATGCCGTTTTCAAGATCATCGGTGATCGAAACAAGCACACCCTCGTCGGTTGCTACGACGGATATGGAGCTCTCGAGCGGTGTTCCCGCAAATTGTGCAGCAAGCTGGGATCGAATCTTCTCGGCCAGCTGCTCACCTCTTTCCAGCGCATATTGAGCAGGAGGCTCGGCGGGCGCTTTTGCGGCGTCGCTCTCGCTACTCTGTGATGTTTCGGGAGGAGCGGTTTCCTGTGCGCCAACGTCTTCCCGCTCCAGGGGTTTCAGGGGCTGAACCTCGCGAACCGGCTCGAGAGCGATTTGGGCCCCAGCCTCGGGTTCGGAAGCGTCCTGAGCGATAGCTGGTGGCGGATTTGCGCCGTTGCTTGGGAGATCGGCATCGGTTCCGGCAGAATTTTCCCGCGCATTGTCGGGGTCGCCCTGAACACCAATCTGCGGTCGCGCGACCTGCTGCGACCAGAAATCGGGTGCGAATGGATCGCGGTAGGATTCTCCTCCGGACGCGCCCGAGGAAGGGCCCGCAATCTGCGCACCTCCGTCCCCTTTCTGGGAAATGTTCTGCATCGTGTCGGTGTTGGATGCGATTTCGGCGAGCACGGCATAGGGGTCCGAGAACAGGTTCTCGTCAGACAGTTTCTGGATGTCCGACTGGCCGACGGAGTTCTCGAAACTCATCGGTCCTGATGTCTGCTCCTGGTTCTGCGATGGAGCGCCCGGTGCGTCATCTTCGACATCGTTGGGCGCGCTATCGACCGGATCGCCTTCGACGTCCTCAAGGCCCTTGCTGCTCGTGTTGCGATCGATGAGCTGCACCGGGTTGAAATAACTCGCAAGCGCGGTTTTCGTATCTTCGTCGGTCGCGTTGATGAGCCACATGACCAGGAAGAAGCACATCATGGCGGTCATGAAATCCGCAAAAGCGATCTTCCATGCACCGCCGTGATGGCCCTCGTCTTCGTCGCCGCCGCCACGACGAACGATAATGATCTCCGAGGCGCGATCCTCGTCTTCCGCAACGCTCATGAGATCAATCCTGCAAGTGTTTCCGACCACTCCGTAAGTCGGGTCTCAAAGAGTTCTTCATCGACTGAGATACTGAGGTCGAATCCGGGGGCTTCCGCAAAATCGACGTGACGCGCTTTCTCGCCAAGCCCTGCCTTCAGACTGTCCCACAATGCGGGCGAACCGCTGGCCCGGATGCGCAGGGTTTCACGGTCACCAACCGCACTGCGTATCACGCGTTCAAGTTCCGCGATCGATCGCTTCTGCAGATCCTCCGTCAGAACGCCGCCGAGGATCCGCGATGTGGCCTGCGAGGTCAGCGCGACCAGGTCGTCTTCCAGAGCGGCAAAGCGCGTTTCGATTGCCAGACCCACCGCTTCGCCCAGTTGATTGCGCAGTGCCTCGAGCTCGTGAGCGTGCCGTTCACGTTCCTGTTCGAGAGCCACTGCATGTTCTTGAGTGAGCTTTTCTGCCAGCGCGGCTTCTGCTGCCGCGATCATCTCGTCGAGCTGGGTCTGCAGTGGAGGAACTGCTTCCTTGGCAGGAGGCTCCGGGCGCTCGATCAGTGGATCGAAATGTGCGCTCTGCGCCCTGCGTGGGGAGGCGGGCGGGGCTGGGGTGCCGAAGTCCGGCAAAACGTCGAAGAGCGAAAGAGCGGGAGGCATCAACCGGCCTCCGCCTCAGCGCGCGCCCATTTGCGCAGAATGTGGGCTGTGCGCTCCTCGTTGAGGTCGACCATGCGGGCCAGACGTTCCTGCGGAGCAGGACGGATCTTGAGCCGGTGCGTGCCGTAGGTGTCGTCTTCCTCGAACTCAGGGTCGGAGTACGCGCCGTCGGTCAGACGTGCCTGTTCATCTTCCGGATTGGGCAGAGCCCGCTGCATGTCATCCGAAACCGGACCCTGTGCGATGGCCGGACGCATCAGGTTGGTCCCGATCGGTTTAAGGCCGAACCAGGTGACGAGAAACGCGACGAGGATGAAGGCGGCTGCGTTGATCAGGGTACCGGTGTGCTGTCCGACCGCATCAAGAATGCCCGGCTCAGGCATTGGTGTACCGTCGAGGCCGTCGATGAACTCGACCGATGAGACATTGATCACGTCGCCGCGAGCTTCGTTGAAGCCGGTAGCAGAGGCAACGACATTCTGAATTTCTGCAATCCGGGCATTGATTTGATCGGGTGTGGCGTTGGGACCGAGGATCTCCAGGATCCTTGCCTGATTGACCACCACGGCAATCGACATCTTGTCGACGCTGTAGCCGTTGCTGGTGGTGGCAATGCGCTTGGTGTTCAGCTCATAATTGGTGGTTTCTTCACGACGCTCGCTTTCTTCGGAGGATTTCGGACCCGCCGTTGCGGCCGTCTCGTCCTCGGGAAGATTCTGCGCCACTGAGGTTGGTTGAATGGCTGTTTCGCGATTGGCGCTGTCGCTGGAGCGGACGACCTGAACCGACCGTTCGACGCGAGAGTTCGGATCGTAAATGACCTCCTCGATCTGACGTGCGTCAGTGTTTACGTCTGCTTTGACGCTGGCGCGGAAATTGTCGGGGCCCAGATAGGGAGCCAGCGCGCGGCGAATGTTCTGCTCGATCTGGTTTTCGACCGTGCGTTCGACGCCTATGGAACGTTGCGCGGTGCTGTTGGAGGGATCATCGCCGGCGGCAAGCAGCGTGCCGGTCGAATCCAGAATGGTCACTTTCTCCGCATCCAGGCCGGGGACGGCGGCTGCGACGAGATAGCGGATCGACGAGGCTGCGTTGGTTGCATCCAGACTGGAGGCCCGAATGACGACAGAGGCCGAGGGCTGGCGTTCTTCCGTGCGGAATGTGCCGCGTTCCTGCATGACGATGTGAACCCGCGCTGCCTTAATGCCTGCGAGTGACTGAATGGTGCGGGCGATTTCGCCTTCAAGAGCGCGGACGCGGGTCACCTGCTGCATGAAGGTCGTGAGACCCAGGGAGCCGACATTGTCGAAGAGTTCGTAGCCCGCATTGGTGCTGCTTGGCAGGCCCTTCTCGGCCAGCAACATGCGCGCCTGCGCGGTTTTTCCGGCAGGTACCAGAACGGCCGTCCCATCCGAAACGACGTCAAACCCAATCCCTGCCTCACCCAGAACCAGTCCGATCTGGTTCACGTCGGACCTGTCGAGGCCGACATAAAGCGTCTCATAAGCGGGCCTGTTGAGATAGGCCGCGCCCGCTACGATGACGGCCATGAAAAGTGCCAGCATGCCCCCAAGAAGGGCAAGCCGGCGAGGGCCGAGACTTTTCAGGTTTTCAACGACGGTCTGAATCTGCTCAGGCAACGCCCAATGCTCCCATACGAGTTCTGTCCGTGAGACTAGACGTTGAAGCTTGTGCGAAAATGAAATGGGGCCGCGATGCGGCCCCATTGTGTGAGCGGTTTGGCTGCGGTTTGCGGCCTACTTGAAGAGGGAAAGAATGCTCTGCGCGTTCTGATTGGCGATGGCGAGCGCCTGAATGCCAAGCTGTTGCTGGACCTGAAGGGCCTGAAGCCGCGTGGATTCCTCGTTCATGTCCGCATCGACAAGCTGCCCGACCCCGCGCTCGATGGAATCCATCAGATTGGAGACGAAGTCCTTCTGCAGATCGAGGCGTGTCTTTGCCGCGCCGAGGTCGGCAGCAGCGTTGGACATGTTGGACAGTGCTGTCTCAACGTCCGTCAGGTAGCCATCAATATCCGCGTCAGTTCCATTGGTGACGATGTCGATGAGCATGATGTCGTCGGCCAGACCACCGGGAAGTCCGCCCGCCGCAAAGAGTTTCACGCTGGCAATGTCGATTTTGATCGTGTCGACCGTCACCGTTCCGGCTGAAGAGCGATTATAGGACGAAACGACTTCGACGTTTCCGGTGTCATCGGTCGCGAGAATGTTGGTTCCGGCATAGCTCGCACCGGTGGCAGCACTCTTGATGTGGTCAAGCAGGATGTCGATCTCGGCCTGGATTTTGCCTTGGTTCTCAGCACTCGCGCCGCGGGCTGTCACCAATTTGGACTTGATCGCATCCACCGCTTCCAGAACGTTGTTCATGGCCGTGTAGGATGTGTCGATCTTGCCGGCGCCCAGTCCGAGTGCGTCCTGAACCGCGGATAAAGCCTTGTTGTCGGAACGCATTGTCGTTGCGATAGACCAATAGGCGGCATTATCGCTCGCTTCAGCAACGCGGTAGCCCGTGGAGATGCGGCCCTGGACCACGTCCATGGCCTTGTTGGTCACCTTAAGGCTCTGCAATGCAACCATCGCAGAAGTGTTGGTCATGATGCTGGCCACGTGATCACCTCTTTGTTCAATCACTCCCGGTGGCACCGCGTGTTCGCGCCGGGTATGGTTAACGATAGGTAGATGCACATGGTTAACAGGCTATTAATGGAGGTTAACTGTTGCTCCAAATATCAAAAAAAGACGGGCCGCTCGAATGAGCGGCCCGTCCATTGTGGATTGATTCCGGCGCTTTTGCGCCGGGATCGATCTATTAGCGGAACAGCGACAGGATGTTCTGCGAGTTGGAGTTGGCGATCGAAAGCGCCTGGATGCCCAGCTGCTGCTGAACCTGCAGAGCCGACAGACGAGCCGATTCTTCGTTCATGTCAGCGTCGACGAGCTGGCCAACACCGCGTTCGATAGCGTCGGAAAGCTTGCCAACGAAGTCTTTCTGAAGATCGACGCGCGACTTGGCCGCACCAAGTTCTGCTGCCTGGTCGGCGAGGGAGGCGAGAGCCGTCTCGACGGTGCCCAAAGCAGTGTCGATTGCAGCGTCACCAACCTGGCCGCCGGAAGCATCGAACAGAGCCGCTGCAACGACGTTGGCTGCGGAACCACCGGTACCAGCCGCGTCGAGCACTAGAACGTTGGCACCCGTCAGCGTGATCTCGTCAATGGTGACGGTCGCGCCGCTGCGGTTGTAGGACGCAACGATGTTCACATCGGTGTTGTCCTGGATGATGTTGGAACCGGCATAGTTGGAGTTGCCGACGACCGACGTGATGTGAGCCTGGAGCGCGTTGATTTCGCCCTGGATCTTCTGCTGGTCTTCCTGAGAAGCACCGCGTGCCGTGACAAGCTTCTGCTTGATCTTGTCGACGGTGTCGATGACTTCATTGATACCCGTGTAGGCCGTGTCGATCTTGCCGGCGCCGAGACCAAGAGCATCCTGAACGCTGGAAAGGGCCTTGTTGTCGGACTTCATCGAAGTCGCGATGGACCAGTAAGCTGCGTTGTCGGAAGCTTCGCCCACGCGCAGGCCTGTCGAAATGCGGGACTGGGTGGTAGCCATGTTCTTGGAGATGGTGTTGAGGGTCTGCAGCGCCGTCATTGCCGACGCGTTGGTCATAAGACTTGCCATGGGATAAACGCCCCTGAAATACAAAACAAACGAGGGACATACCGGGCTTACCGGTATGACGGAGCGGCATCATGCCCTTGATCCTGTTGTAAGATCTGTCCGCCATGCTTGAAGGCATTTATCGCGGCAAAGTCCTACCAAAAGGATAATGGGCCGGCTTAATTTTGTCGGCTGGCGTTTTTTCTGAAGAAACGAATTGTGGGGCCGCGAAGCCCCTCTAAACGAAAGAGCGGACGAGGCTGCCGACGAGCAGGTTCCAGCCATCGATCAGGACAAAGAACAAAATTTTGAACGGCAGGGAAACGACGGTCGGTGGCAGCATCATCATGCCCATGGACATGGTGATGGTGGCAACGATCAGGTCGATAACGAGGAAGGGCAACACGATCAGGAATCCGATTTCGAAGCCGCGTCTGATCTCGGAGATCATGAAGGCCGGAACCAGAACTCGCAGGTCTGCAGTCTCCACCGTTACGTCGATGTCTACATTGCCGCGTTCTGCGGCCAGGTCGGCGAAGAGTGCAAAATCCTTCTCGCGGACATTGTTGACCATGAAGCCCCGAAAGGGTTCGGCAATGCGCTGGACCGCAACTTCTTCGCTGATCTCGTTGTTCATGAGCGGACGCATGCCTTCCGCCCAGGCTCTGTCGAAGGTTGGAGCCATGACATAGAAGGTCATGAACAAGGATAGGCTGATCAGGATGAGGTTGGCAGGAGTGGTGGGCAGCCCCATGCCGGCGCGCAGGATGGAGAAGGCGATCACGAAGCGGGTGAAGCTTGTGACCATGATCAGAATTCCCGGCGCAACGGACAGGATCGTCAGAAGACCGAAGAGCTGGATGATCGTTCCGATCGTGGAACCGTCTGCGCCCGTCAATGCCCCAAGATCGATGGATTGCGCCGCCGCAACGGTCGGAACGAGAGATGCGGCGATCAGAAGAGCAAGGCGTCTCATTCGAACAACAGAGCCCTGAAGAGGATTTGCTTGACCGCACCCTCGCTGCGAATGCTGGCGCGTTCTGCAAGATCAGAGCGCAGATGCTGAAGGCCGCTCGCGGTTTCCACCTGACGCAGTTTCACTGTGCGCAGGTATGCAAAAAGGTCCTGGTGGATCGCCGCTGCCATCACTGGGTCGGGCTCCCCCTCGAACACAAGAGAAAGTTCAGCACGAACCCAGACTTCGCTGGGTTCGGCGAGATTGGTGGTGATGGGCTCCAACATGAAGATGCCGGGCGGGGGGGTGGCGGCGCCATCCTCGTCGGGAGCGTGATTGGAGGCAACGCTTTCTGCTGCCGTAGCAGCGGGTTCCTCGGCGCTGCCCGATCTGCTCTGCAGATAGCTGCCGGCGAACCAAGCAGCTCCGGCAGCAAGGGCCGACATGACCAAAAGCATGCCCAACTGGACGACAAGGGACGGGCCCTTTTTTTCGGTGGGTTGCTGTTCAAGCAGCGCCATGCGTCTTGAGGCTCCGGCGTTGGGTTAGAATGGTAGCACCTGGTCGAGGAATTGCTGGCCATAGGGCGGCTGCTGTACCTCGCTGATCCGACCGCGCCCCCCGTAGGAGATGCGCGCTTCGGCGATGCGTTCGTAGGAAATCATGTTCTGCGGATCTATATCGCTTGGCCGAACGATGCCCTCGATGGTGAGGATGCGCAGTTCTGCGTTGACCCTGACCTCCTGGGTTCCTCGGATGCGCAGATTACCATTCGACATCACCTGTGTGACCACCGCGGCCACGAGGAGGCGAATGTTTTCCGAGCGCTCCGTCTGGCCGCCGCCTGCCGTCGATGTGCCGGAACCAATCTTGCCGTCGAGCGCGGCTGATGAGCCCGCGCCGCCGATGGAGTAGGAGCCAGAAAGACCCAAGCTGCGATCCACATCGCGCGAACGCTCGGATTCGTTCTTGAAACGAGCCTTGTCGTTGATCGATATCTCGACTGTCAGAATATCGCCGACATTGAGCGCGCGCGGATCTGTGAAGAGCCGGCTCTGCTTGTCGTCCCAGAGGGAGTAGCGAGTAAGCGCCGGGGCAGGGCGCTTTGGATAGTTGTAGGCGGCCATCACTTCCGGATCGATGGACGCTCCCACCTGCGTCATGGCCGGCTCTTTGCCAATCTCCTTGAGCGATTGGGAGCAGCCGGCGACGAAGGCCAGCGGGAGGAGAAATACGGGCCGGAACGTCATGTCGGGTCCTCCGGACGCGCGGCGCTGGCGATGATGGTCGTCAGTGTCGCTGCGGACTTGCTGTTCATTTCATTGAGGATGATGCCGGCCGTGCGCGGTTCGAGCTTCATCAGGATGGCGGCGGCGAGTTCGACACGGACTTCCGCAAGGCGTTCGGCGGCAGCGTCGGGTCGCATCGAGGCATAGATTTCCACGATGCCGGCTTCGGCCTGCGCGAGAAAGATGTTTCGGCGCTGGAGCCAGCCTTCGTAATCGGCGCGCTTTTGCTCGAGAGCGGCGATGCGCTCGTCCACTTCACCCTTGAGTTTCTCCAGTTCCATCGCCTGGAGAGCGTAGCGGCGGTCGCGTGCTGCATCGGCGATGTTTGCGCAGAAGCGCTCAACCTCGTCGGGCTTCATCGTTGCCGGGTTCTCGTTCGCCAGTGCATGGAGTGGCGCGATCTGGGTAGCGATCACGAGCGCCGCGAATGCGCCAGTGGTGATTTTTCTCAATCGAAGACTGCGGGACATGCGGTGCACCTATTGCAGCACGAGTTCGGCCTGAAGCGCACCGGCGGACTTGATGCCCTGAAGGATGGCGATGATGCCATCCGGCTTCACGCCCAGCCGGTTGAGGCCGGAAACGAGGGTTTGCAGATTGGGACCGTCCAGCAGAGCCACATTGGCATCGGGCTGGTCGGCTTCGATTTCGGTAAAAGGTTCGATGGCAGTCTCGCCGCGAGAGAACGGCTCGGGCTGAACCACACGCGGGGTCTCGGTGATGCGGACGGTGAGCGTGCCGTGGCTTATGGCAACGCGGGAGATGCGCACGTCATTGCCGATGACCACGGTGCCGGTGCGCTCGTCGACGACGACCCGGGCCGGACCGTCGGACTCCACCATCAGGTTTTCGATCTCGGCGTAGAAGCGGGCGTAGGAAATACCCTTGGGCCTGCGGATCCGAATGGTGCGGGCATCTTCTTCGTTGGCAAGCCGTGCGCCAAAACGGGAGCCGGTGTATGTGTTGATCGCGTCTGCAACACGCACGGCCGTGGAGAAATCCGCATTGCGCAATTGCAGGACAAGGCTGGCGCTATCGGACATGGAGGCCTCGACCTTGCGTTCGATGATGGCCCCGTTGGGCACGCGTCCCGAGGTGGGTACGCCCTGCGTGAGTGTCTCTGCCTGCCCCTGGGCGCTGAAACCGGAAACGATGACGGACCCCTGAGCCACCGCGTAAATTTCGCCATCGGCGGCGCGAAGGGGCGTCATCACCAGCGTGCCGCCAGCAAGCGACGTCGCGTCGCCAAGCGAGGAGACGCTGACGTCGATCCGAGCGCCCGACTGCACGAAGGGCGGAAGGTTTGCGGTGACAATGACGGCGGCGACGTTCTTTGCGCGGGCGCGACCGCCTTCCGACGCGATACCGAGATTTTCGAGCATCGCGCGCATGGACTGTTCGGTGAAGGGCGAGTTGCGCAGGCTGTCGCCGCTTCCCTGAAGGCCGATCACCAGTCCGTAGCCGACAAGCTGGTTGTCGCGTGCAGCCTGCAGCATCGCGATATCCTTGATGCGCGACGCGGCCTCGGCCGGGAGGCTGAGCGTGACCGCGAAGAGAATGGTGAGGAGGAGGCGATTCATCATATGGCACCGACCTGAACGCTACCATCTGCGAGGACGACCCCCATGAAGGTGCGACCGCTCTCAATGTTGCGCAAACGGATCATGTCGCCGGCTGCTCCGGCTTGAAGCGGTACGGCGCGGAGCGAAATGACGAGGGGGCCTTCGCTGAATGTCACCGTGACCGGGGTGCCGGTTTCCACCAAATAGGCGTCACGCACATAGCTGATGGGTATAAGGCGTCCCGGGAGGAGCGTACGCCGGGCGACTTTTCCGTCGACGTCTTCCAGCATTCGAGCAATCGCGGTGTTGCCGCGCGGGGGGCGTCGCAGAAACACTTCGTCGAGCGCGTCGACAGAAATGGTTTCGCCGGGATAGATGACACGCGTGGACACCACCGCCTGCTCCTGCGCTGCTACCGGAACACCGGTTACCAGGAAGCTGGCCAGCGCCAGGACAAGTGCGGAGACGATGGAGTGCGTGTTCATGCGAACCTACCGGATCGACTGGGTGACGGTTGCGGCCATCTCGTCGGCCGCGCGGATGACCTTGGAGTTCATCTCGTAGGCGCGTTGAGCGGATATCAGCTCGGTGATTTCTTTCACCGGATCGACATTTGAACCTTCGAGATAGCCCTGTTCGATGACGGCGAAGCCGGGATCTCCTGGTACGCCCTGGATCGCAGCACCCGAAGCGGGAGTTTCGCGGAAAAGGTTGTCACCGATCGGGTCGAGGCCCGCTTCATTGGCGAAATTGGCAAGGGTTAGCTGGCCAAGATCTTGAAGCTCTGCCTGCCCGTCGATCCGCGCAAAAACCTGTCCGGTCTTGTTGATCACAACCTCTACCGCGTCCTCGGGAATGATGATCGCCGGGTTCACATTGTAGCCTTGGGTGGTTACGAGCTGACCGGTCGCATTGGTGTTGAACGAGCCGGCGCGCGTATAAAGCGGCTCACCGTCAGTGCCTTCAATCTCGAACCAGCCCTTGCCGACGAGCGCTACATCAAGCTTGTTGCCGGTGTTGTTCATCGGGCCCTGGATATGCAGGTTGCGCACGGCTGCGGCTTTCACGCCGAGGCCGACATTCGCGCCTTCCGGCACGATCGCCTGATTGGCGCGACTGGGAACGCCCTGCATGCGCTCCGTCTGATAAAGCAGATCGGAAAACTCGGCCCGGGCACGTTTGAAGCCGGTCGTGTTGATATTGGCGATGTTGTTGGCGATCACTTCAAGATTTAGTTGCTGGGCGCTCATGCCGGTGGCGGCAATCGACAGGGCTTTCATCAATCAGGCTCCTCAGATGGCCATGCGGCTGATGTCGAGATAGGCGGTGACAAGCTTGTCACGTACGGCAATCGCAGCCTGTAGCGCCTGTTCGGCGCTCATGACCGCGTCCACCACTTCCCGGGTTTCTGCTTCACCTTGCAGCGCCTTGATGGAAACGCCTTCGGCATGGTTCAATTTCGCTACCGTATTGGCCGCCGCTTGCCCCAGCATTGCGCTAAAAGCTTCTCCGGTTTCGGAGGTGGGGGCCTGACGAGCCGGCTGCAGACCGGTGGCCTGCGTCAATGTCGAAGGGGCGATGCTGCCCACGGGAGGAATCATGACTGGCTCCGCATCAGATCAATGGTCATGGAAATGAGTTCGCGCGCTTGCTTGATGACCTGCAGGTTCGCTTCGTAGCCGCGATTGGCCTCACGCATGTCGGCCATCTCGATCAAGACGTTGACATTCGGCATCTTCACATAACCGCGCTCGTCCGCGGCCTCGTGACCGGGATTGAACTCGAGGGTGAAATCGGTGGGATCACGGGCGATCGACCCGACCTCGACAACACTGCCGCCAATATTGCGATCAAGCTCGGCAACGAAGCTGATGGTCTTGCGGCGGTAGGGGTCTCCGCCCGGAATGTCGCTGGTAGACTTGGCGTTGGCCAGGTTTTCAGAAACCACCTGCATCCGCTCCGACTGCGCTTGCAGGCCGGATGCGGCGACTTTCAATGAAGCGGAAAGGGGGTCCACAGCTTATCCTCTCGACGTGTTCATCAGCATGCGGTGGAAGGCTTTGACGATTGCCGTGTTGAGCTCGAAGGAGCGGCGAACCTCGCCTGCATTGGCCAGTTCGTCTTCCATTTTCACGGTGTTTTCAGAAGGCAGAACAGACGGATCTTCGGTGCTGTTTACTGAAAAGGAGGCGTTTGTCGCACCGAATTTGAGATGGTTTGGATTGGTGCTGGTCAATGCCACGCGCGAACCGTTCAAGACATTTTCGAAGGGCTCAACCTCCAGGGCCTTGTATCCGGGTGTGTTGATGTTGGCGACATTGCTCGCCACTGTCGTCTGGCGAACGGAAAGCCACTTCGCCTGCTGGGTGGCAAGATCAAACAGGTTGACGGGCTGCATCAGGCAAGTCTCTCGGTCTATGCAAACATCCTGACGGCACTTTATGCAGCCAGTCTTGTGCGGGCCTTACGTCCCGTCTTCTGCAGAAACCTTGACCACCAGTTCACGTGACGTGATCATTTCCCAGTGCCCGTTTTTCCAGACGATCTGAGAGACACGGCTGCCATCGGGCAGACGTGAGCCTCTCTGCACGAGCCAGTATCCGTCCTCATCCTCGATCATGGCGCGTCCGCCCGCCACATGCACAAGCCGAAAGCCTGGTTCATCGCCAGGAAAGGGCTGATTTTCCAGTGCTTCGGTGGGGGTGCGGTCGACGGTTCCGGTGGACGTGTAATCAACCTGCGGCAAAGGAATGATCTGCGAGGGGATACGGGCGCCGACCAAAGAGGGAAGAGCTTCACGGGAAGGTCCTTGTGGGGAGGGGCGCCCCGCAAATGTCATGGGTCGAACGCCAAACTGCTCCTGATTGAAGAAGATGTACCAGGGAAACATGGCACAGACAGCGGCCAGCCCGATACCGCCCACCATGATCATCCAGTCGCTGCGGCTGCTGCTTGGCTTGTGGAGAGAAGCCGTCTTTGGAATTCTGCGGGGAAGAAAGACGGATTTTCTTGAAGGCGGGGGCGTCTCGACAACAGGCGTGGCGGTTGGGTTGGGTTCGGTTCGCCGCCCGTCCGGGAGTTCGAGACTGGCCAGTTTAAGCGTCATTGTACCGGTTCTCCGGCTTTCAGTTTCATCGCCAGATCCGTGAAAGGATCAGTCGACCGCGGATCGTTTGGCGATTGTGTGAGGGCATCGTAGATGAGCGGTATCTGGCGCACGGCCTGATCGAGATCGGCATCGTTGCCGGGCTGATAGGCGCCCAGAAGGCGAATGTCGCGGGTGTCTTCGAAGCGGGCGATCATCGCGCGCAAGCGTGTCACCAAACGTTTTTCGTCCGGTTTCCATGCACGTTCGGCAAGCCGCGAAATGGAAGCGAGGGGATTGACCGGTGGGAAGCGGCCCTGCTCGGCTATTGCGCGGTCGAGCACCACGTGGCCGTCGAGAATGCCGCGTACTGCATCGGCAACCGGGTCGTTGTGATCATCTCCATCCACAAGGACGGAGAGGATCGCCGTGATGGAGCCGCGGCCGGTTTCGCCGGGTCCGGCGCGTTCGAGCAGGCGCGGCAGTTCTGTGAACACCGAAGCAGGATAGCCGCGCGCCACGGGTGGCTCGCCGGCGCCGATTGCCACTTCGCGCAGTGCATGGGCGAAACGTGTGATGGAGTCGACAATGAGCAGAACCTTGTCGCCGCGATCGCGAAAATATTCAGCGACGCTCATGGCCGTATCGGGTGCTCGGCGGCGCATCATGGCGCTTTCGTCGCTGGTGGCGACCACAGCCACCGATTTGGTCATTCCCTGCTGACCAATCGTGTCTTCCAGGAATTCACGGACCTCGCGGCCACGCTCTCCCACCAAAGCGATGACCACCGTGTCAAACGCATCGGCGTTGGCGAGCATGGACAGGAGCGTTGATTTGCCAACGCCAGAACCGGCAAACACCCCGAGCCTTTGTCCGTGGCAAAGAGGGGTAAAGATGTCGATGACACGAACACCTGTGCGGAAAGCCTCGGAAACCCGTTGCCGTTGCATGGCGGGTGGCGTGACAGGGGCCCCGCCGGCGGCGGAGCCCGCGCCACCGGGGGTGGGTTTCCCATCCGCTGGGCGGCCCAGGGCATCAATGACACGCCCACGCCATGCCGGTGAAGGCGCAAGGCTAAGTTGGCCACGATTGAAAACGGCTTCGCCCAGACCCACGGCCCCTGCTTCCTCGTAGGGAGCGACGAGCACGCTGTCTTGCGCGATGCGGACAATCTCCCCGGCACCGGCAATACCACCCCGGCGGGCCTGCCGCGAAACGACATCACCGAGCCTTGCCGTTTCAGAAAGGCCGCGCACGCTGTAATGGGTCGGAGAAACCTCGCTGACGCGGCCGCCGTGCCGGACGAGGAAACGCTGATCGCCCGCTATCCGCCGATAGGCTTCTTCGAGAGCGGTCAGTGCGGTCTCGCGCGGAGGGTCAGCCGAGATTGCAGGCTCTGTCACAACTTCACTCATGCGCCCAGAAGCTTAATGGCATCCTTGAGGGCGGTGTCGCTGTCGCTCATCAGGGCCGAAACATGTTCAAAGGTGCGCTGTACCTCAATGAGGTTCATCATTTCGAGAACCGGATTAACATTTGCTTCTTCCACAAAACCCTGGGCGACGCCCACATCCGGCTGGTCGATGACCGGCTGGGCATCATTGGCGACGAAGCCCGAATTGCCGAAACGAGCGTAATCCTGTGATGGAGCGAAGGCATAAAGACCGATAGCGCCGACCAACTGGCCGTTTTGACGAAGCGTTCCATCCGCGCTTGCTTCAGGCGGGCCGGCGAGAGGGTCAAGCAACAATGGCGCGCCTCCCGCATCCAATACCGGATGCCCGTCTATGCTGACCAGTTCGCCGGTCTCACGCATGGTGAAGCGACCGTCCCTTGTGACCACGGTACCGGCCGGCGTATCAAGCGCGAACCAGGCTTCGCCCTGTATCGCGAAATCGAATGGATTCTTCGTTTCACGCAGTCCGCCGGCATGGGTGGCGATGTTGGGTGTACCTGGTGCGGCAAACGAAACCGAATCCGGACCGTCGCCATTGACCATGTCGCGGAAGTTCACCGACGTGGCGCGGAAGCCGACAGTGCCGGCATTCGCGACGTTGTCGGCCAGTGTTCCAAGGCGTTTTTCGAGCGCTACCTGGGAGGACAGGGCCACGTAGAGTCCGGTCTGCATTGGATCTGTTACCTCTTCAACTGCGCGATGGTAAAAAGCATATCGGTGGAGATGCCGAATTCGGCGGGCTGGCTGAAAAGCGCTGCGATGGAAGTCTGCTGGGAGTTGGTCGGGTTCTCCAGTTCCCACATTGTGGTGAAGCGCTTCAGGAAATCCTCCAGCTTCTCGGGATCACGGAAGTCTTCGATGTCGATGCGCTCCTTGATCATCTCGACCTGCTTATCGATATCGGCCTGAGCAAGCGCTGCAGGGAAGCCGAGC
This sequence comes from Nitratireductor sp. ATLC21, assembly GCF_057196525.1. Lineage (NCBI taxonomy): Bacteria > Pseudomonadati > Pseudomonadota > Alphaproteobacteria > Hyphomicrobiales > Phyllobacteriaceae > Nitratireductor > Nitratireductor sp. ATLC21. The sequence goes on along the minus strand of NZ_JBXUOU010000001.1, from coordinate 1,298,621 downwards.
GCCGTGCGCACCACCTCGGCGATGGCCTTGTCTGCCAGCAGCTCATAGTAGGAACGGAATTCAGGGGCCTTGCGCTGGAAGTAGAGCGCGAGGCGCACACCCTCGTTTTCACGTCCCGCATCCTCTTCGAGCGTCTGGCGCACATAGCGCTCGACCGCCAGATTGTTGGCGATGTTGTAGGTCGTTGCATCCTCGCCGTAGCGTGCGAAATTGAACGCTTCCGCAAGTGCCCTGTAGCGCTTGTCTTCGGTCTGGTTTGCCGGGCTGGCTGGATCGTCAATGCCGCCTTCCAGGACCGAACGAAGGAATTTGACGTCGATCACTTCATCTGGATCGAAGCCGTGCGCAAGCAAGGCGAAAGACAGCATTTCCTGATCGTTCATCAGATCATCGACAGATTTGATGTCAGGGATCTTCGCCAGATAGTTGTTGATGCTGCCGATCAGGGCCGGATCACTGGGAGAAGCGCCGTTCTTGAGTGCGCGGGTGAGATATTTGTCCACCGTTCCCTTTTGGGCGGGATTGTAATTGGTGGTGTCGACGCCGCCGGCGGCAAAGTTATAGGTCCGGGCAAATTCGGCATAGCGTTTGTCGGTGAGCTTGTTTGCGAAGCTTTCAGGATCGCTGATGCCTTCTTCCAGCACCTTCACCATGAAGGCCTTGGCGTAGGCCATGTCGTCCAGCCCATGCGCTTTCATTGCGTAGCGGAACAGGCGGTCGTCATTGACGAACTCTTCAATGGAGGTCACTCGACCGATGTTCTCCTGATAGTACTCGGTCTCCCGTTGCACCATGGGCTGCGACTGCACACGCTCCAGCGAACGCGACAGGTCGCGGTTGATGAGGTTGTAGCTTGTGAACGTGTTGATCAAGGCCGCCCTCCGCCATCTTCGGTTGCGCAACCCTAATCCGTCTATCTTGCGCGAGGCTTTCGCGGACGCTTCCGGTATTCAAGCCTCACGCAAGCCACGGCGGGTACACAGGAGAAAAGGCCAAGAAAAGATGGCGGTTTAGATGGGTATTCTGATCGGACTGGTGGTAACGCTCGGCTGCGTGATCGGCGGCTATATGGCGATGGGCGGACATGTGGATGTGCTCTTCCAGCCGTGGGAATTCGTGATCATCTGTGGGGCAGCGTTCGGCACGTTTCTGGTCGCCAACCCGATGTCGACGGTGAAGGATGCGGGCAAGGCCTGCATGGAGGCTTTCAAGGGCGCGGTGCCCAAAGAGACCGAGTATCTTGAAACGCTGGGCGTTCTTCACAGCCTGATGCGGGAGTTGCGGACCAAGTCGCGCAGCGAGGTTGAGGCTCATATCGACAATCCCGAAGAATCCGCGATCTTTCAGACCTATCCAACGATCCTGAAAAACAAGGATCTCACCAACTTCATTTGCGACTATTGCCGCATTATCATTATCGGCAATGCGCGCCCTTTCGAAATCGAGGCGCTGATGGATGAGGAAATCCAGACCATCCGGCGCGATAAGCTTAAATCCTACAACGCGCTCGTGGCGGTTTCAGAGGGGCTTCCTGCGCTGGGCATCGTGGCTGCCGTTCTTGGTGTGATCAAGGCCATGGGGGCGATCAACGAATCGCCGGAGATTCTGGGTGGCCTTGTTGGCGCAGCGCTGGTCGGCACGTTTCTGGGAATCTTCATGTCCTATGCGGTGGTTGGTCCGATCGCGACCAAGATCAAGATTGTTCGCGAGAAGAAAAACCGGCTTTACGTGATCGTGAAGCAGACCTTGCTCGCATACATGAACGGCTCGCTGCCTCAGGTGGCGCTGGAGTTCGGCCGCAAGACCATTTCCGCCTACGACCGGCCGACCATCGATGCGGTCGAACAGAGCACGATGAACGCCGGCGGTGGCGAGAAGCAGGCGGCATGAAGCAGCAGGATCAATGGAGTTTCAGCCGATCATGGCGTTGACGAATGACCCTGAACTGATGCGTGCGCTCGTCGTGGAGCGGCTGGTGGGCGCCACCGGAGATCCGCGAAAGGTTGTTGAGGCGGCGCGTTCATGCGCGACCCGTGCCCTGCCGCGTGTCATGGAAAGCCTGGAAGAAAAGCTGCCGACGCCGATAACGGTGGATCTGGTGGATGTCGAGATCGTTCGCCTTGCCGAGCTCAAGCCTCAGCCAGATTGTTGTGATGCATTGGTGGTGGTTCCTGGCGAAGCCTCCGGTGACGCTCTTACCATGCGGCTCGATCCCACAGCGATCTCCCTTCTTGTCGGAGCCATGTTCGGCGGCAATCCAGAGCTGCCGGCAATTCCTCTCGAACGTCCGCCTTCTGCTATCGAACGCGATGTGGCAGCACACGCCTTCGACATTTTTGCCAAGGCGCTCAACGGAAAGGGGGCCCGTTCGCTTGGATTGCGGTTGCAGATGCCAACCGTGCTGGCCGGCGCTGACTTTCGACGTTTCGTTGTGCGGGATGGGCCAGGTGTCCGCATCAGATTTGCCATTGGCGGGGAAGAGCACGGTGGTTTTCTCACTGCCTGGATGCCGCAGCGACTTCTGCTGGAAGTTCGCGACCCTGAAGCAGAAGACAATCGCCAGCAAAGTGCCAAGGCTGCCGACTGGCACAATCGCTTCAGCGATGAGGTTATGCGCTCGAACGTCCGCCTTAAGGCGACCATCCCGTTGATGCGGATGGCGCTTGGACAACTCGCGTCGCTTCATGAAGGTCAGGTGATCGAGTTTGGCGACGGGGCTCAAGCCGAGGCAAGGCTCGCGGTGCGCGACAAGACGGTTTTCACCTGTGATTTTGGAAAAGCCGGACATCACTACACGGTGCGGATCAAACAGCCCTTTGACGCCCGAAAGGACGTCGTCGAGGGGCTTCTGGCACAATGATGTGCCAGACAGGCGGTGAAGGAGAATGACCATGACGAATGCCCAGCCGGAGCCGCAGGAACACGGCGAGGAAGAGCTCAACAAGGCGATAGAGGAACTGAAAGACGTGCTTCACGAGGAGAGCTCCGGCGGCGAGGAACGGGTCGATTCCTTCTCGGGAAACCCTGACCTCGTCATGAGCATTCCGGTCGAGGTCCAGATTGTTCTCGGCAGTGCCGAGATGCCCGTGTCCCAACTCATGGCCCTTAAAAAGGGATCGACAGTTTCGCTCAACCGCCGGGTCGGCGAGCCGGTGGAGATCGTCGTGAACGGACGGCGTATCGCTCGGGGTGAGATCACACTGGTTGACAACGACCCGTCTCGCTTCGGGGTTAAACTCACGGAAATCGCCGGCAAGGCCTCCGTTGAATAAAGCGTGGAACGGTAAGCGGTTAGGAAGGTCGGTTCGATCATGACGGAAGCTCTGGCTCTGACACAGGCGCAAAAGGCTGCCACCATTCTTGTGGCGATGGGCAAGCCCTCTGCAGGGCGTCTCCTGAAATTCTTCAAGCAGGACGAGCTCAAGGCGCTCATGGAAGGAGCGCGTCTGTTGCGAACCATTCCACAGGCAGAACTCGAGAAAGTTGTCAGTGAGTTCGAAAGCGAATTCACCGAAGGCGCCGGGTTGCTGGATTCGGCCGACAGCATTGACACGATTCTCAATGAAACGCTTTCCGAAGAGGAAATGAACCTTCTCATGGGGCGCAATGCGCCAGCGGCGAGTGAGGCCGAAGAGGTCTGGGCCGAACTTGAGAAGCTTCCTGCGGAAGAACTGATCGAACTCATCTCCGCCGAACACCCACAAGTGATCGCAGCGATTCTGGGCGGTATCGCTCCCTCCATCGCCGCGAAAGTGTTGGTAAGCCTGGATAAAACCCTGCGCACCTCCGTCATCAGTCGGATGGCAGCGACGGGCGAAATGCCCGCCCAGGCGAAGAAGCTTATCGAGAACCGTATGAGTGACCTTCTGCGCAATATGCGTGCGGGCAAGGATTCTGCCGTCGGACTGGCGCGCGTGGCGTCTCTGCTCAACGAACTCGACAAGGAGCAGGCCGATGAGGTTATCCACGAGTTGGAATTGACCGGTACAAGCGATGTGAAAGCGATCCGCTCTCAGCTTTTCAGTTTCGAGGAGATCGTTCTGCTCGATCAGAAAGCACGTGTTGCGCTGTTCGACGGGTTGTCGAGCGAATTGGTCACGCTGGCGCTTCGCAATGCCTCCGAAGCCATCGTCGAAGCTGTGCTATCGGCGCTTGGCCAGCGCACACGCCGCATGATCGAGGCCGAACTCAGCACCGGTTCGGAGGACGTGCCAGAAGCCGATATCATGCAGGCTCGCAGACGCATTTCCGCAAGTGCTGTTCAACTTGCACAACAGGGCAATTTTGTTCTCCCGAGCATGCAGCAGCAGGAAGCAGCCTGACGCTTTCACGAAGGACAAGCCCGGGTCGCGATCCGGCACACCGGACTACTGTATTTGCAATCGCTTGAGCGAAGGTCCTGATGGCGGAAGGTGCCGACAAGGAAAGCAAGACCGAAGAGGCAACGGAAAAGAAGATCCGTGACTCCGTCGACAAGGGTCAATTGCCCTTCTCCAAGGAAGTGCCCGTTTTTGCGTCTTTTCTTGCCATACTGACCTTCGCAATATTCTTCGCGCAGGATAGCGCGATGCGGCTCGGCAGTTTTCTCTCCATTTTTTTGGAGCGGGCGGATGGCTGGTCGCTGGAGACGCGCTCCGATGCGATGGCGATCTACCAGCTTGTGTTTGTGGAGATCGCGAAGGTTGTCGGCGTCGTTATGGCTCTTCTTGTGACCGCTGGTATTGCTGCTTCGGTTTTTCAGAACACACCGCGTTTTGTCCTTGATCGGGTGAAGCCGAAGCTGTCGCGCATTTCTCTGAAAGAGGGCTGGAGCCGGATTTTCGGCGCCAAGGGTTTCGTCGAGTTCGCAAAATCGCTGGGCAAGATCATCGTTGCCGGCGGCTTTCTCATTCTGGCGATGCGCGAGGCAGAGACGCGACTGCTCGCGGGCATGATCACCAATCCAGTCGAGTTTACCTCGGTCATTCGCGATATCGCGGTTCAAAGTCTCGTCGTTGTGACGCTTGTGGTGGCGGTTATCGCGGTCGCCGACCTTTTCTGGTCTCGCCATCAATGGCGCGTGGACCTGCGCATGACCAGGCAGGAGGTCAAGGACGAGCACAAGCAGACTGAAGGTGACCCGATCGTGAAGGCGCGCTTGCGCTCGCTTGCGCGTGACCGGGCTCGCCAGCGCATGATGTCAGCAGTGCCTCAAGCCACACTGGTTATAGCCAATCCAACCCACTTTGCGATCGCATTGCGGTATCGCCGTGATGAGGATGCGGCGCCCGTGGTGCTGGCAAAGGGGCAGGATCTTATTGCGCTTCGCATCAGGGAAATTGCCACCGAGCACGGCATTCCAGTGTTCGAAGAACCGGTGCTCGCACGCTCCATGTACAAACAAGTTTCGATTGATAGTTTGATTCCGTCACAGTTTTACAAAGCTGTCGCGGAGTTGATCCGTCGCATCTACAGAACCGGTGAGAGACCGTAGTCAGCAGGGATACACTATGGATAAGCAGCCGCATTCGCCTGCTCGCGAAATCATCGTTGCCAATGCAATACGCGCAGTGGCGAACGAGTTGCGTCTTATCGACGTGGCCGACTATATCGCGTTTATTCGGCTGGAGAGCCTGGCGAGTGTCGCTGATATCGTTGAATCTGCTGCAGAGCTTTATTTCATGCCGGGTACGCTGCGTCTGGGGCACGGCTGTGACGCCCATGTGACATGGAGCGGAAGCCCGCGCATTTCGCTCGATCTGGAATTGCGCCCGCAGGGTGCCACGGTCTATTTCACCTTGGAACTCAGCGCCGACAATGCGGGCGTTGAAGTCAATTACGTGGCGTTTGACAATCCGTCCGATGATCCTGAGGTGAACTCACGTTATCTGGCCGAAGCCTTGCAGGCTTCGCGGATCGTGCGTAGCGAAAGGCCGCTCATCAACGGATGATCTTCGGGCTTGCGGGCCAGCATTGGCGCGGAAGATGGCCGGCTAGTCAATCAGTCCCTTGCGAAGCGCCTTGGCAACTGCGTGAACGCGGTTAACCGCGTTGAGCTTTTGCGTCGTGTTTGCCAGATATTGGTTTGCAGTATGTACCGATAGCCCAAGGCGCTTGGCGATTTCCTCGCTGGTCAATCCGTTGGCGGTCAGTTTCAAACACTGCAGTTCGCGTTTGGAAATGGTCGGGCTTGCGCTTTCCGCAGGGTGTGGGTCTCGTTCGATAAGTTGCGCGAAAAGAACGTGACATTGACTATGAAGATCAAAGAGAACATCGCGATCCAGACGAATGTTCTGGCCGAGAATGAAAACTGCACCATGATTTCGCTGATCCGTGGCGAGCGGTAGGATCAGGCCACTCCCCGCGTCAATCGGGGAGATTTCCTCCCAGTGCATGCCCGACGTCTCCTCAGGCATGGCAATCCCCCAGAACAGGGGATGGAAGGTTTCAGAAAGCTTGTCCGCAAAGCGTTTGGGTAATCGACTTGCGAACTCGATACTTTCGTTCCCTTGTTCGGTGGGCTGCCCTGTCAGACACGGGGTCAGGCGGGGTTTTGAGACGCCTTGGACCAGATAAAGATGAAACCGGTCAGCGCCGATGCTTTCGCTGAGCTCCTGCAGCTCATCTGCGATGTCCGAAAGCATCCCCGTCATACCGATCTATATGAGTCCGTTGCGAATGGCAGTTGCAATCGCCATAGCGCGGTTCTTGGCCGCCAGCTTGTGGATCGCGTGGGCGACATAACTGTTCACCGTGTTCGATGACACGTTGATGATAAGGGAGACCTCATCGGCCGTTTTTCCTTCAGAAACCCAATAGAGGCACTCCCGCTCCCGCTCGGAGAGCGGTTCGCCGACTGGGTTTGCTATTGTCTTGTAGCCTGAGAGAAGGTGACACAGACCCATCTGCAATCGACGCAGCTCGGCGAGATCAAGCGTGTCGGTCTGATTGGTGGATATCAGTGCGATGTAGCGCTTCTTGCCTGATGGCAGTTTGAGAAGGAACACCTCTTGCTGCTGATGCAGCGAAAGGTTCGCCACTTCATCGCAAGCCAGGAGCGCAGACAGTGCGAGCGGGTGCCAGCCGCGCGGCATCGCACCCGGAAAGGTTGAAATGGAGCTTTCCACGAGCCGCGTAATCGCGGTCAGCCCCACATCTTCGATCGTGTCGAAGGTCCAGTTGGAAACGAGAATGCTTGCCATGCCCGTGGCACTGTCTGGTGCAGCTTCCGCAATGAGGTAGGAGACAGGCTCGCCAGACTGACAATACCCGCGCGCAAGGTTGGAGAGATCGCGCCGCGATACGGTCTTGGACAGCCTTGCAGGGCGTTTCTCGCGTGTCTCAGTCGCCATTCGGTTTCACCGCAAATCCGCACCTTCAACGATCGGTGCCAAGGTTTCGCGGATACGCAATACGAAGCCCGCTAAATGCCCGTTCCATACAAATCTGATGGCGAAAGGGCCGGTAAAATCAGAACCGGTCGTTCCATTACGAGCTGCACAAAAGGGACGATCCAGAGTGGACGTTCGGAAGCCCCAGTAACTTCATTATGGTTAGGTAAGCTTTCGATTCGGGTCAAGAAATCCTGCGCGTGCTTCAAACGTTTCAAATATGAAGGAATGAGCGGCCCTCTTCGCTGAAAAGATGCATCTTTTCAGGCGCTGCAGTGATGCGGAGGCGATCTCCCTTGGCGTATTTCTGGACACCCGCCAGCTTCACGACGATGGCGTCATCCACATCTTTCACGTGTAAATAAACATTGGTGACTTCACCCAGCCGCTCGACGAAGTGCACATCGCCTTCAAAAAGGAAGTCGTCCTTATCTGCGATTCGCAGGTCTTCGGGGCGGACGCCGAAGTGGCACCGGGTGCCAGAGAGCGGTTCGGTGGAGGGAGTGGGAACCATGGTCTTCCGTCCACCTAGGCTGATAAGAGTGTTGTCGCCGGTTCTTTCGACCCGGGCCGGCTGGATGTTCATGGCGGGCGAGCCGATGAAACGGGCGACGAACAGGTTTGCTGGTTTTTCATAGAGGTCAATTGGCGCCCCCACCTGCTCGATATGACCCGAGGACAGGACCACAATGCGGTCGGCGAGCGTCATCGCTTCCACCTGATCATGGGTGACATAGATCATGGTCGTTTCGGGCATGGAGCTTTTCAGCTTGGCAATCTCAATGCGTGTGGCAACACGAAGCGCAGCGTCGAGATTGGACAAGGGTTCATCGAACAGAAACACTTTCGGATTGCGGACGATGGCCCGACCGATTGCCACGCGTTGACGTTGACCGCCCGAGAGGGCCTTAGGCAGGCGACCGAGATATGGAGTGAGCTGCAGAATTTCAGCGGCAGCGTGTACGCGCTTGTCGATCTCATCCTTCGGGGCTTTGGCGATCTTCATGCCGAAGGCCATGTTATCGTAGACTGTCATATGGGGGTATAGCGCATAGGACTGGAACACCATGGCGATGCCGCGCTGGGAAGGTGGGATGTCGTTGACCCGTTCGCCACCGATGAACATGTCTCCGCCGGTGATGTTTTCCAGCCCGGCGATCATGCGCAGCAGGGTGGACTTACCGCAGCCCGACGGGCCGACGAAAACGATGAACTCGCCATCCTCGATCTTCAGATCGATCCCGTGGATGACCTTTGTAGCGCCATAGCTTTTTTGAATGTTCTTCAAATCGAGCGCTGTCATTTTCTCACTCCCCGACTGCCGAACCAGCATCCATATGGCGGCAATTTCAAAAGGTTGTTCTCCATCACGCCGTCGGCCTCGGCGTCTTCCATGGTCGCATACGCTTCCAGATCCAGTGAAAGCTCGACGGGATGCCCGGTCATGTTGATGGCAATGATGATCGTGTGTGCCGCCATCGAGCGCTCGAAAAGGAGGACGTCCGATCCCGCTTCGCGAAACGTTATGTCGCCCTTGGCGAACACCGGATGCCGCGCGCGGAAGGCAAGCGTTTTGCGATAATGGGAGAGGAGGGAGCCCGGTCTGTCCTGGGCGGAGACCGCCAGATGCAGATGCTCCGGTGGAACGGGAAGCCATGGTTTTACGCCCGAGAACCCGGCGTTAACCTGTGTTTCCGACCACACCATCGGCGTTCGGCAGCCATCGCGCCCCTTGAAGGTAGGCCAGAACTGGATGCCATATGGATCCTGCAGGTCCTTGAAGTCGAGCACCGCTTCCGTGAGGCCCAATTCTTCTCCTTGATAGAGACAAACAGAACCGCGCAGCGTCAGAAGCAGCGTTGTCGTCATCTTGAGGAAGGCTTCGCGGTCATGCACCTGGTCGGCCCAACGCGAGGCGTGGCGCACCACATCATGGTTGGAAAAGCTCCAGCATGACCAGCCGTCGGGAGCTTTCTCCTCGAAAGCTTCGATGACCTGGCGGACGCGTTGCGGTGTCAGTTTCTCCTGAGACAGAAAATCGAAAGAGTAGCACATGTGCACCTTGTCGCCGCCGCTTGTGTATTGGGCAACGATGTCGAGCCCGCGCTGAGCGTCGCCCACTTCGCCGACGGCCGTAGTGCCGGGATACTCATCGAGCAGCGCGCGAAAACGCTTCAGGAATTCGAGGTTTTCAGGCTGATTCTTGTCGTAGAGATGGTCCTGATAATTGTAGGGATTGACCGCCGGAGCGATGGATGCGTTGCGGCGCTCCTGTTGGAGCGGGGGATTGTCTTCAAGCCCTGCCGAGTGAACGTAGAAATTGATCGTGTCGAGGCGGAAGCCATCGACGCCGCGCTCGAGCCAAAAGCGGACCGTATCGAGTAGCGCATCCTGCACGTCCGGATTGTGGAAGTTGAGATCCGGCTGGCTCGCAAGGAAATTATGCAGGTAGTACTGGCATCGGCTCGTATCCCACTGCCAGGCCGAGCCGCCGAAGATTGACAGCCAGTTGTTCGGCGGGCTGCCATCGGGCTTCGGATCGGCCCAGACATACCAGTCTGCGCGCGGATTGGTACGGTCCTGCCGGCTTTCTACAAACCATGGATGCTGATCGGAAGAGTGCGAAATCACCTGATCGATCATCACCTTGAGATCGAGCCGATGCGCCTCCGTGATCATGGCGTCGAAATCGGCCAGCGTGCCGAACATCGGATCCACTTCTTTGTAGTCGGACACGTCATATCCGAAGTCGAGCATGGGGGATTTGAAGAATGGCGAGATCCAGATCGCATCGACGCCGAGCGAAGCTATATAGGGCAGGCGCTGGGTGATCCCTTTCAGGTCACCGATGCCATCGCCGTTGGAATCCTGAAAGGAGCGCGGATAGATCTGGTATATGACCGCGCCGCGCCACCAGTCGGCGTCTTCCGTGTGTCGGCTCATGGCTCCAGGAGCATGTTCGAAGGGAACATCATGCAGAACATTCATGGGAACGGTCAGCCTCCTTTGACGGACCCGGCAAGAAGGCCGCGGACCAAATAACGTTGCAATGCGAAGAAAACGAGAATGGGCACCACAATGGCCACAAAGGCCGAGGCGGTAAGAATTTCCCAGTTGCCGCCGCGTGAACCGAGCAATTCGCGCAGACGTCCCGTCAGTACCAGTTGCTCTTCGTTGTTGCCGAGGAAGACGGTGGCGACGAGCAGATCGTTCCACACCCAGAGGAACTGGAAGATGGCGAAGGAGGCCAGCGCAGGAAACGACAGCGGCAGAATAATTTTTCGGAAGATTTCGAAGTCCGAGGCGCCATCCACGCGTGCGCTCTCGATGATTTCGCGTGGCAGGCCAGCCATATAATTGCGTAGGAGATAGATGGCGAGCGGCAGGCCGAAGCCGGTATGCGCAAGCCAGATGCCGATGAACGATTTACCGATGCCGACCGTGTTGTAAAGACGCAGGAGCGGGATGAGCGACATCTGAAGCGGTACGACCAGCAGGCCGACGATGGCGGCGAGCAGTAGCGCGCGGCCGGGGAACTCCATCCAGGCAAGCGCATAAGCTGCATAGGCAGCAATCAGGATGGGAATCACGGTGGCCGGAATGGTCACGGTCATCGTGTTGATGAAGCTTTTGCCAAGCCCTTCCGAGAACAGCACGTTCTCATAATTCTCCGTCGTGAATTTCGGCGGTTCCACGGTGCTTACGAAGATGCGCTGACCGCGCCCGGGTTCGGGTTTTTCCGAGTAAGCAATCGTATAGTTGCCCTCGGTGTCGACGGTCAGCATGCCGCCGTCGCGCAATTCGGCATTTTCTCCGACGGCAAACGCAGAGGGTTCACGCGAGGAAATGCCAAAGCCGGTGACCTCGCCACTGTTGCCCTCGAATACATTCCCGGTGAGCATATACCGGCCTTCCTGAAGCCTTGCCTCTTCAGGTGGCGCCGAACGTGCGACGAGATTGCGCTCGGATGAGGTCAGAGCTGTCCACCAGCCACTTACTGCCAGCTGATCCTTGTCGCGCAAGGAAGAAACGAGAATGCCGAGCGTGGGAAGCGTCCAAAGGGCCACGAGGAGGATGACGGAAATATTGACAACCCATGCAAGTGCGGGCCGGGAGCCGACGGGCGTGCTCATTTCATGTCCTTCCGTGCTTCACGGATGTTCCAGATCATGATGGGCGTGACCATGGCCATGATCACCAGCGCGATGGTGGAGGCGCGTCCGAAATCGAGGCCGCGGAACATCCAGTCGAACATGTAGTTGGCAAGAACCTGGCTGCCCCACTGGCCGTTGGTCATGGCGAGCACGATGTCGAAGACCTTGAGGACCAGAATGGTGATTGTGGTCCACACCACGGCGATGGTGCCCCAGATCTGGGGGACTTTTATCTTGTAGAAAATCTGGAAGGGTGAGGCGCCGTCGATGACGGCCGCCTCAATGGTTTCTTCAGGAATGCCGCGCAGCGCGGCTGAGAGAATGACCATGGCAAATCCCGTCTGGATCCAGATCAGGATGACCATCAGGAAAAAATTGTTCCAGAAAGGGAGGGTGATCCAGGCCTGCGGTTCGCCACCGAAAAATGTGACAATGGCGTTGAGGATGCCGATCTGTTCCGACCCTTCAGCGCGGTAATCATAGATGAATTTCCAGATCACGCTGGCGCCGACGAAGGAAATCGCCATGGGCATGAAGATCAGGCTTTTGGCGACATTTCCCCAGCTGATCCGATCGGTCAGGGCAGCGGCAATGAGGCCGAAGAAGGTGGCGGCGGCGGGCACCACGACGAGCCACAAAAGGTTGTTGCGCATGCTCTCGCGGAAAGCCGCGTCCTTGGCGAGCCAGGCGTAATTGGCCCCGCCGACCCAGTGCTCTCCGCTTGGTCCATAGAAAGACAGAACGATCGAGTTGACCACCGGATAGACCAGATAAATCCCCAGGATGATCACTGCTGGCCCAAGAAAAAGCCATGGACGGATGCCGTTGGCTGCATTGATGTTTTCAGCCACGCGGTGGCCGCGAGGCGGATAAATCATATCCAGCAATCGGTTGGAGCCCCAGAAATAGCCGAAGCAGGCCGCCACGCCGAGCACCATGACCAACACCGCCTGAACAAGCTTGATGTCGGGCAGGACAGTGTTGAGCGCGGAGAAGACGGCGACGGCGCAAAGCACCGCAAAGACGATGCCTGCAGCCATGATGCCCAGTGCGATCACGAGATTTCGAAAAAATGCACCAAGACCGGGTGAGCCGTCAGAAGGTCCTGTTTCGGTAGAGGAGATTGCCATGGCTGCCTCCCGGGGCCGCATGAGATGGGTTTGATCCGTCCCGCCGCTCTCGAGGCGGCGGGACCGCCGGATGCTTACGCCTACTTGATGGCGTCCCATTCCTTCTGGATGTCCGAGGCGACATCCTCGGCGGATTTGCCTCCAACATAGTCAATCATGCCGGTCCAGAATGCGCCGGCGCCAATCTTGCCCGGCATCAAGTCGGATCCGTCGAAGCGGAAGGTCGTCGCACTGGTCAGGATTTCACCCTGCTTGCGCAGTGCGTCATTGGAATAGGCGTCTGCATTGACCCCTTTGTGGGGTGTCAGGAATCCGCTTTGCGCCATCCAGAGTTCGTGTGCGATCGGTGTTTTCAGGAACTCGATGAAGGCGCGTGCCACCTCAGAGTCTTTCGTGATCGCAAAGACAGTTCCTGCACCGAGGAGTGGTGTTCCGAGATCCTTCTCCGCATAGGCGGGCAGATAGAAGAAATCTGCATCGCGGCCAAGTTCGGTGCCTTCGGGGAAAAAGGATGGAATGAAGGACGCCTGTCGGTGCATGTAGCATTTTGGCGGTACGGCGAAGAGACCATTGGGGCTATCGCGGAAGTCGGTTGATGCAACGGCGCCTGCGCCACCATCGACATAGTCGTCATTGCGGGCGAACGCACCGAACTCCTCGATTGCGGCGACGACGCGTTCATCGTTGAAGGGGATCTCGTTGCGCACCCACTGGTCGTAGACTTCCGGCGGCTGCGTACGAAGCATCATGTCTTCCACCCAGTCGGTCGCGGGCCAGCCGGTCGCACCACCCGAACCGAGGCCGATGCACCAGGGTGTTTCGCCATCGGCGACGATCTGCTCGGAGAGCGCTTTCAGCTCTTCCATGGTTTGCGGCACTTCATAGCCCGCGTCTTCAAAGTTTTCGGGAATGTACCAGACGAGCGACTTCACGTCGGCCTTGTAGGGAAAGGCGAAAAACGCGTCCGTCCCGTCGTTACCCTTGTAGGTTCCAAGGTCGACCCAGGACTGGCCCGCCGCGTAATTGTCCTTCATCCATTCGGCGGTATCGTTGCCAAGCGGTATGAGGAGGCCTTTCGATGCGAGATCGGCAGCGAGGCCGGGCTGCGGGAAAATCGCGATGTTCGGTGCACTCCCAGCCTGTGTATCGATAACGATCTGCTGTTCGAAGGAATCGGAGCCTGAATAGTTCACCGTGGCACCCGTGGCTTCCTCGAAGAAAGCAGTGATCGATTCAAACAGGTCTTTGTCGGCGCTCAGCCACGGGCCGAAGATGTTCAGCTCCTGTCCGGAGAAATCATATTCTGCCTGGAAGTCCTCATAGCTTTTCCAGTTGAAGCGGGCATCCTCGCCGGGGGTGAATTTCAGGTCGGCGGCATGAGCAGTGGCGCCGGCGAGCGCCAGAGCGAGCGCGCCGACAATCATGGACGTTTTCATGGTTCCTCCACATCGCGGCACAAGGCCGCTCCTCCTCGGGGTTCTGCATGTCCGGCGCAATGACAACGTTTTAAACGAAATTCAAAGCGCTTTGGATATATGCAGCATCAATCCGCAGGGTTTTGGAGTCAAGAGGGTGTTCAAATCGCCCTGGAAAAAACGCAGGAAATTGGAAAAATACCTTCATTTCTCTTGGTGTCTCACATTCCGCTGAATGAAGGACTTGATCTGATCGAAGGGCTGTGACACGAATTTTTAAAGCGCTTTGAAAAAAAGGAAGATGCATTGCCCGCCCGAAAAGCGATCAATCTCAAAATGCTCTCGGAAAGTCTGGGGCTGTCGCAAACGACTGTTTCACGGGCGCTGAATGGTTTTCCGGAGGTGGCAGAGAAAACGCGTGCCCGGGTGGTGGAAGCAGCCGCGCGACTGAACTATCGGCCGAGCCCAAGTGCAGCGAGCCTTGCGACGGGCAAGTCGCGCATGATCGGTCATGTGGTAAGCCTGTCCGAGCATATCATGATCAATCCGCATTTCGCCGATTTCATTGCCGGGGCCGGGGAAGTTTACGGCGAGAATGGATATGACATCCTTCTTCGGCTCGCGTCCCTTGAAGAACAGGAGCGCATTTATCGGGATCTGGTGGATGACCAGCGCGTGGACGGAGTGGTGGTTCACGGTCCCCTGACAGGGGACAGCCGCATTGGGATCCTCAACGCACTCGGGCTCCCCTTTGTCGTCCATGGGCGAAGTGACGAGGAAGGGGCGGATTATTGCTGGATGGATGTGAACAACCGTCGAGCCTTCCATCGAGCCACGAAGTTCCTGCTTGATCTGGGCCATCAAAGGATTGCGCTCATCAACGGGTTGGAGACCATGAACTTCGCAGATCGCCGGCGTCAGGGTTATGAAGCTGCGCTGAAGGAGGCCGGCATCGCGCCGGATGCGCGGCTGATGCACAGTTCCGACATGGTGGAGCCCTATGGTTACCACGCAATGCGGACATTGATGGAACTTGCCGAGCCTCCGACCGCGATCGTCGTGGCAAGTGTCCTGCCGGCCATGGGCGTGACCCGGGCGTTGGCAGACCTGGGCCTGCGGGCAGGTGAAGACGTTTCGGTCATCGCCTTTGACGATTGCCTGTCGTTCCTGCAGTCCGGCTCCAGATCCGGTTTCGGAGGCAGGGTGCCGGACATCCCCTACTTCACTGCAGTGCGCTCCTCCATCCGCGAGGCCGGTAAGCGTGTGGCGCAGATGCTTCTAGACCGTATCGACAATCCGCATGGCCCGCTTCAAAGCGAATTGTGGGAGGCCGATTTCGTCATAGGCCAGACCACTGCTCCGCCTCGGCGGCGCTGATTCTGGCTCCTCATCCAAGGCAAACCCGGGAACCCCTCATGTCCGCCACAGACACGGAAATCATGGAGCTTGAATTCTCTCGTGCGGATTTTCCGGACGATTTCATCTTTGGAACGGCCACTTCTGGCCATCAGATCGAGGGTAGCCGATTTGGTGGATGTGGTTTGTCGCACTGGGATACGTTCGCAGCAACGCCAGGGAACACGGTGCGCGGGGAAAGCGGGGCGACGGCCTGTGATCACTATCACAGATGGGAAAGCGATCTCGACCTGGTTCGCGATGCCGGGTTCGATTGTTATCGTTTCTCCACTTCCTGGTCGCGTGTGTTGCCGGAGGGGCGCGGCACAGTCAATGAAGCAGGGCTCGATTTCTATGACCGTCTCGTCGACGGCATGCTCGAGCGAGGCCTGAAGCCATTCGCCACGCTTTATCATTGGGACCTGCCAGCGCCGCTGGCAGATCTCGGCGGGTGGCGCAACAGGGATATAGCGGCCTGGTTCGCCGATTACGCCAATGTTGTCATGAAACGCATCGGCGACCGCGTGGCGACCGCTGCCACGATCAATGAACCGTGGTGTGTGGCCTGGCTCAGTCATTTCATGGGCGAGCATGCGCCGGGACTGCGCGACATTCGTGCGACTGCCCGCGCCATGCATCACGTGCTCCTGGCACACGGTTGTGCCACGCAGGCGATGCGCGCATTGGGTATGAACAATCTGGGTCTGGTTGCCAATTTCGAGTATGCGGCACCTGCGGATGATCGTCCGGAGGCACGAAAGGCCGCGCGTCTCTACGATGGCATATACAATCGCTGGTTCCTCGGAGGTGTGTTCAACAAAGCCTATCCGGAGGATGTGCTTGAGGGGCTTGGACCCCATATGCCAGAGGATTTCGAGAAGGATTTCGAGACAATTGGCGCGCCCGTCGACTGGCTCGGGATCAATTATTACACGCGCAAGCTGATTGCCGCGGATGAGTCAGACCAATTCCCTGCACTGAAGGAAGTGGAAGGGCCATTGCCCAAAACCCAAATGGGCTGGGAAATCTACCCTGATGGTCTGCATCACTTCATCACCTGGGTGCATGAGAGCTACACCAAGGGGCTGCCGATCTTTGTGACGGAGAACGGTATGGCTTCGCCCGACGAGGTGTTGAACGGGCAAGTGAATGATGTTGCCCGCATTGATTTCCTCAACCGGCACCTCGGTGCAGTGCGCAGGGCCCTGAGCGCGGGCGTTCCCCTGAAGGGCTACATCGTCTGGTCACTTCTGGACAATTACGAGTGGGCGCTCGGCTATGAAAAACGCTTTGGCCTCGTGCACGTCGATTTCAAAACACTCGAGCGCACGCCCAAGGCATCATGGCATGCGCTTGGGCGTGCGTTGAGACGCTGAAACCGGATCAGACCGAACGCGTCGCGCCGCCGTCAATGCGGACCTTGGTGCCTGTCACATAGGAGGCCCGCTCGGAGGCAAGGAAAACTGCCATGTTGGCAAATTCCTCAGGGTCGCCATACCGTCCCATCGGGATAGATTCTGCGGCCGCAGCGGAAACTTCCTCCAGCGGTTTGCCGGAACGGTTGGCCGCCGCTGTGTCGAGTTCGACGACGCGCTGGGTGTGAATGCGTCCCGGCATCAGGATGTTGACCGTAACGCCGTCCCGCGCAACCTCCGTCGCCAGCGTCTTCGACCAGCCGACGATCGCCGAACGGATACCATTGGAGAGGGCCAGAATGGGAATAGGCTGCTCCACGCCGGAAGAGGTGACGGTGAGGATGCGGCCCCATTTGCGCTCGCGCATCGCTGGCAGGAGCCGCCCGGTGAGATGAAATATGTTGGCAGCCATTGTTTCGAAATTCGCGATCCAGTCGCCGCGTTTTGCATCGACAGCCGTAGCGGGCGGAGGGCCGCCTGTGTTGTTCACGAGAATGTCGACGCCCCCTTCGGCCAGGAGCTTGTCGGCCAAATCGTCGATCGCGGCATGATCTGAAAGGTCCAGCTCATAGGCCTGGACGGCGCCTGCGCTTGCCGGCAATTCCTTCGCCCAAGCCTCGATCTTGTCCTTGCTGCGTGCGGCTGCGACCACGGTCGCGCCTTCCTTCGCCAGCCCCTGGGCAATGGCAGCGCCGAGGCCGCGGCTTGCGCCGAGCACGAGGGCGCGCTTGTTTTTAAGTCCTAGATCCATCGGCAAATTTCCCGGATTGATGCACCGCCAACAGCCTTTTATCCAATTCGGCCATGACGGCTTGTGGTGGGTTTGCTCACCTTAGGTGAGACGGTGCGATTGGGCACGATTCAGAACAGGATTGCAAGTCTTGAGGGGAAGCTGTACAGCGATCCGCCGCTCCGCGCTGTGCCTTCAAATCTTGGTAACGGTCAGTCTTCGAATGTTATGTCCAGTGCCGAAACAAAACCGCAATTAATGCGTTGAAAGCGCGTGGTTTGTGCCGCGGCTTCACCCTAAGTTTTCTTGCATACGAGCTCCATATATGGACCGACGATCCTTCCTTGTTTCCTGCCTGTCAGCGTCGCTGTTGGGTACGTCCAGCCTGACGGCTCTTGCAACCCAGGCGCGCGCCGAGAATCCTGCGCCGCAAGGCGTTGATGAGAAAGGAAAGGCACAGGCCTTTTCCTTTGAAGCTCTCACGGAGGCGATGAAGAGCAAAGCTTCCGAGCCATTCTCAAAGGCTGAGTTCAAGTTGCCGGAGCAGATAGCCAGCTTGACCTATGATGAGCATCGGGCGATTCGCTTCCGGCCCGATCACGCCCTGTGGCAGGGGGAGGCCCCATTCGAGCTTCAGGCCTTCCATATGGGCTGGTTGTTCAAGGAGCCTGTTCGCCTGTACGCGGTGGAGGGGGATAAGGCCGAGCCGATCCTCTTCACCGGTCGTGATTTCGAGTATCGCAAGCCGCTCGATCCGGCCCTTTTCGAAGATCTCGTGATGGAGGGTGAGGCCGGATTCCGGCTTCACTACCCTCTCAACGCTCCTGATGTGATGGATGAGTTGGTCTCATTCCTCGGCGCAAGTTATTTCCGTGCGCTGGGGCGGGACACGCTTTATGGGCTGTCGGCGCGTGGTCTCGCCATCGATACAGCTACCGCGAATGGGGAAGAGTTCCCCCGTTTCACCGATTTTTATATCGAGAAGCCAAATCGGCGCAGCAAGGAAGTGGTTGTCTATGCGGCGCTGGACAGCGAAAGTGTGACCGGCGCCTATCGCTTTGTCATAACGCCTGGGCGAAACACCGTCATGACGGTGACAGCACGCCTCTTCGCCCGCAAGGATATTGGGCGCCTCGGCGTTGCGCCAATGACATCCATGTTCCTCTTTGCTGAGAACAATGACAGCGCTTTCGATGACTATCGCGGGCAGGTGCACGACAGCGATGGTCTGAAGATCGTTCGCAAGGACGGTGACGAGCTGTGGCGTAATTTGAACAACCCCTCCCAGCTCGCAACATCCTTCTTTTCCGAAGACAGCCCGCAGGCTTTCGGGCTTTATCAGCGCGATCGTGATTTCGCGCAATTCCAGGATGCCGGCGCTCACTACGAACGCAGGCCGTCACTGCTTGTTGAGCCGCTCGAGGCCTGGGGGCGTGGCAACATTACTCTGGTGGAGATCCCCACCGACCTGGAAGTCAATGACAACATTGTCGCGTTCTGGGTCCCTGAAAGAGACGTCAAGGCCGGCGATGCCCTTGAATTCAACTACCGCTTGACCTGGGGCGCTATCGACGAACCGACCAACCGGTTCGCCAGAGTTATGGCGCTTCGCAGCGGAGAGGGCGGTGTTTCGGGCGTCAAGAACGAGGACGGGTTGCGCAAGTTCGTCGTGGATTTTGATGGTGAAGTCCTGCGGAACCTTCCCGGCGATTCAAACATTGAAGCAGTTGTAAACGTCAGCCGGGGCGAGATTGCCCATTCGGCGGTTTCCCGCATCGAGAGCAACGGCATGTGGCGTCTGGTGATTGACCTGAAGCCGAACGGTGCGGGTCCTGTCGAAATGAGCGGGCACCTCAAGCTCGATGACAAACGCCTTTCCGAAATCTGGAGTTATCAGTGGAGAGAAACAGATGATGCACGTTCGTGAGACGGATAGCCAGCCGATGACGCCTCTCCGTCACACTCTGCCGGCGGCGCCCATGGCGATGCCCGAACAGGTGCTTGAACGTCGGCGCGCTCGTCCGGCGCTTTTCTCCATCCTGCTCAAAAGATTGGCGTGGAAGTGAAGCCGGGTACGCACGTGACCCCCGAAAGGGGCGGTCATTGAACGCCGCGAGAGTGTGATGGTCAGCGTAAGACGCGTTTTGTCGATCCTTTTCTGCCTGCTTATGGCGGGACTCGTCGCTTCGCTTGCGGTCGGCTATTTTTCCGCCGACGGCATTCAATGGATCGACGCCATCCGTATTGTTCTTCTGGCCGCCAGCACAGCCTGGCTGGCCTGGGGCGCAGCTTACGCGTTCAACGGCCTGTTGACCTCTCCCATTTCAGAAAAGCACAAGCCTTTCGAACTGGCGCCGACAGAGGCGCGCACGGCGGTTCTGGTTCCCGTATACAACGAAGATCCGGTCAAAACCTTTTCCCATGTGGCCGCGATGATCGGCAGCCTCCACACGCTGGGTGCCGCCGGTCGATTTGATTTCGCGATCTTATCGGACACAAACGATGATCGCGTTGCGGCTGAGGAGGAGCGCTGGTTCCAGCGTCTGCTGGTGGAGAGTGGGGCGCAAACGGCGATCTATTACCGCCGTCGCGAGAAAAATACCGGCAAGAAGGCCGGGAATATCGCCGACTTTATCCGATCGTCCGGTGCATTGTACGACTATATGATCGTTCTCGATGCGGACAGTCTGATGGAAGGCTCCACCATGGCCGAGATGGTGCGGCGCATGGATTGCGAACCCAGGCTGGGATTGCTTCAAACCCTGCCCAAGATCGTTCACGCACGATCATTTTTCGGACGTGCGATGCAATTTTCCACCAGCTATTATTCCCCGATCTATACACGCGGCCTTGCATCCCTGCAGGGTGAGGCTGGTCCGTTTTGGGGCCACAATGCCATTATCCGCACGCGCGCGTTTGCTCAAAGCTGCGGGCTGCCGGAATTGTCTGGAACCCCGCCTTTCGGCGGGCATATTCTTAGCCATGACTATGTGGAAGCCGCGCTTCTGAGCCGCAATGGGTGGATCGTTCGCGTCGATCCGGATCTTTCCGGTTCCTATGAAGAGGGCCCCGACAATGTGGTGGACTTTGCCAAGCGCGACCGTCGCTGGTGCCAGGGCAATCTTCAACACGCTCGGGTGATGGTGGCCCCCGGCCTGAAGCCGTGGAGCCGGTTCGTCTTTGTCCAGAACATCATGGCCTATGTTGCATCGCCTCTTTGGGCTCTCTTCATCATGGCCTCAATCGCTGCGCCGGTGTTGAAGGGTGTGCCGGATTATTTTCCTGAACCGGGGCTGTTCCCGGTTTTTCCGCGGGTTGAACAGGGACTCGCGCTTACCCTGCTGGTCGGGGTTTTCGGCCTCTTGATCGGGCCGAAACTTCTCATCGTCCTGCGTGGCGCTTTGAGCGGTGTGAATGAGCGGTTTGGCGGCACTGGCCGGGCTTTGCTCAACACGTTGACGGAAATCCTATCGACGAGCCTGCTTGCGCCGATCATGTTGATGTATCAGTGCCGTGCGGTGGTAGAAGTGTTTCTCGGTCTCGATGGCGGATGGCCTGCGACTGATCGGGAAGCCGGCTCTGTCAGTCTTTCTGAAGCGTGGTCTGCAAGCTGGTGGATCAGTGCCACGGGTCTCGTTACGCTGGGCCTCGCTTTCCAGTTCGCCCCCGAATATGTGGGCTGGCTTCTTCTGGTGGCCGGACCGCAGGTTTTTTCGCCAGTTCTCATCCATGTCAGTTCGTGGAGTGCGATCGAGGCTGGGGAGACCGGGCTGTTCCAGACCGCAGACGATCGCGCGCCTTCGCCGGTGGTCCTGCGTCAGGAAGCAATTCTTTCTTACTGGCGAGGCGCTGCAGAGCCTGCGCCCGCAAATCAGCCGGTGACAGAACCGGCGCTCGAGCCCGCTGACGCGGAGCAGTGAGGCTGCCCTATGAATGCCCCCTTCATCCCCGCAAGCGTTGGCCGTGACCAGCGCCTGGACGTGTTTCGTGGTCTCGCTCTGATCACGATCTTCATCAATCACGTGCCGGGAAATCTCTATGAGAACCTGACATCCCGCAATTTCGGTTTTTCTGACGCCGCCGAGGCATTTGTTCTGATGTCAGGCATTGCCGTGGGGCTTGCGTATTCGCGCGGATTTCGCGAGGGAGCGTTCCTCGCGTCCTGCATGAAGGTTTGGCGGCGCGCAGGACTGCTCTATGTCACGCATATCGTATCGTCGCTTCTGGCCATTGCGCTGGTCGCTGGCGGGGCGCTGTATTTCGGCGTCTTCGAGATGCTCAGTCGCATCAATTTTGGTCCGCTTCTGACCAAACCATTGCAAACCATGGTCGGCGTGCCGCTCCTTGGCCACCAGCTTGGATACTTCAATATCCTCCCGCTCTACGCCGTGCTTTTGCTAGTGTCGCCATTCTACATAATGATTGGCCTGCGCAGCCCTCGGGCGCTGATCGCAGTGGCCGTTGTTGTCTGGTTGCTTGCGGGAACCTTCCGTCTGAATCTGCCCAATTACCCGAATCTGGGGGGGTGGTTCTTCAATCCGGTAGCCTGGCAACTGATCTACGCGGTGGGGATTGCGGGCGGCCTTTGCATGCTTGAGGGTAGAAAGCTCGTCCCCTATCGCGCGTGGCTGTTCTGGTTATGCGTCGCGTTTCTGGCGTTCTCGTGCATCTGGGTGCTGCTCAAGGCCGGTGCGCTGCCGGGGCGCAAGTTTCTGCCATTCTTCATTGCGGGCTTTGACAAGACCTTTCTGGCGTTGCCGCGGCTCCTCCACGCGCTCGCGCTTGCCTATGTCCTGACCAATGTCGCCTGGGTGGTCAAGGCCTTTCAATGGCCGGTTTTCCGGCCGATCGAGCTGATGGGGAGGAACGGTCTCGCCGTTTTCGCCTCCGGATCGGTTCTCGCAATCGTGCTGCAAATCCTGCGTTTGCGTTTTGAGACCAATTTCGCTTCTGATACCGTCTTGCTGGCTGTCGGGATTTGCCTGCAATACGCGGTCGCCCTGTTCCTTTCCAGACAGAAAGCAGAGCGAAAGGAAGCGCGGCGAGCCGCCGAACGCAAATTCATGCCAGGACCGACCGAGAAAGAGCGTCTTCGCGAGAGCGCTTGATCAAATGTGAGGCAGTGCCCAGGGCCGGGGGAGTGCCCCCGGCGCCGGTTGCGCTGGATCCCGCCCAGACCCTAAACTGCGGGCGGAATGTTCTGGTTGAGCCGGAAGATATTGTCCGGATCATATCGGTGTTTGATCTGCCGCAGGCGGTTCCAGGTCGCCTCCGGATACGCATGACGGATGCGCTGATCGCCTTCGTCGGCGAGGAAATTTACATACGCGCCGAGACCGTTATCGCCCAGTTCCTTCAGGCACTGAGAGACCCATTCTTCATTTCGCGCCAGTGTTTCCGGGGTATCAATCGCGAGAAACACAGTCATGATCTTCCGCTGCCGATGCGCAAAAGCGGTGGCCTCCGGTGCGATCCGGGATGCTGCTCCGCCCAGTACCCGGACCTGGATCATGCGAAGAGGGGCTTCGTTGCCTTCGATCAACTCAAGCATTTTTTCCGCCTGCGACTTCGTGATCCCATCCATGAAGGTGGTGCGTATGGAGACCGACTGATGAAGGATCGGGTCATCGGGCATATACATTGAGCTGTAAGGGGCCGGCCCAACGAGGTCTGCTATCGGCTTTGCCAGCGCCCTGAAGGGAGCGAGCGCCTTCTCAGCCTGATCGACCGGTCCGGCAAAGGCCATCATGCCCATGAGGACCGTTTTCCCAACCATTTCCGGCGGCAAAAAGGGCATGGGAGGTGCCGGCATCACCATCGCGATGGTCGAGAGTTCATCGGGCGCCGCCTCCGCTGCCGCTACAAAACCGGTTAGTGTCTCAGGCGTCAGGGGAAGGATGAGCGGTCCGCCGGTGAATTCGGGAAGCGGATGAAGTCGGTATTTGAAGCGTGTCACGACACCGAAATTGCCACCACCGCCTCTGAGAGCCCAGAAGAGATCTGGATGATTGTCGGCGTCAGCAATCAGGACTTCACCTGCGGCTGTAACCACCTCGAAGGCAAGGACGGAGTCGATCGTCAAACCGTGCTTGCGAACCATATATCCTATGCCGCCACCGAGGGTGAGCCCACCAATGCCGACCGTGGCCGCGTCCCCAAAACCAACGATGAGCTTGCGCTTTTCGACCTCGACCGTCACCTCGCCAGCAGTGAGACCGGCACCAGCCCAAACCCAGCTTTGATCCTGTGCGAATTCAAGCGCGTTCAGGTCGCGCAGATCGATCACAATGCCCCCGGAACAGGAGCTGTGGCCGCATGTGGAGTGTCCTCCGCTTCGCACCGCTATTTCAATGCCCTGTTCCCGGGCAAAGCGAAGTGTAAGTGCCACATCGCGCGCGTCGGCCACACGCATGATCAACGCGGGTTGGTGGTTCCAGTTGTTGTTTGCGAGTGTCCGAGCCTGTTCATACTCGGCATCCGAAGGACGGATAGGCTTGCCCCTGACTTCACTCAGAAGCGGTTTCAGGCGGAGCCCTGTTGAATCGGATAAATCCGAGTCTGGACGAATGAGATAATTCATTTTGTATATCCTGGTTGAACTATTTCGGTGTCCCATGCGGGTGAGGCGCACCGTCTTTGGTCGCTACACCGCACACAACAGCTCAGACCCAGCGTTCAGACGTTCTGGGCGGCGATCAGGGAAGGGTTCAGACATGTTCCCAGACCTGCGCATCCCCGCGCCATGCTTTTGGCGAGCGTCTTCGCGCTTCTTCCTCGCGGTTGCTTCGGGTTGATCGCTGCTGTCGTTGCAATGAACGCGGCAGCGAATGGCCAGTCGAATAGTCCACCGGGATTTCCGCAGCCTGCTAAATCTAGCTGCAAGGGATCATAAAAAAATGCTAAATAGCGTCCATGCGCGTCGGGGTGGGCCTTGGGGGGCTGCATCCCTCATGCGATCCAGGGAAGGCGAAACCAAAAATGCCGCGCGCACAGCGCCCTCATTCTCCTGAAGCCGAGTTGGCGGCGCTCAGCGCTTGCACTGATGATCTCGGCGCTGGCAGCGTTCTTTCGGCAGAACTCGCGGAGTTCTGCCAGAGCGGTGTCAGTGTGATTATCGCTGTTGGGGGCAGGGGCAATGTGCCGCTGAGCGGTCAAGGTTGCGCTTGTCGTGTTCTGGAAGACGGGCGCATGCGCATCCTCCTGTTACGCAGAAGCAATCATGCGATTATTGCTGCAGCGGATCAGGACGCCCCCATCGCCGTCACCTTTAGCCAACCGCTTACCCATCGATCCATCCAGATCAAGGGGATCAACCCTGCCACTGGCGAACCCACACTGAGTGACAGGCAGGCTGCTGTGGAGCAATCGGCCGGGCTGGAACAGGAACTTCGCGACGTGGATTATGCCCGCAGGTTCACTGAAGCATACTGTGCGGTCGACGTGGATGATCTCGTGGCGCTCGATTTTGATCCGGTGGCCGCTTTTGTGCAGACCCCGGGGCCGGGGGCTGGGGCGGAATTGCGCAAATGACCACCACCTGGCTCCCCGAGATACGCAATGCGCTTGAGGGCATCGTTCCTTCGATACTTGCCACGGCAGACGTTGACGGTATCCCCAATGTGTCTTTGATTTCACATGTGCAGTATGTCGATCCCGATCACGTTGCACTGTCCTATCAGTTCTTCAACAAGACCCGCCGCAATCTGCTCGCGACCAGACTGGCTTCCGTCACGGTTGTCGACCCGGATACGAATGCGCAGTATCGCCTCACCTTGGAGTATCTGGAAACGCAGACGAGCGGTCCACTGTTTGAGATCATGCGTGCCAAGCTCGCAGGAATTGCCTCGCATAGCGGCATGCAAGATGTTTTCCGCCTGCTTGGTTCCGATGTGTTTCGTGTGCGTGAGATAGAACCGGTCGTAAGCGAGGTGATCGCCAGGCCCATGAAACGCAATGCGTTGGCGGCCGCACGGCGCAGTTGCGAGCAATTCTCACGCGTCTCGGATATGGGGGAGCTGTTCGATACGCTGCTTGCCTGCCTGCAGCAGCACTTCGGAATCGAGCATGCCATGGTGTTGATGCTCGATCAGGTTTCCAAACGCCTGTACACGGTCAGCTCGCGTGGTTATCCCTTCTCCGGCATCGGTTCCGAAGTTGGCCTTGGGGATGGCGTGATCGGGGTCGCAGCCGCACAGCGCGTGCCCATTCGCATCGGGCATATGACGTCGCAGTATACCTATCGCGCTGCCGTTCTGGACAGTGCCAGGGCGGCCGGGCTCGAGTGGGAATGTGCCAATGCAATCGCCTTCCCCGGTCTTGAGGCGCCGCAGAGCCAGATTGCCGTTCCCATTCTGTGTGAGGACCAAACAATGGGGGTGCTGTTTGCCGAAAGCACAGAGCCCAACCAGTTTGGCTATGACGAAGAGGATGCGCTCACGCTGATTTCGGAGTTGGTGTCTGCACGGGTTGCCCTTTTGCAGAAAGAAGAGACTGCCGAGCGCATGCAGCCGGCTCCGTCCGGCAACGCAACCGCAGGCAAGGCCATCCGGCTCCGTCACTACAGGGTCGACAACTCGGTGTTTGTCGATGATGTCTACATCATTCGTGGTGTCGCGGGCGCGATCCTCTGGAAGCTCGCGCGGGAACATGCGCAGAGTGGGCGTGTCGCCTTCACCAACCGGGAACTGCGTCTCGACCCAGCGTTGCGGTTGCCCGACTACATCGACAATCTGGAGGCGCGGCTGCTTTTGCTTCAGCGACGATTGAGCGAACGTGGGGCCGGTATCGTCATCGACAAATGCGGTCGTGGACGCTTTCGATTTCTGGTGGAAGGCAAGCTTTTACTGGAGGAGACCTGAGAAGGAATTCAAGCATTGCTCAATGCAGCCAGCACAAGAGAGCTGAAATGATATGCTGTTTTGACATCGGCGGCTCCAAAACCGTTGTTGCCGATATGGGGGAAAACCAAAGGCCCGTCATCCGCCACCGGCAGATCACACCCGTGGGAGATTATTGTGCGTTTCGCGAGACCGTGAAGGCAATGGCGGGGAGAGGCACGACGCCTGTTGGCGTCTCGATCGCCGCGGTGATCGACCCGCATACCGGCTTGGCGCGCAGCGCCAATATTCCCTGCATTACAGGCCAAAAACTCGCCAGGGATCTGAACGAAACTTTAGGGCGTCCGGTTCATGTCATGAACGATGCGAATGCATTTGCGCTTGCCGAGGCCAGGGCAGGGGTCGGTGCCGGTCATCGGCATGTTCTGGCGGCAATTATTGGTACCGGTATCGGTGGTGCGATCGTTATCGACGGGAAAGTGATGACAGGTGCCACGGGCAATGCGGGTGAATGGGGGCATGGGCCGGCAAGCGCCATGCGGACAGGAACACTCCTGCCTGCCATTGAATGCGGGTGCGGACAGATGGGGTGTGTTGACACGCTTGGTGCCGCGCGCGGCATTGAGCGACTGCACGAGCACCTCCATGGCCTTGAGAGCGATAGCTATGAAATTCTTGAGCAATGGCATGGCGGAGGAGAACAAGCGACGCGGACCGTTGACGTGTTTCTCGACATTGTCGGTGGAGCATTGGCCAACATGGTAAATATGGTCGACCCTTCCATCGTGCCGGTCAGTGGTGGCTTGGCACAGGACGAACTACTCATGGAGGCACTCGATGCCGAGGTGCGTCAGCGCTGCCTCATAGAACGCAGTGGCCGATTGTTGGTCCCTGTACCGGGTGGAGTTGAGAGCGCACTGATCGGGGCTGCGATTTTTGCAAGGGAGTCACACGATGCGGGCAACCCTTGAGGTTTGCGTCGACACTCTGGAGGGAGTGGAAGCATGCGTCGAGGGTGGGGCCGACCGTATTGAGTTGTGCGCGGCACTTCCACTTGGCGGGCTGACACCCTCTTATGGCTTGATGCGGGCGGCAGCCAAATGCGGCGTGCCTGCCTACGCGATGATCCGGCCACGCCAGGGAGATTTCTGCTTCAGCATGCGGGAGATCGCTCTGATGCGGGATGATATTGCGGCCGCACAGGAGGCTGGTCTCGCAGGCGTTGTGTTTGGAGTGGCGGCGGTCGAGGGGGTGCTTGACAAGGAAGCACTTGAAATATTGAGCGAAGCAAGTGCCGGCATGGGGCGCACGCTCCATCGTGTCATCGACACGGTGGAGGACCGGCTGGTGGCAATTGACCTTGCTGTTGCGCTCGGTTTTGAAAGAATTTTGACGTCCGGCGGTGCTCCGTCGGTTCTGGAGGGGCAGGATGCGCTTGCTGCCATGTGTGCCCATGCAGGCGATCGCATCGAGATCATGGCAGGTTCAGGTCTGACGCCGGAAAATCTGGGCGAGATTGCGCGCTCAACCCGTATTCGCTCGTTCCATGCCTCGTGCAGCGTGGCGCTCAGGAGCGATCAAAAGATTGCCGGCTTGGGCTTCTCCCGCAGCGTGGAGCGGCAAACGTCCGCGCGGACAATTCGTGATATGAAAGACGTGCTGAAACGTCTTGAACTCGCCGAACAGACGGAAAACTAAGGTTTCGGGCTGGGCGAACTATTTACCGTCCGTGTCTTGCCAGTCTTTTGGCAGGTTTGGTTCCTGAACGAGCGGTGCCAATAGAACCTTGCCATAGATCGGGCCATGGCGTTTGCGCTGCTCGGGGTCTTCCTTGAAGGAAAGTGCATACTGGCCGATTTGGTGGAAGTAGGTGAGGCGCGCCCGCACGAGGCTTTCTTCTGGGCCATATCCCATGGCGCGAAAAGCGCGCTGCAGCAGCGTGATGCGCAGGTCATCCATCTCCGCCACTTCGCGTCCCAGCGCCCTTGATGTGCGCGACCAGTCGCGTACGGCAAGGTCCAGCAATGGGCTGAAGGGCTTTTCGTCTACCCAGATATGAACGATCTCGGTGAAGAACTGCAGGCCGTCGATGTCGGTGACGTCGCGCTTTGCCTCGAAGGGCGCGCAGTTCGCGCGGCGCCATTCGTTCAACAGTTCGTCGTGGAGATCCTTCAGGCTGGAGAAGTGAAAATAGAAACTGCCGCGCGTAACCTTGAAGTGACGGGCGAGCCGGTCGATCTTGACCTCGGCGATGCCGCGTTTTTCCAGCACCTTGCGCGCGGCCTTGACCCAGGCCTCGCGGCTCAGCGTCTGGCGCGGGGAGGACTTTGGGTCCGAGGCGGGCTTTGCATTCGTCATTCTTGCCAACGCTTTCTCCACTTCGGATGGGTTGCCGGCCTCATGTGTGACCGGAACCCAGATTTGGACCATGGCGACCTGGCTTCCGCTAGCAGAAGTTGAGCGCGGGGTCATCCCATGCCTTTATGGGAGGGCGCTGATGCGCTCGAGCATCAGATCGAAGAACGGGGCCGGGTCGATGCGTCGGAGGACGTTGACATTCTTCTCCTTTCCGGTGACGTGCCACCAGTCGACGACGGTCATGCCTATGGTCTCGGACGATGAAATATCGACGGTGACATAGCACTGGCGTTGTTCATAGATCTCCGGGGAAAGCAAATAGCCCGTCACGCATGCATCGTGGATCGGCCGCGCCTTGGTGGGAAATTTGTGGTCGCCATACTGGCAATAGAAATCGGCCATGTTGGCCGCTTCCAGGGCCGCGCGGCTGCCTGTGGCGCGCAGTGCCTGTAGCCACTCCGGTGTCATCTGCGCGGTGTAGGTGCAGTCAATTGGCGCCATGGTGACTGGTGCGCCCGAATGGAAGACTTTGTGGGCCGCATGCGGATCCACGAAAATATTGAATTCTGCTGCCGGCGTGGCATTGCCGCCTTCGAAGAAACCACCGCCCATCAGCACCACTTCGCGAATGCGCGGGATGATGCGCGGCTCCATGGTCATGGCCATGGCGAGGTTGGTCATCGGCCCGAGGGTGCAAACGGTGATCTCGCCTTCGGGCGCGGCCATAATCGTGCGCACGAGCCAGTTGACCGCATGCTCGTTCTGTACGGGGGTTACCGGTTCGGGCAGGTCTGCGCCGTCGAGGCCGGTCTCGCCATGAACGTATTCCGCCGTCATCAGCTTCTTCACCATGGGAGCCGGGCACCCCGCGAAGACGGGGACATTGGGACGCCCCGCCAACTCCACCACTTTGAGGGCGTTCCTCGTGGTCAGCGAAAGGGGGACATTGCCGCCAACTGTTGTGATGCCGACCACTTCCAGCTCCTGAGGCGAGCCCAGAGCGAACAGGATGGCAAACGCATCGTCCTGTCCAGGGTCTGTATCGATGATGATTTTTCTTGGCGCCATGCTCGTTGTCCAATTCCGTCTGCCTCGGCTATTGCCGACCACAATTCGATATGCATAAATACAGTACTGTATGGTATGTTCAAGCTGGGATGGTGGCCATGTCAATGAGTGCACGCGGCGAGTTTTCGAAAATTCCCGTACTCGATGTTTCCGGTCTGTATGACGGCGATGAGGAGGCGGTGCGCGCGGTTGCGTCAACCCTGCGCGGCTATCTTGAGAATATCGGCTTTCTATACATTGTCGGCCATCCGATCCCCCAATCCGATATCGAGGCGGTTCGTGAGGCGAGCAAGCAGTTCTTTGCTCTTTCTGAAGATGAAAAACTCAAGCTGCGAATAGACAAGAATTTCCGTGGCTATCTGCCGTTTGCCGGTTCCACGATCGTTACCTCGTCTGTGGCCACTGTCAGCAAGCCCAATCAGAGCGAATCGATTTTCTTCATGCACGAGGTGGATGCAAACGATCCACGAGCGCTTGCCGAGAAGCCTCTTCAGGGGCCGAACCAGTGGCCGGATGTGGCGCTGTTGCCGGAGTTTCGTGAAACCATCGAGCGCTATGTGGACCAGATGAGTATGCTGGCCCGCAAGATGGTCGCCGCTATCTCCATTTCGCTGGGGCTTTCGCCAGACGAACTGAACGCGCATTTTGAAGATCCGACGACATTTCTGAGGCTTCTTCACTACCCGACACAGAAGGCGGAAGAGGGGCTTTTTGGTTCTGCGCCACATACCGATTATGGGTTCATAACGCTGCTCGCCCAGGATGACGTCGGGGGACTTGAAGTGAAGAACAAGGCCGGCGACTGGGTGCCTGCGCCGCCGATCCCCAATTCCTTTGTCATGAATGTGGGCGACATTCTCGCCCGCTGGTCGAACGACGTCTTTGTCTCCACGCCGCACCGGGTGATCAATCGTTCGGGCCGCGAACGCTATTCACAGCCCTTCTTCTTCGACCCATCGATGGAAGCGCTGATTGAGGCCCTGCCGGCCTGTGTCGCGGAAGGTGCCACACCAAAATACGAGCCGGTGCTCTATGGCGACTACCTGATGGAGCGGATCGATAAAAATTACCATTACCGCAAGAAGAAGGCTGCGCAGGAGAGCGCCGCTGGCTGAGAATCGCAGCTGGATACGGTCCTGACGGTCCCGCGGGCCGCAGGGCTGTTTTGCAAAGGGTTAGACAGCCGGGCGCCGGCACATAAGAATAAATCCAGAGGAGAATGGGTATGAACACATATTTTACGCGTCTGACGGGGCTCGGCCTTGCCGCGGTGATTGGTGGCTGGAGCGTTTCGGCAATGGCTGCGGATGTGACCAAATCGCCGGAGGTCGAAGAGACCGGTAGGCTGACCATCGCCAACACGATCGACTTCGCGCCATTCGAATATCTCGATGCGGATGGCAAGCCGACAGGCATCATCATCGAACTGGCTGGCGAAGTCGCCAAACTTGTGGATGCCGAGCTTGATGTTCAGCGAACCCCGTTCCCTTCGATGATCCCGGGTCTGGCTGCCGGTCGCTTCAAGATTGCCTGGGAAACCTTCTCGGCCAATCCGGATCGTTTGAAACAGGTCGATTTCGTGATGTTCATCAAGGCCGGCATTGCCGCCTCCACATCACCGGAAAAGAAGGACGAGTTTACAGGGGAATTGCCTCTTTGCGGCAAGCGCGTCGGCGTTTCGGCCGGCAGTGCGTCTGACTTCCTCGTCGACAAGCTGACCGCCGAATGCACGGAGAAGGGGCTGGAGCCGATCGACAAGTCGGTGTTCAATTCCTCAACCGACATTATTCAGGCCGTGCTTGCCGACCGCGTTGATGCGCGTATGGACGATGCCACCGCCTCCAGCTATTTCGAGGTCACGAGCAAGGGCCAACTGGTCGTGCTGCCGACGCTCTATGACGTTGCGCCGCTCGGCCTTGCTATCGCCAAGGACGACAAGCCGACCGCCGACATGATGGTTTCGGCCCTTTCCGCACTGTTCGAGAACGGCACCTACCAGTCGATCCTCGAGAAATACGGAATGGGCGCCTATGCGATCAAGGAACCCTATTTCGTCGGTGACATGGAAGCGCTGCGGGCCGAGTGATCGGCCCATAGCGTCATTGCAGTGAATTTGGAGAAACGATGAGCAAGGTCGACGCGAGCGAAACTCGCCCCCAGCCATCCTCCCTGGTCGCGGATGTCGACCGTCTCGTCGTGGTGCCGCGCCGCAATTATGGCATATGGATCGGTACGGCACTCACCCTGGTGCTCTCGTTCTTCATTCTGCGCGCTTTCGCCGTGAACCCGGCTTTTGGATGGGAGACAGCCGCAGGCTATCTCTTCCATCCGTCGATCATGCGGGGTCTACTGAACACGCTGATCCTGACCGTGGTGATCATGGCGCTAGCCATCATCATCGGCACGGTGGTGGCCGTCATGCGGGTTTCTCCGAGCCCCGTCCTGCGTGGTTTCGCAGGGGCTTATGTGTGGTTCTTTCGCGGCGTCCCGGCGCTGATCCAGCTCATCTTCTGGTTCAATCTGGCGCTTCTGGTACGCGAATTTTCGCTGACGCTGCCGTTTGTCGGCGAGGTGTTCTCGATCCGCACAAATGACTTCATGACGCCGTTCTTCTCTGCCGTTGTCGCCCTGTCGCTCTGTGAAGCGGGGTATATGGCCGAGATCATCCGCGCGGGCATCAAGTCGGTGCCTTCTGGGCAATCGGAAGCGGCAAGCGCCCTTGGTATGCCCTATCGCAACATCCTGAAGCGCATTGTCCTGCCGCAGGCCATGCGTTTCGTCGTGCCGCCCACGGGCAATGAGGCGATCAATCTTCTCAAGATGACCTCGCTCGTGACCTTTATCGCGGTCGATGACCTTTTCTATTCTGCGCAGTCGATTTACGCGCGCACCTTCGAGACCATCCCGCTGCTGATCGTGGTCGCGTTCTGGTATCTGGCGGTCGTGTCCATCATGTCGGTAGGGCAGCATTTTCTGGAACGCCATTTCGGGCGCAGCGAGACCCGGACGGATTCTTGGGCTCTGCGCGTCATTCGCAATGCAATCGGATCTCATGCCAAGGAATTTTCTGTATGAGCAACACGCCAAGTGAAAATCGCGTGCGCTTTGGCGTGCCGGAGAACTCCATGGTGTTTGCCCGCGGCGTGCGCAAATCCTATGGTCAGCTTGAGGTGCTCAAGGGCGTGGACATCGATGTGCCAACCGGCTCGGTTGCCTGCATCATCGGCCCGTCCGGCTCCGGAAAAAGCACGTTTCTGCGCTGCATCAACCATCTGGAAAAGCTCACCGGTGGCATTCTTCTCGTCGATGGCGCCTTTGTGGGGTACGACCTGCGTGACGATCGTCTCTACGAGGTGAAGGACGACGAGCTATGCCAGCGGCGCGCCGAGATCGGCATGCTGTTTCAGTCCTTCAATCTGTTCTCTCACATGACGGTGATGGAGAACCTCATTGAAGCGCCCATCCATGTGCGTCGGATGCCGGCGGAACAGGCAAAGGCTGAAGCTCTGGAGCTTCTGGCGCGGGTGGGGCTGTCCGAAAAGGTCGACCGGTATCCGCGAGAATTGTCAGGCGGTCAGCAGCAGCGCGTGGCCATCGCGCGCGCCATGGCGATGAAGCCAAAGGTGCTGTTGTTTGATGAACCCACTTCCGCACTCGACCCCGAGCTTGTGGGGGAGGTTCTGCAGGTGATGCGTGATCTCGCCGAAGCCGGCATGACCATGGTCGTTGTCACCCACGAGATCGGCTTCGCCCGCGAAATCGGCGACCAGCTCATTTTCATGGATGGCGGCGTGATCGTCGAGCAGGGGGACCCGCGCGAGATGATCGCCAACCCGCAGTCGCCGAGAACACGGGAGTTCCTCTCAAAGGTTCTTTAGAGACGCCGTTTCCGAGCCTGTTTCAGGAGTGACCGGTCACCATTCGGCGATTGATCCGTCCTCGTGACGCCACACAGGTGCGCGCCAGCGATGCCCGATCTCCGCCTGCTTTCGCACAAACTCCTCGTTCACCCGAATGCCGAGGCCGGGTCCCCTGGGGATTTTCAGAAAGCCATCCTCCAGTTCAAAACCATGACCCGGCTCGAGATAGTCGGCCATGTCCTGCGTGGCGTTGTAATGAATTCCGAGACTCTGTTCCTGGATGAAGGCGTTGTGACAGACGGCATCCACCTGCAGGCAGGCGGCCAGCGCGATCGGTCCCAGCGGGCAATGCGGTGCAAGGGCGACATCATAGGCTTCGGCCCAGTGTGCAATGCGCAGCATTTCGGAGATGCCGCCGACATGCGCAGTGTCGGGATTGATTACGCTTGCTGCCCTTTGTTCGAACACCGGCTTGAAATCGAAGCGCGAATGCAGCCGCTCCCCGATGCACAGAGGGATCGAGGTTTGTCGGGAGAGATCGGCCAGCGTGCCGATATGAGCGGAATCGACCGCGTCTTCGATGAATATCGGCCTGAGATGCTCGATTTCCTTCAGCAATTGCTTCGACATTGGTGCGTGAACCCGGCCGTGGAAATCGAAAGCGAGGTCCATCTCGGTCCCGACAGCAGAACGCAGATCCGACAATTGCTGGACCACGCCATCGAGCTTCTTGTAGCTGTCGATGATCTGCATTTCCGCGCAGGCGTTGAATTTGCAGGCGCTGAATCCACGCTTCATCAGGTCTTTCGCGCCGGAAACGAGATCCGAAGGACGGTCACCGCCGATCCAGCAATAGCTGCGGATCTTGTCGCGAACGGCACCGCCCAGGAGGTCGTGGACGGGAGCGTTGTAATATTGCCCCTTGATGTCCCAGAGCGCCATGTCGATGCCTGACAAGGCGCTCATCAGCACCGGCCCACCACGATAGCATCCATTGCGATAGAGCATGTGCCAGATGTCTTCGATCCGCATGGGATCGGCGCCAATCAGAAAATCGGAGAACTCTTCGATCTTGGCTGCGAGCGTTGCAGCGTGACCTTCCAGAACGGGTTCGCCCCAGCCGGAAATCCCTTCGTCAGTTTCGATCTTGAGAAAGAGCCAACGCGGCGGAACAAGGAACGTGGTGAGCTTGGTGATCTTCATGAAAACGTGTCTTTTTTGGTTATGGTTTAACAGACCGGGCGGCGCTCACATCATGCTTGGCCTTGGCAATGAGGGCGAGGGCGAGCTTGCGTGCACCTTCGCTGTCGCGCAATCGCAGCGCCTCGACCAGTGCCCCATGTTGCCCGATCGATTCTTCGAGATTCTCGGCCGAGTGCGCCGAGGTCGACAGCATGAAGTTCAAAGCCGGGTCCATGAGAGCGCCAAACTGCTGGAAAATGCGGTTGTGGCTGGCTTTCAGAAGGAGCTCATGAAAGACGGTGTCGGCGGCGATAAAGGCTTCGACATCGTTGCCGGCCTTCGCCATCGCCTGCCACGCCGCTTCGATATCGGCGATTTCCTGCATCGTGGCCCGCCGCGCGGCCAGTTCTGCCGCCATCGGCTCAATCGCGCCGCGCGCCTCCAAAATGCAGTCGACCAACCCCATCCTGTCGAGATTGGGGCCAATCCATTCAAGGACCTGGTTGTCAAGAATGTTCCATTCGTCCTGCGGACAAACGATGGTCCCGATGCGAGGGCGGCTTACAACCAGACCCTTGGCCTGAAGGATTTTCAATGCTTCCCGGATGACCGTGCGACTGACGCCGTATTCTTCGCAAAGATCGTTCTCACGGGGCAGGTTGGAGCCCTCCGCGAACTTTCCCGAAAATATGTCCTGGGCAAGGGACTGCGCCACTGACAGGCGGACCCGTGGGCGGATCAGCTTACCCGCCGGAGCTTCCATGGTTGAAACGGTCACTGTCCTGTTGCCTCCACATTCTCTTTCCCGTCGGCTTTCTGGGAAAGCCGCGAGAGGGGTTCTTGTCGGCAGTCATGGCCGTCTTTTGTGCGTTGTCAAATCAATAGCATTATTTATCATACAAATGCAATTGACTAATATGATAATTGGACGTAATTTTCATCCGCTCTCAGGAGGGCGTCGCAGAGCAACAGGGAGGTTCTCATGCGTTTTTTGAAAACCGCAGCAATGGCTGCGATTGCCGGCACGCTTCTGGCCGGGTCGGCTTTGGCCGACGAAGTGAAGATCGGTTTTCTGGTTAAACAGCCGGAAGAGCCGTGGTTTCAGGATGAATGGAAGTTTGCTGATATCGCGGCTTCTGAAAAAGGCTTCACGCTGGTCAAAATCGGTGCGGAAGATGGCGAGAAAGTCATGTCTGCCATCGATAATCTCGGTGTTCAGGGTGTCCAGGGCTTTATCATCTGTACGCCCGACGTGAAGCTCGGACCGGGTATTGTCGCAAAGGCCGCCGCCAATGGTCTGAAGCTGATGACCGTCGATGACAGGCTGGTCGGTTCCGATGGCGAGCCTCTCGCCGATGTGCCTCACATGGGTATTTCGGCCGTGAAGATCGGCGAGACGGCCGGTGAAGCCATCGTTGCCGAGATCAAGAATCGCGGTTGGGATATGAGCAAGGTCGGGGCGATCCGTGTTTCCTACGATCAGCTTCCGACTGCAGTCGATCGGGTCGAAGGGGCGATTGCGAAGCTTAAAGAGGCTGGCTTTCCGGAAGCCAACATCTTCGATGCGCCGCAGGCACGTACAGACACCGAGGCCGCTCTCAATGCAGCCACCGTGGTTCTGAACAAGAATGCTGACATCAAGCATTGGGTTGCTTTCGGCCTCAACGATGAGGCTGTCCTCGGCGCAGTACGCGCTGCGGAAGGCGTGGGAATCGGCGCCGATGGCATGATCGGTGTAGGCATTGGCGGTGCAGATTCGGCGATCAACGAATTCAAGAAGCCAGAGCCAACGGGCTTCTTCGGAACGGTGATCATCTCGCCGAAGCGCCATGGCTATGAAACTGCACTCAACATGTATGAGTGGATTGTCGACGGCAAGGAGCCTGAGAAGCTGATCCTGACGTCCGGCGCTTTGGCGCTGCGCGACAACTACCAGGATGTCCGCAAGGAACTCGGCATCGAATAGCCGACGGTTTCCATGCAGCCGGCTTGTATTCATGCCGGCTGCTTTCCTCCCGCCTGTCGGGCGGGGTTCGACACTGGCTACGCTTTGGAGGAAGCCGGCTTCATGTCTTCCTATCTCGAATTCTCCGGCATCTCGAAGAGTTATCCCGGCGTTAAAGCGCTTTCCGACGTTTCTTTCGGAGTTCGCAAAGGCGCGGTTCACGGGCTGATGGGCGAGAACGGAGCAGGGAAATCCACGCTGATCCGCATTCTTTCTGGCGACGCAGCGGCCGATGAAGGCACTGTGCGCATAGACGGTGAGACGCAGAATTACCAGTCGACCCGCGATGCCTTCGATGCTGGCGTCGTTGTCATCCATCAGGAATTGCAGCTTGTGCCTGGGCTAACAGTCGCTGAGAACCTCTGCCTTGGACGGTTTCCTGCAACCGGCGGCGTCATCGGTTTCAGTGCCATGTATGAGGATGTCCGGCGCAAGCTCGAGCTTGCCGGAATCTCGGTCGATCCGACGCGCAAGGTTGCAGAGCTTTCCATCGGCGAACGCCAGATGGTCGAAATCGCCAAAGCCGTCATGCTGGATGCGCGTGTCATCGCGCTGGATGAGCCGACTTCCTCGCTATCCTCTCGTGAGAGCGAAATTCTTTTCACCCTGATCGACAGGCTGAGGGAGGATGGCCGCGTCATTCTCTACATTTCCCATCGGTTGGACGAAGTCTTCCGCCTCTGTGACAGCCTCACGGTTCTGCGCGACGGCAGACTTGCTGCCCATCACGAGACAATCGAAGGTGTCACGCGCGAGCAAATCGTCTCCGAAATGGTAGGGCGTGAAATCAGCGATATCTGGGGGTGGCGCGCGCGTCCCGTCGGAGCGGTCGAACTGGAGGTGGACGGGGTTTATGGCGAGAAGCTGCCCGTTCCAGCCTCCTTTCAGGCGCGAAAAGGGGAAATACTCGGGTTCTTCGGCCTCATTGGCGCGGGGCGTTCGGAGCTGTTGCGCATGATCAGTGGTGCCGATCCGCGCGCCGGCGGCCAGGTGCGTGTCGGCGGCGTGGACATCGGGTCAGGCCAACCGGCGGAGGCGATCCGCAAGGGGGTCGTTCTGTGCTCCGAGGATCGCAAGTTCGACGGCATCATCCAGGGCCGTTCACTCGAAGAGAACATCCTTATCTCTTCGCGCAGGCACCTGACGCGCTTCGGTGTGCTGGACCTGCGCCAGGAGGGGGAGGTCGCCGAGACCTTCCTGAAGAAGCTCAGGGTGCGCACGCCGTCGCGTAAGCAGGACATCATCAACCTGTCCGGCGGAAACCAGCAGAAGGTCATCCTGTGCCGCTGGCTCTCGGAAAAGGGTGTCCGGGTTCTACTCGTCGACGAACCGACGCGCGGCATCGATGTCGGTGCCAAATCGGAAATTTACGACATTCTCTATCAGCTCGCGGAGGAGGGGATGGCCATAGTCGTCATTTCCAGCGAATTGCCCGAAGTCATGGGCATTTGCGACCGTATCCTCGTGATGTGCGAAGGGCGCATCAGCGCAGAGATCGGGCGGGCTGACTTCAACGAACAATCCATCCTCGCCGCCGCGCTGCCGGACGAGGCCAGCGCCGCGTCGGTCGGTTAAGAGGCTTCACGATGACGACTTCCATCAAAAAGCTCATCCTGGGCGACCAGGGACTGCTTGTAATCTTCATTCTCGCCTTCGCGCTCGTGTCGCTGACGGTCCCCAACTTCCTGACCGAACGCAACATGCTCGGTCTCTTGCAGTCCGTTGTTACCGTCGGCGTGATCGCCTGCACCATGATGTTCTGTCTGGCGGCGCGCGATTTCGACCTGTCCGTCGGCTCCATTGTTGCTTTTTGCGGCATGGTCGCGGTGATGGCGTCGAACGCCACCGGGTCGATCTTTCTGGGTATTCTGACCGCGCTGGCTGCGGGCGCGCTGGTCGGCCTTTTCAATGGCGTCGTCATCGCCAAATTTCGCATCAACGCGCTGATCACCACGCTGGCAACCATGCAGATCGTGCGCGGGCTGGCGCTCATCTCGTCGGACGGGCGGGCTGTCGGTATCGACGATCCCATGTTCTACCAGCTGGCTCTCTCCAAGTTTTTAGGCGTTCCGACACCGATCTGGGTTCTGGCGGCTCTTTTCGTCATTTTCGGTTTTGTCCTGAACCGGACGGTTTTCGGCAAGAACACGCTTGCCATGGGCGGCAATCCGGAAGCCTCAAGACTTGCGGGCGTCAATGTCGACTGGATGCGAATCTGGATTTTCACGCTGCAGGGCTTCATTTGTGCGGTGGCAGGCATCCTGCTTGCCTCGCGCATCACATCCGGACAGCCGAATGCGGCCACGGGGCTCGAGCTCTCCGTCATTTCCGCTTGTGTTCTTGGCGGTGTGTCTCTGGCGGGCGGGCGTGCGACAATGACCGGAGTGATCGTCGGTGTGATGATCATGGGCATTGCAGAAAACGTCATGAATCTTCTGAATATTCAGGCTTTCTATCAATATGTGGTACGCGGGTTCATCCTGTTGCTTGCCGTGTTGCTCGATAATATGCGGTCGAGCGCAATCGGGCGACGCTGATGCAAGATGGCGTGTCGCAGATACTGGATTTGCCATCCTTTTAGCGAACGTTTGGCAGTGCCTTGGACATCGGGAGAGATCGCATGACATCTGGACAGGGACGGTTGAGCGGCAAGCGCATTTTTCTGACAGGTGCCGCTCAGGGCATAGGGCGGGCGATTGCCCAAGCCTGCCTGCGGGAAGGGGCTTCTCTATTTCTGGTGGACAGGGATGAAGCACTTCTCGAGCAGACGGTTGACCAACTCGGCAAGGCCGAGGGACGGCTGGCCCATGCTGTTGCCGATATCTCGGATGCCTCTGCCATCGAGGCGGCGGCAGCCATGGCCGGAATCACGATCGGGACACCCAACGCGCTCATCAACAATGCCGGTGTCAATGTGTTCCATGAACCGCTGCAGACAGACGATGAAGAATGGGCGCGCTGTTTCGACATCAATCTGAAGGGCGCATGGCATTGCTGCCGTTCGCTTCTACCCGGCATGATTGAAGCGGGCGGGGGCGCGATCCTAAACATCGCCTCGACGCATAGTTTCACAATCATTCCGCACACATTTCCCTATCCCGTTGCCAAGCACGCGCTTCTGGGCATGACAAAGGCGCTGGCGCTCGAATATGCGGGCAGGGGTGTGCGGGTGAATGCCATCGCACCCGGCTATGTGGAGACACAGAAAAACGTCGATTACTGGAACAGTTTTCCCGATCCGGATGCTGCGCGGGCTGAGACCATGGCCCTGCATCCGGGCGGTCGCATCGCGACGCCCGGCGAGATCGCCATGGCGTCGGTTTTCATGATTTCCGACGAATGTCCCTTCATGAATGCCGCCTGCCTCGTTATTGATGGTGGTCTGAGCGTTTTGCAGCATCCGGCCTGAGTTCACTTTCATGACCGACCCTTCCCGTCCGTTCTGCGCTGCCGTTGACTGGGGCACGAGCAGTTTTCGTCTTTGGCTTCTGGATGCCGAAGGAGCCGTCATCGCATCCAGCAGGAGCGACGAGGGCATGATGCATTGCGCGAAGGCGGGCTTTGCGCCGGTTCTTGGAGCCCATCTGGCAAAGGTGGAAGCGCCTGCCGGAACGCCTGTCGTGATCTGCGGGATGGCGGGTGCAAGGCAGGGGTGGCTGGAGGCCCCTTATGTGGAGGTTCCCGCGAGCCTCGAAGCATTGCCGACACAGGCAATAAAAATAGCCGGTACCAAGAACGATGTTCGTATCCTGCCGGGCATT
Organism: Nitratireductor sp. ATLC21; assembly: GCF_057196525.1. Lineage (NCBI taxonomy): Bacteria > Pseudomonadati > Pseudomonadota > Alphaproteobacteria > Hyphomicrobiales > Phyllobacteriaceae > Nitratireductor > Nitratireductor sp. ATLC21. The sequence goes on along the minus strand of NZ_JBXUOU010000001.1, from coordinate 1,257,941 downwards.
TCGCTGAACGACCCGCAGGCGCCGAACGTCATGCGCGGCGAGGAAACACAATTGCTGGGTGCTGTGAGCGAGAGCGGCAATGCGTTGGTATGCATGCCGGGCACGCATAGCAAATGGGTCGAGATTGAAAACGGTGTGGTCACGCGTTTCAGCACGTTCATGACCGGAGAGCTTTTCTCGCTGCTCACGAAACATGGAATTCTGCAGCACGCGGTCGAGGAAAAAGCCGTTGTCTCGTCAGATGACCCAGCATTCCGGTCCGCACTGGAACACACCGAAGGACAGGCGCACGTTGCTCTTTCCGGCTTCTTTGGAGTCCGTGCTGCACAATTGCTTGGTCTGGAAACTCGTGGCGATGGTGCCGCCCACCTTTCCGGTCTCTTGATCGGCGGCGAGATCTCGGCCGCGCGAGAGCTTTTCGGTAAGGAGGGCAAGGTTACGTTGATCGCATCAGAGCCGATCAATGCGCTGTATTCGGTTGCCTTGGAAAAACAGGGTTTCCAGGTCGTCTCGAAAGATGCGGGAGAAGCCTCGCGGGCAGGGCTTTTCAGATCAGCTAAACGAATTTGGAGCCGATAGACATGCCGGAACGAGATGTGAGCTGGCCGGGAGAGAGGCGTGCGCTGGTAGCGATCCTGCGTGGCATTCGTCCTTCGGAAGTTGCGGCCATGACTGAGATGCTCATCGACGAGGGCATCACGTCCATAGAGGTTCCGCTGAATTCGCCGGAACCGTTTCAGTCCATCGAAACGGCCCTTGCGATAGCAGGAGACCGGGCGCTTGTCGGCGCCGGCACCGTGCTCACCGTCGAGGATGTCGAACGGTTGCATGATATCGGCGGCCGGCTGGTCGTGAGCCCGAATACGGACCCCGAGATTATCCGGCGCAGTGTGGCGCTCGGCATGATCTCCATGCCCGGTGTTTTCACACCCAGCGAAGCTCTTCTGGCGCACAAATGCGGGGCTTCGGCGCTTAAGTTTTTCCCGGCATCCGCGCTTGGCGTGTCCGGCATTGCGGCTATCAAGGCAATTTTGCCGAAGGGTGCTGTGGTGTGTGCCGTGGGCGGTGTCTCCGATGCGACGCTGGCCGATTATTTCAAGATCGGCGTGCACGCTTTCGGTCTGGGAACGGGACTTTATCGACCGGGTGATGCCGTTGATACAGTCAGGACGCGGGCCCGCAAAACCGTAGAGGCCTATGATCGTGCTTCGAGGGGCTGAATTTTCCACCAAAGTGTCGCGAGAGGCCGGATAGCCGCCTTGGCAGTTGTGAAGGCGGCGTTGCCTTTTCGATGAAAGGGTGATCGGAGCCTGTTCTTGACAATTGCGGGTGTCTCTTTCACCTCCTGTCGGGTGCGCGGCATCGGCGGCGTTCAACAGACAATCCGGAAAGGGTGGAAAATGTTCGAAAGCGCTCACATTGACGAGGCCATTGCGTGGCGTCGCGACTTGCATCGTCATCCCGAGTTGGGATTTCAAGAAGAGCGTACGTCGAAGCTGATCGCCGGTCTCCTGGAGGGCTGGGGCTGGCAGGTTCAAACCGGGCTTGCGAAGACCGGCGTGGTCGCGCGGTTGGGCGAGGGAGGGCATTCGATCGGATTACGGGCGGATATTGATGCGCTGCCCATCGAGGAAGCGACGGGGCTGGATTACGCTTCGAGCCACCCTGGAAAAATGCACGCCTGCGGGCATGACGGGCATACAGCGATGCTGCTTCTGGCCGCGCGTCAGATGGCGGCTGAAGGTGTGACCGGCGGAAACGTCACTCTGATCTTTCAGCCGGCAGAAGAAAATGATGGCGGCGCGCGCGTGATGATCGAGGAGGGACTTTTCAACCAGTATCCTTGCGACAAGGTGTTCGGGATTCACAATTGGCCAGGTCTCGCTCCCGGGCGCCTTGTCGCCCGCAACGGGGAAATGATGGCAGCCTTCGCGATTTTCGAGATCACCATCGGAGGGCGCGGCGGGCATGGTGCGATGCCGGAGCAGAGCGATGGTGTGGTGGCTGCGGCAGCACGCGTTTCAGCCGCGCTCCAGGAATTGCCGGCGCGGCGGTTGTCTCCGCTCGTGCCGGGCGTCGTTTCAGTGACGCAGATTCACACCGGCTCTGCATTCAACGTTTGCCCCGACCGGGCGGTCGTTTGCGGAACGACCCGCTGGTTCCAGTCTGAGGCAGGGGATGAGATCGAAACCAGGCTGGCCGAGGTGGTCCATGGCATTGCTGCAGCGCATGGCTGCCGGGCAAACATCGATTATCAGCGACGCTATCCCGCGACAATCAACAGTGCAGCCGAGGCGGGGCTTGCCAGGCAGGTGGGGGAGGGCATGGGTCTCGATGCCGGAGAGGCTGGACCGAGCATGGCATCGGAGGATTTCGCCTTCATGCTGAACGAAAAGCCCGGGGCGTATATCTGGTTGGGTGCCGCGCGCCAGGGCGAGAATCCCGGACTTCATTCGCCCAGGTTTGATTTCAACGATGAAGTGCTGCCGACGGGCGCCGAGTTCTGGGTGCGGCTGGTGCGGCAAGCTCTTTCTGTCTGATGGACGCTCTGGACAGCCGCTTCTTGCGGGCGTTTCTGGTCGTTGCTCGTGAGGGGTCGATCCGTCGCGCCGCTGAGCGGCTGAACGTTGCACCCTCGGCGATCAGCCGCAAACTGGCGGAAGCCGAAGCGCGGCTGGGTGTGGGTCTCGTGGAGCGTAGCGCGCAGGGCATCGTGCTGACGGATGCGGGGCGGCTGGTGCGTGAGCATGCACTCGTTCGGCAGGATGAGGAGACCTTTCTGCTCGATCAGCTCGGCAAGTTCAGGGCCTCGGGTGGGCAGGTGGTGCGTATTGCGGTCGGCGAAGGGTTTGCCGCAGATCTGATGCAGAATGGCCTGGCCCCGCTTGCAGCGAACCATCCTCATCTCAGGTTTCGCATCAACATTGCCGGAACGGAGGAAATTCAGCGTCAGGTGGTTGAAGGGGACGCGGATCTGGGCATCGCCTACAATCCTGTCCCCATGGAAGCAACACGCGCAGTGGCGCTTGCAAGGCAACCGCTCTGCGGTGTGGTCCCGGTCCATTCTCCGCTCGCTGAACTCCGGTCTGTACGGCTTGCTGAAATGCTTGATCACCCCTTTGCCATCCTTGATGCCCGCCATGGCATCAGGGCACTGGTTGCGCGTGCAGCCGGCGATCTTGGGCTTGCGTTGCGGCCCCAGGTGGAGACCTCCTCCATCGCTGCTTTGATTCGATATGTGGGCGCGGGCATAGGGGGGAGTTTTCTTCCCCGCTTTTCGGTCTCCATTCAGGCGGAGCGGGGTGAGGTTGCGATTGTCGAACTTGATGAGGAGAGCCTTCGGCATGTCAGTGCGCACCTCATGGTGCGGGCCCGCCGCCGGCTTCCGCAGTCAGCTTCAACGACGGTGGAATATCTCGCCGCAAACATGGCGGCATTTCGCGAATAGAGCATTTAGTGTTGCCAAAATTGCAACACTACGTGCCTGAATCGGCGTCTACTCAACAACACCCTGTCATCGCAGTGTCATGAACACCAAGTGGATGGGAGGTGGCATGACGCAGTCGGTTGGCGTGATCGGTCTTGGAGCTATGGGAATGGGCATGGCCCGCTCTCTTCTGGCCGGTGGCTTTTCCGTGACAGCTTTTGATCTTTCGCCGCAGGCCATGGCAAGAGCGAAAGACGCAGGCATTGCTGCGCAAGAGACACCAGCCGGGGTGATAGAAGCAAGCGACATCATTGTCCTCTCATTGCCCCTTGCCAGCCATGTGGATGCGACGATTGAGGCCGGACTGGCCGCAGGTGCCTTCAAGTCTCCAAAAATCATCATCGACACGTCGACTTCCGAAGCGGCGGTGAGCCGCAAACTGGCAGCGAAACTCTCCGAAATCGGCCACGGTTTCCTTGATGCGCCCGTCAGCGGCGGACCGCAGGGGGCGGCAAGCGGTTCCCTTTCGGTGATGCTGGGTGGCGATGCGCAATGGGCCGCGCAGGCGAAGCCGGTTTTGGATGCACTTGCCTCCAAGGTGATCCATGTCGGACCGAGCGGAGCCGGCAATATCGCGAAGCTCGTCAACAATATGCTCGTGGCCTGCCATATGCTGACCACAGCGGAAGGGCTGCGCCTTGCAGAGGCAGCGGGTCTCCCTGCCGAGGACGCACTTTCCGTCATCAACAGCGCAACGGGACGGAGCGCGCTGAGTGAGATTCATTTTCCCAACTGGGTTTTGAGCGGCACTTTCGACAGCGGTTTTTCTGCAGGTCTGATGCGCAAGGATGTGAGACTGGCGCTTGAATTGGCACGGGACAGCGGCTGTTCCATGCCGGTTTCGGAGCTGGTTGCGAAACTGTGGTCCGAGGAAAGCTCGGGCATCGCCGACAATCAGGATTTTATGCTGCTTGGCCGTGTTGCGGCCAGTACAGAAGAGAAGACGAATGGCTGACGACATACTCCCTGCAACCGACACGCGCACAGAAGTCGCGCGGCTGCTGACCGAGCTGCTTGGCAGTGCCGAGGTGCAAAATCACGTCGCCGGACGGTTGATGTCGGGCGATGGCGAGACCCTGGCCTTGACCGATCCGGCCACCGGCAAGGCCTTTGCCGAGTTCTTCGATGCCGGTGCAGCCGTGGTGGACAAAGCCGCCGAGGCAGCAGTTGCTGCGCAGCGCGAATGGTGGGGCAAGACAGCTTCGGAACGCGGGCGCATCATGTTCGAGATCGCGCGCCAGATTCGTGCTCATGCGGAACCGCTTTCCCGTCTTGAGGCGATCTCGGCCGGCCGTCCCATCCGCGATGCCGCGGGCGAGCCGGCTCGCATGGCTGAGATGTTCGAATATTATGCGGGCTGGTGTGACAAGATCAGTGGCGACGTGATCCCGGTACCGTCAAGCCATCTCAACTATACCCGCCACGAGCCGATCGGCGTGGTTACCCAGATCACCCCTTGGAATGCGCCGCTTTTCACCTGCTGCTGGCAGGTGGCACCGGCGATCTGTGCGGGCAATGCGGTGATGCTGAAACCTTCTGAGCTAACTCCATTGAGCTCGCTCGTCATTGCGGCCTTGTGCGTCAAGGCAGGTGCGCCGAAGGGGCTCGTCAATGTGATTGCAGGGCAGGGGCCGACGGCCGGCCAGAAGATGATCGAACACCCCGCGACGGGTCTGGTGGTGTTCGTCGGCTCGGCTGCGGGCGGTGCGGCGATCGCATCTGCCGCGGCGCGACGTCTCATCCCGTCAATCCTGGAACTGGGCGGGAAATCCGCCAACATCGTGTTTGCCGATGCAGATATCGACCGTGCCGTGGTCGGTGCGCAGGCGGCGATCTTTGCCGCGTGCGGTCAAAGCTGTGTGGCAGGTTCCAGGCTTCTGGTTCACCGCAGCGTGCACGCGCAGATGGTTGAAAAACTGGCGAAGGCCAGTGCCCGAATTCCAGTCGGCATGCCGCTCGACCCGTCCACCCAGATCGGCCCGGTCAACAACGCCCGCCAGTGGAACAAGGTGGACACTATGGTGCGTGCCTCCGTTTCAGAAGGTGCGCATCTGGCAAGCGGTGGCGGAAAGCCAGAGGCCCTGAGCGATACCGATGGTTTTTTCTATGCTCCGACAATTCTCGATCAGGTCTCCCGCGAGATGGAGATAGCGCGTGAAGAGGTGTTTGGCCCCGTGCTCTCCGTTCTTTCGTTTGAGGACGAGGAAGAAGCAGTGGCGCTTGCCAACGACACGCCCTATGGCCTGGCGGGAGCGGTCTGGACGCGGGATGTGGGCCGTGCACACCGCGTTGCAGCAAAAGTTCGCGCTGGCACTTTTTGGATCAACAGCTACAAGACAATTCATGTGATGTCGCCTTTCGGCGGCTTTGGCCAGTCGGGCTACGGGCGTTCCTCCGGCCGGGAGGCGCTTGCCGCCTACACGACCACGAAATCAGTCTGGGTCGAAACCGCAGCCGATCCGACGATCGGCTTCGGTTACGCGCCGGGCTGAACCGCATGGGCGGTCCCTCGGGGCCGCCCTTTGTTCCATCCCGGCCCGCGTTAAGAATGGGGCGGGCTTAAGAGAGGGGATCTCAATGGAGAAGACGAAAGACATACTTTTGGACTGGCGCCTTCATCTGAGCGTGCTGGTCATCACGGTCATCGCAGAAGCCGTCGGCGTAATCGCGGTGCCGATCGGCATCGGTTCGATCCTGCTTCTTCCACTGCTTTATGCCTTTGTGATGGGGCTCATTCTCAATCCCAACGTCATTCGCAAGGTGGAAGGCTGGATGGGGCAGCGCGAGGTCCGTGCTGCGTCACCGCTGATCGTGATCGCGATCATGCCGTTCATCGCCAAATTCGGTACGATTATTGGGCCGTCGATGGAGAAGATCATTGCTGCCGGGCCGGCTTTGATTTTGCAGGAGCTCGGCAATCTGGGCACGATTTTGCTTGCTTTCCCGGTTGCCGTTCTGGTGCTCGGCATGGGGCGGGAAGCAGTGGGAGCCACTTTCTCCGTCGCCCGTGAACCGAACATCGCGATCATCGCCGACAAATACGGGTTGAAATCCGCCGAGGGTGCCGGCGTCATGGGCGTCTATGTCATCGGTACACTTTTCGGGACGTTCATCTTCGCCATTCTCGCGTCGCTTCTGGCGACATCCGGCTGGTTCAGCATCGAGGCTCTTGCCATGGCGTGCGGCATCGGGTCGGGCTCGATGATGGCGGCCTGCTCCGGTGCGCTGTCTCACGCCGTGCCGGAGATGAAGGAGCAAATCCTTGCCCTCGCCGGGGCCAGCAATGTGCTGACATATGCAACAGGCCTTTACCTGTGCATCTTTGTGGCGTTGCCGGTGACCGAGAAACTCTATGACCTTCTGGGCCGTAAAGAGCCCGTGGCCAGCAACGCCGGAGAATGATCATGAGCACTGCTGAACTTCCTGTCGATTACGAAGCAAACACGAAGCCCGACCTTGGCCAGCATGCCGTGCTGCTGGCCGCCGTGTCCCTCATTGCGCTGGTGGGGAATACGGTTGCGACAGACGCTACGGTTATTCAGGGGTTGGTCGGCCTTGCCGTCCTTTACGTCATTGCGATGGTTGGCCTGGTTCTGACACATGTCGTTCCAATCAACCTGCCATCGGTCGCCTGGATCTCGCTCGTGGGTATACTCGCAACCTTGCCCTGGACACCCGGGAGCGCGTGGGTTCTGGACAAGGTGAGCCACGTGAACTTCCTCACGCTGGCCACGCCGTGTCTGGCTTACGCAGGTATCGCGATCACACGTCGCGAAATCTCAATCGCCAAGTCCTCGGGCTGGAAGCTCTTCATCGTGGCCGTTCTCGTGATGACGGGCACTTATGTCGGATCGGCAATCATCGCGGATCTGTTCCTCTGAAAGGATCTTGGGGCTACCGCCCGAATGCGTGGTGGCCCCAGGGCGCTGGATGCAGACTTGCTGCATTCGTTCAAAGATGCACTATGAGCGCCAGTGGCACCGTGTGTTTCTGCTGTCGAGCGTCCGAGCGCGATCCTCTGCGCCTAGTGTTAGAGGCAACGGCCGGTTCGGTGTCTGACTGGAAGGTTTGGATGGGAGCGGCGAGGCATGCCATTGACGGCCACGAAGCTTGGACCGGATGGCCCCGAGGTCTCACGCCTTTGTCTCGGCACGATGATGTTCGGGGACCAGACCGACGAAGAGGCTTCCGCAGCCATCCTCGATTGCTATCTGGCAGCAGGCGGCAATTTCATCGATACGGCGGACTCCTATGCAGGAACCCGATCGGAAACCATTCTTGGAAAGCTTCTGAACGAGCGCGATCTGCCCGTTTATCTTGCCACAAAGTGCGGCAATCCACTGCCGGGGATGAACGGAAGCGGCGGCCTCTCGCCTGCGTGGATTCTTCAGGCGGCCGAATTGTCGCGGGAGCGTTTGAAGCGGGATTCGATCGATCTCTACTATTTGCACCACGATGACAACTCGACACCGCTCAATGAAATTGTCGGGGCGATGGGAGAGCTTCTGACCAGAGGAACCATTCGCGCTTGGGGTGTCTCAAATTTCCGACCATGGAAGATCGTTGAGCTTGTCCATCTGGCGGACAGGTTCGGGATCACGAGACCGATCGCTGCACAGCCCTATTACCACATGCTCAACCGAACTGCGGAAGCAGACTATCTGCCAGCGTGCCGCCATTTCGGCATTGGTGTCGTTCCCTATTCACCGCTTGCACGAGGTGTTCTTACGGGCAAGTATCGCTCTGGCACACCGGAGGGTTCGCGCGCGGCGCGCGGAGATACCCGCATGCTGGAAACGGAGTTTCACCCTGCAACACTGGAACTTGCGGCTAGAGCGGCTGCGTATTCCGATCAGAAGAAGGTGCCGCCGGCGCATCTTGCGCTCCAATGGGTGCTGGCCAATGATGCTGTTAAAAGCGCACTCATCGGCCCGCGCACCGTCGGTCAGCTCAATGATTATCTCAATGCGGTGAAAGCACCCTACGATGCCGACGATGAAGCATTCCTGAGTGCGCTTTGCACACCAGGCACCACACCCGTGCCGAACTATTGGGACCCCCGCGCGCCTTTGCAGGGTAGGCGAGCTCGGTTTGAAACGTCATTTTTCCGCTGACATAGACAGACCCGTTGGTTCGATAAGGCTCCTGTAAAGTCTGAATGAGCGGAATACCCCGTGAGCCGATGAGCGGAGAGGAGCGGAAAATCGTCCTCGCGGTCATGGCTACTAAATGCAATCGGCGTCGAGCGGTTTTCAGCCGCAGCCTGGACAACGCCTTGAGGGCCCTTTCCCATCGTCGCAGAAAATGGAAAGCTAGCAGGCAACGGGCCCCAGGGAGGGCTTCAACTGTGTCCAACAGGCGGGGCAGGCATAAATGAAGCTTGGCTGTATCGGGGACGACTTCACCGGGTCGTCCGACCTTGGCAACACGCTTGCGAAAGCCGGTATGCGGGTCGTTCAATATTGTGGGCTCCCCAGTTCACCTGCCGCACCGGATGTGGAGGCCGGCGTCGTTTCATTGAAGACGCGGACAGTGCCCGCCGATGAGGCCGTCCGACAGTCGCTGGAGGCATTGGAGTGGCTGCGCGATCAGGGTTGCAGTCAGTTCTTCTTCAAATATTGTTCTACATTCGATTCAACATCTGAAGGCAATATCGGCCCTGTCGCGGAGGCCCTGAGTGAGGCGCTGGAGGCGGGACCAGTGATATTCTGCCCGGCCTTTCCCGCGACAGGTCGCTCCATCTATCAGGGACATCTTTTCGTCCATGACCGGTTACTCAGTGAATCCGGTATGGAAAACCACCCCCTGACGCCGATGCGGGATGCGGATCTGCGCCGGGTGTTGGCTTCGCAGACAAAAAAGCCTGTCGGCCATGTGGCGATCGGCGATGTGTTGGCCGGGCATGAAGCCATTCGACGCGCAATCACGCGGGAGTTCGAGGCGGGGCGGCCCTTCATCATTGTCGACGCGGTCACCGACGCACATCTGGTGGAGACCGGCAAGGCGGTGGCCGGTCTCCCGCTTGTGACCGGCGGCTCAGGGATCGCTCTTGGCCTTCCAGAGAATTTCGGCTGCCGCCCCGCCCGGCTCGCCCGTGGGGAAGGGTTCGGGCCGATGGCATCGAAGGCGGTGGCACTGGCGGGCTCTGTCTCCCGTGCCACATGCGGTCAGGTGGAGGCGCACCGAAGGGCAGGCCAGCCCGCCTTCGAGATTGTCGCTGCCGATGTGCTTGAAAAGCGGCTCAATGCGGACTCTCTGGCTGAATGGCTGATCGAACAAGAGGGCATTCCGCTGGCCTATTCTTCCGCCGATCCAGAAACGGTTTTGGAGAATCAGCGCCGGTTTGGCTGGGACACGGTGGCGCAGGCCATCGAACAACTGTTTGCAGAGACCGCACGTGCTCTCGTGCAGCGTGGCGTGGACATCATCATATCCGCCGGGGGCGAAACCTCCGGAGCGATCGTGTCGGCGTTGGAAATCGAGGCCTTCGAGATCGGGCCGGAGATTGACCCAGGCGTTCCAGCGCTTCAGGTCGTTGGAAGATCGCTGAGACTGGCGTTGAAATCCGGCAATTTCGGAGGACAGGATTTTTTCACCAAGGCAGCAGGGATTCTTGGAGCAAGTGCATGAGTGAAGAAACACGCCTGCGAGATGAAATCGCACTTTTGGCGAAATCTCTCTATGATCGCGGCCTGACCCATGGGTCCACCGGCAATATATCGGCGCGGCTCTCCGATGGCAGTTTGCTTGTGACCCCCACGGGGTCTTCGCTCGGCATGCTGGACCCGGCTCGCATTTCCCGTCTCGATGGATTGTTCAACCATATTGACGGCGATCTTCCAACGAAAGAGGTTCCCCTCCATTCAGCCTTTTACGAAACGCGTCAGGCCCAGACCGGCGCGGTGGTCCATCTGCACTCCACCCATTCGGTGGCGCTCTCGGTGCTGCCTGAAACGGATCCCGATAATGTGCTGCCACCCATTACACCCTATTCGCTGATGCAGCTGGGCAAGGTGAAGCTTCTTCCCTATTTCATGCCTGGAGACGCGGCGATGGGAGAGGCGGTAAGGGGCCTTGCAGGCAAGCATTCAGCAGTGCTTCTGGCCAATCACGGGCCGGTGGTGGCGGCAAAGAACTTGAGAGCAGCGGTTTTCGCCATGGAGGAGCTCGAAGCAACGGCCCGTCTGGTTCTGCTTACGCGCGGCATGAAGGCGAACCTTCTCACCGACAATGATGTGGCGGCCCTCGCGAAGCGGTATCCGGTCGAATAAAGGATTTTCGCGCATGCGAAATTGGGGGAGGCGGAGAATAGAGTGATCCGGCCTTTGTTTTGACGCGTAGTTTCCGGCAACAGAGGAGTTTGGGCGTCATGACAGGCAATACCGCAAAAGGCACGGTGTGGATCACGGGTGCCAGTTCCGGCATCGGGCGCGCGCTGGCGTTGCGTCTCGCGCGTCGCGGATGGCAGGTGGCGGCCAGTGCCAGACGTATGGAAGCGCTGGAAGAACTGGCGGCCGAGCAGACGGGGCACATCTTCCCTTATCCGCTCGATGTCACCAATTTGGCGTTGACCAGGCGCATTCACAGACAGATCGAGCATGATCTCGGGCCGCTCGATATGGCTATACTGGCGGCAGGCACCTACAAGCGCGATGGTGCTTTTGACTTCAGGGCCGAAACCGCGCAGGCAATGATTGCAGTCAATCTGCAAGGCACCTTGAATGCGCTTGAGCCGCTGCTGAAAACGATGATGCAGCGCGAGCGGGGCAAGATCGCCATCATGGCTTCAGTGGCGGGCTACAATGGTCTGCCTGGTGGCGCAACCTATGGCGCGACCAAGGCGGCGCTCAACAATCTGTGTGAGGCAATGAAGCCGGAGGCCGAGCGCCGGAACGTTTCGCTGAGCATCATAAATCCCGGTTTCGTGGATACGCCGCTTACGGCGCGCAACGATTTCCCGATGCCATTCCTGATCTCTGCGGAGGAGGCCGCAGACACGATCGAGAAAGGGCTCGATTCCGGGAAGTACGAGATCATATTCCCCTGGAAAATGAAGATGGCAATCAAGGTGTTGCACGCCCTGCCAGCGGCTCTTCGCTTTATCATTACCCGCAGGCTCGTGCGCGCCGGAGACTGATCCTCTCACTGTGGCAGGTTATCCAAGTTCGTATTGAACCACGTCGATACGACCGTTGCGGAAGCCTGCCCGGCAATAGGCGAGATAGTAAAGCCACATGCGGCGAAAGCGCTCGTCGAATCCGAGTGACGAAATGGCCTCCCACCCTCGTGCGAAGCGCGCTTCCCATTCGGTCAATGTACGTGCGTAGTCCTTCCCGAAACAATATCGGTCAGCGAGTGTCAGACCGGCGTTGAGAGCGGCATCTTCGAAGGCGCGTTGAGACGGGAGCATGCCGCCGGGAAAAATATAGGTCTGGATGAAATCCGCCTTCCGTCGATAGATCTCAAAGCGACTTTCATCCACGGTGATCACCTGGATGAGAGCACGCGCACCCGGTGCCAGGAGGGCACGGACACGGTCGAAATACACAGGCCAGTTCTCCTCGCCCACGGCCTCAAACATTTCGATGGAGACAATCTTGGAGAAGGTGCCGCGGCAGTCGCGGTAGTCTTGCAGACGAGTTTCAGACCTGTCGGACAATCCGGCTTGCGCAAGTCTTTCCCGGGTAAAATTGGCCTGCTCGCGCGACAGGGTCAGTCCGGTCACGCGGCAACCCGTCTTGCGGATCGCATGTTCAGCGAAGCCTCCCCAGCCACAACCAATTTCGAGAACATGATCGTCAGGCCCGATCTTCAGGCGATCGATGATGCGATCGTATTTGGCAGCCTGGGCTTCCTCCAGGCTCTGTGTTTGCGCGTTGAAGATGGCTGACGAATAAGTCATGCTCTTGTCGAGCCACTGGCTGTAGAATTCGTTGCCGAGATCGTAGTGGAAGGCGATGTTGCGCCTGCTTCCTGCACGCGAATTGCGCCGAAGACGATGCTTCAGCACATCGAGTTTGGAGATCAGCGACGAACTTTCCAACACGGCGCGCCAGCGTGTTTCATTGGCCAGTGCCAACTCGAGAATAGCGTCCAGGTCGGGCGTTTCGATATGGCCGTCGAGAAAGGCGCGTGCAAAGCCGTTGCTGCCTCCTGTCAGGATCTGCATGAATGCCCGCCCGTTCTTGAAGTGGAGCACGGCGGTAGGTCCTGGCCGTGTTCCGGCGGCTGTATGACGCCCGCCATCGGGGAAACGCAGAGTGATTTGACCGCAATCGATGGCGTCTGCCCAACGACAGACGATGCGCTGCCACAGAGGGCTCGATGACTGAGCGTGCAGTCGTCTGGAGGCATTTTCAATATGACTCATGAGGATCTGCCTTTCGATCGGATTTGACCAGAGACTGCGTGACCCGGTGCGGGGAAGGCACGTGCCTGTGGAAGGGGACCTTTTTCAGCCAGAGGCGTACCGCCTCGAGATGGATTGCACCGGTGATCTTAAGTGTCATCAGCGGGTGGCTGAAAAGCAGTCCGAGCAATGCCTTGTCGGTTAGGTCCTGTCGTCGCCCTGCAAAGGAGGCATGCAACACCGGCGCGTTCTCCTCTGTCTCGTTGATGGCGACCAGGACATCCTCTGTCGGCGGCAGGATACGGAAGTTGTACCTGCAGTTCATTGACAGGAAGGGTGATACGTAAAGCGCCTTGTCGCAGGCATGGCGAATGCCTTTCGCGGAAAGGTTCTCCGCAGGGATCACATAGGTGTGCCGTTCGCCGAAAGTGTTGCAAACTTCGTAGAGTATAAGCCGGACATCGCCCTGTTGATCCGTGCAGAAATACACGGACAGAGGGTTGAAGACGTAGCCAAAGATCCTCGGATAGCACAGCAGGCCCACCCGCATTGTCTTGGCATCGAAACCGGCCTTTTCAATCTGAGTGTTTACCCAGCGGCGCAATCCACCCCGAGTGCCATCGCCATGATCCGTGTCGTGGAAAGAGAACACGCCGGCGCGATTGTAGCTGAAGAACCACATGTGCTCCGACAGACAAGGCAACGCATCGAGATCGAGGTACAGAGCGAAAACCCGGTAACTCAGCCGGTGCGCCTTTGGGCGGTGACGTCGATGGACGACCTGTCCGGAATATATGGCGGAATCCCAGCTCATTCTGCGGCCACAGCATCCTGACTGAACGGCAGTGGCTGGTCTTGCCGATTGGCCCGCCATGGCGGAGAGACGCCGGCCAATTGCTCTGCCACGCCCAGTCCCGAGCGGATGCCGTCTTCATGAAATCCGCTCCCGAAATAGGCACCGCAAAACCAGGTTCTGCGGGTGCCCTGAAGGCGCCAAAGCTGCTTTTGTGCCACGAGCGCTTTCGTATCGAAGAGGGGATGCGTGTAGGAGAAGGCGGCAATCTGATCTTGCTTGGGAACCGCATAGACCGGATTGAGCGTCACGAAGAGCGGATGGGCCTGATCGAGATTCTGCAAACGGTTCATCCAGTAGGTGACACAGAGCTGGGGTTCGGCGAACTGGCGCGTTGCCTCGATGTAGTTCCAACTCGACCAGACACTGCGACGCTTGGGCATGAGCCCCGTGTGCCGGTGCAGCACCGCCTCATTGGGCGTGTAGGCGAATTGGCCCAGGAGCTCATATTCATCCTGACTTGGGTCTTCGAGCATGCGCAGCGCTTGGTCCGCGTGCGTGGCAATCACGACGTCGTCAAAAATGTCGGTATGCCCAGAAGCGTCGGTCACCTCCACCCCGCGATCCCGACGTCGGATCTTCGTTACGGGCGAGGCGAGGCGCACCTCGCCGTCGAAATCTTTTAGAAGTCGCTCGACATAGTTTCGGCTGCCCCCCGTGACAGTGCGCCAACGCGGACGGTGGGTGAGTGTCAGAAGCCCGTGTCGTTCGAAGAACCCGATAAAGGCGTGGAGCGGATATTCCCGCATCTGCGCAGCTGTGGTTGACCAGATCGCTGCGCCCATGGGCAAAAGATGGTTGTTGATGAAGCTATCGCTGTAGCCCGCCCTTGCAAGAAATGAGCCGAGCGTTTCGTCCGCATTGCCGCGTTCGATCAGAATGGATGGGGCCGTGCGGTAGAAGTGCATGATGTCGGCGATCATGCGCCAGAAGAACGGACGCAGGATATTTGCTTTCTGGCCAAGCAGGCCCTTGAGGCCGGACCCGGAATATTCGAACCGGCCGCCATCCAGCGACGCCGCAAAGGACATGTCAGAGGGTTGGGTGGAAACGCCCAGATGTTCAAAAAGAGAGACGAGTTCAGGATAGTTGCGGTCATTGTAGACAATAAACCCAGTATCCACTGCGGTGAGGCCGTTGGGGGTGATCACGTCGATCGTGTTTGCGTGTCCGCCAGGGCGCTGGTCCGCCTCATAGAGGGTCACCTGGCGAGAGCGGGAAAGCAGCCAGGCAGCCGAAAGCCCGGAAATGCCGCTGCCGATGACCGCCACGCGACTGTCGGTCGGTCTGTGTTTTCGTGTCAGCAACGGGCAACCCTCCATGGATGTTATTAAGAGTTACGGACATGGAGTTCGTTTGGATCTCCCGGCATCAAAAAATTTTGCTTGTTGTGATCCGGAATGCTCTAACTGTCGTAGCTCAGGGCATGAATCTCGATCTTTGCCCCACATTGCCTGCCGAACAGGCGCTTGCAGCGTTTCGCGCCGTTCACGACATTCGGCACCACACACCAGTCTTGCGGGGTTTGATGAAGGACATCTCCAGACCAGAGCCCAAAGACGATGTTGGACGGATGATCGTCCGCGTTGGTATGAGCGGCGACATGGAGGCTTTCGAACAGATTTTCCGCGCCTACGCTCCAAGGGTGCGCGCCTTCATGATGCAGCGTGTCCGGGACCCGCAAATCTCGGAAGAACTGATGCAGGAAACGATGGTCATGATCTGGCGCAAGGCCGCGCAATTCGACCCGGTGAAAGGCTCGCCCGGTGCCTGGATATTCACCATTGCCCGCAACTTGCGCATCGACAGCTATCGTCGTAGTCGGCAACCGGACTTCGATCCGAACGATCCGGCGTTTGTACCGGAAGCGGGGCCCGCAGCCGACGATTTCGTCGAAACGCAAGACCAGGAACAAAGGCTGCATGCTGCGCTGACCGGTCTGCCTGCCGAACAGCATGACCTTCTGAAACTCGCATTCTTCGAGGAGGTTTCGCACAGCGAGATCGCGACGCGTCTCGGTCTGCCGCTGGGCACGGTGAAATCGCGCATCCGGCTCGCCTTCTCGAAACTGCGTGCGGCTCTGGGAGACCGGCCATGAAAATTCGGCACCAGGTCAGCGACGCGCTTCTTCTCGATTACGCCACCGGTGTGCTTTCGGAGGGCTGGCGCATCGCGATTGCCACCCATCTCGCTCTGTCTCCGCAGAGCCGGCGCCGCCTTGCGCTGATGGAAATGGCGGGTGGAGCTTTGGTGAGGGATCTTCCGCCTGAGCCTTCGCCGCTCGATGAGGAGCGCAGCTGGATGGCGCTCATCAGGCGGTTGGAGAACTCAAAGACGCAAGATGAGGCACCGTCGCCCGGCCCAAACCCGCAGAACGCTACCTCTGTTGTCCTGCCCGAGCCTCTGCGCTCATATGTGGGGGGAGACGTGGCATCTGTGAAATGGCGGCCGCTTGGTCGCGGTGCCTATCACCTGCCCATTGCAGTGGACGACAAGAACACCATGGTCCGGTTGCTGCGCATTCCGGCGGGCAAGCCCGTGCCTGAGCACGGGCATCGGGGCCGGGAGTTAACGCTTGTTCTTTCCGGCAGCTTTCGCGACGGCGAGGCGTTATTTGCACGAGGCGATCTGGAAGAGGCCGACGAGACCCTGCAGCATCAGCCGGTGGCGACGGAAGGCGAAGACTGCATCTGCCTTGCCGTCACCGACGCCCCGTTGAAATTCCGCAGCTGGCTGGTGCGCGCCGTGCAGCCCATCCTTGGAATTTGACGTGCGCGAATGACCAAGCATCGGAGCGTTCTATGATCTACATTATCGCCTATATCGCAACGGCCATCGTGTTTTTCGGGCTGGATTATGTCTGGCTGTCGCGTGTGGCCACTGGCTTCTATCGAGACCGCATGGGGCATCTGCTTCTGGATCAGCCAAACCTTGCTGCCGCCGGGCTTTTTTACTGCGTATATGTGGCAGGTATCGTCTACTTCGCCGTCGCCCCCGCACTTGGCAACGGTACTGCAACCAGTGCCCTTATTGCCGGTGCACTCCTCGGTCTGATTGCCTATGGAACCTATGACATGACCAATCTGGCAACGGTGAAAAACTGGTCCGTGGCGGTGACGATCGTCGATATGGCATGGGGCACTGTACTGACAGGCGCGTCGGCCTGGGCCGGCTACATGGCGACGCTGCGTCTGGCCGAGAGACTTTAGCCCCTGCACGGGGCCGCCCACGCGTCCGAGACAGCGTTTGAATGTATAAAAGCGGTTGTGAATGGTGGCAACGGAAGGCCGTCGCCACCATTCTCACAGCTAGAAATATGCTGCAGCTACCCCGTTTTCTTGGGGCATTCATCGCTTGGTTCCCAGCACCTGCTTCAACAGTGAAGTGGTTCCCGCGCTTGGGCACTTCAGCCGTACGATACGCAAAGCTGCTTTTGCTTCCCAAGGCCCTCAATGCCAAGCTCTACTACATCGCCTGCCTTGAGATAACGCTGGGGGGAGAGACCCATGCCGACGCCGGGCGGTGTGCCAGTCGAGATGATATCGCCCGGTTGCAAGGACATGAAATCGGAGAGGTAGCTGACGAGTTCCGCCACCCCAAATACCATTGTCTGGGTGGAACCAGATTGCATCATTTCACCGTTCACCGTGAGCCACATGGAAAGGTTTTGAGGATCGGCGATTTCGTCTCGGGTTACGAGCCAGGGGCCGGTAGGCCCGAAGGTGTCGCAGGATTTCCCCTTGGTCCATTGTCCCTGACGCTCGTTCTGGAAAGCGCGCTCGGAAACATCGTTAAGGACGCAATATCCGGCCACATGTTCGAGTGCATCTTCCTTGCCCACATGCTTGGCGGCTTTGCCTATGACAACACCCAGTTCCACTTCCCAGTCGGTTTTGGTTGCGCCGCGCGGGATGACGAGATCGTCGTCGGGGCCGCAGATCGCGCTGGTGGCTTTCATGAATATTATAGGCTCGGTGGGAACGGGCAGTCCTGCCTCGCGCGCATGGTCACTGTAGTTCAAGCCGATGCAGATGAACTTTCCCGTGCCTGCGACACAGGGGCCGAGCCGCTGTTTTTCCGCGATGCGGGGCAGGGAGGATGCATCGAGTGCTGCCAGAGCCGCGAGCCCTTCGGGCGAGAGCGTTTCACCGGCAATGTCCGCGATATGGTTGGAGAGATCGCGCAGATCGCCATCGCCGTCGATAAGGCCGGGCTTTTCGGCACCGGCTGCGCCAAAGCGTACTAGTTTCATCGTGTTTTCCTATGGTTTCAGATCGTCCAGCCGCCGTCGATGACATAGGCCTGGCCGGTGGTGTAGGTGGCCCCGGCCAGATGCACGACGAGATCGGCGATTTCCTCGGCAGTCCCCAGCCGCCCCATCTGTTGGCGGCCCACGAAGGCCTTGCGGGCGGCTTCGTAGTCGCCGGTCGCTTCAAGCCGCTGGCGCAGCGACGGGCTGTCCACGGTGCCTGGGCAAATCGCATTGCAGCGAATTCCGCTGCCCACATAGTCTGCGGCGACGGATTTGGTGAGCCCGATCACCGCAGCCTTGGTGAGGCCGTAGACGCATCGATTGGGCGCGCCCTTCACGCTCGATACGACCGACGCCATGTTGATGATGCTGCCGCTACCCCGGTCCAGCATGCCGGGCAGCACAGCCTTGATGGTGTGGATCATCGCCTTGACGTTGAGATCCATGGCGAGGTCGATGTCCTCATCGTTCGCCTGAAGAACGGTTCCGTTGTGAACGATGCCAGCGCAATTGAAGAGAATGTCGATCCTGCCGATCTCCGAAACCAGCGCGGCGATGGCATTCATGTCACGGACATCGAGCAGGTGCGGTTCTATGGAGCCTGTCTGCCGGGCCAATGCCGAGAGGCTTTCTTCATTGATGTCCGTGGCGTGAACCGTTGCACCGGCTTCGGTCAGGGCGTGGGCGCTTGCAAAGCCTATTCCCTGTCCCGCTGCGGTGACGAGGGCGGTCATTCCAGTGAGTGAACCCATTTTCCATCCTTCATCGTCTTGAGTGGCGGTCGTCGAAATTGACTATTGACTCGGCGCAGCCTTCGCATATGATTTAACGATAAACCTAATGCAATTCAAGCATACAATCACTATGAAGGCGACCGCACCGATGGCCACCCTGGAAACCGAACCGCAACCGACCCTGATCGAACTCAGGGAGCGCTTCTTCACTGCTCTTCTCTCAGATGTCCTGGACGATCTCGGTTACATGAACCAGGCCATGCACCACACGATCCGGCCGCTCGACAGTTCCCTGGTGATGGTCGGAAGGGCGCGTACGGCGCTTTGCATGGATGTCTATGAACGTCCTGCGCCGGGTGAAAACCCCTATGAGCTCGAAATCAAGCTCGTGGACGATTTGAAGGTAGATGAGATTCCGGTTTTTGCATGCGGAACCTCGGGGCGCATGGCGCCATGGGGTGGGCTTTTGAGCACAGCGGCAAAGTTTCGTGGCTCAGCAGGGGCGGTTATGGACGGTTTGGTGCGCGACACGCGTGAAATTCTCGCCGCGGGCTTTCCCGTTTTCCACGGCGGCATTGCGCCGCTGGATTGCAAGGGGCGCGGCAAGGTCGCGGCGCTTGACGTCGGGATCGAGTGCTCCGGTGTGAAGGTCAATAGCGGCGATCTCGTCTTCGGCGATGCCGATGGTGTCATTGTCGTGCCGCAGGAAATAGAGGCCAAGGTTCTTGAGGTTGCGCAGGAACGTCTGCGCGGCGAGCGCAATACACTGGCCGATCTCGAGGCGGGAGAACGCCTCGCAACCGTGTTCGCGAAATATGGCATCCTGTAAGTCGTCGTGACTCGCACTTGCCATAAAGCGAAACTCTCGGACGCGGCGCGAAGCGTGCTTTCGGGGGAATGCTGACAAGAAAAACAGAGGGGTAGAGTGAAATGACGCACAGAAACTCAAAAAACCGGTTGCGTGGCCTGCTGGTTGCAGGCGCAATGGCGGTCGCTGCCGGGCCGGCTCATGCTGAACTTTGCGGTCAAGTGGGGGGCGACCTGGTGATGGGTATGGAGGCCAAACTCGGGACGCTCGATCAGCATGTGAACGCCGCCAATGCGACGCGCAATGTCGCCATGAATATTTTCGAAACGCTGATGACGCGCGACGAAAATATGGCGCCAATCCTTGATCTTGCAGAATCCCTCGACGTCAGCGAGGACAAGCTGACCTACACCTTCAAGCTTCGCCCTGGTGTGAAGTTTCACAATGGCAAGCCGCTGACCTCGGCGGATGTGGCTGCCTCCTTCGACCGATACAACCGCATTGGCGTCGATCGTTCCGCGCTTGGCAGTGTCGATCGCTGGGAAACGCCGGACGATGCGACCTTTGTGATCTTTCTAAAGGAACCGCAGGCAAGCTTCCTGGAGAGCATTTCCGCATCGACAGTGCCGATCGTCATCGTTCCCTCGGAACAGGCGAGTGCGGAGGCGACCCGGCTGGAGCCCATTGGCACTGGACCTTTCCAGCTTGAGGAGTTCGTGGCCGACAGCCATGTAAAGCTGAAGCGTTACGAGGATTACAAGCCCAACGAAACGCTTGACGCCATGTCGGGCTTTGCCGGCCGCAAGCAGGCCTGTGTCGACACCGTCACCTTCCGCACGCTCGCCGAACCTGGCGCCCGCCTTGCCGCTCTCGAAACGGGCGAAGTGCATATTGTCGAGGATGTGCCGACGCTCTCCAAAGAGCGCCTTGTCGGCAATGAGGACATCGTCCAGACTCAGCTCAAACATGCTGCCCTCTGGCTGAACTATCCGAACCTCTCGGAGCCGCCGACGGACAATGTGAAGGTTCGCCAGGCGATTCAGGCAGCCATGAATCTCGATGAAATCATGGATGCGATGAGCGATGGTTCCTACAGCCTCAACCCGTCATTCCAGTTTCCCGGCCAGACCTATTACACAGAGGCCGGCAGCCAGTATTACAATCAGAACGACCCGGAGAAGGCCAAAGCCCTGCTCGAGGATGCTGGCTACAATGGCGAGGCAGTCAAACTTTTGACCACACGGGATATTCCTCGCCTCTACACGGCTGCGGTTGTCATGTCGGAGCAGTTGAAAGCGGTGGGCATCAATGCCGAACTGGTGGTTCTGGACTGGCCTACTGCGCTTGGCATGAGCGTGAACGAGACGGAAGGCTGGAACTTCTTCTTCACGGGCTGGATCACGGTCACCGCTCAGGGCGGCGCCCAGTCGCTGCGCAACCTTGCCGATCCGTCCAATGTGCACAAGCCGAAGGACAACAAGTCCGACGCCGAGTTCATGAAGGAGTTTCAGATTTTGAGCACGAGTCCTGATTTGGAAGAGCGCAAAGCCGCTTTCGCCAAGGCTCAGGAGCGAGTGTTCGAGCAAGTGATGGCGATTCCCTTCGGCGTGACGCCGAAGAACCAGGCGACGCGTGCCAATGTGAAGGGCTATGTGCCATTCTTCAACACGCGGGTCTCTAATGTCTGGTTGGCCGAATAGCCAGCCATTCCGACCCATGTTCCGTCATGTATGAACCGGCACGGAAACGTTTGGAGGTCACATGCTTGCTTACACGCTGAGGCGCATAGCCCAGGCCGTGCCGATTCTTCTGCTCGTCAGCCTGATCTCCTTCGGGATCATGCAGCTGGTACCCGGGGATCCCGCCGCCGTTCTGGCGGGCCCCAACGCCACGCCTGACGAACTCATCAAACTGCGGCAGACACTGGGGCTCGACAAATCCCTTCTGTCGCAGATCATGATCTTTTACGGCAACCTGTTCCAGGGCGATCTCGGCTACTCCATTATTCTGGGAGAGCCGGTCCTGAAGGTGGTACTGGAGCGTTCTCCCATCAGCATATCGCTCGCGCTCTATTCGCTCGCGCTGACAGTCATCCTCGGGCTTTCCATCGGGGTCATTGCAGCGATGAAACACAATCGCTGGATCGATCAGGCAGCGATGACCTTTGCACTGATCGGGGTTTCCGTCCCCAATTTCTGGCTGGGACTTGTGATGATTGTCCTGTTTTCGGTGCATCTTGGTTGGCTGCCAACGGGCGGCTATGTGCCTTTCTTTGAAGACCCGGTTGGCTGGTTTCTCGCCGCAACCATGCCGGCGGTTTCGCTGGCAATGATGCAGATCGGACTGCTCGCCCGTCTGACCCGCTCTACCATGTTGGAAGTGCTGGGCCAGGATTATATTCGCACGGCCCGCGCCAAGGGTGCGAGCGAGCCACGGGTGATCATCAAGCACGCGATGAGCAATGTGCTGATCCCTGTCGTTACCGTGCTCGGAATGATCCTCTCGGTGCTTCTTTCCGGTTCGGTGATTGTTGAGACGATTTTCGCGGTTCCGGGGATCGGAGCGCTTCTCGGTAATGCGATCCTTGGACGGGATTATCCCATGATCCAGGGAGGTCTCATTTTCGTGGCGGCGGTTCTTCTGATCCTGAACATCGTTGTCGATGTGCTCTATGCCTGGCTCGATCCAAGGGTGCGCGTCCAATGAGCCATCTCGAAATCTCCAACAATCCGAGCGCGCTGCCTTTCCTGCGCCGGTTCCTTGGGGGGCGGCGTGTGCGCCGCCTCATCCGGCATCGATCCTTCATGATCGGGTTGTGGTTATGTCTTTTCGTGACGGCCATAGCCATTCTCGCTCCGATAATCTCAGCGGTCGATCCGAACAAGATGGCCATCCGTTCACGTTTCCAGCCGCCGTCTCTCGAGTTCCTTCTCGGCACAGACAATCTGGGGCGTGACCTTTTCAGTCGGGTGGCGTGGGGCGCGCGTCTGAGCCTTGCCATCGGTCTGGGCGTGGTTCTCCTCAATGCCGTGTTCGGCGTAATCCTTGGGGCGCTTGCGGGTTACTTCCGGCGTCTAGACGGTATTCTCATGCGTCTTTCGGATGCGCTCATGGCCTTTCCGTCGGTGCTGCTTGCCATCGGAATTGCCGCGGCGATGGGAGCGTCGGCCATGACGGCGGTGATCTCGCTGGCGGTCGTCTATATTCCACGCACGGCGCGTATCCTGCGCGCTTCGGTTCTGCAGGTGAATGAGCTCGAATTCGTCAATGCGGCGCGAGCGGCGGGTGCGGGCGACTTCCATATCTTACGGCGTCATATCCTGCCCAATTGCATGGCACCTCTGGTGGTGCAGCTCAGTTTCGTCTTCGCCTATGCGATTCTCTCGGAAGCAGTGCTCAGTTTTCTCGGGCTCGGGGCGGCGCCCACCGATCCCAGTTGGGGCATCATGATCTCCGAAGGCCGCAGTTATATCCGAGAAGCGCCCTGGATGACCATCATCCCGGGTATGGCGATCGCCATCACGGTGCTTGGCCTGAACCTTCTGGGGGATGGCTTGCGCGACGTACTCGACCCTCGCGTGAAGATGGAGCACTGACGATGCAAAAAAATCCAATTCTGCGCGTTGAGGGACTGCGCACCACGTTCACGAGTGACGATGGTGAGGTGGTCGCGGTGGATGATGTCAGCTTCGACGTAAACGAAGGCGAGATCGTTGGCCTTATCGGCGAGAGCGGCTCCGGCAAGAGCGTCACTGCGCTCGCCGTAATGGGGCTTTTGCCGAAGAGTACATCGCACGTTACTGCAGAGCGAATCATGTTCGATGGTCGCGACCTTGCGCACGCTTCCGAGCGGGAGTTGCGGCGGTTGCGCGGGGGCTCCATCGGTATGATCTTTCAGGAACCGATGAGTTCGCTCAATCCGGTTCTGAAGATCGGCGATCAGCTCATCGAGCCGATCCGTATTCACGAACGCATAAGCTACCGTGCAGCCTTCGACCGGGGGGTGGAGCTTCTAACCAAGGTCGGCATTCCGTCGCCTGTGCAACGCATGAATGATTATCCGCATCAGCTTTCGGGCGGTATGCGGCAACGGGTCATGATCGCCATTGCCCTGTCTTGCTCTCCCAAGCTGCTTCTTGCCGATGAGCCCACCACGGCGCTCGACGTGACCATTCAGGCCCAGCTCCTCGACCTTCTTCTGGAAATCCAGGCCGAGACAAAGATGGCGATCGTGCTGATCACGCACAGCATGGGGGTCATTGCTGAATGCGCCGACAAGGTGGTGGTCATGTATTCCGGCCGAATCGCGGAACAGGGCCCGGTCACGGAAATATTCGACAGGCCGGGGCATCCCTACACGAAAGGTCTCATGCAGTGTACGCCGGAACTGACCGGAAATTCCCGTCGATTGACCACCATACCGGGTACGCTGCCAAGCCTCAGCGCGCTGCCACCCGGCTGTCGTTTCGCGCCGCGCTGTGACCTCGCACAACCGGACTGCGTGGCCGGTAGACCGCCCATGATCGCTATAGGAAAGGAACATGCTTCTGCCTGTATCCGGGCGGATGAAATCGTCGCCTCGGCAGCACAACCAGAGGGAGCCGAGGTATGAGCAAAGCACCGCTTCTATCCGTTCGGGATCTTTCCAAATATTTCACCATCCGCAGCCCTTTCAGGGGCACGACCGTTGGCACAGTGCAAGCGGTCAATCGGGTGAGTTTCGATATCGGCGAGGGAG
Organism: Nitratireductor sp. ATLC21; assembly: GCF_057196525.1. Taxonomy (NCBI): domain Bacteria; kingdom Pseudomonadati; phylum Pseudomonadota; class Alphaproteobacteria; order Hyphomicrobiales; family Phyllobacteriaceae; genus Nitratireductor; species Nitratireductor sp. ATLC21. The sequence continues at coordinate 1,233,720 of NZ_JBXUOU010000001.1, read as the reverse complement.
AAACGCTCGGGCTCGTTGGAGAATCCGGTTGCGGAAAATCCACGACCGGGCGGCTGCTTCTGCGTCTTATCGAACCGGACCGCGGGGAGGTCCTTTTCGAGGGGAGGGACCTCTTGAAGCTTGATGCCGGTGAACTCAAGGCCATCCGCAAGTCGATTCAGATCGTCTTCCAGGATCCGTTCAGTTCCCTCAACCCCCGTATGACGGTCGAAGACATTATCACCGAGCCGCTCTATGTGCAGGGAGGCATGACGCGACATGACATGCGCGACCGTGCCCGTATGCTGCTTGAGCGGGTGGGGCTCAATGCGGCGCATATCACGCGTTACCCGCATGAATTTTCGGGCGGGCAGCGGCAGCGGATCGGTATCGCGCGCGCTCTTGCGGCAGACCCGCGCTTCATCGTCTGCGACGAGGCGGTCTCGGCGCTGGATGTCTCGGTGCAGGCGCAGGTCATCAATCTGCTGCAGGATCTTCAGGAGGAATTCAACCTTTCCTACCTGTTCATCGCGCATGATCTTTCGGTCGTGCGACATATCTCGGACCGGGTTGCCGTCATGTATCTTGGTGAGGTGGTGGAGATCGCGGGAAAGGATGCGCTCTACGCCTCTCCACGTCATCCCTATACAAAGGCGCTTCTGGAGGCGATTCCGGTTGCTCATCCACGTCTCCGGGGCAAGCGTGCGCGCCTTGGCGGTGAGGTATCCAGCGCTCTCAACCCGCCTCCGGGATGCCGCTTCAGCCAACGCTGTCCTTTCGCACAAGACGTTTGCCGAAGAGAGGCGCCGGCGCTCAGGGAGTTGGGCGAGCGCCATCAGGTAGCGTGTCATTTTGCAGAGGAATTACAGGCCGTCGCAGCCTGAAAACCAATTCCGCTGCCATGACCGGAAGATCATCAGGGCCGTTGCGCCAATCTCGCGAGAAACGAAATGACCAGCAAAAAAGATCCGTTGCGTTCCACCGAATGGTTTGGAGGGCATGAAAAGGGAGCCTTCATTCACCGAAGCTGGATGAAAAACCAAGGCTTTCCTCAGCATCTTTTCGACGGCAGGCCTGTCATCGGCATCTGCAATTCATGGTCGGAACTGACCCCTTGCAACGGTCAACTGCGCGATTTGGCCGAACATGTGCGACGCGGCATATTCGAGGCAGGCGGTTTTCCCGTCGAGTTCCCGGTGATGTCGCTGGGTGAATCAAATATGCGCCCGACCGCCATGATGTTCCGCAACCTGGCGGCGATCGAGGTGGAAGAAAGCATTCGCGCGAATCCCATCGACGGGGTGGTTCTTTTGGCGGGCTGCGACAAGACCACACCGGCTCTTCTAATGGGGGCAGCGAGTTGCAACCTGCCGACGCTGCTGGTTTCTGCCGGCCCCATGCTGAGCGGCAGTTTCAACGGAGAGGTCCTGGGATCGGGAACGGACGTCTGGCGTCTCAGCGAGGAGATGCGGGCCGGAACCATCTCGCCAGACCAGTTTTCGGCGGCGGAGGCCGCCATGAGCCGGTCGCCCGGCACCTGCAACACGATGGGCACCGCCTCCACGATGGCCTGCCTTTCGGAAGCAATGGGGATCACGCTTCCAGGAAACGCTGCCATCCCTTCTGTGGATGCGCGGCGGCGCGTACTGGCGTTCATGAGCGGCAGGCGCATTGTCGAGATGGTTCACCAGGGACTGGGCATGTCGCAAATCCTGACGCGCGAGGCGTTCGAAAATGCAATCTGCGCAAACGCTGCAATCGGTGGATCGACCAATGCGGTTATCCATTTGCAGGCATTGGCGGGGCGGGTCGAGGTGCCATTCTCGCTCGATGACTGGAACCGCATTGGCCGCAACATTCCGACCATTGTCGATCTGATGCCTTCGGGCCGCTTTCTGATGGAAGACTTCTTCAATGCCGGGGGCATGCAGGCAGTGCTCAGAAGGCTTCTCGATGCGGAGCGTCTTCACGCGGATTGCCTCACGGTGAATGGCCGTACGATTGCCGAGAACAACAGCGCGATCCGGGTGCTCAATGAAGAGGTCATTCGTCCCTTTTCCGAACCGCTTACCGCGGATGGGGGGATCGTGGTGCTGCGAGGCAATCTGGCTCCCAATGGGGCGATTATGAAGCCTTCGGCCGCGACGGCGTCGTTGATGACGCACCGCGGCGCGGCGGTGGTGTTCGAGGACATCGATGACTACCACGCAAGGATCGATGATCCCGCACTCGACGTCGACGAAACCAGCGTTCTCGTACTGAAGAATTGCGGTCCGCGCGGGTATCCGGGCATGCCGGAGGTGGGGAACATGGGGCTGCCCCGCAAGCTGCTTCAGAAAGGCGTGACTGACATGGTGCGCATATCCGATGCGCGAATGAGCGGCACGGCCTATGGCACGGTCATCCTCCATGTATCACCGGAGGCGGCTATCGGCGGCCCCCTCGCGCTGGTGGAAAACGGTGACATGATTTCCATTGATGCATCGACAAACGCCATAGTGCTTGAAGTGCCGGACGAGGAGCTTGCCCGTCGCAAGGCAGATTGGGTGCCGGCCGCGCCGCCCGCCAGCGGGTTCGAGCGGATGTTTTCCAATCACATCTTGCAGGCGGATGAAGGGTGCGATTTCGAGCTTCTCAAGGGTCGGCGCGGGGCCGTGGTGGCGCGGGATTACGTATGATGAAGGAGGGAACCTTGTTGAAATGTGGAGCGGGACGCGCGGACATGACGCCGCCGGTGGGCATCCCTCATATCCTGTGGGGGGCGCGTACCGTTGATCTGGCCGAGAGCATTCACCTGCCGCTGCATGCGACAGCACTTTGCCTTGAAAACGACGGAACGAAAATTCTGGTCTGCGATCTCGATCTGACGGGATTGCCGACGCGTGTCTGTGATGAACTGCGTTCGGAAATCGAGCGTGAAACCGGCGTTCCGGCTGCTCACGTTTCGATAGGGGCAACGCACACACACAGCGCGCCCGTCTGGGATGCGGAGACGACCAATGGTCTGTCGCCGGACATGCCCGGAATGAAGCTGATGCCATCATGGCGCGAAAAGTGCCGGAACGCTGTTCTTTCAGCTTGCCGCACGGCGGTGGAAAGCCTGCAGCCGGCGCGCATCGCCTCTGGTTATGGCACAAGCGAGGTCACGCTGAACCGGCGTTTCTCCACGCCGGAGGGACGGATGGTGGTCAGCCCGCATCAGGGCGGGTTGCGCGACACCACGATAGCGCTCCTGCGTTTCGACGATCTCGACGGCAATACGATCGCAAGCGTGGTGGGTTACGGCACGCATCCAATCGTGCTCGCTCACCAGAATACGGCGATCAGCGCCGAGTTTCCGGGAGCTCTGAAAGAAGGTGTCGAGAAGCTCGTCGGCGGTATCTGTCTGTTCCTGCAAGGCAGTGCGGGTGATCAAATCCCGTTCGAGGCCCTGAGCGGCGATGTCCGGCTTGCCGAGCGGATCGGCAACCGGATCGCGGCAGATGCAGCCGCCACGCTCACCGCGATGTCTCCGATGAACTACCGCATGGAATACAGCCATGTGGTGGAATCGGGTGCGCCGCTCGGCGTTCAGAAGAAGACGGTGCTTGCCGACAACCCCGCGACAATCCGCGTTGCCGAAACCGTGGCCGAGCTGCCCGTCAAGCCGTTCGAGTCCATCGACGTTCTTGAAGAACGCGCGGCCGCGACCAAGGCGGAGCTCCACGCGTTGAAGAATGAAGGCGTGGACCATGACACGCTTGCCGATATTCATTTCCGGGCACGGCGCGACGATATCATGCTCGTCATGGCCCGGCGCGTTCAGGGCGTTTCGACGGTGCCCATTCCGATACGCGCCCTGCGCATCGGCGATGCGGTTCTGGTGTCGGCTCCGATGGAGATCTTTTCTGCCACGGGACTAGCCATCCGGGAAGCGTCGCCCTTCGGGATGACTTTCGTAGGAGGGTATACAAACGGGACCGAGGGGTATTTGCCACCAGCCGATTGCTATGCTGAAGGCGGCTATGAGGTGGAGCTTGCTTGCTATGTTTCGAAGGATGCAGAAGCCGTTTTCCGGCAATCTGCGATCGAACTGGTGAAAGCACTTTACACGGAGTGAAGGCGCTGAAGTGCCGAGAGTGGCACCCGGGAGAGCAAATAAACGCATTTACCGATGCTGAAGCTTTCAGTTGTCCACAGTCTCCAGACCCGCCAGGCCGCAATTCGGCGTATATCAATCACAGCAGCTTGTAGGGCCGCTGTGACGGGGCAATTGGGTCGAACGCGATATGGCCAAGAAGTCCGCCGTGGGGCGGTCGTCAAAACCGAGCCTTAAGGACGTGGCAAAACTCGCCAATGTCTCCGTGATGACGGTCTCCAATGTCATCAATGGACGCATGGCGCGTGTCGGCGACGAGGTGGCGGCTCGGGTGCGCGAAGCTATCCGCGAACTCAATTATCGCCCTCAGCGCAGTGGCCGCAGCTTGCGGCTGCAAAAGGAATTCGCGCTTGGACTGACGGTATTGCATCCTGATCGGCGTTTTCTCGACGATCCATACATCACCCAGGTTGCAGCGGGGATGAGCAATTATCTCGCTACCATCGGCTATAGCCTCATGGTGAACGGGTTGCGCAACCTCGAAGCTCTCAACACGTTGATGGAGCGCAGCTTCGGCTATGACGGTTTTGCGGTGATGGTCTCAGGTGAGCGTGAGCAGAGGGTGCAGGTCTATAAAAAACTCGCACAGCTCAAGCTGCCGATGGTCGTCATCCAGGACGCTCCACCATCTGATCTGCCTGAAGTCTCTTCGGTCTGTCAGGATGATGGTGTAGGGGCGGGGATGCTTGTCGAGCGCCTGATCAGCAAGCGAGCCAAGCGAATTTTGTTTGCCGCTTCCCGCCAGGTCTGGCCGGCTATGGAGAGACGGGCAGCCGCCGCCGTTGCCGCTGCGGGAAAGCGGGCACATATCGATCACCTGTCGTGCAGCGAAGATGATTTCGAATTGTCTATCCGCCAGATCGAAGCCTGGTTGCGAAGTCATCCTAACACCGACGCCGTTATGGGTGGCAACGACCAGCTTGGCCTTGCGGCGATGCAGGCTGCGGAGCGATGCGGTCTTTCCGTGCCGGCGGAACTGATGGTGACCGGCTATAACGCCTTCCTTTTCCAGAAATTCTCCAAGCCCACCCTGTGCAGCGTTTCCTCGCCTGCTTACGAAATCGGCCAGGAGGTCAGCAAGATGCTGATCGACCTGATCAATGGAGATGGGGGCGAGGCTCAGCATCTTCTGATGCCAGTAAGTATCGTCGAGGGCGGCTCCATCGGCTGATCTGAAATACATGCCCGACGATATTTGTTGGCTCTTATAGAGAGTGGTTTGAGTTGCTTTCCGAGAAGGAAAAAGGTGAAGGAATCCATACGAACCAAGAAAGAATAACGTTCTGTTTGGCTAAAAAGCTAGGAAGTCGCGGCCTTGGGTATCAGAGGCACATCTTCTCGGTACGTAGCGCACAGTGAGAGACAATTGCTTCTTGGGGCCGGTTAATACCGCTCGTCGGGTCGGAGTGGCCCCCTGCATGAACTGGTAGCGGAGGAGGGTTGCCGTCAATCCCCACACCTACCGGATATACGCTACAGGCTTCGATTATACTCCAGGGTTCTGGCGGCATAGTCACGCAGTGTGTTTGATCAGTTTGGCGTCGGCAAACGGCGCTATTCTCGATCAGTGTTTGCAGCCAACTTGTATGGGGCGGCGAAACCTTCGCGCAGTAGGCATATTCATCCATCGCCGCTGATCGTAGTTCGCTTATTCTTTGCATGAGCGCATTCGGTTTTTGGTCAAGCTACGGTGAGCACACCATTCGTGAAATCGGCGCCTACCCTTCGTCCTCGAACTCAAACCACAGAGGGAATGATGCGCGAGCATACCGGAAGGAAGTTCGATTGGGTGGCGGCGCTGGCGTTCGGCTCTGGCGCGGCGGTGATGATTCCGAGCATGATCGCTTTGGCAGTCTCGTTGATGGCTGTGTTCGTTCTGCTGTTCTGAAACCGTAGCAATGCGGGGAATTGCGTCTTGATTCGCTGGTCTAAGCCGTCTGGTCATTGCAAGCTGCGCGGGCTGCGCTATTGTGCGGCTTGGAAAACGATTGAGTTCGTAACGTGCCTAATTCTCGAATGGACAGGACATCGTCGCGGACCCGCATCCGGTTCATGAACCACGCGGGCAGTCTTATCGCATGCATCTAGCCCTGGCGCGGCCGCAAGGCCGTCGACCGGGGGCCGGAAATCCAACCAAGTCACAAATTCGGTTCTGATTTCCGGGTCCGCAACCGCTGGCCCGGTGGAGACGCATGATGATCGACAGACTTCCCAGCCGCTTGTGCGTGGCTTCCGATATTGTTGTCCGCGGGAGGCGGACATGAGGATCCTGATCGTAGGCAGCGGGGTCATCGGCGTGACCTCCGCATGGTATCTGGCGCGCGCCGGACACGAAGTCACCGTCCTCGACCGGCAGTCGGGTCCCGCGCTGGAGACCAGCTATGCCAATGCCGGAGAAGTGTCGCCGGGCTATTCGTCTCCTTGGGCAGGTCCGGGAGTGCCGTTGAAGGCGCTCAAGTGGCTCCTGATGAAGCACGGCCCTCTCGCCATCCGTCCCCGGCTCGATCCGGCGATGTGGTCGTGGTTGTTGCAGATGCTCGCCAACTGCACGTCGCGGCGATACGCCGTGAACAAGGCGCGCATGGTGCCGATCGCGGAGTATAGCCGTGACTGCCTGCGGGAACTGCGGGCCGGGACAGGTATCGCATACGACGAGCGGGTGCGCGGCACCCTGCAACTGTTCCGGACCCAGAAGCAGCTCGATGGAACGAGCGGAGATATCGAGGTCCTGAAGCAGTTCGGCGTCGAGTTCAACGTCCTTGATCGCCGCGGCTGCGTCACTGCCGAACCGGCGCTCGCGCGGGTAACCGAGAAGTTCGTCGGCGGCTTGCAGCTTCCTGGCGATGAGACGGGGGACTGCCGCGTCTTCACCGATAAGCTGGCGGCTCTCGCCTCTGCCGCGGTCGACTTTCGTTTTGGCGTCTCGGTTGAAGGACTCGTCCAAGAAGGCGGCAGAGTTTCAGGAGTCCTGACTTCGGACGGGTTGCTTCCAGCAGAGGTCGTCGTCGTCGCCGCAGGAAGCCACTCCCCCCGACTTCTCGCTCCTGTGGGCATCCATGTCCCTGTCTACCCGGTCAAGGGTTACTCGCTTACCATGCCCATAATCGATGAAGCGGCCGCGCCCGTATCGACGGTGATGGACGAGACCTACAAGATCGCCATCACGCGTCTGGGCGACCGCATCCGCGTCGGCGGCACTGCCGAGATATCGGGCTTCGACCTCTCGTTGCCGAGTTCGCGTCGCGCGCCGCTGGAGCATTCGGTCATGGACCTGTTTCAAGGGTCGGGCAGCGCCGCGGACGCATCCTTCTGGTGCGGCCTCAGGCCGATGACCCCGGACGGTCCGCCGATCGTGGGGGCCACATCGGTGGCCGGCCTCTACGTGAACACAGGGCATGGAACCCTCGGATGGACGATGGCCTGCGGCTCGGGACGAGTCCTGGCGGACCTCATTTCGGGCAAAATTCCCGATATCGACGTCTCAGACCTCGGGCCAGGGCGGTATCGGTCATGAGCGCGCAGGCGATGCGGGCGGGCGCCATCCTTACGATCGATCTTGAGGCGATCGTTTCCAACTGGCGGCTGCTGTCGAGACTGGCGGAGCCCGCCGAGTGTGCCGCTGTCATGAAGGCGGACGCCTACGGACTCGGAGCGCCCGAAGTCGCGGCCGCGCTTCAGGCGGCAGGGTGCAAAGCCTTCTTCGTCGCCCATCTCGAAGAGGGACTTGATCTCAGGGAGGCGATCGGTTTCAGCTCCCGCGTCGTCGTTCTGAACGGCACCCCTCCGGGTGCCAAGAACGAGTTCCTGCGATCGGTCTTGATCCCGGTCGTCGACACGGCAAGAGAGCTCGCTGCCTGGCGAAGTCGCGCCTGCGAAGCGGGACGCGGCGTGCCTGTCGCACTCCATCTCGACACGGGTATGTCTCGCCTCGGACTGTCGCCGGGCGACGTCGCCATGCTGGTAGACGATCCCGCCCTCATGGAGGGACTTTCAGTGGAGCTGATCATGAGCCATCTCGCCTGCGCCGACGAGCCGACGCATCGCGCCAACCAAAGTCAGCGGCGCGAGTTCGCCTAGCTCCGCTCGGTCCTCCCTCGCGAACTCGTCGGGTATCTTCCTTGGCAAGGGATTCCACAGTGACCTTGTGAGACCGGGAGCCGCGCTCTACGGGATCAACCCGGCTCCCGGGGCGCCAAATCCGATGCGTCAAGTCGTGAGGCTGTCCGTGCGCGTCCTTCAGCTATAGTCCTCCAGCAAGAAGCTGGAAAGGGGCGTGTGTTACATTGCCGTGCTGGCCAAAGACGGCGAAATTCTTATACACATCGTCGTAGACCCTGTAGTTGGGTTCGACGAAGCGGGCTGACGTTCAGAGCAGGCTGGCTGGTTTCAGAATGGAACGCTGGCCGCCATCCGCACTAGCCGCTGAATTTCGGCGTGTGCTCACCGCTTGCGAGGATGTCGAAGATTCCGAGTGATCTAGTCAATCCGCCCGCGGGCTAAGATGTCCTCGACTGACGGCAGGGCCGACATCACCTCAATCGTGATATCGCTTTCTGCCGGCGTCGTCCCTTCCCAGCCGGCGTCGCTCGGCTTTCCCACGACGATCCGACCGACCATTGCCGCCATCTCGTGCGGGACACAGTAATAATCATAGACACCCGGTACCTTGAGAACGATCTCTGCGCTTTCTCCCGGCAGGAGAAACCCGGTATCCCAAGGCTCCGCATTGGAGGGTATGCGGCGCGAACGGTCGTAATTTGCCGGGTGATAGGCTGTGGCGGTATGGCTGTTGCCCTTATCCCGATTGACGAAACGCAGGGCCGTGCCAGGCGAGACAGCAAGTCCGACAGGTGTGAACCAGATGCGCTCGCCGCGCGACGTGCCGCGCATTTCTATTGTCACGGCAGGTGCAGCCTTGAGCGAAGGCGAAAAGAGGAATGCGGCGCCAAGGCCGCCTCCCATTGCAAGGAATTGTCGACGCGGGGTGATCATTCTGCCAGACGTCCCTTGGCGTCAGCGTCATGGTAAAGAACGACATGCGCGTGTGGCTTGTCCACGCCCGGATGGCCGGCATTGTAGTAGATGTCGACGCCACTCACCGTGTGCGAGCCAATGCTCAGCCCGTCATAGGCGGTACCATTCTGCAGTTCTTCGAGGGGCGTCATGTAGACTGTGGCGGATAGTTTGCCATCGTGATCATAGGCCAGGAACGGGCCGGCGGGCAGGGTTTCGGGATCGACGAACAGCGTGCCGAGACTTGGGATAAACTCCGGCAGGGGTAAAGCATCGCTGACTTTGACGTAAGGTTCTCCGGGCGGTGCTTCCTTCAGGGTTTCCTCGTCATGCGCGACTGCTGGAGCTGCTGCAAGAAGCGATACGGTGGTAAACAGTATTTGCAGAAATTTCATGGGGTTGTCCTTTCCTGTTGGATGGAGGCCCTTTGGAGGGTGCTCGATCCATTGGATGCGCGCCGCTGCAAAACGTTCCCGAAATTGAGCCGCCCTGGCCGAATAAAAATTCTACGACGTTTCGGGAACGCAGCGCCGGGTCCGCGCATCCAATGGTCGAATGGAGCGATTGCCCCATCCCGCCGAGCGGCCGTCTTGCCGCAAGAAGGAGTTTGATTGTGCTCAACACGATGTTCCCCCCCGATCACACCTGCGACAGCGTCCCGGTATCTGCCCGAATTCGCGCACGTTTGAGGGATGCCGGCCACACCTTCCGGGCCAATGACAACATTGCGGCTTTCATCGAGGATGGTGAGCTGGAAGACCTTTGCCTGGAAGTCGAGAACCGGATGAATGCGGTGCTCGACGCACTCGTGATCGACACGGAGAATGATCACAACACCGTGGGCACCGCGCGGCGGGTGGCGAGGATGTTTGTCGATGAGGTGTTTGCAGGGCGGTATCGCCCGGCGCCGCCCGTCACCAGCTTTCCCAACGTCTCGCAGCTGAATGAACTGATGATCGTCGGCCCGCTCACGGTGCGCAGTGCCTGCTCCCACCATCTGTGCCCGATCATGGGAAAGATGTGGATCGGAGTCCTTCCCAGCAGGGAGGCTGAACTGATCGGTCTGTCCAAGTTTGCCCGCGTTTGCGACTGGATCATGAGCCGCCCGCAGATTCAGGAGGAAGCTGTGATCATGTTGGCCGATGAACTCGAAAGCCGTCTTCGGCCTGAAGGGCTGGCCGTCGTGATGGAGGCGGATCATTTCTGCATGCACTGGCGTGGCGTGAAGGATGAGCAGCCGGTGATGACGACGTCCATTATGCGCGGCGCGTTTTTGCAGAACGAGGCGCTGAGGCGTGAATTTCTCGACCTGCGAAAAGGGGGTGACAAGTGATCCTGATCAGACGTTCAAGATCAAGTCCGACAAGTCTATTCCGTTGGCTCGGCAGTGGTGAACCGTCGATGCCAGGGAACGGGATGAAGGGTGCTGGTGTTAGTCAACTCCGAGGAGGCACAAATGCATGAAGCCATCGAACGGGCTGCATCTGTATTCACTGAAGATGTTCCAGATACCGAATTGGCCAGGCGTGCGGCCCGAAAGGACGGCGGCGCCTTCGAGGCGATCATGCGTCGCCACAACCAGCTCCTGTTCCGAACGGCCCGGGGCATCGTGCGCAGCGACGGTGAGGCAGAGGATGTCGCGCAGGAAGCATGGATGCAGGCGTGGCGCGCGCTGTCGGGCTTCCGCGCCGAAAGCAAGCTTTCCACCTGGCTGGTCCGCATCACCGTCAACGAGGCGTTGGGCCGGTTGCGCCGGAAAAGCGCGCAAATCATTCCACTGGAGACAGCCATGATGTCGTCCGACAAGGACACACGCTCGGCACTGACGGAAGCACCTGCTCGTGGACCGGAGCATTCGGTCGAACGGTCCCAGCTCCGCGCTCTTATAGAGGCGCGCATCGCGGTGTTGCCCGAAGCATTTCGCAGCGTCTTCATGCTGCGGGCAATCGAGGACATGAGCGTTGATGAGGTGGCGGAGGTGCTGGACATTCCCGCAGCCACAGTCCGCACACGCTATTTCCGTGCCCGTGCCCTTCTGCGCGAAAGCCTCGCGCAGGAGATGGACGTTGCCATCGGCGAGGCCTTCAGCTTTGCCGGTGAGCGCTGTGATCGCATCGTGGCGGGCGTGTTGGCTCGAGCCCGGGCGGAAGGTCTCTGCGAGTAGGGCTGCTTGCTGAGCGGAAACAATCTGCGCTCTGCGGGACGAATGATACGAAGGGAGACATGGCATGGGCAATACGCAGGACGTGGATAGGGGCCCGGACCTCACTGAGGGGGTGACGTTGGCTGACTTCAACGACCGACAGATGTTGCGTGGGCATGTGGGGAAGGCCTCCGTTCTGCTTGCACGTGTTGGTGAAGAGGTTCTGGCGGTCGATGCCAGTTGCACGCATTACGGAGGTCCGCTGGACGAGGGACTGATCACCGGAGAAACCGTTCGCTGTCCGCTTCATCATGCCTGTTTTTCGCTGCGCACCGGCGAGGCTCTGGCCGCTCCTGCCTTTGACCCATTGTCATGCTGGAAGGTGGAGCGTGATGGCCAACGCATTTTCGTTCGCGAGAAGGCGGCGCCGCCGCCGCGCGTGATAGCAAACACGGATGAACCGCGCGCCATCGTGATCATTGGCGCTGGAGCTGCCGGATTTGCTTGCGCCGAAATGCTGCGCAGAAGAGGCTATGATGGGGCAATCACTCTTCTCGGCGCCGACGAGGATGCGCCGTATGACCGGCCGAACCTGTCCAAGGACTATCTCGCCGGAGATGCGCCGCCCGAATGGATGCCGCTCAGGCCGGATGAGTTTTACCAGAAGAACGACATCGATCTGCAACTGGGCGAAACGGTTTCCTCCATCGACGTGCCGGCGCACCGCGTGGCGCTGGAGGGCGGGCGTGTTCTGGAGTTCGACCGCCTTCTGATCGCGACGGGAGCGGAACCGGTTCGCCCACCGATCCCCGGTGCCGACCTGCCGCATGTCTTCACTCTGCGCAGCTTTGCTGACGGACGTGCCCTTGCCGATGCGGCAGAGAGAGCGAAAACTGCCGTTGTGCTGGGCTCGGGTTTTATAGGACTCGAGACGGCGGCGGCGCTCAGGCAGCGCGGACTGACAGTGCACGTGGTCACGCAGGATGCCCGTCCGCTTGAGAAGGTGCTTGGGCCTGCGCTGGGAGATTTTATTGCCGGGTTGCATGAAGACCATGGTGTCACTTTCCACATGCGGACTTCGATCAAGGCGATCTCCGCGAATGCGGTGACACTCTCTTCAGATGACACGATTGATGCGGACTTGGTTGTCATCGGTGCAGGTGTACGCCCGCGCACCGCACTGGCGGAGAAGGCGGGGCTGTCGGTCGATGATGGAATTCTCGTCGACGAACGGCTCCAGACGTCTGCCCCCGGCATTTACGCGGCGGGTGACGTGGCGCGCTGGCCGGGGCCGCAGAACCGAGAAACGATGCGCATTGAACACTGGGTGGTAGCAGAGCGCCAGGGTCAGGTGGTGGCTGCAAACATGCTTGGTGATGATAAGCCGTTTGACGACATGCCTTTCTTCTGGAGTGCACATTACGACATTCCCATTCGCTATGTGGGCCATGCCGAACACTGGGATGTTGCGGCCGTTGATGGCGATATTACAGCGTGCGATGCCAGCGTCAGCTACCGGAGGGGCGGGCGAACGCTGGCCGTAGCCACCCTTGGGCGAGATGTGGAGGCGCTGGTCAGAAGGCGAACCCTGCCAACCTCCGAATGAGGCCAGCTGGCCTCTACCGAGCTGGGTAGCGAACACGCAGGTCGGGGTCGATCACGGCGCCGTCGGACAAGTGCGCCTTGGTGAGCTTTCCGATGTCCATGACATGATAGACGCTCACGCCGCGTGCAATGAGGTGGTCGGTGATAATCCGCCGATGGCAGCGCCACCAGACCGCTTCCGCACACATGAGGGCGCATCGCCGCTCATGGCAAAGATCGAGCAGCTTGAGCAATGCTGATCGAAACGTGTCGGTGAGGGCGAAATCCGCGTAGTTGTGAAAGCTCTTGTTGCGCCAGAAGCCGTTTTCATCAGGCGGAATTTCTGCGACCTTGGACCTTAGACCGCCAAGGGGCGGGCAATGGATGTAGCCGATTCCATCAGATTGGAGCTGTGGCTTGAGTAACTCCGAATTATAGGACGGATTGGTCCGTGATCTCGGAAACCTGCGCACGTCGACAACCATGTCGATTGACGCTTCCAGAAGCATTGCCTTGAAGGTTTCCAGTGTCCGGTTCGAATGGCCGATCGTGAAAGCCACTGTTTCTGACTGGACCGCCTCATCCATTTTTTGAAAGCGCCGATTCCTTGTGAGCGGCGATATGATCGGTCTTGTCGCTCTTGATCTCGTACTGGGGCTCGTCTGGCGATGCGCGCCGCCTGTGCCCCTTGTACTCGAAGTCGCTGTCGTGGATCTTGATGATCTTTCCGGAGACCCGCCCGGCCTCCGAATTCCAGCTCACTGAATCACCGACATCGAACCTGGCCATTGGACTGTACTCCTCGTCTGGGCATTGCCAAGAACAACGCGTGGTGGATGAAGGACGTTCCAAATGCGAAGTGGTGTGGCCGTCCCGAGGGCCGCGATCGGGAACCCAGATCACCGAACCACCTGTTTGAGACCGTCCAATGCTATCGGCAATTCAGCGCGGGCCGTGCCCGCCTCTGCGTAGATAGCATAGGCGGGATAGGTGAAGCGGGGAGCTCCTGCAACGAGTTCGAGTTCGCCGGTTTCCAGGTGTGGTTTGACAGCACCTTTTCGAAAGTACCCGCTACCTCCAGCGCGAAGGATGTAACTCAGGCCGAGGGGTCCTAGGCCGACCAACAGCCCGTGTGGGTCTGTTGAAAGTGTCGCCGAAGCCTGTGACGCTGCAAACTGTGGCCCCCAGTCGACATGGACATAGTGCGGTTCTTCCGACGCAGCTTTCTGCACGGTCCGCACGAGAACGAGTTCTTCTTCCTCGATCAGTTCAACCTTGAAACCCGTCAACATCGGCGGTGCGTAAAGCACAGCGATGTCGAGCACGCCGGTCCGCAATTGCTCAATCAACTGGTCCGGCAAGCCGACATTGGCGCGAATGGCGATTTCCGGCCGGTTCTGCTTCATCCATAGCAGCCAGTCGAGCAGCACGGGGTTCCACAGGCTGAGTTCGCCCCCCAGAGCTATGATGCCGGTCTTTCCTGCCGGAATTTTGAGTTGCTGGCGAGCGCGTTCCCACACCTGGAGAAAGGACAGTGCGAAGCGTTCGAACTCACGGCCGGCCGATGTCAAAACCGCTCCGTTCCGGTTTCGTATGAAGAGTTTGCGTCCGAGTTCGTCCTCGAGCGTGCGGATACGTGCGCTCACCGTGGTTTGGGTGACATGCAGCCGCTCCGACGCTTTCAGGAAGCTTCCAGTGTGCACAATCTCCAGAAACGTTCGCGCGCGTTCAATATCCATCACGATCTCCGATAAATGCAATTTATTTGCACTGATACAGCATTTAATTCCGTTTGCCTTTGATTTTCGAAAGGCGCAGCCTGAGCGTGGTTCACGAGGAGTCCGCCAATGCAGCATTCGTCAAAGCCCCCGCAATATGCGTCCCCGCCATGCTTCATGCATGAGCTGTCCGCCAGCGGTGGCGGTGAAGATGTTGCCTCGAAGGACTGGACGGAGGTTCGACGCTGGCGAAAGGAAAAGCGCAAGCTCCTGATTGCGGCTCGGATGGCAAAGAGCCAAATCGAGCGGCAAGCCTGTTCCGACGGGATCGTTCGGAAGTTGGATCGGACGATCAAACAGTTCGCAGGCAAGGTGATCGGCATCTATTGGCCGGTACGAGGAGAACCGGACCTGCGCAACTGGGGCATCGAAGCCATCGATCGTGGTGGGCGGCTGGCGCTGCCGGTCGTCACTGAGAAGGGCGCGCCGCTTGAATACCGGCTATGGACTCCCGGTGATCCTCTGGAGCGGGGTGTCTGGAACATTCTCGTGCCAGCAGGGGGATCTGCAGTGCAACCTGATGTTGTCATCGCGCCACTCGTGGGTTTTGACGCAAGGAGCTACCGGCTCGGCTATGGCGGCGGTTATTTCGACCGCACTCTGGCGGCGATGTCCGCGAAGCCGCGGACGATAGGCGTCGGTTATGCCGACTGCGCGCTGACAAGCATTTTCCCGCAACCTCACGACATACCAATGGATGAGATCATCACGAGTTAACCGCTGAAGACAGGCAGTCGATTTTCGGACAAAGCGACGTGTCCTCGCCAATTCCTCGAGACCACCGTGCCTGTCGCATGAAAGAGGGTCCTGCACATGTTTGCGAATGCGCATGAGAAAGAGAAAGAGTTGGAGCGAGCCGCCGACACTCCACCATTCGTTCGCCGTTGGTTATTCTCGACCAATCACAAGGATATCGGAACACTCTATCTGATCTTCTCGATCCTTGCGGGCATTCTCGGCACTGCTTTGTCGGTCGCCATTCGTATGGAGTTGCAGGAGCCGGGCTTGCAGATATTTGCCGCCTCCGAAACCTTCAACGTGTTTGTAAGCGCCCACGGGCTCGTGATGATATTTTTCATCATGCCGGCGCTCATCGGTGGCTTCGGCAACTGGTTCGTGCCGATCATGATTGGCGCGCCGGATATGGCCTTCCCGCGAATGAACAACATTTCGTTCTGGCTGCTTGTCGTCTCGTTCCTGCTTTTCCTTATGTCGCTGTTCGTGCCGGGTGCGCCCGGTTCGTTTGGCCATGGAGGCGGCTGGACGCTGTATCCGCCTTATTCCGTGTCCGGACAGCCGGGGCCGGCGGTCGATCTCGTCATCCTGTCGATCCACCTGTCGGGCGCCTCATCGATCCTTGGGGCGATCAATTTCATCACGACGATCTTCAACATGCGCGCTCCGGGCATGACGCTGCACAAAATGCCGCTTTTTGCATGGTCCATGCTGGTCACTGCATTCATGCTCCTGCTGGCGCTACCGGTGCTGGCAGGCGCCATCACCATGCTTCTGACCGACCGAAATTTCGGCACGGCTTTCTTCGATCCGGCAGGGGGTGGGGATCCAGTCCTCTACCAGCATCTGTTCTGGTTCTTCGGACATCCGGAAGTCTACATCATGATCCTTCCTGCCTTCGGCATTATAAGCCACGTCATTGCGACCTTCGCCCGAAAGCCGATCTTCGGCTATCTCGGCATGGCATACGCCATGGTGGCCATAGGCGTGATCGGCTTCGTGGTGTGGGCGCACCACATGTACACCTCTGGCATGTCTATTGACAGCCAACGCTATTTCGCCTTCGCCTCAATGGTAATCGCGGTGCCGACCGGCGTGAAGGTCTTCTCCTGGCTTGCCACCATGTGGGGTGGCTCCATCACCTTCCGTGTGCCGATGTTGTGGGCGACCGGCTTCGTTCTTCTGTTCACGATCGGAGGCGTGACCGGCGTGGTCCTTGCCAGTCCCGGCGTCGACCGGATGTTACACGACACTTACTATGTCGTTGCGCATTTTCACTACGTTCTGTCACTGGGTGCAGCGTTCGCCATCTTCGCGGGCTGGTATTACTGGTTCCCCAAGATGACCGGTTACACGATGAACGAGACGTTGGGACGATTGCATTTCTGGCTCACCTTCACCGGCGTCAACCTGGTCTTCTTTCCGCAGCATTTTCTTGGCCTCGCCGGAATGCCACGCCGCTATGCCGACTACCCCGATGCCTTCGCCGGTTGGAATTATATCTCCTCGGTCGGATCTTATGTTTCAGCGGCAGGTCTTCTGGTTTTTCTTTTCGCTGTAGGTGAAGCCTTTTCCCGCAAGTGCCTTGCTGAAGCCAATCCATGGGGTGAGGGAGCGACGACGCTCGAATGGACGCTGACCTCGCCGCCACCGTTTCATCAGTTTTCGTCGCTCCCGCGTATAATGTGACAGGAGGCATGAATGAACGAGGTTATGGATGGAGCAACCAGCCTGCCCGGGATCATTCTGTTCTGGTTGTGGTGGATTTTTCTGACGTTTCTTGAAGCTGCGACACGGGTCAAGGATACCGAACATCAACCGCAGCCGACACAAGCCATGGCAGATGCCGCAATCGAGGATGGCACGACCCACACCGGCATCGCCAGAATTCTGCGCTTCGATCCCGCATTCGACCTCGACATGTTTCTGTACGGTGCGCGCCATGCCTACGAGACCATTGTGGAGGCGTTTGCGGCGGGGGACATGGAGAAACTTGAATCTTTGGTTTCGAAAGAGGTTCTGGCAATCTTCGTAAAAGACTGCGCCGCGCGCGCCAGTCGAGGGGAGAGTGTCGACCTCACCCTGATCGGTGTTAAAAGCATCGACATTGCGCAGATGGACGTGGCCGAGACTGCGATGGAAGTGACGCTACGCTTCCACGCGCAAATGATCTGGGTCGAACGCAGCGCCGAAGGTCTGATCGTCAGTGGGAATCCTGCGGAAATCATCGACGTGGTCGAAGCATGGACGTTCGCCCGCCCCATCCCGGTCCCCGGCAATGCATGGGTGCTCGTGGCCACCAGCGGTTGAACGGAGCAGGAAGTGAGGGGCGGGTTCTGTCTGCGTGCTTCAGACGCACCCACGACCCCTTGAAACAATGGGTTGAGTGGCTAGATTCATTGCATGTGTAACCTGTTTCTTTCATTGACGCTCAGGATAACCTCGCAAGCCCATGGGCTTGCCGGGGCGGCTTTGCGTTGATGTAAAGACATCGGCTCTTTTTCCGCTCCGGGTTCCTCGCACAGGTTCTTTGAGGTGATCCGCCGGTTCTTCCCGGTGTTGGAGAGAGACATGTTCATAATTGCCCAGCCCCTGCTCTGCAGGCGATGCGGTGATATTTCGCCGCGCGCAGCCACACGCTGCCTTCATTGCAAAACTCCGTTCAAGGCTACCGTTCGATCATCGCTGTCTTCCTATCAGGGATGCAGCCGATCAATGCGCAGCCACAAAGCGCATCGCTTCGACATGGTGCGGATGTGAATAACCTCCGCTCGACACTGACCCGTGTTCTGCTGCCGGTGCTGTTCACATCGGCGGCAGTTGCGTCATACATGCTGCACCCTCAGGCACTGGCTTGGCTCGAATTCGACGTGTCGGAGAAACCGATCCGTGTCCTGACGGGCGGGGCCGCCTATTTTTCGGCAGCCTGGCTGGGCGGTCGGCTCGTTGGACTTGCACTGGAGCGTGCTGGTCGCAAACGCCGTCAGGTGCCAAAACTTCTGCTTGAACTGGTTTCAGCGGCTCTTTTCATTGCCGCGACCATTGCAACTGTGATGCTGGTGATCGGCCAGAGCTGGAGCGGTGCCATCGCCGGTTCAGGCCTTGTGATCGCCGTCATCGGCTTTGCTTTGCGGAGCACGCTTGCCGATGTCTTTGCGGGGATCGCGGTTGGACTGGAAGCCCCTTACCGGATCGGTGATTGGATCTCCATCAACGATCGGACAAGAGGGCGGGTGATCGAAATCGGCTGGCGGACGACGCGGCTGTTCACACGCAACGACACCTATGTGATTCTTCCCAACAGTCAGATCGCCCAGCAGGCATTGACCAACTATAGTGCGCCCAATCGCAAGTATCGCGCGCAGGTTGAAGTTGTGCTCAGCCATGAGCTTCCCGTTGCGGTGGCGCGTGAGTTGCTGACCGACGCGGCGGCCCGTTCGCCGATCATTGTCAATGTCCCGAAGCCGGATGTGCGGGTCGCTTCCTACGATATTGACGGCGTCCGTTATCATGTGCGGTTCTGGGTGCCCAGTTTTGCCGACGATATCGATTGCCGTGACGCCATTTTCGGCCAAATCGACTCCGCGCTTCGCGACGGCGGATTGCCGCTGCCTGCTACAGGTTTGCGGTTGTTGAGCGAACGGGTAACGGGAGGCGCTCAGAGGCGGGAAATCGGCGATGCCTGACCGTCGGCCTCAATGCACGGAGTCAGAATTTTCTCATAAGAAAATTTTGTAATAATAATATGATTTGTTGCGTCTATGAGGTCTTGTTTATTTATTTCTTTGGGCTATATTAAAGTCATGGGTAAGAAAATTTACAAAATATTCTGCACCGGCCTTCGGGAGATTCATGTAATCGCCCGGGGTTTTACGTGCGAATCGTAGAAAAAACGCCTTCAGACTCCGGGTTTTCTTCAAGAAAAAATGTCAATTCTTTTGCGCAATTTCTTGCGGAAGCGGAGCGTAGAGTGTCCATTCGTAATACATTGCTGTTATGTCAAAAATGCCGCGCCGGTATTCCACGGGCTGCAGTGCGTTGCCCCTGGTGTTCTGCCTCAGTGCGCGTTTTCGCGAGCACGAGATATCCTGCTGACCATGAACTCCGACTTCGGAGTACGGGATACACCAGGAACCGTAGATACACGAATGATGGTCGGAGTGACCTTGAGCCAGGAGGCTGAGATGTCGCAGTCGTCCCACCGAGCCGAAGGAGCGCATATCCAAATCGGAACACCTCCCTGGCGCTGAATCCTCGGCGCCAGGGGACGTGGAGGGCGAACTCGGTTCGTCAATGCCTCATTAAATTTGGAGAAGCGCATATGGCCAAGAGAAAAGGCGATCAGAAGCGAAAGCAACCAAAGGGAAAAAAGAAGAAAAACATCCAACAGCCCGATGCGGTCACAGAACAGTTGGCATCCGCCAATCGGAAGCCACCTCGATAGACTGACCTTATGACATGAGGAAGTGAATGGCCGCCCAGGCAGTCAAAATCGCTTCCTTGGTCGGGTAACCCACGCTCCCCGGGCGTACAGACGTTCCCGCGCGGGGAGTTTGTTTGTCGTCCGGAATGACGGAGCGACTATCTTGGATCCCAGGAATAATGGATGGCGTGCGATGATACCCGCTCGTGTTTCCTTCGTGGTCGATTTCGAGATCGATGCAAATTCCAACGGCAGGAGAATGGCGCTGTGGAGGGTTGCTGCTCGAACTGCAGAACTACTGCCTAACAGCAGCAAGGCCGACGTCGCCAGCGCGCTTTATGCACGTGAGAGGCTGGGCACCACCGCGGTCGGCGGCGGCATCGCTTTCCCGCACGCTGTTGTGGAGGGTTTTCCGGAGCCGTTGATTCTGGTTCGGCGATTGAAAAGACCCATCGATTTTGGTGCTCCGGATGGGCGCGGAATCGATATTCTCGCGGCAGTGCTCGGCGACACAACCGATATAAAGTGGCTCCGCTCGGCTTTGATAAGGCTCGAGCGGCTCGCCCGGGATAAGAAACTGCTCACGCAACTGCGCAGTGCCGATAACTCAAATGAGGTCAGGGCGATATTACTGGAAAGCGGCCTTGAGGTTCGTATCGCTCGAGACATGATGACAATGGGTGGGGCGATGCGTTGCAAAATGCACGCTTTGGGTTGAGCTGGATCGATGTCTTTGAGCGCAGGCGCGACAGTTGCGCACTGGGGCTCGGGACGGTTGCCGCGAAAAACGCCATCTTTCCTATTGCACCGGAAGTGTCGCGACCGGTGTACAGGATTCAACCCGGTTCCGTGCGCGGATCGAGCCCCAGGGCAGCTGAGGAAGTATCGGGAAGAGGAACGAATTTCTCCCGCTCTTCTTCTGCAGGCAGACGCCCGTCGGCTTTCATGCTGAGCAAGAGGAACAGGGCGTATATCACGGCTACCGTGGATTCGAATAAAAAGAACGATGCCGGTCCGTAAAGCGACATGAGCGCGGCAGCGACAAGCGGGCCGATCGTTGCGCCGATGGAGTAGACCATCAAAAGGCGCCCGGATGCCGCGACATAATATTTGCGTTCCAATCGATCGAAGGCCTGAGCGACGCAAAGCGGATAAACGCTGCTGATCGCACCTCCGAATGCCAAAGCCATGACGATCAGAACGGCGCGCGGAAGTTCGACGGCAAGCGCGCCCGACAGTAGCCCCCATGACGCGCCGACTGCAATCAATATGCAGGACATGACGATGCGCCGGTCAAACTTTTCCGCCAGCATGCCCACGGGAACCTGAAGTCCCAGCCCTCCCAGCACGACGGTGCTCATGAACAGAGCCGCTTCAGAAGCGCTCAAGCCAATCTGGCGAGCGAAGACCACGCTCAGCGCATAGAAGGAACCGACGAGGATGCCTGCGACGCCGGCTCCCGCCAGACCGATCCGTGATACCTCATGCAGTCTTCGTACGCCGAGCACGCGCAACTCACCCAAATTCGGCTCTCCAAGGCGTGTCATGGCGATGGGAACAAGGGCCAGCCCGGTCAGTACCGAGGCCAGCATCAGATGGCCGCTGGAGTCGTCCGGGGCTAAGCTGATCAGTGTCTGACCCGTTGCGACGGCCAAGTAGAATACCAACATGTAGAAGCCGAGGACGCGCCCCCTGGTCTCATTGTTGCTGCGCTCATTGAGCCAGCTCTCAATTGCAGTGGTCATGCCCGCGATGCAAAAACCGTTGATCACCCGCAGAATGATCCAGACGATAGGCGTCGGGAAGAAACCGTAGGCAAGGCAGATTGCGGCGGTCAATGCGGCGAATGCCGAGAAGGCTCGGATATGTCCGATTCGCATGATGACCCGTTTCGCGCGATAGCCGCCGAGCACCAGGCCCAGATAATAAGACGCCATCACGACGCCTGTCAGAGCCACCGGGTAGTCTGCAGCCTCCATCCGTAGTGGGTAAAACCACGCCAAGCAAGCTGTTACCAGCCATGACGAGGATGGTGCCTCCCAGGAGGGACTTCACGGGAGCCAGCGATTCTACGAGGTTCCGAGGCATCGTTTGAAAATGCTCTCCTCCTGTGCCCGCATGATTGACGGACAGGTTGTCGCCCACCACCAGTATCAGAAACGAGCTTGTTCAGGCAGTTGGCGGAAGAAGAGCCTCGCCCGAAACCGCTTTTCAAATATTTTCCTCAATGAACGCAAATCAGCTTTGGCGATGGTCGATCCGCATCCAGCCAGCGTGGTTTGAGTCGCTTGGCTCGGCGTCGCGAATCCATGCAGATTGGGGGAACTGGCAAGAGCCTTGCGCAGGCACACCAAGCGGGTTTGCTTCGCATTCATACTTGCCAGCCCCTTGTGCAGAGCAATGGTGAGAAAAATTCTACTGTCGCGCTGTGAGCGACTGTATCATCATATCTAGGCAGCAGGTTTTACCACCCGCAGCCTAATACCGGTCGAACTCTCCCGCATCACCCCTTCAGCATAGTGATCCAGATGCGGCGGTGCAGCCCGCCCCCCGTCATCCTCCCAGCGCGCCAGGCATTCAGAGCTGGGCTCACCTGCATAGCCAATGCTGGCTGCAGGTTCGAACGTCTTCGGAAACAGTTTGCCGAAGTGTTCACTACGCATCATCATGTCATCGATCCTTCCATATTTGTCGTGGCGGCGGTTTGCTGATCTCTCCACGAATTGTACTCGCGCTTTTCGCCAGATCACGAAGCCAGAGGATTGCCCGACGCGCTCTGGCGCTCGACCTCTGGTGAGACCGGCCACATTCGCAATTCGCGATCGTCGAAGCCGTTGACGACGCGCGGAATGTCGTTTCGCGAAATCCCAATATCATCGAGCAAATTGTCGTCCATGGCCCGCAGAGCCGCGATCATCCTGCGGCGTTGCCAGTTTCGAACGACATTTCGAGCCAATCTGCGCAACCTGGCAGGTATTCTGTCTCTATTTGACTGGCCGAACTTGTGGGTCTCGGGAGACAAGGAAATGTCGGGATTGATAATTTCAGTGTGCATGACGCGTTCTCCAGATTGAGGAGGTTGAACCGACACGTTTGCGTCCTACTTTCGAGCCGTCCGCATATGAGCGGAATCGGGCCCTTCGGCGCATTCGTGACTCAGAGTATCGGTGTGGAGATCAGGAGTACCCCGCAGCGCAGACAGGCAAACGCCTTGTCCCGCCCGGGGTCACCGGCGGTTCAGATTGTTTCCTGCAGTGAGCAGGAACCTCATATGGAGACTGAACTTGGTCATGCTCCGTATTTGGGTTTGTCGGCGCACCTAATCAAGTGCGCAAGGTGCGCTGCGACCTTCTGGCGCGAGCTATGGTAGCTTGAGTCAATCGTGAACAGTTCGAGCAGGTTCAAACGCGTAATCGCGGACGCTGCCTTGACTTCCCGCACTGTCACAGACGGCTGCGCCACATGCTTTCTGGGTGTCTGAGATGAAGCGCTGATGGATTGGACTTGTCACAAGGACAAATCGGGATGTATCCGGATCAGATGCTCGGAGGCAATGGAAAGCGGACGTGTCCCGACATTAATGCCTTTTATCTCGAACCGTGGAAACCGCGATCCTGGCTGGAATGTGCGCTGAAATGAAGAACTCTCCAAAGTGCTCGCCGAATAGGTGACGACCCATCACCAGAGCGCGAGCGACCATCGCGGAGGCCACTGCCACTCGAACTCGGCTTACTGACGTGCCGCTTCGGGATATGTCGCGGTCGCTTGAGGAGTATGATGCCGCTCTGGCGTGTTCCAACACACGAGATGTAGTGTTATGGATATCGAGTCTTTGGACCGCTACCGTCAATCCCCACACCTGCCGGAAATACGCTACAGGCTCCGATTGTTCTCTCGGACATTGGCGGCCTAGCTATACTGACAGCACTGGAGCTTCCAGACCGTCCCGTCATAGCGAAAAAGCGGTCGATCAACTCTAGCCGCCGATGGGGTCCTCGGTCTTATCTGAAACTGCCAATCGCTTGGCGTCCGCCAAACGAAAAGCATGTCAGGTTTTGACACCCCAACGTGCCAGCCTCCATCTGAAGGACCGGTGGTTCACGGGTGAGCTCGATGAATTTTACCCATTACAATCTGGGGCACGTCGAACGGGGCAGTGTCGTCGTGGTGACGCTCAGCGGCAGCGCGGCCAACGTTCGCCTCATGGATGGCTCAAATTTCAGCAACTACAAGGCGGGCCGCCGCCATCGTTACGTCGGAGGACTTGCCAAACGTTCCCCCGTGCGCCTGCCGGTGCCGCATTCCGGCACCTGGCATGTTGCCGTCGACATCAGGGGTTGTGTGGTTCGGTGCGGTCTGGTGTTCAGGTGATCCGAGGTGATGCGCTCAAGCCTCTTCCTGCAATCAACGAGGCACCGCTGCGTAGCGTCCCCACACTCGTTCGCAATGCCGAGGACGAACTCGCGCCCACGACCGAGGCCCCCGATGGCCGGGTTTTCGATGTTTTCATCTCCCACGCATCGGAGGACAAGGATGAAGTCGTGCGACCGCTGGCGAATGCACTGCGCGAAGCAGGATTGTCGGTCTGGTACGACGAATTCGAATTGCGGATCGGCGACAGCCTTCGCCGCAAGATCGACCGCGGTCTGGGAAGCAGCCGCTTTGGCGTGGTCGTGCTGTCGCAGGCGTTCTTTGGCAAGGGCTGGCCCGAATACGAGCTCGATGGACTGGTAACCCGCGCCGTGTCGGGCGAACAGGTCCTGCTGCCGATCTGGCACAACGTCTCCAAACGCGAGGTGATTGGCTACTCGGCTTCGCTCGCGGATCGACTGGCGCGCAGTACCGCCACTCACACCGTCGAAGAGATTGCCGCGGAAATTGCCGACGTCGTGCGCCTGCCGAATGCAGCGTGACCCCGGACGCCCCAGGAGAGACCCAAATGAGAAAGCAGATTGAAGATGAATGGACAGGTTGGGACGGCGACACCATCGTCCGGCTGACCGACGGTTCGGTATGGCGCCAGGAGGAATATCACTATGAGTATCACTACGGGTACCGCCCCTCCGTGACCCTGTCCGGCAATGTCATGCATGTCGAGGGCATGAGCCGCGGCATTCGCGTCCGCCGGATCGACTAGGAGAACAGGGGAATGCAGACACGCATTGCAGGAGCCTGGACGGGCTGGAGCGGCGATACCATTGTCAAGCTCGCCAACGGAACGGTCTGGCGTCAGGATCAGTATTATTATCGCTATCAGTACAAGTACCGGCCATCCGAGACGCCAAGTTCCTTCGCCACCTCTTGCGTCGGCTTTCCCCAAACCAGCGCGAACAGTTCCTCGCGCGAGAGCTCTTGTGACGGCATTTTGGCTCCTTTCTGGTCAGTGGCCGGCGGGCATGCTTCGCTTACTTATCGACACTTATATCTAGCTGTGAACGATTTTCGACATTGGTGATTGTTTTTCAATCGTTCGGACTGTAAGGCTCTTTCGATCGACGGGCGATGTATGATCGCTTTTCGACAGCCATGAGGGAAAGCCGACATGAAGCTGGATATCGGGAATCCTGCCCATTTTCAGAACGAACCCGTTCCAGAGGGCGCCCGGCTCGCAGGGTGGGCGGCCCTCGTTCACGCGCTCGACGTGAAAGCACCGGTGCGAAGCCCTTCCTGCATCTCCGAACGGCACGTGCGCGGCAATCGTCGGGGGGAGGGCATCTGGGAGATCTATGACAAGCGGTATCAGCCGGACGATACCCTTGATGGGCATCTCGGCTTTGCCCTACGCCATGAGCCGATCGATTTTCTGGTTCTCAAACGCATCCTCGATGCACTGCCAGAACAGGACCTCATAGACTTCATCCAGCGGACACCGACCGGCGCGGTCACACGCCGCGTATGGTTTTTTTACGAAACCCTGACGGGCAAGCGCCTCGATATCGACGACGCCCCCACAGTTACCGCCGTCGACGCACTTGATCCGGAAACATATTTCACCGGTCCAGCGTCACTGTCCCTGCGCCATCGTGTGCGCAACAATCTGCTTGGCACGGGCGCGTTCTGTCCGATCATCAGGCGCACCGAAAAGCTGGAAGCATTTCTGGCCCTCCACCTTTCCAGGAAGGCCCAGGAGACGATAGGGCGGACAGGTGCTCATGTCGTCTCCCGGGCCGCGAGCTTGCTCCTGCTGGCCGACAGCCGCGCGAGCTTCGAGATCGAAGGGGAGCGCGCACCTGCCAATCGGCTCGAGCGCTGGGGACGCGCGGTTCTGGAGGCCGGCAAGCGTCCACTCAATCAGACCGAAATCTATCGCCTGCACCGCATCCTGATCGGCGACGACCGGTTCACCGAGATTGGATATCGCAGCGAGGGCGTGTTTCTGGGCGAGCGGGACCACAACCATGATCCGTTGCCCGAATTCATCGGAGCTCGCCCTCAGGATGTTTCCGACATCATGACCAGCCTCAATGAATGCAACAACAGACTGCGGATCTCAGACGTCGATCCGGTCCTGCAGGCCGCGGCAATCGCGTTCGGGTTTGTATACGTGCATCCGCTGGCCGACGGCAACGGGCGCCTGCACCGCTGTCTCATCCACCACGTGCTCGCCGAGCGCAAATACACCCCGCCCGGCATGGTGTTTCCTGTTTCTGCGGTCATGCTGCATCGTATCGACGACTACGCCTCGACCCTGAAGCGGCACTCTGGCCCCTTAATGGAGTTCATCGACTGGCGCGCGCTGCCCAATCACAATGTCGAGGTCACCAACGAAACGGCGGACCTCTATCGCTATTTCGAGTGTACCGAGGAGGCCGAGTTCCTCTATAGCTGCGTGCAGCGGACAGTCGAAATCGATCTGCCGCGCGAGATCGACTACCTCAAGTGCCGCGATCAGGCGCTGACCGCCATCATGAATCTGGTCGAAATGCCGGACCGTATGGCGCAGGACCTCATCATGCACATCCGCCAGAACGGCGGCTCCCTCAGCAAACGCCGCCGCACCGGCGAATTTGAGAAGCTGCGCGACGACGAAGTTCAGCAGATTGAGGCAATTGTCGCGGATGCCTTCCAAGATTTTGACAACAGCTACAGCACAGAACCCTAAGCTTCAGCCATCGTATTGTTCGGGATCGCACTTCGGTTCGAGCCGACAGAGATCGGCCACGACGTGGCGTGGCGGACGGGTGCCTCGGCGAAAGATGCAGGCAGGCGTCAGCGCGGAGTTCGAATCCCTCTCGGGGCCTCAAGTCGGAATGAACCTGAGCACCACATCGAAGGCCGGCCGCCGTGTGTCTCGCCCCAATCCGAAAGAAGAGTGGCAGTCAGCCGACGTGCCCGAACTCGCTATTGTCAGCCGCGAACTGTTCGAGCAGGCGCACGCGCGCAAACGCGAGCGCAGCCTTGACTATCCACACCATCATCGCCGACCGCGTCATATGCTTTCGGGGCTGCTTCGGTGCGGTGCGTGCGGATCAGGCATGTCGACCAACGGCAAGGACAAATCAGGCCGTATCCGGATCAGGTGCTCGGCCGCGACGGAAAGCGGGTCATGTCCCGACCCGAAAACCTTCTATCTCGAGACCGTGGAGACCGCCGTTCTGTCTGGCCTGCATGCCGAGATGAAGAGCCCCAGGGTACTCGCCGAATACGTGAAGACCTATCACGAGGAACGCAAGCGACTGTCCGCAGAGGCCGATGCTAATCGAATTCGGCTTGAGCGCCGCGCCGAGCAACTCAAGCGCGAGATCGACCGTTTGGTCGATCATCTCGCCAAAGGTATTGGCGATCCGTATGTGATCGGTCCCCGCTCGACTGAACTCTACCATGAGCGCGAGGCGGTTCTTGCAGAGTTGGAGAAAGCTCCACCTGCCTTCGAGGTCGTTTCGCTGCATCCCGCCATCCTGAAGCGCTATGAGGAGCAGCTCGAAGTCCTTCAACACGCACTGGCGGAAGGCATCCGGTCAGGCGACCGGGAATGTGCGGAAGCAATACGGGAACTGGTCGAAACGGTGACCGTCTACCGCGATCCTTCAGAACCCGGAGCGGTCGAGATCGAGATTGCAGGACGGCTCAACTCGATCCTTGGCGAACGTGCCTACCCCAATGGCGTCAAACGGGTGTGGGGATTGATGGTAGCGGAGGAGGGATTCGAACCCCCGACACAAGGATTATGATTCCTCTGCTCTAACCGACTGAGCTACTCCGCCGCCTGGAGGCCGGGGAACCTGTTTCAAAACCGGTCCGGTGCCTCACGAAGACGCGCGGATATAAGGGGGCGGTGTCTGTCGTGTCAAGCGGGGTTCACCGTTTCTTGGGGGAATTTGTCGAGGCTAACGATTTCGCTGAAGAAATTGGCGGGATTTCACGGGCAGGGTTGAGTCGCGAGGGCCGCATCTGTATGTGTTTCCTGCGCCAAAATCTTGGGCGAAGGATTTTATGAAACCGCGTATTGCCGTACTCGGATGTGGCTACTGGGGCTCGAACCACATTCGCACGCTTAAATCTCTGGGAGTGCTGGCGGCCGTGTCCGATGCCAATGAGGCACGGGCCGAAGGCTTTGCCAGCGAACATGAATGCGTTGCCATCTCACCCGACGCACTCTTCGAGCATGCCGAGATCGATGCGATCGTGCTGGCGCTGCCGCCGCAGTTTCACGCCGAATATGCCATTCGTGCCATGCGTTCGGGCAAGGATGTTCTGGTTGAAAAACCCATCGCGCTGACTGTCGAGGATGCCGAGCGCTCGGTCTCCGTGGCGCATGAAACAGGGCGCATTATCATGGTCGGCCATGTGCTGCGCTTCCATCCGGCTTTCGAGAAGCTGAAGTCGCTCATCGATCAGGGCGATCTCGGTGACATCCGCTATATTCATTCGCACCGGCTGGGGCTTGGCAAGTTTCACACCGAGAACGACGCTCTGTGGGATCTTGCCCCACACGATCTCTCGATGATCCTGGCGTTGACGGGAGCAGCTCCCGAAGAAGTGCGCGGCGAGGGAGCGGCGCTGCTCGACCATCTGAGCGATTTCGCGCATTTGCACATGCGTTTCCCCGGCGGCCTGCGCAGCCACCTCTTCACCTCTCGGCTTAACCCCTATCGTGAGCGTCGCCTGACAGTTGTCGGCGACAAGGCGATGGCGGTTTTTGACGACGTGGAGCCATGGGGGCGCAAGCTCGCCGTCTATCGCCATGCGGTCTGGCAGGATAGCGGCCACTGGGCGTTCACCACCAACGAGCCAACCTATGTGGATGTGGAAGAAGGGATGCCGCTGACGCGTGAGCTGCAGCATTTTCTCGACTGCATCGAAACAAGGAGCGAGCCGCGCACGACGGGCGAAGAGGCCATCGAGGTTCTGCGCATCCTGACGGCCGGTTCTGTAACGCATGGCTGACGCGTCTCGTCAGCCAGTGTAATTTTTCCAGCCACTGCCCATTGTAGCAAGATTGCCCGCTCCTTGCAGGCCACCAACCGCGAACGCAGGCGAAGAGAACCTTATGCGCTGTGGGAGGCTGCTGCCAGGCGTGTGAGCTGTGCTTCGGCTTCCCGCCCTCTTTCTGAACGCTCAATGAAGCCACCGCCAAAGACGCGGGCCTCATTACCGTCATCGGAGTAAAGCACGCAGGCCTGCCCGGGAGCGACGCCTGCCTCGCCCTCGGTCAGTTCAACCCAGGTCTTGCCGTCTGCGTGATGCAGCACGGCAGGGCGTGGTGGGCGGGTCGAGCGAACCTTGGCAAAGACCTCCATCCCATCTGCGGGCAATTCGTCAAGCGGCCCATCGCCCAGCCAGTTCACCTGGCGCAGGAACACCTTGTGCGTTTCCAGCGCCTCTCGCGGGCCGACAATGACACGCGCATTCTCGGCATCCAGATGCACCACGTAGAGCGGTTCTCCCGTGGCGACGCCGATACCGCGCCGCTGGCCGATCGTGTAATGCATGACGCCGTCGTGGCCGCCGAGCTTGCGCCCGTCCAGATGCACGATCTCACCCGGCGTTGCGGCTTCCGGCTTCAGCTTGCTGATGATGTCGGAATACTTGCCGCGCGGTACGAAACAGATGTCCTGGCTGTCCTGCTTGGTGGCAACGCTCAGGCCCATCTCCTCCGCAATGGCACGCACCTCCGGCTTGGACAGGCCGCCCAGCGGGAAACGCAGATAGTCGATCTGCTCCTGCGTGGTGGCGAAGAGGAAATAGCTCTGGTCGCGATCTGCATCCACCGGCCGTGTAAGGGCCCGGTGGGCGCCATTGGCGCGGCTGCGGATATAGTGGCCGGTGGCGAGTGCATCGGCGCCGAGATCACGTGCGGTCTCCAGAAGATCGGCGAATTTCACGGTCTGATTGCATGAAACGCAGGGGATCGGCGTTTCGCCGGCAACGTAGCTTTGAGCGAAGGGGTCGATCACGGCTTCGCGAAAGCGCTGCTCGTAATTCAGCACATAGTGGGGGATGCCCAGCGTCTCTGCGACACGGCGTGCGTCATCGATGTCCTGACCGGCACAACAGGAGCCCGGACGGTGTGTCGCCTCGCCATGATCATAAAGCTGCAGCGTGACCCCGACGACGTCATAGCCCTGTTTGGCGAGGATGCCGGCGACGACGGAGGAGTCCACGCCGCCCGACATGGCCACCACGATTCGGCAGTCCTGCGGGCGTCCGGGCAGGTCGAGGCTGTTCATTTGCTTGATCTTCTTTGTGTTTGATCGTGGCCGATTACATGCCAATGCGGCGAATATAGGTCAAGGATCTGCGTGCTTCCAGCCCGAAGGTTAACGAGAGCCATCAGGAGCCAAGCCCTGGTTTCCCGGAGGTTTGCCGCGCGGGTCGACGCAATTTGAAACAAAACGGCGACAAATCCCTAACGCGGGATTCATGTCCGTTACCGTATGCTTACCATGTGTTTAGGCAAATTTTAAAGCCGGCGCAGTAGCTTGTGTATCGGGTCTTGAGTTCAGGTAGAGAGTACTATGACCGAAATGGTTCGACCGCGCGTAAAATATGTGATCGGCCCGGATGGCAGCCCGCTGACAATTGCGGATCTGCCGCCGAGCAATACGCGCAGGTGGGTAATCCGTCGCAAGGCGGAAGTGGTGGCCGCAGTGCGCGGTGGGCTTTTGAGCCTCGAGGAAGCCTGTCAGCGATATCGTCTGACGGTGGAGGAGTTCCTCTCGTGGCAGGCTTCTATCGATGATCATGGCCTGGCGGGGCTGCGGACAACACGTATCCAGCAATATCGACATTGATCAGGTTTCGGCGCATTTCCACGAAAACTGGAAATTGCGTCGACTGCCGTTCAAACCCGAAAGGGGCCGGTGTTCTGCGCCGGCCCCTTTCTTTAAGGGCTCAGTGCACAGGTCGGTCCTATACGGTTACCCGGATCGGGGGTATTTTTGAGAAATGCTTGAAAATCTGGCTCTTTTCCTCGGGCAAAGGAACAACGCAAAACGGCAGGGAAATCCCCGCCGTTGAAACCGGTTCAGCGCTCAAATGTGGTCGTGTGGGCGGGCGGTAATCAGCCAGTCATCGCGCGGGATGCTGCTGCGTCCTGACGGCCACGCCCGTCACGGTTCTCCAGAGCTTCGGCCTTGGCAAGTTCTGCTTCCGCTTCGGACAGTTCCGCCTCGGCGGACTTACGCTGTTCGACAAGCTCTGCTTGCGAGGTGCGCAGGTTGTCGCGGCGCAGGCGCGCGGCCTTGGCAAAGGTTGGGTAGGCGAAATGGTTGAGATCGGTGATACCGGCCTTCGTTTCTTCCGAAATGATCTGCGCATCCAGCTCCGCAGCCATGCGGTCGAATTCGGCGATCATTGAATCCAGCTGTGCCATGCGGCGGCGCTTCTCATTAACCTGAAACTGCTTCAGTCGAACGAGGTTTTCACGCGGCTTCATACTCGATACTCCCACAATACGCACACACCAGCGCCCCTCGGCGGCTGTCCGTCCCGTTTACGCCGGGTCAGTCCTCGCAGGGTAAGCGCACTTAGGAAACAAATTCCTAAGATTTGGCCCCTTCGGTAACCATTCGTTTACGGGCATTGTTAATCATAAGGACGATGGCTTAAGGCACGGTAAAGATTGTGCGTGAGAAAGCCGTAATTTGATTGCGGGGAGAGTCGGTTAGCATGAATTGCTAATGTGATTCGATCTATTCATAGGCGGATATTTCACCATTGGAATCAAAGCGGTGCTTTCAAAAGCTGAAAAGGGAATCTGGTGCTTGCCAGACCGAATTAGATTTTGTTAACCATTAACTGGCAGCCTCCGATTCAGGCAATCATTGCTTCGGTGCCGGGTGCCTGCCAGGCCGGGTCGGCGGCGAGAAGGGGATAAAGATGCGCGTTTTGCTGATTGAAGACGACAGTGCCACGGCACAGAGCATCGAACTGATGCTCAAGTCCGAGAGCTTCAATGTTTATACGACGGACCTCGGAGAAGAGGGCGTCGATCTGGGTAAGCTCTACGATTACGATATCATACTGCTTGATCTCAACCTGCCGGATATGTCGGGCTACGAGGTCCTGCGGACACTGCGCCTTTCGAAAGTGAAGACGCCGATCCTTATCCTCTCCGGCATGGCCGGCATCGAGGACAAGGTGCGGGGCCTCGGCTTCGGTGCGGATGACTATATGACCAAGCCCTTCCACAAGGACGAGCTGGTGGCGCGTATTCACGCCATCGTGCGTCGCTCCAAGGGGCATGCACAGTCGGTCATCACCACCGGTGATCTGATTGTGAACCTGGATGCCAAGACGGTTGAGGTCGCTGGACAGCGCGTCCACCTGACGGGCAAGGAATACCAGATGTTGGAGCTGCTTTCGCTCCGCAAGGGAACGACGCTCACCAAAGAGATGTTCCTGAACCATCTTTATGGCGGAATGGACGAGCCGGAATTGAAGATCATCGACGTCTTCATCTGTAAGCTTCGCAAAAAGCTTGATGCAGCATCCGGCGGTCAGAACTTCATCGAGACGGTGTGGGGGCGCGGTTACGTATTGCGCGAGCCCGAGGAAATTCGCGAAAGCGCCTGACACCTTCTCGAATCCCCTTCAAAAACGCGCAAACCCGGCCGCGAGGCCGGGTTTTTTGCTTTGCCTGGATCTATTTCTATTGTGGCCGGGTGCTATGCGGCGGTCTGAAACTCTCGGAACTGCTCGAGCAATTGCGCGCGCGTAAAAGGCTTCAACATGTAGCCTTGGGCACCAGCCCGCTTCGCGCGCATGATCGCGCCGAGGTCGAGCTCAGCAAGACACAAGAGAATATAAGGCTTGAACTCTGCCGGCAAAGCCATCAACCGGCGAACGAGATCGCTTGAGTCCATATCCGGCAGAGAGCTGTCGATGATGATGATGTCGGCCATATCGTGGGCAGACAGATCGAGGGCCTCCTGCCCACTGGCCGCCTCAGTGACCATCATTTCCGCGCTGGCGAGTATCCGTTTGGCGACCTTCCGGATGACGCTGGAATCGTCGACGATCAGGCAGCGAGCCATTTTCCACATCCTTTCGTGCAATGCAGTTGCCGCTGTCAGGCAAGCAGGAAGGATTATGGAGCACGGCTGGTAAAGCTGCCGCAAAGACTTATGGTTAACGGACTATTTCCCTGCAGACAGGATGATCTCATCGGCCGTGGCGCGAATATTGACGGTCATGCCGGTATCGCGCGCCAGAAGCAGCGTGTAGTAAAACTGAACGCTGTGGGCATCGATGGGCTCTTCCGGTTTGCTTCCAGAGTGAAGCTCCAGAAATTTTGGGGGCACGCGGAGCATTGGCCCCTCGGCCTTGATCTTGAAGGCAGGCGCGCTTTCAAGATTTTCTAGGTAAACACGCAGTTTGCCGCCGCGTGGGATAGCGGAATTGGCAACCAGCAACAGGTTCAGCAAAAGTTTTACCTGGTTCTTGGGCAGAAGCGCACGCGCGCCGTGCCATTCAAGGTCGGGCTTTTCGTTCGCTATGAAGGCCGTGGCCACTGCCTGTGCATCTCCTGTATCGATCTGCATGCCAGCCGAGCCGGCGGCGCCAAAAGCGATGCGCGCAAATTGAAGGCGTGCCGAGGCGTTGACTGCGCTGGCGCGGATCAGGGCCATGGCATCTTCGTCAGCGCCGCCCTCATCTAATAGTTCTAGGCCGTTGTTGATCGCACCTACCGGCGAAATGATGTCGTGGCATACGCGGCTGCACAGAAGAGCGGCGAGATCGGTTGCGCTCAATGAGAAAAGTTCGGACATAGGCATCTGTCCTCCAGACGTTGTTGCCGATCGGGCCATCGCCGCCTGTGGACGCTGCGGTGCCGGCCGGTCTTTGCTCTTGTGGTTCCGACTTCGAACAGGCTCCAGTCACCAACCGAATCAGATCATGGAACGCGCTGCTTCTGGTTACACAGGCGCGCGAAAACCGGCAACAGTTTGGCCTGAAATGGCGCGGGCGACAGACGCTCATCCCGGGCGTGGGGCCATGCGCCGGCCATGTTTCAGGTTGAGGTTAACAGTTGGAAAAGATTCACGGCCTATTTTGAAGCAATCGTGGCTCTTGGCGGGGTAACGGTGGGCGGTCTGGGTCTATGACAGCCACTCATGGATGGAGAATGAACAATGCCTGCACGGCTTTTTGATTGGACGCGGTTTATCCAGCTTTTTCTGGTGGTTTTCGCGGTCGGCCTGGGCGCCATCTCCGTGACCACCAATACGGCACGGGCCAACAATGGTTACACAGCTCAGGAGATCGTTGACGCCGGACACGGATTTTTCGGTGCCACCACGGGTGGTCTGGCAACCGTGGTGGAGAAGGTCTTTTCCAATTACGGCTTGCCGAACGGATATGTTCTTGGCGAGGAAGGCTCCGGAGCATTCATCGGAGGCCTGACCTATGGCGAGGGCATGCTCTATACCAAGAACGCTGGCGACCATAAGGTCTTCTGGCAGGGACCATCTATCGGCTGGGACTATGGCGGTCAGGGATCCCGCGTCATGATCCTCGTCTACAACCTCAACTCCGTGAACGATCTTTATCGACGTTTCGGCGGCGTTGCGGGCTCTGCTTACCTGGTGGCGGGTCTTGGCTTCAATGCGCTGACCAATGACAACATGATTTTGGTTCCGATCCGCACCGGTGTCGGCGCGCGCCTTGGCATCAATCTGGGTTATCTGAAAATGACCCCGCAGCCGACCTGGAATCCTTTCTAAGGTGGCTCTCCCACGGTGGCGGGCAACTGATCGGTCCGCCGTCCCCAATGGTCAAAACGGCTTCCTGAGCGTATCAGCTTGACGTGCGTGTCGCTTTGCGTGACCCAATGAGGTAACAACTGCACATGCAGGGTTTCCTCGACGAAATGGGTTTCATGCGGTGATCACGACGATACTGCTTATTCTTCTGGGCTTTTTTATCGCAGGGTTTCTCGCTCTTGCTTTGGCGCCGCTTGTGTGGCGCAGGGCGGTGCGGCTTACGACAAAGCGGATAGAAGCCAGCATGCCGCTTTCCACCAATGAACTCGAGGCGGAGAAAGATCGGTTGCGCGCCAGCCATGCCATGGCGGCCCGCCGGCTCGAGATGAACATCGAGTCCCTGAATGCGAAGACGTCTTCGCAACTGGTCGAAATTGCCCGGTTGAGCGATGAGGCCCGGCAGCTTGCCGAGGATCGCGACGCACAGGACAAGGTGATTGCCGAATTGCGCAGCGAGACCGAAAAACAGCGCACGGCCCTGGCGGAGAACGCCGAAGTCATTTCCATGCTTGAAACCAAGCTGGAGGAAGCGCTCTCGGAGCTTGAAGTGCGCGGCAGCGCGCTGACGGAGCTCAATGACCGCTATGAGGAAGAGCGCTTGCTGGCGAGCAGCCGGCAGATCGAAATGGTCGCTCGCGAGACGGAATTGCGCAAGGTGGAGGATGATCTGGCCGAACTTCGCCGTGATCGCAAGGATGCGGTTCGCGCAGCACGCGAAGCCGAAACCGCTCGCAAAGAGGCTGAAGCCGGCTTGAAAGTGGCCGAGAAGCGCAACGCGGATCTTCAGAAAAAGCTGGAGGCACAGATGAGGGCGCTGTACGAACACGAGGAGAAGCTTGAGCGCCGTGAAGCCGAAATTGCACGTCTCCGCAAGGAGAAGAATGGGGCGAGCGAGGCCAGCTTGTCTGAGGAGGGTGCTCGCCGGCTGAAGGAAGCGGAGGCGGAATGCGAGCGCCTGTCACGTGAACTTGCAGACAAATCCCTGCAACTTCGTACGCTTTTGGCCGATGGAGGTGCAAAGACGACGGTCGTTCAACAGTCTTCCGACGGTGATCAGGAAAAACTCAAGACACGGATTTCCAGGCTGCTTCAGGAAAACAAGAAACTGCGTGCCGAGCTTTCTGAGAACAAGAAAAACGGAAAGGCTCCGCGTGCCAAGGCAGCCGATCATGCACAGGCGGATGGAGCGTTGCGCGAGCAGATCCATAGCCTGGCGGCAGAAGTGATCGGTCTGACGGCATCCCTGGAAGGGGAGAGTTCACCAATCGCCGAAGCACTTCGGTCTCAGGAGACAGGAGGCGACGGCCGCCCCATGAGCCTTGCGGAAAGAGTGCGCATTCTGCGCGAACGTGCATCCTAGCATCAGACCGGGCGCCAGAGCCGGTGTAGGGCAATCGCAGAGGCTGCGGCCACGTTGAGACTGTCGAAATCCGGGGCCATCGCAATGCGTGCGGTGGGAAGCCGCCTCATGTCCTCTTCCGAAAGTCCATGCCCCTCGCTGCCAAGAAGCAACGCATGGCGCGGGTCGCGCTTTATCTCCGCAATGTCCATCTTTCCTTGTGGGCTCAGCGCGAGAATTGAATAGCCCCGATCCTGTAGTGCCGCTGCAAGACTGGCTGTATCGCTGAACCGTGCGAAGGGAACTTTCAGCGTAGCCCCTACCGATACACGGATAGCCTTGCGGTAGAGCGGATCGCAACAATCGTTGGTGAGAAGCACGGCGGCAGCGCCGAAGGAAGCTGCGTTGCGGAAGATCGAGCCCATATTGTCGTGATTGGATATGCCCGCAAGGGCGACCACCAGCGCCGCGTCGGGCAGCGTATCGAGCAGCGCTTCGCCGCTTGTTTCGCGCTTGCGACCGATTGCCAGAATGCCCCGATGGATCTCGAAACCGGCAACCTCGTCCATGACCGCAGCGCTGGCTGTATAGATTGGAACGTCTTCGGGAATGCGCTCAATCAGGTCGCCGAGCCCGGCCACACGGTTTTCGCGCAGAAACACGCTTTCGGCTGTGAACCGGCTTGTGGAGAAGAGCACGTTGAGCACCACCCGCCCTTCGGCCACGAAACGGCCCTGCCTTCCCACGAGATCGCGTTCGCGAATATGGCGATAGGCAGCGATGCGAGGATCTTCGGCGCTTGCGATAGATAAGAGCTTCCGTTTCAACTGGCGAGCCCCATGCGCGCTTCCTTTGCCATCGCCACAAGGGTGTGGCGCATCTGTTTCGTGTCGCTTAGCGGAGATTTGAAGAAAATGCGGCACGTTCGGTCGCCGAGTGCCAGGTCGATCCCCTCGGGGTCAATCCCGGTCAGTTGCCATTTTCCTGAGGGAGCATTGGCAAAATGGCGGGCGTAGTTTTCAATCGCGTCTGCATGGTCGCTGTTCATATGGGCGATGGCACCCACTTCTGCTTCGGCCAGGCCGGTGAGTGCCGGGCTATCGATCACAAGTTCCGTTCGAGACAGCTTGTAGGCTCGTGCAAATCCTCCATTGAGAAGTGCCGTCTTTGGCTCCAGCCGGTAGAGAGAGAAATCCGGGAAATCGATATACAGCTTGGCCTTGGGATGGCGTGCGAGATAGCGACGCTTGGCGCGCGCATGGTCTTCGCTCTCGTGCTCCAGCCGCAATGCGGCAGCCTTGACGGAAAGGCGTGGATGCGCCAGCGGGTCGCCTTTGCCGGGTTCGCCCAACAGGAGGGAGCAGCGCGGATCGGATTCCAGCCCCTTCGTATGAGCGGACAGTCCAGACACCAGGATGAGCGGTGCGCCGTCCAGATCGGTTGCGGTGGCAACGCGGGTGGCAAAGGGTGCGCCGTCTTCTGGATCGATTGTCGCCAGTCCACCGAAGCGCGCAGCGCGCATAAGCGTCTTCGCAAGACGAATGGCATCCGCATCCGTTTCGAGAATGACGTCTTTTGTTTTTCCTTCGCTCATCGATGCCTCAATCCGTTGAAGCATCTCCTTCGCCGATCATGCTTTCGGCTGCAAGCGGCGACGGTGGATTTTCCGTAGTCTGCTATTTCGGCGCCATGCGGATCGCGCCGTCGAGGCGGATGGTCTCGCCATTCAGCATCTGGTTCTCGACGATATGGCAGGCAAGCGCTGCATATTCGGATGGTTCACCGAGGCGCGGCGGGAAGGGCACCTGCTGGCCGAGCGAGGCCTGCGCCTCTTCCGGCAGGCTCGCCATCATCGGCGTCTTGAAGATGCCCGGAGCGATGGTGCAAACCCGGATGCCGGAGCGTGAAAGATCGCGCGCGATGGGCAGTGTCATGCCCACCACCCCGCCTTTGGAGGCGGAGTAGGCCACCTGGCCGATCTGGCCGTCGAAGGCTGCCACCGACGCGGTGTTGACGATGACCCCGCGCTCGCCACCCTCAAGCGGTTCGAGTTCCTGGGCCTGGGCGGCAAACAGGCGGATCATGTTGAACGTGCCAAGGAGGTTGATCTCGATCACCTTGCGATAAAGATCGAGCGGGTGGGGCCCATCCCGACCGACGGTCTTAGTGGCCGTGACAATGCCGGCGCAATTCACCAGTATGCGGGGCGCACCGAGCTTTTTCGTTGCTTCAACCAGAGCCGCCAGACCATCGGCTTCGCTGGTGACATCGCATTTGACCGCAATGCCGCCGATATCGGCAGCCACCGCTTCGGCTCTCTCCATGCCGACATCGGCGATGGCGATCTTTGCGCCTTTGTCGGCGAGCGCGCGCGCGGTCGCTTCACCAAGACCTGAGCCTCCGCCCGTAACGAGTGCAACGATGCCGGATGGGTTCATGAGACTGCCTCCCTCAATGTGTCGTCAAGACACTAGCGAGGGAGGCCGGGCTGGAAAAGCGGCATCTGCGCAATGCCGCTGTGTGGAGATGCTCAGCGCCGGATGATGGCGCCAAGCACGTCGCGTATGCCAATCGCCCCGACAAAACGTGAGGCCTCGTCAAACAGCGCCACCGGCGCCGTCTGGGATTGCTGCATGGCCCGCATCACGGTTCGCAACGGCGTACCCGCCGTCGCCCAGAAGACCTTTGGCCTGTCCTCGGGCAGGTCTTCGACATTGTCGCAGGAGACCCAGATGGCAGGCTTGCCGTTTCTCTCAGCATCGATGACCAGCATGTTGTCATCGAACTTGAACCGCGTGGTCTTGCGCCGGTCGAGCCACAGCCAGCCTTCGCCGGCCGCCTCCAGGTCGCGCACATCGCGCATCACGTTCCAGGCGGTCAGCACAGAGAGCGGATTCACATTGGAAATGAAGTCCCGCACATAATCGTTTTCGGGTGCAAGAACGATGTCTTCCGGGGTGCCCGTTTGCACGATCCGACCGCCTTCCATGATGGAGATGCGGTTGCCGATCTTGAGCGCTTCCTCAAGATCGTGGCTCACGAACAGGATGGTCTTTTTCAGGCGCTCCTGGAGTTCCAGCAACTCGTCCTGCAGCTTGGTGCGGATGAGCGGATCGAGCGCGGAGAAGGGCTCGTCCATGAGCAGGATCGGCGCTTCCGTGGCAAAGGCGCGGGCAAGGCCCACACGCTGCTGCATTCCGCCCGAAAGCTCATGGGCATATTTGTCGGCCCAGTCGGTCAGATGCACCAGATCGAGCTGCGCCATCACGCGTTCTTTGCGCTCCTTGGCAGGCACACCTGCCAGCTCCAGCCCGAAGCCGACATTCTCCGCCACCGTGCGCCAGGGCAGGAGGGCGAATTGCTGGAAGACCATCGCCACGCACTCGCGGCGGATCTTGCGCAATTCGGCTTGCGAGCAGTTCACCACGTCCGCCTGCCAGTCGCCGTCGTGAACGACGACATTGCCACGCGCCACAGTGTTCAGCCGGTTCACCGCACGCAGCAATGTGGACTTGCCCGATCCCGAAAGCCCCATCAAAACGGATATCTCGCCGCGCTCGACGGTGAGGTCGCAATGGGCACAGCCGAGCACCGCGCCGGTTTCGGCAAGGATTTCCTCGCGGTTCCTGCCCGCATCCACCAGCGGAAGCGCTTCGGCCTTCTGGCGATCCGTCCCAAAGAGGATGTCGACCTTTTTGAAATCGATGGCCACGCTCATTTGTCGCTCCCCCGCTCGATGCGCGCGATGCGGTCGAGAATGATCGCCAGCACGACGATGGCGAGGCCGGCTTCAAGCCCGAGAGGAATGTTGACCGAGTTGAGTGCGCGCACCACCGGTTTTCCGAGCCCATCTGCACCGATCAGTGCAGCGATGACGACCATGGAAAGCGAGAGCATGATGCATTGGGTGAGACCCGCCATGATGGAGGGCAGGGCAGCCGGCAGTTCCACCTTCCACAGGAGCTGCCGTTTCGTAGCGCCGAACGCATGGCCGGCCTCAATCATGGGCTGAGGCACGGAGGTGATGCCGAGATAGGTGAGCCGGATTGGCGCCGGTGAAGCGAAGATCACGGTCACGATCAGGCCGGGTGCGGCACCCAGGCCGAACAGGATGAGAACGGGGATGAGATAAACGAAGGTCGGCAGTGTCTGCATCAGATCGAGCACCGGTCGCAGAAACTGATAGACGCGAGGATTGTGCGCTGCCCAGATGCCAACGGGAACGCCAATCGCCATGGACACGGCGGCCGCGGCCACGACGAGCACCAGCGTTTCAACCGTTTCTTCCCATAAACCCTGATTGATGATGAAAAGCAGGCCGAGCGCGACCGCGACTGAAAGCTTCCAGGAGCGTTGCAGCGCATAGGCAAGTGCTGCAATGGCAAGCACCAGAACGATGGCGGGAACGGCCAGCAAAATGTCCACCATTCCGTCGAGCACGTCGGCCAGAACATCTGCCAGCGTGTCGAACAGCCAGGCAAAATTGGTGGTCAGAAAGTCGAAGAAGTCTCGGCCCCACCGGCCGATGGGAGTTTTCCAGTCAGCGATCCATTCTGAAAGAGGGTCCATGAGCCCGGGGAGTTCCTTTTTTCGGATTTCTTCTTATGCGTTGCGTGTGCCGTCGGTGCGGCGGACTTTCGGCCTTCAGGCCGAAAGGGAGACGCCGCGGAGTGCCTGCCCGGGCACCCCGCACCGTCCTGTCGTCTACATGCCCAGATGCGCCTTCAAGGCATCGAGACCGGGCTCGCCCTCAAACGTGGTCACCCCTTCGAGCCACGGACCGAGCGTGTCCGGATTGGCCTTGAGCCATTCTTCGGCGGCCTTTTGCGGCTCGGCGCCGTCGTCAAGGATCTTGCCCATGATCTCATTCTCCATCTGGAGAGAAAAGACCATGTTCTTCAAAAGCTTGCCGAGGTTGGGGCATTCTTCGGAAAGGCCTGCGCGGGTGTTGGTGTGCACTGTCGCGCCGCCATAATTGGGGCCGAACACATCGTCGCCGCCTTCCAGATAGACCATCTCGATATTGGCGTTCATCGGGTGCGGTTCCCAACCGAGGAACACCACGTGCTCCTTCGATCCCACAGCGCGGCGCACCTGCGAAAGCATGCCGGCTTCCGAGCTCTCCACCACTTCGAAATCCTTGAGACCGAACGTGTCGTTCTCGATCATGTCGAGGATCAGGCGGTTGCCGTCATTGCCGGGCTCGATGCCATAGATCTTGCCGTCCAGCTCGTCGGCAAACTTGGCGATATCGGCAAAGCTCTTGAGACCCGCATCATAGGTATACTGCGGAACGGCCAGCGTGTATTTCGCGCCTTCCAGATTGGTGACCACGGTTTCCACCGTGCCATCCTCGCGGTAAGGCGCGATATCGGCCTCCATGGTCGGCATCCAGTTGCCGAGGAAGACGTCCACGTCATTGTTCTTGAGCGATGCATAGGTCACCGGCACTGAAAGTACCTGCGTTTCGGGCTCATAGCCAAGCCCCTCCAGCACCACCGAGGCAGTGGCCGTTGTTGCGGTGATATCGGTCCAGCCGACATCCGAGAAAGTTACGGACTGGCAGGACTCCGGTTCGGCGGCGAATGCGGTGCCCGATGCGAGACTTGCGGCGAGCGCAAGGACCTGGGACGTTTTTCGGCTCGGTAACATTGACGGCTCTCCTCTGTGTTTGTTCTTGGCTGAGCGCGGGTCTTAACCGGCTTTGCGCGTTATTTCAAAGGCAAGCACCAATTCAGGGGCGCTGCAAGCACAAACAGGTGTCTGTTTGCGCCATGCAAGGCGTCGTATGCGACGGTATTTGGTGGAAGAATGGCGTTGCGGCGTTTTCTAAAGTCTGCTGGTGGTGTTTAAGAGCGCGAACGATACAGGCAGCGCGATGGCAAAACTCTACTTCCACTACGCGACCATGAATGCCGGCAAGTCGACCATGCTCCTGCAGGCATCCTACAATTACCGCGAGCGCGGGATGAACACGATGCTGTTCGTCGCGGGCCACTACCGCAAGGAAGATGGCGGCTATATTTCCTCGCGCATCGGGCTCGACAGCGATGCGGAAATGTTCCGCGATGGCGATGACCTTTTTGCGCGCATCGCCGAGCACCACGACCACACGACGGTTCACTGCGTATTTGTCGACGAAGCGCAATTTCTGGAAGAAGAACAGGTCTGGCAGCTCGCCCGCGTGGCAGACAGGCTGGGCATCCCGGTCATGTGCTA
This sequence comes from Nitratireductor sp. ATLC21, assembly GCF_057196525.1. Lineage (NCBI taxonomy): Bacteria > Pseudomonadati > Pseudomonadota > Alphaproteobacteria > Hyphomicrobiales > Phyllobacteriaceae > Nitratireductor > Nitratireductor sp. ATLC21. Next base: position 1,191,163 of record NZ_JBXUOU010000001.1, on the reverse strand, counting down.
CGGGCTGAGGACCGATTTTCAGGGCAATCTCTTCACCGGATCGCAGGCACTTCTGGCGCTGGCGGACGAGCTGCGCGAAGTACGCACGATCTGCCGCTGTGGCCGCAAGGCCACCATGGTGGTGCGGCTCGGGCCTGACGGCAAGGTCGCGAAAAAGGGCGCGCAGGTCGCCATCGGCAAGGATGTCTACGTTTCGCTTTGCCGAAAGCACTGGGAGGAAGAGATGGGGCGCTGGAAGGCGGAGGATCTTGTGGGGTTTGCCGGGAGTGCTGCCGACTAGTCTGCTCGCTCAGGCGATACCCAGAAAGCGGATGAGCGCATAGCTCGCCACACCCAGCGCAGTCAGCGACAGAAGGGCTGCGACGATCACGCGCCCGCCGCTCTTCATCACGCTTCTCATATCGACCGTCAGACCAAGTGCTGCCATGGCGACAATCGTCAGAAGCCCCGACGTTTCATGCATGACGGGAAGCGCCGGGGCGGGGATGAGGTCTGCCGAGCGCAGCCCCATCATGGCCAGAAAACCGATGATGAACCAGGGCACCATCTCGAAGAACCCAAGCTTGACGCCGGTCCTACGCCCGTGGGTCAGCCCTAAAAGGAAGATCACCGGCCCGAGCATCAGCACACGAACCAGTTTGACCAGTGTTCCCACCTGAATGCCGATTGCGCCGGCCGGCGCGGCGGCGGCCAGCACCTGAGGCACCGCATAGACTGTGAGGCCGGCAAGCACGCCCGACTGGACCGGGCTCATGCCGATGGCCGCATAAATGACGGGCAAAAGCAGCACGACAAGAATGCTCAGAAATGCCGTGAAGGACAGGGAGGCGGCCACTTCCGATGCTTCGGCGCGGATCACGGGTGCTGCGGCTGCAATGGCCGAATTGCCACAAATGGAGTTTCCACAGGCGACCAGCGTTGCCAGTCCACGCGAGAGGCCGAGCGCGCGGCTGATCGCATAGCCTGCAACGAGCGAGAGTACGACCACGCCGACAATGCCGCCCACAAGTCCGAGGCCCGCATCGCCAAGGGCTGCGAGACTGATGGAGGCACCGAGCAAAACGATCGCCACTTCCAGCACCGCCTTGGCACAAAAATCGATGCCGGGGCGGAAGGCAGGGCTGATGCGCGCGATGGAGCTTATCGCGGCGCCGAACAGAATGGCGAGAACCAGTCCTTCAAGCCATGCCTCGCCGAGAAAAACCTGCTCCGCCCACGCGGCCACAAGCACCACCCCGGCGACAAGGAGGGAGAGAAAAACGCCGGGAAGAAGCTGAAACGGGTGGCGAAGTGCGGACATGAATGCGACCTGATGCGATGAACGCATTCTTGGTCGCATGAGCATTTATCGACTTCTATCGAATAATATGTCATATTTCATTCGTGAAAATCGAATGATCCCATGACTTTTGAACAATTGCTGATCTTTGTGGCCGTCGCCGAGCGGGAGCACCTGACCCAGGCTGCCGCCGCTGTCGGGCGTACGCCCTCTGCCGTCAGTGCATCGATCAAGGCGCTTGAGAGCTATTATGGTGTCGAGCTTTTTCACCGCGTTGGCCGCCGCATCGAGCTGACACGTGTCGGCAAGGTATTTCTTGGCGAGGCGCAGGCGACGCTCGCGCGGGTGCGCTCGGCCGAAACCATGCTTTCAGAGCTTGGCGGGCTGCGGCGCGGCACGCTCAATGTCCATGCGAGCCAGACGGTGGCTAGCTACTGGCTGCCGCCGGTGCTCATGCGGTTTCACAAGCTTTACCCCGGCATCTCGTTGAAACTCACTGTGGGCAACACCCGCATGGTGGCAGACGCAATGCTGGAAGGCGTGGCCGAGGTGGGGCTGGTCGAGGGGAGGGTGGATGAGCCGGCGCTCACCGTGCGCCGTGTGGATCGGGATGTCATGGCAGTCGTGGTCGCACCCACGCACCCGTGGGCCGAGGGGCCGCCTCTTACGCCGAAAGACCTCATCTCGGGAGCGTCATGGATCATGCGGGAGGAGGGATCAGGCACGCGTGCTGCCTTCGAAAGCACGTTAACCGAGATGGGTGTCGACCCAGCCGGGCTCAATCTGGTCATGGAGTTTCCCTCCAATGAGGCAGTGCTTTCCGCCGCGCGCGAGAGTGATTGCGCTGCGGCCATCTCCATGTCTGCCGCAGGCCCCCTGGTGGAGCGTGGTCTCCTGAAACTGGCCAATATCAATCTTGGCGCACGCGACTTCAGCCTGTTGCGGCACAGAGAGCGACGCCAGAGTGGCGCTGCCACCGCGCTTGAGGAATTGTGCGTCGAGGCCGGTAACGTCTTTCAATCGTCAATCGACCCACATATATTTCCGCAACCCTGACCTTTGCGGAGCGTATCATCATGGCCACCTTGCAGAATTTCGACACGGAGATCGCGAAGACCCGTGAGGTGGTCGACGAGATGCGCTCGAGGCTCGAGCAGTCGGGCACTGTGCTCGACAAGCTTGCCCGCACTGACGAAAAGATCGGCCAGGCCGATTTCGACATCGAGAATGCCCGCATTCAGGATGTCTTGACGCAGCAGAAGGTGATGGAAACCAACATCGCCGACCTGATCATCGGCCTTGAGGACGCGACCAATGTCTTCGGCTCCGAGTTCGAGAGCATGAAAAGCTATACGGGCTGGGAAAATTTTATCGGCATCTTCTCCAAGCAGAAGAAGCAGCGCATGCGCACCGAGCGTGTCCGCAACATGTCTCTGGCAGGCAATCTGCAGGAACTGCTTTCAAAATCGGACACCATCACCGGTATTCTGAAGGATCAGAAGCAGGTGCTCGAAGAGCGCTACCAGACCTCTGAGGCCAGCCTTGCCAAGGTCATCGAACGGCGCAAAACCACGATGGAAACCTTGGAAGCGACCCAGAAACGCATCGAGGAACTCAACCCGATGCTGCTCGACATCGAAAACCGGATCGCCGCTTCCACGAGCCAGAAGGACCGCACGGAGCTCGAGGGAGAACGCTCGAAGCTTGCCACCGAATACAATGAGGCACAGGCGAAGGAGCAGGAGCTTCTTGCCGAAAGCCAGACGCTTGAGCGCTACACCTCCATGTTCCAGACCTTCGTGGATTCGCTCAACAACCAGATCGCGGCCCAGTCGACGCTGATCAACAAGCTCACCATCGACACCGAACAGCGCATCGTTCTCTACAAGGCGCTTGAAGATTCATTGAAGACCGCAGCCCAGCAGGACGTGGCCCACCGCATCAACACTCTCGGCTCGAAGGTCGACAACACCGCCGAGGAGACGATGGCTGGCATCGGCGCAGCCGCTCAGCGGCACATTGGCGACCTGCTTGAATTGCATGAGAAAAACATGGTCACCACCGCCGACATCCAGCGCCGCAAGAAGCTTGCCGACGATGCCTTCGCCCGCCGCTTTGAGGACGTGATGAAGAAGCACGACGCCGCGAATTACGTTCGCAGCTGATGACGGCATGGGGGAAAACAGACAGTCGGGGCGATCTGCATGAATACCGCTCCTGACGCCGCATTGCGCTATTTCGACGCCATTGCGTCCGCGCTTGAAGGGCTCGGCGTCTATTTCGGTGACCGCTCTGCATCGCCTTTCCAGTCGCACGGTCTCGTGGCCGAAGTCGTCTCACCCTATATCGGACGGCTCGAGCGCTCTTTCGAGTGCTGGCAGAACCGTCTAGGTTTCATGGAAAAATTCCGCATCCAGCGCGCCGAGAGCGGTTATCCGGTTTTTCAGAGCGTGCTTGAGCTGGAAAACGACCGGCGTCAGGCCGAGAAACGTCTTGCCGGCATCTCCGGACCGGATGAACTTCGCGCCGAGATGGTCGATTTCATCCTGCGCCACCGGGAATTTCCGGCTGACCTCCAGCGCTCCATGGCCGAGCGCCTTTATCTGGAGCAATTGAAGGCGGGCAATGTGTTTTCGCCGTTCATTTTGCCGGAAACGGTGCGCGTTTCGGTGAATCCCAAGACAAAACGGCCGTATTATCTGGTGCATTGGGGTGCTTTTGACGGAAATTCGAGCCTGCCCATGGTCTATATGGCAGCGGTGGAGGATTCCTCGCCCGGCATGGTCAAGGCGCTTGTTTCCGACGATGGCAGGCTCAACGAGGATGTCGAGATCGGCCTGCCGGTGGGCGGTCTGCTCAATCCGGAGCTCGCGCATCAGTTCGACGATTTTGCGGAAAAGAACTCCGCCTATTCCCTGTCGCCCGCCACCATTGCCGGGAATCTCGACAAGGATTTCGACCACCTCCACCCCAAGCAATTGCGCCGGGTGGTGCTGGGGCCGTTCTACACGGCCGGCATCACGGAGAACAATTCGACCGTTGCGGAGGTGCTTGGCAAGGTGCGTCGGCAGGAAAATGCGTGGCTTCTCACCTGGACGGTGCAGGAGGTCTATTCAAAGACCGAACGCCCGGCCCGCAAGGGGCTGTGGTCCAGCCAGCCGGCGCGCGAGGAGTTCTTCATCGACACGGATGATCTCGACGCCGCCCGCATGGGCGTGAGCGCCTATGAGCAGCACGCGCTTGTACCGCACGAAGCCTATCAGGCGCTCTATGCCGCCGGCGAGGCGCAGAAGATTTTCGATGGCTACGACGTGCACGTCATTTCGGGCGGGCGGGTGATCACGGATGTGTAGCAGCTTCGCCCAGGCAGAAGACTATGCGCCAGCTTTTGTGCCCCCTTCTCCCCGCTTGCGGGGAGAAGGTGAGGATGAGGGGCGCGCGCCAGGGGTGAAAGTTTGGCAAGGCATGGGCGCCTTTCCGCCCGAAACGCTGCATGCCCCTCATCCGCCTGCCGGCACCTTCTCCCCGCAGGCGGGGAGAAGGGCGATGGCCGCTGGCGTTGTGCATCAGGGGCGGTTCCACTGCCCGACAGATCAGGAGTTTCCATGGACACCGGCCTGACGACCATCGACGAGAAGGACATCGAAAAGCACCGGGCGACGGCGCAGAGCCTTGTGACGCGCTTTGTGGTGCTTCAGTCTGATGGCGGCCGCTCCGGCACCGAGCTTGCCGGCACCGGGCGGCGTTTCGTGTCGACCGTCTCCACCGGCGCGCTGCGCAGGACGCGCGAGGTGGAGCTGGCGAAAACCATCGCCGCCATCCGGCAGGGCGACCCGATGCTGTCCATTCCGCAACACACGCTTCTCTATCGCACGCGTCGCGGGGTGGCCGTGGCGCTGGCCGTCGCCGATGTCTTTGCGCGTTCCACCGAGCTTGAAAGCCTTCAGGAGCGCAACGCCCGCAGCCCGCTCGAGGGTGAGGCCGCGCAGACCTATCACGCGCTCCTGCAGGCATCGGCCTATGTCGCTGCCTTCACGCTCTCGTCCTATCTCCTCCAGATGCTTGATGCCAACAGCGAGCCGGTGAACGACACGGATGAGCCGGATTTCCAGTTCGATACGCCGCAGGATGCGCTCAAAAGCGTTCTTGCCGCGCTCGAAGGCGCGATCTCGGGTGCTGCCGACGACACGGCGATGACGGCGCGCGCCCGCGCGCTTGCCCGCGTCGCAATCGAGGGGCTTCTGCAGCGGCGCAGCCGTTTCACCGGTCTCGGCGCGTTTGAAGACACGCATATGCGGCTTGAGGCCGACGATTTCACGCAGGACGGCTTCGACGTCGCACCGGGCAGCCGGCGTAAGCCGCTCGTCATGACCTTCAAGAAGCCCAACGAGATCATCGGCAATCACATCGCCAAATATCAGGCCATGAAGCTCGCCAAGATGCTGATGGCCTATGATTTCGACCGTCAGCTCAACCCGTTCGTCGAGCTGGGGGGCTTTCTGTTCACCTTCATCGGCGATGGCGCGCCGGGCACCGGCAAGACCATCCTCATTCAGATGACCGCCGGACTTTTGAACGATTACTGCCAGATCGCGGGCGTGCCGTTCCATTACGAGAATTTCGGCGTCGACCAGATTTCCTCCTATCAGGGCAAGTCGGGGCAGAACTGCAAGCAGTTCGTGGAAAATGTTCTGAGCCCGCGCGCCATCGGCTTCGGCACCATCGACGACATCGATCAGGTGGCGGCCAAGCGCTCCGACGACCGGGCGTCTGCCGGCCAGCAGGAGGTGACGGGCGTTCTGATGGAGAGCTTTGCGGGTGCGGGCACCGTTGTGCGCGGCAATTGCTCCTTCGGCATGTTCTCCAACTATCCGGAGAATGTGGACGACGCGCTGCGCCAGCGCGCCGGCGCGCGCTGGCTTGTCGACGGGCCGCAGACTTTTGAGGACTATGTCGACATTTTTGTGCTTCTGGCCGGCAAGAACCATGCGATCCCGCTCGGCGAGCACGAGCCGTTTGCAACACAGGAAATCAAGCGCGCGGTCGAGACTGCCTATGAGGCGCATTCGAAGCCTCAGGAAGAAGGGCTTGCGAAGGTCTATGAGCGCTTCCTGAACGATCGCGGCGAGCCGAAGACGCTCACGGATATCGGCGCCTATCTGCATGAGATCAAGCTCGCGGAGCCGCGCTTCACCGGCCGCGCCATCAAGAACATCACCGACGCCATCAAGATGCGCGCCATGGACATCGAGCTTCCAGACGAATGGTTCGAGACGCCCGACGCTTTCATGCGCAAAAGCTATGATGAAAAGAAAGCGATGATCGCCGAACTGCGCCGGCCATTCACGATGGACATGGTGATGCAGGAAATCAACCGCTACGCGGATTCGGAGTTCCGCTATTCGGACCGCTCGGACGATGCGGCCGTCTCCACCATCGTCCGCGACCAGCGCCTGCGCGAACGCGCCCTGCGCGAGATCGAGGACATGAAGGCGAGGGGTGTTTGGGGAGGTTGAATGAGCTTCCTTCTCCCCGCTCGCGGGGAGAAGGTGCCGGCAGGCGGATGAGGGGCGAACGCCATGCGCAATGCGAAGCCAGAACAGACCGAAAGAGCGCGCTCCCTGCGCCGCGCAGAAAACGATGCGGAAGAGGTCCTGTGGTCGGAACTGCGAAGTCGTCGGTTGAATGGCTTCAAATTTGTGCGGCAGCTGCCTCTCGGGCCGTATTTTGCTGATTTCGCCTGTAGGGAGAAGCACCTTGTGGTCGAAGTCGATGGCAGTCAACATGCTGAAAACACTGCGGATCGGCGTCGCGATAGCTATATGAACGAGAAGGGGTGGTCTGTGCTGCGGTTCTGGAATGTCGATGTGCTGAAACAGCGGGAACAGGTGCTCGAAACGATATTAGCTGTGCTGGACGGGCGGCTTTCGTCGTCGGTCGTGGCTGCTGACATGCGGTTTTCTCCCGCTGAGGGTCTGAAATGGTAAGGGGGATGTTTTTTCAAACTGTTGCACGCCCCTCATCCCCCTGCCGGGACCTTCTCCCCGTGAATACGGGGAGAAGGAAAACGGCGGAGGGCGAGGCTCCAATGCTTGGTCACTTGCAATTGTTGTGTGAGAAAACCCGCAATCTCTTTCCGGGCATGAGCAGAGCCATTCGAAATGACGAACCAGCGTCTGCGCGCCCTTCTCCCCGCGTGCGGGGAGAAGGTGAGGATGAGGGGCGAGCGCGAACGGCCTGTCTTTGGCGCGTCATGGGCGCTTTGGCGCCCGGATCGCTACACCGGTTTCATCCGCCAGCCGGCCCGTCATCCCCCTGCCGGGACCTTCACCCCGCGAGTGCGGGGAGAAGGAGGATGGCCGCAACGCTTACGTCTTTCTCTCCACATGTGCCGGGTGAGGAGTGACACCATGAACCTCCTCCGCGAAAACGATCTCATTTTCGGCCGCCTCCTGAAAATCGAAGAACCGCATCTGATCGCACGCTACAACAAGGCGCTGGATGCTTTTGGCGTGCCGCAGACGAAGCTCGCCTCCTTCGAGATCGACCGCACCGGCTTCTCGCCGCAGATCGCCGAGGAACTGGACGACGCGCAGTATCTCGATCCCAACGGCGTCAATCGCCGCTTCATCATCCTCACCCCGGCGCAGATCGAGCTGCCGGTGGTGCATACGGCCTTCTCCAACACCTCGCAGCTCGTCTACGAATTCATGATGGCCAATGCGCGCGCCATCAATGCGATCACCATCAAGGATGTGGTCTATGGCGAGATCGAGGAGCAGGTGAACCAGGTGCGCGACATTGAGGACCTGCTGTCCATCGCGCAGGTGGAGTTCAAGGTTCTCTCCGCCGAAGATCTGCTCGGAAAGGCCGCGGAGCTTGGCCGGCTTGCCGACCGGGTGAAGCATGAGCCCGACGCCTGGCGCGACGACGAATTGCTCAACCGCATGGTCGCGCTCGCGCGCGAAACCGGCGACATCCGCGAAAACAGCCTCGTGCCCGAACAGGTCGTGTTTCGGCATGATGCCTATTGGACGAGCCATTTCGGCGGCGTCTACATATTTGCCGATACGGACACGACAACGGTGATCGCCGATCCGGCGACGCCGGGCTTCCGCCGCTCGCGGCCATGGCAGGTGAGCTATCTGTCGAAGGACGATCCCGCGCGCATCTTCCGGTTTCTGGCCGAGACGGGCCGCATCCAGCTCCCCCGCGCCTCGTGGGTCGAACGCTCGAACTATCTCGCCCATCGCGGCGAAATGGTGCTGCTCGATCTGATACGCCGCGAGGAGCCGGATACGGATTTCGCGCGCGTCGATCCGGTATGGCTGCAGACCTGGACGCACCGCAACGCGAAACTGGTTTCTGGTGAGGGGAGTGTTCCGCTTCTCAACGCCGCCGTGCGCGAAATCAGCCAGACGGGTACGCTCAAGATCGAGGAGATCCCGCCGCGGGAACGCTTTCTCGTCACCCGCGCCGACCCCGCGCATAAGGATGCCTGGCTCACCAACCGGCTGATCTCCGATTTCGTGCCGTCCGATTTCATTGCGCGCTATGTTTTCAACAAGCAGGGTTTTTACCGCGATTACGAAACCTGGCCGGAAGGCTGGCGCGAATATGTTGTGGCGCGGCTGAAAACCGCATATCTCATGGACAAACCGGCGCTGCGAAAGCGCCTCTACGGCCTGGAAAACTGATCCAGGACCCAAACGCCTGAGGGAGGCGCTTCGTGCTCGATCCGATCGTTGAATTCTTCACCCGCGTGTTTCACTGGATCGGTCGCGGCATCGGGCTGCTGATTGCCTGGATCCTCTGGCCCTTCATGGCCGCTGGCCGCTGGTATACGCGGCGCGGCTGGATCATTCGGGGTTCGATCGGACTTGTGCTGCTCGCGATCGTTGGCTTCTACGGCTATTTCTTCTGGCAGACACAGGTCTGGACGGGCTTCAATCCCGATTACGTCGCGGAATACAATCTTGACGCGCGTGGCGTTTCCGCCGGCGAGCAGACAGCAGCCACGCAGGGCGGTGAGACACGGACCTGCGGACGGTCCGCCATCGTCGACGTGACCGCGGATCTCACCGATTTCAACGTCAACGACAATGCATGGATTTCCTCCATGCTGCTCTACAAGCTCGGCTTTTTCTTCGTGCTCGACTGGGACGACACGCCCTTCTTCGACAACAAGGCATCGTTCCAGCGCGGCATCAATCAGGCCGTTCGCCGCAGCGCCATCGAATTGGTGGATGCGCTTGGCCGCGTGCGCGGCACATCGCAGATCGACCGCGATCTGCAGAACGCGCGCGGCGCGCTGACCTTCGATGAGGAAACCTGGTATTTCGGGCTGAGCCCCTTTGGGCCCAAGACGCCCACCCCGAGCTTCTATCGCTCCGCCATCCGCGATCTGCGCAGCTTCAACGACCGGCTTGAGACTTGCGAGGCCGTGTTCGATGCGCGCGCCGACAATCTGATCCAGTATCTCGACCGCATTGCGAGCGATCTGGGTTCGACCTCCGATCTTCTGCGCCAGCGTTCGGAAAACTACAATTCCGGCTGGTTCGACACACGTGCCGATGATCGTTTCTGGTTCGCCTATGGCCAGCTCTACGCTTATTACGGCCTTCTGAAAGCGGCGGGTGCCGACTTTGAAGATGTCATCAAGCAGCGTTCGCTGGGCTCGCTCTGGGACACGACGGAAGAGCAGTTCCGCGCGGCGCTGAATGTGCAGCCCTTCATCATCTCCAATGGGCGTGAGGATGGCTGGATCATGCCGACCCACCTCGCCACGATGGGGTTCTACATCCTGCGTGTGCGCTCCAATCTCGTGGAACTGCGCCTGGTTCTGGACCGGTAGGTCAACCGATCTGCGGGTCAAACGCCGATGTCTGCCCCGCCTGCTGCTTCATTGCCACCGTCGCACATGCCCTGTCGCATTTTACGCATTGCGCGCCTCTTTTGCGACGGTGGACGTTTAGAATTCGCGGCTTTATGCCAATCGGCAAACGTTGCGGACCACCGGGAGAGGAAATCATCGTCATGGCCGAAGTGAAATCCGACATCGAGATCGCCCGCGCGGCGAAGAAGAAGCCGATCCAGGAAATCGGGGCGCGGCTCGACATTCCATCCGAACACCTTCTTCCCTATGGCCATGACAAGGCGAAGGTGTCGGCCGAGTTCATTGCAGAGGCCCGCAAGAACGGGAACGGCAAGCTGATCCTCGTCACGGCGATCAACCCGACGCCGGCGGGTGAGGGCAAGACGACCACCACGGTCGGTCTGGGGGATGGGCTGAACCGCATCGGCAAGAAGGCGGCGATCTGCATCCGCGAGGCCTCGCTTGGCCCCTGCTTCGGCGTCAAGGGCGGGGCAGCCGGCGGCGGCTATGCCCAGGTGGTTCCGATGGAGGACATGAACCTCCACTTCACCGGCGATTTCCACGCCATCACATCGGCCCACAACCTGCTTTCGGCGCTGATCGACAACCATATTTACTGGGGCAACGCGCAGGAGATCGACATTCGGCGCGTGGCCTGGCGGCGCGTGATGGACATGAACGACCGGGCGCTGCGCGAAATCGTCTGTTCGCTCGGCGGCGTGGCCAATGGTTTCCCGCGCGAAGCAGGGTTCGACATCACCGTTGCCTCCGAGGTCATGGCCATTCTGTGCCTTTCGACGGACCTGAAGGACCTCGAAAAGCGGCTCGGCGACATCATCATCGGCTATCGCCGGGACAAGAGCCCGGTCTTTGCGCGCGACATCAAGGCCGATGGCGCCATGACCGTGCTCCTCAAGGACGCACTCCAGCCCAATCTGGTGCAGACGCTGGAAAACAATCCGGCTTTTGTGCATGGCGGCCCCTTCGCAAACATCGCCCATGGCTGCAACTCGGTGATGGCGACAACCACGGCGCTGAAGATCGCCGACTATGTGGTGACGGAGGCCGGTTTCGGCGCCGATCTCGGTGCGGAAAAATTCTTTGACATCAAATGCCGCAAGGCAGGCCTCAAGCCCGCCGCCGCCGTGATCGTGGCGACCGTGCGGGCGCTCAAGATGAATGGTGGCGTCAAGAAGGAAGATCTGGGCACCGAGGATGTCGCATCCGTCAAGGCAGGCTGCGTCAATCTTGGCCGCCACATCGAAAATGTGAAGCAGTTCGGCGTTCCGGCCATCGTCGCCATCAACCATTTTCACACGGATACGGATGCCGAGATTGAGGCGGTAAAGGCCTATGTGGCCGAGCAGGGGGAAGAGGCCGTTTTATGCCGCCACTGGGCGGAAGGCTCTGCCGGGATCGAGGAGCTGGCGCACAAGGTGGTGGCGCTGGCCGAAAGCGGGGTCTCCCAGTTCGCACCGCTCTATCCCGACGACATGCCGCTCTTCGACAAGATCGACACGGTGGTGAAGCGCATCTATCGCGGCTCCGAGGCGATCGCCGACAAATCCGTGCGCAATCAGCTAAAGCAATGGGAAGAGCAGGGATACGGCCACCTGCCGGTCTGCATGGCCAAGACGCAGTATTCCTTCTCCACCGATCCCAATCTGCGGGGCGCACCCACCGGCCATGTGGTGCCGATCCGCGAGGTGCGGCTTTCCGCCGGCGCCGGTTTCGTGGTGGCGATCTGCGGTGAGATCATGACCATGCCGGGTCTGCCGCGCGTGCCGTCCTCCGAGCATATTTTTCTCAATGAAAACGGCCTGATCGAGGGGCTTTCCTGATAAAATGAGTCTGATGGCTGGGCGGGCTGCAGGCCCGCCAACTGCCTGCACGGGGACAGAGGGCAGGCCCGTATGTGGTACAAACTCAAGTTCACTTGAAGTTTAATCCTGGTCATGAGATTTTAGCCTCAACAGGAGAGGCTGCCGATGCTCACCATCAATCAGGTTTCAAGGCGCAGTGGCGTGGCCGCATCCGCACTGCGATATTATGAAGAGCGGGGATTGATCACCTCGGAGCGTGCAGGCTCTGGCCATCGGCGCTACCAGCGCGCCGTGCTGCGTCGCGTGGCCTTCATCGTTTTCGCCCAGCGGGTGGGGCTGTCGCTTGATGAGATCAAGGCGGAACTCGACAAACTGCCCACCGACCATGTGCCGAAGGGTGATGACTGGGCGCGGCTTTCCGAGCACTGGACGAAGCGCATCGATGAACGCATCGCCGAGATGGAGCGGTTGAAGCACGGCCTAACCGAATGCATCTCCTGCGGATGCCTCTCTCTGGAGACCTGCGCTCTGACGAACCCGGCCGACCGGGCAGGCCGGATGGGGCCGGGTCCGCGTTATTGGGTAGGTGCCAAGGCGTGAGCGACGTTTTTCAGCTTTCCTTCACACGCCTTGTCCAGCTGCGCATGGCAATCGGTAGCCATTTGGAAAAGCCGGGCGAAAGCGTTTCGTATCGCTGCTTGAAGTCATCGTGGCTTTCATAAATGTCGGCAAGCCCGGCGTAAGCGTCGTGTGAGCAGTCTCTACCCCACATCTGTGCCACCCAGGCATGGTGTCGTTGGATCAATGGATCAAGCGCCCGTGCTTGCGGCACTGTGCCGTCCTCCATTGTCTTCACTAGGTCCGCCTCGATCCCCGCGAGCGCACTCATGCGCTCTTTCATATCCTGATCGCTGATTGCCTTTGCTGCCGAATCGCTTGCGGTGACTTTCTCGTGTGTTGAATCACCAAGGCGATCTTTCAGCCATGCTTCGTATTCGGCCTGTTTTTCGGGCGTCACGAAGCCCTTGTACAAATTCTCATATTGCATCGCACGTTCTCCTTTCAGATGGGCGATCGTGCGGTCGATCGTCCTGATGAGCTGGCGATAGCGCTTGGCTTCGGCCGCGAGATGGCTGCGTTGTTCATTCAGCGCTGCCAGACTGTCGAAGCGCGGATCGTCGAGAATGGAACCGATCGTCTCGAGCGGCATCCCAAGCTCGCGATAAAGGAGGATCTGCTGCAGGCGCAGCAATTCCGCCTCTCCGTAGTAACGGTAGCGGTTCTCGCCGACACGCACAGGTGAAAGAAGGCCTATGGCATCATAGTGGTGAAGGGTCCGGACCGAGACGCCGGCAAGCTTCGCCAAATCGGTGACCATCCATTCTTTCATCGCGCACGCCTCCGCAGGACCAAGGGATTAATCCCTCCCCTGTCGTGAGGGTCAAGCGGCACTGGGCCCCGGGTCATCGCCGTCGGAGTATTCGGGGGAATGTCGCGCAATCGCATCCGCATTATGAACAAGGCGCAGCGCCGGGCGCGCCACCGCGAGCATCTTTCGACGTGCTGCTTCCGGCTGATAAAGCACGTCTTCGAGCATGAGGTGCTCCGGGTGAGAGTTGCCGTGTCTTGGAAGAACGATGCTCTCGCCTGCAGCCAGCCCGATAAGCGCCAGCCCGCGCAATGTTGTCAGTGGCAATGTCAGCCCGACGAAGCCTTGTAGTTCGTCGTGGCTGATGATGCGTGTTTGCGGGTGTTCATCACCCGTGCGGAAGCGCACACGGCTGTTCAACGTCGCCACATGGGCTGGCGCGTCTTCGCGAAGCACGACACGCGCTCCATCAAGCTTCGCGCGCAGAAGTGCCGCATACGCTTCACTGAAGTGGTGCCTGCGCTCCTGCAAAAATTCCAGAATGGTGAAGTCCTTGGTGGTGAGAATACATCCCTGCCCGGTCCACACGGCGATCTCCTGCTGATCTCCAGTACGGCCCTTCGCATGGGTGGTCGAAAGGGCCGTGAACAAACAAATCCGCACGCCACTTGCGTGGTCGTGCAGCCTGCATTTGGGTGGTTTCCCCTGCGCCCAAGGCATGGCGCAGGGGTCAAACTCCCGTCAGGAGATGTCCCGTGAAAAAGCGGAGATGCGGGCTCGTCATGATTGTGAGCTCAGGCGTTTTCTTCCTGGGTCACGCGGACCACGGTCAGCTTGTGAGTCTGACCTGTACGCGCGGTCCAGTCGATTGATTGGCCCTCCTTGAGGCCGATAAGCGCCGTGCCCACGGGTGTCGTGATGGAGATGCGGCCCTGTTCTATATCTGCGTCGCCGGGGTAAACCAGGGTCACGGTTTTTTCGGGCCCACCGTCGGCGGTATAGACGACGGTCGAACCCATGCGCACAATGGTAGCGGCAAGCGAGCCGTCGCGAACGACGCGAGCCCGGTCCAGTTCGGCCATCATGGTTTCCGATACGTCCGGATTGCGATCTTCCAGCGCCTCGGCCAGGCCGGTCAGGCGTTCATAATCGGTTTCGGAAATCGTGATGCTCGGCTTGCGCCCTGTCTTCTGCTGCATTGGCTTGTCCATGCGTGTCATCCGGGCATGCAACCATGCACGCCACGAGGCTTCGATTGTCGTACGAAATTCTGGTGATGCGCCTTAGAACCGTTTCCGCCGTGTGACCTGATCGTGTCGATCAACAGGCGGAGGAGCGCCCCTCGGTTCGGAGGCGCACGGCACCGAACCGGGGGTCAGTATCCCGCAATGGGACATACCCGGAAAAAAACGGACATGTGTTTTCGGTTCGTGCTCATTGTTTAAACGTGGTGCGTGGATCAGGCGATGTCAAGACAGTTGCAGTAAATGCTGGAGTAATGCGCAGGACCATTTGAGCCCGCCAGTTGCACGCTCACAGCAAATCTCTGACGGGTTTCGAACCTTCCCGAATTCAATCTTAATTACGCAACAATCATGGTGTTCGCATCCAGCGTGTTGCAAAACCGATCAGTCAGGAGGGGGCTATTAGGCTATGACAGGTGAGCGGGACGGATTCTTTCGACGGGTTGCGCGCCAGCGCGGGGCACTTGCACCGGTGCTCCTTCTCCTCGTGCTGACACTTGGCTCGTTCGCCTTCTTCGCCATTGCTGATGAGGTGGCGGAAGGGGAGATCAAGGCTCTGGATGAATATCTGCTCCTCTCCCTGCGTAATCCAATGGATGCGTCTGATCCGCTCGGCCCGCCCTGGCTGGAGGAAACCGCACTTGAGATCACCGCCATCGGCGGTTATCCGGTCATCGTTCTTTCGCTTCTCGTGTTGACAGGTCTGCTTCTTGTAACACGCCGTTTCGGTGCAGCCTTCTATGTGCTTTTGTCCGTGGGGTCTGGCGCGCTTGTCTCATATCTTCTGAAAAACCATTACGAGCGTCCGCGGCCGGATCTTGTCGAACATCTCGACGTGATCCACACGGCCAGCTTTCCAAGCGGTCACGCAACGGTCACCACAGTCGCTTATCTGACGCTGGCTGCTCTTGTCGTGCGTTTTTTTCCGGACTGGAGGGTCAGGCTTTATGTGCTTGCTGTCGCGGTGTTCATTTCCTTTATCGTCGGAGCAAGCCGCGTTTACCTTGGGGTTCACTGGCCGAGCGATGTTGCTGCAGGCTGGGCGCTGGGCGCTGCCTGGGCAAGTTTCATATGGCTGTGTCTGAGTCTCCTTGCGCTTTATCGCGGCAGACGGGCGGCCGATGGCTCGGGAAAGCGGTTGCGCGAAAGCGCTGTCGAGGTTATGGAGAAACCATGATGATGATTTCTTGCGCGAAACTCTGGTGGTGGGCCCGCTAACAGCGGCCAGCCGTGCAGTGTGCGCGCAGAAAAGACCATGGCCGCAGGTGAAAACCGGGCGGCCTTTTTTGTCTGCGCTTCCCGGCGGTGCCTGAAACAGGGAGCATGAAATGAGCCTGGAAGTTCTGGATAACGGCGCTGAGCGTTTTACGACCGCTGGCGGTGTGATGATCACGCGAAGCCGTGTGGAAACCGCCTATGAAGGCGCCATCGACGCCTATATCGATGCGCTGGATGAGCGCCGCGGGGCAGTTTTCTCCTCCAATTATGAATATCCGGGTCGCTATACCCGCTGGGACACGGCAATCATCGATCCGCCCCTGGTGATCTCGGCCCGTGGCCGCGAAATGAAGATCGAAGCGCTGAACACACGTGGCAAGGCACTTTTGCCCATCCTTGCCGACCGGGTTGCTGCACTCGATCCCGTGACGGTGAAGCAGCGCGATGATGCGCATCTTGAGGTTTCGGTGGCAGAGCCGGAGCGGGTCTTTTCCGAGGAAGAGCGCTCGCGGGTGCCCACGGTCTTTACTGTGCTGCGTGCCGTTACGGAGCTTTTTCACACCGATCACGATGCCAATCTGGGGCTCTATGGGGCGTTCGGCTACGATCTCGCCTTCCAGTTCGACCCGATAAGGCAGAGCCTCAAGCGCCCCGAAAGTCAGCGCGATCTGGTCCTCTACCTTCCTGACGAGATCCTGGTGGTCGACCATCACGCGGCCCGAGCCTGGCACGACCGGTACGACTATTCGGGCGAAGGCTTCTCGACGGCGGATCTGCCGCGAGATGGCGCGCGGGAGGCCTTCAAGACAGCCGATCATGTGCCGCCGCGCGGCGATCACGAGCCCGGCGAATATGCCCGTCTGGTGGAGAAGGCGAAGGACAGTTTCCATCGCGGGGATCTGTTCGAAGTTGTTCCGGGGCAAATGTTCATGGAACGCGCCGAACGCCGACCCTCGCAGATTTCGCGTCGTCTGAAGGAGATCAATCCCTCACCCTACTCCTTCTTCATCAATCTGGGCGAACAGGAATATCTTGTCGGCGCCTCGCCGGAGATGTTCGTGCGGGTCAATGGAAGGCGCGTCGAGACCTGTCCGATATCCGGCACGATCAGACGAGGCGATGATGCTATTGCCGATGCCGAGCAGATCATCAAGCTTCTGAATTCCAAGAAGGACGAGTCCGAACTCACCATGTGCTCTGATGTCGACCGCAACGACAAGAGCCGTGTGTGCGAGCCGGGGTCCGTGCGTGTGATCGGCCGCCGCCAGATCGAGATGTATTCGCGTCTCATTCACACGGTCGATCACATCGAGGGGCGGCTGCGCGAGGGCATGGATGCCTTCGACGCGTTTTTGAGCCATGCCTGGGCCGTCACGGTGACGGGTGCGCCGAAGCTTTGGGCCATGCGGTTCATCGAGGAGAACGAGAAGAGCCCGCGCGCCTGGTATGGCGGCGCCATCGGGATGGTGCATTTCAACGGCGACATGAATACCGGCCTGACACTTCGAACCATCCGCATCAAGGACGGTGTGGCGGAGGTGCGGGCGGGTGCGACGCTTCTGTTCGATTCCGATCCGCAGGAGGAAGAGGCCGAAACGGAGCTCAAGGCGTCGGCCATGCTGTCGGCGATCCGCGATGCCGGGAAAGCAAACACGGAAAATGAAACGCGCGCCGGTGCTCGTGTGGGTGAGGGGGTGAAGATCCTGCTTGTCGATCACGAAGATTCCTTCGTGCATACGCTCGCCAACTATTTTCGTCAGACGGGCGCGGAAGTGGTGACGGTGCGCTCGCCGGTCGCCGATGAGGTGTTTGACCGCGTTGCGCCGGATCTGGTCGTTCTCTCACCCGGACCCGGCCGGCCGGAGGATTTCGACTGTAAGGCCACCATCGCCAAATCTCGCGCGCGCAATCTGCCGATGTTCGGTGTTTGCCTTGGTCTCCAGGCGCTTGTAGAAGCCTATGGCGGCGAACTGCGCCAGCTCGCCGAGCCTATGCATGGCAAGCCTTCGCGCATTCGTGCCAGTGGAAACAGCCTTGTGTTCTCGGGCCTGCCTTCGGAAGTGACGGTTGGGCGCTATCATTCCATTTTTGCCGATCCGGTGCGCATGCCTTCCGCTTTCGTGGTGACAGCGGAGACTGAGGATGGTGTCGTGATGGGGATAGAACATGAGGAAGAGCCGATTGCAGCCGTGCAATTCCATCCCGAATCGATCATGACGCTTGGGCAGAATGCAGGGATGCGCATGATCGAGAATGTGGTGGCGCATCTGCCGCGCAAGGCGCGTGTGAAAGCGGCCTGAAACATTGAGCTTTTGTGTTCCCGTGGGGTTGGCCGGGAGCCGTGAAGGGGAACCGTCATGCCATCCAACGGCAAGCTTCAACGCATCGCAATGTGGTCCATTGTTGTTGCGCTGGGCATTTTTGCACTCAAGCTTGCCGCGTGGTGGCTTACCGATTCTGTGGCGTTGTTTTCCGATGCGATGGAATCGGTGGTCAACGTCGTCGCCTCATGCGTGGCATGGTATGCGCTGCGCATCGCCCACACACCGGCGGACGACAACCACCCTTTCGGTCATCACAAGGCGGAGTATTTCTCCGCCGTTCTGGAAGGCGTCCTGATCGTTGTTGCTGCGCTGCTGATCATCCATGAGGCTTGGACGGTTCTTTTCGACCCGCGCCTGCTCGATGCTCCGGTTCTCGGATTGCTGGTAAACGGGCTGGCTGCGGTCGGAAACGGCCTGTGGGCGTGGCTGCTCATCTCGACTGGGCGCAAGGCGCGCTCGCCGGCCATGGTGGCGGACGGCAAGCATCTATGGACCGATGTGGTAACCTCAGCCGGGGTGATATTGGGCCTCGTTCTTGCGGTTGCCACCGGCTGGTATTGGCTTGATCCGGTGATGGCGCTGGTGGTTGCGGTGAACATTCTGTGGCATGGCTGGCATCTGGTCGGCGATTCCGTCCAGGGGTTAATGGACGTGTCCGTGGAGCCGGAGGAACTGGCCAGAATCGAGCGTGTGATCGCCGACAATGATGACGGCGCACTGGAATTTCATGATCTCAAGACGCGTGAAGCGGGCAGGGCCCGCTTCATCGAGTTTCATCTGGTGGTTCCCTCGCAAATGACGGTCGAAAGCGCCCATCGCATCTGTGACCGTATCGAGGGAGCGCTCGCCAAAGCCCAGCCCGGCGCGGAAGTCACCATTCATGTGGAGCCGGAACACAAGGCGAAATTCTGCTGATCAGGACCGTTTGATGCCTTTTTCCAGCACATCAGGATACGTCTTCACGATCTCCTGAATCTCCTCGCTATAGTCGTCCATTTGCTGGATTTTACGCACCTCGATCGTCTCGTTGGGCGAGGCAGGGCAGCGTTTGGCCCACTCGATGGCATCAGCCATTGTTGGAACATTGATGATCCAGAAGCCGCCGAGCACCTCCTTGGCCTCGATGAAGGGGCCGTCGATCACCACCGGTTCGCCGCTGGCGAACGAAACCCGCGCGCCTGCAGACGGCGGATGCAGGCCTTCCAACGCTTCCAGAACACCGGCGGCACGCAATTCCTCATTGTAGGCCATCATTTTGGCCACCGCGTCGGCGGGCAGATCAAGCTCGGGGCCGGCCGTCTCATATCCCTTGGGGATCATCAGCATCATGTAGCGCATTGCAGGTTCCTTTCTCGCTGTTGCTCCCATCTAGGACGGACAGGGAAGGGGCGATCCGACAGGCTCATCGATTTCGTTTGGTGAACCCGGACCCCTACGACGCTACCGCGAGCCTGATTTCCGCGCCAGATAAAGCTTTTTGCCGATCCGGGGGCAGGGCCTAAGCGGCCTTGCGTTCGGCAAGCTGGCGATCGAGACGCGCATAACCCTGTTCCATGCCGTCGGACATGGGGGATTTCAGGATCATGTCGCGTGCTTCCTTCGATTTGCAGCGGATCACCATTTCCATGCGTGTGCCTTCGCCGTCTTCCTCGAAGGTGGTGGTGATTTCCGTGCCGCCGCCGGTCCAGTCCTCGTCAAACATTTCCTCGTGAACAATGCGGTGAGGGATGTCGATCTCCCGGTAGGTCGCCGTCATGCCCATATCGGCGCCATTTTCGGTGTTGTGCCAGACGTAGCGGCCTTTGCCGCCTTCCTTCAGGTCGATTTCGCAAACAGGCAGGGTCCAGTTTTCCGGGCCGGTCATCCAGCGCTTGATAAGCTCGGGTCGCGTGTGGGCATCGAAAACCATTTGCCGCGGAGCGTTGAAATGGCGGGTAATCACCAGCTCGTTATCCCCGCGGGTGGTGACTGTGAGAGTGTGGGGTTGTGGCATGCTCTTACCTTTTCGGAATTCGAGGGGGCTGACGCCTGTTCAGCCGGTCCCGGCCGGCGGTTCATTCACGGTCTTCAAGGTGTCGAGGAGTGCGTCGAGCTTTGCGTAACGCTCTTCCAGGAATTGACGGTACTGAGCGAGCCAGTCGATGGCATCGCCCAAGGGTTTGGCCTCGAGCTTACATGGACGTTTCTGGGCATCGCGGCTGCGCGACACGAGCCCCGCCTTTTCCAGCACCTTGATGTGTTTGGAGATGGCGGGCTGGCTGAGTTTGAACGGCTCAGCGAGTTGCATCACGGTTGCTTCGCCTTTTGCCAATCGGGCGAGAATGGCGCGCCGTGTTGGGTCTGCCAGAGCGGCAAATGTCGCATCCAATTGGTCTGTCTGCATGATGTTCACTTTAATTCTATTTTAGTTATATAACTAAATGGAAATATATAGTCAATGCCTCCTTTGGAGCCACACCGACCTGAAGTGAACATTCCCATCCGGGCACTCATCCTGTATGTCGTGACGGCAGGCAGTCAGGACACTCATTAATGGATTCCACACCGCAACCCTCTTTCGAAGGCCCGCTCACGCGCCTTGCTCCGGTTGCACAATGGCTGTTTCTCGTCGCGCTCACAGTGGCTTTCGCCGGCATCATGCTCTACGGGACGCTGCCGGCGGCGCTGCTGATTGGCCCCATGCTGGCAGCTGTTGCCACCGGGGCAATGGGTGCGCGCATTCGCGTTCCGGGTCTTGGCTTTGCCTCGGCGCAGACGCTGGTGGGGCTTCTGATCGGCGGTTCACTGGAGCCCGCGATCATCGCCTCCTTCGCTGATATCTGGCCCATTCTCCTGCTTACGGTTCTGGTAACGGTCGCGGCCAGCAGCTTTCTCGGCTTTCTTGTCAGTCGCTGGAGGATCCTGCCGGGCACGACGGCCGTCTGGGGGTCTGCGCCGGGTGCGGCTACGGCCATGGTTCTCATGGCAGGTGCATTCGGCGCGGATGCAAGGCTCGTGGCGTTCATGCAATATTTGCGCGTGATTTTCGTGACCGTTGCTGCAGCGCTCATTGCACGACTATGGGTGGACACTTCTGGTGTCGAAA
Organism: Nitratireductor sp. ATLC21; assembly: GCF_057196525.1. Classification (NCBI taxonomy): domain Bacteria; kingdom Pseudomonadati; phylum Pseudomonadota; class Alphaproteobacteria; order Hyphomicrobiales; family Phyllobacteriaceae; genus Nitratireductor; species Nitratireductor sp. ATLC21. The sequence goes on along the minus strand of NZ_JBXUOU010000001.1, from coordinate 1,169,946 downwards.
TGCCCGCAACAGACTGGTTTCCGCCGATCGGACTTGCGGCCTTTGCGATTACGCTGGTCACTGCGCTGGCGGGAGGGCTTTTCGGCAGGCTGGTGCGCTTTCCGGCGCCGTTCTTTCTTGGAGGCATGGTTGCCGGAGCGCTGGTGCATTTGGGCGGCGGTCTTGCGCTCGAGCTCCCGCCCTGGCTCATGGGCGCCTCCTATATGATGGTGGGTTGGACCATCGGCCTGAAATTCGACCGGGCGCTCCTGCGCACCGCCTTCAGGGCGCTGCCTCAGGTGGTGTTGTCTGTTCTTGCCCTCATGGCATTGTGTGGTGCGCTTGGGTGGTTTCTTCATGTGGAATGGGGCATCGACCCACTCACAGCCTATCTGGCAACGAGCCCCGGCGGCATGGATTCGGTTGCGATCATTGCGGCTGCCGCCTCGCAGAATGTGAACCTCTCCTTCATCATGGCGGTGCAGATGGCGCGTTTTCTTTTCGTGCTTCTGGCCGGCCCGCCCATCAGCCGCCTGGTGGCGCGGTGGGCAGGGCCTTAGAAATCGCGGTTATGTGTCCCCATAGACCTTGCTCCAGAAGTCCATATAGGTCGCCGGCGGCTCGGGAGACGTCATCATTTTCTGGCTGAGGAAGATGCCGATAATTCCGTTTTCCGGGTCGGTGTAGGCAGTTGTGCCGTAGCCGCCGTTCCAGCCGAAGCTGCCGGGCGCAAGCCAGGGCCGCGTCCTTTTCACACTCACCGAGACGCCAAGGCCCCAACCTGCTCCTCCGTCCTCCATGAACATATCGGCATGAGGGCCGGTCTTCTGATGGGGTGTGAGTTGATCGCGCGTCATCTCCGCGACGGATTCAGCCTTCAGATAGCGCCTGCCGTTCAGTTCGCCGCCATTCATCATCATCCGGCAGAATGCGAGATAATCGTCGACGGTGGTGGCGAGACCACCGGCCCCGGAATCGAGCGGTGGCGGAGCGCTGAAATCGATACCGTCTTCCGGGCCGTATGTTTTGATTTTCATGGCGCCGCCCGTAAAGTCCGGACCGTAGAGGGGTGGCAGGCGATGCTGTTTTTCGGGCGGCACGAAGAAATCCGTGTCCTTCATACCCAGTGGTTCAAAGAGCCGCGCCTTCATCAAGGCGCTCAGCCGCTCCCCCGCCACCCGTTCGATCAGAATGCCGGCCACGTCTAGACCGTTGTTATAGAGAAATTTTTCTCCCGGATGTGCCGCGAGCGGCAATGCGGCGAGCTGCTGCATATATTGATCCGGCGACATTTTCGGCAGAACCCAACTCGGTGCGACGCCGGCTTTGCGCATCGCCATCTGGATTGGATAGGCATCCGGAAACACCATGATGGCGCCGAGGCCGAAGGTCATGGTCAAAAGATGGCGAAGCGTCACCGGCCGGTTTGCCGGTACGGTGTCGTCGAGTGGCCCGTCTATCCGTTTCAGAACCTTGCGGTTTGCCAGCTCAGGCAAAAAGTCATCCACGGGACGATCCAGCGTCAGCAGACCTTCTTCCACCAGCATCATCGCAAGCGCTCCCGTCACCGGTTTGGTGATGGACGCCACGCGAAAGATCGTGTCGCGCTCCATTGGCGCACCTGAACCGTTCATCTCGAAGGTTCCGGCGCTCGCCACATGTGTCCGTTCTCCGTGGTGGACCAGCCAAGTGGCACCGGCAATTTCGCCCGCATCCACGCGGGCGTTCATGGAATGTTGCAGTGCGGCCAGGTCGGGAGTCACAGTGTGCATGGTGTTGGATCTCGAAGGCAGGGAGGAGGAGGCAAGTAGAACTCCGGCGCTGGTCAGCAGGGCGCGGCGGGTGCGGTCAATCTTTCGTCTTTCGCTACTCGGCATGGTCCCTCGCTCCCGGCGGCGCCAGCGTCGGTTTCTTGTCGAGCGGAACCATGTGGAAATAGGGTTCAGCCTCCGCCAGCGTTCGCGCATAGCTCGGCCGCTGCATGAGGCGGGTGAGATAGGCTGCCAGTTCCGGATGCCCGTCGTTTATCGCAACAATGTTGTTGGCATAAAACAGCGCGGGCGCTGCGGAGCAGTCTGCAAGCGAAAACATGTCCCCGAGCGCAAAGCGTTTTCCCTTCAAGCGCTTCTCGAGGAAGGTGTAGGCCGTCTTCAGCCCGTCGATTGCTTCTTCAACCCCAAAAGGATCGCGTTTCTCCTCGGGTCGAAGCTGATCTCCGACGACCTTCTGCAGGTTCTGGTGAACGTAATTGTCGCACAGACGGTCGATCATTCTAGCCTCGAGCGCCTGCTCGGGATCTGCCGGTACGAGGCGGGTCGGGCCGGGATGGAAATGGTCGAGATATTCGATCACGGTGGTCGATTCCACCACAACGCGGTCGCGCGCCTCATCCACCAGGGCCGGGATCTTGGTTGCTGGCGAAATGCTCTGGTAGGCTTTGCGCTCGCTCGGGTCCATCAGGTTGGGTATGACCGGCTCAAACGGCGTCTCATTCTCATAGAGCGCGATCAATGCCTTGTGGGAGTACGACGAGAGAGGGTGGGAATACAGTTTCAGGGTCATGGCTCAACCTCGCTTTTCTCCGGGCCGTGTGGCTCCGTGCCGGTGTGGTCGCCCGGCGCATAGCGCAGGATCAACGTCCCGTTTGGCAGTGGGCGTGTCTCGATCAACCGGAATCTGCGTGGGGCACTGCCTTCCTTGAAGAACGGCGTGCCTTTGCCGAGTTGGATCGGGACGATTGCAAGCATCAGTTCATCCACGAGACCTGCGCTCATAAGCGCATGTGAAAGCTTGGCGCTGCCGAAGACATAAATGTTCTTGTCGGGTGCAGCGTCGGCTTTCAACGCCCGTATTCCCGCGGCAATATCGCTCGTCACGCGTGTGTTGTTCCAGTCGGACTGGGTCAGTGTATGTGAGGCTACCAGTTTGGGCAGCGCGTTCATGAACGTTCTGACCTCGGACGCTTCCGACTCGTCAGCAGTCGTCCAGTAGTTCTTCATTCCTTCATAGGTGGTGCGGCCGAAGACAAGGCAGGCCGCATTCTTTCCGAAACTCCGGCTGAGGGCATCCAGCTCCTCGCACCAGGCTTCGCCATGGAAGCCAAGGTCCCATTTCTCCTCACCCTCAAAATTGCCGTCCAGTGTCACAAGCACCCAGATAATGACCTTGCTCATCTCGATCTCCCTTGAAGAGCGACGGTTTTCGGTGTCGAATTAAAACTGGTTTCATTTTCTAACTGGTTGTACCATATGCTTACTGGTAGCATTCTGCAATCAGAATTTTCAGGAGGCTTTCTTGCAGGATCAGCATCGCTCGGGTTGCCCGATCAATCTCACGGTCGAGGTGATTGGCGACAAATGGAGTTTGATTGTCGTGCGCGACATGATGTTCGGGAACAGGCGTCACTTCCGCGAATTGCTGAACAATTCAATGGAAGGGATTGCTTCAAACATCCTCGCCGACCGTTTGCGCAGGCTCACATCGGAAGGCGTGATCTCAAAGGCGGACGACCCCAGTCACAAACAGAAGGCAATCTACAGTCTGACGGAAAAAGGCATCGAGTTGGTGCCTGTCTTCGCCATGATCGGCGCTTGGGGCAGCAAATGGCTTCCGGTCACCGAGGAATTGTCGATCCGGGCGAAGATCCTTGCGGAGGGCGGACCGTCGCTCTGGGAAGATTTCATGGATGATCTGCGTGTGACGCATCTTGGGGCGCCACCCAATCGGGACAAAAAAGGGCCGGACGTGCGCGAGCGGCTCCAGGCAGCCTACGAGGCCGTCCTTGCCCGTCAGTCTGAAGCGGATTGAAGCTGAGACGTTCAGCGTGTCCCTGGTGCGAAAGCCGCCAGCGATAGGAGCTATGCCGCTTGGGCCAGCAGTGTTTCAAGCCGCCTGAAGCACGAGGACCACCCCTCCTCATGGCCATCACGCGATGCGGTCGAGGTGAAGAATGCCTGGTGGAAATGCATGTGCGTCTTGCCATCTTCGGTGTCGCTGAAAACGATCGTGACCACGGTTTCGTGTCCGCGCGCTCCGTCTTCCTCCTCCCAGGCATGGGTGAAAACAATCCGTTCGGGTGGTGAGACTTCGTGATATGTCCCGCTGACCCAGTGTTCTGAACCATCACTGCCGCGCATGCAGGTGCGAAACCAGCCGCCTGTGCGGATGTCGCCTTCCGAAACCGGTATCGTCATCCCCTCCGGGCAGCTCCAGCGGTCCAGATGTTCCTTGCGGGTCCACATCTCGAAAACGAGATCACGCGGGGCATTGAATACCCGTTGAATGGCGAGCTCGGCATCGGCTTTCTGCGTGGTCTCCACGTTCATCGTGGTTGCTCCTTCTGTATTTCTTGCAGGTAGCTGTCGAGGCGGTAGAAGCTCGCCTCCCAATATTGGCGGTAGGCTTCCACCCAGCCGGCGACATCCTTCAAGGGGGCGGCTTCGAGCCGGCAGGGGCGAAACTGGGCATGCTTTCCGCGTGAAACGAGCCCAGCTTTCTCCAGAACTTTCAGGTGCTTGGAGATGGCTGGAAGTGTCATCTCGAATGGTTCTGCCAGTTCGTTGACCGTGGCTTCGCCTTCCGCCAGCCGGGCGAGCATTGCCCGGCGGGTTGGGTCGGCGAGGGCGGAGAAAGTGGCGCTCAGTGCGTCGGTCTGCATTGCTTCACCAGTTAGTTAATTAACTAATTGGTAAAATACAGTTTGAATGTGCCTTGTCAAGCTCTCCGTTCCGCCTGCATGACGATCCACTTGCCAGCCGCGCCGGCGTCGTTTAAGGAAAGCTCCATGATGACGCGCCAGACAGTTTCCCGTTCCGCTCGTGCCGCCTTTTCCGGCGCGACTGTGCGCGCGCTAGCATCCAGCCTTCTTCTTCTCGGCCTTATCGGCGATCGCCGGGTCCGTTGAAGGAGCGCCCGGCGATCGATGTCGCCGGCTGGCAGAAGCTCTTTCTCCAAAACTTCACTTTACTGTTGACAGGCCCGCCGTGCGAAGCGCACGCAACCGGTGCCGGGAGAAAATGGAATGGACGCGCAGAACACGATGACTGACATGGAAAGAAACCGAGTACAGGGAGAGAAAGCCGCGCAGGGCCGGAAAGGCATGCCGGACGCTTCGGTCAAGTATCAGCCTTATCCGCAGATCGATATTGCTGATCGGACATGGCCTTCGAAGCGCATTGAAAAGGCGCCGATCTGGTGCTCGGTCGACCTGCGCGACGGCAATCAGGCATTGATTGACCCGATGGGGCATGAGCGCAAGGCGCGTATGTTCAAACTCCTGCTCGACATGGGCTTCAAGGAGATCGAGATCGGGTTTCCCTCCGCCTCGCAAACTGATTTCGATTTCGCCCGCTGGTGTATCGAAGAAGGTGGAGTGCCCGATGATGTGTCGCTGCAGGTTCTCGTGCAGTGCCGTCCGGAATTGATCACCCGCACCTTCGAAGCGCTGGAGGGCGCGAACCGTCCGATCGTCCACTTCTACAATTCCACCAGCGAATTGCAGCGTCGCGTTGTGTTTGGCAAGGATGTCGCCGGCATCAAGCAGATCGCCACCGATGCCGCCAAGATGGTGATGGACATGGCCGCCAAGGCAGGTGGTGGCTACCGGTTCCAGTATTCTCCGGAGAGCTTCACCGGTACAGAGCTCGACGTCGCGCTTGATATCTGCAATGCGGTGATCGAAATCATCAACCCCACTCCGGACAACAAGCTGATCATCAATCTGCCGTCCACGGTCGAGATGTCCACGCCTAATATCTACGCCGATCAGATCGAATGGATGTGCCGCAATCTCGACCAGCGCGAGAACCTGATTGTCTCGTTGCATCCGCATAATGATCGCGGAACCGGCATCGCCGCCACCGAGCTTGGCCTGATGGCCGGCGCCGACCGTGTCGAGGGCACGCTGTTCGGAAATGGCGAGCGGACCGGCAATGTCGATGTCGTCACCCTGGCGCTCAACATGTATACGCAAGGGCTCGACCCGGAGCTGGACTGCACCGACATCAACCGCATGAAGGATGTCTACGAATACTGCAATCAGCTCGTCATCCCCGAGCGGCATCCTTATGTGGGCGAACTGGTCTACACCGCGTTTTCCGGCTCCCATCAGGATGCGATCAACAAGGGCATGAAGGCTATCAAGACGGCGAACAAGCCGCTCTGGGAAGTTCCTTATCTGCCGATCGATCCACAGGATGTGGGACGATCCTATGAGGCGATCATACGGATCAACTCCCAGTCGGGCAAAGGCGGCATCGCCTATGTCATGCAGGCCGATTACGGGCTTAACCTGCCGCGCAATCTGCAGGTGGAATTCCGCGAGGACATTCAGGAGATCACCGACCGCGAGGGCAGGGAACTGCCTGCGAAGCAGATCTACGAACGTTTCATGGAACTCTATGTCGACCAACCCGGCGCGCGCCTCAAATTCGTCGATCACCAGACCTTCCCCGACACCAGCGTTAAAGGTCAGCGCATCGTCGAGGCGACGATCATGGACGGGGGCAGGGAGACGGTGATCAAGGGCGTGGGCACCGGCCCTGTAGACGGTTTCATCGACGCCCTGTCCAAACATCTGGGCGTCGCGATGTCGGTGGTCGATTATTCGGAGCACTCCATGCAGCAGGGCTCCAATGCAGCGGCCATCTGCTACATGGAAGTCCAGCATCCCGGCGGCAAGCTTTTCGGTGCGGGCGTCAACACAAACATCGTCACGGCCTCGCTCGAAGCGGTGGTGTCGGCGGCCAACCGGATCGTGGGGTGACCGGCACTCTTTTTCGTGAAGACACGGGCGAGGGGGATCCTACCCTCGTCCTGCTGCACGGCTTTGCCGGCAGCCACCGTGTCTGGGAGCATGTACGCCGCGCACTTCCCACCGGTCTGCGCATCCTTGCATACGATCTTCCCGGCCATGGCCGCTCGCTCGATTGCCCGGGTGCAGGCAAGGCGAAGGCCACCGCGCAGGCTGTCATCGATGATCTTGAGGCGCGCGGAATCGGGCGCTTTCATATGGCCGGCCATTCCTTCGGCGGTGCCGTCGCAGTCCTTGCCGCCCATCTCGCACCCCATGCCGTTGCTTCCCTGGCGCTGTTCGCGCCGGGCGGCTTCGGGCGGGAGATCGCCGGCGATCTGATGGTGGCGCGAGCACAAGCCGGCACTGACATCGAAATCGCAGCCGCCATGCAGGGCATGTTCGGGCCACATCGCACCGTTCCTCCCGAAAGCGTGGCTGAAGCCATCGCACTGAACGCCGTGCGGGGACAGCGCGAGAAGCTTGTCGAGATAGCAGCCCTGATAGTTCGCGATGGCAATCAGGGCGTTTTTCCAGCCGGTATGCTTGAGAACCTGACGATGCCGGTTCATCTCGCATGGGGTGCGCTGGATTCCGTGTTGCCACTTCGCCAGGCGGCACGTGCGCCTGGCTCTTTCACTCTTCACCATCTGGAAGGGGCTGGTCACATGCTACCGGAGGAAAGGCCAGAGGCAGTGGCCCGTATCATCGCGCGGAGTATCGGGGAGGTGTAAGGCTGGCAAATCCCTCAAAGTCCCCGGTTTTTCACAAATTTACTTTGTAAACGCTGCTTTCTAAAGCGGAACAAAACGTGATGATTTTCTGTTTTAGCCATGTTAACGATGGGTTAACGCTAAGTTTCATCAGGAGTCCTGCCCATGAGTGAGGCTGGTCAGTCCGCAGCTTCGGTTACCAATGTGCGCAATCTTTCTGAGGCTATGCGCGAGATGAAAAACGCGGCTGCCGACAGGGCGGATGTGGTCGTCGAGATGCGGGAGGCAAGTCGAACGCGCCTCGAATTGCTGGCTCAGGAACTTCAGCCGGTTTTCGCTGATGTGCCGGCGGATGATCCCTCTTTCGACTTTGTCATCTCTTCCGGGGAGCAGCCGAGGCTGTGGATCGACGCCGTCGCTCATGTGGTGATGGGGCGGGACCGCCGCACCTATCGGTTCCTGCGCGACACCCGTCTCGGTCGGGTGGTTCTGGCCGAGAGCACGGAGATCGCGCCGGTGGCCGATCAGGTCACACGCTACATCGCCGAACGCATGGTCGAACGCCAGCGCGCTGTGGAGGGTGATGTGGAAGTGTTTCGGCGCCCCGAAGCAATTGATGAACCCATGGCCGCCACCACCTCAGAAGGCTCCGCCTGGCGCAGCTTTCTGAGCGGATTGGGTCTCGTGGTTCTGGGTGGCATCGTTGGTGTCGTGGGCGTCGCCATTGCCATGTGGGATCGGTTTCCCGAACTGGAAACGCTATTGTCCCGTTTCTGAAGCTTCAAAATTTCGCCTCGTTTTCGGATCAACTTTTGGTTGAAGGGCCGATAGCGAGTGATTGTGATGAAGTTTCTGTTTTTTTGTGCCTTGCTTCTGGTCTCGACCGGTGTCTTCTCTCTGATCGCAGTGGTCATTATTGGCAGTTCCGTCGATGCCGCGGGTGTCCTCCACGAGCCGGTCGCCCTGATGGACCTGTGCGTCACGTCTTTGGTGTCGGGGCTCGCTCTTGGGTCGGTTTGGGCGTTCATGGTCTTCTACCGGAGCGTACGCCCGTCCTGACCGTGCTCAGCCAGCCGATGTCTCCCCACTGGTAAGCAGGGCCCCGGAGACCTCACCGATGGTGCCGTTTCCATCGGTAACACCGCGCCGGGAGAAGCGGATTTCCCAGGCCCCCGGCGCGCCGTCAATTTCGAAGAGATTGTAGTGGGCCGGCGGTTTGGCGCTACCATGGGACTGCCCAGCAGCGGCAACACCGACCACCGGCACCGTTTCCTCATTGGGGCCGTCGATGCGATGCACCGTCGGTTTGTGCGTGTGCCCGTGCAGAACGAGTTCCGCGCCGTGCTTGCGGATCAGCTTCTGGAACCGTTTGATGCCGTAGAGCCGCTTGGCTGCGTGGGTCGCCCCACGCACCGGAGGGTGGTGGATCATAATGACCCGAAAAAGCCCAGCTTTCCCAGTGATGTCGAGCATCTTTGCCAGCCGTTTTGCTTGCGCCTTGGAGAAATGCCCGCTCGCGAGAAAAGGCGCTGTAGCACGTGCCGAGGAAACGCCGATGATGGCGATCTTCTCCCGTACACGAAGATAGGGGAAGCCACCCTTGCCTTTTGGTGCCTTGCCATCGTCTCCTGTCATGTAGGCAGCCCATGCCTTGCAGCATCGCGCCAGCGCGCCTGGCACATAAGCATCGTGGTTGCCCGGGACCACGGAGATCTTGTCAGCCGGCCCGAGGCTTTCCAGCCACAGCCGTGCCATCTCGATCTCCTTGTCGAGGGCTAGGTTGACGAGGTCTCCGCTAAGCGCGATGTGGTCGGGTTCTGCCGCCAGCATGTCGTCGGTAATGCGGTCGATCAGACCATGATCGAGATTGAGCCTGCGGTTGCGGCGCCAGTTGATGTAACCGGTGATACGCTTGGAAGCGAGCTCCCGATAGCTTATGGCGGGGAGGGGGCCCAAATGGATGTCGGAAAAATGCGCAAGGCGAAACATGCTTTCGTGTGTAGAACACCCAAAACGCCCTGACCACCCCGCAGGATGCTGCATATGAATGAAACACCTCCTCAGCGCCCTTCCCCGCCGTTCAATGCCCGCCTTTTTCATTTCTGGTTGCGCTTGAGCCGCCCCATGACGCTCGGCATGCGCGGTGTGGTGTACGATCAGAAAGCTCATGCAGTGCTTCTGGTGCGCCACACCTATGTGAAGGGTTGGCACTTTCCGGGCGGTGGTGTCGAGCCAGGCGAAAGTACGGAGGCTGCCCTTGCCCGCGAACTGATTGAGGAAGGCAACATCGAGCTTATCGAAAGGCCGGTCCTCAAATCACTTCATTTCAATCGCATCGCCAGCAATCGTGACCACGTAGCGGTTTACCTGATCACACGATATCGCCAGACACATCCACATGTGCCCGACCGGGAGATTGCAGAGGCGCGCTTCTTTCCGCTCGATGGCCTGCCTGAGGGAACAACTGGGGGCACCCGCCGCCGTATCGCTGAAATATTCGAGAATGCCCCCGTCTCGGACGAGTGGTAGAGACGCAATACGGTTTGGTCAGAGAGGGTACTGTCGGTCGGGCCATCCTCCTCCCCATCCGACGTGGCGAGAAGGAGGATTGGCGGCTGCACCTCAGGCAGCCTGCTCCAAACGGTCGCGATTGTGTGGTGCAGTCAGATCGAGCTCCGGTCCCAGTGGTACGACCCCTGTCGGGTTGATCGTACCGTGGCTGCCATAATAGTGCGCCTTGATGTGAAGCATGTCGACAGTCTCCGCCACGCCTGGCACCTGGTAGAGTTCTCGCAGGTAATTGGAGAGCTGCGGGAAGTCGGCGATGCGGCGCAGATTGCATTTGAAATGCCCGACATAGACCGGATCGAAGCGTACGAGAGTCGTAAAGAGCCGCCAGTCGGCCTCCGTCAGGCGGTTGCCAGCAAGATAACGCTGGCGTGAGAGCCGTTCTTCCACGTCATCAAGAGCTTTGAAGAGCGCCTTGAACGCTTCTTCATAGGCTTCCTGCGTGGTCGCAAAGCCCGCCTTGTACACGCCGTTGTTGATGTTGTCGTAAACAAGCGTGTTGATGCTGTCGATCTCGCTGCGCAGATCTTCCGGGTATAGGTCCAGCGTCGCATCGCCCCACTCGTCAAAGGCATCATTCAACATGCGTATGATTTCCGCCGACTCGTTGGAGACGATCGTCTCGGTCTTTTTGTCCCAAAGCACCGGCACGGTCACTCTGCCCGAATAGGCGGGATCTGCCTTGGTATAAATCTGGTGCAGAAAGTCGAACCCATAAAGATCGTCGCCGGTGGCGCCGTCTTCCTTCAGGAACGTCCAGCCGTTTTCGCCCATGAAGTGATGGACGACTGACACGGAAATAACGTCCTCCAGCTTTTTCAACTTTCGGAAGATCAGCGTGCGGTGCGCCCAGGGGCAGGCAAGCGAGACATAGAGATGATAGCGACCGGGCTCGGCCTTGAAGCCACGCTCACGGCCTTCTACGGGCGTGCCGTCCTTGGTGACGAAATCCCGGAACTGTGATTTGGACCGCTGAAAGCGGCCGCCTGTCTTTGACGTGTCATACCACTTGTCGTGCCAGATACCTTCTACGAGCAAACCCATTCAAATCTCCTCTGTTTCGATGGATGTAGGGCATTGGTTGACCGATCCCAACCGTTGGGAGCGTAAACGCTGCGTCAACAACTTCCGTTCAGTGGCAAAGTTGCAGTGGACGAGGCGGAAAAATGCTGGTAGCGGGAATTCCCTTCAGCGAGGAAAATGCACGGCAATGATCCGGTTTCTGGTGGAGCGACGACGAAAGGACTGAAGGCCCCTGGCATGGGGCAGGCGCGCCTGCGGCCGCCTCCACCTTTCGAGACCACCGGAATAACTGCTCATGTCTTCTGCTGACATTCACTACCTGCCGGAAGAGCCGGCACACGACGCTGAAATCGAACTCATCAACGAGGAAGCCTTCGGCCCTGGCCGTTTTACGCGTGCTGCCTACAAGATTCGCGAGGGCGGGCCGCATGACCGCTCACTGTCCTTCGTGGCCGTTCATCAAAACCACGTCATTGCCTCGGTCCGCATGACATGGATCGCAGCCGGCGAGGGGCGGGCGCTCCTGCTCGGCCCGCTTGCGGTGCGGCCCGCCTTCAAGAGCATAGGCATAGGCCGCAAGCTTGTAGCCATCGCCGTCGAGGCCGCGCGCGAAGCTGGCGCCGGCTCCGTCGTTCTGGTTGGCGATGCCCCGTACTATGGACCGCTCGGCTTTGAAAAAATTCCCCAAGGTCAGCTTTCCATGCCGCGCCCTGTTGATGCGGAGCGTCTTCTGGCCGTCGAATTGAAAGAAGGTGCGGTGGCGACGCTGAAAGGTGACGTTACTCACGCTGCACTTTCAAGATAATCTCGACTCCCGGAAATAATTGTGGAATATAGATTGCCTATCCAAAGGTGATTTATGATTATATTTGTTATTGTAGAAATTTGTACAGAAAAGAATAAATGCGTTATTTCATGATATTTCCCTTCATCTCTCTCTTTTTGACGGGGTGTGTTTCCCCCGAACCCTACACCGTGGAACCTCGTGGACCGGGAGCGCTGACAGGGAGCGCCACGCCGCCGCCCTATGTGAAGGGCGGCTTTCCGGGAAAAGGGCGCCTCTGCGAAACACGGAACGGCGCCGGCGAGCCGGTGACCTACAATTGCTGAAGTCGGTTGGGCGCTGGTTTTCAGCGCCCCTCGCGATACCACATAGCGCCAAAAGCGAAGAGCAACAGCGCCAGTGCCAGAAGCCCGGTGAACACAGGAACCCGGCGCACGGCTTTCAGAATGCTGTCGTCAGTGGTTCTGAACCCGATCCAGTCATTGCCCGATGCGCTGCCGGTGCGGCGCACGGGAACGATGTTGGGCAGGTCGCTATCGGCAATTCTGCGCACCGAGCCGCCTGTCGCATCGGCGGCCGGTGCAAGCTTTTCCTCTGTAGAAATCATGTCGCCGAATTCCGGCGCGTTCACCGGCCCCACATGGGCAAGTGTTGTCAGGTCACCATTGGCGATGCTGTAAATGCCTATTTCATTCGTCTCCAGGCTTGTGGAGAAGCGGCCGGGTCCGGCGGGGCCAAGATCGGTCGATAGCGTGTTTCCCGAAGGGGTGGTGATCTCGGCCTGCGGCGCGCTTTCTTCCATTGTCTGGCGTGTGATCTCGAGCCGCATGCCGCGGCCCGCCGCCGAGAGGCGCTCTTCCTCGAGCTCCGGCTCCTTCATCAGCCAGTGGGCGATGCGGCGATAGAGCGCCACATGCGGGCCGCCACCCTCGAAACCGCGGGCCCACAACCACCCCTGATCCGACAGGAACATGCCGACCCGACCCTCGCCCTTGCGGTTCAGAATGAGAAGCGGCTGTTCGTTTGCCCCCTGCATGACCACCTGACCGTCTGGCCGGTCGATGCCGATCAGGCGGAACCAGCGGCTCCATACCGGAGGCTCGGAGCCAGCTCCTTCAAGGCCGCGCGTAACGGGGTGGCGTTCGCCGGTCTCTGTCAGGCGCGGATAAAAACCCTGTTCCACCACATCGCCCGTCGGCAGGCCGGGCAGGGCAGCGATCAGTGGCGTGCGGGCGATGGACTGGTTGCCGGCGAATTCCGGCCCCGCCGCGATCAGCAGCGCACCGCCATTTTCCACATACTCTGCGATATAGTCGTAGTAGAGGATAGGCAGCACATCGCGGTGCTGGTAGCGGTCGAAGATGATCAGGTCGAAATCGTCGATCTTTTCGACAAAGAGTTCGCGCGTCGGAAAGGCAATCAGCGAAAGCTCGTTTATCGGCGTCCCGTCCTGCTTTTCCGGCGGGCGCAGAATGGTGAAGTGAACGAGATCCACCGAAGCATCGGATTTCAGCAGGTTCCGCCAGGTGCGCTCGCCCGAATGCGGTTCGCCTGAAACCAACAGAACGCGCAGGTTTTCGCGGATGCCGTCGACGAGCGCGACCGCGCGGTTGTTCACATCCGTCAGTTCGCCCTCAACCGGGTCAATCGCCAGTTCGATGATGTTGCGTCCGGCATTCGGCACATCGATTTCGAGCAGTGTTTCCCGTCCGATCAGCGCCTCTTCGATGAAGAGTTCCTCACCATTGATGATCACGCGCACATCCACCGGGCCGCGCTGGTTGCCTGTTGCGACCACGCGATAGGTCATTTCCAGGGGCTTGCCCACTATGCCGAAACGTGGTGCGCGCTCGAAACGTATGCGGCGGTCCATCTCGTCGGCCTTGCCGGTGATCAGGCCATGGATCGGCGCGCCAATGCCTGCAGCGTTTTCAGGGACGTCGTGCACCTGACCGTCGGTGATCAGCACGGCCCCGCCCACGCGGGATGGCGGTACATCGCGCAGGGCACCATCGAGCGCCTCGAAAAGGTGTGTCTGGGCATTTTCAGTTGCCGAAGAAGACCGGCCAGTGCGCACCACGCGGGTTTCGAATTCCTTGAAACGGGCAAGCCTCGCTTCCAATTCGGCGGCGGCTTCGTCGGTCGTCTCGCTGCGTCCGTCGATCGTGGTCTGGCTCTGGCTTTCGTCGACCACAAGGGCGACCACGCTTTGAAGCGGCTCGCGCTCTTCATCGAGAAGCACCGGATTGGCCAATGCCGCGGCCAATGCGGCCAGCGCAGCCAGCCTAAGCCACGCGCCGCGTTGTCGTGTCCACAGTCCGAGGAGCGCCAGAAGCGCAACGGGGATGAGCAGCGCTGCCAGAACAGGCCAGGAAAAGAAGGGTTCGAAACTGAGCGACCAGTTCATCCTATTGCCCCAGCCGTTCCAGCAGGACCGGCACATGAACCTGATCCGATTTGTAGTTGCCCGTGAGCATGTACATCATGATGTTGACGCCCGCGCGGTAGGCATAAAGGCGTTGAAGCGGGTCGTTGGGCACGGTCGGCAGAAGCGGTTCGCCGCTGGCGTCCAGCGCCCACGCCCCGGCCAGATCATTGCCGGTGATCATGATCGGCGTCACCCCGTCACCCACCCGGACGGGCCGGTCGGTGCGGGTGGAGGAATCGAGCGATGCTTCCACCCAGAGCGGGCTGCCGCGATAGCGCCCCGGAAATTCCGGCAGGATGAAGAAGGATTTCGTCAGCACATGGTCTTCGGGTACCGGTTCCAGCGGCGGCACGTTGAGGCCGGAAAGGATATCGCGCAGGCGTTGCGTGGCAGGTGTCACGGCATCCGAGCCGAACCCGCTTGAATACTGATCGCGCGTGTCGAACAATACCGTTCCGCCAGACTGCATATAAGCGTCTATGCGGGCGATCGCTTCTTCGCCGGGCATTGGTGCGTCCGGGTCGATGGGCCAGTAGATCAACGGGTAGAAGGAAAGCTCATCGGTGGCGATGTCGACGCCTGCCGGTTCGCCAGGCTCCAGCGCGGTCTTCGCTGCAAGGAAAGCCGACAGCCCCTGAAGTCCGGCGCGGCTCGTGGCGTCGAGCGAGGAAAGCCCGGTGATCACATAGGCGATGCGCGTCTGCGAAATCGCCTCGATCGCCTCTGCCTCTCCGGCACGCTCGTCCTGCGCACGGGCTGCGTCCGGTGACATCATGGCAAGCATCAGGCCCATGGCCAATAGGGTCGCCGCACCCTTTGCCAGTTGCGGTTTGCGGCGAAGCCGTCCCCCGAGCCAGAGTACGGCGAGTGTGTCCAGCGCCAGAAGGGCGAGGGCGGCGGCAAAGAGTGGGCCTTTCAAGGGCTGTTGTTCGTCCAGTCCGTAGGAAATGGCGGTCATCGGGGCAGGGGCCTCAGGGCGAGTGATCGGGATCAGCTCCGTGTCGGGCGCAAGCAGGTTGTGGGCCACGACGCCTTCCTCGCTGCCATAGAGGCCGGGCGGGTGCTTCAGCGTCACGGCGTTTGTGTCTACGGCAAGAGGCTCGGCCTCGCCGGAGGGCGGCACAAGGCGCCCCTCCGCCGAAATCAGGCGATACGGTGCAAGCGCTCGCCCGCCTTCGGCAGCTGCAGTGTTGAGCGCCCCCTGATTGCGCGAAAGCTGGACGATCCGGCGCAGCATTTCCACGAAACTGCCGGAGATCGGCAGGTTCGACCAGGTCGCCTCAGGCGTCACGTGAAAGAGCACGATCTGGCCTCCGCCCCGCGAAACGCCGGTGACGAGCGGCGTGCCATCGGCCAGGTTTGCCCAGCTCCGCTCCACGATGTCGGGCGAGGGTTCGGCCAGAACCTGCCGGTTTACCGTCACGTCGCGCGGTGGCGCGAGATCGGAGAAGGGACCATTGCCCGGAAACTCAGCAACGGGTTGCGGCTCTGTCCAGGAGAGCGCGCCGCCGAGCGACCGTTCGCCCAGCCTGAGCCGAACGGGCAACAGATCCTCGTCATTGTCGGCCGCTGCCAGTCTGGGCCCGGCAAACCGCACCAGCGTGCCACCGCCATTCACCCAGTCGATCAGCGCCTGACGCGGGGCTGCCGGCAGTGTACCAACATCGGCCATGATGATCACCGCCGGCTTCTGCTCCAGCAATTCCGGCAGCGCTTCGGTCAGTTCGGCGCTCGATGGCTCCATGAGGTCGGCGAATGGCGCAAGCGCCCGCTCTATATAGTAGAGCGGCGAAAGCAGCGGCTGAGCCTGGTCCGCTTCGCTCTGTGAAATCAGGCCGATGCGCCGGCGCTTGCTGTTCTCATCGAGAACCCTCAGGCCGGCGGCCTGGTTCTGGCCCTCGATCCCCACAGACACGAAGTCGTTTCGCAGCTCGAAGGGAAGACGCATGGCGCCCGTCGCCCGGGTTTCGCCCGCGCCGAACGTGATTGTCGTTTCGGCGATGCGTCGGCCTCTCTCGTCACTCGCATAGGCAACGGCCTGACGCGGCCCTGTATCGTTTTGCGGGCGTGTTGCCGTGATTTCGAAGGCCTCCGCCGTGTTTTGCGTATCCGTCGCTGCGAGCAAGTCGAGCCGATCTGGTTGTGCCCACAAGACCTCTCCCGGGCTGCCGGAGAAAAGCGCGCTGAAGGCGGCTTCATCCCCACTCATGGCCAGACCGTCGGTCAGAACAGCAACAACGGCGCCCGGAAAATCATCCAGCGCTTCAGCGACCCGGCCATAGGTGGCCGGCCGATTGCCGGGGACGGGACGCGGTTGCGCTGCGTTGAGACGCTCCAGCGCCGTATTGGCATCGAAAGGTCCGATCTCCTGGTTCTGCTCTTCAGCTGTCAGCGCCAGGACGACTGGCTGTTGATTGACGCGGGCATCCTCGATCAGACGCGCCGCCGTGGCCACACGTTCGTCCCACTCAGGAGCTGCAGCCCAGCCATTGTCGAGCACGACGGCCAGTGCCGAGCCTTCGCCCGCTGCCTTCTCGCGCGGGTTCAACACCGGGTCGGCCAGGGCGAAAATAACCAGTGCGGCGAGCATCAGCCTGAGCAATGTCAGCCACCACGGACTCTTGTGCGGTATTTCCTCGCGTTTTGCGATTCGCGCCAAAATTTTCAGCGGCGGAAAGGTTTCGGTCTGTGGCCGTGGCGGTGTCAGGCGCAAAAGCCACCAGATCACCGGCAGGGCGATCAGCCCCCAAAGCAGGAAAGGTTGCGCAAAAGAGAGAGAAAGCCAGTTCACAAGCCCCTCTCCATTCCAAAGCCGGCATCGGCGCTCATGGCATTGTGTACGGTGACCAGCGCCTGCGCAGCAGGCTTGTCCGTGTGGTGCACGGTATAGCTCCAGCCGAGCCGCTTGCACCAGAAAGCCAGTTCCTCACGTCGAGCGAGATAAAGTCGCCGATAATCTTCTGCCAGTGTTTCGGCGCGGCCCGCTGTCAGTTTTTCGCCCGTTTCAGGGTCGGAAAATTCAGTGCGACCGGTGTAGGGGAAGCTTTCTTCCGCCGGGTCGACCACCTCGACAAGATGGGCGCGTGCGCCCCGGCTCGCCAGTTGGTCAAGCCAGGCGATGGTTTCTTCCACCGGATCGAGAAAGTCGCTCACCAGAACCACGTCCGAGAAACGGCGGATCTGCAGAAGGTCGGGCCGGGCCGGCAGGTCGGGGGTGTGCATGATCTGGGCCGCCAGCCGCTCTGCTCCATTTCGGGCGGAAAACGGATCGGTGACGCCGGGCCACGCGATTCGCTCGCCGCTTCGCGACAAGAGTTCTGCCAGCGCAAAGGTCAGCACGAGCGCTCGCGCTTCCTTGGGCGTTGGCGCCAGGGATGATTTGTAGAGCATGGAAGGCGATGGGTCGGCCCAGAGCCACACCGTGTGAGCCGCCTCCCATTCGCGGTCCCGCACATAAAGATGGTCGTCGCGTGCGGAGCGCCGCCAGTCGATGCGTGAAAAAGCCTCGCCCTCCACATAGGGACGGAACTGCCAGAAGTTCTCGCCTATTCCGCGTTTGCGTCGTCCGTGCCAGCCGGCGATCACGTTGTTGGCAACGCGCTTTGCATCCACAAGCAGGTCAGGCATCAGCGCGGCTCGCGCACGCGCGCGAACCAGCGCATCGCTCGATGCGACCGGTTTGGAAACTTCGCCGATCTTTACCATCAAGATCCTATCTGGAGCGCGGTGCCCATCAATCGAGCGCCTTCACGAGGCGCCGGATCACGTCGCGCACGGTCATGCCTTCCGCGCGCGCCGCGAAGGTCAATGCCATCCGATGTTGAAGCACAGGTTCGGCCAGCTCCCGCACGTCATCCACGGAGGGGGCGAGCCTGCCATCATAGAGCGCCCGGGCACGGGCACAGAGCGTCAGAGCCTGGCTGGCGCGAGGGCCCGGGCCCCATGCCACATGGCGGTCCGTGTCAGGGTTGCCGACGCCGGGCCTCGCCGTGCGCACCAGTTGCAGAATCGCATCGACCACGCTCTCGGGCACGGGCATACGGCGGATCAGCATCTGGATTTCCTTCAGCCGCTCCGGCGAAAGCGCGTTCTTTGCCTCAGCTTCATCCGTGCCCGTGGTTTCGAGAAGGATGCGTCGCTCGGCGTCGAGCTCGGGGTAGAGAATGTCCACCTGCATCAAAAAGCGATCAAGCTGTGCTTCCGGCAAAGGATAGGTGCCTTCCTGCTCCAGCGGGTTCTGCGTCGCGAGCACATGGAAGGGCGAGGGCAGGTCGTGCCGGTGGCCGGCCACAGTCACGTGATATTCTTGCATCGACTGGAGAAGCGCGGATTGGGTGCGCGGGCTGGCACGGTTGATCTCGTCCGCCATCAGAAGCTGTGAGAAGATCGGACCGGGCAGAAAGCGGAACGAGCGCTTGCCCTTCTCGTCCTGCTCCATCACTTCCGAACCCAGAATATCGGACGGCATCAGATCCGGTGTGAACTGGATGCGTCGTGCATCGAGACCGAGCACAACGCCGAGTGTCTCCACGAGTTTCGTCTTCGCGAGCCCGGGTACTCCGACAAGCAGTGCATGGCCGCCGGCGAGGATCGCCACAAGCGTGCGTTCCACCACCGCTTCCTGACCGAAAATCACCTGCCCGACGCCTTCGCGCACCATTGCTATATCTGATAGCGCACGTTCGGCTTCAGCGACCATTTCCTTGTCGCTCATGGGCTTTTTGCCCGGAACTTCGTTGTTGGAAACAATGGTCATGCCGTCTCGATCCTCGTTAAAGGCCCCGGGGGACTAAAGGGCAGCAGGAACGGACCACACCGGCACGTGTCTGGAGCGATTCGTGCCTTCACGTCCCTTTGGCAAACTTAAAACACTCAACAAGGCTGACAAGCGAAACAACAGTGACTATTTCGTGACCATGAACAAGAAAACGAGCAAGAGCCCGTCAAGCCTCGCGGGAGCCGCCGACACTGCCAGCCTGGAAGCCATGATCGCGCGCGCTGCCCGTTCGGGCAAGGGCGTACCGCCGGTGGAGCGCTGGAATCCCGAGTTTTGTGGCGATCTCGATATGGAGATTCGCGCCGATGGCACCTGGTTCTACATGGGAACACCGATCGGACGACCGGCGCTGGTTCAGCTTTTCTCCTCCGTTCTGCGCAAGGACGAGGACGGCAAGACCTATCTCGTCACTCCGGTGGAAAAAGTCGGCATTCGCGTTGAAGATGCGCCGTTTCTTGCAGTGGAGATGGTTGTGACCGGTGAAGGAGAGGCGCAAGCGCTTACCTTCCGCACAAATGTCGGTGATGTGGTCGAAGCCGGTCCCGGGCACGAATTGCGCTTCGTGGATCAGCCGGATACAGGCGGATTGAAGCCATATCTGCATGTGCGCGGAAGGCTTGAAGCTCTTGTCGCACGCTCTGTTTTGTATGAGTTGGTGGAGGTCGGGGAGGAGATCGAGATCGACGGGCGCATGATGTTCGCGATCCGCTCGCGCGGCGCAGTGTTTCCTGTCATGCCCGCTGACGCGTTGCATAGGCTGTCGCAATGACCATGACGAGCATCTCGAAAACTCTTTATTCGGCGGAAGAATTTCGCCGTCGCGCGGCGCGCCAGCAGGGACCCGCGGGAGCGGAAGATTACGGCGATCACAGCCTGAATCCCGACCTGCGTGAAATGATCGTGCGACCTGGGCTGCGTGATGCCGCCGTGCTCATACCGGTCGTTGACCATGCGGATGGCGCGTCGGTGATCCTCACCCAACGCACTCAGTCGCTTCGCAGTCACTCAGGCCAGATAGCTTTTCCGGGTGGGCGTATCGATCCGGAGGACGCGTCGCCGGAGGCCGCGGCCTTGCGCGAGGCAGACGAGGAGATCGGCCTTCTTCCCAATGCGGTCGATGTGGTCGGCCGCATGCCCGACTATTCCACCGGGAGCGGATACCGTATTGCTCCGGTCCTTGGCATCGTGCAACCAGGCTTTGATCTGCGCATCAACCCTGACGAGGTGGATGCCGCTTTCGAAGTGCCGCTGGCCTTCTTGATGGACCCCGCCAATCATCGGCGCGAAAGTCGTCTGTGGCAGGAAAAGGAACGGTTCTATTATACCATGCCCTTCGGTGAGCGCTTCATATGGGGTGTTACGGCCGGCATCATTCGCACTCTTTACGAAAGACTTTATGCTTGATGGACAAGCGATTGATTTTAGATTCGGAATGGCTGTCCGATAAAAAGCTACAGGCGCTGCTGGAAGCACTGTCTACGGGCGGTGATGAGGCGCGTGTCGTTGGTGGAGCTGTGCGCAACACGCTGCTTGGCCAAATAGTCACCGACATTGATATCGCCACCACCACGCAGCCGGATGAGACGGTGCGTCGGGCGCGGGGCGCCGGCTTCCGCACCGCGCCCACCGGCATCGACCACGGAACCGTTACGGTTATCGCGGAGGGGCAGGCCTACGAAGTGACCACGCTGCGCGCGGATGTGGAGACCGATGGCCGTCATGCGCATGTCACTTTCGGCCGCGATTGGCGCAGCGATGCCGAGCGGCGTGACTTCACCATCAACGCGCTTTATGCGCGCGCGAATGGCGAGATCATCGATCTGGTGGGCGGCCTTGAGGATCTCCAAAGCCAGACCCTGCGCTTCATTGGCGACGCCGATACCCGGATCACTGAGGATTATCTGCGCATCCTGCGGTTTTTCCGTTTTTTTGCCTGGTATGGGCGAGGCCGCCCTGATGCGGCGGGGCTCAAGGCCTGTGCACGTCATCGCGATGGGCTGGAACGGTTGTCGGCCGAACGTGTCTGGGCGGAACTTAAAAAACTCCTCTCGGCGCCGGATCCCTCACGTGCTCTCCTCTGGATGCGCCAGACAGGGGTTCTGACGAAAATTCTTCCCGAATCGGAAAAATGGGGAATCGACACCATCGCTCCGCTGATCCAGGCGGAGCAGACGCTCGGCTGGCGGCCGGACCCATTGCTTCGGCTTGCTGCGATCATCCCGCCCCATGAACCTCGAATTTTGGAACTGGGAAAGCGTCTGCGCCTGTCCAATGCTGAGAAGAAAGACCTTTCGGATTGGGCGAGTGCACCGGTACCCTCGGCGGATTTGAGCGAGAGCGGTTTCAGGAAACTCGCCTACAAAGCAGAACCAAATGGCCTCTGGTGGCGTCTGAAGTTGGCTTTGGTGAGTGCTCGTGCGCGAGCATCGGAAGACGACAAGGCGCTGATGGAGGCAGCCGGTTATACTCGCCTCATGAAGCTCGCTGAAGCATGGCAAAAGCCATCACTCCCGGTCGATGGGACCGATCTCGCAAAACTCGGGCTGCAAAAAGGGAAGGCCGTTGGAGAGGTTCTCTCCCTGCTGGAGGAAGAGTGGATCGCGTCTGATTTTTCGTTGAAACGCGACGCGCTGCTTGAGCGCGCCGCCTTGATGATCTCGTCCACCGGCTGAAAAGGTCGGTGAAACAAGCGTGGTCAGGCCGCGTTGCGCGCCTCTGCGATGCGTGAGCGAATGGCTTCAACCATGCTCTCGCGGATCACGGTTTCGCCGTGAGCTTCGCGCATATGCTCGGCTGCACGGCGAATGACCTCCGCCTCTTCTTCGTGGCGGGTGTGCCAGTCGCAGCCTGGAACGAGCGAGCCGCAATGAAATTCCTTCATGAGACGATCCTCCTGTTCTCAGTTTATGCGTGCCATGAACTATAACACGGAATGCGGCAAGAGGTTGCCGAAGGAAAAACCGTCAGCAGTCCGCGTGGATTGTTACTGTAAACCCAACGGTTATTCCGCCAGCATCCGTTCTATCTCGCTTCGTAGCCACGTCTTGAAATTGCGGACCTTGGCTGGCTCAGGCCTGTTTTGGGATGTGATCAGCCAATAGCTAAAGCGTGTCTTGGCGCGTTCGCGGAAGGGGGCGACGAGTTGACCGCCGCGCAGGGCATCATGAGCAAGCGTGTGCCAGGCAAGCATTACGCCCTGTCCGGCAATAGCCGCATCAAGACAGAGCGCTGCGTCGGTAAACGTATCGCCTTCCGCCAGATCCCGCTCGTCCAGGCCAAGCGGTTTTAGCCACACATCCCACTCGATGTTGGAATTGGCGTCACGGATGATGGGGGCGGTCAGGACGTCTTCCGGTGTTTTCAGATGCCTGGCGATCGAAGGGGCACAGACGGGAAAAACTTCCTGCGGCAAAAGATGTTCTGCGCGCACATCCGGCCAATTTCCCTCGCCGACACGGATCGCAAGGTCGATGTCCGTGCTGTCGGGATGTACCAGACCGATTGAGGCTTCAAGTCGGAGCTTGGTTTCTGGGTGTGCTCTTGCATAGCCGGCAAGACGGGGTACCAGCCATTTCGCGGCAAAGACCGGGGCGACGGAAATCGTCAGCACTGAATCCGTGTCATGGCGCGTTAGCGCTACAGCTGAATCGAGCGCTTGAAACCCTATGCCCAGCCGCTCGATGAACTGGCGTCCCAGCGCAGTCGGGCGAATGCCGCGTCCCGTCCGCTCGAAAATCGCGACGCCGAGCTGCGCCTCGGTCTTCACCACCTGTTGGCTGACGGCTCCGACCGATACGCCCAGCTCTTCTGCGGCAGCGCTTAATGAGCCGCCGCGACCGACCGCTTCGACGGCGCGTAGTCCGTTCAGGTGAACCCTTGGCAGATGTTTCATGCAGTTTTTCTAAAGTATCCGATAGGCAATCTCCATTGAAAATCATCGCATCCGAGCAGATTCTGGCTCCTGAACACGCCATTCCTCGAGAAAGGGAATGCTATGATACAGTTTTTCTGGATAAGAATTCAGGCTTTCAGGACCCGTTACCGGCGGGCGCGCAGGGCGCTCGCAGAACTTGAATGGCAGCACGATCCGCTGGCTCATCCGGTTTTGCGCACAATGTCGATGGAGGAGTTGGCCGACTTGCCCATGGACAGGACCGCGAACGCAAGGATGGTGGAGCCTGCTCGACACTTTGCGCCTGCGACTGCTGGTGCCGAACTGCCTACTCCGCCGCCATCCTTCCGCCCAGAAAGCCGCCTGACTGGCGTTTCCAAAGCTGTGCGTAAAGTCCGTCCCGTTCCACCAACGCCTCATGGGAGCCTTCCTCCACGATACGTCCCTGATCAAGCACGATGATCCGATCGAGGGCGGCGATGGTCGAAAGACGATGAGCGACAGCAATTACCGTCTTGTTCTCCATAAGTCGCTCAAGATTTTCCTGGATCACGGCTTCGATCTCGGAATCGAGCGCCGAAGTCGCTTCGTCGAGGATGAGGATGGGTGCATTCTTCAGCATCATTCTTGCAATCGCGATACGCTGGCGCTGACCACCCGAAAGTTTGACGCCGCGCTCGCCCACCACCGCATCATAGCCGGTGCGCCCTTTCGGGTCCGACACGTTAAGGATGAACTCGTGAGCCGAGGCGCGCTTCGCCGCGGCAATGATGTCCTCTTCACTGGCCTTGCCCCGGCCATAGGCGATGTTGTCGCGGATTGAGCGGTGCATGAGCATCGGCTCCTGGCTCACCACGCCGAACTGGGCGCGAAGCGAGGCCTGTGTCACCTGGGTGATGTCCTGCCCGTCAAGCAGGATTTTTCCATGCTCGGCCTCAAAGAGCCGCAGCATCAGATTCACAATCGTGGTTTTGCCGGCGCCCGAGGGTCCAACCAATGCCACCCTTTCCCCCGGCTTGATATGCAGATCGAGCCCTTCGATTATGCCGCTTTCCTTGCCATAGTTGAACGTGACGTTGTCGAAACGGATGTCTCCCTTGGCACGCTTCATCTCTTTGGCATTATCAGCGTCGCGGATAGCCGGTTCCACTGAAACGACCGTGGTGGAATCCTGCACGGTCGCATAGTTGCGGATCAGCCCGTTGATGTTGAACATCATCCAGCCGGACATCTGGTTGAGCCTGAAGACGAGGCCCATCGCGGCAGCGATCTCGCCGGTGGTGATCGCGCTGTCCAGCCAGCGCGATACGGCAAGAATAAAGATCGCAGCCATCATGAAACCATTGACGATAGCCACCGCCACACGCACCCGGGTGATGGCGCGCGTCAGTGTTTGAACGGCACTCAGAAAATGCGCCATGCCCTCGCGCACATAGGAATGTTCGCGCTGTCCGCTGTCGAACAGCTTGACGGCCAGGATGTTGGTGAAGGCATCCACCATCCGCCCGTTCAGGATCGAGCGCTGGTCGGCTGTACGACGGCCCGCCCGCCTGAGCGGGGGCAAGAGGTAGCGCGCGATCGCCACATAGGCCACGAGCCAAAGCAGGACCACCAGTCCCATGAACGGGTCGAGCACGGTGAGGATCGAAGCGGCCAGCACGACGAAGGTGAGGAAGCTCCACATGGTTTGCAGAACGTTGATGATGAAGTCGCCGGTTGCCTCACCGCCCTGCAGAATTTTGGTCGCGATGCGGCCTGCAAAGTCGTTCTGGTAGAATTCATAGGGTTGTTCGATCACACGGCGAAACGCCTGCCAGCGCACACGCTGATAGAAGGCCGGCGCGATCACCTGTTCTTCAAGGATGGTGTTGCCGATGATCACCACTGCACGGATGATGAGAAGGAGCGCGAGGAAACCGGCAAGTTTTTCCCAGTGGTCGGCAATCAGTGTCTGTGGCGAAGAGGAGTCCAGAAGGTCGATCAGCCAGCCAAGCGCCCAGTAAAGCCCTGCATCGACGGCACCCATCAGGCCGCCGGCGATCAGAAGCAGAATGAAGGGCCACTTGGCTTGCCGTGCGAAGAAAAGGATGAATTCATGCGCCTTGACGGGCAACACGGAGCGCCCGGTGTCGCCGAAGGGGTCGATGACCCCTTCGACGCTGCGCCACCAGCTTTCAGACCTGGGCGGTTCTTTGCTTTTCTCGTCTACGCTCATTCCGCAGCCTCATTTACGTCCAGATCGAGGAAACCGCCGGACTGACGCTGCCACAGGCTTGCGTAAAGCCCTCCGGCAGCCACCAGTTCGTCATGCGTGCCTTCTTCGACGATGCGGCCCTTGTCCATGACGACCAGGCGGTCCATTGCAGCGATGGTCGAAAGCCGGTGTGCAATGGCAATCACCGTTTTGCCCTCCATGAGGCGATAGAGGTTCTCCTGGATTGCCGCCTCAACTTCTGAATCGAGCGCTGAAGTCGCCTCATCGAGGATGAGGATCGGAGCATCTTTCAGCATGACACGGGCGATGGCAATGCGCTGGCGCTGGCCGCCGGAGAGTTTCACGCCCCGCTCACCCACATGCGCATCGAAGCCCTTGCGTCCTTTCGGATCGCTCAGCCCGCCGATAAAGCCCATCGCTTCGGCACGCCGTGCCGCTTCCAGCATCATCGCTTCGGTCGCGTCGGGTCGACCATAGAGGATGTTGTCACGTACCGACCGGTGAAGCAGGGACGTGTCCTGTGTCACCATGCCGATTTCGGCCCGCAGCGAATCCTGCGTGACCTCCGAAATATCCTGTCCGTCGATGAGGATGCGGCCACGCTCCAGATCATAAAAGCGCAACAGAAGATTGACGAGGGTGGACTTACCGGCGCCCGAACGGCCCACGAGCCCGACCTTCTCACCGGGCTTCACCGTAAGTGAGAGATCTTCGATGACGCCACCCTTCTTGCCATAATGGAAGCCGATCCGATCGAACTCGATCCGGCCTTTCGGGACGACAAGCGCTTTCGCGTCCGGCTTGTCATCCACCAGACGCGGCAGCGAAATCGAGCCGATGCCATCCTGCACGGTCCCGACATTCTCGAACAGCCCCGTCAGCTCCCACATGATCCATTGCGACATGTTCCAGAGCCTCAGCACGAGGCCGATGGCAACCGCCACTGCGCCCACCGATATTTCCCCGCCGATCCATAGTGTGATCGACAAATATCCCACCGCGACAAGGCAGGCCGAGTTCAGGAAATAGAGAAGGCCGTATAGACCGGTTACATATCGAAACTGAGCGTAAACCGTCTGCAGAAACCCATTCATCCCTTCGCGCGCAAAGCCAGCCTCGCGCTGTGCGTGCGAGAAAAGCTTCACCGTCTGGATGTTGGTGTAACTGTCCACCACGCGGCCGGTCATTATCGATCGGGCATCGGCTTGCTTTTCGGCGATTTTGCCGAGCCGCGGGATGAAATAAGCCATGAGGGCAATATAGCCGCCGAGCCAGAAAAGGATCGGAAGGGACAGACGCCAGTCGGCAGAAGCTGTCAAAAACAGAATGCCCACGAAATAGATCACGACGTAATTGAAGACGTCGAAGGTCTTGACGACGCACTCCCGCACCGCCAGTGCGGTTTGCATCAGCTTGGTCGCGATGCGGCCGGCGAATTCGTCCTGGTAGAAGCTCATCGACTGCTTGAGAAGATAGCGATGCACTTGCCAACGGATTCGCATGGGGTAGTTGCCCATGAGAATCTGGTGGTTGTTGAGACCGGCAAGCAAGATCAGTCCGGGCAGGATGATAAGGATGAAGCCCGCCATGCCAATAAGTCGCATCCCTTCCTCATCGAGGAATGTGGCCCGGTCGCGGTCCGATAGCCAGTCGACGATGTCGCCCAGAAAGGCGAACATCCAGACCTCCGCCAGGGCGATGGCCGCGACAAGAAACGTACCCAACAGGACATAGGGCCACGCGCCTTTCGTGAAATGCAGGCAAAAGGCGAAGAATGTGCGGGGCGGCTCCTGCGGTTCTTCGTTGGGAAAAGGCTGAAGCCTTTGTTCGAACCATTGAAACATCGTCTCAGGCGTCTTTCATTCTGGAGCCCGCGAACGTGATGTGTTGAATCACGTTCGCGGGATAGTTGTCTGTGTTCAAAAAGCTTTTCCGCGGGCGGCGGCTGGCGGAAAAGCGATGATTGCCGGTTGCCCGGCTATCTGTGGCCCTTGCGCGGCACGGATGCTGCAGGGCTGTTCGTTCGCGGCTTGCCCGGTCCCTTCAGGGGACCTGCACTCAGCGGCGCGGCGTGGCCGATACCGCCCATGTCACGAGCGATACTATGCGGCGGCCCTGCGGGCCTGCCGAGAGCGGCCTTGAAGGCTCCTGAAAGCAAGGTGGCAGGAGCGCCGTCGTTTCCGCGCTCGAGTGCGCGGGTGGCCGGGTCGGCTTTCGCGAGATTGTTCTTGCGGGGCGGCACGCCCCCTTTTTGAAGGTGTGCAGTCATGATGCAAATCCTTTGTGACAACCGGAAGAAACGGTCGGCGGATTCGCTCGGCTGCGGCTTTACCTGTGTTGAAAAAGCTGAAGAACGAAACCCGCCGTCAGGCCTGGTGCGGCGCCGTGTTCCACGGGCGCAGGCCTGCGAAGGAGGTAAGCATCGAATTGTCCATTGCCGCCTCCAGCGGTTTTCGTTTATAGGACGCGTCTTATAGCGTTCATAGCCGGGTTTGGCCAGATGATTTTTCACCAAAAGACCTACCAGGGGTTGTAGGAAAATTGATCTCCGTCGGCCCACCCCACAGGGAAGCGGGGCGGGTTTCGATGAGGGCTGCATGGTCCGCTGTCTTGTCATTCGAACAGCTTTCGCAGCATCGTCCAAAGGGCGGGGCGCTCCGGCATGGAAAACTTCATGTCCACGTCGGGAAGCTGACCTCGATGAGCCCTTCTTTGTTCAGTATGTCTATCGGGCGATATCGTAGCGCCGATTGTCAAAGCCCATGCCTCCAGCCGGCGATCCTGCGAGGTGGGGCGGTTTGGGTCTATGTGCGGAACGACAAAGTCGTTGTTGCGGCCGAACGGCCGCCGGGGGAAGCGGTTATGCATCGCGAACGTCCTTGAAAAGCGGGAGGAAATCCCGACGGACCGCGATACGTAGCTACCTGAAAAATTGGTGGGAGCGAGCCGAACCGTGTCCGCCGTCAGGCCTTCAGGCCAAAGGCGCGGAGCCAAGTCATGTAATGTCGATGCGTATCCATGCTTTTCTCCTGTGGTTCGCGTTGACAATGGTGGGCTTATACTCACAGTTGCAGAGAACTGCCACCTGTTTTTGTGCTCTTTCGTTCGCCCGCTGCCTGGTGTAACCGGAAAGCCACAGCCAGCCATGTCGAGAGACACAGCCAGATGCGTATCGCGCTCTATCAGCCAGACATCCCGGGCAATACCGGGGCCATACTTCGCCTCGCCGCCTGCCTGGGCTTTACCGTCGACCTGATTGAGCCGGCCGGATTCGACCTTTCCGACAAAAACCTGAAGCGGGCGGGCATGGATTACCTCGAGCGTGCCGCCCTGGTCCGTCATTCGTCGTGGGAAGATTTTGACCGCTGGCGTCGGGAGGAAAAGCGCCGTCTTCTGCTTTTCACAACCAAAGCCCAGATGCATTACACCGAGGTTTCTTACATCGAGGGCGACATTCTGATCTTCGGACGCGAATCTGTTGGAGCACCGGATTTTGTTCACGAGGCGGCTGATGCCCGTCTGGTGATCCCGATGGAGAAGGGCGCGCGGAGTCTGAATCTGGCCATGAGCGCGGCGATGGCTGCGGGCGAGGCGTTGCGTCAGTTGCGGTAAAGCTTCGAACCGGGAAGATGAAACCGGCTTTTCGTTTCCCAGGCAGCGCATCGAAGGGCCGGGTTGTTCTTTGTGCGCCCGCCAGGATGCATGGCGATCCGGCGTGTGTGTTTGATAAATCCTGGGTGGCATCATTTCACTTTCCTTTTCGGGAAAGGGATGCCTAAAAGTTCAAGTGAACTTTAAGTCAAGCTTCGTGTGGGTTGGCGTTTTTTGCTTGAGAGCAGTGGTTTCTCAGTCCGCGCTCGGTAAACGGCGCATCGTGAATTCGATCACATCGCCTGGTCGCTCGCACCAGCTTTCTATTTCGGTCCAGTAGGCTTGCTTGGGCCACCGCTCCAGCCATTCCCGTGCTTTTTCCCGGGCTTGCGCACGGGGCAGCGAAAAACTCTCCCGCAAAAAACCATCGCGTGGCAGGCGGCTTGCCCTGGCGCGGTGTTTGTCGAGGCTGCGTTTCAGCCCCTCCAGCGGTGGTTTTGCGGGCACTCGCACAAAAGAACTCCTTGACCCGATGGATAAGAAGCTTAGGCAACGCGGTTGAAAATTGCGAGTCATTTGTAGGGCTGTCCGCCTGCCGCAGCGTCGCGTAGGATCGGGCCAAAGGGAAGATGATGGAACGACCAGAGCTGCCTGCCGGTTTGCCGGAGAATATCGAAGACAAGAAAGTCGCTGCGCGCGCCTGGTTCGAGGAACTGCGCGACAGGCTGTGCGCTGCCTTTGAGGAACTCGAGGACGCGCTGACCGGTCCACTGTCAACACGCACGCCCGGCCGCTTTGAGCGCACCCCCTGGGAGCGGGAAGGCGGTAAGGGTGGTGGTGGCGTCATGTCGATTATGCACGGCAGGGTGTTTGAAAAGGTTGGCATTCACGTGTCCACCGTCCATGGTGAGTTTTCGCCCGAATTTCGAAAGCAAATCCCGGGCGCGGATCGCGATCCGAGCTTCTGGGCCTCAGGGATTTCGCTGATCGCCCACCCGCAGAACCCGCATGTGCCGGCCGTTCACATGAACACCCGCATGGTGGTCACCACCAGCCAGTGGTTCGGGGGCGGGGCTGATCTCACACCGGTTCTCGACCGTCGCCGTACTCAGGAGGATCCTGATACGGAGGCCTTCCATAAGGCCATGCGTTTCGTCTGCGAACGCCACGCAGCCATCGTCGATTACGAAAAGTACAAAGCCTGGTGTGACGAGTATTTCTACCTGCCGCACCGTCAGGAGCCGCGCGGCATTGGCGGTATCTTTTACGATTGGCTGCGCTCGCCGGAGGATAAGGGGGGCTGGCAGGCCGATTTCGACTTCACCCGTGATGTGGGACGTGCCTTCGCAGTCGTCTATCCGCATCTGGTGCGCAAGAACTTCAACACCAATTGGACGGAAGCTGACCGCGAGGAGCAACTGGTGCGGCGAGGCCGCTATGTGGAGTTCAACCTGCTCTATGACCGGGGCACGATCTTTGGTCTCAAGACCGGGGGCAACGTCAATTCCATCCTGTCCAGCTTGCCGCCCGAGGTGAAATGGCCCTGAGCCAGTATGGGGTTCAATCTCGCTGATCGATAAGCGGCAGTGTTTTTGATTTGAAAGTTGTGAACGGGTGGGGTCTTTAGCGAAGGCTGCTTCCCCGCCCGAGGACAATGCACATGAAACTGCCCCATATCCTGTTGGCGCTTCTGGTGACTGCCGTCTGGGGCTTCAACTTCGTCGTCATCAAGGTCGGCATTGACAATTTTCCGCCAATACTTTTTTCCGCGTTGCGGTTTGCGGCGGCGGCTTTGCCCCTTGCCTTTTTCGTGCCGAGACCTGTGATCGCCTGGCGCTATGTCATCGCCATTGGGGTCGTGCTGGGCATCGTCAAGTTCACGCTCCTGTTCTTGGCCATGGATGTCGGGCTTTCTGCCGGATTATCCTCGCTCGTGCTTCAGTCACAGGCGTTTTTCACCATCATGCTTGCGGCGTTCGTGCTGGGTGAACGGCCGACACGCATGCAGCTTCTCGGTATTTTCGTCGCCTTCTGCGGGATTGCCCTGATTGCGCTGACGGTAGACGCAAGCATCACGATCACGGGCCTGGCGTTGGGGATCGCCGCCGCTTTCATGTGGGCGATTTCCAATCTTCTGATGAAGCAGGCTGGCAAGGTCGACATGTTTCGCCTGATGGTCCATGTGAGCCTCATTCCACCGATCCCGCTATTTGCCCTTTCTCTCATGATCGAAGGCTGGGAGGCGGATATGGCCGCGCTGTCCAACATCAACTGGACCGGCGTTGGCGCGGTCATCTATATCGCTTACGCCGCAACGATCTTCGGTTTCGCTGTATGGGGAATGTTGATCAGAACCTATGGTGCGGGGCGGGTTGCGCCATTTTCCTTGCTGGTGCCGATTTTCGGGATGAGCTCGTCAGCCCTGTTTCTCGGCGAAACTTTTGGCCCGATGCGCATGGTGGCTGCAGCACTTGTTCTCGTCGGGCTCATGCTGACCCAGGTCAGGCAACGCGCGCCGCTGGCACAGGCGGGCGCTGCCTGAGACAGCCCTATGGGCGCATGGTCGCGAGTTTCAGGCCGAAACCGATAAACACCGTGCCAGTGAGCGCTTTCAGCCCGCGCTGCATGCGGACATTGCTGCCGATCGTCTTGAGGCCCGAAAACAGAAGCACGAGCGAGGAGAACCACACGATGTTCAGAAGCGAGTGGATCACCACGAGCGCGAAGGCCCAGAGGGTGGCGTCGGCATTGGCCGGAATGAACTGCGGAAATGCCGCCAGGTAGAACATCGATACTTTTGGGTTGAGCGCGTTGGTCAGAAACCCTTCGAATGCCGCGCGTATGAGTGTGCGCCGGCGTTTGGCAGGGGTCACCTCAAGCGGTGACGCAAAGCCATGCCAAGCCTGCCAAAGCGCTTTCATACCGATATAGCAGAGATAGGCCGCACCCAGCATTTTTACGATGAAGAACAGCTGGGCTGACTGCACCAGAATGATCGAAATGCCGAGGATCGACAAAGCGCCATGAACGTAGAACGCTGCGAAGAACCCGGCGATGTTGGCAAAACCGGCCGCTTTGCCTGAAGTGGGGACTGTCTTGGCAATCAACACGCCATTCGGGCCCGGCGACATGACAAGAAGTGCGGCAACCAATGTGAAGGTTCCAAGCTCGATCAGCGTCATGGTTCGTGCCCTGAGTTGAACGCGGTTGTGAGACGCGGCAGAATACTCGGCAAACGTTTTGATTGTCGAGCGATACAAGAGCGGCTCCTGACATGCTGAAACCACCCAGCACCGTGACCGGCCTCATGGTTCATCCCGTCAGTGGCGATACAGTGCTGCAAAACGAGATTGTGGCCGAGCAGGCGTCATCGCTCGGCCATGCCGGTCGAATTGCCGAAAAGGCACTCATGCATCTTGCCGAGGCAGACCCCGCCGATGGAGAGGATGTGGACCGCCGTCTTCACGCCGCCGCCGAAGCGGTGCATTTTTATTTCATCCAGCGTGAGCTTTGTGGCCTGCGCAGACATGACGACGTGATTGCCGAGCTGTCGATCCCTGGCAGGGTATTGGTGCGCCTCGGGGCGCGTATAGGGACGCGTTGAGCGCTGGCCTGCTGGATGTCGCGGTCTGGCCCGCTTGCTGCCGTCAGGGGTTCGTGGCACTGGCCTGCCAGCAATGGCAGACAGGAAAGACGGCGCCATGGAAAACGCTTACGGTACGCTGGCCTCGTGGGTTTATCATCTCGACAAACCCATAGGCCGCTCTTTCGGGGATATTGAGTTCTATCGCGACCGCCTGGCGGGCTGCACCGGTCCGGTGCTCGAGCCTGCAGCCGGTAATGGCCGTGTTCTCATCCCGCTTCTTGAGGCCGGGTTTGATGTTCGCGGTTTCGATGCTTCCGAGGAGATGGTGGCCTACTGCCGTAGGGAATGTGAGGCGCGCAGCCTGCCGTCACCGGTCGACATCGCACGCTTCGAGGATTTCGAATATGAAACGCGGTTCGGTGCTGTCATCATTCCTGCGGGTTCCTTCCAGTTGATCACGGAGCCGCGGCAGGCGCTGACCGTGCTTGAGCGTTTCCGCAAGGCGCTTCTCCCCGGCGGCCGGCTGATCCTCGATCTCGATGCATTGGCATGTCTTGCCGACACCGCGCTCGCGGCGCGGCACTGGCAGACGAAGGATGACCTGCTTACACTCGTCGAAAGCCGGGTGGAAACCTGTTTCCAGCGCCAGACAACGCTTTCGCAGCTGCGTTACGAGCATTGGCGCGAAGGCCGACTCGTGGCCAGCGAGATCCAGCTTTTTCACCTGCGTCTCTGGGGGCTCCTGGAATTCGAGCTGGCATTGCGCTCTGCCGGCTTCGCCGAGGTTAATGTCTTTGCGGACTATCGGACCGAGAGCGCTTTGGCGCCGGGTGCTTCCATCTTTACCTTTGAGGCAGTCGCGCCGCTTTGAGGGCGAGAGATCGGCGACCGAAACTTGGCAAAAGCGCCCGTATTGAAAAATAGGAGTTTTTAAGTCATCTTTATTCGCTGCGTTTTCCCCGCGACAATCTGCCCTGTAGGGTCGCCCCCGTCTGGACAAGTTCCTGCGTGGCGCATAGAAACCATCGAAAAATGCCGGGGGTAGAACCGGGCAGTTTCCGTCATGCGCGGGAGTTTGCTTGGGTTCGAGTGCAATAAGGCGTCCCCACCGGCCGACTCAAGGTGAAAGGATCGCAGTCCCGTGAGCGCTACCGATTCGACCGAACATACAAGGCGTGACTTTCTTTACGTCGCAACAGGCGTTGCCGGTGCCGTCGGTGCGGCTGGTGTTGCATGGCCGTTCATCGACCAGATGCAGCCCGATGCCTCCACCCGCGCACTGGCGTCAATCCAGGTTGATGTGTCCGGCGTTGAGCCTGGCATGTCCCTGACCGTCAAATGGCGTGGCCGGCCTGTGTTCATCCGCAACCGGACGGAAAAGGAAATCGAGGAAGCGCGGGCGGTCGCACTGGAGGATCTGAAGGATCCCGTGGCGCGCAACGCCAACATCGCCGCTGACGCGCCTGCCACTGACATCGACCGTTCTGCGGGCGAGGGCAAGGAAAACTGGCTGGTGATGGTCGGCGTTTGCACGCATCTCGGCTGTGTGCCGCTTGGCCAGGCCGGCGATTTCGGCGGCTGGTTCTGCCCATGCCATGGTTCGCACTACGACACCGCCGGCCGTATCCGCAAAGGCCCGGCTCCGGAAAACCTTGCGGTTCCGACATTTGAATTCGTGTCCGACACCGTCATTCAGGTCGGCTAAGGCTCGGCGAGAGGGGATTTTCTATGAGCGCTGGACATTCGACCTATACGCCCAAGACCGGCCTCGGCCGCTGGATGGATGCGCGTTTGCCGCTTCCGCGTCTGGTCTATGATTCTTTCGTGGCCTATCCGGTGCCACGCAATCTCAACTATGCTTACACATTCGGTGGCATTTTGACGCTGATGCTGGTCGCGCAGATCGTGACCGGCATCGTGCTGGCGATGCATTATGCCGCCAACACCGAGGTGGCCTTCAACTCGGTCGAGAAGATCATGCGTGATGTCAACTCCGGTTGGCTGATCCGCTACCTGCACTCCAATGGCGCGTCGATGTTCTTCATCGCCGTCTACGTGCACATCTTCCGCGGCCTTTATTACGGTTCCTACAAGGCGCCGCGAGAGCTCCTGTGGATCCTCGGCTGCATCATCTATCTCCTCATGATGGCGACCGCTTTCATGGGTTACGTGCTTCCCTGGGGCCAGATGAGCTTCTGGGGCGCGACGGTGATCACCGGCTTCTTCACGGCCATCCCCGTTGTGGGTGACTGGATTCAGCAGCTTCTGCTCGGCGGCTTCGCGGTCGACAATCCGACGCTGAACCGCTTCTTCTCGCTCCACTACCTTCTGCCCTTCATGATCGCCGGCGTCGTCGTGCTGCATGTCTGGGCGCTGCATGTCACCGGTCAGACCAATCCGACCGGCATCGAAGTGAAGCAGAAGACCGACACCGTGGCCTTCACGCCCTATGCGACCGTCAAGGATGCGTTCGCCATGGTCGTGTTCCTGGCTCTGTTCGCCTATTTCGTCTTCTACATTCCGAACTTCCTTGGTCACCCGGATAACTACATCGAGGCTGACGCGCTGAAGACCCCGGCGCACATCGTTCCGGAATGGTACTTCCTGCCGTTCTACGCGATCCTGCGCGCCATCACCTTCAACATCGGGCCTATCGATTCCAAGCTCGGTGGTGTTCTGGCCATGTTCGGCGCTATCGCGGTTCTCTTCGTCGTGCCGTGGCTCGATACCTCGAAGGTCCGTTCGGCGGTTTATCGTCCCTGGTACAAGCTGTTCTTCTGGCTCTTCGTCGTCAATGCAATCTTCCTGGGCTGGCTCGGCTCCCGCCCGGCAGAAGGCACCTATGTGGCGATGGCTCAGGTGGCGACGCTTTACTACTTCGCCTTCTTCATCGTGATCATGCCGGTTCTCGGCCTGGTCGAGAGGCCCCGCCGGTTGCCCAATTCCATCACAGAAGCGGTGCTGGAGAAGAAGTCCGCCGGCGTACCGGCCACAGAACAGGCAAAGGGCTGAGCGAGAGAATGCGCAAAGGGATTTTCGCAATGAAAAGCATCCTCAACGGATTGGCTGCGCTCGGCCTCGGCCTGGCAGCGGTCACGGCAGCGAACGCGGCCGAGTATCCGATCAAGAAGCCGGTCGAACAGGACTGGTCCTTCGCTGGCCCATTCGGAACCTATGACAAGGGCCAGTTGCAGCGCGGATTCAAGGTTTACCGTGAGGTCTGTGCGGCCTGTCACTCGATGAACCTTGTGGCCTTCCGCAATCTTGAGGATCTGGGCTATTCTGAGGCCCAGGTTCGTGCGATCGCAGCCGAATACGAGGTCGAGGATGGCCCGGATGATTCCGGAGACATGTTCATGCGTGCTGCAAAGCCGTCTGACCGTTTCCCGGCACCGTTCGCCAACCCGCAGCAGGCAGCCGCCTCTAACAATGGAGCGGTTCCACCGGACTTTTCGCTGATCGCCAAGGCGCGCGCCGTGGAACGTGGCTTCCCGACCTTCGTCTTCGACATCTTCACACAGTATGCCGAAGCTGGTCCGGATTATATCCACGCTCTTCTCACGGGCTATGAGGAAGATTCCCACGGGCACGAGGTTCCGGAAGGCACCTACTACAATCCGTATTTCATTTCCTCGGCCTCGCTTGCAATGGCACCTCCGCTTTCTGAAGGCATGGTCACCTACGATGACGGCGCGCCCGAGACCGTTGACCAGTATGCCCGTGACGTTGCAGCGTTCCTCATGTGGGCGGCCGAGCCCCACCTGGAAGCCCGCAAGTCCACCGGATTTGTGGTCATGGTCTTCCTTCTGCTCTTTGGTGGACTGATGTATCTCACCAAACGCAAGATCTGGGCGGACGTCCATTAAGGCGCCTGCAAGGCAAGAAAAAACAGGAAGGGCGCTTGAAGCGCCCTTTTCTTTTGCTTCGCAACGCGGCAAGAACTATCTGAACCGGGGCAGGGCACATGGCAGCTTCTCAGACACTTCAAGACACGCTTCTTTCCGCGATCCGCACCATTCCGGATTATCCGAAGCCGGGCATTCTGTTTCGCGATATCACGACCTTGCTTGGCAATGCGCGCGCATTTCGCCGGGCCGTGGACGAACTGGTCCATCCCTATGCGGGTGCCAAGGTCGACAAGGTCGCCGGCATTGAGGCACGTGGCTTCATTCTTGGAGGCGCGATTGCGCACCAGCTCTCTTCGGGTTTTGTGCCGATCCGCAAGAAGGGCAAGCTGCCGCACGACACGGTGCGCGTTGCCTACAGTCTCGAATATGGCATCGACGAAATGGAGATGCACAAGGATGCGGTGACGCCGGGCGAAAAGGTCATTCTGGTTGATGACCTCATTGCCACCGGTGGAACCGCCGAAGGTGCGGTCAAGCTCCTCACGCAGATGGGGGCCGACATCGTGGCAGCCTGTTTCGTGATAGACCTGCCTGATCTTGGCGGACGGGCCAAGCTGGAAGCGCTTGGCGTCGATGTTCACACATTGATCGCTTTTGAGGGCGAGTGAGACCGGTTCAGCCGGCTTTCATCAGCACCCCGTTTTCAAAGCTCATCACGGGCTCGCCATCTGCGCCGTGTGCCGCAGCGGAAAGCGAGACCAGATGCCAGCCGGGGCGGGAGGCCAGGGGACGATGGCCGGTCACGGCCCGCGTGAACGTGATCGTGTCTCCCTCGTAGACAGGCTTCAACCATTTCAGATTGGAAAAGCCGGGCGAAGGGCCGAATTCGGGTTTCTCGCCGGGTCCTTCCCACGGGCCGAACGCATCGCGTTCGATGCCGATCAGATTGTACCGCATCCACATGGCGCATGTATGCCAGCCGGAGGCGCATAGACGGCCGAACACGCTGTCGCGCGCTGCCTCTGCATCGGTGTGAAACGGTTGCGGATCGAACTGGCGACCGAACGCTATGATCTCGTCGGCTGTAAACGTATGAGTGCCCAGCGTTATTGTTTCGCCTAAGCGCAGAAACCGATCGAGGCTCATGCCGCGTCTCCCGTATTGCGCATTCTGAACATGATCGGGTTCTCCATCTCCATCACCGTTTCGCCGCGCTGGTTGGTGATCAGATGCCGGAAAGTGACGAGACCGATGCCGGGCCGCGATTTCAATGCCCGCCGTTCGAGCACGGTGGCTTTCCCCGTCAGTGTGTCGCCGGCGATCACAGGACGCCTCCAGCGGGCCTCGGTGATGCCTGGAGAGCCCTGCGAGGTGGAGTCCACCAACAACGCGTCATAGAGCATGCGCATGAAGATGGCGCAGCTATGCCAGCCGGAGGCCGATAGGCCGCCAAGAATGCTGGCTTTCCCCGCTTCTTCGTCCAGATGCATGGGTTGCGCGTCGAACTGGCGTGCGAAGTCCTTGATCTCTTCGGCACCAACGGTTTTTTCGCCGAAGGGGATGGTCACTCCGGGCTCAAGGTCTTCAAACGCCCACTTTTTGTCAGTCATGGTTCAATCCTGTTCAGGCTTGAACCTTATGGCCGCAAGCAGTGCATTCTTCAAGCACCGGATGGAGAAGATTGCCAGGCTTGGACGCTACAGAGCCGCGCGTCTTATAAGACGCGCAAAGGACGCTATAGTACTTTCAAATGAATTCATTTGAAAGCGACATGCATTAGATCGCCGTGCGTCCATTCGGACGCACAAAGGAGGATCTAAACTATTGATGGAGCATCGGAATAATCCGAAAATCGGATTCCACTTTTCGGTCCGATGCTCTAGAGCCAGCCGCGGCGTTTGAAATACCAGAAGGGCAGAAGAGCGGAGAGCACCATCAGCCCAAGGGCGAAGGGATAGCCGAGCGGCCAATGCAGTTCCGGCATGATATCGAAGTTCATGCCATAGACCGAGGCGACAAGCGTCGGCGGAAGGAAGATGACGGCCACCACGGAGAATATCTTGATGATGGCGCTCTGTTCGATGCTGATCATGCCAAGGGTCGCATCAAGCAGAAAACCGATCTTCTGTGAAAGCCCTGTCGTATGATCGGCAAGCGAGGCGATGTCGCGCGAAAGGGTTTTGATGCGCGCGCGTTCGTCCTTGCCGCTGCGGCCCGAGACCGCGCTCAGGAAGCCGGAAAGACGCTGCATGGTGAGAAGACTGTCCTGCAGTTTTGAGATCAGATCCTCTTTGCGGCCAATCCGGCGAAGGAGGATCTGGAAGTTACGGTCGCGTTTGGAGGCCTTCTTTTCGGAAGGATGAAAAATGCCTTTCGAAAGTTCCAGAATTTCGCGGCCCGCCCTTTCCAGAATGTCGGCAAGCCGGTCAGTGATGACTTCCAGAAGATTGATCAGCACCGCCTCACCATTGTTGCACCCAAGGGCGGCTTTCGCCGCTCTCTGGGGGAGGATCTGGAAGGCGCTGGGTTCGTGGAATCGAAGTGTGACCAGCGTGCCTGCGGGACTGAGAATGAAGGTTACGGGCCCCATCTCCGGCTGGTCGCCGTCTGCCCGCGCCGGCAGGGTTGCCGTCATGTAGTGCGCGCCGTCTTCGCTATAGAGCCGGCTTGAGATTTCGATTTCTTCCATGTCGGCACGCGTCGGAATTGCGATCCCGAGCCATGCTTCGACGGTCCTCTCTTCCTCCGGTGAGGGGGAAAGCATATCGACCCAGACGATTGCGTCCTGGTCAACAGATGCCAGCGCGACTGAATTCAGACGTTCGTTCTGGAGACTATAGGCCTTGATCATTGCTTCGTTCCCTCAAACCGGGAATGAAGATTTCCGGCTATTGGCACGCCGTCAAGACCAGGTCCTTCTGGCCAGTCGGTATGCGATCAGGTGTTGAACTTGAACAGCATCACGTCACCGTCCGTCACCACATACTCTTTGCCCTCATCACGCGCCTTGCCGGCCTCTCGGGCAGCCACTTCACCGCCGAGAGTGACAAAGTCTTCGTAGCCGATGGTCTGCGCACGAATGAAGCCGCG
Source organism: Nitratireductor sp. ATLC21 (assembly GCF_057196525.1). Taxonomy (NCBI): domain Bacteria; kingdom Pseudomonadati; phylum Pseudomonadota; class Alphaproteobacteria; order Hyphomicrobiales; family Phyllobacteriaceae; genus Nitratireductor; species Nitratireductor sp. ATLC21. The sequence continues at coordinate 1,130,662 of NZ_JBXUOU010000001.1, read as the reverse complement.
TTCGAAATCCGTGTGGATCACGCCGGCGGCCTGCGGAGCCTTTGCGCCCTTCTGCACCGTCCAGGCCCGGGTTTCCTTGGGGCCTGAAGTAAAGAAGGTGATCAGGTCGAGCAGTTCGTAGCCGGCACGGATCAGACGGTCGAGGCCGGGCTCTTCCAGCCCCATTGCCTCCAGATATTCAGCCGCTTCCTCATCGGCAAGCTGGGCCACCTCGGCCTCGATGGCGGCGGAAATCACCACCGTCATCGCACCCTGGGCCTTTGCCATTTCCTCCACGCGCTTGCTCTGGGCATTGCCTTCGGCAGCGTCGCCCTCGGCCACATTGCACACATAGAGCACTGGCTTTGAGGTCAGCAGGTTGAGGCCGCGCAGGATCTTCAGATCCTCCGCCGCGATGCCGTCCAGAAGCACGCGCACCGGCTTGCCGTCCTGAAGCAGCGCCAGTGCCTGCTCCATCATGGGCAGGAGCGTTTGGGCTTCCTTGTCCTTGCCGGTGGCGCGCTTCTGCATCTGCAGGGTGCGCCGTTCCAGGCTTTCGAGGTCGGCGAGCATCAGCTCCGTCTCGACGGTCTCGGCATCCGCCACCGGGTCGATTCGACCCTCCACATGGGTGATGTCGTCATCCTCGAAACAGCGCAGCACATGCACGATGGCGTCTACTTCGCGGATATTAGCCAGAAACTGATTTCCCAGTCCTTCGCCCTTGGAAGCGCCGCGCACGAGGCCGGCAATGTCGACAAAGGAAATGCGGGTCGGAATGACCTCCTTGGAGCCCGTCACGCTGGCAATCTTCTTCAGACGCGGGTCCGGCACGGCCACTTCGCCCGTGTTGGGCTCGATGGTGCAGAACGGGTAGTTGGCAGCCTGTGCCGCGGCCGTTTTGGTAAGCGCGTTGAAGAGCGTCGACTTGCCAACATTGGGCAGACCGACGATGCCGCATTTGAAACCCATTTCCTATTCCTTCTGGCCGAGGAGTTTTTTGAGCATGGCTGCCATCGGGCCGCTCTCGGGGAGGGGGGCGGAAGGCCCCTTCTGCCGCGCCTGGCGGATGTGGCTCTGTTGTTTGGCGGGCTTGCTGTCCCGTTTTTCGGCCGGCTCTGCGCCGGCACCCTTCACCGCAAGGCTGACCCGGTTCATGAAACCCGATTCATCGCCTTCGGCAAGCATTGCAATATTGTCTGCGATGGCGTCCAGCATCGGTTCAAGCCAGGCCTGGTCCGACTTGGCGAAGTCGCCCAGCACATGCGCGTTCACACGCGCCTTGTCGCCCGGGTGGCCGATGCCGATGCGCACGCGGCGGTAATCCTTGCCGCAATGGGCGTCGATCGACTTGATGCCGTTGTGGCCGCCCGAGCCGCCGCCCGTCTTGATGCGCAGCTTGCCAGGCGCAAGGTCGAGCTCGTCATAAAAAACGATCAGATCGTCGAGATCGATCTTGTAGAAGCGCATGGCTTCGCCGATCGCCTGGCCGGAGAGGTTCATGAATGTCTGCGGCTTGATCAGCAACACCTTCTCGCCGCCGATACGGCCTTCGGCCACCAGCGCGTTGAACTTCTTCGACCATGGCGAAAAACTATGGCGGCGCGCAATCGCGTCCGCCGCCATAAAACCGACATTGTGCCGGTGCCGTTCGTATTGCTGGCCGGGATTGCCGAGCCCTGCAATAAGCAGCATGAGGTTTCGCAGGAAAGGGGAGGATTACTCCTCGCCCTCGCCCTCCTTCTCTTCAGCCTCGACTTCAGCTTCGTCCTCGTCAGCCTCGGACTCTTCCGACTTGAGGCCGGCAGGGGCTGCGATGGTTGCGATGGTGAAGTCGCGGTCTGTGATGGTCGGCTGAACACCCTCGGGGAGTTTGACGGTAGAGATGTGAGCGGAATCGCCGATATCCATACCGTCCAGATCAACCTCGATGTATTCGGGGATGGCCGTGGCGGGGCAGGTGAACTCGACCTCGTGGCGCACAACGTTGAGAACACCGCCGCGCTTGATGCCCGGAGCGGTCTCTTCGTTGATGAAGTGAACCGGCACGTTCACGGTAACGACCGTGCCCTTGCCGATGCGCAGGAAGTCCACATGCATGACGAAATCGCGGACGGGATCAAGCTGATAGTCCTTCGGAAGGACCTGGATCTTCTTGCCGTCGACGTCGATGGTGGCAATCGTGGTGAGGAAGCCGCCGCCGAAAATCTTCATGGACACTTCCTTGTAGGGAAGCGTGATGGAAAGCGGGGCATCCTTGTCGCCGTAAATCACGGCAGGAACTTTACCGTTGCGCCGAATAGCCCGGGCGGACCCCTTACCGACCCGTTCGCGCGCCTCGGCCTTCAGCTCGTAGCTCTGATGGCTCATGGCCTATCCTTTCATGTTTTGGAGCGCTCCCGCGCAATCGGGGAACGTGAAAGCCTTCCGAATAAGAAACAGGCGGCGCATGATGCACTGCCTGAATACCGAAATCGATCGGACGGACTTCCGCCCGCGTTGCCTCCAAGGGTGTCTACGCGGACGGCGGGTCTATAGCCGATGCAAGGGGTATGTGCAAGGGCGCAAGCCCTTTCAGCCCATGGCTGCCGGCTGGATGGGCTGCGGTGGCCGGCCGCTGGTTTTTTCAGCGCTGACGCGTGCGTCGTACATTGCCCGGGCCGCTTCCATTCTGCCGGCGTTGGCGAGGGCAAACTGTTTCAATGCCGAAAGCGGTTGAGCAAGCTCATGCCCGAAGGCAGTCAATCGGTATTCCACGCTCGGGGGCACCGTCGGATGTTCGATGCGCTCAAGAAAGCCATCGCGTTCGAGGGCCCTGAGCGAACTTGTCAAAACCTTCTGCGAAATTCCATCCACGCGCCGTTTCAGCGCGTTGAAGCGCAACGGTTCCTCGTTGAGGCGCTCGATGATCAGAGATGTCCATTTGTCTCCAATCAACGACAGAACCTCGCTGATCGGTCGGCAGTTTTCAGAGATGTGTCCGTGACGTGGTTTCATAAAGGTGCCTTCTTGCAACCCGCTTTCCTCTGCCAGATATAGGGGCGGTTACTAAAAGATACCACCGGGAAATTGAGCCCGGGCGGACAGAGGAATGACGCTATGAAAAAAATCCTGGTTCTCGTTGGCTCCAATCGAAAGGAGTCGATCAATCATAAATTTGCACAGGCTTTGGAAAAGCTGGCCGACGGACGCCTTGCGTTCGAATATTTCGATCTCACCACATTGCCGATGTACAATGATGACGACGTTGGGGCGTATCCGGCCGCTGCGCAGCAGCTTAAGGACAGCGTTGCGGCAGCCGATGGCGTACTTTTGGTGACGCCCGAACACAATCGCTCCATACCCGCGGTTTTGAAAAATGCAATCGACTGGGGCTCGAGGCCCTGGGGACAGAATAGCTGGACCGGAAAGGCCACCGCCATCGTGGGATCCAGCCCGGGCGCCATGGGAGCGATTGCGGCCCAGATCCATCTTCGTTCGATCATGGTCAGCCTTGGAGCCACGCTGTTGACCAGCCCGGAAGTCTATCTGCAGATGAAGCCCGGCCTGATCGACCAGAACAACGACATCACCAATGAAGAAACGAAGGCCTTCCTGACAGGCTTCATCGATAAATTCTCTGCGTGGGTTGGCTCGGCTCAAGATCGCGTCGCTGCCTGAGCAAAGAGGCGCGCGAACAAAAAAGCCGGCTCTCGGAGCCGGCTTTTTTATCTGGGAATCTGTTTTTGTCAGTCAAACAGGCTCGAAACCGATTCTTCCGTTGCCGTGCGTGAGATCGCCTCGCCGATAAGGTCAGCGATGGTGATCGTGCGAATGTTTTCGGCCGCTTCCACTGCCGAACTGGGCTGGATGGAATCGGTGATCACCAGTTCCTTCAGGCGCGACCCGGCGATGCGCGCTGCGGCACCGCCCGAAAGGACGCCATGCGTGATATAGGCTGTCACACTCGTTGCACCGTTGTTGAGCAGTGCGTCGGCCGCGTTGCACAGTGTCCCACCGGAATCGACAATGTCGTCGATGAGCAGGCAGTCCTTGCCGCTGACGTCGCCGATCACGTTCATCACTTCGGATTCGCCGGGCCGGTCGCGGCGCTTGTCGACAATGGCGAGCGGTGCATCGATGCGTTTGGCGAGCGAGCGGGCGCGCACCACACCGCCGACATCTGGCGAAACCACCATGACATTGGAGAGGGTGTAATTGGCCTTCACGTCTCGCGCCATGACGGGCACGGCAAAAAGGTTGTCGGTCGGAATGTCGAAGAAGCCCTGGATCTGCCCTGCATGAAGATCGAGCGTCAACACGCGGTCGGCCCCTGCCTGGGTGATCAGATTAGCCACCAGCTTGGCCGAAATCGGTGTGCGGCCGGATGTGCGTCGGTCCTGACGCGCATAGCCGAAATAGGGCAACACGGCGGTGATGCGTCGGGCGGAAGAGCGCCGGAAGGCATCGATCATGATGAGGAGTTCCATCAGGTGATCGTTGGCCGGGTAGGCGGTCGACTGCAGAACGAAAACGTCCTCGCCGCGCACATTTTCCTGGATTTCGACGAAAATCTCCTGATCGGCGAACCGGCGAACGGTGGCTTTGCCAAGAGAAATGTTGAGATAGCGGGAAACGGCCTCTGCCAAAACCCGGTTGGAATTGCCCGCAAAGAGCTTCATGGAATGTCCTCGGAGAACGCCTTGACGCTTGACCGCGCTTTTAACGGGGTGAGGCTTTATTGCAAGCGCCTGAGGAAAGAATCACGATGAAATCCCGAAAAAATCAGCTCTGCCTTTGTACAAGCCAGGCGGATAGCTGACTGATGGTTGCATCGGCCACGGCTTCCATCGTCGCGTTGGTGACTGAAGACCAGCCGTCGCCTTGCCCCCCAGGTGCGGCTTGCTGCCCCTGAAAACGGTGCAGCCGGTTGCCTGAAGGATCGAGCACGTCCCAGACATAAATCACGGTCGTCTTGCCGCCATCGGCGATGGCTGAAAAATAGCCTTTCATCACCATGGAGGCGCTGCCGCCCTGGGGCACGATGGCAATACCGCTTTGTCGGGCTCGGGCTTCGAGGCGGAGGGAGAGCGCCGGGACGGCCTCTGCCGTTGCACCGATCACCGGGGCAAACTGTATGCGCTCACTGGTGGTCACGGCCTGCAGGGGGGCTGCCGCAGTCTCGTTCGCCGCGTCCGTCTGCAAGGCGAGGGCGGTTTCGGTTGGCTGCTGCTGAAGCCCGGTCTGCCCACCGGGAACAGTGCCCTCCGGTGTCGGCCCGGAATTCAGATCGAGCGGGGATCCCGTGTTGCAGCCGGCAAGACCGACAAGGCTCAACATGGCGATGCCCGTTATGGCGCGTTTAGTCAAAATACCGCAGCCCCCCTCAATGGCTTCGATCCTGCGCGGCATATTGCCTTCACCTCGTTATAAGGTCCAGCCCGTAGCGCGAAAGCGGCACGGGTGCGTCTTCGGTGGTCAGATACGTGCGGCCGAGACACATGGCGCTGCCAGTGTCGGAATCCATGATGATCATGTGTGCGAACAGCGTCATGCCTGGCGCGATGGGCTCTTCATTGCCGGCGTAGAACATCTGCGGATCCATCCAGGACGGCGAGAACCGCGCGCCCAGCGAATAGCCGCAGGCGTTCAGCCGGTGCTTTGTCAAGCCATGGGTTTCCATCACGCGTGCGTGCGCATCGAACACATCGCCGAATGTGCTGCCTGGCGTCATCGTCTTCTGCACTGCACTCAGCGCATCACGTGCCGCCTCGAAAAGCTCCTGATGCCTTTTGGAGACCTTGCCCGTCAGCACGGTCTGCATCATGGCTGCATGATAGTGATGATAAACACCGGCCCATTCGAGCGTGATCTGGTCGTTCTTGTTGAGCTTGCGCCGGCCCGCCTTGTAGCGGCACAGAAGCGCGTCCTCGCCCGAACCGATGATGAATTCATTGGCCGGATAGTCACCACCGCCGGCAAACACCGCGCCCTGCATGGCGGCCAGGATTGCGGCCTCGTCTCCGCCCTGCTTGATAAGTGGCAGCGCGGCGTCCAGTGCCTCATCGCCGAGCTTCGCAGCGCGTTTCACTTTCTTGATCTCCGCCTCGCTTTTGAACAGCCGCAGGCGGCTGACGAGATCTGACGCGTCCTCGATCTTGCCGAATGTCTGCAACTGCTCGTCGAGCAGGCGGGTGCTGCGGCCCGTGAGGCCATGCGTGTCGTATTCGACACCGATCCTGGCACCCAGCAGGTCGAGATCGTTAAGCAGATTGCGCAGGTCGACGGCCGGGTTGGCGTCGTGCCTGTCTGTCCACAGGACGATGTTTTCGATGGTGGAGGTGTGCCGCGCCTGACGCAGATCGGCCGAGCGTGTCAAAAGCACCATCGAGCCATCGGCTTTCACGACAAGGCACTGGAAGAAGCAGAAGCCGAACGTGTCGTAACCCGTCAGCCAGTACATGCTCTCCTGCGCGAAAAGCAGCATGGCGTCGAGCTTGCGCTCGGCCATTTCGATGACGAGGCGATCGCGCCGGGAATCGAATTCTGCCTGGTCAAAATGAAGCGCCATCAAATGTCCTCCAGGATGATCGCTGAAATCTGGCGTCCGTAGTCCCGTTCACCGCGATGCGTGGCGCGGCGATAGGAGTAGAAATGCTCTTCTTCTTCATAGGTGCAGCGCCCGATCTGCACGGCATGGACGCCGGCCGCCGTCAGCCGCGCCACCGTGTAGCCATTGAGATCGAAAAGCGCATGCCCGGCCTTGGGCGACGGGCGGAACCAGTCCCGGTTTGCCGGATTGTGGTTGACGAAACGCTCCACGAATTCCGGCCCCACCTCATAGTTTTCCTGGCTTATGGAGGGACCCAGCACGGCGGTGATGTTTTCCCGCTCCGCGCCCAGCAGTTCCATCGCCGCAATGGTGTTTTCCAGAATGCCGGTCAGAGCCCCTTTCCAGCCGGCATGGGCGGCTGCGATCACGCGCGCCTTGCCGTCGGCGAGCAGAATGGGCCCGCAATCGGCAGCAAGCGCGCCAATCGCCAGCCCCGGCCGGTTGGTTACCAGCGCGTCGGCCTCGGGTCGCTCTCCTGCAAAAGGTTCATCGACAATAACGGCATGGGGCGAGTGCACCTGGTGAACCGTCAGAAGATGGTCTGCGTCGACGCCCAGCCATTCGGCCACGCGTCGTCTGTTCTCGGTCACCGTCTCGCGGTCGTCGCCCGAGCCATAACCCACATTGAGCCCTTCATAGAGCCCTGTCGAAACGCCGCCCGCCCGGGTGAAGAAGCCATGCTTCACACCATTTTCCCGCTCACGGTCCAGTAGCGGGGACCGCAGGGGTTCCGGCCTCGTCGTGTCCAGCATGCGCCGCCTTTTCAGATGTTCTCAAGCGGCGGGATGGTGGGGCAGGGGCGAAATCAAGTCAATGCGCTGAGAGGAAAGGGGGAACCGCCACTGTGGATGGCGTCACGGCCAATACCTTGAACAATGTTCCCATCTGGTCGGGGCTGGCGAGCCGTTCCACATCGTTGCGAATGGCTTGCTGCTCCGTGGCGTTCCTGCCGGCACCCAGTCGTCCGGCGCGCTCCAGAAGGCCGAGCCCGATGAGAAAGTCACCCTGGCTCATCAGTTCGGCGGTCAGGCCCTGCTCCTTTGCTGCACCTGCCAGAGCGGAGAAATCCACATGCGCCGTCAGGTCGGCTTTGCCGGGCTCCTTCAGTACGTCCTGATAGGCGTGGCCGCGCATCGCCTGCAACGTGTCGCCGGTGGCCGCTGTCGCATAGCCATAATCGATGAAAAGCCCGGCGCCGCCCTCTCTGCCGATGCGTTCGGCGATGCGGGCCATCAGGGCATTGCGAGCGGGCGCGAGTTCCACGATTGCCCCTTCGGGTGCGTTATTTGCACCCGGCGGCAGTAGAGCGGGGTCCGCAGAGCCGGCCCCTGCCATGAACGCAAGCCGTTCTTCCGCATCGAGGCCAACCACGCGTTCGCGCCAGGCATTTCCGATCTTCACATATTGCCGGATGGGAATGGCGTCGAACAGCTCATTGCCAATGATGAAGAGTGGCCCTTCCGGCAAAGCGTCCAGATCGGCGATCCATGCCACTTCACCTTCCGGAAGCCCAAGCGTCTTACGCTGCACGTCGCTCAGCCGGGGGCTCGCTTCGATCATGAAAAGCCGCATTTGTTTTCTGAACGCCGGGTCGATTTTGGCCCAGGTCCGGAGCATGTCCTTCATCAGCGTTCCGCGTCCGGGGCCAATCTCGGCCACAACAGGCGTTTTTGGTGCGCCGCTCGCCTTCCAGGCCGAGTAGAGCCAGATGGCGCACAATTCGCCGAACATCTGGCTGATCTCCGGCGCGGTGGTGAAATCGCCATCGGCGCCAAAGGGCTGGCGCGTCGTGTAATAGCCCTCGTCGGGATCGAACAGGCAAAGCGCCATATAATCGGCGACGCTCATCGGCCCCGCCGTTTCGATCTGCGCTTTGATGCGGTCCTTCAGCGTCTTCATCAGGCTGCGGCCCGCGCCCTCAGCATCGCCCACACACCCACAAGCACCATGGGAAGCGAAAGCACCATGCCCATGGTCAGCCACCCGCCGGCCAGATAGCCGATATGCGCGTCAGGCTCGCGGAAGAACTCGACCACGATGCGCGATAGGCCGTAGCCGCACACAAACGCGCCGGCGACGAAGCCCGGCATCTTCAGCTTCAGCCCCTTATGGGTGAGAAAGCGCAGCACCACGAAAAGCACCAGCCCTTCGAGCGCTGCTTCATAAAGCTGGCTCGGATGGCGCGGCTCCGGTCCGCCATTGGGAAAGACAAAGGCCCAGGGCACGTCCGTCACCCGGCCCCAAAGCTCCGAGTTCACGAAGTTGGCCACACGCACCAGACCGAGACCGATCGGCACCACCGCCGAGACCGTATCGAACAGGCTCCAGGCACTGATGTCACGCTTCTTCGCAAACAAAAGCATGGCAAGCGTGACGCCGAGCAGCCCGCCATGGAACGACATGCCACCCTCCCACACGGCGAGAATGTCGAGCGGGTTCGCGATGTAGCGGGGAAGGTCGTAGAAGAGAATATAGCCGATGCGTCCGCCGGCGACGATGCCGATCGCTGCCCAGAGAACGAAATCGTCGAGATCCGTGACCGTCATCGCCGGCTTGCCGCCTGCCCACAGGCGCTCGTTCGAAACCAGCCGGCGCGCATACCACCAGCCAAGGAGTATGCCGACCACATAGCCGAGCCCGTACCAGTGGATGGCAAGCGGTCCGACCTGCAGCGCCACCGGGTCTATGTTGGGAAAGGGCAGGGCGGCCAGGGGCGTTAGCAGGTAATCGGTCAATCGGGCCTCCCGGCGCATGAAACATAGTCGCCGCAGGTATTGCGAAGCATCGGGGCGAGGTCAAGGCGCGGTTTGCCTTGCAATCGGCCGTCTTGCCCACTAGGTCAGAGGTTCAATCTGGGAAACGAGCCATGACCAACGGAAGCAACCGAATCCTCGACGAGTTCGCCAAGCTGATGACCGATGCCGCAGGTGCCGCTCAGGGCGTGCGCCGCGAGGTCGAGACAGCCTTTCAGGCACAGGCCGAACGCATTCTCAGCTCGATGGACGTCGTCCAGCGCGAAGAGTTCGAGATGGTGCGCGAGATGGCTTTGAAAGCGCGCGAAGAAAACGCGGCGCTCATTGCGCGCATCGACGCCCTGGAAGCAAAACTTTCGGAAGGCGGCGTGTCAAAAGCTGCGAAATCCGATTCGAAACCGGCGTCATCCACCCGGACGAAAAAATAATTTTTTATTACTGGCGCCTGTGTATGGCGTCGAAAAATCCTTGTCCGAGAGTCGCTTACGTCGCGCCGCTCTGTGCCGCGCGGCGTTTCTATCCACACGCTCCACAGGCTTTCGATAAAAAAGGTCTGGTCACGCGACTCTGCATCAATACACTGAATTTACAGCGTGATTCGTAACTGGTCATGCAGTCGGGCAGGGGCGGGCCCGCGTAAGTTCCATGCGTTGTCGTTGTCGCTCCACATTGTGTTTCAGGTCTGAAACGTCTTGCGGAAGAGCATTTCCGCTGTGGATTCTTGCGGGGTGTTGCGGCGCCTCCAGATACGGGAAAGCAGATTAATGAGCCTTCTTGAACTCGACATGACCCGTGATGCGCATCCCGTTGATGTCATCGAACATGTCGCGCACACCAATGACTGGAGCTTCGAGCGTAATGGCGACGACGAGATCGCCATCGCCGTGGCCGGCACATGGACCGACTATAACGTGTCCTTCTCCTGGATGGAGGAATTCGAGGCGCTGCATGTTGCCTGCGCCTTTGATCTGAAAGTGCCTGCGAAGCGTACCCTGGAAGTCATGCGGCTCCTTTCGCTCATCAACGAACAGATGCTGTTCGGCCATTTCGACCTGTGGGAGCGCGAGAATGTCGTGATGTTCCGCCAGGCGCTGGTTCTTGCCGGCGGCGTCGAGCCTACGGGCCAACAGGTCGAGACCATGCTGAACAGCGCTCTGGAAGCCTGTGAATGTTATTATCAGGCTTTCCAGTATGTCATCTGGTCCGGCAGCACCGCTCAGGATGCATTGAACAGCGTGTTGTTCGAAACCTACGGAAACGCCTAGGTCGCAAGAAGGGGAGCGGGCATGTCATCGGAGAAGGCCCCGGAAATCACATTCGACGATTTCCTGAAGGTGGATATCCGCATCGGCACCGTGATTGAGGCTGAACCTTATCCGGAAGCCCGCAAACCCGCCATCAAGCTCAAGGTCGATTTCGGTCCGGAGATCGGTATCAAGAAGTCGTCCGCGCAGATCACCGTGCATTATACGCCCGAGACTCTCGTCGGGCGGCAGGTGGTGGCGGTGGTGAATTTCCCGCCGCGCCAGATCGGTAAATTCATGTCGGAAATCCTCGTGATGGGGTTTTCAGACGAAAATGGCGCCATCGTTCTCGCTGGATGCGACGGGAAAGTGCCAAACGGCAGCCGCCTTCACTAAACAGCCTCAGCAGGCCTGTTCCGGGTTGTATAAATTCGGCCGTCCGTGCCTCAATCCAGAAAACCAAACGTCTCCGCGCCGTCGAAGTGGCGAATGCGCAGACCAGCAATCGCACCTGTTTCCATCAGCCGTGCATTGATGGCCATGCGGTTGCCTCGGTCTCGTGGGCTCCAATGGGTTGTGCATCCGCAGGTGGGGCAGTGGTGCATTGCAAGCGTCTTGTCGCCCTGCACATAGGCCACGGTTGTGTCTTCGCCGCTTAGAAAGCTCACCTCGGCAGGGTCGCAATGAAGCCAGAGTGCGCCGAGCCTGCGGCAGAGCGAGCAGTTGCAGTCGGTCAACCACAAGGGCCGTGCGGACGTTTCCATCCGCACGGCCCCGCAATGACATGCCGCTGTCAGGATCATATCCGTCAGGCGGCTTCGTCGTCGCGCTGGTTGACGAAGATCAAGACGCCGATGATCGCCATGTAGAACTTGAAGGCCGCGTCCTGTCCGTTCCACGTGTCGGACTGCCACATCAGGAACCATTCGCCCCCGACGACCATGAAGCCGAAGAACCAGACGAGAAAGCCGATCGTTGCACCCGCGACCATCAGTTTCTTGGATGCGTTGAACTCTGCAGCCGAAGCGTTGCGCGCACCGAGCATCCTGAGGCCGCCGAGCAGCAGAAGCACAAAGGTAAGGCCTTCACCGGCGATAATCAGCCAGTATCCCGCATGCCACAGCGCCGGCGTGGTGATAGCGCGATACATGGCTGAATTGCCGGGGAATGTCGTGTCCATGCTGAACACGTGCTGCACGAAGGCGAAGTTCGAGCCGTAATCGGTGATGTTGTTGAACGTCACCATGAAAGCAAAGGCAGCGAGTGCCAGCGTCATGGCGATTTTTGCGTAGCGTGAAGTCATGGGCCCCTTCCTTGGATGACCGGGCGGGCGAAATAAGCGTGTGTAGCCCGGTTGCGACTCAGTGTGTTAGACGAAAGGATAACGTGCAATTTACTGCAGGCGAAGGGTCAGGAAACTGCCCGACCCGCGATATCGGGAGACAAGTCTTGAAGACGATCGTCGAACTGACCAGCGCCGCGCGCCGCAAGGCTGAAATCGCCGGCCTCGACAGGCAGCTGGACAGGCTCAGTCTGGGTGACTGGGCCCGAAAGGGGGATTTTATTGAACTGGCGGGGCAGGGGGAAATCATCGTCTTCATGATCCGTGCCCGGCGCATCCGCGTGGATGCCGATGGCGTCCAGACACTGGTTTTCGAGTTGGATCACCCACCCCGCCCGGCTGTACGTTGACCTGGTTGAAACGCTCTATGAGGGCACGCGGATAACGGCCCGCAGTCCGCCGAGCGGGCTGTCGTCCAGAGTGACGTCGCCCCCGTGGCTACGGGCGATATCGCGGGCAATGGACAGGCCAAGCCCTGTTCCGCTTTCATCCTGATTGCGGGCTTCATCGAGCCGCACGAAGGGTTTGAAAACATCCTCGCGCATGTCGGCTGGGATGCCGGGCCCGTCATCGTCCACGGTGATGGTCAATGTCCCATTGCTGTTGCGGGCGGTGATCTGAACATTGGAGGCATAGCGGAAGGCATTGCCGATCACATTGTTCAACAACCGGCTGAAGGCGTTGGGCCGTACATGCAGATGCGTGTTGCCGTTGGTCTCGATCTTCAGCGTGCATCCGCGCAGGCCGGCTTCTTCCACAGCGCGTTCAAAGAAAGCGACGAGGTCGAATTCACCCGGATCCTCCGCCGCTTCGCCGCGCGCAAACGCGAGATATCCTTCCAGCATCGAGCGCATATCCTCGATGTCCTGATTGAGCGCCTCGATGTCCTCTTTGCTGCCAGCCACGGCAAGTTGCAGCTTGAAGCGGGTCAGAATGGTTCTGAGATCGTGGCTCACCCCCGTCAGCATGGCGGTTCGCTGCTCGATCTGCCGCTCGATTCTTTCACGCATCAAAAGGAAGGCACTGCCGGCACGGCGAATTTCCTCCGCACCGCGCGGCCGGAAATCGCTCGGTGTCGGCCGCCCCTTGCCGAAACTGTCAGCAGCGGCGGCCAATTGCAGGATGGGGCGGATCTGATTGCGCAGGAAGGCCACAGCAATGGCAATCAGCACCAGCGACGTGCCAACCATCCATAGAAGAAAAATATGCGTGTTGGATGCATAGGCCTGGCTGCGGCGGGCAAATACACGCAGGACCTGGTTCTCGAGCTGAATGCGAATTTCGATGATGTTTGAATTGCCCACCGTGTCGAGCCAGAAAGGCCGGTTGATCTGCCGGGTGATTTCTTCACCCAGCGTTTGATCGAGGATGGAAAAAAACGGTTTGGGGCCGGGAGCGGGCAGAGGATCGGGCGGCAGAAGGTCGATCTTCAGTGCCAGCCGTTCCTGCGCAATGCGAATGACCTGCGCATAGCCGTCATTGCCCGGATAGGTCTCGATCATGTCGATAATCGCAGAAATGTCGCGCGTGACAGCCTGGCTCAGACGCTGCGTGACCGTTTGCCAATGGCGCTCCATGAAAACGAAAGCGATGACGGACTGGAGAAGCAGCATCGGCGCAATCACGATGATCAGCGAGCGCGCATAGAGTTGCTTGGGCATATAGCGCGAAACGATGCGCCAGAACCGTCGCCAGGGCCTGCGCATGGCACCCAATGCCTGTTTGAAGTGCGTCAACGACGTAATCTTCCTGGCTGCCGTCTTCTGTTCTGAGTTGATGTTCAATTCCGCCATTCGCCCTTTCGGGCATCCATTCCCGAACTGCAATCCGGTCCGATCCTATGCATTGCGTGCGAAAGAGGGAACCGCTTTTCCGCGCGGCGTTCTCGCGGTCGAATTGTGCTGGCCTGTAAGCGGATACAACGTCAGCAACCGCAAGTGCGAAGAGCCTCTTGACTTAAAGTCAACTTGAACTTCGAAAGTGTGTGGCATGTCGGTTCCCATTGATTTTCCAAGGAGACACCATGCCCGCGCAGTCACAAGCAAATTCCAACCCGGGCGCGATCTATCGCGTCGATAAATTCACTGTTCCTGTCGCGGCCCGCGAGGAATTTCTCGATCGCGTCTCGGCCACGCATGCGCTTCTGCGAGAACAGGTGGGTTTCGCGGGGGACATCATTCTCGAGCAGGCCTCAGGCCCAGGCGTGTTCAATTTTGTCACGATGGTGGAATGGGAGGGGCCTGAGGCAATTGCGCGCGCAGGTGAGGCTGTGGCTCGGATGCATTCCGAAACGGGGTTCGACCGCCTCGAGATGATGGATCGCCTTGGCATAAAAGCGGATATTGCGAACTACCGGCCGCTTTCGGTTTGAGATACGGGCTATTCCACGCTTAGCCGATAACCGATGCCTCGCACGGTCTGCAGGTAGACGGGATTGGAAGGGTCGCACTCGATCTTGCGGCGCAGGCGGTTGATCTGAACGTCGATCGTGCGCTCGCCCACCTCCGAATCCTCTCCCACCAGTTCATGCCGCGGCACAGTTTCGCCCGCCCGCTCTGCGAAAATCACCATGATGTCACGTTCGCGGTCGGTCAGCTTCACCAGCTTGCCGCTGTGCTTGAGTTCTCGTTTGGCGATCTGGAATGCGTATGGGCCGAACACCACTTGCTCGACCTTGGGAGTGGATTGCGGCGCGCTACGGCGCAAAATGCTGTTGATGCGCAGCACGAGTTCCCGAGGATCGAACGGCTTTGGCAGGTAGTCGTCGGCGCCGGCTTCAAGTCCCGTGACGCGGCTGTCCGTTTCCGAAAGCGCGGTCAGCATAAGGATCGGTGTGTCCTTTTCTTCGCGCAGTGATCTGGTGAGCGAGACACCATCTTCTCCCGGCATCATGACATCGAGAACGACGAGATCGAAATCGAGTCCCACCAGTTTGCGGCGTGCTTCGGCCGCGTTGCCGGCAATGGTCACGCGGAAACCGTTTTCCCGCAGAAAGCGGTTGAGCAGGCTGCGAATACGCGTGTCGTCGTCGACCACCAGCAAGTGCGGCGCATCATCGCTCAGGACAGGTGGGTCCTTTTCGAGATTGCCGGTTTCGCTCATCGTGACGACCTCCTCAAGCGACGTGGACGCATTGCTCATTTAGAACGCCCGTTGGGCAGTTTGTCCATCTGAGCGCGCAATTCCGGGTTCACCATCGCGCGCAGAAAGCGTTCTACCGCCGTGCTGTCGCCCGGCTGAGCTTCTTCAAGTGCCGCACGGATGCGGCGGGACTGTGGCAGCGCCAGCGCCAGCGCCAGGTCGCGCCCCTTCTGCGTTGGGTAGAGTTCGCGTTGGCGGCGGTCGCGGGGCCCTGGGACCTGGACAATGTATCCATCGTCGATGAGCTGTTTGAGCACCCGAGCCAGGCTCTGCTTGGTGATCCTCAAGACTTCGAGAAGTTCCGCCACGGTCAGGCCGGGCAGCCGGTTGACGAAGTGCAGAACCCGATGGTGCGCTCGTCCGAAACCATATTGGTCAAGGATGGCGTCAGGATCGGCCGTGAAATCCCGGTAGGCGAAGAACAGATGCTCGATGATTGCGAAGTCAACGCCATCATCCAGTGTCAGCGGGGTTTTGATCGGGTCGGCGTCTGTCATGCTTGTTGGCTGCTTCCGGTCGTTTCGGTCGAGTGATGAAGAAATTATGTCAGCCTTATTGACATAATTTCAAGGCATGGTAATTTTTGACAATGTTTTCGTCCTGACGCGAACAAAAAGGTATCCTGAAGGTCATTTTTCGGAACATCCTTCAAATTCCTTTTGGTAACGCTTAGGCTGAGATGGATGAAAGCGTCGTCCTCAGGGCGGTATTTTCGATTTGCCCGGTTCCACGGAAACGAACCGGCGGGAGAGGTTACATGGCAGCGGTTCCTTTTGATCAGCTCGAGGGCTTTATCTGGCTCAATGGTGAATTCGTCAAATGGGCGGATGCGAAGATTCACGTATTGTCCCATGGTCTGCACTACGCCAGTGCCGTGTTCGAGGGCGAGCGCGCTTATGGTGGCGAGATCTTCAAGCTCACCGAGCACACCGAGCGCCTTCATGAATCCGCACGTATTCTTGGTTTTACCATTCCCTGGTCGGTGCAGGAAATTGATGATGCCTGTCGAGAGCTTCTGGCGCGACAGGGCTTCGCCGACGCCTATGTTCGGCCAATTGCCTGGCGCGGAAGCGAAATGATGGGCGTGTCGGCGCAGAACAACCGCATCAACCTCGCCATCGCGATCTGGCAGTGGCCGAGCTATTTCGATCCCGAGCAGCGTCTCAAGGGCATCCGTCTTGACATGGCCGAGTATCGTCGGCCGGATCCTCGCACGGCCCCGTCCAAATCCAAGGCCGCCGGCCTCTACATGATCTGCACGCTTTCCAAGCACGCGGCGGAGGCCAAAGGGTATGCTGATGCAATGATGCTGGATTGGCGCGGCCAGGTCGCTGAAGCGACCGGAGCAAACATCTTCTTCGTCAAGGATGGCGTCCTGCATACGCCGACGCCTGACTGCTTTCTTGATGGAATCACCCGTCGCACGGTGATCGATCTTGCCCGCCGTCGCGGCCTGGAAGTGGTTGAGCGTGCAATTATGCCGGAAGAGCTGGAAGGTTTTGAACAGTGTTTCCTTTGCGGTACCGCTGCGGAGGTCACACCTGTCTCCGAGATCGGCCCTTACCGCTTCGAAGTCGGTGAAATCACGCGTTTGCTGATGAATGACTATGCCAACGAAGTGCGTCCGGAGTTGCGCGTGGCAGCGCAATAAGTAGCCGCAACCGCAGGTTACTTCCTGAAATATTCACAGCCTCCTGTTTGACAAGGGCCGGAAACGCGCTTTCATGTGCGCGCCGGCCCTGGGAGGTCGGTGTTTTGAGAGGGACCGGATATGGAAGCTCTACTTCCTATTATTGTGCAGGCTGTGACTGGTGTTCTTGGCGGCGAGGCGATCGGCGCTGTCGTGAAGAAGGCCGCAATGGGTCACGGCGCCAAGATACTGAGCGGTATCATCGGCGGCGTCGGTGGCGGCGCTCTGCTGTCAAGCATGGGCGGCGATGCCGGTGCGTTGGGCGGTCTGCTTGGTGATGCTGTTGGCGGCGCTGTCGGTGGCGGCGTGCTCACCGGCATTGTCGGTGCTGTCATGGGCGCCATGAACAAGAGCTGATCTTCATCAATTTCATGAAGCGGGCAGCCGGGGGTGGTTGCCCGTTTCCCGTTTCTGTACCGCGTTTTCAGGTCATGACCACGAGGTCTTTATGGGCAATCTCCGGGCCGGCATCATCCCCGTGACGCCATTTCAGCAGAACTGCACCATTCTTTTCGATGAAGAGACCAAGAATGGGGTGGTGGTGGATCCAGGCGGTGAGGTGGACCGTATTCGCGGGGCTATTGACGACAATGATATCTCTGTTGAGGCGATCTGGCTGACCCATGGTCATATCGACCATGCTGGCGGCGCGATGGATCTCAAGGAGGCACTTGGTGTCCCCCTTATAGGGCCGCATGAGGACGACCGGGAGCTTCTGGCCAATCTTGAAAACCAGGCGCGCATGTTCGGCCTCGATCAATCCGTGCGCAACGTTATCCCCGACCGCTATCTGAGCGAGGGCGAAACGGTCTCCTTCGGTGAGCACGAGTTCGAGGTTCTTCATTGCCCAGGCCATGCGCCGGGGCATGTCGTGTTTTTCAATCGCAAGGCCCGGTTCGCTCATGTGGGCGACGTGCTCTTCAACGGTTCGGTCGGCCGTACCGACCTGCCGGGCGGCGACCATGATGCGTTGATCCGCTCGATCAGGGAGAAGCTGCTGCCGCTCGGTGACGATATCGGCTTCCTGTGCGGTCATGGCCCCGGTGGGCGTTTTGGCGACGAGCGGCGCTCGAACCCATTTCTCGTATAGTTGCGCGTTCAGTCTGTGCGCAGCCGGGCAATTCCATAGCCGGCAAGCGCCAGTGCCACGGCGGATGCGGCTGTCCGCGCCTGGTTCCAGAACTGCCATCTTGAAGAGTATTCGGACCAGATTGCTTCCGCTGCTTCGATTTCTTCCGGTACCGAAACCAGCGCCAGCGCCTCGTTCATCGGCACGTTGACCGCCATCGTAAGAATGAGGCCGAACACCAGGTAGGTCGCGGCCCCTGCGGCGATCCAGAAGGCTGGAGCCTTCTGCCCCTGGACCCGGATCATGAACGCTGTCAACGCAAGGACCACAGGTGTCAGAAAGAATGCGGGAAAGAACACCGCATTGCGCACCGAGGCGTTCATCGCCTGCATGGCGGCGATCGCCACACGCGGGTCTGTCTGGTCGAGGCCCCACATGGTTGAGCAAACCCACGCATAGAAGAACCCGAAGATCGCCCCGGAGAAAAGAATAGCCACGACCGAGAGGCCGGTTGTCACGCTGCGCATCGCCTTGTCTCCAAAATCGTACATATCTGTACACTTTATATTTTCGTACATTTGTGTACGGTGCGTGTCAAGGCAGTCGGAGATGTGCATGCGTGAGGAAACGAGGGTTGAACGCCAGGCGCAGATTGAGCGTGCCGCCTATCGGCTTTTGCACGAAAGGGGCTATGGCGGAACGTCGATGCTGGCCATTGCCAGGGAGGCGAGGGCGTCAAACGAAACGCTCTATCGCTGGTATGGCGACAAGAATGGTCTCTTCAAAACGATGGTCGAGGCGAATGCGCAGGAAACGCGTGAGGCTCTGCAGCGAGCGATTGAGACAGGGGAAGATCCGCTGGAATGTCTGGAGAACGTTGCCCCGGTTCTCCTGTCGATGCTTCTTGGCGAGAAGGCGGTCCTTCTCAACCGTGCTGCCGCTGCCGATGAGAGTGGAGAATTGGGCCGCGCCATCGCCGCTGGCGGACGCAGCGCCGTGGCGCCACTTGTTGAACAGTTGCTTCGCCAGGCCTGTGAGGATGGCTGTCTTGATGTGCTGTCGCCGTCGGCCGCTGCGGAACAGTTTTTCAGTCTTCTGATTGGCGATCTTCAGATCAGGCGCGTGATCGGTGTTTTGCCGGAGCCGCAACCTGACTTCGTTGTAGAGCGGGTGTCCAATGCCATGATGGCTTTCAAAACCCTTTGCGTTCGCTCCTGCTCTGATTGACATCGCGGCCGTGAATCAACTACAGATTGAATTTCGCGCGAGGCGATCGTTGGCTCAGCGGGTGGCTGCGATCCAGGTCTGGCGTTCGTTGCTTGTGTCCGAGGACCGGTTCTTCATTTTCCAGAGTGTCCCTTGGAGGCGTTCTTTATCCCCACATCCAGCTTTTCATGAAGAAAGGCCGGGCTGAGCCCGGCCTTATTTCAACTCGGGGCAGGGAACCCTGAGGTTAGCGCGGCTGGCAGAAATGGCGCTGACCGTCATAGCCCATGAACGTCCCGGTACGCCCGTCGAAGCTGCGATAGCGGTTGGAGCAATAGCGGAACCATTCGCGCGACCATGGCTCCATCGCGGGGCGATAGCGAACCGGATGTTCGCGATATACCGGGCGTTCCCGGTAGCGGTATGCTGGGCGCTCTCGGTATTGATAGACAGGCTGGTAGTCGGGACGATAGGGCGGGTCGATATAGACACGATCATTGTCGCGGCGCGACTCCGAGAGAAGCCCGCCGACAATGGCGCCTGCTGCCAGGCCGATCACTCCGGCGGCGATCGCATCATTGTTTTTGTGCCGATGGCGATGGCCGGCATCGGCGGTGGAGATCGCTCCAAGCGTTGTGGCTGCGACGGCAAGGGAGAGAATTCCCGTCTTCAGGAAGCGTTTCATGACTTTACCTCTTCAAACACGAGCTACGGTTTTTCAGGGGGATCCGCAGCTTTCGCCAAGGATTTACCCCTTCGCACCTGAATGGCACCTGAATGAGGCAGGCAGCCTGCATTCAACCGTTATGAAACATTCCAGAAGAGTGGAACGCGTTGCGGACACACCGCTCAAACGCTCTGCCGCGTCTCGCCTGCAAGCGTAATTGCGAGAGCTTCCGACAATGAATTCCAGCCGGGCTTGCGCCTTTCGCCGGTTACTCGGTGGGTGAGGGTGCGCGGATCCGGCTGGAGAATGCCCGATACTGACGATTGAGGCATTGGATCCCGCCATACCGGAACGCCGGGGCACAGGTTAAAGGCAGGCACCGGCGGGCAGGGCTTCATCTCCGCGGCCACGCCATTTCAGCAGCTTTGCCTCCCCATACAAGCTGGCGCAAAATCAGAGCGCGTCCAGCGATCGCTGGACGTTTCAGGGCAATTCCGGAACCGCCATAACGGCTCATTGCCCGGAACTGCTCAAAAACAGGGGCTTTGCCTCAATCGTTGTTGCGCGACACCGGCAAAGCTGTTCTGCAGGAATGCTGCGCCCCCCTCAGGGCGCAACCTCCAGGTTGACGGCTTTCGGGCCTTTGCCGCGCTTGTCCGGCTCGGTCTCGAATGTAACCTTCTGTCCGTCCTCGAGGCCCTGCAGGCCAGATGCCTGGACAGCTGAAATATGAACAAACACGTCCTTCTCGCCATTGTCCGGGGTAATGAACCCGTATCCCTTGGCCTGGTTGAAGAACTTGACGGTACCACTCTGCGACATAGGAAGGAGTCCTTTCTCCCTTTATGCTGGTTTCGGCGGGCCAACCTCTTGGCGGGTTTTGGCCCATGGCGTCATCGGTCGTTTACTGGGGGAGAAGAAACAGTCAGCTTCGCGCCTCTCATCGGGACCAATGTTGCGGGCTTCTCGCCCGGACAAATCTTTTGTCCTCATTGCTTCGACGCGACTTCCCGGAAGGGGGATTTGAGCCCCCGCCAGGGCATGCCATTCCAGTCTCCGGGCCGGCAAATGCCCGAATGGCAGGGAGCTTGTTCGATTTTTTTTAAGGGGGCAAGCGAAAGTTTTATGAATAATACGAATTGCGAAGAGCCATGCTTCTGCAATCTGTACGGGCAAACAAAAAGCGCGGCGAGTGCTCGCCGCGCTTGAAATGTGCATCCGAGAATGTCTCGAAATCAGGCTGCGGACAGATTGACTGCCTTCGGACCCTTACCCATACGGTCGGGCTCGACCTCGAAGGAAACCTTCTGACCATCGCTGAGCGTGGTCATGCCGGAACGCTCAACAGCCGAGATGTGAACGAACACGTCTTTCGCGCCATCATCGGGGGTGATGAAGCCGAAGCCTTTGCTCGCATTGAAGAATTTAACGGTGCCTGTCTGGGCCATTGGGAAACTCCTTTTCCCTTTGAGAAGTCGCGTCTGCGCAACGTGCACAGGTTAGCGGTGGTTCGAGAGTTTGAAGAAAATCGGGGAAAGGGGCCGTCCAAATCATAAAGCTTCCAGTCTCCGGGTCTGCAATCACCCGAGCGCGGATGAATCTATGACACGAAAGGGAAACAGCTACAAGACTGTCCGAAACGCCCTGTTGCGTCCCGTCTGAGGCGTGCCGCAGCGCGGTTTCTCGCAATCGCCCCTTTTTTCTTTGAACCGCACAAACACCAGTTTCAGCCACTTTTCAGCGCGTTTTCCGATCAATCTTCGACTAAGGTATAATATCCTCATCCTCTCGCAGCCGCTTCCAGTGCAGCAATATCGAGCTTTACCATTTTGAGCATTGCCTGGGTCACACGTTGTGCCTTGGCGGGGTCTCGATCATTTATCAGTTCGCCGAGCTGTCTTGGCAAAATCTGCCAGCTCAGCCCCCATCGATCCTTCAGCCATCCGCATTGCTCGATCGTTCCATCTTCTCCGAGCGCGGCCCATAGCTTATCGATCTCGCTCTGACTGTCGCATTCGACGATGATTGAGAAACTGTGGTTGAAAGCATCGAGCGGCCCGGCTTCGAGGCCTCGGTAGTGTTGATCACCGAGCATGAAGCTGGCGATCTTTACGCTTCCCGGCGGCCCGCTCGGGGTTTCAGCGGGTAGGGTGTTGAGGCTTTCGATCTTCGATCCCGGGATCAGTGACGTGTAGAGCCGGAGTGCGCTTTCCATGTCTTTTTCGAACCACAAATGCGGTATGACTTTCATGGTCGTGCCCTTTCGTCTGGCTGAATTTCTCCACGCAGGACGAGGGCCGGTGTTGAATTCCGACACGCCGGTTAGGTTTTTTCGGCAATCGGCCTCCAGCCGTGCAGGATTCGCATGTCCGGCAGTGCCGCGGACCAGAAATGCCCCTGAAAGGGCTGGTCATGGGCCCGGGCGATCGGCACACCGCGCAGGCTGCACAGGAGCAGCGTGCCAACAGCACCATGGGCGATGACAGCGATGTCTCCGGTTCCCTTTTCCATCCTGATCCTTTCCACGGCTGCAAGAATCCGGTGCTGCGCATCGATGGCGCGCTCCCATCCTCTCACGCTTATGGTCGGCTGGGCGAAGAATGCATCGGCCGTGCGTTCAAATTCCTCGGGTGGAAGAAAACCGGTCGCTGAGCGGTCATTTTCTCCAAGCATGGGGTCCGTTTTGACGTCGAGGTGGTGCCGGGCACCAAGAATGGCAGCCGCTTCAAGGGCTTTCTTTTCCGTGCTGGACCAGATTGTGCCAATGTTTTGCGCTGCGTTGCTTTCGGCAAAATGCTTCATGCGTTCGCGTCCGGTGGTGCTTAGCCCCCAGTCTTCCACAGCGATCGAAGGGTCAATGATGACCTCGGGGTGCGTGATGAAGAGAAGTTTTGCCATTGGTGCAGGTTCTGACACGGGGAGTGTCCGGCGTCCATCCTGCGGTTTGAAACGTCATCTGTGCTTATCTGGCGCCAGAAGTGCGCCCTCAAAGTCCTGTCGGGCAACGGTCGAGCACAAAGTAAGCCATTCACAGCCAACACACGCCTTCCGGGTCTTGCCATGGGCGAAGGCGGAGCGCATCCGCTCGATCAGTCTTTTGTCGGGGCGAAGCAAGCGGCCTGTCTCTGTCGCTTGGCCGAGCCAGTGTGAGAGTGCATGTGCTGCACGGGCATCGCGTTGGTTCACGCGCGGGTTGAGGCAATGTGGGTGCGAGCTTTCGTGAAGGAGCGGACGGCAAATGTCGTCAGGTCCTTCGACGAGAAGCAGATCTTCACCTGCATTGAGACGCGAAATGATCTCGTCGTAATTGGCGGTGAAGGCGGGGCTGTAGCCCCGCCCGACATAAGTGAGCATGCACAAAAGATGATGCGCACGCAGCCGAATTGTCATTTTGTCTCGCCGCGCTTTGCAAACCGCGCGAGCGCGACAAGGGATGCTGCTCCCAGTGCGGACTTCAGAATGCCGCCGACAACAAAGGGGGCAACGCCGAGCAGGAACGCCTTTTCCATCCCGATCATGCCGGCAAGCCAGATGCAGCCCATAGCAAGACAGAGTCCGTTCGCTGCGAGCATCGAGCTGAAGGCGAGAAGCGGGCGCTGGGCGTTCCATCCGCGCTCAGCCAGAAGGCCGACGAGGTAGGCCATGACCGGGAATGAGGCAAGATAACCGCCAGTCGGTCCTGCGAAGTGCGCAAGGCCGCCAGCACCTCCGGCCAAAACAGGCAGGCCGATCATCGCCTCGCCGAGCCAGGCAAGAACAGTCAGCGTGCCCAGGCGTGCGCCGTAGAGTGCACCAATCATCGCGATCGCGAAGGTCTGCATGGTCACCGGGACGGGTACCATGGGCACCTCGATGCGCGAGGCGAGCGCGAGAGCGAGGGTTCCAAGCACAACGGCGCTGACCTTGTAAGCAAGCGACTTCTGGTCAAGCTGCAAGACGCCCGCACTGCCGATCAGACCAGGGGTGTTCAGGGGGACGGTACTCTGTGACATTTCGCACCTTTTAAATTATAGATAATTTTTAATATTGATCTATTATTGAGTCCATATTCGAGCGGCTTTGGCAAGAGGGTGTGAATAATCCCTGCCTTTGCATCGGTTTCAGCGCATGTGAACGGGGTGCGCAACGAAGATGCGCGAAAGACATGGGGCCATATCCGCCCCATTTGAAAATGAAGCTTCCGAGGCTGGTTAGCCCTCGATCACAAATGCCTTGCGCTGTTTGCCGGATGCCGTCTCGACTGGCTTGTGTCCGACCCATTGCACATGCCGGGAGAGGACCGCGCATGCCGCGTCCGTTTCTCCACGCCGCAGGTGTTCGAGGATCGCACGATGATCGCGGTCTGTACGGATTTCCCAGTTGGAGCGCCATGCGGAGAACAGGAACCGGGCGCTGGCCGCATGGAGATCGTCTATGGCGGCAAGCAGGCGAGGCATGCCGCATGGGGTTACGAGAAGTCGGTGAAAACGCCGGTTTGCTGCTTCCCACGCGATGACGTCTTTAGCCTGATCGCCTTCCAGCGTTGCCTCCTCAGCTGCGGCGAGGATAGCCGGGGTCAGGTGCTGTGCAGCGTTGCGCAACGCCAGCACTTCCAGTGCCGCGCGCATCTCTGCCACTTCGCGCACCTGATTGAGATCGAAGGCCGCCACCCGGACGCCGCGGCGTGGCTCGTTCTTTGCCAGGCCCTGAGCTTCCAGCAGCCGGAATGCCTCGCGCACCGGCACATGGCTTGTAGCGAATTCCTCGGCGATATGATCCTGCCGCAACCGCGCCCCCGGTTCCAGTTTGCCTGAAACGATGCGCTCGGCCAGCGTGCGGGCAATCTGAGTGGCTTTGGTCTCTTTGCGTGCGGTCATAATTATAGATAATTTGGTTCGTGCTCTTTTGTCGAGTGCCGGCCGGCCCCTCTTTTGAGGGGCGTGTGGAACTGTGACGCTTGACGATTTTCATATATGGGATATTTTCTCAAATATGGATTCTGGATCGCATGGACCCTCAAGCGTTGACCGACGTATAGCCGAGCGCCTCCGCACACTTCGTCAGGAGCGTGGTTGGTCTCTGGAAGATCTTGCCAGTCGGAGCGGTGTGAGCAGGGCGACCCTTTCGCGACTTGAAAACGCCGAGGTCAGCGCCACTGCCAATGTGCTGGGCCGTCTCTGCCAGGCCTATGGCATCACGCTTTCGCGTCTCATGCACCTTGTGGAAGATGATTTTCCTCCACTTGTGCGGCGGTCTGCTCAGACGGTGTGGGAGGATGCGAAGTCTGGATTTAAGCGCCGGATCGTTTCACCTCCGGCCCGTGCGCTTGCCGGGGAGGCTATGGAGGGCCTGCTACGCCCCGGAGCGCAGATCACCTATGAAGGGCCACCGCGGGCGGGGTTGGAACACCACCTCGTTTTGCTGGAGGGTGCCTTGCATATCATGGTCGACGGGGCGTCTCACACACTGCATCCCGGCGACTGCCTTCGCTATCAGCTTCGCGGCCCAAGTCGGTTTGAGGCCGATGTGACCGCGGGTGCGCGCTATCTCCTTTTCACGGTCTGATCATGCCGAGCACTGCCACATTTTTCATAGAACGTGTTGATGCTATCAAAGCGCAAAGCCTCCTGCCTGAATTGGCTGCTTTGCTTCACGCTTGTGTCCATGACGGGGCGAGCATCGGTTTCATCTTGCCGTTCGGTTTGGAGGACTCTGCGCATTTCTGGCGCGAGAAAATTCTTCCAGCGCTCGGATCAGGCGGGCGCATACTGCTCGTCGCCTGGCAGGGCGGCAGGCTCGCGGGGGCCGTTCAACTTGTCGTCGATACCCCGCCCAATCAGCCGCATCGCGCCGAAGCTTCCAAACTGCTCGTTGATCCCGCCTGTCGCCGGCAGGGCATTGGGCGGGCGCTTATGAGAGCACTGGAAGCTGAGGCGGGAGAGCTTGGACGCAGCCTTATCACGCTGGACACCAGGACGAGCGACAAGGCCGAGCCGCTTTACGCTGCACTGGGCTTTTCCGTTGCGGGCGTAATCCCGGATTATTGCCGTGATCCGTTTCTCGATCGTCTCGACGCCACGACGATCATGTACAAGCGGATCGATGCCATGCGGGCTTTATGACACCGCTCGACTTTCGAAGGCCGGAGCCGCAAGACGTTCCGCGTGGGCCCGCAGGTCGGCAGGCCATTGGCCTGTTCTGCGTCGGAAGCTCTCTGCATCACCGGCATAAAGGGCGCGTGCCGCGTCTTCATATCCGGGCTGGTCGCCCAGCATCGCCATCATGAATGCATCGGCCGCCGATTTGGCTCTGCGGACTTTTTCATGGGGCGCATCCGCGGTGCGGGCGGCATCGACCAGCTTTCGCAGTGTTGCCGAAGCACCGCCGGGCTGCCCGTTCAGCCAGTCCCATTGGCGCGGCAGCAGGGTCACCTCGCGCGCCACCACGCCCAGCCTGGGTCGGCCGGGGGCGCGCTTCGGTTGCGTCTCCTCTTCCTTCGGAGCCAGCCTTGCCGCCACGTCCTCGCAGCTTCCTGCAAGGTTGAAGTCGATCTGTCTGCCCGACAGGTCATCGAAGATCAGCACATCGGCACCGGAATGCTCATCGAGCAGATTCTTGGCCGCCAGCGCAACCTCGACGGCGCTGCCTCTGGCGAGAAGCTTCTTGCCATGAAAGGCGGTGAAACTGGACATTGGGGTTATTCCTTTGAGTTGGGTGTTTTTACCCGGGTATAATAAATCTGTCAATATACCCGGGTAAATTCCTGATCGAGACGGGAGTGCGTATGAAAGAACTTCTGCTGTTGCGCCATGCGAAGTCGAGCTGGGAGGATCCGGGGCTGAGCGACGTTGCACGCCCGCTGGCGTCGCGGGGGCGTCGTGCTGCTCCGCTCATGGGGCGGGAGCTCATGCGGCGCGGCTGGCTGCCTGACCGGGTTCTGGTGTCTCCGGCCCGTCGTGCGCAGCAGACATGGCGCCTGGTTGCCGCAAAGCTTGGGGGTGCCGAACCGGAACTTGGCAGCGGGGAGGGGCTCTATATGGCCGCTCCCGAACACTTGCTTACCGTGCTGCAAGAGGTGCCGGAGCAAGCCCGGCGCGTTCTCCTTGTCGGTCACAATCCGGGCATGCAGGATTTTGCTATTCGTCTTGCCGGCCCGGGGTCCGAAGTGGATGCGCTTGAACGCATGCGGCAGAAATTCCCCACCGCCGCGATCGCCCGCTTTGGCTTTGAGGAAGAGTGGGCGGGGCTTGCGCTTGGCGGTGCACGGCTGCTTGATTTTATCAAGCCGAAGGATTTTTCCCCAAAATAGGTTTGCGGGCCGAGCTTGCGACAGCGGCGCATCCGCGCTAGCACGCTCTCAAACGTCTGGAGGTTTTATGTCCCGGTGAAGGGGGGCGGTTTGCGCCCCGGAAATGGATGCCGGAATTGGATAATTGCCGATTTATAAGCGGCTCGCGCATCCGTTTCGCTTTCTTCAATGCAGTTTTCCTGCAGTCAGCGTGCCTCTGGCAGGCGCGTTCGATGCTGCACAACCGGACATGACCGAAAATGATCAAGACCTATCAGCCCGGCGTCGATGACGACGCCATCGTCGATATCTGGCTTCGCGCCAGCCGGCTCGCGCACGCCTTCCTTGGCGAAGATTTCATCGCCGGGGAAGCTGACAACATCCGCAATGTCTACCTGCCTATGGCCGAGACACGCACCATCTGGGTGGATAACCGGCTCGTCGGCTTCATCTCGCTGCTTGGCCACCAGGTGGGCGGTCTTTTCCTCGATCCGGCGTTTCATGGCCGCGGTCTCGGACGAGCGCTGATGGATGATGCCGTTGCCCGCATGGGTACGCTCGAACTCGACGTCTTCGTGAAGAACGATCTCGGCCGACGCTTCTATGCGCGCTATGGCTTCGTTGCGATCGAGGAGCGTATCGACGAACCCACGGGTGAGCCGGTGCTGCGTCTTCGCTATCCTGCCTGACATGATGGCGGATGATGAATCCTGACACCCTTCTGTCAGGATCTGTGAGGGGTGACGCATTCCCTGTGCGTCACCCCTTTCCATTTCGGGTCCGCGGTTCCATATTCAGCCCCATGGCCAGATCATCCGAAAAGAAGAATGGCGGCTTCGCCGAAGCCCCCCAGCCCGCGCTTTCGGGCACGCCGCTTTCCGGTTCCCCCTCCGGTTCTATCGCGGACTGGGCGGATGAAATCGCGCAGGAAGCCGAGAAGCCTGCAAAACCGAAGAAGCCCAAGGCCCCCGCCGGACGCTCTTCCGCCGCCACCAAGACTTCGCGCGGCACCTCCATGGGCGGCGCGGCCTCGGCCAAGGAGCGCGCTGCTGCCGGTCTCATGCCGGTTGCCGGTCTCGATGTCACGCTGGAAGAGGCCGAAGGGCTGTCTTCCTCCGGCGTCACGGCCACGGTTGCCGCGCTTTCGAAGCTGATCGAAGGCGGCGATCCGAACCTTCAATCCACATGGACACCGCACCGCCCCGCGCGGCCGGAAAAATCCGAGGGCGGCATTCCGCTCAAAATGTCGACGGAGTTCAAACCCTCCGGCGATCAGCCCACGGCCATTGCCGATCTTGTCGCGGGCGCCCACGAAAACGAGCGCACCCAGGTCCTTTTGGGCGTCACCGGCTCCGGCAAGACCTTCACCATGGCCAAGGTGATCGAGGAAACGCAGCGCCCGGCCATCATCCTCGCGCCCAACAAGACGCTGGCCGCCCAGCTCTATGGCGAGTTCAAATCCTTCTTCCCGGACAATGCGGTCGAGTATTTCGTTTCCTATTACGACTACTACCAGCCGGAAGCCTACGTCCCGCGCTCCGACACCTATATCGAGAAGGAGTCCTCCATCAACGAGCAGATCGACCGCATGCGCCATTCGGCCACGCGCGCCCTGCTTGAGCGCGATGACGTGATCATCGTTGCGTCGGTCTCCTGCATCTACGGTATCGGTTCGGTCGAGACCTACACGGCCATGACCTTCCAGATGCAGATTGGCGACCGGCTCGACCAGCGCCAGTTGCTCGCCGATCTCGTGGCTCAACAATACAAGCGCCAGGACATCAATTTCGTCCGTGGCTCCTTCCGCGTGCGCGGCGACACGATCGAAATCTTCCCTGCTCACCTGGAAGACCGCGCCTGGCGCATCTCGCTCTTCGGCGACGAGATCGAGACCATCACCGAGTTCGACCCGCTCACCGGCAAGAAGACGGGCGATCTGCAATCGGTCAAGATCTACGCCAATTCGCACTATGTCACCCCGCGCCCCACGCTCAACCAGGCCATCAAGGGCATCACTGCCGAATTGAAGCAGCGCCTTGCCGAGCTGGAGCGCGCCGGTCGTCTGCTGGAAGCACAGCGTCTCGAACAGCGCACCCGCTTCGATCTCGAAATGCTGGAAGCCACCGGCTCCTGCGCTGGCATCGAGAACTATTCGCGCTATTTGACCGGCCGCGCGCCGGGCGAGCCGCCGCCCACCCTGTTCGAGTACATCCCCGACAATGCGCTCGTCTTTGTCGATGAGAGCCATGTCACCATTCCGCAGATCGGCGGCATGTATCGCGGCGACTTCCGCCGCAAGGCCACACTCGCTGAATACGGTTTCCGCCTCCCGTCCTGCATGGACAACCGGCCGCTCCGCTTTGAGGAGTGGGACGCCATGCGCCCGGCCACGATCGCCGTCTCCGCCACGCCCGGCAATTGGGAGATGGAGGCTGCCGGCGGCGTTTTCGCCGAGCAGGTCATTCGCCCCACCGGCCTCATCGACCCGCCTGTCGAGGTGCGCCCGGCCAAGACCCAGGTCGACGATGTGCTGGGCGAAATCCGCGAAACCGCCGCCAAGGGCTATCGCACGCTCGTCACCGTGCTCACCAAGCGCATGGCGGAGGACCTCACCGAGTACCTGCATGAGCAGGGCGTGCGCGTGCGCTACATGCACTCCGACATCGACACGCTGGAGCGCATCGAGATCATCCGCGACCTGCGCCTTGGCGCCTTTGACGTGCTGGTCGGCATCAACCTTCTGCGCGAAGGGCTCGACATTCCCGAATGCGGCCTCGTCGCCATTCTCGATGCCGACAAGGAAGGCTTTCTGCGCTCCGAAACCTCGCTCATCCAGACCATTGGCCGCGCCGCGCGCAATGTCGATGGCCGCGTCATGCTCTATGCCGACCGCATCACCGGCTCCATGGAGCGCGCCATGGAAGAGACGAACCGCCGCCGCGAGAAGCAGCTTGCCTACAATGAGGAACACGGCATCACGCCGGCTTCCATCAAGAAGAACATCGCGGACATTCTCGATTCCGTCTATGAGCGCGATCATGTCCGCGCCGACATTGGCGGTGCGGCGGGCAGGGGCGAGGACCTCAACAATCTCGTCGGCAACAACCTCGCCGCCCATCTCGAGCATCTCGAAAAGGCCATGCGCGACGCCGCCGCCGATCTCGATTTCGAGGAAGCCGCGCGCCTGCGCGACGAGATCAAGCGCCTGAAGGAAACCGAACTCGCCATCCTCGACGATCCGCTGGCCCGCGACGCCGGCGTGGAAAACACGCAAAAATCCCGCCGCGACAAGGCACGCAGCCGCAAGGGGCAGGGCGGGCAGGCCAAGGGCGCGGGCGTGGGCGCACCGTCAGCCCCTCATGGTGAGCCTGTCGAGCCACGAGAGGCGGGCAGCAAAGCTCCGGCCTCATCGCTCTTCCACAAGCCCGATCTGAACGAAATGGGCACCTCCGGCGCGCACGCCGTGCCTGCCGGCAAGAGCCTTTTCCGCAAGAACGATCTGGACGAAATGACGGTCGGCCGCACCGAAAAGCCGGTGCGCAAGCCGCTTCCGCAGAAGCCGGAAGACGACCCCAAACCGGTGAAACGCCACCGGCCCGGCATCGGCTCCTACGAAGATCCGGCGGACGAGCGGCGCGCGAAGCGCCGGCCCGGGAAGACCGGGCGTCCGGGGCGGTAGCGAGACGGTAGCGCCAAGTTCCTACGCTTGGTTTACGTTCCAGACGAGCTTAACTGATATATGAAAGACGTATTAGGTATTGTATCCGTATTGATTGAGTCGTTCCCGCGCGCGATCGATTTGTGATGTGGTAAATAGGTGATGCCAACGTTGGTTGGCGACGATCAGAGCTTCCACAGTTAAATCTAGTCGACCTCTTTCATACAAGTGTGTGTAGCCCTCCGAAACAGTATGTGTGTCTAAAAGATATCTCGCTGTTCCTAATCCGCGCTTTTTGTATAGCATACGAAGGTATATTGTGGCTTTGTATCCGGCCTCTGATTTTGCACGTAAGTAAATTTCGTGCATTGCTCTCTCAAAGTCAGCTGGCCCCTCTGTCATTGATAAATTCTCACATATAAGAAGAATAAAAATATACTTGAGGTGCTTGTAATTTCAAATTTGTTGGGTTTCCTCAGGGCGGTATCCGCACGATCGGGCAATCCGTCCAAGTATACCTCTTGTAATGATGTCTAGTTGAGAGTTTTCACTGTAGTCCGCCGGTGCGACAAAATCAACGCGGCCGTCCGATATCAGGCGATGTATTTTTGAAAGGTCACTGTCGCCGCGCGATGGATCATACACGGCTATCGAATTGCCTCCTTTGTAAGTAAGCATTTTCATTGTTGGGATATCGGTATCGCCATCCCCAAAGAAGATCATCCGATCAAAAGGTATTGGTCGCTCGTTTTCGGGTTTGAAACTGTTAATTGAGACGTTGTCCCAATTGTTTTCTATTCCTTTGTTGATTCTGAATAAATATTGAGTTTTTGTTGTGTAGTTTATTCCTACACCGGGCCATGAGGCTTCTTCATTTATATATATAAATTTTGATGCGTATATTTTTTTGAATTTTTCTCTAATCTTACAGCCATCGATCATTTCACTAATGCCAGAAGATACGATGTAATGCTCTATGCATAGGTTCCTCTCATGACCAAAGTTGTTAATCCGATCAAACCAGCTTCCATCTGCTAGGCCGGGGAACAAAGGAGCATCTTCTCCATGTTTGCGTAGTGCCTCTTTTGTAATAGGTTTTTGGAGTGATGCTGCCTTCCTTAGCATCGTGTGCATATAAACCAACACCTCATCGGCATCATGCTCGCGCGTCTGTTGTTTTACCTCGTCCCAGAATTCTGTTCTTTCCATACCAATGTCAGGAATGAAGCTTCGCTCTTGAAGATTCCCGTGAGCGAGTGTTCCATCGAAATCATAGATGAGCGCGGTACGTTGTGGACTTGGTGAGTCAATACCCATCGAAACGCAATCCTCATAAGTTGAATATTTTTGATTATGCAACTTAAGATTATTTTATATGTCAAGATTTTTTTAACATTTAGAAAAATTTAGGGGCCTTCTGTAGTTTAGGAGTAACAATCCCTGAGCGATATTGTTGAGGCCTGTTCGATTGTCGCCTCACTCCCGATCCCGCTCGAACCGCTCCTTCACCGGAAATTCTGGCAGCCATTTCTCGCGGCGTGAGACCCACAGCTCATAATCCGGCACAAGCTGGTCCGGCGCGTCCAGCGTGCCGAGATGCACTTCTATCTCGTCGCCGGTGCGGGCAAAGACCGAAGAGCCGCAGCGCGGGCAGAAGTTGCGGCCCTCAAAGGCGCTCGTCTCGCCGGTGATACGCACCGCCTCCGCCGCAAAGACGGCTGCCGCATAAAACAGCGCGCCATGGTGCTTGCGGCAGTCGAGGCAATGACAGATGCCCACGCGGTCGGGCTCTCTCGAAACCTCGATCCGCACCGCGCCGCACAGGCATCCGCCGCTCAACCGCTTCATTCCCTGCTTCCTTTTCTGCTTTTGGTCGGGTGCACTCTGCCGCCTGAAAGGTGCGACGGCAAGGAACACAGGCGCAGAGGGAGTGAGGCGGCTTGAAGAGTCCCGACAGCATCCGTGTCGCCTTCTCCTCGCGAACGGGGAGAAGGAGGCCGTCAGTCCCTACAGCTTCGTCATCATCGGACCTGATTCGAGGACCCATGCCAAAACGCCGGGGATAAACCGCAGCCCTTCAAGGCGAAACGCAATTTTTCTCAGCCGCACCCCATCACCACCGCAACGGCATGGATCCTATGGTCAAGCCATAGGAGACGACGTTGGCGAAGCGCATTCCCTACTCGCTATTCGCTACTCCCTATTCGCTCTTTTCTCCCCATCCCCAAAACCTCCACTACACTCCCTCCATCGCCCCTGTCGGGAACCGGGTCCGGAGCCGGGGATCAGGAGGGGTGACGGCAGCCTCCCCCTCGGGTTCGGTAACCCGAGGCCTGTGAGGGCCCGCAAAAGGCCGGCGGCCGGCATCATGTCGGTTGCGGAAAAGCCGCTAGGGCGCAGATCGCCCGAGTGACCGGTCGGCAGTCGGGACAGCGGCCGGCGGGGCGCGCTTTTCGCGCCACTTCAATTCCAACAGAGAGGCACGAAAAACGCGCCCCGTTTCCCGAACGATCCAGACCCCGGCGGCAACCCCGCGCGGGAACGAAGGAGCCTGCCCAAAATGTATCGCTGCTCAGCAAATTGCTCACCAACTTCAAACGCCCCCTTCTCCCCGCGAGCGGGGAGAAGGTGAGGATGAGGGGCGAGCGCCATCAGTGGCCGGGATACCGACACAGGTGGAAAAGATCGCAAGGCCCCGCCCGCCCCTCATCCCCCTGCCGGGACCTTCTCCCCGCAGGCGGGGAGAAGGAAGCCGACATCCCGGAAGCCGCGATCCATGGAAAAGTACGCTGGAACACGGCCCTGTCCTCGCCCCGCCCCCTCTGCAAATTGCACACCAACGTCAAACGCACCCTTCTCCCCGCAGGCGGGGAGAAGGTGAGGATGAGGGGCGAGCGCAATCACCTGCAAGGAGACCGACAGAGCTGGAAAAGCTCGCAAGGCCCCGCATGCCCCTCATCCCCCTGCCGGGACCTTCTCCCCGCAAACGGGGAGAAGGAGGCCGTCATCCCGAAAGTCGCAGGCTACCCGGGGCCCATTGGCAGAATGCGCAAGCACACGACCGGTCAACAGGAACCCGCAACGACCTTTTTCTCAAATCGTCAACGCAAAAGAAGGGAGGCCCCAAATGCAACGCAAAACCAGAAAATCGCCGGCGAAGACCGAGGCCAATGAGCAGCTGCTCGAGATCATCCGCGGCCTTGTGAAGATTCGCGACACGCTATTGGATGAGAAGGGCATCAAGCCACTTTTGCCCATTTGCCCGCCCGAATGGCCGCACGAGGAAATGCAGGTGGCGTTTCGCTATCTCGCGGGGCAGGCCGAGAGGCCGCAGCATTGTTCAAACCGGCGGTGCCGCCGCGCTGGCATGTGTCAGGCAGGGGCGGATGCGCTGCTGGAAGCAGACTGTTTTCCGGACTGGAGCGATAGCGACGTCTCGCGGCTCCATGCTGCCTGGCTGGGCGTCGTTTTGTGCTGGATCTATGATTGTGAGCGGTCTTTGCATTTCATGGAAATGACGCGGTATGGAACGCAGGCATGCAGCGTGCCGACACGGAAACAGGGCCTCGAGGAGCCCGGGAAAAAGCTTGCATGAAGAACCCTCTGACAGGGAAATGCCAGCATGTCTTTCTGCGCGTACGTCTCTCAGGCCCGGGTGGATGTGCCTCTTAGGCTTCGAACCTGGCGGCGCTGTCCAATCCGGCCTGAACCAGGTTCAATGGCAGGCGGTGTCCGCTCGCCCACGACCGCATCACATGACCGGCGACCCGTTCACGGGAGGCGCTATCGCTCCGTCTTATGCCAAGTTCGGCACACACGGCCTCAATGGCATTCTCCATCGCGGCCATTTCATCTGCATCGAAGATGCCAGCGCTTTTGTGCAGTACTCCAGGCTTGGCCATGTCCGGCCCTCCTCTGCCGTGGGAAGTCGCAGTCGGCGTGTGTTACCTCCAGTGCCGTCGTCTGCTCGTCCTTCGCCTTACACGGTAACAGGTTTATTTCCCGTGTCTATTATGGCGAATCTATGTTGCGAGGCCGCGACGGGCCTGCAAAAAAAATCAAGAGGGCATGAACCTTTCTTTCTCCCCCCGCGACAGACGGGCATCGGACGGCCGAAGTGGCCGGCCATCAATCCCAAAGGAGGATGAAGAAATGTCCCTGAAACGCACCATTGCAAAAGGCCTGATGGCCATCACTCTTGCCGCCACTGCACTTTCAACCGTCAGCGTGGAAAGCCGCGCAGGCAGTCTGTCTCCGGGCGAGGCGGCGGCCATCGCCGGGCTTGGCGGTTTCATCGCCGGTGGCCTGATCGCGGACTCGCGAGCCCGGTACTACGGTCCTGCGCCGGTCTATGGCCGTGCCTCAGCCTGGGATCGGCATGTGGCGCGCTGCTATGCCCGCTACCGCTCCTATGACGAGTACAGCGACACCTTCCTTGGATATGACGGCTACCGCCATCGTTGTCGCCTGTGAACGGTTCACGCCGAAATGCTGCGCGGTTACTCGATTTGACCGCGCCGCCGCCGCGTGCGTTGAAAATTCGGGCAGGTCGTGAACACGGCTTGTCCGGATTTTGTCGGTTTTTAGCCGCTGGAGGATGAACCAATCCGGGGATCCTGCGTTGTACGACCGACGATGGCCGGCGGATCGGGAGATTGCGGCAAAGCTTGGGCAGGCGACGTGTTTAAAGCGGTCACCCCGTTTGATTTGAGATTTCCGGCATCCCGCACCACCTTTTTCTCGCCGACCTGGTTTCCGGCTCCCCCAAAACTGTCAACGGGGATCGGGTCGGCATGTACACAGCAAAGGAGTTCCCTCCATGAAAAAAATCCTCGCAGCCCTTGCCGCAACCGGTTTTCTCACGCTTTCGGCCTACGCCGCCGAAGTTCAGGGAACCGTCGCTTCCATCGATGTTGCGACCAGAACGATCGCTCTCGACGACGGTACCGTCTACACCGCCGGTGAGGGCGTCGATCTCGCCAATGTTGCTGCAGGCGCCACGGTGACGCTGACAATTGACGACACGACAAATGAGGTGACCTCCGTCGAAGCGCAAATGTAGCCCTGCCCGTTCGTCCCTCCGGACGGGAGCCGGTCTCCACAGGAGGCCGGCTTTCTTGTTCGGGTTTGTCCTTTCGGAACAAACTGTCATAAAACAATGCTAAGGGGGCTTTCGAGAAGGGAATCGGTCCGGTTCCCTTGCCTTATGCATCGATGACCGGAGGCGGAATTTCATGAAGATTGCAGTTCTTGGCGGCGATGGGTTCGTCGGCTGGCCGACCTCGCTTCACCTGTCGGCCCGTGGGCACGAGATCCACATCATCGACAATCTGTCCCGGCGGTGGATCGATACCGAGCTCGGTGTCCAGTCGCTGACGCCCATGGACTCCATTCAGGAGCGCACCCGCATCTGGCATCAGGAAACGGGCCGTCGCATCCGCTTCCATCTGATCGACCTGGCGCGCGACTATGATGTGCTGAAGGCATGGCTTGCCGAGCACAGGCCCGATGCCATCGTGCATTTTGCCGAGCAGCGTGCTGCGCCCTATTCGATGAAGAGCGACCGCCACAAGAACTACACCGTCAACAACAACGTCAACGCGACCCACAATCTGCTCAACGCAATGACGGAGATAGGCCTCGATGCACATCTCGTCCATCTGGGCACAATGGGCGTTTATGGCTATTCCTCGGTTGGCGCGGCAATTCCGGAAGGCTATCTCCCGGTGGGCGTGGAGACGCTCTCGGGCGAGACGGCGTCGCAGGAAATCCTGTACCCGACCAATCCGGGCTCCATCTACCACATGACGAAGTCGCTGGATCAGCTTCTCTTCCAGTTCTACGCCAAGAACGATGGCGTGCGCATCACCGACCTGCATCAGGGCATTGTGTGGGGTACGCACACGGAAGAAACGAAGCTCCATGCGCAGCTTATCAACCGCTTCGACTATGATGGTGACTACGGAACAGTGCTGAACCGCTTCCTGATCCAGGCGGCGATCGGTTATCCGCTGACCGTGCACGGCACGGGCGGCCAGACGCGGGCGTTCATCCACATTCAGGATTCGGTGCGCTGCGTCGAGATCGCATTGAACAATCCGCCGAAGCGGGGCGACCGCGTGGAAATCTTCAACCAGATGACGGAAACGCACCGCGTGCGGGACCTGGCCGAGCTCATCGCGCGCATGACGGGCGCGAAGGTCGCGTACCTGCCGAACCCGCGCAAGGAAGCGGCGGAAAACGATCTGGTCGTGAGAAACGACAAGTTCCTGTCGCTCGGCCTCAACCCGATCACGCTGGAAGAAGGGCTTCTGGCCGAGGTCGTCGATGTGGCGAAGAAATTCGATTACCGCGTCGACCGCTCGCGCATCCCGGCCGTGTCCGCCTGGACCAAGGACATTGCGCCGACCATCGAGCGCGATCCGGAAGGCAAGCGGCTCAAGAGCGTGGGCTAAGCGACGGCTTTCATGTCGAAACACGCCTATGTGACGCTTGTCACCAACGAAGATTATGCGATGGGCGCGCTGGCTCTGGTGCGCTCGCTGCGGCTAACGGAAACGGATGCCGATCTTGTGGTGATGCACACCGGCGGAGCTCCTTCTGAAGCGCTGAAGCCGCTGGCTGCGCTCGGCGCGCGGCTGGTGCCGGCGGAGCTTCTGCCCACTTCAGATGCCTTCAACGAGCGGCATCAGCGCGCGCGGCTTCACGCGAATGCGCCCTTCACCAAGGGCAACAAGCCGAGCTTTCACACCCCGCTCGACAATTTCGCCAAGCTCCGGCTGTGGCAGTTGACGGAGTATGAACGGGTTGTCTTCATAGACGCCGACGCGGTGGTGGTGCGCAATATCGACCGGCTGTTCGGTTACCCGGAATTCTCCGCCGCGCCCAATGTCTATGAGAGCCTTGCGGATTTTCACCGGCTGAATTCAGGCGTGTTTGTAGCAGCGCCTTCGGAGGCAACCTTTGTCGCCATGCTTGCGCGACTGGATCAGCCCGAAGCGTTCTGGCGGAGGACCGATCAGACTTTTCTGCAGGCGTATTTTCCGCATTGGCACGGTCTGCCGGTGTTTTTCAACATGCTGCAATATGTGTGGTTCAACCTCCCGGCGCTCTGGGACTGGAACTCTGTTTCCGTGGTTCACTATCAGTATGAAAAGCCTTGGGAGCAGGATCATCCGAAAGCCGCGGAGCTGGGTCCTCTGATCGATCTTTGGCACGCCTTCCATTCGGGTGAGAACATTCCCGATGTTGAGACGCTGGCGAACCCCTCGCCATGAGTGGGCCCCACAGTATCGTCTCCGGCGGGACAGGGCTGGTCGGCCGTTTCATTGTCGAGGCGCTGCTGGCCGCAGGTCATCGGGTGACGGTGCTTGGCCGAAACGCACCTCCGGAAGGCCTTTTTTCAGGGGCGGTCGCATTTGCGCCCATGACGCTTGAGCCGACATCCATCTCGACGGCTCTGTTCGAGGGGGCGGATTTCTTCGTGCATGCTGCCTTCGACCATGCCCCAGGGAAATACCGAGGCGGAGAGGGCGAAGATGCCGAGGGTTTTCGCCGGCGCAATCTCGACGGAAGCATTGCCATGTTCCGCGCTGCGCGGGCGGCGGGTGTGGCGCGAACGGTGTTTCTTTCGACCCGGGCCGTTTACGGGCCCCGCGAGCCGGGAGCGATGCTCGATGAGAACGATGCCTGCCGTCCCGACACGCTCTATGGCGAGGTGAAACTTGCCGCCGAAGAAGCGCTTTCCCAACTTTCCGGAGACGGTTTTTCCGGCGTAAGTCTGCGGGTTACCGGTGTGTACGGGCCGGCCGGAACTGGACGATCTCACAAGTGGGAGAGCCTCTTTGAGGACTATTTGTCGGGCCGTGAGATTACACCGCGCATCGCGACGGAGGTTCATGGTGAGGATGTCGGATCGGCGGTGCGCATATTGTTGACCTCGCCCGCGGAAAAAATCGCGTCGGGTCTTTTCAATGTGTCGGATCTGACCCTCGATCGCAGTGAACTTCTAGCGCTGGTCGCTCGCGAGACCGGCAGTGAGAATCCACTGCCGCCCGCCGCCGATCGAGATGCGGTCAACGCCATGAAAACGGAACGTCTTCGTGCACTTGGATGGGCGCCAGGTGGGTGGGCGTTGCTGGAACGATCTATGCCCCTTCTGTTAGGCAGACGTTAACTGCTCCGTGGTTTGTGGAGCGGAGCTGCAACGGTCAACTTCATGTGTTGATTCAACTTGTTCACGTGTTGATTCAGGTTGTTCCTGAGATGAGTCCGTTTGCGGCGGCAAGTGTCTGAACAAGAATCGAATTCTTCCGTTCTGTGCGGTGAGCCAGCGCTTCTCCAAGCGCTGAGTTTCACTGTGCCTCTGCCATATATCTCCAAATCCGCAACGCGGGCAGGGCAGCCATCTTTTCCAATGAATTGCCTTCGCTAAAGCGGTGTCTGCTGCATTTGCAGGTGCAAATCAGTCCCGTTGTAGGGGTTGGCCTCTGCAATGGTTTCATCGAGTTCGACGCCAAGGCCGGGGTCGCGCGACGGAATGACAAAACCATCCTCCCAGGTGATTTTCTTTTTCAGCAGTTGCGCGTGGAAACCATCGAAGGTCCGGATCGCTTCAAGGATCAGAAAATTGGGAAGTGTGGTGGCGAGCTGAATGTTTGCCGCGGCAATGATGGGGCCGCAATAGCAGTGCGGTGCGATCTGGACGTGGTGGGCTTCCGCCATCGCGGCGATTTTCTTCGTTTCAAGCAGGCCGCCTGACCGGCCAAGATTGGGCTGAAAGATGCCGGCAGCGCCGAGGCTGAGAAGCTGTGCAAATTCATACTTCGTGGTGAGTCTTTCCCCCGTGGCGATTGGGATCGTGGTTGCACGTGCGACCTGCGCCATGGCTTCGGGACTGTCCGGAGGAACAGGCTCCTCGAACCAGAGCGGATCATAGGGCTCGAGCGCTCGTGCCATGCGGATCGCACCCGACGGTGTGAACTGGCCGTGGGTGCCGAACAGGATGTCGGCGCGCGTGCCGACAGCTTCGCGCACCGCAGCAACCAAGCGTATGGAAAGGTCGATATCGCTCTGGCGCGGCTGATGGCCGCCGAAGGCGGTGTATGGGCCCGCCGGATCGAATTTGACCGCGTCAAAACCCTGCGCAAGGCAGGCCAATGCGGCTTCGGCGGCAAGGTCGTGATCGTTGTAGACATTGCGTTCGCTATCCGTCTCGCCCGGTACGGCGCTGCCCGTGGCAGGGTAGAGATAGGTGTAGCTGCGCAGCCGCTCTTGCACCTTTCCGCCGAGCAGCTTGTAGACCGGTTTGCCCGCCTCTTTGCCGATGATGTCCCAGCACGCCATTTCCAGGGCTGACACGCAACTCATCAAAGTCGGATCGGGCCGCTGACTGAAGCCGGAGGAATAGGCACGGCGAAAGAAGGTTTCGATGTCGTGCGGGTCGTAACCGATCAGGTATCGTTCGGCCACGTCTTCGATCATGCGCGCGGTGAGGTGTGGACTGAAGGCGGCGGAATAGGCTTCGCCGTAGCCAACAACACCGCCATCGGTGACGAGCTTCACGAAGATGAAGTAGCGACCGCCCACATACGGAGGCTGGTTTGCGGTGACGAAGGTTTTGGCGTCCGCGATCTTCATTCGAAAACCAGCACGTTGCGTAGGGCCTGGCCATTGTTTACTGCGGCAATCGCCTCATTGATGTCTTCAAGCCGGTAGCGGCCGGTGATGAGTTCATCAAGCTTCAACCGGCCCTTTTGATAATGCTCGACAAGGATGGGTATGTCGTGTCGGAGCCGGGTTTCACCCATCTTGGAACCGATGATTTTCTGGTTGAGGGCCGCCAGCTTTCCCGGGTCATAGGGGATGCGCACGCCGTTGGCCGGCATGCCAACCACGATGACAGAGCCGTTGCGGGTGATATAGCGCGGGGCGCTTGCCAGGGCTGATTCGACGCCGACTGTAACGAACACGAAGTCCACGCCGCGCCCATGTGTAAGCGCTTTGATCGCCTTCGTGTGATCGGGGTCAGCGGGGCTGAACGCGTGGGTGGCGCCGAAATCGCGCGCTGCCGCGAGTTTGTCTTCACTCAGGTCGAGCGCGATGACCGGGCTCGCGCCGGCAAGTGCCGCACCCTGAACGGCATTGAGCCCGACGCCACCACAACCGATGACAGCCACAGCATGGCCAGCCGACACCCGCGCTGTGTTGGCGACTGCGCCAAAGCCGGTGATGACGCCGCAGGCAAGAAGCGACGCGACGTCGAACGGCATATCGGTTGGGATATGAGCGAGTTGACTTTCGTGAACGACCACCTTCTCGGCAAAGGCGCCGGTGCGCAGCCCCTGTTCACATGCGTCGCCATTGGTGAAGGTGAGTGGCCCCTGCTGATCGAGCGGGAACACCTCTTCGCACATGACGAGGCTCTGACGCGCGCAATAATGGCAATGGCCACAGGAGCGGATCAGCGTGACGACAACATGATCGCCCGGCGCCACACCAGTAACTCCAGAACCGATCGCTGAAACCACGCCGGCGGCCTCGTGACCATAGACTGCCGGAAGATCGCCGCCCCAGGCACCTTCGGCATAGGAGATGTCGGAGTGGCAGATTGCGCAGACCTTGAGGTCGACGAGAACTTCACCCTGGCGGGGCGGGGAAAGTTCAAGCGTTTCAATCGAGAGGGGTTTGCCGAACTCCCGGCATACGGCGGCCTTGATCTGCATGGAAACCTCGCTGGAATGCGTGCAAACCGGATTAAAGCCGGAAGTTTGTCTTTGGTGCAACGCAGATGCGACGTCGAAGCGCAACCATGCGTCAATGGAAGAGGTGCCATGCGCTAGCGTTTGTTGACCGGAAGCGGGCGTGGAGATAGGCCGGATGTAGATAAAAAAGGGAACGACAAACGATGAATGCACCGGAAACACCCACTGGAGATTTGACGCTACGCACGCAGGCGATGCCCGGTGACGCGAATGCCGCAGGCGATATTTTCGGCGGCTGGGTGATGGCGCAAATGGATCTCGCGAGCGGCATTCGAGCTGCCGAACGCGCCCATGGACGCGTGGTCACCGCCGGCGTGAAAGAAATGGCCTTCGCCAAGCCGATGAAAGTGGGCGATACCCTGTGCATCTACACCCATATCGAAGGGGTGGGGCGGACATCAATCCGGCTCAAGGTGGAAGCGTGGGCACAGCGTTATCTGTCACCGACCATGGAAATGGTCACCCATGCGGATTTCGTCATGGTAGCGCTTGATGCCAATGGCAAGCCCACACCGGTTCCGCTGGAAGATTGAGGCTTACGCCTCCGTCGATGCTTCGATTTTTG
Source organism: Nitratireductor sp. ATLC21 (assembly GCF_057196525.1). Classification (NCBI taxonomy): domain Bacteria; kingdom Pseudomonadati; phylum Pseudomonadota; class Alphaproteobacteria; order Hyphomicrobiales; family Phyllobacteriaceae; genus Nitratireductor; species Nitratireductor sp. ATLC21. The sequence continues at coordinate 1,088,726 of NZ_JBXUOU010000001.1, read as the reverse complement.
TGGCGAGCACGCGGTCGATCCGGCGGTTGTCCAGATCCATGACTTCGAAACGCCAGCCCATGGCATCGACGCTTTCGCCGGTCTTCGGCAAATGCGTGAATTCGTTAAGCAGGAAGCCGGCGAGCGTGGTGTAGGTGCGCTCGGCCGGGAGATTGAAGCCAAGATGATCGGCCATCTCGTCGGCAGGCATGGAGCCGGGAAGCAGCCAGGAGCCGTCGGCGCGCTCAACGATGTCCAGCTCACCTTCCTCGGCATCCGCACGAAAAATTCCGGCGATTGCTTCGAGAATATCGGATGGGGTGATGATGCCTTCGAAATGGCCATGCTCATCGTGCACCAGCGCCATAGGGATAGCGGCCTCTCGAAGAACGGAGAGTACATTGAGCGCGTCGGCCATGTCATGCACGATCGGTGCGGGCAGAACATGCGCCCGGATGTCCAGCGCTTCCCCCGATAGCTGGGCAGCCAGAAGATCGCGCAATTTGACGACGCCTTTTATCTCGTCGACCGAACCATCGCCAGCGGGCAAGAGGGAGTGGCCGGACCTTTTGACATCCTCCGCCAATGCCTTTTCATTCGCTGTAAGATCCAGCCAGTCGATCTCACCACGCGGGGTCATGATGGCGCGCGCCTTGCGATCGGCAAGCCGCATGACGCCGGCAATCATGCGGCGTTCATCGGATTCAATGGTGCCGCTGGTTTCGGCTTCGGCGATAAGCGTGCGGATCTCCTCATCGGTCACCCGTTGTTTTGACTCCGCGCTCTGGCCGAGCAATGCAAGGACCAGCCGCCCCGACACATCCAGCAGCCACACGAGCGGCAGGGTGATGCGTGACAGGAGACCCATGATCGGCGCAACCTTGACGGCGATGCCTTCAGCGTTCTTGAGTGCGATCTGCTTTGGAACAAGTTCGCCGACGATCAGCGACACATAGGTGATGAGAGCCACCACAAGGCCCACGCCGAGCGGATTTGCCAAGCCTTCCGACACACCTTGCAGGATAAGCCAATCGGACAGACGCGTGCCGAGCGTCGCGCCGGAAAAGGCGCCGGAGAGCACACCCACGAGCGTTATGCCGATCTGGACCGTCGAAAGGAAACGCCCCGGATCAGCCGAGAGGGCGAGGGCCCGTGCCGCACCGCGCTGCCCCTGATCCGCCCGGGATTTCAACCGGGCAGGTCTGGCGGAGACCACGGCCAGCTCCGACATGGCCATGAAACCATTGAAGAGAATGAGGACGAAGAGTATGGCGATTTCTACAATGAGCATGAAAGCTCTTTAGCACTCCGGGATGAACGGCGCGAGACTGCCTTGTGGGCAGTGGAAGCGCTATTTACAGGCGCGGTAGCCGTTGCGGCGGCCTTTCAGATCGAAATGAAAGTGATCGCGGTGATCGTAGTTGTAACCGGGGCCGAGAACGGTGGTGAAATAGTCACACCCTTCGGCACGCACAGAGTTCAACAGTCCGCGTTCGCGGAAGGCGAAAAAGCCCGGCTTGCGCACATCGATTTCGCGGCCGCTTTTCAGCTCGATGCTCATTACGTCAAGAGCGTTGCCTTTGGAATGCTCCGAAGCGACGCTGGTGCCGGCAATGCGGCGGCACGAATAGCTTGAGCCTTGCCGGATTTTTCCGATGCCGGTGAGATAGCGTTTGCGGGCGGCAGGAGCGAGCTCGTTTTTTGTCCAGCGGGCGAACGTTTCCGCCATCTGGCAATTCAGCGTGGCGGCTGGCGCCATTTCGATGTTGCCCGAAAGGCCACTGACTTTGACGGGCCAATCGATGCGGCAAGCACCACCGTCGTTGATGGGCTCCAGATCCTGATACTTGACGCCAAGGCGCTTGAGCCGGCGTCGACAGGCGATTTCTTCTGCTGGCATGACACGCGGCGAGCTTTCGTTGCGGGGCAGGGTCATGCGCGGATAGGAGACCATCATCGGGTTCGACGGAACCAGCGCCTGCAATCCCCTCGCATTTTCAGGTGCGGGAGTGGAAACAGTGGGTGTTACCACCTGTGGAACCGGTGCGATGGGAGCAGGTGCCAGTTGCGCGACCGGCACTGCTGCAGTCTGAACACCGATATCTACCGATGGGCGCGGGGACATCACATCGCTGACGGAGCAGGCAGAAAGAACCAGAAACGTGGCAGCAACCGCTGCGCGCCGCAGAGGTGCACGTAGGGGTGTTGCAACCGGGTTGCCAACACGAATACCGACCATGAACACGCCCCGTCGACCTTGTACGCTTCCAGAAGGAAGGTACCGTAGCCCGACAAGGTAAAGGAAAGGTCAGCAGGGGCATTCAGACCTGTGACCTCATTGTGACGCGTCGAGCAGGCAGCTATTTGCAGTAGAGGCTGTCGTTCCGACGTTGGGCCAAGTCCAGATGAAAATGGTTGGCGTGATCTGCATTGGCGCCTGGGCCGAGAACGGTCTTGAAAGGGCCACAGGCGGCTGTGCGGAAGGCATCGAGAAACCGCGCGCTTCCGCTCTTGGAGTTGGGCTTTTTCGCAACATCGAGTTCAGTGCCATCGGCCAAAGTGAAGCTCATGATGTCGAAGGCGTTCCCGTAGGCGTGTTCGGAAAGTTTCCGGGTCCCAGCGCGTGACCGGCAAACATAGGCCGAGGCATGCCGAACGGCTGTGATTGGCTGTTTGAGGTGACGCCTGGTGAGGGGCGGCGTTGTGTCCGTGAAGAAACGAGCGAGTGTGAGAGCCATCGCGCAATTGAGCGTTGCCTTGGGCTGTAATGCGATTTTCGCGGAAAGGCGTTCGATCTCCAGCGGATGAGCGATTGCGCAACCGGCAGCCTCTGCTATGGGCTTGTGCTCGGAATACGAAACACCAAGTTTTGTCAGGGCGCGGCGGCAGGCGACCTCTTTGGCGGGCATCCGGCCTGGCTTTTGCGCGGGCGGGCGTTTCTGGGGTTCGGTTTTTGCTGGTGGACGAGGCGAGGGGATGGGGACGATGACCGACATTTCCTCGCGCCGCACTTCTCCGCGGCTATTGGGTATGGGGCCTGTGGCCGGTAGGGGAACGGAGGCGGTCGGCTCAGCGGCACGTGCGTTGCTCGGGAGAGGAGGCAGGAACAGAGCGCAAAGCAGTATTGCCGGCAGCGCGTGTCGAACAGCTAAAAGAGCGATCATGCCGGATGTTTGCCGGAACTTAGGCTTATCGGGAAATAACGGTGTGTTTCGAAGTGTTCACGATACGCCGAGTGCATCCAGGCCTTCTATCAGCCAATCATAAAGCATCGGCATTCCGAGCAGATAGGTGGCGACATGCTTCGCGCCGTGCTGGCGGGCGTCCCTGACGGCTGTTGACCACTCCTTCACGTCGTAGTCGCCGCGCCCCACCCATGCCAGCGCAATCAATTCAGCAATCTCATCCACATTGAGATCACCCACCAGTTCTCGAAATTCCTCTTCGGTGAGGTCTTCTTCCTCTTCTTCGATCAGCCCGTCATGCTGATGCCGATCACGAGCATCGCCATCGATCTCGATTTCGCGCTCGTGACCATCATCATAGTCTGCGTTCAGCGCGGCGCTTAATATGCGCGCTTTGCCTGCCAGCAAGCGCACGGTTTCCGGGTCTATGGTCAGCGCCCATTCGCGCTCAACAGGCTTCTGCATGCGCTTCTCCTCCGGCACTTCGGAGATATGATAACGCAGAACGTGCGGAAAGCACGACGGATTGTTGACCTCCTGTTCAGGCCACGCTGCGTTGCCTGTTGCGCAGAGCCGGAACGATTTCGACTGCAAGGATCGCGGCAAAGATCAGACCGCAGCCGGCGAGACCGAGCGCCGGCAACCGTTCTCCGAGAAAGATCGCACCGAAAAGTGCGGCGAAGACTGCTTCCGTGGAGAGGAAAATCGCAGCTTGCGGGGCTGTGGTGTAGCGTTGGCCGATGACCTGCAATGTGAAGGCAATGCCGCCGGAGAAAATGCCGGCGTAGAGGATTTCGGGCAGGGCGGTGCGAATGGCGGACAGGTCGACCGGCTCAACAAGGCCCGCAATGGCGAGGGCTATGACAGCGGTGATACCGAATTGGCTGACGGATAGCGTGACAGGCCGGCCGGTATGACTAGCACTTCTTCCGATCATGATCACCTGAAGCGCCCAGAAGAGTGCGCAAAGGATGGTCAGCCAGTCGCCGGTGGTCAATGCCACGCTGCCTGCACCTGAGAGCAACCAGATGCCCGCAAGTGCAGACAAGGCTGCCGGCCAGACGACGAGGTGCGGCCATTGGCGGAACAGAAGAACGGCCAGAAACGGCACCATCACAACGTACAGGCCAGTGAGAAAGCCGGAATTGGTGACGCTGGTGGTCAGAAGCCCGACCTGTTGTGCCGCCATGCCTGCGAACAGAAGCAAACCAATAAGCAGGAAATTCCGCTTATCAGTGAAGGTCAACGACCTTGTGCTGCCTCGGGATTCCCATATTGCGAAGGGCAGCATGGAGAGGCAGGCGATGGCAAAGCGCAGACCGATGAACAGGAACGGGCCGATGGCATCCATCGCGGTCGACTGGGCGACGAAGCCCATGCCCCACATGGCGCCTGCAAGAAGCAATACAAAATTGGCCTGAACCCGTGTCATACGCCTGCCCGGAATGAGGAAATTGCGCATGTCTTACGGAGCCGCCGCCTGCCGCACAAGGGCCGCTCCACATGTCTCCTATGGGCCAGCCTGGCGATGCATCACTCCGAACGGAAGATGCGGATGATCTCGCCCCGGCGCTTGTCTGTCAAAAGCCATATCGAGCCGTCAGGTGCGACATTGACATCCCGTATGCGCCCGAAGGCTCCCTTGAAAAGGCGCTCTTCACCGAGGATTTTGCCATTTTCGTCTCGATCAAGTCGGGCGACGAGGTGGTATTTCAGCGCCGCGACCAGAAAATCCCCCTGCCATTCGGGAAACATTTCGCCCTGATAGACCGCAGTGCCAGACGGTGCGATGGACGGATCCCAATAGAATTCGGGCTGTTCATATCCCGGCGCTTCGTTGCCGACGCCGATCTTCGTGCCGCTGTAGTTGACGCCGTAGGAAATGACCGGCCAGCCATAATTCTTTCCGGCTTCGGGGCGATTGACTTCGTCGCCGCCGCGGGCACCATGCTCAACCGTCCAGACCACGCGGGTTACAGGGTCAAAGACGGCACCTTGCGGGTTGCGATGCCCCATAGACCAGATTTCAGGCGCGGTGTCGGCGCTCCCGGCAAAAGGATTGTCCTTGGGAACGGTCCCGTCGGGGTTGATCCTGAGCACGGATCCGGCGTGGTCGGTGGGATCCTGTGCCCGATCGCCTTCTCCCCGGTCGCCAATGGTGAAGAACAGGGTACCGTCTGGATGGAGCACGATGCGCGAGCCGAAATGTTGTCCTGCTCCAGACTTGCGGTTCATGGAAAAAATCGTCGCGACATCTTCAAGGCGCGCATCTGAGCCGTTTCGTACAAGGTTGGCCCGGGCAATGGCTGTGCCGGCTCCGCCCTCGCCAGGCTCTGAAAAAGAGAGAAAAATCGTTCCTGTCTCGGCAAAATCCGGCGAAACGGCAACATCGAGCAATCCACCCTGGCCGACAACGGCGACCTCGGGCACGCCCGCGATTGGGGCAGAGAGAGAGCCGTTGGAGAAAAGGCGCAACTGGCCCGGGCGTTCCGTGACGAGCGCGCTTCCATCGGGCAGAAAATCAAGCCCCCAGGGATTGGAGAGACCACGGACAAGGGTTTCGGCCTCGACCGTCACTGCCTGGGTGGTGAAGGTTTTGGCGGCGGCGGCGCCCGGGCAGGCAAGGAGACCGGCGGCGAGGGCGGTTCGAAGAATCTGGTCTTGCATCAGCGGGTCTCCCATTGTCTCTTTCATCTTGAGATAGGTTATGAGGGCTGTCGAACAAGGCGAGACAACGGGGCGCAACAAGAGGGGAAGAACGGACGCGCAAAAATTTGCGTGAAAATCGTCACCGGCTTGTTATATTGGGAGAGGTCATACGAAACGGTTCCGTAGGCAGACGCTTTCGGACCGTTTCTTTTTATGTCTGCACCGGCGGCAGGACGACGCTTCGCGTAAGGCGTGTGGGGTCTTCCTGCCTTCATGTCTGGAAGGTGAATGAAATGAACAAGGTCCCTATGACGCTTGCCGGAGCCGCGGCGTTGAAGGAAGAGCTGCGTTGGCGCCAGCAGGAAGAGCGGCCACGCATCATTGAGGCGATCGCGGAGGCGCGCGCCCATGGCGACCTTTCGGAGAATGCGGAGTATCACGCTGCCAAGGAGGCCCAGAGCCTCAACGAAGGCCGCATTGGCGAACTCGAAGATCTGATCGCGCGCGCCGAGGTCATCGACGTCACAAAGCTTTCCGGCGATACGATCAAATTCGGCGCCACGGTGATGCTGGTCGATGAAGACACGGAAGAAGAGAAGACCTATCAGATCGTCGGCGATCAGGAAGCCGATGTGAAGGCGGGCCGTATCTCCATTTCCTCGCCCATCGCGCGGGCACTGATCGGCAAGGCGGTGGGCGATTCCATCGAGGTCAACGCACCAGGCGGCGCGCGCGGCTATGAAGTGGTGGAAATCCGCTACGGCTGACCATCATGTCCGGTAAAACGCCCGAAAGCGGCCTGCGGCGCCGCGTCCGTGATGTGGACGTGGTGGCCCCCAACTTCAAGAAGCGGCTTTCGGGTGTCACCAGCACCATCGTGCAGCTTGTTCCAGAACAGTCGAAGACGCTTGCGATTGCGACGTTGGGGCCGGGACTGCCCGACACGCTGCCCAAATTGCGCTGGTGGCAGGTGCCAGGGCTTCTGCGAAAGCCGGCGAACCGACCCTTTCGGATATGGCATGCGCGGCGCAATCCGGAGATGCTGGCTGGGGTGGTGTTGCGGGACGTGTTTCGTGCGCCGCTGAAACTCGTTTTCACCTCCGCTTCGCAGCGCGAGCACACGCGCTGGACCCAGTTTCTGATCCGTCGCATGGACCGGGTCGTGGCCACCAGCAGGAAATCTGCGGGTTACCTCAAGGTTGAAAGCCGTGTGATCATGCATGGGATCGACACGCACCGTTTTTCGCCAGCGCTGAGCCCAGAGGCCGGGGCGGTCGCGGTGGGTTTGCCGGATGAAAAACGGTATGTCGGGTGTTTTGGTCGCGTACGGCACCAAAAAGGAACCGACCTCTTTGTGGATGCGATGATCGCGCTTTTGCCGGATCGTCCCGGCTGGTCTGCGATCATCGCCGGTCAGGCGACCGGGCCGCATATTGGTTTTGAGCGGGAGCTGAGGGAGCGCGTTCGCGCAGCCGGGCTCGCAGACCGAGTGCATTTTGTGGGCACGCGTCCGCAAATTCCAGCCTGGTATCAGGCACTTTCACTGTTTATGGCGCCGCAGCGCTGGGAAGGTTTTGGACTGACCCCGCTTGAGGCTATGGCCTCAGGAGTTCCGGTTGTCGCCACGGATGTGGGGGCTTTTTCGGAGCAACTGGAGGGCAGCGGGGCAGGTATTCTGGTGCCGGTTGACGATCTTGATGCGATGATTGCCGCTGCGGCGTGCTACATGGATGATGAAAAGCGGCGCAGTGTGGCGGCAAGCGCGGCGCTTCAGCATGCGCGCTCGCGTTTTCCGCTGGAGGGTGAAGCGAATGCGCTCAATGCCCTCTACGAAGACCTTTGGCATGAGGCCAGTACGTGAAGATCGAAGGATTCATCGTTCACCTGAAGCGCGCTACAGCGCGTCGTTCACAGGTGGAGCATCTGTTGGCGACGTTGCCTGTCGCAAGCCATGTGGTGGACGCCGTCGATGGTCAGGAACTCGGCGACGAGGAGATCGGGCGGCACTATGTGAAGGGACTGCATCAGCCGGTTTATCCCTTCGTGCTGAAGCAATCCGAGATCGCCTGTTTTCTGTCTCACCGCAAGGTGTGGCGCATGATCGTGGAGCGTGGGCTCGATGCGGGGCTTATCATCGAGGACGATGTGGCTCTCCAAATGCCGCTTTTCCGAAGGTGTCTCGCGCTTGCCAAACGGGGCTGCACGGGAAAGGCATATGTGCAGTTTCGCATCAGCCCTGTTCGGGGCAGGGTGCGGGAGGTGGCAGGGGGGGACGATGTTCGCCTCGTGGCGCCGGAGGTTTCGCAACTCGGCACGGTGGCACAGCTTGTGACACGCGAGGCAGCTGAGCATCTGCTTGTCCTGAGTGAGCGTTTCGACCGGCCGGTCGACACGTTTCTGCAAATGCGCTGGGTGACAGGGATCGCACCCTATTGCGTGGTGCCCTCGGGGATCAGTGATCAATCAGCCCAGATCGGAGGCAGCACGGTCAGTGTGTCGGGCAAGGTGAAGCGCAGCGCAGGCGAACGACTTTGCAGAGAATGGAAGCGTTTCGTTTATCGCAGCGAGGTGCGAAAATATTCTCGTTCCTGGCAGGCGCCCGAGGTGAAGCGGTGATGAAGACGCTGGTCATCAATCTGGAACGTGAAACGGCCCGGCTTGCGCATATGCGCAAGGTGTTTGGTGAACAGGGGCTCGACTTTACGGTGGTGAAGGCGGTCGATGCCAAGCTTCTTTCACCGGAGGACCTGAAGGCCGGGCGCACTGGAAAACCTCGATTTTACGAGTTGGGCGCAGGTGAAATAGCCTGTTTTCTCTCTCATCGGAAATGCTGGGAGATCGCGGCTCAGAGTGAAGATGCCTACACGATCATCTGTGAGGATGACATTTTCCTTGGGGAGAACGCATCGGCCATTTTTGGTGATGCAAGCTGGATACCCGCGGACGCAGGGGTTGTGCGACTGGAGGCGTGTCGGCCGAAGACGCTGATCGCCAAGGCGGCAGTTTCCACGGTGGCCGGTCGTAAGGTGCATCCTTTGCGCTTGGCACATGCTGGCTCGGGTGCATATGTCGTTTCCCGAGATGCCGCCGTCAGGCTGCTTCGTGAAACCACCGAGTTTTGCGACCCGCTCGATCAGTTCCTTTATAGTTCTGAAGAGCCGGCAACCGGTGCTCTGGAAAAATACCAGATGGTTCCCGCGCCTGCTATCCAGGAAGTATTTCTTCGAAAAGATAAATTGCTCGGAAGTTCATTGCTGGATGAACGTTACTCGGTCCAATCTACCGGGAAGCCGAGAGGTGTTGGGAAAAAGATCCTTCGTGAGATTGGACGCTCCAGGAAGAAAATCGCACGCTTTTTTGCCAACGTCTGGACTTATATAACCACCGAGAACATGTGGGTTCGTGTGCACTTCAAATAGTGGCAAGCGCCGCGCTGCTCACCTTTCTTAGATGCCGAAACGATGCATGAGTTCCGCAAGAGGAGAACCCTTTGGCGGTCGGGTGCCTTTCAAGCCGGCACTTCTGAGAACTTCATTCCACAGGTGAATGGTTCTGGTCTTCTCCGTGCAAATTTCTGCGAGGCTTTTTCGGCTATCGTAGAGCAGAGGGGCGTCCTTGAAGTGCAGTGGGTAGAAGACCTCTTCTGGCTCTGCCAGATCAAAAACACCGTGTTTCTTCGCGAGATAAGTAATAGCCTTTGGGCCAAATGTTCCCCAGGGAAGGGTTGCGGGTTCGATCTTCTTCCCGAGGAACCAAGATTTCAAGCGAAGGCGATTGGCGTCACGACCGCGCGTCCACGGCGGGATCGCATCCCGGTTAAAGAAAGAAAGGACCTCTTCAATAACTGGGTGATCCGGTTTTGCGTAGAGGAGGGCGCCATTGATGTAAGTGGCGCTTTCTCGTCCGAAAACGATGTCTTTTTCAAAGCTCACTGGTCTGAGGCAGATCATGTCCAAATCCGCCCATGCACCACGCTCCTCTTTTTGCAGTAGGAAACGAAAGTAGTCAGATGCGAGCGCGTAGGACCCCGTTTTTCTATGGCGTAGCCGATCGACTTCCAAACGGGAAAGTATTTTATTAGCGTCCAGATTTTGCACGCCTGGTGGGGTGTTTTTTATCTCTTCGAATGAATAGAGATTAACATCGTGTCCGGCGTCGACAAAGCTCTTTGCGGACAGAACCTCTATCTCGCCAAGGTTTCCTCCGATCCAAAGAGTGTTGATTTTCATCTAAGTGCTTTTTCTACTCTTGATTTCAGGCTTGTTGAAATCTGGTTTTTGAATTTTTCGCTAACTTTGTTTTTTGTGAATATCTTTTTCTCTCGGAAGCCGAATAACTCTCGAAGGCCGTTCTCAAATGCTTGGGTCGTTGGGGCGCCGAATTCGTTGATGATGTTGGTTCGCCCGTCTGGCTTCTTGGGCATATAGAGCGTCGGAATACCCATTGCCATGCAGGGCATGGCTGCATGTATGCGGGACGTGACAACCAGACTGGCTTTGTCTCTGTACAAGGCGAGGAGGTCTTTCGCGAATGCCCGTTGAACAGGCGAAGAGACCGGGGCCACTTCATGTTGGATGGCAAGTTTGCTTTTCCAGCGTTTTACTCGGTGTGCGGGTTTGGGAGCATCTACGAGAACAACAAGCTCTTCCTCGGGCTCCTGTGTGCGGGTCGGGAAAGTGAGCGTTGTACAGTAAGAAAGATACGCCTCCACACCCCAACTTTGAATGATTTCCAAAGTGCTCTGATCGCGGCAACCGATCGGAGCGTGTTTTTTGAAGTAATCTAAATGTTTCCGGTAGTATTCTGCCGCCCCAGGGGTGATGTGGAATCCGTGAAAGATCGGAGTGATCTTTTCGCTGGGCGGCCATGCCTGAGGGCGGTGGCTGAACCATCCATTCATGACAAGCAGACACTCATCGCCGTCATAAGTGTTTAGAGAATCACGATCCAGATAGAAATCGACTTTGGGTAGATGCTGTTCGACCGCCAGTGTCTGAATCCAATCGCCGATATTGGCAAGAATCCCGGTGGGATATTGAAATGACAGGGCGGCGATCTTCATTGGAGTGTCCCAGCGGCTTTCGGAAATCACTGACGAAACGTGCTGCACCAGCGCTCTAATCGATCGCCACCAGGCCTTCGTCCTTCACCTGGCGGATGGTGAGTGCGGTGCGGACCGTGTCTACATTGGGCGCGGAGGTCAGCTCTTCAATGACAAAGGTCTGGAAGGTGGTCAGATCCGTTGCCACGCAATGCAGCATGAAATCGGAATCGCCGGAGACCATCCAGGCGCGGCGTACGATGGGCCATTTCAGCGTTCGCTGAGCGAAAGTCTTCAGCTCGGTCTCCGACTGATAGTGAAGGCCGATCAGGCAGAAGGCGACCACATCATAGCCAAGTGCCGGGGAATTGAGCAGGGCACGGTAGCCCTTGATGATGCCGCCTTCCTCCAGCCGCTTGACACGCCGGAGGCAGGGTGGGGCGGAAATGCCGACGCGGCGCGAAAGCTCGACATTGGTCATCTTGCCATCGGCCTGAAGCTCGCGCAGAATTTTCCAGTCGATTGCGTCAAGATCGGCCTGTAGCGGCATAGTGTTTCCCATTTCTGCTCTAAACACGCGAGAATCTTTCATGCGCGCAGACCGAAATTAGGGCAAGCGTCCTGCCAAGCCAAGCAATGCATTCACCGGCAAGGTGGACTATCCACCGTGTTTGGAGCTCTCGCGAACGCGCAAATGCGGGGCAGCGGCATTCGGTAGCTGTTGGAAACCTGTTCCTCGCCTTGCACTTTGCGGTGGTGAATACTTAGATCATGTCACCGGATTGTTTTGGATGGTGGCCCAGGGGTGATGCCCGGAGGTCTGCTGTCCGGTTCGCGTTTTCTGCCCGCTGGTGGTTCCAACGCGCTTACAAGTCAAGAATGCCCGATGGGGTGGGAACATGCCCGCGGTGCTTTTAGGAAGAAAGGATTTCATCCATGTCACGTCGTCACGCGCCCGTCCTTATCATCGGCTCGGGTCCGGCCGGATACACGGCGGCGATCTATGCGGCGCGCGCCATGCTGAAGCCTCTTCTTGTGGCTGGTCTGGAACAGGGCGGACAGCTCATGATCACCACCGATGTGGAGAACTATCCGGGCTTTGCCGATCCGATCCAGGGACCGTGGCTGATGGAGCAGATGCGCGGCCAGGCGGAGAATGTGGGTGCGGAGATCGCCAATGACCTCATCGTCGATGTCGACCTGTCGTCGCGCCCCTTTGTGCTCAAGGGCGATTCCGGCACGGAGTACAGCTGCGATGCGCTGATCATCGCCACCGGCGCCAAGGCGAAGTGGCTCGGCCTGCCTTCCGAGCAGACCTTTATGGGTTTTGGCGTCTCAGCCTGCGCGACCTGTGACGGGTTCTTTTATCGTGGCAAGGATGTTGCCGTTGTGGGCGGCGGCAACACGGCTGTGGAGGAGGCGCTTTACCTGTCGAATCTCGCAAAGTCGGTGACGCTCATCCATCGCCGCGACGAACTGCGTTCGGAACGCATTCTTCAGGAACGCCTGATGGCCAAGGAGAATGTAACGATCATGTGGGATACCGTGGTGGAAGAGATCACCGGGACGCCCGCAAAACCGCCCATGCCCGCATCTGCATCGGGCGTGCGCGTGAAGAACGTGCATTCGGGGGCGGTGTCCGACCTCGCCGTGGATGGTGTTTTCGTGGCGATCGGCCATGCACCCGCGGTCGAGTTATTTGAAGGCAAGCTCAAGCAGAAGCCCAATGGCTATCTGTGGACGCAGCCCGGCACCACGCAAACGGATGTTCCGGGGGTGTTTGCTGCAGGTGATGTGGCAGACGACATCTATCGCCAGGCCGTGACGGCAGCGGGGCTTGGCTGCATGGCGGCGCTGGAAGCAGAGAAGTATCTGGCAGCCATGGAGACAAAAAAAGAAGCTGCCGAATAGACGGGAACGACGCAGCGACAGGAACGGGCGGCAACGCCCATGACGGTACAAGCGCCTGACAGAGGAGAACGAGGCGTTGGACTGGGACAAGCTCAGGGTTTTTCACGCCGCCGCAGAGGCTGGCTCGTTTACGCACGCCGCTGAAACGCTGCATCTTTCGCAGTCGGCCATTTCACGCCAGGTGAGTGCGCTCGAACTGGAAGTGGGGGTGCCGCTTTTCCATCGGCACGCTCGCGGGCTGGTGCTGACGGAGCAGGGCGAGATGCTTTATCGCACCGCTCATGACGTGCTGATGCAGCTGGAAAGCGTGCGCGTGCGGCTGACCGAGGCGAAGGACCGTCCGTCCGGTCTGTTGAAGGTTTCCACCACGGTGGGGCTCGGCACGGGCTGGCTGACAGAAAGGTTGCCGGAGTTCATCGAGCTCTACCCGGACATAGAATTGCAACTCATTCTCGACAATGAGGAGCTCGACCTGACCATGCGGCAGGCTGATTGCGCGATTCGGATGCGCCAGCCGCAGCAGCCGGATCTGATCCAGCGCAAGCTGTTTACTGTGCATTTTCATCTCTTTGCGTCGCCTTCCTACGTGAACAAGCATGGAAAACCGTCGTCCATTGCCGATCTGGACAAACATCGGATCGTGACATTCGGCGAGGCGGTGCCGCCGCATCTCAGCGATATGAACTGGCTGGAAACAGCCGGCAGACCGGAAGGGCAGAAACGCCAGACAGCGCTGCAGATCAACAACATCCTGTCGATCAAGCTGGCGGTGCAGCGCGGGGCCGGCATCGCCATGCTGCCTGATTATGTGGTGGGCAAGAGCAATGATCTGGTGCAGCTTCTGCCGGAAACCGCCGTGCCGTCATTCGACACCTATTTTTGCTACCCGAACGTGATGAAAAATCAGGCAAAGCTTCACGCTTTCCGGGATTTCCTCATCTCAAAATCAAGGCATTGGGCATTTTGACGCAGTATTTCCCAAGAAATACGGGGCGTTATGCAAAATTGCATGGGTGAATTGCAAAAACATGTGGTTGTTATTTAGGCTGTCATTGCCCATATGAGAAGCACTCCCGGGGGCGTTCTCCTCCCATTTGCCCCCGCGAGTGTTCCCCTCTGGAGGTTTCGCCTATATGGCACTTCCAATGACTAAAGCCGGATCTCCGTGATCCGGCTCTTTTTTTATCTGCCAGAGCTTTATGTCATTCCAAGGCTATGGTGCTGAGCGGGTTGCTCTGGTGAAAGTCAGCGAAAGAGCGGTTCGTTTTCCAACCCAGTATAGAGGCTGGCGACCTCCTCAGCATAACCGTTGAAGAGCTGCGTCGGTATGCGCTCGCCCGTATGCAGTACCTGCTCCTCGGCCTGACTCCAGCGCGGGTGGGGCACGTCAGGATTCACATTTGCCCAGAAGCCGTATTCACTGGCTGCGATCTCCTCCCAAAAACTCACCGGCCTTTTTTCTGTGAAAGAGATGCGTCGGATGGATTTGATGGATTTGAAGCCGTACTTCCATGGCAGAGCCAGACGCAGAGGCGCGCCGAATTGCTTGGCCAAGGGTTTACCGTACGCGCCGGTGACGAGGAAGGCGAGGTCGTTCGAAGCCTCTTCGATGGTCACGCCTTCGACATAGGGCCAAGGATACCACACCTGCTTCTGGCCCCCGGCGACGGAGGGATCATTGAAGGTTTCAAAGCGGAGATAGCGCGCGGACGAAAGCGGCCTCGCCATCGCCAGAAGAGCTGAAAGCGGAAAGCCGGTCCACGGCACTGTCATAGACCAGGCTTCGACGCAACGATGCCGGTAGAGGCGCTCTTCTAGTGGCATACGCTTTATCAAATCCTCGAAGGCAATGGTGCCCGGCTTTTCCACCAGACCATCAATCTCGATGTCCCAGGGGTGAGTCGAGAGCGCCTGAGCCGCGCGCGCGATCTGCTTGTGCGATCCGAATTCGTAGAAATTGTTGTAGGTGCTGCTTACATTCTCCGGGGTGAGCGGGCGTTCGATCCGGTAGGCTTCGTTCCGCTCCGCTGGGTAAAGAGATGCGGTTCGCGACGCGGCGTCTTCGTCTGCCTGCGCTTTTGCCGGCCGGGACAGCAAGCCTGGACCCGCAATCGCCCCCAGACCAAGTGCCGCGAGCACCGCACGGCGATTGGCGAAAACGCATTCGGGCGTCGCCATGCTTTCAGCTAATGCCCAGCGCGGGCGGCGGAAGATCGTGGGCATAGCTTTCTCCGGCGAGTTCCTGATAGCATCACCTTTGGTAAAACCGCTGGCCAGCGGTTCAAAATCACGGTGCTTCACGATTGCGTGGCGGTCTTTCAGATTGATGCTCCCATCAAGCCGCCTTGCCCTGCGCGCTCATCGCCGCATCCGCCAAGCGCCCGGTCAGTTCAGCCATGTGATCAAACGTGGCGCGATAGCTGGCGACACCCGCCGTGGCGGAACGCAACTCGATGATCAGATCGTCTGTTTCGGACGCGGGGATCGTCGCCTCGACAATGTCCCAACCTGTCCAGCCGGGGCGTGCGTCGAAGCCAAGAATCTGCCCGCGCCGTTGTGACAGAATGGCGGTGATGCGGGCAGTGGCATCTGAGGGGGTGTAAACCTCGACCTTGAGGACGGGCTCGAGGAGAACAGATGAGCACTCGGCAAGTCCTTCCTTCATGGCAAGTCGCCCGGCAAGCTGGAACGCCATGTCTGAGGAGTCCACCGAATGGTAGGAACCGTCCGAGAGGTTGACGGCGAGATCTATGACCGGAAACCCGAGCGGACCGGATTTGAGATAGTCGCGAACGCCCGTTTCGACCGAGGGTATGTATTGCTTCGGAACGACGCCTCCGGTGATCGTGTCGGTGAACTCGAAACCGGAGCCGCGGGGCAGGGGGCGTATCTCGAGCACAACATCGCCGAACTGGCCGTGACCGCCCGATTGCTTCTTGTGCCGGCCGCGTTTCGTGGTGCTCTTGCGGATCGTTTCGCGATAGGCAACGCTCGGCACGGTGGTGTCCACAGGGATCTGGTATTTGCCTTCCAGGCGCTCGCGGGTGACGCGCAGATGCATTTCGCCCTGCCCGCACAGAACGGTTTCTCCGGTCTCCTGCCTCTGTTCAAGGCCGAGCGAGGGGTCTTCTTCCATGAGCTTCTGCAAGGCGATCGAGAGCTTTGCTTCGTCTTTGCGCTCGCTTGGATGTACCGCCACCGAATAAACAGGCTGAGGATTCTCCAGTGTGAGGAGCGGCGGCTGCGGTGTCTTGGCTGAGGTCAGCGTGTCCCCCGTCTTTACCCCCTCAAGCTTGCCCAGTGCCACTGTTTCGCCGGTCCCCGCATTCGTGACTTTGGATTGTTCTCGCCCGAGAAGCGTGTACAGGCCGGAAACCTTGTCGATAGTCTGGCTGCTGCGCAGTTCCATGCCATCGCTGACCGAGCCGGAAAGCACACGTGAGACGGACAGCTTGCCTCCATGCGGTGTGTGGATTGTTTTCAACACCTGGAGGACTGGCTCACCAGATGCGTCCAGACCTAGCCGCCTTCTTGTCGCTTCAACATCTGGCGCATCGTGGCGAATTGCCTTCAGAAGCCGCAATATCCCATTGCCTTTTTCTGCTGAGCCGATCAGCACCGGTGTTACGGCCCCATCGCGCAGATCGGCCGCCAGGTCGTCGAAAATCGCATCACGGGGTGGCTCTATCTCCTCGAGCAGTTGCTCCATCAACCTGTCATCGTGATCCGCCAACGTTTCAAGCATCGAGAACCGCGCTTCAACCTCGCGTGCCCTGTCATCGTCAGAGATGGGGGCGATCTCGCTACTTGCGTGTTCCCGGTAGATATAGGCGCGTTCCAGGGCCAGATCGATCGATCCGATAACGATGCCGTCCTTGCGCAAGGCAATCTGGCGCAGAAGCAGCGGGGTCTCGCTGGTTGGCTGCAACATCTTGAGCATATCGCGCACGCCCATGGTGGCATGCTCGATCTTGTTCAGGAAGATCATGCGCGGAATGCCGAGCTCGTCGAGCCGATGGAGGGCGAGCTGCAGGGCGGGGATTTTTTTCTCGTCGGGTTCGGTGACGACGATGGCGATGTCGGCTGCAGCGAGAACCGGATCCGCCTCAAAGGCAAATTCAACCGATCCGGGACAATCCACGAAAGTCATGCTTTCATCAAGGAAACTGGTGGTGGCGACACACGCCTCGACACTCATCTGATGGGCCTTGGCTTCAGCGGAGTGATCACCCACGGTTCCGGAGCCAGTGCTGGCCTGCTTGGTTATGGCGCCGGTGCGCTCCAGAATGGCTTCAAGCAATGTTGTCTTGCCACTCGCAAACGGACCGACAATGGCGATGCACTTCGGTCCGCGACTTCTCTCTCCCGAGCGTTTTCCCATGGTCGGCGGCCTCCTCACACGCGTTTACTTGCACACGTTTCATGAGCGGCGGCCGGCCTGTGCGGCCGTCGCGCGGTCGTAGCGCGTAGACGGTGATCCGGAGCATTCTCCGCCCTTGAAGAACCCGTTTGCGGCACTCACATGCCGGTGCGCCAACGTTTCCCGTAGAATATGGTCACACGGCTTTGGGTTTTGGGCAAGGGGTTCTCAAGCGCTCAACGCCAGGGTTTCGAGATGCTCACTCTTGTGCCGGACCATGGGAGCGGGCTGAGGGCGCCCGAGGAAATAGCCCTGGAACCGATTGCAGCCGGCAGCGCGTGCGAGCTCGAACTCCGTCTCGGTCTCGATTCCCTCAGCAACGATTGTTAGCCCTTGAATGCGCGCGATCTGCGTCAATGCCGAGACGAAGACCTGTGCGATACGATCATGTCCGAGGTTTCGGATGTAGCTGCGGTCGATCTTGATCGAGTCGATCGGCAACGTCTTGATATAGTTGAAGCCGCAATGGCCTGTTCCAAAGTCGTCAAGTGCGATGTGGAACCCCATTGCGCGCAACCGTTCGATACGGGCGATGATTTCGGGTGTAGCCGCCGTGGCGACGGTCTCGGTGATCTCGAGAACGAAACGGTTGGCCGCCATGCCGGTTTCTTGCAGAACGCGATCCAGCATGTGCACCAGGCCATCACGCTTGAGCTGTTCTCCCGAGACATTGATGCTGATGCGCTCACATGACAAACGGTCAAGATCCAGGCAGGCGCGGCGGAACACCCATTCGCCGACCATGTCGATCAGGTTCGATCTCTCGGCAACAGGGATGAATTCGGCCGGTGAGATCATGCCGCGCACAGGATGACGCCAGCGCACCAGACCCTCCAGGGCCGTGCAGTTGCGCTCGGCATCGGTCAGCGGCTGATAGTGAAGTTCGAGCTCGTTCAGATAGATTGCGGCGCGCAATTCGCGCTCCATAAAGCGACGCTGGCGCTTCTCCGAGAGCATGTCGGGATCAAACACGGTTATACGCCCCCGTCCGGCTCCCTTGCTTTCATACAGCGCGAGATCCGCGAGCAACGGAAGCTCTTTCGGGCTGCTGGCATGTTCGGGTGCTATGGCAATGCCGATCGAGGCGCCAAGCGGTATCTGATGTCCTTCGCACACGCGCCCCTGCTGAAGCATTGAAAGCAATTTTTCGGCCCGGGAGCGGCAACGATCGAGGTCATTTCCGTACATGAGGATGGCGAATTCGTCCCCGCCCAACCGACCGATCGTGCAATCGGGGAAACAGTGTTTCGCGCAGGCAACCAGATGGGCGAGCGCCTGGTCGCCAAACTGGTGACCGAATCCGTCATTGAGCTGTTTGAAATGATCGAGGTCGACGAGCAGCAGCATGATGCGGCGCGGCTTTGAAAGCGTGCCGATGCTGGCGCTGAGTTCATCGAGGAAACGCCCGCGGGTGAGCGCGCCCGTGAGAAGATCATTTTCAGTAAGCCGTGTCCGCTCGGCTTCAATGCGTACGGCATCCTTGAGTTGGTCGGTCACGGTGCGTTTCAGGTATTCAAGCAAACCCAGGCCGGTCGCGCTGAGTACGAAACAGGTGAGCAACAGCCAATTCGGCACGCCACTTTCGCGTGGCACGATGAAATAGGCCACGGCGACGAGTGCCGTTGCTGTAATCAGAAGCGCTTGAACGCCTATGTAAACACGCGCGCCATTGCGGCGAACGGTGGAGAGGATGCTCATGCCCCTGGTGTCTCCCCGAATCCCTTGGAAAACGAGAGAACAATGAGAAGCTTAAAGAGTGCGTTAAGACTATTGCGCCGCAGAAGATTATTTTGCGGCGCAATAGTCCGGCTGTCGTTCGGACAGCTACTTGAGTGATGCCGTGAAGCGCTGGATGCGGTTGCAGGCTTCTTCGAGGAGCGCCTCGGACGTGGCGTAGGAGATACGGAAATTGGGTCCGAGACCGAAGGCCGACCCGTGCACAACCGCAACACCTTCCGCTTCCAGAAGCTCCGATACGAAGTCCTCGTCAGTGTTGATGGTTTTGCCGGACGGTGCCGTTTTGCCGATCAGTTCCGCACAGGACGGATAAACATAGAATGCGCCTTCGGGGACAGGGCAATTGATGCCCTTAGCCTGATTGAGCATCGACACCACGAGATCGCGGCGGCCCTGGAAGATCGCCTTGTTCCTGGCCACAAAATCTTGCGGACCATTCAAAGCCTCCACGGCGGCCCATTGAGCGATGCTGCAGGCACCCGAAGTCTGCTGACCCTGGATCATATCCATGGCCTTGATCAGCTCGATGGGACCTGCCGCGTATCCGATGCGCCAGCCCGTCATGGCGTAAGCCTTGGAAACCCCGTTCATTGTCAGGGTGCGCTCATAGAGCTTCGGCTCCACCTCGGCGATGGTGTGGAACTTGAAATCGCCATAGGTCAGGTGCTCATACATGTCATCCGTCAACACCCAGACGTTGGGGTGGGCGAGAAGAACTTCGGCAAGAGCTTTGAGCTCTTCAGCCGTATAGGCCGCCCCTGAAGGATTGGACGGCGAGTTCATGATCAGCCATTTGGTCTTAGGCGTAATCGCCTTTTCCAATGCCTCGGCGGTGAGCTTGAAGCCGTTCTCGATGCTGGTTTCAGCAGCTACCGGCGTGCCGCCGCAAATGGACACCATTTCGGGATAGCTCACCCAGTAAGGGCTCGGGATGACCACTTCGTCGCCGGCGTTGAGCGTCGCCATCATTGCATTGAACAGAACCTGCTTGCCGCCGGTAGCGACAATGGTCTGCTTCCAGTCGTAATCAAGGTTGTTCTCGCGCTTGAACTTGGCGGCAATCGCCTCACGCAGCGGCTGGATGCCGGAAACGGGTGTGTATTTCGTCTCGCCTCGGTTGATGGCCTCAATCGCTGCTTTCTTCACATTCTCCGGCGTGTCGAAATCCGGCTCGCCTGCACCAAGACCGATCACGTCACGGCCCTGGGATTTGAGTTCGCGCGCTTTCTGGGAAACCGCGATGGTTGCGGAGGGTTTTACGCGTGAAAGGGCATCGGCAAGGAAAGCCATAATGGAGGACTCCGGTTCCTGTGAGAATTACGCTGCACATCAGCGTGAACCTTCATGTCCGATCGTGCGCAGAATCGCAAGCGGCCAGCCAATTTGCGGCATTAAACCAGTCGTTAACGGCGAATAAAGGCGTTGGGTGGCATTTTGCGCACCATGAAAGAGACGTCTCAAGGAAGCGCAGCATGCCGCGCAGCATAGGCCTCGGCCACATCGCCCGCCAGGACGACGGGATCGCTGTGGGTATCTGGGGCGGCTATACATTGAAATCGGCCTTTCAACCGATCTTCTCCTTTCGTGAAGGCCGTCTCCTGGTCAGCGCGTATGAAGGCCTCATTCGCCCCTTTCGAGATGAAAAGCCTGTGGGCCCGGGCATCTTCTTTTCCAGTATTCCCGACATTGACCGGTTTCAGGTCGAAACGCTGGCTAGAACCCTGCACCTGTTGAATGCAGGTGTCAGTCTCGGCGAAACGGCTTCGCTTTTTGTCAACTTCGACCCGTCGCATTTTGTGGATGCCGCGTCCGCGGCGAGCGCGTTGCGCGACGTGCAGGGGGTGCTGAGGGAGGCAAATATCTCGGCTGAGCGTGTCGTCTGTGAAATTACCGAGCAGGAGACGGGGTCTGACGAGACACTCATCAGATTTGTGCAGGCGCTCAAAGGGTATGGACACCGGGTTGCGGTTGATGACTACGGAGCCGACAGTTCTGATCTGAAGCGGATTGAGGCTCTGGGGCCGGATATAGTCAAGTTCGATGGCGCCTGGACCGGTCGCCTTCTTTCCTCAGGACCTGGTGTTGCAATGCTGACCGATATGGTGCGGGCATTCGCGCAGAAGGGGATACGAACCGTTTTCGAAGGCATTGAAACCGGTGATCAGCTTGAATTGGCCGAAAGTTGCGGCGTCTCCATGGTGCAGGGGTTTGCGCTCGCCCGTCCGCAATTGGCACCCGGCGCTTTTGCCGAATTTGAGGCGGCACGCGAGAGCGAGCGACGACGGGTGCTGGCGGACACTGTAGAGCATCTTGAGCGAGGCAAGGTCGAAACGGCCAAACGCGACGTTTCCTCCAATCGGAGCGGACGCACCTTCGGGCGCCGTGGAACCTGAAAACATGAGCAGGCAGCGAAGCGTCGAGCCGGTCGCGGCCTCGATCCTGGTCGATGAGATCGGTCTGGAAACGGGGGTCTATGGCCGGTACCGGCTACGTAGCCTCTATCAGCCCCTCTTCCGCATTGCATCAGATATGCTGATACCCGAGGCGCTGGAGGCCTCAGTGTTGCCCATGCTCAAATCTCTGCCGGTGGACAGGGATGGCTTTCTTGCCTCGGTCGACCCTGCCGCGCAAGCTGATGTTCTGTCGCTCTGCAATCTCATGCATATCGGAAATCATCATCATGCCAGGCATGACAGTCTTTCCCTCCACGTGCCCTTCAGGCGGTCGATGCTCTGCGGACAAACGGCGCTGGAGCATCTTGCTCTTACCTTCGCGCGACTTGCGGAGACCGGTTTTCCTCCCAAATCCCTGGTGTGCAGTGTTCAAAATCCCGAACCCTGTGACCTGGAAGCCGTCGAGCGCTCGCTGGCGGTTCTGAACGCAGCTGGCGTGGGGGTGGCGATGGAGGGGTTCGGCTTGCATACGGAAACGGCTGAACTGTTGGAGCGTCTCCAGCCGCGCATTGTGAGCGTCGATGGCTCCTGGTTTCGACGCATTGCCGATGAACGTGCTGCATTGCGGCTCATGCGTCAGGTAATAAAAAGCCTCAAGCGCCGAGGTGCAAAAGTGCTGGTAAAAGGTCTCGAGAGCCCGGCTCATCTCCTGGCGGCACTATCCGTCGGTGCCGACCTGGTTCAGGGCGATCTGCTCGCCAGAGCTGAAGAAGCGGGGTGTGTGGCGGATGTGAGACCGCTGGATATCGGGCGTATATTCCGCGATCCGGAGACGGTCGTGGTTTCGCTCAAATGAAGCTCGGAGTGATTTGATCCAGCGTGGCTGGCCATGTTGTCAAAGGTCAGGGCCCGATACTGTCAGGCCCTGACCCTATCTTTAGTGTGCGGAATTGCTGTTTGCTGCCGTAACCGGCTCCTGGCTTTCGCCATAGGCGGCAGTCGCGGAGCGGAGATCGGTTCTGTTTTGGGTGTCATTTTGAAGCAGAGCGATATGCGCTGCGGCTTCCGGCTTGGAAATGCGCTGGAGCATTGATGCGAATTGCTCATGCTTTTGCACTTCAAGCGCTGCGCGCCTGGCCCAAGCCTCGATCGAGACGACGTCTGTCGGTTCCTCGGACACCATGGTCATCGACGAAAGCCGGTACTCGTCATTTATCGCTGTCGTCTTATTGGGAGCGCCGGGCGATGAGCCAGTTGCAGGGCCCGGCGGGTTCGAGTTGCCGTTCGAGCCTGTCGGCTGATCTTCGTTCGGTTCGGGTTGGGTTGCCTCGTTAGGCGGCGAAGCCGGCTCCTGTGGCTCAGGCCGGTTTGCCGGCGGTCTGACCCTGTCGAACAGAGGCAGTTTGTACAAGTTTCCGATCAGCACGATGCGTCCTCTCCTGATTAAAATTTGTGCAATTGGTTGTAGTTGAGTTTCAATTGCTACCAGAGAGGGATTTTAAATCGGTGTTCGAGACCGGAAAAATTCGAGGTAAATTTTGTGAAAACCGTATCGACTTGTATTAGGCCGCAGCCCTGTCGCTGGTGCCGGGCGCTTCTTGTTTTGAGGGGCTTTTGGACGATTTGCGCTCCTGCATTTTCTTGCGCATCACACGCAAAACTGCATTTAGAAGATCAATATCGATATAGAACTGCTTCGAAAGTTCGGGCGCTATCTGATCCATCTCTACGCCTTGTGCGATAAGGCGCTTGACCTGGGCAATCATCGCTGATGGCTCAGTGAGACGGTTTTTTATGCCGCTGTCGGCAGATGGAAGCATGGAATTCCCGCCGGTTGAAAATCACGGACGCAACGAACTCACGCTGAACAGAAATACCGCCGATAAATCGACCGATTGACGGCGAGATTGTGGCTGTCCCCGTTAATCACCGGCAGCCTACGAATCGACACTATTATGCGCCCGCTACGCTTGAGTGCAAGATATAGGGTTCAACCGGGGCTAGAAGGCAAATGTGCCCTGTGCGTCGATGGCATCGGGTGAGCGCGCGTTTTCCAGTGCAAGCATTTTTTGCTTTGTCGTGATGCCGCCATGGGCGGAAAAGCCGCCTATCTTGCCGCCCGCGGCAAGGACACGATGGCAGGGGATGATCAACGGGATGGGATTTTGGCCCATTGCCGCGCCGGTCTCCCGGGTTGCTTTCGGGAACCCCACGCTCTCGCAGAGAGCACCGTAAGTCGTCGTTTCCCCATAGGAGAGATGTCTCATGGCCGTGTAAAGGGTCCGATGAAACGGGCTGATGCCGGAAAGATCGAGAGGAACCTTCGAGAAGTCCTCCTGATTGCCGTTGAAATAGCTTTGGGCGGCCCCGATCAGATTTGCCATGGCGCCTGCCGCTTGTGTGGCTTTGCAATCAGGAAACCGCCGTTTCAGCAAGCGCTCGACCGCTTTTGCGTCCGGTGCAGGAAGAATGAAACGAGCAAGCCCGGACGCACTCCAGCCTGCACCGCAGAAGCCGAAAGCCGTTTCGAAAACCTGATAACCACTGGATGACATGGGAGCCTGATCACGCTGCTATCCAGCTTGCTTCTAACATGGAAACATTATGGTACGAAGAGTGAACAGTGACTGTCCTGACATGAGATTGCCACGCTTTGGTTTGCACGATAGAAGGCGCGCGGGTGGGGATGATCTGATCAAAGGAATGCGCCTTGCCGTTGTTTTCCCGTCTTTTGGCCGCCGGTCTCGTACTTGCCCTGCCTTCCCTGGCCGGTTGCGCAACGACTGGGAGCGATGGTCAAGCCAAAGTCGAGGCAGCTGAAAATCCTGCCGATGCGGCAGTGATTGCCAACAGCCTGGTCGCGGAACAGGACGCCGCGATTTCGGATGAGGATGTCAGCCCGGATGCATTTGCGGGGCAGCGTCCGCCGTCCGCCGCGCTCACGGCACTGGAAGCCGGGGCAGGCGTAAAGCCGGTGGCGCCGCGTAGCGCTGAACTCGATGCGCTGATCGCTCGCTATGCGACCATCTATGAGGTGCCTGAGCGGCTTGTGCGCCGGGTGGTCAAGCGGGAGAGCAATTTCGATCCCTCGGCACGCAACCGCATCTACTGGGGGCTTATGCAGATCCGGCACGATACGGCACAGACCATGGGATATCGCGGCCCCGCATCTGGTCTTCTCGATGCAGAGACCAATCTCAAATACGCCGTCAAATATCTGCGTGGCGCCTACATCACTGCCGATCGAAACGAAGATCGCGCGGTGCGCTTCTATGCCAGCGGTTATTATTACGACGCCAAGCGCAAAGGCTTGCTCAAGGAAACCGGGCTGCGGAATTGAGGCGCTGGCTTCGGCGGGAGCTGTCAGCAGGCTTTGACGCAGTGCGATAAACCCGTTCTGAACGATCTTCTATTGGTGTATGTCTTCTCCCTGCCGGATGCTGCTCGGCGGCTCCTGCTTGCAGTCATGGGAATGCGCTTGAACCGGCCGCCTCGGAGGATTGCAGATGAACGACATGAAGCCGGTGGGTGCCAATGAAGCTGCACCTGTCTTGCCATCCCTTGCAATTTCCGTGCGCGGGCTGACCAAGCGTTACGGGACCGTTCCCGCGCTGGACGGTATCGATCTGGATGTTCCGCGAGGCATGATTTTTGGCATTCTCGGGCCAAACGGTGCGGGAAAGACCACGTTGATCCGATTGCTTGCAACGCTTGCACGCCCCGACGGGGGCACTGCTTCGGTCATGGGGCACGATCTTGTTTCAAGCCCCCAAGCCGTAAGGGGTCTTATTGCGTTGACGGGCCAGTTTGCCTCCCTCGATGAAGATCTGACGGGGCGTGAAAACCTCATCATGCTCGCGCGCCTGTGGGGCTTTTCAGCCAACGCAGCCAAGGAAAGGGCAGATGAGCTGCTTGCGGCTTTCGAGCTTTCGGACGCCTCCAGAAAGCAGGTGAAGTCCTATTCTGGCGGGATGCGCAGACGGCTCGACATTGCAGCATCGCTGATCGTGACGCCGGGCGTCCTGTTCCTTGACGAGCCGACCACCGGTCTCGACCCCAAAGCCCGGCAGGGCGTCTGGAAGATGATCCGCTCACTGGCTCAATCGGGTGTGACAATTCTTTTGACCACCCAGTATCTCGAAGAAGCGGATCAGTTGGCCGCGCGTATCGCGGTGATCGACCGTGGCCGCAAGATCGCTGAGGGAACGAGCCGGGAACTCAAATCGGCCATTGGTTCGGGGTTCCTGCATGTCGCTCTTGGTGATCATGCGCGGTTGGGCGAAGCGGAAGCCATTTTGGAGCAGGCTCTGGGAGCGCCCGTTCAACGCAGTGCCGAAGGCGCACAGCTTTCTGTGGTTGCAGGATCGACCAGAGCCGCAAACGAGGCGCTGGGGCTGTTGATTTCAGCAGGAATAGAGCTCTCCGATTTCTCGATGGGCTCTCCCAGTCTCGATGAGGTGTTTTTCGCTCTCACCGGGCAACCGATGGATGAAGAAGCGGGGGGAGAGACGTCATGAGTTCCGTAGAGACCGGCCCGGCGCTGCTATCCCACGCGGCTCGACCGCCCCGACCGTCAGCACTTGCCAATGCGCTGACCTTTGGTTGGCGGGCGGTGTTGAAATTCAAGCATGTGCCGGAGCAATTGTTTGACCTGATCATGACACCGCTCATGTTCACGCTGCTGTTCACCTTTGTCTTCGGTGGCGCCTTGGCGGGGTCGACGAGCGACTATCTACAGTTCTTCCTCCCCGGCATTCTTGTGCAGACCGTGGTGTTCAACTCGGTTTATTCCGGGATGGGGCTTTCAACGGATCTGTCAAAGGGATTGTTCGACCGTTTCCGCTCGTTGCCGATATGGTCTCTTTCGCCCTTTGCAGGGCTGATGGTCGGAGATGTTCTGCGCCACACGATTGCGGGGTCGATCATCCTCTCCGTCGGGCTGGCCTTGGGCTATCGCCCGGAAGCGGGGATGGTGGGGGTTCTATTCTCATTTTTGCTTCTGATTGTCATTGGCTTCGGTGTCGGCTGGATTTTCATAGTGCTCGGCCTGCTCATCCGTACACCCATGACCGTTATGACGATCGGTTTCACCTTTATTTTTCCGCTTGTATTCGCCTCCAACATCATGGTGCGTCCCGAGACGATGCCGGGATGGCTCGAAGCAATTGTGGTGCGGAACCCGGTGACGCACATGGCGACGGCCCTGAGAGGGCTGATGAGCGGAACGGCCACAGCAGGCGATGTGGTGCTTGCTTTGACGGCGCCGGTGCTTTTGACGATCGTTCTGTCACCTCTCGTTTTGTGGCTTTATCGGCGCAATTAGCGAGTGTGTTCCGGATCGCAGAAAAAGAGCGCGCCCCCGTTGGGAGGGCGCGCTCGGAGTTGAGCAAATGAGCCTCGTTCTCTTCCCGGTATGGGACAAGGTCGAATCCTTTGTCCTGATACTGGAAGAGGAGGCAGTCGATGCCCTCAGCGCAACCGCTGAAGTGCCTCAGGTGCCCCGGCAACTCATAATACGAGCCTTTCGGGTACGCCGTCCGCCGGCCGTCGACCTCAATTAAAAACGTGCCCTGCACAACCACGGTCCGGATGGACTGGCTGTGATAATGATACGGGTTGTCCTTCCCGGCGGGGTACAGAACGAAGGCCTCATAAGGGGCCTCTCCTGCGAGGTCGCCGCGAACATTGGCATATTTGATGCCACCCGAATCCGGGATCTCGATCCACTCGAGTTCCGATGCGGGGAAGGATACGATCCTTTCCTTGAGCGATGCGGGGCCCGAGCAGGCGACAATCACGGCTGTCACTGCCGCAAGCGGCAGGGCAATTCTCAAAAAGAACTTCATCGCAAAAAATCCCAGGTGCTCGAAAATGCGCACAGGGCCTTAAAATATTTGGCCCCGATATCTTGCTCCAATGGCGGGAAAAGCGCCGATATTCCAATTTTACCAATGTCCTTCGAATGCTTTCGATGTTCAGTTTCCACATCCGGCGCAGGAATGCTGTTTACTCTGTATATTGCTATAATATTTGCTATTATGCGCCGTTGTTTATGCGTTTAATATCGTCGTTTACGAGGGGCATCCAGTCGAACTTTATCTATTCGACAGCGCGTTTTCATCGCCTTCGCTGTGGCGAATGCCTGAGATCAATGTAGGAAATGTTAGACGGCGAGGGACATGCTTTCCCGGTCGGTGGTGTCGGCACACCGAGCGCTTGCACCATGTGGCATGGGGCGTGGGGAGGCTGCAGCCGCCGGGTCGGTGTGGCGGCTGCGCTCGTCTCGTCTGACTGCTTAGAGGAAGTAACTCTGCAGTGGCCGCACCTCGAGGCTGCCGGCCTTCAATGCGACAATGGCTTCGGCGGCAGCTTCCGCACCTGCCATGGTGGTGTAATAGGGCACTTTCTGCATCAGGGTCGCGCGGCGCAGCGACTTGGAGTCCGACATGGCTTTCTGGCCGTCCGTCGAATTGAACACGAGCTGCACCTGGCGGTTGCGGATCGCATCCTCGATATGCGGGCGGCCTTCCAGAACCTTGTTGATCTTCTCGGCCTTGATGCCGTTTTCGCGCAGGAAACGGGCGGTGCCGCCGGTGGCCAACACATGCCAGCCGGCGTCGGCGAGCCGCTTGACGGCGGGCAGGACACGGGCCTTGTCATCGTCGCGCACGGAGACGAAAAGCGTGCCCTCGCGAGGCAGATCGACGCCGGCACCGAGCTGCGCCTTGGCAAAGGCGAGCGCGTAATCGGTGTCGAGACCCATCACCTCGCCCGTGGATTTCATCTCCGGTCCAAGCAGCGTGTCGACGCCGGGGAACCGGGCGAAGGGGAAGACGGCTTCCTTGACCGCGATATGACCGAGGTCGCGCGCGTTCGGCATGGCGCCATAATGGGCGAAGGCGTTTTCCAGTGTTTCGCCCGCCATGATGCGCGCGGCGATCTTGGCGATGGGGCGGCCGATGGTCTTGGCGACGAAGGGAACCGTGCGCGAGGCGCGGGGGTTGACCTCAAGCACGTAGATCTCGCCGTTTTTGACGGCGTACTGTACGTTCATCAGGCCGCCGACCTTCAGCGCGCGGGCGAGGGCTGCGGTCTGCTGGTCCAGTTCTGCCACAAGGCCCTCGTCAAGAGAGTGAACCGGCAGGGAGCAGGCGGAATCGCCCGAATGAATGCCCGCTTCCTCGATATGCTCCATGATACCGGAAACATAGGTCTGGTTGCCATCGGACAGGCAGTCCACATCCACTTCGACGGCCTCTGTGAGATAGGTGTCGAAAAGGAGCGGGTTCTTGGAGAGTAGCGTGTTGATCTGGCCGGTCTTGTCGGCCGGATACTTCTGGCGGATTTCTTCCGGCACAAGGCCCGGCACCGTATCGAGCAGATAGGTCTGCAGCATCGTCTCGTTGTGGATGATCTGCATGGCGCGGCCGCCCAGCACATAGGAGGGGCGCACGACCAGCGGGAAGCCGAGTTCGGACGCCACCACACGGGCCTGCTCAACGGAGTAGGCGATGCCGTTCTTCGGCTGCTTCAGGCCGAGCTTGACCAGCAGCTTCTGGAAGCGGTCGCGGTCTTCGGCCAGGTCGATCATGTCGGGCGCGGTGCCGAGGATCGGGATGCCGGCCTTCTCCAGCGCGTCGGCAAGCTTCAGCGGCGTCTGCCCGCCAAACTGCACGATCACGCCGTGCAGCGTGCCGGCGGCCTGTTCGGCGCGCAGGATTTCGAGCACGTCTTCGGGCGTCAGCGGCTCGAAATAGAGACGGTCGGAAGTGTCGTAGTCGGTGGACACGGTCTCGGGGTTGCAGTTGACCATGATCGATTCATAGCCGGCATCGGCCAGCGCGAAGGCGGCATGACAGCAGCAATAGTCGAACTCGATGCCCTGGCCGATACGGTTGGGGCCACCGCCGAGGATTACCACCTTCTTGCGGTCGGAAACGCGGGCCTCGTCGGCAACAGCGCCGGCGAAAGGCAACTCATATGTCGAGTACATATAGGCGGTGGGTGCCGCGAACTCCGCCGCACAGGTGTCGATGCGCTTGTAGACGGGATGAACGCCAAGGGAATGGCGAATCTTTTGAATCTCTTCCGTCTCTTTCTTCGTGAGCGACGCGAGGCGCGCATCTGAGAAGCCCATGGACTTCAGAAGGCGCAGGTTTTCGGCATCTTCCGGCAGGCCGTGTTCGCGTACCCGCTCTTCCATGGCGAGGATCGCTGCGATCTGCTCCAGGAACCACGGGTCGATGCGGCACATCGCGTGGACGTCTTCGAGGCTGGTGCCGAGGCGGATGGCCTCGGCCACCATGCGCAGGCGATCGGGCGTGGGCGTGCCGAGGGCCGCGCGGATGGCGTTCTTGTTTTCCGAAGGATCGCCTTCCGGATCGTATCCGGGGATCTCGATCTCATCGAGGCCGGTGAGGCCGGTTTCCAGGCCACGCAGGGCCTTCTGGAAGGATTCGGCAAAGGTGCGGCCGATGGCCATGACCTCGCCCACCGACTTCATGGCCGTGGAAAGCACCGGTTTGGAGCCTGGAAACTTCTCGAAGGCGAAGCGCGGGATCTTGGTGACAACATAGTCGATGGACGGTTCGAAGGAAGCCGGTGTGGCACCGCCGGTGATGTCGTTCTCCAGCTCGTCCAACGTGTAACCGACGGCAAGCTTCGCTGCGACCTTTGCAATGGGAAAGCCGGTTGCTTTCGAAGCAAGTGCTGAGGAGCGCGACACGCGCGGGTTCATCTCGATGACGACGAGACGGCCATTCTCTGGGTTGACGGCGAACTGAACGTTGGAGCCGCCGGTCTCCACACCGATCTCGCGCAGCACCGCAATCGATGCGTTGCGCATGATCTGGTATTCCTTGTCCGTCAGCGTCAGGGCAGGGGCCACGGTGATCGAATCGCCCGTGTGCACGCCCATCGGATCGACGTTTTCAATGGAGCAGATGATGATGCAGTTGTCCGCGCGGTCGCGGACCACTTCCATCTCGTATTCCTTCCAGCCGAGAACGGATTCTTCGATCAGGACTTCCGTGGTGGGGGAGGCATCGAGGCCTGAGGAGACGATCTCGAAGAATTCCTCGCGATTGTAGGCGATGCCGCCGCCCGTGCCGCCCAGCGTGAAGGAGGGGCGGATGATGGCGGGCAGGCCGACAAAGTCGAGCGCCTGCGCGGCCACGCCCATGGCGTGGTTCATGTAGCGCTGCTTGCGGTCGCTCTCGCCGAGGTTCCATTCGTTTTCGAGATCGTCCAGCGCCTTGTCGAGAGCGTCGCCGGAGAGCTTTTCCTTGAGCTCCTTGCGCTTTGCCTCGTGTTTTTGGCGATCGGCGTTCTTGACGTCGGAGGCGTTGGCGAGCATCGAGCGCGGCGTTTCAAGCCCGATCTTGGCCATGGCCTCGCGGAACAGTGAACGGTCTTCGGCCTTGTCGATGGCCTCGGGCTGGGCGCCGATCATCTCGACATTGTAGCGCTCCAGAACGCCCATGCGGCGCAGGCTGAGAGCGGTGTTGAGCGCCGTCTGGCCGCCCATGGTGGGGAGCAGCGCGTCGGGTCGCTCCTTGGCGATGATCTTGGCGACAACTTCCGGCGTGATCGGCTCGATATAGGTCGCGTCGGCAAGCTCCGGATCGGTCATGATCGTGGCCGGGTTGGAGTTCACCAGAATGACGCGATAGCCTTCTTCTCGCAACGCCTTCACGGCCTGAGTGCCGGAATAATCGAACTCGCAGGCCTGGCCGATAACGATGGGGCCGGCCCCGATGATCAGGATCGACTTGATGTCGGTGCGTTTTGGCATGGAAGATCACTCGCGCGTGTGAGCCGACGCCGCACGGGCGTATGCCGCGCGCAGGCCGGGCAAAAATTGTCGGGCTAGGCGCGCCTTATAGGCAATGGGCGAGACTTACGGAACCCCGAAAATGAGGATTTCAACGCTGCTTTCGCCTGAAATGCTGTTTCGTGGTGGGGGTGTGCATTCATCAGGGCCGAATGTCGTTTCTGTGGGGACGCGACCGGGCCGCTTGGTTGCCTGCGGCATGGAGACGGTTTTCCATGATACTCGGATCTACCCGTTTTCGGCGGAATTGAAATTCCCGGAAACCAACAATTCCTTCCGTCACGCAGGCGGGCAAACAACCTCTGGCCTTGTGGCGTATAAGCCGATAACTAGTATTTATTGGAAGCAATCGGGAATTTTGCGCATGCGCTGGAAGGGTCGTCGCCAAAGCAGCAATGTCGAGGACCGTAGGGGTCGGTCGGGGAACGGGGGGATGTTCCCGGGGGGATTTGGTCGGTCAGGTGGCCGCGTGAGGCTTCCTGTCGGCGGCGGCAGACGCGCCGGGGGCGGGCTGTCCGGTATCCTTGTGCTCGTGGTTCTTTTCTTCGCTTTGCGTGCCTGTGGCATCAACCCGTTGGAGATGCTTTCTGGTCAACCGGGTGGCGGCGGTAGCCAGACCACCACAACGCAGCAGCAGTCTCCGAGCGGCGCCAGCGATCAGATGAAGCAGTTTGTGAGTGTCGTGCTGGCCGAAACGGAAGACACCTGGAATGGCATATTCGAATCGCAGGGGCTCGACTACAAGGAACCATCCATGGTCCTCTTCACCGATTCCGTGCGGTCAGCCTGTGGCTTTGCTTCCGCGGCGACGGGCCCGTTTTATTGCCCCGGCGATCAAAAGGTCTATCTCGACCTCGGCTTTTTTGATCAACTTTCACGCCGTTTTGACGCATCGGGGGATTTTGCGCAGGCCTATGTGGTGGCCCATGAAGTGGGGCATCACGTGCAGAACGTCACTGGCATTCTGCCGCGTTTTAACCAGATGCGCCAACGTATGAGCCAGGCTGAGGCGAATGCGATGTCGATCCGGGTGGAACTGCAAGCGGATTGCTTCGCCGGCATCTGGGCACATTACACGGCCCAGAAAGGACTTCTCGATGACGGCGATATCGAGGAAGCGTTGAACGCTGCCAACCAGATTGGCGACGATACGCTGCAACGCCGCACACAGGGTTATGTGGTGCCGGAAAGCTTTAACCATGGTACGTCCGAACAGAGGCGGACATGGTTTGCGCGGGGGCTTAAGAGCGGACGGCTGGCCGATTGCGACACGTTCAACGAGCCTATCTAGAAACGCGCCAATCCAGACCTGAGCCGGTCGTTCCCTTACCACGCACGAGGTGGATCGGAACATGTTTGGACTAGGAAGAATACTGGGCCTCGCCTTGACGCTGGGCTGCGGCCTGGTCACGTCGCAGGCTCCCGAGTTTTCGCAACAGTACCGGCAACGGCTCAACGGCGCTCAGGACGAGTTGAGACAAGTCGTCGAAGCTTTTGACGCTGATGCCGCAGACAACAATCTGAACCGCGAAACTGCGATACAGGTATACGAAAAGACCGGTAGTGCTTTCCTTCAGGACCGTGCCGAGTCCGTTCGGGCGGCGATCGGAAGGTTGGGGGATCTGGAGCGGCAATCTCAGGCGTTTGATGAGGCTATGCCAGTGCTCAGGCCCCTGGTTGTGGCGCGAGCACCAGACGGTCCCATCTTTCAGGGGGCTTTAAGAGATTTCGAACCCGCCATACCGGTTACATTGCACGGATTTATCTGGGCAGGTGCCGGGCTGATACTCGGTTTCTGTATCGCTTGGCTCATCGGTCTGCCATTTCGGCGAAGGCAACGTTATTCAACGCGCAATCTTCGCGTGTAGAATTGCAACTACCCGTTTAACGCGTTTTTAAAACCCGCGAAGTAGTTTGCCGCCAACAAATAAAGCTTGGGTGGGCAACATGGTTTCTCGGTTTGGACGCGTTTTGCGCTCTGGTAGGCGGCTGTGTCAGCGTTTCGGTGCTGACAGGTCTGGTAATTTCGCAATGATGACCGGCCTGTCGGCCATGGCATTGATCGGCGCGTCCGGTTTTGCTGTTGATTATTCGAATCTGAGCCGGGTGCGCTCTGAATTGCAGAACGCACTCGACACGGCTGCCTTGGCCGTGGCCCAAAAGGGCAAGAAAATCTCGGATTCTGAAGCGAATTCTATCGCTTACAACTATCTCAAAGGGAATCTGGACAGAAACTTCGATGCGTTGAATGTTGAACGCGATGGTCGTTCTGTACGTGTTACGGCCAAGGTCGATGTGGATCTGATGTTCGGCGGGATACTCGGCAAGGACACCATGCCCGTCGATGCAGTTTCGCAGGCCGACGTCGCCCTGGTGTCTTATGAGATCGCTCTGGTGCTCGATACGACGGGTTCCATGCAGGGCAGCAAACTGCGCGACATGAAAAAAGCCGTCGAAGAAATGATCGACAACATCTCCGCGCAGGTAGACAACAAGGATCGATTGCGCTTTGCGCTTGTTCCCTTCTCGACCTTTGTTAACGTCGGTCCGCAATATGGGCCGGAGTTCGACGAAAAGGGTAAGATGAAGGAGGGAACTGGGGCGCCTTGGCTTGATCTCTACGGGGAAAGTGAGATTCCTCAGCTCGAGCTCCAGACCGGCATTAGCCGCTTCCAAGTCTACAACACTCTGGGTTACGAGTGGAAAGGCTGCGTGGAAACCCGCATGCGCGATGGCAACACGCGGCATGATGTGGCGGCAACGCCTGCAGATCGTCGAGACCCCGCCAGCCTTTTCGTTCCTGCATTTGCGATCGATGAACCGAATACACATTGGTCAGAGCGCTTTTACAATGATTACCTCGACTCGTCGGTCGATCCTCTCGACAACAGTCTTCTGGGCAAAGTGAAGAAGGTCGGAAAATACGGTTTTGATCTTTTGGGGAATGTGCTGGGCGGCAAAAAGCCGAAACCCAAATACGATGCACCGGGGCCGAACTATATGTGCAGTTCGGAGCCACTGACACCGCTCACCAACGATTATGCTTTGCTCAAGTCGAAGGTAAAGCAGTTTGAGGCTGAGGGTAACACCAACATCATGGAAGGCGTTTCCTGGGGGGCACGTGTTCTTTCACCGGACGAGCCTTTCCCCGCGGGGAATTCGGAGGATGGCCTGGTTAAGGTCATGGTCGTTCTAACGGATGGTGCAAACACGTTTGGTGTTTTGAATAACCGTCTCCGGTCCCGCTATACGAGCTTTGGCTACATGGTTGAAGGTCGCCTCGATGGAGAGGTCAATGCAAGCTCCAGCAAATCCACAAGGCTGATGAACGACAAGACGATCGAAGCCTGCGATTTTGCAAAGGAAAGCGGTATCGACATCTACACCATCAGGCTTGAGGTCCGTGATACCGGCACGGGCGACATGATGCGTTCCTGCGCCAGTCGGCCAGACCAGTATTTTGACACCCCTTCCAGTCGCCAGCTCAAGGAAGTGTTCGACAAGATCGGTGAGCAGATCGTCAAGCTGCGTCTTTCTTCCTGATCGCTGCTGCGGACGTGCAGAACAAAAAAGGGCGGCCCGAGGCCGCCCTTTTGCTTATTCAGCAAGCGCTGGTTCGCCGCGCCGTTCACGAATGAGATTGGCGAAACGACGGAAGAGGTAATGGGAATCCTGCGGACCGGGTGAAGCCTCCGGATGATGCTGGACCGAGAAGACAGGTTTGCCGACGACTGTCAGGCCGCAATTGCTCCCGTCGAAAAGAGAAACATGTGTTTCCTCGACGCCTTCCGGCAGAGTGTCGCCATCCACCGCGAAACCGTGATTCATGGAGACGATTTCCACCTTGCCGGTGGTGAAGTCCTTCACTGGATGGTTCGCACCGTGATGACCCTGGTGCATTTTAACGGTTTTCGCACCGAGCGCGAGCGCGAGCATCTGGTGTCCGAGGCAGATGCCAAACAGGGGAATTTCGGTTTCCAGCAACTCCCGGATCATCGGTACGGCGTATTCGGCAGTGGCGGCGGGATCGCCGGGCCCGTTTGACAGAAACACCCCGTCGGGCTGCAGGGCCAGAATGTCCGCTGCACTTGTCTTTGCAGGGACCACGGTGACTTTGGCACCGAGGCCGGCAAGAAGGCGCAGAATGTTACGCTTTGCACCATAGTCGACAGCGACAATGTGATGGGTAGTGTCCTCCACAGACCGGTAACCTTCGTCCCAGACCCAGGGTGTCTCCGTCCATGCCTGCGACTGGCCCGAGGAGACCTCTTTTGCCAGATCAAGCCCGACGAGACCGCTCCAGTCACGCGCCTTGGCCTTCAAGGCGTCGATGTCGAAACTTCCCTGGGGATCGTGCGCTATGACGGCATTCGCTGCACCCTTTTCACGCAGGAGCGCCGTCAAAGCACGTGTGTCAACACCGCTGATGGCCACGATGCCGCGGCGCTTCAGCCAACCATCGAGATGGCCGCTCGCACGATAATTTGACGGGTTGGTGATATCAGCGCGGAACACGGCACCGACCGCGCCGGCGCGGGCAGCAGGATGAAGATCTTCAATGTCTTCATCATTGGCCCCGACATTGCCGATATGCGGGAAGGTGAAGGTGACGATCTGGCCGGCATAGGAAGGGTCGGTGAGAACCTCCTGATAACCTGTAAGCGCCGTGTTGAAGCAGAGTTCGCCGATCGCTTCGCCGCCGGCTCCCACGCCCTTTCCCTCGATCACAGTGCCATCAGCCAACACGATCAGGGCTGTTGGCCGGCTCGTGCTCCAGGGGGCGGTTTTGGTCGCCATTGGGGTCTCCATCATTCGTGTGCCTGACCACCCTCGCAGGCAGAGGCCTGCGAGGGCTTCAGGTTTTCTTAACATGATCTGCGAGCAGACCGGTTCTCACTTTTTGCCGTCAAACGCAAGGGGGCATCGGCATGGGGGGCTTGAAAGACACTCGCACATGGGCCATATGCCCCAGCGAATTGGGTCCGCGGAAAGGCAAAAGGCTGGCGGATTCAGGCCGAAAAGGAAATTGTCCATGCAAGCCGCGGACAATAGGCAAAGGCTGCAAATCGGTCAATCACTCGCAATTAATTATTTATGTCAATGTTTCCAATGGTTTATTGGGGCGTTGTCGCTTGCTTCGTGAGTTGGCCGGAGCTATGTTCGTCCTAGCGACGGGAGACAGGTGTTATGATGCGCGAGAAACTCGCCAAGGCGTTGAACGACGCCGTCAAACAGAAAGACAAACGCCGCATTTCAACGCTGCGTCTGGTTCAGACTGCGATCAAGGATCGCGATATTGCCAATCGTGGAGCCGGCAAGGACCCGGTTAGCGATGAGGAAATCTTGCAGATCTTGTCCAAGATGGCCAAGCAGCGGCAGGAATCCGCGAAAGCCTTTGAAGAGGGCAACCGGCTGGAGCTTGCGGAGCAGGAGCGCGAGGAAATCGCTGTCATTTCCGAGTTCCTCCCCAAACAGCTTGGTGAAGATGATCTCAAGCAGGCCTGTGCGCAAGTCGTGCATGAAGTCGGTGCAGACGGGCTTCGGGACATGGGCCGATGCATGAATGTGCTCAAGGAGAAATTTCCAGGGCGCATGGATTTCGGCAAGGCCAGCGGCATTGTCAAAGGCATGCTGCGCTGATCGCGTAGGCGGCTTTTTCTGAGAAAAACTTGCAGGCGGCTCAACCGAGCCGCCTTTTTTGCGTTTGTGAGTTAAGGAGGCTCGGTTCTTGACCTTCCAGTTGCTGGAAGGGTTACCACAGGATCCGGATTGTTTCAGGAGTTTTCGGATGGCTGACGACCAGAAACATCATGCGCACGGGGCGCACGGGGCGCACGGCAGCTGTGACAAGCAGGCGTCTGGTGAAAAGAAAGCCGCGCCGCAGGGAACCAAGTATACCTGTCCAATGCACCCGCAGATCGTGCGTGACCAACCAGGATCCTGCCCGATCTGCGGTATGGCCCTTGAACCCATGGGGGTTGCAGACGGGGAAGGACCAAATCCGGAGCTGGTGGACTTTACCCGCCGTTTTCAGGTTAGCGCTTTTTTGGCCATTCCGCTCCTATTGGTCGCCATGGGGCCGATGGTGGGGGTGCCTTTTCGACACTGGATCGGAGAGCAGGCGGCCGTATGGCTCGAGTTCGTGCTGGCCACTCCAGTTGTTCTTTGGGCGGCGCTTCCATTCTTTCGCCGCGGTTACGAATCCTTCCTCAATCGCAGCCCGAACATGTGGACCCTGATCTCCATAGGCGTTGGAGCGGCCTATGCTTATAGCGTGGTGGCGACGTTCGCGCCGGGCCTCTTCCCCGCCCAATTTCGGGGCGAGGGGGGAGCCGTGCCGGTTTATTTCGAGGCTTCGGCGGTCATCGTTGCATTGGTTTTCCTTGGTCAGGTGCTGGAGCTGCGGGCGCGGGAGCGAACTGGTTCAGCCATCCGCGCGTTGCTCGATCTTGCTCCCAAAACAGCACGACGCCTCAAGGAGGATGGGGCCGAAGCGGATATACCGCTTGAAGAGGTCCGTGTCGGGGACCGGCTGCGGGTCCGTCCCGGTGACAGTGTGCCGGTCGATGCCATGGTCGAAGAGGGACGGTCGTCGGTTGATGAATCGATGATCACGGGCGAGCCGGTTCCGGTTGAAAAGTCAGAGGGTGATCCGGTGACTGGCGGAACCATCAACAAGAACGGCACGCTGATCGTGCGGGCACAGCGCGTGGGCTCGGAGACTGTGCTTTCGCAAATCGTTGACATGGTCGCCAAGGCGCAGCGTTCCCGCGCGCCTATCCAGGGCCTTGCCGATCGGGTTTCCTTCTATTTCGTGCCAACCGTTGTGCTGGTGGCAATACTGGCTTTCGTCGTCTGGGCTCTGTTCGGACCAGAACCCTCAATGGTTTTCGCGATAGTCTCTGCGGTTTCGGTGCTCATCATTGCCTGCCCCTGTGCGCTGGGACTGGCAACTCCGATGTCCATCATGACAGCGACGGGACGGGGGGCGCAGAGCGGTGTACTGATCAAGGACGCCGAGGCGCTGGAACGGTTCGCCGGTGTGGACACGCTTATCGTCGACAAAACGGGGACGCTGACTGAAGGACGTCCCAGACTAACAGACGTCGTCGTGGTCGGAACGTTGGACGAGAAGCAGCTTTTGATGTTCGCTGCCAGCCTGGAGAGGGGATCTGAGCATCCCTTGGCTGAAGCGATCGTCGCCGGCGCGGAAGATCGTGGCATTGGGCTTGAAAAGGTCAGCAATTTTGATGCGGTCACCGGCAGGGGGGTGGTCGGTCGGGTCGCCGGTCGCCAAGTGGTGCTCGGGAACAAGGCGATGATGGAACGGGCCGGAGTCGCGATCGAGCGTTTGATCGAGCGCGCCGATGCGCTTCGTGCGGAAGGCAAGACGGCGATGTTCGTATCCGTGGATGGCGAGGCGTCGGGTCTGGTCGCTGTGGCCGACCCGGTCAAGGAAACGACCTCTGATGCCATTCGTAAGCTTCACGAACTCGGGTTGAACATCATTATGGCGACGGGTGACAACGAACGAACGGCGAAAGCGGTGGCCGCGCGGCTGGGTATTGATGAAGTGCGGGCCGATATGTTGCCGGAGGATAAGCAGAAGCTGATTGAGGAACTACGAGAAAGAGGTGGTCGCGTTGCGATGGCCGGTGACGGGGTGAATGACGCGCCCGCACTTGCTGCTGCCGATGTCGGGATTGCTATGGGGACGGGCGCTGATGTGGCAGTGGAAAGTGCCGGGATAACGTTGGTGAAGGGTGACTTGAAGGGGATCGTGCGCGCTCGCGCGCTTGCTCAGGCAACGATTCGCAACATCAAGGAGAACCTCTTCTTCGCCTTTGTCTACAATGCTCTAGGTGTTCCGATCGCGGCCGGCATACTTTATCCTGTCTTCGGCACCCTGCTGTCACCGATGATTGCCGCAGCCGCAATGAGCCTGTCCTCCGTTTCGGTCATAGCGAATGCGTTGCGGCTGCGTACTGTCAAGCTTGGATAGGGTTTGCTGCAGCCCCTAGGGGTCACGCGGCGTTGGCATCCGTGCTTTCTTCTTTCGTGCGGACGCCATCTTCGCGCAGCTCCTCGAGCGGGCTTGGGCGTCCCAGATAATAGCCCTGACCGATCTGGCACAATTCATTCGCAAGGAAGCTTAATTCGCCTGACGTTTCGACCCCTTCGGCCAGGACCGGGAGACCGAGACCACGGCCGATGCCCAGCACCGCGCGAACGATGGTGGCAGCCTGTTCGTTTGTATCGACCTGTCGAATGAAACTTCCATCGATCTTGATCTTGTCGAAGGGGAAAGCGCGTAGATTGGAGAGTGAGGAATAGCCCGTCCCGAAATCGTCCATTGCCACGCGGATTCCGAGTGTTTTCAACTGACGGAGTGTGGTGAGCGCGCGATGCATATCGCGGACAAGAGCCGTCTCGGTGATTTCAATCTCAAGGCGATGCGGTGACAACCCGGTCTCAAGCAGGATGCGATGAACCGTTTGAGCGAAGTTCACGCTGTGAAGCTGGATCGCTGAAACATTTACCGCGACCATCAGGTTGCTTTTCCAGCCAACGGCGGCCTGGCACGCTGTCTTGAGAACCCATTCACCGATCGGAACGATGGCGCCGCTTTCTTCTGCCACAGGGATAAAAATACCGGGCGAGACGTTGCCTCTTTCGGGATGGTGCCAACGCAGAAGCGCCTCGTAGCCGATCAGTTCGCCGCTATCGAGCTTTTTCTGAGGCTGATAAACTAGATGAAATTCGTTGCGGGTCACTGCATGGCGCAGTTCGTGTTCCATTATTCTGCGGGAACGGGCTTCGATGCCCATGGCGTGTTCGTAGAATCTATAGGTGTCGCGTCCTTCGGATTTGGCGCGGTAAAGTGCCGTGTCGGCGTGGTTGATCAGTGTCTCCTGATCCTGAGCATCGCGTGGATACAGGGCAATGCCGATGCTGGTTGACATCAGACCGTCGCTGCTTGCCCGCGCGTTCTCTGCCCGGAAAGCTTCAAGCACCCGTTCGGCGAGTGTTGCCGCTTCCTTCTGATTGGAGATACCAGGAGCGATGATGGCAAACTCGTCACCACCGAGACGTGCCAGCATTTGCCCCTCGCTCAGAACGCTGCCGGCGTTGTCTGCGACCTTGCGCAGCATCGCATCACCTGCGGCGTG
The DNA here is from genome assembly GCF_057196525.1 of Nitratireductor sp. ATLC21. Classification (NCBI taxonomy): domain Bacteria; kingdom Pseudomonadati; phylum Pseudomonadota; class Alphaproteobacteria; order Hyphomicrobiales; family Phyllobacteriaceae; genus Nitratireductor; species Nitratireductor sp. ATLC21. Next base: position 1,048,409 of record NZ_JBXUOU010000001.1, on the reverse strand, counting down.
TCCGAACAGATCGTTGACCTCTTTGAACCGGTCAAGGTCAAGGCACAGCAACGCTATCGACTTTCCATCGGCGAGTGTTGCCATCTCTTTTTCAAGCTGGGCTGTGAAGCTCCGCCGATTGGGCAGATTGGTCAGCGTATCGTTCATCGCCAGGCGACGGATGTCGGCTTCTGCCTTCTTCCGCTCGAAGAGGTCGCGTACCGCAATCACGGTATGCGGTTTGCCGCTGTAGTCGATGGTTCGGGAAAGAAGCTCAACCGGTCTGCTCGTTCCATTGGCGTTCTCGAGCGTGGTTTCCCAGACAGGTTCTTCGGCATTGGCGCCGTCGAGCTGGATGGCGCCGAACAGGGTCGTAAAATCCATCCCCACCAGTTCCTCGATGGTCCGCCCACATAATCTTGCCAGGCTCTGATTGGCTGTAACGATAACTGTATCATCACAAACCAGAAGACCTTCGAAGGCAGCGTTGGCGAGGCCACGCATCCGGCGTTCCTCCGCGACGGCACGCCGCTTGTCACGAATGTCTACCCAGAGGGCCAAAGCCGTCAACGCGAAGATCAGCACGGCTGCGAGAGACACTGCCGCTGCCAGAATTGTGGAAGGAACGGAAAATTGAGAAATGGTGATGGCTGGATCAGGAATGATCGAGGCGGCGCCCATCGCTGTGAAATGCATGGTGCAGATTGCAACGGTCAGCGTCAGGCTCGCCAGGAAGTTTCGTGTCTGCGAGGTTCGTGCGAGAGCAATCTGAATGGCGAGGGCACCAAGAACAACACCGGCGATCACGGAGGCTGCCACCAGCACCATGTTCCACTCAAGCCGTCCCTCGACTTCGAACGCGATCATGCCGGTAAAATGCATCACTGCAATTCCACCTCCGATGATCGACCCTCCAACGAGTTGATGGTCCCTGGTGGGGCGTGCCGTGGCAACGGACATTCCCAGACCGCTACACAAGATTGCAAGGATCAGGGACAGGGCCGTAAGCGGGACGTCATATGCCGTGGGCATGCCGGGGGAGAAGGCCAACATGGCGACGAAGTGCGTGGCCCAGACACCAAAACCGAAGCAAATGGCGGCTACTGTCGTCCATAAGAGGCGGGTTTGGCCCGTCGATTTGCGCAGATGCCTAAGAAGCGTCACCGCCGCAAACGAGGCGATCGCCCCCAGAACGCCAGCCAGCACAACCAGCCGGAGATCGTGTTCATTGACAATGCAGTTGTAAACCGTAAGCACGTGTACCGCCATCCTGATGCTTGCAATGCCGGCCTTGTTGGCCGGTCCGTATCCAATCGATCTCCGGGGTTTAGCATCTGCGCTTGAACAATCGGTTAAGTTGTATGATGGGCGGCTCCCTCTCTTGTCTTTTCCGGCTGTGAATACCGTGAAGAAGCCTCTTCAAGAGTCGCGGTCGCCGACGATCGTGCTTATATGATCCGGTAGGCAGGATAAAAATGCGCTTTCCGAACTCCTTTCTCGATGAACTCCGTGACCGCGTGCCCATATCGCAGGTGGTGGGAACGCGCGTCACGTTCGATCGCAAGAAGACAAATGCGTCGCGTGGAGATTACTGGGCGTGCTGCCCTTTTCATGGAGAGAACACACCGAGTTTTCATTGCGAAGACAGGAAGGGGCGCTACCATTGCTTCGGTTGCGGGGTTTCGGGAGACCACTTCCGGTTTCTGTCAGAACTCGATGGCATTGGTTTTCCAGAAGCCGTGGAGCGGGTGGCCGACATGGCTGGCGTGCCCATGCCGCAGCGCGATCCGCAGGCAGAGCGGCGCGAGCAGCAGCGCGCGTCCCTGTCTGACGTCATGGAGATGGCGGCGGGTTTCTTTCAGAGCATGCTGCAGGAGCAACAGGGGGCGGAAGCGCGCGCCTATTTGCGCGGACGGGGGCTTTCCAGCGCTACTCAGCAGGCTTTTCGCATTGGCTTTGCCCCTTCCAGCCGGAATGCACTCAAGGAATACCTGGCTGGCAAAGGGGTAACAAAGGACCAGATCGAGGCTTGTGGTCTTGTTGTGTTCGGCCCCGATATACCGGTTTCCTATGATCGCTTCCGTGACCGGATCATGTTTCCGATCGAGGACGCCAGAGGGCGTGTGATCGCTTTCGGCGGGCGCGCCATGTCGAAAGACGTGCCGGCCAAATATCTGAATTCCCCCGACACCGAGCTCTTCCACAAGGGAACGGTCCTTTACAATCTCGCCCGCGCGCGACGGTCGGCAGCCAAGGGCACCCCCGTGATCGCGGTGGAAGGCTATATGGACGTGATCGGGCTCGCACAGGCTGGTTTCGAGAATGCCGTTGCGCCATTGGGCACAGCCTTGACCGAGAATCAGCTGGATCTCCTTTGGCGCATGTCAGGAGAGCCGGTTCTGTGTTTCGACGGGGACGAGGCTGGCTTGCGGGCCGCCTGGCGTGCGGCAGATCTCGCGCTGCCGCTTGTGCAGCCGGGGAAAAGCCTGCGCTTCGCGCTCCTGCCTGAGGGCAAGGATCCCGATGATCTCGTGCGGGAGGAGGGGCCTGATGCGTTTGCTGCAGTTCTTGCCGGAGCGCGGCCGCTTGCCGATATGCTTTGGATGCGAGAGACGTCCGGCAAAGTGTTCGACACTCCAGAACGCCGGGCCGAACTGGAGCGCAACCTGCAGGCATTGACGGGGCGGATCGGGGACGAGAATCTGAGGCGCCATTACAGTCAGGACATGAGGGAGCGCGCGCGTGCTTTCTTTGGCGGAAACCAGGCGCAACGCGGCGGTGGACGCGGGTTCCGTGATGGTGGCACAGGAGGACGAAGCCGCGGCTTCGGCGGGCGCCCTGGTGGCGCATCCGGGCGATTGGCTGTCTCGGAGAGCCTCGCCCGTTCTGCGCTTGTTCGCAGCTCATCACCGACGATGCCGCTGCGTGAGGCAACGCTTCTTGTTTCGCTCGTCAACCATCCGCCCTTGATTGATGAGTATTTCGATGCGCTGGATCAGATGCTTTTGGCTAGCGCTGATCTCGGGCGGTTGCGCATGGCGATCCTCGATGCAGTCGCGCATAATCCGGCGCATGATCGCGAGGTTCTTCTGCGAAAGATCGAGGCGGATGGGCTTCTTCCAATCTGGCAGCAGGCCGAAGCGCGGGTGAAGTCCGCCTATATGTGGCCAGCGCTCGAAAATGCTGCGCTGGATGACGCTCGGGAAGCCTTTGCGCAGACGCTCCACTTGCACCGGCGCGCAGGCTCTCTACATAAGGAGCTTAAAGCGGCCGAACTGGCGCTCGCCAATGACTGGAATGAAGAGGATGCGCGGCACTTGGTGGAAATCCAAGCCGAGCTGAGCAATCTGCAGGCAACCGAAGCGCTCATCGAAGGCTTTGGTATTCTATCGGGGCGTGCGAATCGGTCCTGACGACGAAGGCGCATCGCTGTGGGGTTTCGGTCTGTGAACGTTCGAAAAAGCACCTGAATCACTGTTTGATTCGCTTTTTTGACACGAATCACCATGCTTCACCTTGACGCCGCGTCGGAATACAGGAATCAGGATCGATTCGAGAATGAGCCGTGCTGCCGCGGAAGATCGGACAGCACGCAAGAACAAGATACCGAAATTGGACGTGACAGGGAGTCCACCTAAGTATCAGGGTTAATCCGGCATTAACGCGGCCAGCGCTAGATCACGAATCAGGTTGCGAAATGCCGCGACGGACAGCCGTTGCAGCGGCGGCGACGGGGTGGCATGGAACCCCGCTCGGTTGGAGAAGGCAAAGCATGGCGACAAAAGAGAAGGAAGAGGTCGAAACCGAACGTGAGGGCTCCGATGGTCCCTTGCTCGACCTCTCCGACGACGCAGTCAAGAAGATGATCAAAGCCGCCAAGAAGCGCGGCTATGTGACGATGGACGAGCTGAATGCCGTCCTTCCTTCCGGCGAAGTCAGTTCCGAACAGATCGAAGACACGATGGCGATGCTCTCGGATATGGGCATCAATGTGGTGGAAGAAGATGAGGTCTCGGAAGACAATGATTCCAGTGATAGCGAGGAAGGCGGCGAGCTGACCACGCAGTCGGGAACCGCTGTCGCGACGACCACGAAGAAAGAGCCCACAGATCGCACCGACGATCCCGTGCGTATGTATCTGCGCGAGATGGGTTCGGTGGAGCTTCTGTCGCGCGAGGGCGAAATCGCCATTGCGAAGCGCATTGAGGCCGGCCGGGAAACGATGATCGCGGGGCTTTGCGAGAGCCCGCTGACCTTCCAGGCGCTGATCATCTGGCGTGACGAGCTGAACGAAGGCAAGATCCTGCTGCGCGAGATCATCGATCTCGAGGCCACTTATGCGGGCCCAGAAGCAAAGCAGGCGCCGGTCGTCCAGCGTCCCGATGAAGAAAACAAGCCGGCGGCTGAAGAAAAGCCAAAGCGTACCCGCGGTGACGACGTCACGGACGTGGGTGGTGAAGGACAGCCGGAGGAAGAGGACGACGAAGAGGATGAAGCCAATCTGTCGCTCGCCGCGATGGAGGCTGAACTCAAGCCCGGTGTCATGGAGACGCTGGACTTTATCGCCGACACCTACAAGAAGCTGCGCAAGCTGCAGGACCAGAAGGTCGAGTCGAGCCTTGCCGACGGCGATAGCCTGTCCAGCAGCCAGGAACGACGCTACAAGCAGTTGAAGAGCGAGCTGATCACCTCGGTGAAATCTCTGTCTCTCAACAATGCGCGTATCGAGACTCTGGTCGAGCAGCTCTACGACATCAACAAGCGTCTCGTGCAGAATGAAGGTCGTCTGCTGCGGCTTGCCGAAAGCTATGGTGTCAAGCGCGAGTCGTTCCTCAAGGAGTATCAGGGTTCGGAGCTCGATACGAACTGGACCGAGCGTGTTGCGACGCTTTCCGGCAAGGGCTGGAAAGAGTTTTCGAAGAACGAGGCGAAGGCGATCGAGGATCTGCGGGCCGAGATCCAGAATCTTGCGCAGGAGACCGCGATCTCCATCGGTGAGTTCCGACGCATCGTGAACCAGGTGCAGAAGGGTGAGCGGGAAGCGGCCATCGCCAAGAAGGAGATGGTCGAGGCCAATCTGCGCCTCGTGATCTCCATTGCCAAGAAGTACACGAACCGGGGCCTTCAATTCCTGGATCTGATCCAGGAGGGCAATATCGGCCTGATGAAGGCGGTGGACAAGTTCGAGTATCGTCGCGGCTACAAGTTCTCCACTTATGCGACCTGGTGGATCCGGCAGGCGATCACGCGTTCGATCGCTGATCAGGCCCGCACGATCCGCATTCCGGTTCACATGATCGAGACGATCAACAAGATCGTGCGCACTTCGCGCCAGATGCTGCACGAGATCGGGCGTGAGCCGACGCCGGAAGAGCTGGCCGAGAAGCTCGCCATGCCGCTCGAAAAGGTGCGCAAGGTGCTGAAGATCGCCAAGGAGCCGATCTCGCTCGAAACGCCTGTGGGCGATGAGGAGGATTCGCATCTCGGTGACTTTATCGAGGACAAGGGTGCGGTTCTGCCCATCGATGCGGCCATTCAGGCAAACCTGCGTGAGACGACGACGCGCGTTCTTGCCTCGCTGACACCGCGCGAGGAACGCGTGCTGCGCATGCGTTTCGGCATCGGCATGAACACCGATCACACGCTGGAGGAAGTTGGTCAGCAGTTCTCGGTGACGCGTGAGCGTATCCGCCAGATCGAAGCGAAGGCGCTGCGCAAGCTCAAGCACCCGAGCCGGTCGCGCAAGTTGCGGTCGTTCCTCGACAGCTGATCGACAGTCCATTCCGATCGAGAAGAGCCGGGCGAGGAGCCCGGCTTTTTCTTTGCGTTTTGGGCGGAACGGCCAACCCCGCTTGACAGGCTGGCCTGACCCGGGCACCACGACACGATGCAACAACGGCTGCTTTCCGTTTCGACATCAGGTCCGGGTCTTTACGAGTTCACCGATCAGGTGGACCTGTTCGTAAGGCAAGCTGGGATTGATGCCGGCCTGCTTACGGTCTTTGTTCGTCACACCTCTTGTTCGCTGATCATTCAAGAGAACGCAGATCCGGATGTGTCACGCGACCTGCAGACCTTTTTTTGCAGGCTCGTGCCGCCATCCGATGATGCGTCGATGACCTGGGTGACGCATCGTCTGGAAGGGCCTGACGACATGCCTGCTCATATAAGGGCGGCGCTGACACAGACCTCCATCGGCATACCGGTGATGAACGGCCGCCCGGGCCTCGGAACTTGGCAGGGCATTTACCTTTATGAGCACAGAAGACAGCCGCATCGCCGAGAGGTGATTCTTCATCTGGCCTGAGCAAAACGCTGAGTTCCGGTTTCGCTGGCAGTCGGGTAGGGTTAAGTTGCTATAGAGTTTTGACAGTGAGGGGAGTACGGGCATGTCATTCCTGAAGCGCCTGTTCGGAGGAGGAACGGACACATCCACCGCGGGGGAAGGAAAGCCGGTAGGGGATGCTGTCGAGCACAAAGGTTTCATGATCCAGCCCACTCCGTTTTCTGAAGGCGGCCAGTTTCAGACTTGCGCGGTGATCTCCAAGGAGGTGGATGGCGTTCGCAAGGAGCATCGCCTCGTTCGGGCCGATCGCTTCCCAAGTGCAGATCTCGCCGCAGAGCAGGCGATCCGCAAGGGACGGCAGGTGATCGATGAGCAGGGTGACCAGATTTTCAGCTGATCCGGTCGTCCTTTGCTCTTTATGCGCCTTCACACAGCAATGGCTGACTGGACCAACAGCGAGGCTTCGGTCAGACTTGCAGTCTGTGATCTACAGGCTGAAAGGCATTTACATTGACGCTCGCAGCTTCGCTCTTTCCCATCTTTTGCTGGGGGTTCTACACCGTTTTTGCCAGCTGGTTGGAAAAGCGCCGGCCCTCATTGTCCATCATCATGGGAGCGCAGCGCCATCGGTGGGTGCGCAACGCGGTGCATCGCGAGACACCGATGGATGCCATCCTGTCGGGCAATTTGATGGGAGCGGTGTCATTTTTCGCGTCCACAACCGTTCTGATCATTCTGGCCATCATCGCGGTGTTCGGGCAGATCAGTGCTGTGGTGGAAGCAGTGTCCGTCATGCAGCCGACGCTGGATATCTCGAAAGCGGCCGTCGAGCGGCATCTGGTCCTGTTTCTGGTGATGTTCGTGATGGCATTTCTATCCTTCACGCTGTCGCTGCGGCAGTTCAACCACTTCTGCATCATGCTCGGCGCAGCGGACGAGGCGGATGAATGCGACCCTGAGGAAATCTATGTCATGGCCGCGCTCAACACCATCGCGGCACGCAATTTCAATCAGGGTATTCGGGCCTACTATTTCTCATTGGGTATGATCGCCTGGTTCGTCTCCGTGTGGGCGGCTATCGGCGTCAGTGTTTTGCTGTTTGCGTCGATACTCTACCGAGAATTCTTCTCCGCTGCCCGTGAACTGGTGGCGGGTCTCAAGGTTGAGGTCACCAATCCTGCACAGAAGGGGATGGCCAGGAAGAGGAACTCGGACAAGCCATAGACTGCCCACGCCTATGGCGTGGGAGCCAGCCCCTCAATCAGCCCAGCGAGAGCTGTACGGTAGGGTTCGACATCCGCACCAGCGTCAATAGCCAGCGCTGCCCGATCGAATGCCGCGCCTAGCAAGCCGGTCAGTGCATCGAGCGGCAGATCGCGGATCTGGCGGGCCTTGATGGCGGCCTCCAGCCCCTGCTTCAAGGTTCTGTTGCCGTGGCGGTTGTCCACCTCATCCATTCCGCTTCTTCCGAGAACAGCAGGACCATCAAGCAGCAAGAGGCGTGTGCGTCCGGGCGCAGCCATCGCTTTCAGATAGGCTTCGCCGCCTTCGATCAAGGCGATCGTGGCGGTCGAAGATGTGGTTGTGTGCCTCTCGATTTCATCCGCCACTGTGCTCGCTTCACGTTCAACCACAGCGGCAAAGAGAGCCTGTTTGTCCGCGAAATGATGATAGAGCGCTCCCCGCGTGACACCGGCCTCCCGGGCTATCTCCGGCGTCCCTGTCTCCGCATAGGACTTGTCCACGAAAAGACGCCGGGCGGCCTCGATGAGCCTCTCGCGTGTTTCATCACTGCGCTCGCGGTTGGAGCGCCGACCTGTTTCCTGTTGCATACATGCAGCCTGTATGTTAATTTCCAATACATGCAGTCTGTATGTTTATAGCGGCGGTCGCTGATTGCAAGTGTTTTGGGCGTCGCGAGAACAAGGCATGCAGTTGTGTCCAACGCGCCAACAGGAACCACACCGATGAAAATCACCAGCTATTACCCGGTTGTCATGACGGAAAAAGTCGCCGAAACCGCAGCGTTTTACTGCGCCCATTTCGGCTTTCATCCGGCGTTTGAGGCGGACTGGTATGTCCATCTTCAGTCAAGCAGCGACCCAAGCGTCAATCTCGCCATACTGAACGGAAACCACGCGACCGTTCCGGAGAGCGGCAGGGGGCAGGTGTCAGGTCTGATCCTGAATTTTGAGGTCGATGATGTAGACACCGAATATGCGCGGCTGAAAGGAGCCGGGCTTCCAATGCTGCTGGAACTGCGTGACGAAGCGTTCGGGCAACGTCACTTCATCACTGCCGATCCGAATGGTGTGCTGATCGACATCATCAAGCCGATCCCACCCTCTGCGGAGTTTGCAGATCAATATTCGCCTGATGCCGTTCCCCAGTAGGGTTGCTGGTGAAGGGAGATCAGATTGGAAGCCGCGGTGCGATTGCACCAGCGGCTTCCGCACTGTCGTGATCAGGCGCCAACGATTTCGACGACTTCAATGTCAAAAATCAGATCGTGTCCGGCCAGCGGATGATTGGCGTCCACCGTGATTTCATCATCACCCACGCCAACCACGGTAAGGGAAATCTGGTTTCCGTCCTGCGTGGTGGCCTGGAGGTTGGAGCCCACCTTTACGTCCAGCTCCGGGGGCAATGCCGAACGTGGCACGGCCTGAACCTGGTTTTCGTCTCGGGCACCGTAGGCCTCAGCCGCGGGGATGTTGAGCGTGCCGCTCTCACCCTGCTTCATACCCTGGATCTGCCGGTCGAGGCCGGAGATTATCTGGCCGCTGCCTACCTTGAACTCGAGTGGTTCGCGTCCGGCCGAGGAATCAAACTGCGTGCCGTCGGCCAGCTTGCCTGTGTAATGGATGCGCACGACATCGCCGCTTTTGACCTGGCTCATGTCTGTCTCTCAATCGCTTTCGTGTGAGAAGATGTTGACGCGGCATAGCGCTCTGCGTCGGCGAACAGGGATGTGGCAACGCCTCTCTTACCCTTGTCGACACAGCCTAGTGCGTGCGGGGCACTCCTGTAAAGCGATGGAAGGCAAACGGCCGGGGATGTTTTGTCCCCGGCCGCCTTCCGCAGCGTGGAACGGCCCTGGGGCTTGGGGAGCACCTGGGGTGGGCCAAGCGCCGCGAAAGAGCGTGTGTCTTGCAGAAACCGAGCGCCTTTATTTGCCGACGATCGCCCAGGCCACACCAAAGGGATCGACAAGTTGCCCATAGCGATCCCCCCAGAACATCCGCTCCAGAGGCATTGTTACCTTCATGCCGGCGCCCACCGCGCGTGCCCACCAACCGTCGACATCGTCAACGTTCAGGGTCAGCGTGTATCCGGCATGCTCTCGCAGGGGCTGGCCATACTCAGGATAGGCGTCGCACAGCATGAGCGATCCGCCGTGAACGTAGAGATGAATGTGCATGGTGCGGCCATTGTCGTCTTCCGGTTGTCGGAAAACCTCTTTTGCCGCCAGGGCCTGTTTGTAGAATTCGGCGGCTTTTGATGCGCCATCGACAATGAGATAAGGGACTACACCACCCAGAACCTCGGGCATCTCCTGTTCATCTGCAACATTGTGGGTTTCGGACATGATTTTCTCCTAATAGCAAGCCCGCGATGTCGGGACTTGTCATCAGGACGAATAGTGGTCGGCAACTCCGACAAGCCTACCGATTTTTTGTTCAATCCACCCGGTTCTTCACGGCCAGGCGGTCAAGATGCTGACGTATATGCGCAGCTTCGGCTGGCGTGCGCGCTAAAGCTATGGCGCGGTCAAACGCTTCGCGGGCTTCTTCCGCACGACCGATTTCGCTCAGATAGGCACCGCGCACACCATGATAATAAAAATATCCGGAAAGGCGCTCTGCGAGAGGCGCGATCAATTGCAATGCGGCTTCGGGCCCGTGCGTTTTGGAGACTGCGACTGAGCGGTTGAGCGTGATGACGGGTGACGGAGTCTGGCTTTCCAGCATCTGATAAAGAAGGTCGATTTCTTCCCAGTCGGTTTCCTCCGGCGTGCGGGCGCGGGCGTGAAGCGCGGCGATCGCCGCTTGTATCTGGTAGGAGCCGGGCCGTCCGTGACGCAGAGCCTTGTCCACCAGGGCCAATCCCTCTTCAATGCCGGTGCGGTTCCAGAGCGAGCGGTCCTGGTCATCAAGCAGAACGGCGTTGCCATCCGCATCTGTGCGGGCGGCGCTGCGTGCATGCTGGAGAAGCATGAGGGCGAGGAGACCCATGATCTCGGGTTCGGAGGGGAAAAGCCTCAACAACAGGCGGGCAAGCCGGATCGCTTCATCGCACAGCGAGGCGCGTACGACGTCTGTGCCGCTGGTCGTGGAATATCCCTCGTTGAAAACCAGGTATATCATCGCAGCGACCGCACCGAGCCGCTTCGAGCGCTCGACGGCATCGGGGGCCGCAAAGGGTACATTGGCCTCTGCGACCCGACGTTTGGCGCGGGTGATGCGCTGTTCCATTGCCTTTTCACCAACCAGAAAGGCGCTGGCGATCTCTCGCACGCTCAGACCGGAAACAATACGCAACGCAAGCGCCACCTGCTGGGTTGCGGGGAGGTCGGGGTGACAGCACACGAACATCAGCCGAAGAATGTCGTCGCGGTAGTGCGCATCGTCCAGCCGTTCCGCCATGTCGGCTTCGACATCGTCGAGGTCCGATATCCTGTCTTCGGGGGGAAGAGCGGTGTTGCGACTGTCCCGGCGAACACCGTCTAGCGCTGCATTGCGGCCGACGAAAATCAGCCAGGCGGTCGGGTCGCGCGGCGGGCCCTTAAGGGGCCAATTCTTCAAAGCCCGCAGACATGCTTCCTGAAAAGCCTCCTCGGCCCGGTCGAGATCGCGGAAATAACGCAGAAGCGCGCCCATAGCCTGCGGGCGCGCGCTCGTGAGGGCATTCTCGATCCAGGCCAGCTCAGTCATTTCGTAGATGCTTCTTTCTCAGGCAGGTTGCCTTTCTCAAAAATCTGTACCGGACGGATTTCGAAGGTGACGCTCTCGCCTTCCTTCATGCGTTTCGCGAAATCGACCACCTCTTCCAGGTTTTCGCAATCGACGACATAGAAGCCGAGCAACTGTTCCTTGGTTTCGGCAAAGGGGCCATCGAGCACCAGGTGCTCGTTGCCGGAAGCACGAAGCGTTGTTGCAGCGGAGGTGGGCATCAGACGGATCGCAGGGCCCATCCGGTCCGTGTCGACCAGTTCTTTCTGGACGCGCCGACGCTTGGCGAGGACAGCATCGTCCTCTTCCTTGGACCAGGACATGACGACGTCTTCATTGTGGTAGCAGAGAATTGCGTAAAGCATTCCGGTTCCTTTCTCGATTGGAAGACGGCGAAGCTTGCCGCATTCCGACACGATGCGTCGAGATAATTGTGGGGTGGATGGCGCAAAGCCATCCACCGGAATATTGTCGGAAAAACTTCCGCCCGGCGTTCAATCCTGATAGCTGAAAGCCGCGTCACCAAACGAGAGCCAGCCATGTTCGCCAACACATTCCCCGACCGCGCCCTGATTGCCGAGACCGTGGCCAAGATGCTGATCGAGATCAAGGCGGTTCATTTCCGGGCTGACGAGCCCTATACGTTTACCTCAGGCCTGAAGAGCCCGGTCTACATCGACTGTCGGAAGCTCATCTCCTATCCGCGCATTCGCTCGGCCATCATGGACTTCGCGGCCTCAGTCGTCTTGCGCGATGCCGGCTTTGAAAAATTCGATGCGGTGGCCGGCGGCGAGACGGCGGGTATTCCCTTTGCTGCCTGGCTCTCCGACAAACTCGGCCTGCCCATGCTCTACGTTCGCAAGAAGCCTAAGGGATTTGGCCGCGATGCTCAGATCGAAGGCAATCTGAATGAAGGGGCGCGGTTGCTTTTGGTGGAAGATCTGACCACAGACGGTGGGAGTAAGCTCAAATTCGCCGAGGCCGTCCGCAAGGCGGGCGCCGAGGTGACCGACACTTTTGCCGTTTTCTACTACGGTATTTTCCCCGATACCCCGAAGCGTCTGGAGGATGCCGGCATGAGGCTTCACTATCTCACCACTTGGTGGGACGTTTTGCAGGTAGCGCGTGCGGACAAGCTTTTTGACGAAAAGACGCTCGATGAGGTGGAGAAGTTTTTGAACCAACCGCTTGAATGGTCTGCTGCCAATGGCGGCATCTCCGAGATCGGCGAAAAGGCTGGCTAACAGACGATCAACCGAACCTCAGCAACAAATGGCAGGCGGCGGTTTCGCAAAACGAAACTGCCGCTTTTCTGTTTTCACAAGGGTATCTCGTCGAGAGCCGTTTTTTGTTCGTCGGTGAGCGGCATATGCGGCGGTAGCGGCGTGGCAAAGTCTGCGTCATCATGCAGTCTCGCAGTCAGGTATTTCACCGCAGGAATAAGCGGGTGAGCAGAAATCGCGGTGCGTGCACTGGACGCCGCCTCCAGGGCATTATCATTGGTGGGTTCGGCCCAAAGTTTTGCAACAAGCGGCGCGGTCACGCTGGCAGTTGCCGAAATGCATCCGGCGTAATTTTCAGATTCCGCCTTCGAAATTGAGGCTTCGTTGCTCGGGAAGACGGCAAAGTCACTGATCTTTGCCAGTTCGGAAGCATAGTCGAGATCGCCTGAACTGTCTTTCGCACCGGTTATGCGATCAGGGAAGGCATCTTTCAGACGGCGGGCAAGGGCCGGGGAGAAGGTAAGGCCCGTCATCTGGGGGAAATTATAGAGATAGACGGGAATGGGGGTTCCGGACGTGCTGGAGATCAGCCGTTCAAACCAGGCGAACAGGCCCTCATCACTCACTCCCTTGTAATAATAAGGTGGCAAGACCAGCGCTGCGGCGAAGCCCAATTCGTGAGCGCGGCGGGTCAGCGCGATTGTTGTCTTCAGATCTGGTGTGCCGGTACCAACCATCAGTCTGGTGGTGTCGAGGGCGCCGGCGGCGGCTTCCATGAGGGTAGTGCGCTGCTCAGGGCCGAATGAGTTGGCTTCGCCCGTGGTGCCGAGCACGTTCAGCGCATCGCATCCATTGTCCAGCGCCCATTGCGCGTGGCGCAGAAAACGGGTCGTGTCAGGGTCACCCGAAGCTGTCACAGGTGTTGGGACGGCGGCGATAACACCACGCAGGCCGTTGCGCGTCATGAAGGAACTCCTTTGAAGCCGGCAATGAATTCGAAGGCATCTTGCAGATTTCGCAAACACAGCAAAGCCCGGTCGGAGGAGGGAACATCCGACCGGGCTCCTTTCGCCAGCCCGCAGCCAGAGCATGGGGCGGGCAGAAAGGGGTCAGTGCCTATCTGGCGCTGGCCACCGGAGCGACAAGCGGGGTGATACGCCGCAGTGCCACACGCCTGTTCTCGCGTTCGCGCTCCTGGGTATCGATTTTAAGGTAGCGCTCGCCATAGCCCTGAGTGACCAGGTTTTCCGGCGGGATGCCGAACACATCCGTCAGCGCGCGGGCCACCGATTCGGCGCGGCGATCCGAGAGCGCCAGATTGGCGAGATCCGAGCCCACAGCATCCGTATGGCCTTCGATCAGAAAGGTCTCGGCAGGATTCTCGTCCAGCATGCGCTCAATGGCGGTCGCAATCGCTTCGAGCTCGTCAATCTCGCTCTCTTCGATATCGGCCGAGCCGAAGGCGAATTCGACTGTATCGAGATCGATGCGACGAACCATATCGCGTAGGCGCGCTGAGCGTTTGACCTCTTCAAGCGAGTATATACGGCGCACGGGTTCTACCGGAGGCTTTTCAAGGAAAGTATAGTAACGCTCCGGATCCTCCACACGCTCTGCCTCCAGAATATAATCGCTGACGGGGATCGTCAGGCGAAGTGGTGGCAGCTCGCGAGCCGGATCATGCCACCGGTCGACGGTCTCGAGGCGCTCGTCTGGTACGAAGACGAGGACCTGTTCGCGGCCATCCGGCGTAACCCGCACACGGCGAATGACGTCGCCATAACGGCTGCGAACGGTGATCAGGCGAACACCATTCGGACGCGTGACAACCTCGCGCACACGGTCGCGCGGCAGCTCCTCGTAATAAACTTCGTCATCCTCGCGGATAAGGCGGTCGCTGTCCTGGCTTTCGACGAAAATCTGATTGTTGATCTGGATGATCGTTCGATTGTCATTGAACTCGCGTACGACCTCCGCCGATTCGCGGCGCTCTCGCAGTTCACGCCGGCGCTCGCGGCGTTCCTCACGCGTTTGACCCAGTTCGATCCGTTCGCCGCGCTCTTCAAGAATGTTGCGGATTTCGCTGCGAAGCGTTTCTGGATTGATCGCGTCAGCCTGCGCCTCGGCGTCGCTTTCAGGCATGGGGGCCTGTTGTGGTTCTGCCTCGGCGTTGGCATTCTCCTCTTCCGCGGCGCTCTCCGCCTCGGATGCTTCGGCTGGAGCGGAGGACTGCGCTCCTCCGTTGGCCTCTGGCTCCTTTTCGCTATCCAATACAGGCGCGGCGTTTTCAGGCAGAGGCTCGATTTCCTGCGCTTCGGGCTCGTTGCCACTCTCTGGCTGAGCTTCAATCACTTCATTTGTACGTTCTTCCGCGGGCGTGGGAGCAGCGTCCTCCGCTTGTCCGGAAGGCTCTTCTTCAGCCGACCGTTCCTCGGCGGGCTGCTGAGCGGCTGGCGCCACCTCTTCAACAGGCTGGTCTTCTGCGGGTTCTTCCGTGCTGGGCGAGGGGGTGGGCTCTGCCGGCAGATCTGTGTCGTCGGAAGCTGGTTGAGAGCCTGCCTCAGGCTGAGCGGCGGTGCCTTCCCCGGCGTCCGGAGTGCCCTCTTCTGCACCAGAAGTCGCTTCTCCCTCGGCAGGAGCGCTTTCCGCAGGGGCCGTTTCTTCAGCGGCTTCGGGCTCGACAGGGGGCGTAGGCTGCTCTTCCGGTGCTTCAAGACCGGAGGGGGCGTCCTCAGGCGCTCCTGCGTTGTCGGTTCCAGGCTCTTCCTGTGTGCCCGGTTCGTCGGCGGCTGCCGGCTGCTCGACTTGAGTTTCGGCAGCAGGTGCAGTTGCCTCAGGCTCCGATGTCGGCTCGGGTTCCGACGCTGGCGCGGCCTCGTTCTCAGCTGGAGCCTTGTCCTTGTCCTTCTGCTTTTTTTCGCCGCGCTTTTTCAAGAGCGCCCGCCAGGCTTCTTCGGTCATGCCTTTGGGCTTTTCGGCCTGTGCCAGCACCACCCCGGAGTAGCGCTCCGTTGCGATGCTCGGCTGCGTTGCCAAAGGTGCGGCAGCAATGAGCAGACCGAGGGCGGTTGTCGTCATGATCCGCTTTCGCGTCGTCATAAAATCTCTCCTGTATGCAGGCGTCCCATCGCCGCTTTAACCGCTTCGATGGCGTTCGGTTCCCTTTTTCCCGCAATTGATACTCCTGCGTGTGGAAGCGTGACTGCGAAGTGACGAGAACGTGTCTGAAACGGGGCCCTTACGATGCTTGACGTGCGATCCTTGGCGGTTCAAAGCTCGAGCATGACGACGAAGAAATTCTGGAAGACCAAGACGCTGGCAGAACTCAACGACCAGGAATGGGAAGCTCTTTGCGATGGCTGTGGCAAATGCTGCCTCGCCAAACTCGAGGACGAGGACACCGGTGAGATTTACTGGACGAGTGTGGGATGCCGCTTGTTCGACGGCGAAACGTGCCGATGCAGCGACTATGGGAACCGGCTGAAGCGCGTTCCTGATTGCGTGCGGCTTACACCGGACAATGTGGGCAATATCCCCTGGCTTCCCAGCACTTGCGGATATCGCCTCGTGGCAGAGGGCAAGGAACTGCCATGGTGGCATCCGCTGGTTTCGGGTGATCCAAACACTGTGCACGAAGCCGGCATTTCCATTCGTGGCCGGGTGAAGACCAACGAAGATCAATTGGCAGAGCCGGAAGACTATTTTGCCTTCATCCTGGATGAGGAACCATAGACATCACCCGATGTTTTCTTCTGGGGCGCTTTACGAATGAGGAGTTATGCCGATGTCCGATGAAAAGGCGCTGAGCCTTGTGCAATCCTTTCTGAATGCCCTGAACGCCAGCGATCACGATGCTGCTCTGGCATTGGTAAGCGATGATGTAGCGCACGATCCGTTCGACGGAGAGCGAGAGATCGGCCGAGAGAAACTGCGTTGGCGTCTCGGATTGAGGACTCGGCATTTCGACGAGCGCCTTGCAGATATCACCGTCATGAATGCCCCAGGTGGCATTCGTGCGGCTGCGGAGTTTACGGTTCGCGGCACCTACCGAACAACTGCAGAAGGCCTGCCGGAGGCGACAGGGCAGACTTATACGCTCCCCGGCGGAATGTTTTTCGAGATCGATGGCGGCGAAATCACGCGGATCAGCGAGCATCGAAATCCGGTCCAGTGGAACGCGGCTTTGTCGGCCATCGGCTGAATGCGATATGAACAGCCCATTCCTCATTGGTTCAGGAGTGTTTTGAGATTGTGATCTCCATCAGGGGCGCGAGAGGGTCCCAAACACCAAGGAGAGCACAATGTTCGAGAAACTCAAGATTGCCACGCTGTCAGCCATGATCGGGTTGGGCACGCTGCTTGCGGCGCCGGCAACAGCTCAGGCGGACAGCCTTTACTTCGGCTTTGGCATTGGTGGCCCCTCGGGCGGTTATCTTTACGGAAATAGCGCCCGCAGTCATCGTGCCGAGCGTCCTCGTCGCCATCACAGCGCGTGCACCCCTAGACAGGCGGTTCGCAAGGCGGAACGCATGGGTATCCGTCGCGCCCGGGTGGTCAGGGCCAATCGGAACATCATTCGCGTTGCAGGACGCACCCATTGGGGGCGGCAGCATGTTGTTTTTGCTCGCGCCCCACGGTGCCCGGTTATCCGTTGAGTGCGGATTGACCGAGATAAAACACGAAAGCCGCCGGCGAGCGCCGGCGGCTTTCGATTTCTGATATTCGATCGTCGGGTTTACCGGTCGAGTTCAAAGGTCACATTGACCTGTACCTGATAGGCGTTCTCGCCTGCTTCCACGGGGACAGCCTCGGCTGAGGCCTGCATCCGAACAGCCTTGCCAGCATAGGGCATCGGGGGGCGCTGATGCATCTGTTCGGAGATCTCAACGATGTCGCCCAATTTCACGCCGGCAGCCTCTGCCAATGTCTTGGCCTTGTCGAGTGCATCCTTCACGGCGCGCTTTCGGGCCTCGGTGATGGCCTCGGATGGATCGTCGTTGGTGAAAGTAAGTCCGCCGCCCTGATTCACACCAAGACTTACCGACCGATCGAGAACAGTCCCGACTTTAGCGAGATCGCGGATGCGTACCGTGAGCGTATTGCCGACCTCGTAGCCCACGATGCGTGGCGTCTTTTCCTCGTTCTTCTCGTTGGGGTACACATAGCGCGGGTTGATGGACAGACCGCCTGTCTGCAGATCACGCGCTTCAATGCCGTCTTCCTTCATCGCATCGATGACTGCGGTCATTGCCTGATTGTTTGCGTCGAGAGCGTCGCGTGCCGTTTCTGCTTCACGCACCACGGCGATTGTGAGAACTGCCATATCGGGGCTGACAGCGGCTTCTCCCTCGCCAGTCACGATGATTCGCTTATCCCTATCGTCTGCCAAAGTTGGAACAGCGCTGAGCAGGGAAGCAGCAAGCACGGGAGCAGCGAATACGGCGGGGAAGACGGATTTGGTCATGGAAATCTCCTTTTGCGATGTCCCGAAAAGCGACCTAGCTATGGATTGTGTGTCGATTGCGGCAAGATGGCTTGTGCGCGGCGAAAAAAGCAATTAATCCATCGGCCACCGGGCCTGTAGCTCAATTGGTTAGAGCCGGCGGCTCATAACCGCTTGGTTGGGGGTTCGAGTCCCTCCGGGCCCACCATCGACCAGACTTCTGGTGGTGCAGATCTATCCCGGTTGTTTGGTACGGTTTTTTTATCATAACTGATTAAGTTTTTATTAATCCACGGATTCCCCAAGAATTGGTGTTTCCGGTGGAGAAGCTACTACTACGATCTATATTTTTATTCGTATTTTGTCTTTTTCCGGACTTTGCCTTTTCCCAAATCGGCATCGGTTTCCGTGGAGATGGCAGTTATGTAGGGACGATCGGCACCAACAAAGGATCAGTCGAAGCTTACAAATGTCCGGCCGGAACAGTGCTTCGAGGTCTCCACCACGCCGACGTCTCCATGAGCGCAAATCTTTCCACCGTTCGCGGTATGACAGCACAGGTGGGGCTTTATTGCGCGTCGATATCTGTTCTTCCTAACGGAACGGTTGAAACCATCAACACGTCAGCCAATGGTACCCCGGAAATTTCGGGTTACGGCTATCCCAATCAAGGAACCCAGCGACATGGATACTGTCCTCCAGGACAGATTGTTCATCAGCTAGGTGGATACGATCGGGTTGTGTCTCCAAGCACATTTCGTTGGGCTTCGAGTTTGCGAATGGAGTGTCGTCCTCTTCAACTCGGTGCATCGGATTGGGTTTCCGTCAATACGGCTGCTACAGCTGGCGTTCAGACCGTTGGGGTGAATGAGGGCAACGCCACGCACACTTTCCGGGGCTGGTTTTGCAACAATGAGGCCTATCGAGCAGCCTCGGGTATTCATAGGCAGGCTGGTGGGAGGGGCTACGATGGTATCAATGTCTATTGCGGCCAATTGGAGCAAGCGCGCCACTCGGCGGCTCTGAATTTTTCCGACTTTGCTTGGGATCAAACGATTGGCGGCACAGGCTGGCTGCTCAATTTGACCAAGGATGGCGTTCTTCTCGACAATGGAAGCGGACTTTCGGGAGAAGATGTTGAGCCATATCTCGCTGCTTCCGACAACGATACGGCTGATTATGATTCCAGCAAGGAGGTTTATGTTCTGCCGGGATCCGGCTATGGGGCCACGGCCTCACAAAGGCCGGCAGGCATTCCCGAAAACTCTTTTGCGGAAACAGGCAGTTGCGCGAGCAACATCCTAAAGGTCGACCAGGAAGATAGCACCTGTTCTCTCACGGTTACGGGGCGACCCGATCTTTCGATTTCCATCTCAGCGCCGGCGGGTGTTTACCACGCGCCAGGCGACACGATGGATATGAGTGTGAGCGCCACCAATCTTGGCCCCGGTACTGTCCAAACCTCTGATGGATTCGCCATCACGGTGTCCGTGCCGGCAGGGTGGACAGCCAGCCCGGTTCCCGGGTGTACGGTCTCAGGGCAAACGGTGTCGTGTGCTATAGACACGCCTCTTTCGCCCGCTCCTGTCCCTGGAGGCAGCGGCGGAAACATAGGCTTCACAATCCCGCTGGTCGCAAACTCGGATGCCGTTTCAGGAAGCTATCCGCTTGTTGCCTCGCTTGACCGGTCTGTCTCCGACGGAGACACCGACCCGACGAACGATGATTTTGTTCTGTCAAACGATCAGGCGCAGGGGACTGTGCAGTTCGTCAAATTGCCCAGACTCACGCTTCGCAAGACCACCTTGGATGATGTCGGCAGCTTCACCTTCACCGGCAACAATGGGTGGGAAACTCAGACGATCACCACTGTGTCCCAGGGCGTTGCTCAACCGGGGGCCACACAGATCCTGGCGGAGGTCGACGTCCAGACGGTCATTTCAGAGACGTTGCCGCCCAATTGGGTTCTGGACGACGTTGTCTGTTTGGGAATGGGGACAGGGGGAACAGTGTCGTTTGATGAGAATTCCTTCACACTTTCTCCCGAGGCGGTGGCGGTCGATAGCGAGATCGACTGTGCGGTTATCAATCAGAAGGTTCTGTTGAATACTTCGAAGAGCTCGGATGTTGGCAACGGTGTCGGCGTCCAGGCGGGGGACACGATCACCTACACGCTGACGACCCAGGTGACCGGAGGGACGACCTCTCAGGACCTGGTTTTATCAGACACGCTGGGGGCGGGGCTCGACTTTGGCAGCGTCACCTCGCCGGGGGCTTTCGTTCCAGATACGGGAAGCGCGCCGAACCTCTCCTTCACCTTGCCTGCCGGCACGGCAGCGGGAACCTATAGCGTGTCCTATACGGCGACGGTTTCTGACAGTGCTTCGGGATCGGTTTCCAACAGCGCTGTGGCCGATGTGGGGGATTGCTCTCCCTGCGCGACCACGAACCCGCTGGTGGAACTGAACACATCGAAGGCTTCGGATGTGGGTGACGGTGTTGGCGTACAGGCGGGCGATATGATCACCTACACGCTGACCACACTCGTAACCGGAGGGACCACAACACAGGATCTGGTTCTGACCGATACGTTGGGGGCGGGGCTCGATTTTGGCAGTGTCACGGCGCCGGGGGCTTTCGTCTCAGATACGGGGAGCGCGCCGAACCTCTCCTTCACCTTGCCTGCCGGCACGGCAGCGGGAACCTATAGCGTGTCCTACACGGCGACGGTGTCTGACAGTGCTTCGGGATCGGTTTCCAACAGTGTGGTGGCCAACATCGGCGACTGCTCTCCTTGCGCGACCACGAACCCGCTGGTGGAACTGAGCACATCGAAGGCTTCGGATGTGGGCGACGGTGTCGGGGTTCAGGCGGGGGACACGATCACCTATACGCTGACGACCCAGGTGACGAGGGGAACGACGACACAGGATCTGGTTCTCACCGACACGCTGGGGGCGGGGCTCGACTTTGGCAGTGTCACGGCGCCAGGGGCCTTCGTTCCAGATACGAGCGGCGCACCGATCCTGTCCTTCACCTTGCCCACCGGCACGGCAGAGGGAACCTACAGCGTCTCCTACACCGCGACTGTATCAGACAGTGCGTCGGATTCGGTTTCGAACGCAGCGTCTGCTGATATTGGCGAATGCAGCCCCTGTTCCACAAACAATCCTCTTGTGACGACCAGCACCTCGAAAGCTGTCGATGTGGGCGATGGTGTAGGCGTTCAGGTTGGAGATACGCTCACCTATACGCTAACGGCCGTTATTGCAGCCGGCGTCTCAACACAGGACCTGGTTCTCAGTGATGTTCTGGGGTCGGGCCTGGAGTTTGGCAGTGTTACGGCGTCGGGCTCGTTTGTTCCAGACACAGGCAGTGCGCCCAATCTGTCATTCACGCTTCCCTCAGGAACACCTGCAGGAAGCTATGCCGTTTCCTACACAGCGACAGTGACCGATTTGGCTTCGGGGCAGGTGTCAAACGCGGTGAGTTCAAATTTTGGGAGCTGCGCGCCCTGCGCTACGACGAACCCTTTGGTGGAATTGAGCACATCGAAGGCTTCGGATGTGGGTGACGGAGTGGGCGTACAGGCGGGGGACACGATCACCTACACGCTGACCACACTCGTGACTGGAGGGACCACAACACAGGATCTGGTGCTGACCGATACGTTGGGAGCGGGGCTCGACTTCGGCGGTGTCACGACGCCCGGGGCTTTCGTTCCAGATACGGGAAGCGCACCGAGCCTGTCGTTCACGCTTCCTGCCGGCACGGCAGCGGGAACCTATAGCGTGTCCTATACGGCGATGGTGTCTGACAGCGCATCGGGATCAGTTTCCAACAGTGCGATGGCCGATGTGGGGGATTGTTCTCCCTGTGCGACCACGAACCCGCTGGTGGAACTTAGCACATCGAAGGCTTTGGATGTGGGCGATGGTGTCGGGGTTCAAGCGGGGGACACGATCACCTATACGCTGACCACTGTGGTGACGGGCGGCGTGACGACACAGGAGCTGGTTCTCACCGACACGCTGGGGGCGGGGCTCGACTTTGGCAGTGTCACGGCGCCGGGCTTGTTTGTTCCGGATACGAGCGGCGCACCGAGCCTCTCCTTCACCTTGCCTGCCGGCACGGCAGCGGGAGCCTATAGCGTGTCCTATACGGCGACGGTATCGGACAGTGCGTCGGATTCGGTTTCGAACAACGCCGTCGCCAACATCGGAGACTGCTCTCCTTGCGCGACCACGAACCCGCTTGTTGAACTGAGCACATCGAAGGCTTCGGATGTGGGCGACGGTGTGGGCGTACAGGCGGGGGACACCATCACCTATACGCTGACGACCCAGGTGACGGGTGGAACGACGACACAGGAGCTGGTTCTCACCGATACGCTGGGGGCGGGGCTCGACTTTGGCAGTGTCACGTCGCCGGGGGCCTTCGTCTCAGATACGGGAAGTGCGCCGAGCCTCTCCTTCACCTTGCCTGCCGGCACGGCAGCGGGAACCTACAGCGTCTCCTACACAGCGACGGTATCTGACAGTGCATCGGGATCGGTCTCCAACAGTGCGGTGGCCGATGTAGGGGATTGTTCTCCCTGCGCTACGACGAACCCTTTGGTGGAATTGAGCACGTCGAAGGCTTCGGATGTGGGTGATGGTGTTGGCGTACAGGCGGGGGACACGATGACCTATACGCTGACCACACTCGTAACCGGAGGGACCACAACACAGGATCTGGTTCTGACCGACACGCTGGGGGCGGGGCTTGACTTTGGCAGTGTCACGGCGCCGGGGGCTTTCGTTCCAGATACGGGAAGCGCGCCGAACCTGTCATTCACGCTTCCTGCAGGCACGGCAGCGGGAACCTACAGCGTGTCCTACACGGCAACGGTTTCTGACAGTGCTTCGGGATCGGTTTCCAACAGTGCGGTGGCCAACATCGGCGACTGCTCTCCCTGCGCGACCACGAACCCGCTGGTGGAACTGAGCACATCGAAGGCTTCGGATGTGGGCGACGGTGTGGGCGTACAGGCGGGCGACACGATCACCTACACGCTGACGACCCAGGTTACGGGAGGAACGACGACACAGGATCTGGTGCTGACCGACACGTTAGGGGCGGGGCTCAACTTTGGCAGTGTCACGGCGCCGGGGGCCTTCGTCTCAGATACGGGAAGTGCGCCGAGCCTCTCCTTCACCTTGCCCACCGGCACGGCAGCGGGAACCTATAGCGTGTCCTATACTGCCATGGTGTCTGACAGTGCATCGGGATCGGTTTCCAACAGTGCGGTGGCCAATATCGGCGAGTGCTCTCCCTGCGCGACCACGAACCCGCTGGTGGAACTGAGCACATCGAAGGCTTCGGATGTGGGTGACGGTGTGGGCGTACAGGCGGGGGACACGATCACCTACACGCTGACGGTCCAGGTGACGGGTGGAACGACGACACAGGATCTGGTTGTGACCGATACGCTGGGAGCGGGGCTCGACTTCGGCAATGTGACTGCATTGGGGCCATTCGCAGCCGACACCGGCAGTGCGCCCGAGCTCTCCTTCACACTTCCCGTTGGAACGTCGGAGGGGACCCATAGTGTGTCCTATACGGCGACAGTATCGGACAGTGCCGCTCTGGAAGTACAAAACAATGCAGTTGCCAACATCGGGGATTGCTCACCCTGCACAACCACAAATCCACTCGTTGAACTGAGTACCTCGAAAGTCTCGGATGTTGGCAACGGTGTCGGCGTCCAGGCGGGGGACACGATCACCTACACGCTGACCACGGTGGTGACGGGCGGTGTGACGACGCAGGATCTGGTTTTATCAGACACGCTGGGGGCGGGGCTCGACTTTGGCAGCGTTACGGCGCCGGGGGCTTTCGTTCCAGATACGGGAAGCGCGCCGAACCTCTCCTTCACCTTGCCTGCCGGCACGGCAGCGGGAACCTATAGCGTGTCCTACACGGCAACGGTGGCTGACAGCGCATCGGGATCGGTTTCCAACAGTGCGGTGGCCGATGTGGGGGATTGCTCTCCCTGTGCGACCACGAACCCACTGGTGGAACTGAACACATCGAAGGCTTCGGATGTGGGTGACGGAGTTGGTGTTCAGGCGGGCGATACGATCACCTACACGCTGACCACACTCGTGACTGGAGGGACCACAACACAGGATCTGGTGCTGGCCGATACGTTAGGAGCGGGGCTCGATTTTGGCAGTGTCACGGCGCCGGGGGCTTTCGTTTCAGATACGGGGAGCGCGCCGAACCTGTCATTCACCTTGCCTGCCGGCACGGCAGCGGGAACCTATAGCGTGTCCTACACGGCAACGGTTTCTGACAGTGCTTCGGGATCGGTTTCCAACAGCGCTGTGGCCAACATCGGCGACTGCTCTCCTTGCGCGACCACGAACCCGCTTGTTGAACTAAGCACATCAAAGGCTTCGGATGTGGGCGACGGTGTGGGCGTACAGGCGGGCGACACGATCACCTACACGCTGACGACCCAGGTGACGGGGGGAACGACGACACAGGAGCTGGTTCTCACCGACACGCTGGGGGCGGGGCTCGACTTTGGCAGTGTCACCGCTCCAGGGGCCTTCGTTCCAGATACGAGCGGCGCACCCGTCCTGACCTTCACCTTGCCCACCGGCACGGCAGCCGGAACCTACAGCGTCTCCTACACGGCGACGGTATCGGACAGTGCGTCGGATTCGGTTTCGAACAGCGCCGTGGCCGATGTGGGCGATTGTTCGCCCTGCATGACCTCCAATCCACTCGTTGAATTGAGCTCATCCAAAACATCGGATGTAGGGGACGGTGTCGGGGTTCAGGCGGGGGACACGATCACCTATACGCTTACGGCCGAGGTGACGGGAGGAACGACAACACAGGATCTGGTGCTGACCGACACGCTCGGGCCGGGGCTCGATTTCAGCACTGTAACCGCGCCTGGCCCATTTATTGCCGATGCCGGTTCCGCGCCGGTGCTGTCCTTCAGGCTTCCCGCGGGATCGGCAGCGGGGACACACAGCGTTTCCTATACGGCGACGGTCTCCGAGAGTGCTACCGGACCCCTGTCCAACGCGGTGGTCGCGAATGTGGGAGAATGCAAATCCTGTACAACGGCAAATCCGCTGGTCCGGCTTGGTACGTCAAAGACGTCGGATGTGGGCGACGGTGCGTCCGTCGAAATCGGAGACACGCTGACCTACACATTAACGACGGTGGTTGCAGACGGGACGACAACGCAGGATCTCGAATTAACCGATACGCTCGGGCCCGGGCTCAGATTCGGCAGTGTGGTCAGTTCCGGCCTGTTCGAAGCAGAAACAGGTGCAGCGCCGGAGCTTTCCTTCAAGCTTCCCGCGGGAACGCCGGCTGGAACTCATAGCATCACCTATACGGCTGTCGTTGACGAGGATGCACCGGTGACCTTGTCCAACACAGTGGTTGCCAGCAATGGGGCGTGTGCACCTTGCCGAACGGAAAACCATATTCCTCCGGATGTGAGTGTTGCAAAATCGCTTGTGACGGAGGGAGGCGCGGTTCCGGGGCTCGCCGAATTGGGAGAGCCCCTTACATTCGAGATCGTGCTGACCAATGTCGGTAGCGCTGCCATCGACTTTTCCGTGCTCGATGTTCTGGACCCGCATTTGCGGTTTGTGGCCGCCAGCCACGGTGGACGCCACAGCAGCGGTACTGTCGAGTGGACAGGCTTGACTGTCCCGCAGCGCGAGGGGAGCACCAACGGTCAACTTGTTCTGAGGGTCGATGCCTCTGTGGTCGAACGACTGGCACACCCGGCGGATACGGTAGTCAACTTTGCCAAACTCCCCGCTGAAGCGGACCCAGATTGCCCCTCCGAACAATGCGTCGTCCTGCCTCTCCAGTTCCCCGGGTTGAGCTTGACCAAAACCGGTGGATTCTCGGATATGGATGGCGACGGCTTGGCTTCACCCGGCGATGTCCTCCTCTACGAGTTTGAAGTCACCAATACCGGCAAGCTTCCGGTCACCGACATTCGGATCGAGGACCATGGTCCTAAGTTCAATGGGCATGCTGCGAATGGCCGCTTGTCTGATGTGCAGCCGGCAACGCTAGCGCTGGAGGTAGGGGAGACGGAGCGCTTTTCAGCCAGCTATCTGCTCACGCAGGCTGATATCAAGAATGGTGCGGGAACGTCCGAGGCGGTTGTGAACACAGCAATTGCTTATGGCTCAGTTTTGGATGGCGGCGGAGCGGTGTTTTCGCTCGCTTCGAACGAAAGCACGCTGCCACTGACATTACCGGCTGGGGCCGGCAACCTTACAATCAGCAAAACTGCGGAAAGAACGACAATCCGGCGGGGTGAGTTGGCGCCATTCACGATCATCGTAACCAACAATAGCGATGGGCCCGTTCGAGGGTTGAAAGTGGAGGATCGGCTTCCGCCGGGGTTTCGCTTTGTTGAAGGTTCTGCACTGGTGGATGAAGCGCCGGCAGCCCCGGTCGTGAATGGCCGCTTGTTGCGCTTCGATGACATTTCGCTGGCGGCCCGCAGTTCCATTGAAATCCGCCTGAGCATGAACGCCCCGGCGTCTATAGGCCCAGGTGTTTACATCAACACAGCGGTGCTGACCGATCCCCTCGGTCGCCGGATATCCTCCGAAGCTCAAGCCAGTGTCCGGATAGAAGAGGAGCCGGTTTTCGACTGCGGTGATGTGATCGGCAAAGTCTTCGATGACACAAACCGAAACGGGTATCCGGACGATGGTGAACCGGGACTGCCGGGGGTGCGATTGGCCGCAGTAGAAGGGAAGTTGATAACAACCGATGCGGCGGGTCGCTTTCATATACCATGCGCGTCGCTGCCAGATCAGCGATTGGGGACCAACTTCGTTGTCAAGCTCGATGCTCGAACCCTGCCTTCCGGCTATCGCCTGACGACGGAACATGTCCGGGTGGTTCGTTTGACGGCGGGCAAAATGACCAAAATCAATTTCGGCGCATCGATCCAGCGCCTGGTGCGGCTTGATCTTCGGAGCGACGCCTTCATACGAGGGAAAAATGCGCTGAAACAGAACTGGCTCTCCGCTGTCGACCAGCTGATCGAGATTCTCGACAGGGAGCCCTCCGTCCTGCGGGTGAGCTATCTGGATGAAGAAGGCAGCCCTACGCTCGCGAGACATCGTCTTGCATGGGTTGAAAAACGTATCACGAACCATTGGCGCCGGTGGGGCGGACGGTACCGTCTGGACATTGAAACCCGTGTTCTCACCGGGAAAGTCCGACCCCCTGGATATTCGGGGTTTGACCTGGGCCAGGCCATCGGAGAGTGAAGCTCATTGGGGAAGGATAAACGCCCCGCCGGCAAAACCGGCGGGGCCATTTTCGAGAGGTGCTCCGGCTACTGGAGCTGATTGCCTCTGTCACGCGGCCGCAGGAGTTGCGGATTGATGCGCAGGGGACGATCAAGCTGCTGCCGGGGCACCCGGTTGACCGGCGGCGTCACGCGAATCTGCCGGCAATTCGGGTATTTGCCCGTGGTGCCGGGCGGGCAGCGGCGCTGCACGACCGGACGACAGTTCGGGAAGGTTCCCGTTGTTCCCTGCGGGCAGCGGCGCTGCACAACCGGGCGGCAGTTGGGGAACGTGCCAGTCGTTCCACGCGGGCAGCGGGGCCGCACGATGGGTGCGCAGTTGGGATAGCGCCCCGTGGTTCCCGGCGGGCACTGACGCTGCACCTCCGGCTTGCGGCAGGCACCGGCCACCAGACGTGTTCCACGCGGACAGACGCATTGTCCGTCCTGGGTGCGGATCATACCCGGAAGCAGGCGGCATTGCTGGCGGATTGGCCGGCAATTGGGCGGCGTGCCCGTCGTGCCGCGCGGGCATTCGCGCTCGACCTGCGGCTTGACGCAACGGCCGTTTGCCAGGCGCGTTCCGCGTGGGCAGACACAGCGGCCATCGCGGGTGCGGATCTGGCCCGGCAGGAGCCGGCATTGCGGCCGGGGATCTGCCTGCGGCTTCGGATCGGGCTCGCGCGGCGGTGTTGGCCGCGGCGTGGGCAGCGGAACCGGAGCGGTCTGCGTGCCGACGCACTGGCCATTGCGGAAGGTGGTGCCTTCCGGACAGACACAGCGCCCGTCATTGTTGAGAACGAGACCCGGCGAACATTGCTGGTCCTCATCCTCATCCGCCAGAACCGTGAAGTCATGGCAGTCATAGGCACGGCCATCTCCAGCACCATCCGGCGCACCTGAGAGCGAGGGCGCGGTGCGCACATCCGCTTCACGGTCGATCACCGCAGCGCAGTTGCGTCCCGATGCACCATTGCCCACTGCGTTGGCGAGACCGCCATCTTCCGGCAGCTCGACAACCACCTCATGCGTGCGGCCTTCGCCACTGGCAAGGGTGAGGTCGGCTTCGCAGGCGAAGGGAAGCTCGGACGGCTCGGGCGAACAGCCGAAGGGCGGATTTACCGAGACGATCCGGGCCGGAACGCCGCCAAACCCTTCGACCCGAAGCGCATCGCCGATGCGAACCGGACCGGAGATCGATGACGGACCTTCGTTGCGGATGGTGATCTGGAACGTGCAGGGCTGGCCAAGCAGGCACTCTGCATCGCCGGCCTTCTCGACCGTGATCTGCGTGCCGCCCTGAGCACAGGCCTCGCCGATGGGATAGACGATGTCGTCTCCCGGAGCCGGGCCGAAGGAACCGCGTGCGCAGTTCTCGAACCGCTCATTGGGTGAGACATTGACCGTCACATCGAAGTGCCGCGCGGTTCCGGGTGTCATGACAGCGCCGGGGATCTCACAGGTGAGATTTGCCGCAGGCACCGCGCCGCACGACCATTCCGGGCCGTCAGGCGTGACAGTCTGGACATTGACCGGTGCACCGCTGCCGATGATCTCGGCGGCGTCGTTGACGCGAACCGGACCGACGGGTGCTGCCGTTCCGGCATTGCTGACCGTGATCCGGCAGGCCACACCTTCTGCGAGCGACACGGTGGGCTCACAGGTCTTCTGGATGCGCATTTGCGGCTGGCCGCCCGGGATGCCCGGTATGGTAGCCGTTGCACAGGCCTCGTTGTTGGCGAGATCGGTTTCGCCTTCAAGCGCGGTCACCTTCGCACAGTTCTCGACCTCGCTTGTCGGATAGTCGCCAACAATCGTGGTCACGAGAATGTCCGTCGATGCGCCCGGCACGAGGTTCAGGCCCGGATGATCGCACTGGAACGTGTTGCCGGCGAGCGGCGCGCACGACCAGGGCGGTGAGGGGCTGAAGGATGCCGAGGCGACATCACCGGCCGGGAACGTGTCCACGAAGCTGATGGGGCCGCTGATCGGCGTGGCACCGGCATTGAGGATGGTCACGACATAGGTGCAAAGACCATCCGGCGTGCAGACCGTGGGTTCTGCGCGCTTGCGCACGGCGATGTCCGGAATGTCGTTCTCCGGCGGCGTGCAGGCCGGATCGCCCGGCAGGCAGATCGCGATTGTGGCGCAGGCCTTGTCGTTGGTCGGATCGCCGAACGGATCCTTGCCGCTGGCCGTGTAGTCATATTCGGCGCAGTTGCGGATCGCGCTCCAGCTCCATGCCGGTCCCGGCTGGAAGCCGAGTTTCAGCTCCACGAACTCGCCTGGATTGAGGGTCGTTTCGGGGTGCTCGCACGACATGGGGCTCATCATCGGAACGCAGGTCCATGGCGCATTTGGCCCTGAAACCACCGTTGCATTGCCGGGCGTCGTGACCTCATCCAGAACGATCTTGCCGGTGTAAGGGGCGTCACCCGCATTGGAGACGCGAATGGTGAAATCGCACGAACCGTCGATCTCGCATTCGGCCTCATCGGCGCGCTTTTCGACCTTGATGTCGGGTTCGCCTTCATCGTCGGGCGGGCATTCGAGGTCTTCGGGGATTTCAATGTCGACCACCTGTGAACAGCATAGCCCAACGCCCTCGGCCGGACCCGCATAGGTCTCGATGCCTGTGACGATCAGATGAACCGTATCGCCAGGCAGCGCGCCGGTGATTTCCCATTCCAGCGTCCCGCCGCCGGCCGGAACGGGCTGGCTCGGCGGATCGATGGTGATGCCGGGTGTGGTGGAGGTCACGGTGACGACATTACCTGCCATCTCCGGACCGACATTCATGCGATAGATATAGGCACCGCCGCCGGGAAGGCAGTCCACCTCACCGGTCTCGACCGAGAAACACGCCTCTTCCGGCCCGTCGCCGGGTGGCGGGGGAGGCGGTGGCGGCTCGCAATCCGTTACATCGATGGTGATGGTGGTCGGGTCGCCGGTCTTCCAGTCGCCATCGTCCGGCAGGGCCGGGTCGTGCGACGGAATGGTGGCGACAAGCCCGCCGGTTGCCGTGCGGATCACGGCCACATTGGCCTGATTGTCGACATTGGTTGCGGCAGGGAACGCCGCCTGGTCGATCTTTGCCTTGATGGTGATGTCGATGGCGCGCTCGGTCAGACTGCCGTCGCCGTCGAGATCGGCGGCCGACAGGTGGAAGTCCGATTGGGTGAGCGTGTCGTCCAGGGTGGCGGTCGTGCTGACCACATGGGGTGGAACGGCCCCACCGCCGACACCTATAATGTCGCCGCTGAAAGTGGCGTCGACAATCGACAGATTGGCGGGAAGTTGATCGGTAAACTCGAAGGTCACATTGGTGAGAAACGCGTCGAGGCCCGGGTGGGCGATCATATCAGGTGTGCCGCGCACGCCGAGGCGCAGGCGGTATTCCACATAATCGCAATTGAGCTGTGCTCCGCGCTTTTCAAGGAAAGGCGTCAGATCAGGCTCGACTTCGGGCACTTCCGGTTCAAGTTCAATGCGTGGGCCTTCGGCGTCGCCCGGCGTTTCGAGAACCTCAAGCTCCTCGATCGTCCGGTCCTGTGCTCTGGCCTGATTGATGCCGGAAAGCGGTATGAGCGCGGTGGAGAGCGCCATGCCCGCCACCAGAAGCCAGCGCGGCGAGCGCGCTTTTTCTGCAAGGGGTTTCATGATCGTCTCCATGACGTTGTTGACCGTGGTCCGGTCGGCGGGAAAAGTGAACATGATCATCTCTCCCTCCTCACGGCGCACAGGATTCAAGCGGCGTTTCAAGCGGCAACGTCACCTTGCAACAGGGGAAGTAGCCACCCGCCTCGGCGTCGGACTGCTTATAGAAGCACAGGCCGAGATCGACGGTTTCGCCAGGGATGTGGCCGTTGATGCCGAGAGTGAACGGCGTGGCCAGGCTGGGAACCGTCTGCTTGGACGGGGAAACGCCGACGCCGGGCGTCAGCGATTTCGCGGAAAGCGAATCGCCACCGACGCCGGCGCGGTCATGGATGTAGAGATCGGCTTCAAGCCCTGCGGGCGTACAGAAATACGCTGCAGTCTCCAGCTCGATACAGGGCGGGAGATCGTTGGGCGGCGGGAAGCCGGGCGGCCAGCCGGGGACGGGAATGTCGCCCGGATAGGGGATAGGCTCGTAGTAACCGGCGCGGCCCTCACAGGGACGCCAGACCTCCACGTCGCCGACATGTCCCTTAACCTCGGGGTCTTCGAAGAAACCGTCGTAATCGGCAAACCACGAGCCGAAGGGCGGTTCGTTTTTTGGCCGCACGAGCGTGCTTCTCGTAAGCTGTACGCCATGGACGGCAAGTGGCCCGCCTTCGATGAGCTGGTCTTCAAGGGCAGGGTTGTCGCGCAGCCTGTCGCCGGTTTTGACCAGCGTGGCGGCGCAGGCGTTGCGATTGAAGAAGCCTTCGGCGTCATAGCCATATTGCAGATCGATGCCGCCGGCTCCCTGTCGGTATGGTTCGGGAAAGCCGACTGCATATTCCTGAGGTGCCGGCACCCAGATGCTTTCGGTTTCGGGATCGTCAGGGCTTTCGCGCCAGTAGCGCAGCACCGATGCCTCGCCGCTGTCGGCGAAGCTTGAGTAGTCATAGCGGCTTTCGACCTCGCCCCGCTGGGCAAGGTACATGAAGCCGCGCGTGTCGAAGGCGATGTCGGTGACCGGAAGGTCTTCCTCGGCTTCCACCGTCAGCTCCCAGCGCGGGTCGCCGGCGAAGGTGCCGTCGCGGGCGATGCCCACGGACCAGATTTCCGCTTCCTCACCGACTGCGTAGTAGAGGCGTCCGCCATGCATGGCGAGGCCATAGACGCGACGCTCTTCCTGCGTGTAGCCCCAGCTTTTGGGCTCTTCCGCGTCGAAAGCAGCACCCTGTATATCCATCACGGCGCCATCGTCGCCCACGGGATCGAGCCCGCGTGCCGGCCTGCCGTCGACGCCATGATCGAACGTGTCGATGAGATTGCCGTCGATATCGATGCGGTGAATGAGACCGCTGTCTAGATCGGAAGCGAAGAACTGGCGGTGTGACCGGTCAAAGGCGATGTTGCCGATGCCGGGTCCGCTGTTGGTGTCGATATTGGCAAACAGGGTCACGGCACCGGTGATACCGTCGATTTTCCAGATCGAACCGGGGCCGCCGCCATTCTTCTCGCCGAATTGCCCATCCATGAAGCGTGCGCCGGCTTCGCCGCGGCGCTGCCGTTCGGGCCGCCCGTCCTCGTCTTCGTCTTCCGTGACGATCTGGAGGCCGTGCAGGGACGTGGCCGCCGCATAGAGGTTCGGCACGATGGCCGTGGTCTCTTCGCGCTTGCCGTCATCATAGGCAAGGCCGAACACCTGGCCGATTTCGGAGGCCGGTACTTCGAAGGGTGGCGGCGTAAAGACCACCTGCCCGCTGGGTGGGGCGCCGAGCCAGGTCATGTCGAAGATGCGCAGCGAGGCGCGCTCGGTGTCGATGAAGGTTTCGTCGACCGGGTCAACGCCGGGCAGAAGACCTTCCTCGAAACCGGGGATGAGCGTGCCGGGAAAACCGGTCACGGCCATGAAACCCGGCTGGATGATCGCGTTTTCCTGCGCGCTCGCTGGCGCATGTGTTGAAAAGCCCGCCATGATTGCGAGCGCTATGGCGGCGGTGCTTTCAAGAAAGCGTTTGGCGATTCTGCCAGAACGCGCATGTGCGTTTTCTTCGCACCGTGCCGGGAACTGCCGGTTATGCCCCATAACGTGCCTCCCGAAGCCGTTTCGGAAGGTTGCCGGATGGGCATCCTTCTCGAGCCCTGTTCCCCTTGTTCCGGTGTATCCCCCCGAAGCGAGGTTCATTTCAACCCCGTCATGGGAGAGCCTACGCCTCGGCTTACGCAAGGTCAACAAAACCGCCCCAGCCATGCGCCGCGGCGGCTTCAACGACCGTTTGCAGTCGATATGCCGTGTCATCAGAACACTCCTTTCCGGGTGCGCACCATGCGTACCCTGCAGGGTTTGTCTGACGAGGCTGTGAAAAGGTTCACACTGAAGAGCGCCGTAAAGCCGATAGAGGGAGGCAATTCTGTTTCCACCGAACCGCAAATGGACTAGCTTTTCAGAAACTGGGGGAAGCGATGAACCGAAACGCACCGTCGCGCAACACACTGTCGAAGAGCCAGGCATGAGTGGTTCGGATCAGACATCCGATGCTGCACTCGTGGCCAGAACGGCGCGCGGCGACAGGGCGGCGCTCCGGCTCTTGTTCATGCGGCATCACACGCGGGTGTTCCGTTTCGTGATGCGCCAGACGGGATCGGAAACCATGGCGGACGAGATTGCGAATGAAGTGTTTCTGGAGGTGTGGCGCCAGGCGCCGCGCTTCGAGGCGCGCTCTCAGGTCTCCACCTGGCTGCTTGGCATCGCCCGTTTCAAGGCGCTTTCGGCCTTGCGCAAGCGCCGGGAAAGCGCGCTGGATGACGGGCAGGCGGAGGCGATTGCCGATAGCGCCGACACGCCCGAGGTCACCACAATGAAGGATGACAAGGCGGCGGCGCTGCGCTCATTCGTCAACGCGCTGTCCGAGGAGCATCGCACCGTGGTGGATCTCGCCTATTATCACGGCAAGTCGGTGACCGAGATCGGCGAAATCCTTTCCGTCCCCGTCGCCACCGTCAAAACCAGAATGTTTTACGCCCGCAAGAAGCTTGGAGAAGCTCTGCAGGCGGCAGGATATGATCGAGGCTGGCCATGAGCGAGAACGCACAATCAAACCGCCGCGACCGGCTTGAGGCGCTGTTGCCCTTCTTCCTGAACGGCACGCTTTCGGGCGCGGAACTGCGTGAGGTCGAGGAATGGCTCGCATCCGATCCGCAGGCCATGGCCTCGTTGGCTGACGCTGAGGGTGAATATTCGGCCACGATTGCCGACAATGAGGCGATCCGTCCGCCGGACGATGCGTTGACCCGTTTTTCCAGAGCGTTGGCCGAAGAAGCAGGGCCTGAAAGGGCCGCGAAATCCTCGCTGCGTGAAAGATTGGCCGGCTTTCTGCCTTCGCTGCCGGTGCAGGCTGCGTGGGTGGCCGCCGGGCTTGCGCTCGCCATTCTCGTGGGCCAGACGGTCTGGCTCAATTTTTCGCAGACCGAGCAATATTCCGTGGCCGGCGCGGATCGCGAGGATGCACCCTTCGCCTTCGTGACGTTTGCGGCGGATGCCTCCATGACGGATGTCTCGGCATTGCTGGAGGAAAGCGGGACCGAGATTGCCGCCGGACCGCTGCCGGGTGGGCTCTACCGTGTTCTTGTTCCTGCCGAAACGGTGGAGCAATACGACGCAATTGTTGCCGGGCTCGAAAAGGCTGAATTCGTGGAAACCGTCGTCATCGGACGCAGACCAGGCGATGACTAGGCTCGTTTCACGCATGCTGGCGGGTATCGCCATCACAGCCCAACTGGTAATGGCCGCGCACGCTCAGACCTCCGCACCAGCCGAGGCTGGGGGCGGTGAAACGCAGGCTCGCGCAGCCTCCGGCGAACGGCACGTGGTTTATCTGCCGCAGATGCTGGCGGAGCTTTTTGGTCCGGGGACGGGTGGGGCTGCACCGGCGCAGCCCGCCGCATCCGGTGACGCGCCTTCAACAGATGGCAATGCTTCAGGCGGCGGGGCTCGCCCGACCGTTCCTCCTCCCACGACGGCGGGAGCGGGCGCCAATGCCCGGCCTGTCGCGCCGCAACGCGCCATCTCCGGGGCTTTTGTGCCGGATGAGGTGCTTGTCACCCTTGACGGCGATGCGGATGTGGCCGCCGCCGTGGCCGCACAGTTCGGCCTGGAGCTGCGTTCGGCCCGTGGATCGGCTTTGCTCGGGCGCACCGTTGCCCGGTTCGGCATCCCCGACGTGCGTCCGGTGGCCTTTGTGCTTGCACAGCTCGAGGGTGACGGCCGGCTGTCAGATCGTGTGCCGAACCATGTGTTTCAGCTTCAACAGGCGGCAGGCGTTGTCAATTACGCCTTCGAGCGGATTGCGCTCGATGCCGGTGCGGTGAGCGGAGAGAATGTGAGCGTGGCCGTGATCGACACGGCGCTGGATGAGGCGCACCCGGCCCTTGTCGACCGTGTGGCACGCGTGTTTGACGCGCTCCCCGACATGGCGGTGAAAGACCGGGAGCATGGCACGTCCATCTCTGGGCTGATTGCTGGCGATGGGCCGTTTCGCGGCATGGCGCCCGGCGTGCGGCTTCTCCATGCACGGGCTTTCGAGGGCGGTATCTCCAGCACGAATGTGCTTCTGGCCGCACTCGACTGGGCGGTGGAAGAGGGGGCGCAAATCGTGAATATGAGCTTTGTCGGGCCGGAGAACCCGCTTTTCTCGTCCGCCTGCCGCAATGCGATGGCGCGGGATGTGGTGCTTGTTGCCGCTGCCGGCAACAATGGACCCGGCGCGCCTTTCGGCTATCCTGCAGCCTATGATGGGGTGATCGCCGTGACGGCAACGGATGTGCATGACCGGGTGATGGGAAAGGCCAATCGCGGCCGTTATATCGATCTTTCAGCGCCGGGCGTGAACGTGGTGGCGCCAATTCCCGGCGGCATGGATGTGGTTACCGGCACATCTTTTGCCGCTGCAATCGTCTCAGGCGCGATTGCCAATCTGATCCATGCCGGCGAGGACGCCGAGCCAGAGACGCTTTCGCAACTGTTGCGGACGACTGCGGTGGATCTGGGCCGACCTGGACGGGATGATGATTTCGGCGACGGACTTGTGAACACACGGGCGGCAATGGAAGGACGGACTGCCAATTAGCCGCCTGTGGAAGCCTTCTTGAGACCTACAGGCGCGATGACCAGGCCCTGATCGTCTTGGGCACGATGGGCTGTCACGCCGTAAATTATCGCAAGGTTTTCATCCGAGAGCACGGTTTCCGGCGTTCCAAGCGCAGCCAGCTTTCCTTCGTTGAGAAGCATGACCTGGTCGCACCATCGGGCGGCCAGTGTGAGATCGTGGAGCGAAACCAGAACGGTTCTTCCTTCGGCGGCCAGCCGTTTCAGCGATTGCATCAGCATGATCTGGTGCGCTGCATCCAGGCCCGAGGCTGGTTCATCGGCCATGAGAAGCGG
Source organism: Nitratireductor sp. ATLC21 (assembly GCF_057196525.1). NCBI lineage: Bacteria > Pseudomonadati > Pseudomonadota > Alphaproteobacteria > Hyphomicrobiales > Phyllobacteriaceae > Nitratireductor > Nitratireductor sp. ATLC21. The sequence goes on along the minus strand of NZ_JBXUOU010000001.1, from coordinate 1,012,113 downwards.
TGTTTCCTGCGCGATTGCACGCGCCATCAGTACGCGAGCCTGCTCGCCGCCCGACAGCTCCGTTGCGACCCGGTCGGCAAGCGGTGCAATGTCTGCCATTGCCATGGCGCGGGCGATTGCGGATTCGTCCCGGGCGTTCGGACGCTGACCGAAGGCTCGCCATGGCAGGCGGCCAAGGGCCACCAGATCGCGCACGGACAGACGCCAGCCTATGGTTCTCTGCTGCGGCAGATAGGCGATGAGGCGGGCGCGTTGGGCTGGGCCGATCGCCGCGAGATCGTGTTCGCCGAGCTGCATGGCGCCCGCGGCGGCTATGTGCCCGTTGAGCGCGCGCATGAGCGTGGATTTACCGGCGCCATTCGGCCCCAGTAGACCGATCACCTGTCCAGGTTCAAAATCGAACCTGATGGCATCAAGGACCTGCCTCTTTCCAAGTACTACGCTCAGATTTTTGACCTGGAGGTTCATCACAGCATCTCCCGGCGGGCGCGGACAACGAGCCACAGGAAGAACGGCGCGCCGATAAGCGCCGTCAGAACGCCGACATTGAGCTCGCCGGCTGGCAGAACGATCCGCGCGGCGATGTCTGCCGCGAGGAGCAATGCTGCGCCGCCAAGGCCGGCCGGTAACAGGAGACTGCTTGGCATCCTGTTGGTGAGCGGGCGGATAAGATGAGGCACAACCAGGCCGATGAAGCCGATCGTGCCGCTCACTGCAGTGGCCGCACCGACGGAGAGTGCGACACCGGCTACAATCATGAAGCGTGCGCGGCCCATATGAATCCCGAGACTGGAGGCTGCTTCCTCCCCAAGTGAAAGCGCGTCTATCGCGCGGGCTGAGAGCGAAATCAGGAACCAGCCCACAGCCATCAGCGGCAAGGCGATCGCCACAAATTCCATGGACCGGTCTTTGAGAGACCCGAGCAGCCAGAAGATGATCTCGTAGGAGGCAAAAGGGTTGGGCGACAGGTTGAGAACGAGTGAGGTAAGCGCTCCTGCGAGACTGGAGAGCGCAACGCCCGCCAGAATAAGTGTAAGCGTTGAGCCCTGGCGGGCGGCGATCGCAAGCAAGATGAGAACTGCGAGGAGTGCGCCGAACAGCGCACCGGCGGGGAGGGCGTAGAGCGAGCTTCCGGCAAGCCCCGAGTAGAAGACCAGCACCGCTCCGAGCGCTGCCATGGAGGACACGCCGATCACGCCGGGTTCGGCCAGCGGATTGCGCAAAAACCCCTGAAGCACCGCGCCGGAAAGCCCGAGTGAAATGCCGATGGCGAGACCAAGAATGGCGCGCGGCAGGCGAATTTCGCGCATGATGATGGCCGCTGCCTCTCCTCCGCCAGCAAAAAGCCCGGCAACGCTATCTCCTATGGACAGTTCAGCTGGGCCAACCAATAGCGACACGACGAAAAGCGCGAGAGCCAGGAGTGTAAGCGATATGGAAAGCCTCATGGCGCGGCGCTTTCGGGGCAGGGGGCCATCGTGGAGCGGAGCGCTGCCAATGCCCGCACGGCTTTGATCACCAGGGGCGTTCCGCAAGACAGAGAGCCTTCAGGCACGAATGCGCCGACGCGCGTCTGCGGAAGAGCGGCTATGGCGGGATGACGTGGTACGTATTCTCCAAGCGTTGGCGCCGTCTGAGGTGTGCTCATGTTGATGACATCAGGTTGTGCGGCGATCACCTGCTCAAGCGGAAAGGGTGCTACGCCAACGATGCCCATTTCGGCGGCAAGATTGACAAAGCCCGCAGCCCGCATCACGGAATCGGCCAGCGTGCCGCGCCCCGAGGCGATGCCATTCTGATCATAGGCGATCATCGTCGGGTGCTTGCCGCAATGTCTGGCGGCAATCGCTTTGAGTTCGCTGGTGAAATCGTTTGCTATGGTTTCGGCTTTTTTCTCCTGTCCGATGAGCGCACCCATGCGCCGGATTTCACCGGGAATGGTTTCAAGTGTCTGCGCGAAGGAAAACTCTTCGACATGAAAGCCGAGACGTTTCAGCAGCGCGGTGGTGTTGTGCAATGAGTAAGTGCCGGTGACGACCAGGTCGGGATTTTCCAGAAACACTTCTTCTGCAAGCCCGTGATTGACCGGGTAGCCCTGCGCTTTCTCATGCAGCATGGAGAGGCTCGGTTCGCGCGCCAGAAAAGAGACGGACACCAGCTGGCCAGGTTCTGCCAATGTCATGGCAAGCTGGTCAGTGCACAGATTGAGCGACATGACCCGTTTCGGCATGGCTTCGACCGGCGCGACAAGCAGCGCGCCGGCCAGAAGAACAAGGCCGGAAAGGCAGGGGAGGCGTTTCCGGCGCTTCAACATCAGGGAGCGAACTTTGCCCGGAAGCCGGCAAACACGCCGAAGCCGGGTGTGCCATAGCCCTGAACGACTTCATATTTCTGATCGAGCAGGTTTTCGCCTCTCAGATAGAGTTCCGTGTTTTCGTTCGGCTTGTAGGCGATTTTCGCGTTGAGAAGAACGTAGTCATCCAGCGCCGAGCGCGGGCCGTCGACATAACCGTCCACCGTATCGAGAGCGATTTTCGCCGTTGCTCCGATCTCCCAGCGTTCGGCTGGACGGATGGTGGCGCCGAGGGCGATGTCGTGCTTCGGGATGCGCACTTCCCGCAGTCCGTCGGTCTGTGTTGCTTTCGTGTAGGTGTAAGCGCCACGCAGGTCGAGCCAGTCGGTTGCCGCGTAGGCAAAGGACGCCTCCACGCCGCGCGTTTTCACCACGCCATCGGTCTGGATGTTCTGATAGGTGACCGGGTGGTAGCCGATATAGTCCTCGACATCGATCATGAAGAAGGTGAGGTCGGTGACGAGCCTGTCATCCAGAAAACGCTGTTCGACACCAATATCAAAGCCGATGCTGGTTTCTGGCTTCAGGTTGATATTGCCATAGAATGGTGCGTAGAGCTCATAGAGGCTCGGCGCGCGATAACCCGTTCCGACCGAGGAGTGGAAACGGGTTCCGGTGCTGGCAAATTCGTAGGAGCCGGTGGCACGCCAGGATGTGTGACCGCCGAAGGTGCTGTGTTCGTCGTGGCGGAGGCCCGCTGTCAAAGTCAGCGCGTCAAACGGGCTGTAGATCGCGTCGATCCAGCCGCCGCCCATCGAAACGTTTTTATCGACACTTGCGGTAAGGGCGGTCTGACGCTCCCAATCCGCGCCGAAATTGAGCGTCAATTGGGGAGAGATTTCCAGAGAACCGAGATAATCCAGCTTGTAGCGCAATCCGTCAAAGGTTGAGGTGGAACCGAAGCCGCTGGTGCTTTCGCGGGCAGTATCGGATATCTGCGCGGACACCGTGTTGTTCAATTGCCCGTCAAACAGAGAGAATTCGGCACCAACCCGCCCGGCTGCCTGTCGAAACGTGCCATTCGCCGGGCTGTCAGCGATGGGATACCCATCATCCGTCTCCGTTGAACCATTCAACAAAAGCCCGCTGGCGAAGACGGCCAGATCGTCGCTGATCTCGTATCGGCCGCTGAATGTCCCGGTCAGATTGGTGTACCCATCATCTTCAACACCGGATGACGCCATTGAAAAGCCATCGGTGGTGAAGCCAGATAGAGAAAGGCCAAACTCGCCGCGGTCGAAACCGCCCGTCAGCGTGTAATTGCCAAAGCCGGTTTTGCGCGACCCGCCTTCGACATGAATGCCGTGTTCGATGCCCTGCGGAATGCCGCCAAGCGTCGAGAGATTGACCACGCCGGCAATTGCATCGGAGCCATAGAGCGTGCTCTGCGAGCCTTTCAGAACTTCGATCCGCCCAATGCCGCCGGAGAGAAGATGACCATAGGCGGACTGCACGGTGGGGCCCGAAACCTCCGAAATATCGATGCCCTCGAAGAGCGTCTTTACATACTGCCCGCGAAGGCCGCGCATGATCAGCGTGGTGGTGTTGCCCGGACCGCCATTCGGGGAGAGATTGAGACCAGGCAGTTGATTGAGATAATCCTGTACCAGTGGCAAAGACTGTTCCTCGATCTCATCGCGCTCGATGATTTCCACGGTCGAGCCCACTTTGGACGCCTCTGTGGGCGTGCGGCTGGGGGTGATGACCAGGGTGTCGAGCTCAAAGTCCTCGGCCTGCGTGGTGAGCGCGGAGAAGCCAAGTATCAGTGCGGTCGTGCTGGACAGGATAGAATTTCGGTGTCGGCGTGAATGCATGCGTGTGCTCCAGGACCAGGTTCTTAGGTGTGCTGGAGAGCGACAGACGCCTGAGTTCGGTCTCCCCGCCAGCGATGACAATCGCCACCACTGCGAGAAACACAGCCCCGGAAGCGTCCCGCATCCGGTCGGTGACGGCCTGAGGCAGGTTTCCTGGCTCGCGCTTCACTGGCTTCCTCGCCTTCCCGGGCCTTGCACCCAGTGGCATTCGAGGAGCCTCTGCGCTCACAGTTGCGGGAGCAGCCACGGCTTCGGTTCGAAACGACCGTTCCGTGTTCCCTTTTCTCTGGCGGATGAACACCCTGCCAGAGCACCTCAAGCGAACCGAAATCGCTTAGCAACTGGCCGTGACAGCGTCAATCGCAAGGTTGGCGCAGATCCCTGGAACGTGACTCCTGACGTCAGGGTTTGGCAGCAACGAAACGCATCTCTTGTTGCGAAATCGGCTCTTCATGTAATTTTTGCGGCAATGCTGTCGCAAATCCGTCATTGGGTTTGTCGAAAAAGTTGCAGAATTCCCTCCTCCAACCTCGAGGCAATTTTGACATCGGGGTCGGGATGGGAAATGCTAACGGCGAACCGAAAACGGTAAATAATGGGAGTGCGTCGATGACGTTTTTCAAGAGCAATGGCGAGAATGTGCCGGCACACGTCGCCGACATGGCGAATGAGGCACGTGCCGGCAGAATGGACCGGCGAGAGTTTCTTGCGCTCGCAAGTGCGCTCGGCGCATCGACAGCAACCGCCTACGGCATGCTGGGGCTCGCAGCCCCCACACACGCAATGGCGCAGGAGCCGAAAAAAGGCGGTACGCTGCGTGTGGCGATGTTCATCAAGGATCCGAAAGATCCACGCACGGCCGACTGGTCGGAGATCGCCAACGCCATGCGCCAGACGCTTGAGCCGCTGGTAAAGTACACGCGCGATTTCACCTTTGAGGGCAAGCTCCTCGAAAGCTGGGAAGTCAACGAGGACGCGACTGAGTACATTCTTCACGTGCGGCCGGGCGTGACCTGGAACAATGGCGACGCCTTCACCGCGGATGACGTGATCTACAACTTCAACCGCTGGTGCGATCAGACCGTGGAAGGCAATTCCATGCCGGCCCGCATGGCTTCGCTCGTCGATCCGGAGACCAAGAAGGCGCGCGAGGGCGCGATCGAAAAGGTCGACGACATGACGGTGAAGCTCAACCTGTCGGCACCGGATATTTCGATCATTCCGGGCATGTCGGACTATCCGGCCCTTATTGTTCACCCAAGTTTTGATGAAACGGGTCGCGATTTCGTTGCAAATCCCATCGGGACCGGTCCGTTTGAACTCGTGTCCTATGAGGTCGGCAACCGGGTGGAGCTGAAGAAGCGGGCCGACGGCAAATGGTGGGGCGGCGAGGCCTATCTCGATGGTATCGAGTTCATCGACTACGGCACGGATCCGTCCGCGACCGTCAGCGCCTTTGAATCCGGAGAAATCCACACGAACTACGAGACCACCGCCGATTTCGTCGACATTCTGGATTCACTCGGACTGGTGAAATCCGAGGTCACTACGGCGACAACCATCGTGGCGCGCACCAATGTCGACAACGCGCCCTATGACGACGAGAAGGTGCGCCGGGCGCTGCAGCGCGCCGTCGACAACACGACCGTGCTGGCGCTTGGTTACAACAATGCCGGCGAGGTGGCCGAGAACCACCATGTTTGCCCGATCCATCCCGAATATGCAGAGCTGCCGAAGCTCAAGCGCAATCTGGACGAAGCCAAGGCCCTGATGGAGGAAGCCGGCCAAATGGACTATGAGCACGAGCTCATTACCGTGGACGAGGACTGGCACAAGAACACGGGCGACGCCATCGCCGCCCAGTTGCGCGAGGCCGGCTTCAAGGTGAAGCGCACGGTCCTGCCCGGCTCCACCTTCTGGAACGACTGGACGAAGTATCCCTTCTCCATGACCAACTGGAACATGCGCCCGCTGGGCATTCAGGTGGTGGCACTCGCCTATCGCACCGGCGAGGCGTGGAACGAATCCGCCTATTCCAACCCGGAACTCGACAAGCTGATCGAGGAGGCGCTGGCCATTCCTGATCCCGACAATCGCCGCGAGGTGATGAAGAAGATCGAGGAGATCATTCAGAGTTCGGGCATCATCCTACAACCCTATTGGCGCAAGCTTTACAACCATTCCGTGGAGGCCGTGAAAAATCACGGCATGCACCAGACCTTCGAGATCGATCTGGAAAAGGTCTGGCTCGACGAGGGCTAAGACTGAACCAGAAAGGGGGCCACGAGGCCCCCTTTTGCGCAGGCAATCAATAACAACCTCCGCAAACGGGGGAAGGGGAAACCGTGCTTGGGTTTATTCTAAGACGTCTGGGCGTCATGGCATTGACGATGCTTTGTCTGACCCTTGTTGTTTTCTTTCTGGTCAATCTTGAGCCGAACCTCAAAAAGCTGGCGATCAGCCAGCTCGACATGCGTTCCTCTGCAGCGGAGCTCGAAAGTTGGCTTCAGAAGAACGGGTACCGCCAGAATTTCTTCGTGCGCTACGGCCAGTGGCTCGGCGTGGTGCAGAAGCAGCCGAATGTCGATCCGGAAACCGGTGTGTCTTCGCCACGGTTCTCCTATTGCGATGAACCGGCCGAGCCCTATTACGGCGGCATTTTACAGGGAGACTTCGGCTGCTCGACCAAGTTCAAGGTGCCGGTCGCCGAAAAGCTCTTTCCGGCCCTTGGCGCTACCGGCATCCTGATGTTCTGGGTCATGGTGGTGATGGTTCCCGTCGCACTTTTGATCGGCGTCCTCGCGGGGATGCGGGAGGGGACGCGAACGGACCGAACACTCTCCGTCGCCTCGATCGCCACCACGGCAACACCGGAATATGTGTCCGGCGTGATCTTTGCGGTCATATTCGCCTCATGGCTGGGATGGTTGAACGGTTCGGCCGCGACAGCCACGCGCCAGGGCATTTCCTTCTACAATTTCACCCTGCCGGTGATGACGATGGCGATTTACGGCATCGGCTATATCGCGCGCATGACACGGGCCTCCATGGTGGAGGTGATGACGCAGCAATATATCCGCACTGCCCGCCTCAAGGGGCTGGGCTTTCGCGCCGTGGTGATCAAGCACGCGCTGCGCAATGCGCTGATCGCCCCCTTCACCGTCATCATGCTGCAGTTCCCCTGGCTTCTGACGGGTGTCGTCATCGTGGAAGTGATGTTCCGCTATCAGGGGTTTGGCTTCACGCTGGTGGAGGCGGCCAGCAACAACGACATCGATCTGCTTTTAGGCTGTTCTCTGGTGTCGGTCTTCGTCGTCCTGTCCACCCAGCTCATTTCGGATGTGGGCTATGCCTATCTCAACCCGCGCATTCGCGTGCATTAGGGAGGCCGCGCGATGCAGGTAGAAACCCTTGGCATTTTCGGCATCATCTTCGGCGTGCTGGCGCGCTTCTGGCCGGTGTGGATCGCGCTGGCCATCATCCTGTTCTTCAGCCTGCGCTTTCGTGAGCGGCTCGGCCTCTATGGACAGCTTTTTGAAACGGGCGTCGGCGTTGCCGGTGTGATGATCTGCTTCTTCTGGCTGTTCACGGCAATCTTCGCCGGTACGGTCGCGCCCTTCGATCCGTTGGCGCAGTTTCCGATCATGAAGAATGTGCTTCCAGGCGGGATAGAGCCGGAAAGCGGACAGGCCTTTCTGTTCGGGGGCGACCGGCTGGCGCGCGACGTGTTCTCGCGCATGGTTTATGGCAGCCAGATCGTTCTGATCATCGCGCCTGCGGCGACGCTGTTCGCGCTGATGGTGGGCACCACGCTCGGCCTGCCGGCGGGTTATTATGGCGGGCGGATCGACAGTTTCCTGTCCTTCCTCGCCAATCTGGTGCTCGCCTTTCCGGTCATCCTGCTCTTCTATCTTCTGGTGACGCCGGGCATCCGTGAAACACCCATTCCGCAATGGATGGCCGGTGTGTTCTTCATCTTCCCCATCGTGTTTTTCGTGACGCTGTTCTGGACGCGCTACAGAAGCCGACCGCAGCTTCTGGCGATCCAGCTTGCGCTGACATTGCTCATCGGTGGCTGGGCCTATCTGGGGCTCGTGTTCGATGCCGATCCGCTCGGCATCATCTCGATCAGCTCCAACCAGCTTAACATCTTCGTGGCGGTTGTCTTCGCCTCGGCACCGGGCGTGTTTCGCATCGTTCGCGGGCTGGTGATGGACATCAAGACACGGGACTATGTGGCAGCAGCCCAGACGCGCGGCGAAACGCCCTGGTACATCATGCTGTGGGAAGTGCTGCCCAATGCGCGCGGGCCACTCATTGTCGATGTGTGCCTGCGCATTGGCTACACGACCATCCTTCTTGGAACGCTCGGTTATTTCGGCCTCGGTCTCGCGCCCGAAAGCCCGGACTGGGGTACGGGCATCAAGGAATCGAGCCGTCTGCTCCGGGCGTATGTTCATCCGGCGCTGCCGCCCGTTTTTGCCCTCATGTCCTTCGTGCTCGGGCTGAACCTGCTTGCCGATGCGCTGCGTGAGCAGTCACTGAAGGATTGAGGATGAACACTGAGAGCGACGCCATGAACGAAGCCATCAGCATCACACGCGGTCAAAAGAGCGGTCAGCCCATTCTGGAGATCGAAAACCTCTCCATTTCGTTTTTCACGCGCGCCGGCGAAATCCCAGCAGTGATGGATTTTTCCTGCGAGGTCATGCCCGGTGAGGCGATGGGCATTGTGGGCGAATCCGGCTGCGGCAAGTCGACCGTTTCACTCGGCATCATGCGCGATCTTTCCAATGTCGGGCAGATCGTCGGTGGCCGCATCAGGTTCAAGGGCCGTGACATGGCCGAGATGAGCGAGGAGGAGCTGCGCCAGATCCGCGGCAATGAGATTGCCATGATCTATCAGGAGCCGATGGCGAGCCTCAACCCGGCCATGAAGATCGGCCAGCAGCTCATGGAAGTGCCGCTCATCCACGACAATGTGTCGAAGGACGAGGCGTGGCGCCGCGCGCTGGAGATGGTGGAAGCGGTGCGACTGCCCGATCCCGAACGCATGATGCGGTCTTACCCGCACCAGCTTTCCGGCGGCCAGCAGCAGCGCATCGTCATCGCCATGGCGCTTCTGTCGAAGCCGGCACTGCTCCTGCTGGATGAGCCGACCACCGCGCTCGACGTGACAGTCGAGGCGGGCATCGTCGAACTGGTGAAGGGGCTGGGCAAGAGATACGGCACGTCGATGATCTTCGTGTCGCACAATCTGGGCCTTATCCTTGAAACCTGTGACCGTGTAACAGTGATGTATTCGGGCGAGGCGGTGGAAACGGGCCGCGTTGAAGACGTGTTCGACCGGATGCGCCATCCCTATACGCAAGGGCTCTTCCGCTCCATTCCGCTGCCGGGTGCCGACAAGAATGAGAGGCCCTTGATTGCCATTCCCGGCCAGTTGCCGCTGCCGCATGAGCGCCCGAAGGGCTGCAATTTCGGCCCGCGCTGCCAGCATTTCAAGGAAGGTCTGTGCGATGCCGGCGACGTGCCCATGCTGCCGGTTGAAGGGCATCAGCGGCACCATTCCCGCTGCCTGCGCTTTGATGAGATCGACTGGAATGCGCTGCCGGAAGGCGCGATTGTGGACAAGGAGCCGATAGAGGCCGGCAAGCCGATGCTCCGCATCGAAAATCTCAAGAAATACTACCACGTCGCCGCCAACAGCATCTTCGGTGGCGGGGATACCAAGACCGTCAAGGCCAATGAGCAGATCAGCTTTGAGGCGCGGGAATCCGAAACCGTGGCGATTGTGGGCGAATCCGGCTGCGGAAAATCGACCCTCGCCAAGGTGCTCCTCGGGCTGGAAACGGCGACGGATGGCGAAGTGGTGCTGGCAAACGAGCCCATTCAGTCCATAGCGGTCGAAGACCGGGATACAGGCACGGTGGCCGGCATCCAGATGGTGTTCCAGAACCCGTTCGACACGCTCAATCCCAGCCATTCAGTCGGTTCGCAGATCGTGCGCACGCTGGAGAAGTTCAACATCGGCAAGACGCTGGCCGACCGCAGGCAGCGCATGCTGGAACTGCTCGATCTGGTAAAGTTGCCACGCGCCTTCGCAGAGCGCATGCCGCGTCAGCTTTCCGGCGGGCAGAAGCAGCGCATCGGTGTCGCCCGTGCCTTTGCCGGCAATGCCAAAGTGGTGGTGGCGGACGAGCCCGTCTCCGCGCTCGACGTTTCCGTGCAGGCGGCGGTGACCGAACTGTTGATGGACATTCAGCGCAAGAACAAGACCACCATGCTGTTCATCAGCCATGACCTGTCCGTCGTGCGCTATCTGGCCGACCGTGTGGTGGTCATGTATCTCGGCCATATCGTGGAGCAGGGGACGACTGACCAGATATTCGCGCCGCCCTATCATCCCTATACGGAGGCGCTGCTCTCGGCGATCCCGATTGCCGATACGTCTGTCCGCAAGAAGCATATCGTGCTCGAAGGGGACATACCCTCGGCGATGAACCCGCCCTCGGGCTGCCCCTTCCAGACGCGATGCCGGTACAAGGACCAGGTGCCAGGCGGCAAGTGCGAGCGAGAGGTGCCGCCGTTGAAGGACCTTGGCGACGGACATTTCAGCCTTTGCTGGCTGGACGATGACGTTCTGAAATCCATGGAGCCGGTGATCAGTTTCGATGCGCCGCGGAAAGCCGGCAAACCGGCGCGCCGGCAGGGGAAGGCAAAGGCGGCCAGTCAGAAACCGAAGGCAAAGGGCGAAATCCGGCCGATTGCCGGAGGTCGAAAGCCCGTCAAGGCCTCTGCGGCTGACCTTTCAGCGGTGCGCGGTTCTTCCTCGCCGAAGCGGGTCCAGGCCGAAGCGGGGGCAGGGCGTCAGGCCGCATCTGCCCGCGTCAAGCCCGCCACTGCAAAGGCGGCAAAAGACGCGAAGCCCGCCCGCATCCGCCAGCCCAAAAAGCCGGATGATCTGAAGCTGATTTCCGGCGTGGGGCCGAAGCTGGAGGCGCGGCTCAACGAGCTGGGCGTCTACACCTTTGCGCAGATCGCGGCCTGGAAAAAGGCCGAGCGCGACTGGGTGGATGATCATCTGAGCTTCAAGGGCCGGATTGAACGCGACGACTGGGTGAAACAGGCCAAGGCGCTGGCCAAAGGCGGTGTCGAGGAGTATGTGCGGGTTTTTGGCAAGAAGCCGCGCTGATCCCGATCCCGTCACGCATTTTAAGCGATCTCTTCTGGATATCGTTACGACTTTGCATCACTTTGCGCGGGCCAGCCCATATGCGATGGAGAAACGTGTGCCTGCCCGGATGGTTCCCATGTTGCTTGTCCTGCTGACCCTGGCAGGATTGTCGATCCCCCTTTCGAGCTCTGCCTATGCGCAGGGTGGTGTTGCCGCCGAGGCGACTGCCGATGTGAAGATGCGCGAAGGGCCGGGCATGCGTTATCGCGCCGTGCTTACCATCCCGCGGGGCGCCCGCGTTGCGACATTGCGCTGTACACGGCGCTATGAGTGGTGCGAGGTGGGGTATGCAGCGCGAAAAGGATGGGTCTCTGCGAGACATCTGCGTGATACGCGTCCGCGCTATCGTGATCGCCCGATTTCCGATGTCGGTGCTTTGATCGGTTTGGAAATCTTTGATTTCGTGATGCGAGAGCTGGAGGACCGCGACCGCGACGATGCGTTTGATGAGATTGCGGGCTCTGGCGGTGATCGCCGCCCGACACCGCGCAACGCCTGTTTCTACGATCGTCCGAACTTTCAGGGGCGCCAGTATTGCGTGGGCATTGGTGAAGACGTTCGCGCCCTTGCGCCCGGGTGGCGTGGGCGCATTGCCTCGGTTCGTGTGGGGCAGCGCGCCACGGTCGAGATCTGTTCGCGCCCTGGCCATGATGGACGCTGCAGTCAGCTCACGCGTGATGTGCCGTTCGTGCGCAGCGGCCATGCGGTGTCGTCTTTCCGTGTGCTCCGTCGGCGGGCAGGTGATGAACCCGATGTCGAGCCGGTGCGTCGGGCGTGCTTTTTCGAACGTCGTGAGTTTCGCGGTGCAAGCATCTGTCTCGATGCAGGTGATGGGAACCCGGCGCTGCCGCGTGACTGGGTGCGCCGCATTGCGTCGGTGCGTCTTGAAGGCGGTGCCGAGGTGCGCATCTGTGATCGGCGTAATTATGGTGGTTGGTGCGAAACGATCGAGCGCAGTGTGCGCCGTCTGAGCGATGTCTTCAACGATCCTGTTCGTTCCATAGAGGTCTATTGATCGGACCATCGGGATGGTTCTTGCAAGTGCGCCGGCCCTCGGGCCCGCGCATTCGCTTGGGATGTCTGTGTTGCTAAAATATGAGTAGAAATATCATATAATATCAATGCGATACATCGCATTCCAAAATTTGACCGATTGATAAAAAATTGAAACTGCGTTAGCCTTTCCCCAATAATAAAAGGGGAATACGGAATGGCTGATGGTCTCTATGCGGACGGCATCGCCGCCGGCCGCCTTTCCGGTGAGGAGTACGACAGGAACTTCTCCGACCTGCATCCACCGCTCGACCGCCATGAGGCGGCCGTGGAGGCGGATCGCTGTTACTTCTGCTTCGATGCGCCGTGCATGACGGCGTGTCCGACATCGATCGACATACCCATGTTCATCCGCCAGATTGCCACGGACAATCCGCTGGGCTCTGCCAGGACGATCTTCGACCAGAACATTCTTGGCGGAATGTGCGCCCGCGTTTGCCCGACGGAGACGCTGTGCGAAGAAGCCTGCGTGCGTGAAAAAGCGGAGGGCAAGCCGGTGCAGATCGGCCGTCTGCAACGCTATGCCACCGATGCGGCGATGGCCGCTGGCGCACAGTTTTATGAGCGTGCCGCGCCAACCGGCAAGCGGGTTGCCATTGTCGGAGCGGGGCCTGCGGGGCTTGCCTGCGCCCATCGACTGGCCGTGCACGGGCATGACGTCACCATCTTCGAGGCTAGATCAAAGCCTGGCGGCCTCAACGAGTTCGGCATTGCCGCCTACAAGACACCGGATGGGTTCGCCCAGGCCGAGGTGGACTATGTGATGGCGATTGGCGGCATCACGCTTGAGGAAGGCAAGGCGCTGGGGCGGGACTTTTCGCTCGGTGACCTTAGCCGGGATTTCGACGCCGTGTTTCTCGGCATGGGGCTGGCCGGCGTCAACGCGCTTGGCGCGGACGGCGAAGATGTGGAAGGAGTTGAGAGTGCGGTGGATTATATCGCACATCTGCGTCAGGCGCAGGATCTCGCCAGCCTGCCGGTCGGTCGTCGTGTCGTCGTGATCGGCGGCGGGATGACGGCCATCGACGCTGCCGTTCAGGCAAGGCTCCTTGGCGCCGAGGAGGTGACGATCTGCTATCGCCGGGGCCAGGAACACATGAACGCATCCGAATTCGAGCAGGATCTGGCTGCCTCCAAAGGCGTTGTCATCCGGCACTGGCTGCAGCCCCGGCGCATTCTCGCGGAGAATGGCAAGGTCACGGGGATCGAACTTGAATACACAGCGCTGAAGGACGGAAAGCTGTCCGGAACCGGTGATACACTGACCCTGCGCGCCGACCAGGTGTTCAAGGCCATCGGCCAGTCTTTCGAGGCCGGGGTTCTGAATGGCTCCGGCGCATCGATTGCGCTTGAGGGGCGTCGCATCAAGGTCGACGAGGAAGGGCGAACCTCCTTGTCGAAGGTCTGGGCCGGCGGCGACTGCATCGCCGGCGGCGACGACCTCACCGTTTCGGCAGTCGCGCAGGGACGTGACGCGGCCGAAAGCATCCATCGCGCATTGGCCGGCTGAGGAGCGAGAAACCCATGGCAGACATTCGCAGCAATTTCATTGGTATCAAGTCTCCCAATCCGTTCTGGCTTGCTTCCGCACCGCCCACCGACAAGGCCTACAACGTCGAACGCGCCTTCAAGGCGGGCTGGGGCGGTGTCGTCTGGAAGACGCTTGGCGAGGAGGGGCCACCGGTCGTCAATGTCAACGGACCGCGCTATGGCGCGATCTGGGGGGCTGACCGCCGGCTTCTCGGCTTGAACAACATCGAGCTCATCACTGACCGCGATCTCTATCTGAACCTGCGTGAAATCAAGCAGGTGAAGAAGAACTGGCCTGATCGCGCACTGATCGTTTCGCTCATGGTGCCGTGTGAGGAACAGGCCTGGAAGGCAATCCTTCCCTTGGTCGAGGAAACCGAAGCCGATGGCATCGAGCTCAATTTCGGCTGTCCGCATGGCATGAGCGAGCGTGGCATGGGGTCTGCTGTTGGACAGGTGCCCGAATATGTCGAGATGGTGGTGCGCTGGTGCAAGCAGACCACGCGCATGCCTGTCATCACCAAGCTCACGCCGAACATCACTGATGTGCGCAAACCGGCTCGCGCGGCTCATGCGGGCGGCACGGATGCGGTGTCGCTCATCAACACGATCAACTCGATCACGGCGGTTGATCTCGACACTTTTGCACCCGAGCCCACAATCGACGGCAAGGGATCTCATGGTGGCTATTGCGGCCCTGCGGTCAAACCCATCGCGCTCAACATGGTGGCCGAGATCGCGCGCGATCCCGAGACCGCCGGCCTGCCGATTTCCGGCATCGGCGGTGTCACCACATGGCGTGATGCGGCCGAGTTCCTGGCGCTGGGGGCAGGAACGGTGCAGGTGTGCACCGCGGCCATGACCTATGGCTTCAAGATCGTCGAGGAAATGATCGAGGGGCTGGAAAACTGGATGGACGCCAAGGGGCACGCCACGCTTGATGACGTGATCGGCCGGGCGACACCAAACGTGACCGACTGGCAGTATCTCAATCTAAACTACGTGACCAAGGCGCGGATCGATCAGGATCAGTGCATCAAATGCGGGCGCTGTCACATTGCCTGCGAAGACACTTCTCATCAGGCGATCACCGCCATGGTGGATGGCAAACGCCATTTTGAGGTGATCGAAGAGGAATGCGTTGGCTGCAATCTTTGTGTCAATGTCTGCCCGGTGGAAGGCTGTATCGACATGGTGCCGCTGGCCGCCGGCGCGCTCGACAAGCGCACGGGCGAGACAGTCCAGCCCGTCTACGCCAACTGGACGACGCATCCCAACAACCCGGCCAAAGTGGCTGCGGAATAGCGAGAGCGGCGGCGGCATACTGCCGCCGTTTCCCTGTACACCCTCTTCACACGCATCCCTGCGCTAAAAGCCTGCCGCCCGTCTGACCGAGCAACACGGCCATCTGTCAGGAGATGGCAATTGGTGGTTTTGCTTCTATTGCGGATATAAAATATCCAGGATATTAAATATCGATATTACGGAGGTCGAGATGAAACTAAGCGAGGGTGTCGAGGCTGCTGTTCATTGCGCCACGCTTCTGGCGCAGCTGGATGAGGGACGAGCCATGCCTGCCAGTGCGCTGGCCGAATATCACGGTCTTTCGCAAAGTTATCTTCTGAAACATCTCAAGCAGCTCACGGCGGCAGGTCTTCTGGAATCTGTTCCCGGCCCCCATGGGGGCTATCGGTTGGCGCGCTCCGCGGATGCGGTCACGCTGCTTGACGTGGTGTTGGCGATCGAAGGTCCCAAACCTGCCTTTCGCTGCGCCGAAATTCGCCAGCGCGGGCCGGGGGCTTTGGAGCCGAAGGCCTACACGAAACCATGCGGTATCAACGCTGCCATGCTGCGCGCCGAGCAGGCTTACCGTGCCGAGCTTCGCAAGACGCGGCTTTCCGATGTGATTTCCGATTATGAGGCGAGCGCTGATTCCCGCTCGCTTGCCTTCGGCTGCGCTTTTGTCGAGCGCCATCAACGTCCATAGGGCAGTGCCCGAGTTTAGAAGAGAAGGACAGGACTATGCAGGAACGTCTGAACTACATGAAAACCCAGCCCGAATTGATCGGCACCGTGCTTGATCTGAAGAAGGCCGTGGATAAATCCGGGCTGGATCGCGGGCTGATCCATCTGGTGAACCTGCGTGCCTCGCAGATCAATGGCTGCAGCTATTGCGTCGACATGCACACGCGCGAGGCGCGGAGGGATGGCGAGAGCGAGCAACGCGTGCATCTTATCTCGGCCTGGCGGGAATCTCCCCTGTTTACGGAACGGGAGCGCGCGGCCCTCGGGTGGACCGAACGCCTCACAAAGATTGCCGAAGGCCCGGTGGAGGATGAGGATTACGAAAACATGCTTGAGCATTTTTCAGAACCGGAACTGGTCCAACTCACGGTTCTGGTCGGCCTGATCAACGTCTGGAACCGGATCGCGATCCCGTTCCGCTCCGTACATCCTGTCGTTCCGGATAGCGCGCGGAACGTGGCGTAGGGAGAGTGGCCATTTCATCTGCAATCGATTGGAGTGGATGATGTTTGAAACAGTACCCACGTTCATTCCTGTTCTGGGGCGTTTGCTTCTTGGTGGAGCCTTCGTCTTCGCGGGATTGCGCAATCTTGGCAGTATGTCCTTTCTGACGGGTGCGCTGTCCGCGCGCGGGGTGCCCCTGGCTTCAATCGTGCTGATAACCGGTATAGCGATCCAGTGTGTGGCCGGGCTCTTGCTGATGATCGGTCTGTATTCCGCATTTGCGGCTTTGGGATTGATTGTATTCCTGATCGTCGCAACCCTGATCTTTCACAATTTCTGGGATTATCAGGGAGAGGAGCGGGTCGCGCACCTCAATGGTGTGATCACCAACACTGCTCTTGCCGGAAGCTTTCTGCTCGTCGTCGCGTACGGATGATCCAAGCCTTGCAAGTTTACGGAAGAACCCGGAAACCGGTTTCGGTTTCCGGGCCTTTTCTTTAAACATCGGGGGGAGAAAGGGAGGCGGGTTTGACCGACACCGTGGACACCAAGGCGGCGCGCCGCGCTACACATCGCTCAAGCGCGACTGGTATTCAGAAGAAGCTTGGGCATCTTGCCATGCTCGGCTTCGCAACATTGGTGGCCGGCTCGTTTTCGCTAGGGTCCTTGGCTGCGCCGCATATTGGCCCGGTCGCCCTCAATGCGGCGCGTTTCCTGATCGGGATTGTCTTCATGGGCGTGATGGTGCAGCTTGTTCTGCGCCAGCCGCTGCCTCTCCCCAAAGCCCCATGGCGCTTTCTGGTGCTGGGCGGGCTGATGGCATTCTATTTCGTCACCATGTTCATGGCGCTTGGCATGACAAGCCCGGTGTCGACCGGGGCGGTGTTCACGTTGATGCCACTGCTCAGCGCCTTTTTCGGGTTTCTCATTCTCCGACAGGTGCCGCGCGGGCTTGTCATACCAAGTCTCGTCCTGGCGGGTCTGGGCTCGGTCTGGGTCATTTTCGACGGGAATCTGGAGGCCATGCGTCGCTTCGATCTGGGCAAGGGAGAGTTGATCTTCTTCGCCGGTGTGGTTGCGCACGCCGCCTATGCCTCATTGGTGCGGCTTTACAACCGCGGTGAACCCATCATCGCATTTACGTTCTGGACGCTTCTGGCAACCGGTTTTCTGATAGCGATTTATGGCGTGCCGGAGATTGCTGCGACTGAATGGAGTGCATTGCCGTCGATTACCTGGATCGCGATCTTTTATCTCGCGATTTTCACGACGGCGGGCACCTTTTTCCTGCTCCAGTTTGCCGCTCTGCGTCTGCCGGCCTCAAAAGTTCTGGCTTATAACTATCTGACGCCGACGCTGATCATTGTGTTCGAGGGGCTGCTCGGTCATGGCTGGGCCAGCCTTTCGGTGATCGCAGGCGCGGTTCTCACCATCTTCGGATTGATCATTCTGGCATTGTCGCCCGAAAGGTGAACCTATCCGACAAACCGGCGCTGGAAGGCGTCGGCGTTCCTGAGCGGCGGCAGGCCTGTCTGATCAAGCCAGCGTTCGCTGGGCTCGACAAGCCGGCGATAGATCTCGTGAACCAGGCTCCTTGCCTTTTCTCCCGGCCAGTCCTTTGGCAGGAGAGCCATTGGCAGGCCGGGATCGCGCAGAACGATCCGTCGCCAGTCATGGATAAGCAGGGTTCGCGCTGCCATCGCGTCCACTGGGGTTGGAAGCGGCGTTTTAGAAAGGCTGTCAGCCAGGGGTGTATACTCGGCAACCAGTTGGCGATAGGCGCCAGCGATCTCTTCTGAAGGCCAGAGGTTTCGCAGCATTTCGGGGTGCTCGGCGCTCGAGCCGTGGATCACCAGCATCTCGCTCAAAGGAGCATCGCCGGGTGCCGTGCTGTCGGGTGGCTCTACGGTGCGTGGAAGAAGATAGATTCCATCGGCGATCTTGAGAAATCCGCCGTCCTTTAGAGTGGCATCATGCATGCCATTGCTGCCGGGTGCGGCGATAGCAACGGTCCACGAACCATCCCAGGCTGGTGGCCCGCCCGCATAGATACGACGGGTCGCAAGGTCAAAGGCGTGCCGGCCGTGCTTGTCGAGGGAGAAAAACGAGTTGCGACCGCGTCGCTCGCGCACCACCCAACCGTCGCTGGCAAGCCGGGACATGGCCGTGCGCAATGCTCCCGCTTCGATGCCAAGCCGCGCCATGACCTCTTGGAGCCCCGCTAGCGGCGCTTCGCCGCCGCGCGGCACAATGGCGTCGCCGAAGAGGGTGATCACCAGAGACCAGACGCGAACACGCCCGCGCTGATGCAGACGTTCGATCAGGTCGGCAAGGGCGGATTCGGAAGGTTCTGCGGGCACATCCATTCTCTTCAAATGCCATGGCAGAACGGGGCGGGCAAGACTGTCAGTCGAGCGTGGAGACGCCGCTCACAAGCAGATGGGTCGCGAGCCTTGCATAGTCCTGCCTCGAAATTCCGCGATCCTCGCGAAACCACATGTAGAACCAGTTGAGCATACCGAAAAGGCTCATCGTGACCGGTTTCAGAAGTGGCCTGTTGTCGAAGGCCGTGGGATTAACCTGACGCACCGCTTCGGCGAAGATCGCCACCAATTGCCGCTCCAAAGCCTTCAACTGTTCCTGTTGTCGCTCGGGGAGAAGCTGAAGGCCGGAAAGTTGAACGCGGTGCTCATTGTCGGCGTCGCGATAGGCTTCGAGCAGGGCCGTGACCAGCCGTTCGAGTCGTGCACGAGGCCCGGCCTCCGGATCATCCGCCTCTTCCACCGCCTCCACCAGTTCCTGAAGATGGGTCTCGATGATGTCGAAGAGCAGCGCTTCCTTGGAGGCGTAGTAGTGGTAGAGCAGCGCCTTGGAGACACCCAGTTCTGTTGCAAGCTGGTTCATTGAGGCGCGGTCGTAGCCATCACGCGCGAAAATGCGCGCAGCGCCATGCAGCATGGCGTCGCGCTTGTCGTCGTAGTCCTTGGCGCGTGTGCGGGCCATCAGTTTCCTTCGAAATCAGGATGCTTGGAAATGTCGGGTAAGATCATTGTTTTACCCGCTTGTCGATGATGCGCACGGCCTTGCCCTGGCTGCGGGCCACACTGCCGGGATCGGTCGCGTGGACGCGCACCGTCACGCCGACCACATCCTTGATGCGTTCGCCGAGCTGGCGGCAGGCGGCGAGGCGAACATCTTCACTCGCTTCGAGCGAGGCCATCTCCACATGGATGGTCATGGCGTCCATGCGGCCTTCCTGCGCCAGCTCGATCTGGAAATGGGGCGCAAGGCCCTTCACGGTCAGAATCTGTTCCTCGATCTGGGTCGGGAAGACGTTCACTCCGCGAAGGATCATCATGTCGTCCGAGCGGCCGGTGATCTTTTCCATGCGACGCATGGATCGCGCTGTGCCGGGAAGAAGCCGTGTCAGATCGCGGGTGCGGTAGCGCACGATGGGGAAGGCTTCCTTGGTGAGCGAGGTGAACACGAGTTCGCCCATTTCGCCATCCGGCAGCACTTCGCCGGTTTCCGGGTCGATGATCTCGGGATAGAAATGATCTTCCCAGATGTGCAGCCCGTCCTTGGTCTCCACGCATTCATTGGCAACGCCCGGTCCCATCACTTCCGACAGGCCGTAAATGTCGACCGCATGCATGTCGAATGCGTCTTCGATCTCGGCCCGCATGGCGTTGGTCCAGGGTTCGGCACCAAAGATTCCCACCTGCAGTGGGCTCTTGCGCGGGTCCAGCCCCTGCGCCCGGTATTCGTCCAGGATCGAGAGCATGTAGGAGGGGGTGACCATGATGGTCTGCGCCCGAAAATCCTCGATCAGCGTGACCTGGCGTGCGGTCATGCCGCCGGATGCGGGCACCACAGTGGCTCCAAGCCGTTCCGCGCCATAATGCGCGCCAAGCCCGCCGGTGAAGAGCCCATAGCCATAAGCCACATGCACGACATCACCGGGGCGTGTGCCAGACGCGCGGATCGAGCGCGCCATGACCTCCGCCCAGGTGTCGATGTCCTTTTCGGTGTATCCCACCACGGTCGGCTTGCCGGTGGTTCCGGAAGAAGCGTGAATACGCACCACTTTCTCACGCGGCACGGCAAACATGCCGAAGGGATAGTTGTCGCGCAGATCCGTTTTTACGGTGAAGGGGAATTTCGAGAGATCGGAGAGCTCTTTCAGGTCGTCGGGGTGAACGCCGGCAGCATCGAAACTCTTCCTGTAATGCGGCACATTCTCATAGGCGTGGTTCAACGACCATTTGAGACGTACCAGCTGCAACGCCTGGATTTCATCGCGCGAGGCGATTTCAATGGGATCCAGCTCTTCTTTTCTTGGGGTCAGGTCTTTCATGTGTCTCTCCCGAAGCTCTCAGGCCTCCTCCTCGAAATGTTTGCCGCTGATCACGCGAGAATTGCCACGGAATTCCGCGATCAGCTTGCCGTCCTGGTTTTCGACCCGCACGTCATAAATCCCGGAGCGGCCGAACCGCGCAACCTCCCTCGCGACTGCTTTCAGCCGGTCGCCGAGCGCGGCGGGCGCGATGAAGGTGATGGAATTGTGCTGTGCGACAACGATCTGATTGTAGGAGTTGCAGGCAAAGGCGAAGGCCGAATCCGCCAGCGTGAAGATGTAGCCACCATGGCAAATGTCGTGCCCGTTGGTGTGGTGTTTCTCCACCGTCATGGAGAGGGTCGCGCTGCCCGGGGCCACCGCATCGAGGCTGCATCCCAGCCATTTGGACGCATCGTCGCGCGCCCACATCGCCTGCGCGCTGCGCTCTGCGATCTCCTGTGGAGACAGTTGCATTTGTGACATTTAGGCTCCTCCCGAGGCCATCAACGCAATCAGACTTGCATAAACCGACCGGTCGGTCAATAATACTGTTGTGAGGAGGCGGTGGTGCCGCTTCCGGGAGGATAGCATGACGAAAACGGCACAGATCGCTGTGGCGGAAAGCCAGAAACTGGCGCAAGAGTTCGAATTGACGGCACTGCCATCGGGTTTCGTGGATGACCCGTTTCCGGTCTATCACGCGCTTCTGGAGCATGCACCCTTGAAGCGCTTTTCCGATGGCTCCGTTATGCTGTCGCGCTATGCCGATCTCGATCGCGTCTACCGCGACACGAAAACCTTCTCCTCCGACAAGAAGGCGGAGTTCCGGCCGAAATTCGGCGACACACCGCTCTATGAACATCATACGACAAGCCTCGTCTTCAATGATCCGCCGCTCCACACGCGGGTGCGCAAGATCATGATGGGGGCGCTGACGCCGCGCGCGCTGGCAGCCCTTGAGCCGGGCCTGATCACGCTGGTCGACGGCCTGCTCGACCGTATGGAAGAGAAGGGCGAGGTCGATCTGATCGAGGATTTTGCCGCGGCGATTCCGGTCGAGGTGATCGGCAATCTGTTCGATATTCCCCATGAGGAACGCGAGCCGCTGCGCGACTGGTCGCTCGCCATTCTCGGGGCGCTGGAACCGGTTCTCAGCGATGAGCAACTCAGATGGGGCAATACCTCCGTCACCGATTTCAAGGCCTATCTCAAGGATATCGCCGACGACCGGCGACGCAATCCCGGCGATCCGGCGACCGACGTTCTGACCCGTCTCATCAACGGTATCGAGGGGGAGGAGCTCTCCGAGGTGGAGCTTTTGCAGAACTGCATCTTCATCCTCAATGCCGGTCACGAGACCACCACGAACCTGATCGGCAACGCCCTTTATGAGCTGTTGCAATGGCCCGAAGAGAAAGCGCGGCTTGAAGCGGACCCGGACCTGATTGCAACGGCTGTCGATGAGTTCTTACGCTTCCAGAGCCCCAATCAGCTTGGCAACCGCATGGCGGTGGAGCCGGTGGAGTTTTATGGTGAAACCGTGGAGCCTGGCACGCCGATCCATTTGTGCATTGGTGCTGCCAACCGCGATCCTCGCCAGTTCGCCGAGCCGGACCGGCTCGATGTGGGGCGCAAGCCGAACAAGCATCTGGCCTTTGCCGGCGGCCCTCATCTGTGCGCGGGCTTCTCGCTTGCGCGCATGGAAGGACGCATCGGCATTTCGCATTTTCTCAAACGTTTTCCCGATTACCGGCTGACCGGCGAACCCGAACGCACCGGACGTGTGCGCTTTCGCGGCTTCTCCCGGCTGCCGGCGCGGGTGCGCTGATCAGTAAAGGAGTTTTCCATGAGCGTGATGCGGCTTGAAAGCTATGTGGCGGGGGCGTGGGTTGCGCCCTCGGGCGACCTCAAACCCCTGCGGAGTGCGGTCACCGGCGATGTCGTTGCCGAACTCGGCTCGCAAAAGCTGGATTTCGCCCGCATGGCCGATCATGCCCGCCAGGTGGGCGGACCGGCGCTGCGCGCGATGACGTTCCACGACCGCGCCTTCGCCATCAAGGCGCTGGCGCAATATCTGAACGACCGCCGCGATGCGCTCTACGAGCTTTCCTACGAGACCGGCGCGACCAAGCCTGACTCGATGATCGACATCGATGGCGGCATCGGCACGCTGTTCGTCTATTCGTCCAAGGCCCGGCGCGAGCTGCCGGACGATCACGTCTATGTGGATGGCGCGCTGGAGCAGCTTTCCCGCTCCGGAAACTTCGTTGGCCAGCACGTGGCGACCCCGCTTCAGGGCGTGGCCGTCCACATCAACGCCTTCAATTTCCCCGTCTGGGGCATGTTGGAGAAGCTTGCGCCGACACTGATCGCCGGCGTTCCGGCCATCGTCAAGCCGGCCTCCGCCACCGCGTGGCTCGCCGAAGCCTGTTTCCGCATGATCGTGGAATCGGGCCTGTTTCCGGAAGGCGCGGTGCAGTTCATCGCCGGCTCCACCGGAGAGCTGCTTGACCGTCTTAGCGGTCAGGATGTGGTGTCCTTCACGGGCTCTGCCTCCACTGCATCCATGCTGCGCGCCAACCCGAAGATCATCGGCAATTCCGTGCGTTTCGTGGCCGAGCAGGATTCGCTCAACGCTTCGGTGCTTGGCCCGGATGCAGCACCTGGAACGCCTGAATTCGATGCCTTCATCAAGGAAGTGCACCGCGAAATGACGGCCAAGGCCGGCCAGAAATGTACCGCCGTGCGTCGTATTTTCGTGCCGGACGCGCACCGCGATGCGGTCACCGACGCGCTCATCGCCCGGCTTGAGAAGACCGTGGTTGGCAATCCGCGCAGCGAAGGCGTGCGGATGGGCGCGCTCGCAAGCCTCGCCCAGCGCGACGACGTTCTTGAGAAGGCCGGCATTCTGGCCACCGAGGCCCGCCGTGTCTTCGGCGATCCGGATGCGTTTTCAGTCACCGATGCCGATGCCGGCGCGGGCGCTTTCGTGCCGCCCATGCTGTTCTCCTGCGACGATCCCGATGGCGCTCAGAAGCTGCATTCCGTCGAGGCGTTCGGCCCCGTCTCCACCATCATGCCATACCGTGATCTCGGCCATGCGCTGAGGCTTGCCAATCGCGGTGAGGGCTCGCTTGTCGCCTCGGTCTTCACGCATGATCCGGCGGTTGCCCGGCAGGCGGTTCTGGAGGCGGGCGCTTTCCATGGCCGGCTCTATTTCGCCAACCGCGACACCGGCAAGGAGGCAACCGGCCACGGTTCGCCGCTGCCGCACATGGTGCATGGCGGTCCCGGCCGCGCCGGCGGCGGTGAAGAGCTTGGCGGTGTGCGTGGCGTGATGCATTACATGCAACGCACCGCAATCCAGGCAAGCCCCGACCTGATCGCCGGCATCACCAACCGCTATGTGGCGGGCGCTTCGACCGAAGAGAAAGAGCCGCATCCCTTCCGCCTGACCTTTGGCGAACTGGAGCCGGGCCGCACGATCTGGGTGGGGCCACGCGAGGTGACGCTGGCGGACATCGAGCATTTCGCCGAGTTCACCGGCGATACATTCTACGCGCATATGGACGAGGAGGCTGCCGCGGCCAATCCGTTCTTCCCCGGCCGGGTTGCACACGGCTATCTGATCCTTTCCTTCGCGGCGGGCATGTTTGTCGATCCGGCACCGGGCCCGGTGCTCGCCAATTATGGTCTCGACAATCTGCGCTTTATGAAACCGGTTTCTCCTGGTGATGCGCTCAAGGTGCGCCTTACGGTGAAGCAGAAGACGCGCCGCAAGAACGAATATGGCGAAGTGCGCTGGGATGTCGGCGTTTACAATCAGGAAGGCGAACAGGTTGCCGCCTATGAACTCCTGACGATGAACGCCATGGAGTGACGGTTCAAAACCGCTTCAAGTTCCTCCGGCCTGATCTTTTTCGGTTTCGGGCTAGAAGGGCAGGCCCACATAATTTTCGGCCAGCATGGTAAGCGCGGCACGCGACTGGAACAGATAATCGAGTTCCGCATGCTGGATCCGCTGGCCGAACGTGCCCTGGTCGGGAAACCGATGCAGGGTGCTCGTCATCCACCAGGAAAAACGCTCGGCCTTCCACACACGCGCAAGTGCCTTGTTTGAGTAATCGTCCAACCCGGCGGAGGACCGCTCGATATAGAATTCCCGAAAGGCATCAAAGAGATAGCGCACGTCGCTCGCAGCGAGATTCAAGCCCTTCGCGCCGGTGGGGGGCACGATGTGAGCGGCGTCGCCAGCCAGAAACAGACGGCCAAAGCGCATCGGTTCCGCCACGAAGGACCGCAGAGGCGCAATGGATTTTTCGATCGAGGGCCCGGTGATCATCGCCTCGGCAGTGGCTGTCGGCAGCCGTTTGCGGATCTCCTCCCAGAAGCGGTCGTCGGACCAGTCCTCGACGTGCTCATCCGCCCCCACCTGAACGTAGTATCGGCTGCGGGTCGTTGAACGCATGGAGCACAAGGCGAAACCGCGTGGGTGGTTTGCATAGATCAGCTCGTCGCCCACCGGAGGCACTTCGGCGATGATGCCAAGCCATCCAAACGGATAGATGCGTTCGAAGGTTTCGATGGCGTCTTGCCGGATGGATTTGCGGGAAATTCCGTGGAAACCATCACAACCGGCGATGAAGTCGCAATCGATGCGATGGAGCTTCCCGTCCTTTTCATAGGTCACATAGGGGTGGGCGCCCTCAAAATCGTGCGGCTGAACCTTTCCGGCCTCGTAGACGGTGATGGCGCCTGCGGAGCCTCGACCGTCCATCAGGTCCTGTGTGACCTCTGTCTGGCCATAAACAAGAACGCGTTTGCCGCTGGTCAGGGCATGGAGATCAACCCGGTGACGGCGGTTGTCGAATGCCAGATCGAACCCGTCATGGGGCAGGCCTTCGCGGCGCATGCGCGTGCCCACACCGGCTTCATCGAGCAGTGCGGCGGTGCCTTCCTCAAGCACGCCTGCGCGGATTCGCGAGAGCACATGTGCCTTCGACGCCCGCTCGAGAATGACATTGTCGATGCCGGCATTGGTAAGAAGCTGTCCAAGCAGCAGGCCTGCCGGGCCAGACCCTATTATGACGACTTGTGTTCGCACGCTTCGTCCTTCCTCCCTTGGTGAGGGGAAGACTGAAAGACGCAACGCTGTCGGACAATGGACATTTGTCGCAAACGATTGCACTTTTCGATCATGTTTGAAGAGAAGTGCGATGCGGACCAGAGTTCCAAACTACCGACTTTATCAAGAAGAATCAGGCGAATCCTCTGATTTTTGGCTCCACTGTGAAACGCTCTCTGCTCGCAGTGCGCTGCACAATTGGGAAATTTCGGTGCATCGGCACAACGCGCTTTTTCAGCTGTTCTGGATGACCGCAGGAGAGGGAAAGCTGATCGGTGAGGATATGGCGGGGGGCGTGTTTTCCGCTCCTTGCGCCATTTTTATTCCCCCGGGGGCGGCGCATGGGTTTCACTTTGCTCGAGGTTCCGAAGGCGTCGTTGCGACGGTTCTCGCAGACCGGCTGGCTTTGCCGCGTGCGTCAGACAGGGCGTTTTCGACCTACTTCACTCAGTCGCGCATTGTGCCCATGGGGAATGACACGGCCGGTGAAGGGACGCATCTGGAGCGCCTTTTCTTTCAGTTGCTTGAAGAACATGGCAAAGCTTCCGTTCTGGGCCGTGATCTGTTGCTGGACATGCATGTTACCGAAATTCTGCTGCGGCTGGCGCGCGCTGGTGTGCGAGCATCCTCGTCGGAGCCGCAGGGCAGGTCAGACAGCGACAGCCGGCGGCTCTTGGCACTGGAGACACTGATCGCAACGCATTTTCGCGAGCATCGTCCCGTTGCCTTCTACGCTGAGAAAATCGGTGTATCGGTCGCGCAGCTGAACCGGATCGCACGACGGGAGGCGGGTGCGAGCGTCTCGCGGTTGCTCGCACGCCGTCTGATTGACGCGGCGCGCCGTGATCTGGTCTTCACACCCACACCTGTTCAGGCGATAGCCTACTCGCTGGGCTTTCAGGATCCGGCGTATTTCAATCGCTTTTTCCGGCGTCAGACCGGCACCACGCCGGGCGTCTATCGGGAGACGCAACGGCGCAGGCTGGCGTCGTGATACAAGCAATCACATAGCCTTCTTGGTCACCTCGTGGGTGAAAGCGCCTTCCGGCTGCTTGGTGATCACCGGATCGGATCCGCCCTGCAGCAATGTCTCCACCGTCTGCTGATAGGCGGCCTCATCCAGTGTGGCGTCTTCACCCAAAAGCTTGGCAATTTCGCCCATCATCCGCGTTTGGTGCTTTTCGGTCTGCGCACCGGTTTCGTCATTATCGAGCACGATCATAGCCGCTTCTTCCGGGTTGTCCTTTGCCCACATCCAGCCCTTCATCGAAGCCCTTACAAAACGCGCCATCCTGTCCACGAACTCGGGATCCTGAAGCCTCTCTTCCAGCACGTAGAGACCATCTTCCAGCGTCGCCACGCCTTCGTCGGTGTAGTTGAAGACCACGATATCGTCTTCGGTCAGACCGGCATCAATCACCTGCCAATATTCATTGTAGGTCATGGCGGTGATGCAGTCGGCCTGTTTCTGCAAAAGCGGGTCAACATTGAAACCGATCTTCTGGATCGTCACTCCGTCTTCCGAACCGTCTCGCGGCAGGCCAAGTTTCGACAGCCAGTTGTAGAGCGGATACTCATTGCCGAAGAACCAGGTGCCCAGCGTCTTGCCCTTGAAGTCTTCCGGTTTCTCGATGCCGGTTTCCTTGCGGCAGACCATGGTAAGGCCGGACCTGGCGAAGGGCTGGGCGATGTTGACCACCGGGGCACCCTTTTCCCGTGCGGCAAGCGCGGAGGGGAGCCAGTCCACCATAACATCGGCGCCGCCACCCACGAGGACCTGAACCGGGGCAGCATCGGGGCCTCCCGGCTTGATCTCAACGTTCAGATCTTCTTCTTCGTAGAAGCCCTTGTCCTTGGCCACGTAATATCCGGCAAACTGTGCCTGCGTCACCCATTTGAGCTGCAAGGTCACATCGTCTGCGGCGATTGCCTGTGAGGCGGTGAGCATCAGTACGCCGGACAATAGTCCTTTCACTGCGTGTTTCATCTTCGCTTCCCTCTTTGATTGGGCCGCCGTTCTCCACGCGGCCGGTTATCCACTCCTCATGGATGGATGCCAGAAGGTGACAGCGCGCTCCAGAAG
This sequence comes from Nitratireductor sp. ATLC21, assembly GCF_057196525.1. NCBI lineage: Bacteria > Pseudomonadati > Pseudomonadota > Alphaproteobacteria > Hyphomicrobiales > Phyllobacteriaceae > Nitratireductor > Nitratireductor sp. ATLC21. Next base: position 984,110 of record NZ_JBXUOU010000001.1, on the reverse strand, counting down.
CGCCACCGCACCATAGAAAAGTGAGCCTGCCAGAGCCGCCATCGCGATCTCTGCCCACACCATATCGATGTTCATGCGCCCCACCTCGGTGGAAATGCGGAACCCCATGCCCACGATAGGCGTGCCGAAAAATTCGGCGACGATGGCCCCGATCAGCGCCAGCGTGGAGTTGATTTTCAGTGCATTGAAGATGAAGGGGGCTGCCGCCGGCAGGCGCAGCTTGAAAAGCGTCTGCCAGTAGGACGACGCATAGGTGCGCATCAGATCGCGGTCGATGGCGGAGGAGGCTGAAAGCCCCTCGACCGTGTTCACCAGCATGGGAAAGAAGGTCATGATGATGACGACAGCGGCCTTGGAGGGCCAGTCGAAGCCGAACCACATGACCATGATCGGCGCGACGCCGATGATCGGCAGGGCGGAGACGAAGTTTCCAAGCGGCATCAGGCCGCGCTGCAGGAAGGGCGAGCGGTCGATGGCGATGGCGGTCAGGAAGCCGGCGCCGCAGCCGATGGCGTAGCCGATCAGAACCGCCTTCAGGAAGGTTTGCTGGAAATCGGCCCAGAGTGTCGGCAGGGAGGATGTGATGCGGGTCCAGATGGCGCTGGGTGGCGTGAGGAGCACGGGAGAAATGTCGAAACCGCGCACGACGCCCTCCCACACCACTAGAAGCGTGATACCGAAGATCGCCGGGATGAGCAGGCCAAGCGCACGTCTGGCGGATGCCGAGTGCGGGTTCAGCCTGGCGAGCCACTCGTTCAGCGCCCATGCGGCGGCCCAGAAAAGAAGCGCTCCGGTCAAGGCCCAGTTCATGGCTTTGCTCCCATCCGGGCCATCACCACGCGCTGGCCGATGCCTACAAGCCCCACCAGGAGGGCCGCGAGTGCGGCAGCCATGAAGAGGGCCGACCATATCTGCACCGTCTGGCCGTAATAGGAGCCGGCCAGAAGCCGCGCGCCGAGGCCCGAAACCGCCCCTGTCGGCAGTTCGCCGACAATCGCGCCGACAAGGCTGATCGCCACCGCCACCTTCATGGAGGTGAAGAGATAGGGAAGGGCGGCCGGCCAGCGCAGTTTCCAGAAGGTCTGAGTGCCGCTGGCATTGTAGGTGCGCATCAGGTCGAGCTGGAATGCTTCCGGGCTGCGGAAGCCTTTCACCATGCCCACCACAACGGGAAAGAAGGAGAGATAGGTGGAAATCAGCGCCTTGGGCAGAAGGCCCGAGAGGCCGATGGCGTTCAGCACCACGATGATCATTGGTGCGACCGCCAGGATCGGGATCGTCTGGCTTGCGATCACCCACGGCATGACGGATTTGTCCATCGCCCTGTTGTGCACGATGCCGACGGCAAGCAGCACGCCGAGCGCGGTGCCGATCACGAAACCTAGCAGGGTGGAGGAGAGGGTGATCCAGGCGTGATAGAGCAGGTTTCGCTTGGATGTGAGCTGGGTTCCGACCGTGGTTTTCCAGATTTCCGCCAACACCTGATGCGGCGAGGGCAGAACGGGACGCTCCTGCGCCATCGTATCACGCACGAGATCGGTGGCTGTCCATCCCGTCCCCGCCCGCTCATAGGCGTCGATCTGCCATGGGGCGTTGAGATAGACGGTGAAGGCGTACCAGATCAGGATTATGACGCCGAGCACGATGAGGATCGGCAGCGTTTTGCCTTCCACCGCGCGGCGGAAGACGGGCGTTGTGGTGCGGGTCGGGGCTGTGTCCGTCGCCGCCGTCATAGTTTCACCTGCTGGGCGGGGTGCTGCCCCTCATCCGCCTGCCGGCACCTTCTCCCCGCACGTGGGGAGAAGGACGACGCGGCGACGTCTATGCCTCCTTCTCCCCGCCTGCGGGGAGAAGGTGAGGATGAGGGGCGGGCGCAAACGGCAATCATTGGCTCAGTCATCGCCATGCCCCGCACGCAGACCCTCGCGCACCCGGTGTGCGACTTCCAGAAATTCCGGCGATTCCCGAATGTCGAGCGGTCGTTCCTTTGGCAACGGGGAATCGATCACGTCCGTCACGCGGCCGGGCCGTGGCGACATGACGATGATGCGCGTCGAAAGATAAACCGCCTCCGGTATCGAGTGGGTCACGAAGCCGATGGTCTTGCCGGTGCGGGCCCACAGGTCTAGCAACTGTTCGTTCAGGTGGTCGCGCACGATTTCGTCGAGCGCGCCGAACGGCTCGTCCATCAGAAGGAGATCGGCGTCGAAGGCGAGCGCACGGGCAATGGATGCGCGTTGCTGCATGCCGCCGGAAAGCTGCCAGGGAAACTTCTTCTCAAAACCCGCCAGGTTCACCAGATCGAGCGTGCGGTGCACGCGCTCTTTCTGCTCTGCCTTCGAATAGCCCATGATCTCCAGCGGCAGGGCGACATTCTGCTCGATGGTGCGCCAGGGAAAGAGCCCCGCCGCCTGAAACACATAGCCATAGGCCCGCTTGCGGCGCGCCTCTTCCGGCGTCATTCCGTTGACAAGGATTTCGCCGGCGGTCGGCTGCTCCAGATCGGCAATCACACGCAGAAACGTGGTCTTGCCGCAGCCCGATGGGCCGATGAAGGAGACGAACTCACCCTTGTTGATGGTCAGGTCCACATCGGCGAGCGCACGCACCGGCCCGTCATTGGTTTCGAAGGTGAGGCCGAGCCCCTTCGCTTCCACGACGGGCTGGCTGGTTTGAGGGGAGGACGCTTCCTGGCGGATTGCTGGGTTGGCGTTCAATGGATGTGCCTCCTTATACGCCGCTCGCCGGAATGCCCGTCCGCTCCACCTTGCGCGGCGCGGTCACTTCCTTCCATTGCGAAAGCGCCCGGTTCACCGCCATGTGCGGCTCGCGCGCCACGAATTTCCCGTGGCCGGGCTTGGGCTTCACCACGCCATCCTCGACCACGATCTCGCCGCGCGACAGAACGGTCTTTGGAAGGCCCTTCACCTCAATACCCTCGAACACATTGTAATCGATGGCCGATTGCTGGCTTTGGGCGGAGATCGTCTTCGTGGCTTCCGGGTCCCAGATCACGATGTCCGCATCGGCGCCCTCAACGATCGCACCCTTTTGCGGATACATGTTCAGGATTTTCGCAATATTGGTGGAGGTGACGGCGACGAATTCATTCATGGTCAGCCGCCCTGTATTGACCCCGTAGGTCCACAGAACGGGCATGCGGTCCTCAAGCCCGCCGGTTCCATTGGGGATTTTTGTGAAATCGCCCACGCCATAGCGTTTCTGGTCCGTCGTGAAGGCGCAATGGTCGGTCGCCACCACCTGCAACGATCCCGCCTGCAAGCCCGCCCACAGCGAATCCTGATGCTGTTTGTTGCGGAAGGGCGGGCTCATCACGCGGCGCGCGGCATGGTCCCAGTCGGCATTGGCATATTCGCTTTCGTCCAGCACCAGGTGCTGGATCAGCGGTTCGCCGTAAACGCGCATGCCCTTCTGCCGCGCGCGGCGGATCGCCTCGTGGCTCTGCTCGCACGATGTGTGCACCACATAAAGCGGCGTGCCTGCCATGTCGGCGATCATGATGGCTCGGTTGGTGGCCTCGCCCTCCACCTCGGGCGGGCGCGAATAGGCGTGCGCCTCCGGCCCATTGTTGCCTTCCTCCAGAAGCTTTGCCTGAAGCTGTGCGACCACATCGCCGTTTTCGGCATGGACGAGGGGCAGGGCGCCCAGTTCCGCACAGCGCTGGAACGACGAATACATCTCGTCATCGTCCACCATCAGCGCGCCCTTGTAGGCCATGAAATGCTTGAAGGAGGTGATGCCCTTTTCCACCACCTCTGGCATCTCGTTGAACACCTGCTCGCCCCACCAGGTGATCGCCATGTGAAAGGAATAGTCGCAGGTCGCCCGGGTCGACTTGTTGTCCCACATCTGGATGGCTTCCAGCAGGGATTGACCGGGCGAGGGCAGGCAGAAATCCACCACCATCGTCGTGCCGCCCGAGACGGCAGCGCGGGTGCCGCTTTCGAAATCGTCGCTCGAATAGGTGCCCATGAAGGGCATTTCCAGATGGGTGTGCGGGTCGATCCCGCCCGGCATCACATAGCAGCCGGTGGCGTCGATCTCATGATCGCCATGAAGATCGTGGCCGATCGCCACGATCTTGTCGTGCTGTACGAGAATGTCGGCCTTCCACGTCCGGTCGGCCGTGACGATGGTTCCGTTTCTGATGACCTTGGACATGAGTTTCCCCTCTTATTGTGTTGTCCTCGGCGGATTTGGGGGATCGTCAGATCATTCGACGATCTCCGCCGTTTCCACCACGGCATGGAAAAGAACGTCCGCACCCGCTTGCGCCCACTCCTTCGTGATCTCTTCCGCCTCATTGTGCGAAAGCCCGTCGACGCAGGGGCACATCACCATGGCGGTCGGCGCCACCTGATTGATCCAGCAGGCGTCGTGTCCGGCGCCCGAAACGATGTCGCGATGCGAATAGCCAAGCCGTTCGGCGGCGTCGCGGATCGCCTTCACGCAGCCTTCGTCGAAGGTGACCGGGGCGAAATGGCCGACCGGCTCGATCTCGAATTTGATGTCGAGCGCGTCGCAGATCGTCTCGATGCCCGCCTCGATCTTCGCGCGCATTTTGTTCAGCGTCTTCTCGTCAGGCGAGCGGATGTCGACGGTAAACACCGTCTTGCCCGGAATGACGTTGCGGGAATTGGGGTAGACCTCCACATGGCCGATGGCGCCCACGGCGTTTGGCTGGTGGTCCATCGCCACTTCATGCACCAGCTCCGTCACCCGCGCCATGCCGAGCCCGGCATTGCGGCGCTTGGGCATCGGTGTCGAGCCGGTGTGGCTCTCCTTGCCGGTCAGCGTTACCTGCAGCCACCACAGGCCCTGCCCATGGGTGACGACGCCGATGTCGACGAGCTCGTCCTCAAGGATCGGTCCCTGCTCGATGTGCAATTCGAAGAAGGCCTTCATCTTGCGTTGGCCGACAGGCTCGTCGCCCTTCCAGCCGATGCGCTCCAGCTCGTCGCCGAAGCGCTTGCCTTCCGCGTCCGTGCGGTCATAGGCCCAGTCGCGCTCATGGACGCCCGCAAACACGCCCGACGCCAGCATGGCCGGCGCAAAGCGCGTGCCTTCCTCATTGGTCCAGTTGGTCACGACGATGGGGTGCCTGGTCTTGATACCGAGATCGTTCATCGAGCGGATGATCTCGAGCCCACCCAGAACGCCGAGCACGCCGTCATATTTTCCGCCCGTCGGCTGGGTGTCGAGGTGGGAGCCCACATAGACGGGCAGGGCGTCCGGATCGGTGCCTGCCCGTGTCGCGAACATGGTGCCCATTTCGTCCACGCCCATTTCGAGCCCGGCTTCCTCGCACCATTTCTGAAAGAGTTTGCGGCCTTCGCTGTCCTCGTCGGTCAGTGTCTGGCGGTTGTTGCCGCCGGCCACACCAGGCCCGATCTTCGCCATCTCCATGAGTGAATCCCAGAGGCGGTCGGCGTTGATCTTCAGGTTCTCGCCCGGTGCGGCCATGTTGTGTTGTCCCTTACTTCAATTCCACTTCGACGAACGACATCGGTTTGTCGCCGCCATTGATGACATTGTGCTCCACGCCCTCGTCGCGGCGGTATGAAACGCCCGCTTCAAGGTTGTTGTGCACGGTTTCGCCACCCGGCATTTCCAGATGGAAGGCGCAGGGCGTGAGCGTGGTGATCACATAGTCCATGCCATGGCGGTGCCAGCCGGTTTCCGCGCCCGGCGCGAAATCCCAGCGGGTCACGCGCACGCGCTCGTCGTCGATCAGTACCTCATGGGTGGCCTTTTCGCGTTCCGTCGCCATGTCAGTCGATCATCCTCAAAACGTCGCGCAGATTGTCGATCAGCTCGTCGATCTGGCCTTTCGAGATAATCAGCGGCGGCGAAAGGGCGATGATGTCGCCGGTGGTGCGGATCAGGAAACCGCGCTCATAGGCTTTCAGGAAGGCGGAGAAGGCGCGCTTCGTCGGTTCGCCGGGAATGCCCTCAAGCTCCACCGCGCCGACGAGACCGATGTTGCGGATGTCGATCACATGCGGTTCGCCCTTGAGCGAGTGCAGCGCATCGGCCCAGTGGTCGGCAAGCTCCGAGGCGCGCGTGAGCAGCCCTTCTTCCTGGTAGGTGTCGAGCGTGGCCAGACCCGCCGCACAGGCAATCGGATTGCCCGAATAGGTGTAGCCGTGGAAAAACTCGATCAGGTGTTCGGGCCCGTTCATGAAAGCGTCGTGGATTTCCTTCTTCACGAAAACCGCACCCATGGGGATGACGCCGTTGGTCACCCCCTTGGCGGTGGTCATGATGTCCGGCACCGCGCCGAAATAATCCGCAGCAAACGGCGCGCCGAGGCGGCCGAAACCGGTGATGACCTCATCGAAGATCAAGAGAATGCCGTGCTTGTCGCAGATCTCGCGCAGACGCTTCAGATAGCCCTTCGGCGGGATCAGCACGCCCGTGGAACCGGCCACCGGCTCGACAATCACCGCCGCCACCGTCGAGGCGTCGTGCAGCGTGACGATGCGCTCCAGCTCGTTGGCCAGGTCGCCGCCATGCTCGGGCTCGCCGCGCGTGAACGCGTTCTGGCCGGGCAGATGCGTGTGCGGCATGTGGTCGACGCCCGTCAGAAGCGTGCCGAACATCTTGCGGTTGGCAACGATGCCGCCCACCGAGATGCCGCCGAAATTGACGCCATGATAGCCACGTTCGCGGCCGATCAGGCGGAAGCGGGAGCCGTCGCCCTTGGCGCGGTGATAGGCAAGCGCGATCTTCAGCGCCGTATCGACGCTCTCCGAGCCGGAATTTGTGAAGAACACATGGTCCATGCCTTCCGGGGCAATCGCTGCCAGCCGGTTGGCGAATTCGAACGCGATGGGATGCCCCATCTGGAAGGCGGGCGCATAGTCGAGCTGTGCTGCCTGCTGCTGAATGGCCTCGGTGATCTTCGGCCGGCAGTGGCCGGCGTTCACACACCATAAGCCTGCCGTGCCATCCATGATCTTGCGGCCATCCTCGGCGGTAAAATGCATGTCCTTGGCGGCGACCAGCATGCGCGGCGTTTCCTTGAACTGCCGGTTCGCGGTGAACGGCATCCAGAACGCAGACAGATCGTTCGGCCGCTTGTTGAGCCTGTCGAGCATGACCAAGCTTCCCCTGATTGTTGTTTCGCTCGGCTTGTCCCGGTCAATGCTTGGTGCTTTGCGCGAAGATATGCTACGCAATTTTTGACCGTTTGGACAAACGTTAACACCGCCATGTTGGCGGTCAAGGGGATAGTAGGGGAAATGTCCTTGCGCTGGCGCATTCCACAGTGGACTAATCGGCTGGACCAGCGTGGCCTTTCGCCATGGGCTGGTGATGTCCGCCATGCGGGCGAGGCCACCTGATGGACAAGCCCGCCGCCCGTCCAAAGCGCACCCGCATCCAGCGCGAAAAGCGCGAACTGATCGGCGAGGCCGCGCTGGAGGTTTTTTCCCAGCACGGGTTTCGCGGCTCGACCATTGACCAGATTGCCGATGCGGCCGGCATGTCGAAGCCCAATCTCCTCTATTATTTCAAGAACAAGGAGGAGATTTTTGCGACTTTGATTCACCGTCTCATGGAGACCTGGCTCGCCCCCCTGCGCGAGATGGATGCGGCGGGTGATCCGCACACCGAAATCCGCTCCTATATTCGCCGCAAGATCGAGATGTCGCGTGATTTCCCGCGCGAGAGCCGGCTGTTTGCCAATGAAATCCTGCAGGGCGCACCGCGTATCCTGCCGCTGTTGGAAGGCGAATTGAAGGAACTGGTGGACGAGAAAGCCGCGATCATCGCCACATGGATGCGCGCGGGACGCCTGAAAAAGAGCGATCCCTACCACTTCATCTTCGCCATCTGGGCGACCACCCAGCACTATGCCGATTTCGACGTGCAGGTGCGTGCGGTGTTGGGCGAAAAGCGCGGTGGCGAGGGCCGTTTCGAGGATGCCGCGCGGTTTCTGGAGGGGTTGTTTCTGGCCTGAGGAACGGCGCTTATCGAGACGGTTCGTCATGAGGATGCGATAAGGGCTGGCCCCGTCCGGGGATAAACCCGCGCTCATACCCGCAATCCTGATCTTTTTTCTTTTCCCAAGCATCTGACCAAGCATCTGAATTGTCTTCGGAACGCGCATCGTTCCCCGCATCGCATCAAGAAAAGGTTAGGAATTTTATCCTCGCCACCCGCAGTGGCCCGATCATAGCCCCGTTGAATGAGGCGGGGTCAGATGGTCAGCGAAGGTGACGAGCGAGAACTTGCCAGGGAATATGCGGCGCTGCGCGCGGCCTATGCCGAAGGCGCGTTTCTGATACGGGCTTGGCATTTGCAGGCCTTGCTGGAGGCGCGGGCGAACTTCAATCCCGCTCAGCCGCGTGTTCCGCGTGGTTACCGCTACGGTGGGCGGTGGACTGGGCCGGGTGGCGACTGGGGCGGACCTGCACGGGACGATGGCCGTGCGAGAATTGTGGCGGTCAGCGGCGACCCGGACGAGCCGAAGATCCCCCACAGGAGACCTGCGCGGGCGCGTGAGCGCAATCGGATCGGCCGTGCTGCGGCCGGGTATCTGCGGACGCTTCCGCTTTGGCAGCAGGTTCGCTTTCTCGCGCGGGTCGGCTGGCTGGCGAACGAAGCCGGGCACACGATCCGATCCTACTCTGATGAGCCGCGCGCGCTGGAGGAACTTAAGGAACGTGCGACTGTACCGAGTCCGGGCTATGATATACACCATATAGTTGAGAAAGCGCCGGCATATCGTGACGGATTTTCGCGGGAGATGATCGAGAGCCCGCAGAACAAGGTCCTGGTACCGCGGTACAAGCATTGGGAGATCACGGCCTGGTATGCAACGAAGGATGAGAGATTTGGAGGTCTTTCACCTCGAGAGTATCTTCGCAGTGAGTCCTGGCAAAAGCGCGTTGAGATAGGGTTGTTTGCACTGCGATATCATGGAGTTTTGAGATGATGGTGAAGAAAGGGAAAGCGGTTCCGGCTGACGCCACAGTGCAAGAATTCATCGATCTCAGCCTGACACAGCATGAGGCCGTGCTTTATCTAGAAACGCGGGCCTACAATCGCGCCTATGAGAAAATCCGCAAACTAGTTGACAAGCTCAGGTTGTCCCCCGGTGATCAGCGTCGTGTTCTAGTCGATCTGTTCGACCATCCAAACCCTCAAGTGCGATTGAACGCAGCCAAATATGCTCATCCTCTTTTCCCGGAGGAGTCTATTCAAGTCGTTCAATCCATCATTGATGCCAAAAAATATCCGCAGGAAGCGCATGCCAGGAGCGCGCTTGATTATCTGATGTTCGGGCCATTGCCCCGAGAATGATGGTTGTCCAGCGTTGTTGACGTAGGACGTCGCTCCTGAACCCACGGCAATCCATCCGCGAGAGCGCGGTGGATATTGAGATTGCATAAGCAAGTTTCAACCCGCACCAACCCCGTGTTCCGCGTGGTTACCGCTACGGTGGGCGGTGGACTGGGCCGGGTGGCGACTGGGGCGGACCTGCACGGGACGATGGCCGTGCGAAAATTGTGGCCGTCAGCGGCGACCCGGACGAGCCGAAGATCCCCACAGGAGGCCTGCGCGGGCGCGTGAGCGCAATCGGATCGGCCGTGCTGCGGCCCGGTATCTGCGGACGCTTCCGCTTTGGCAGCAGGTTCGCTTTCTCGCGCGGGTCGGCTGGCTGGCGAACGAAGCCGGGCACACGATCCGATCCTACTCTGACGAGCCGCGCGCGCTGGAGGAACTTAAGGAACGTGCGACTGTACCGAGTCCGGGCTATGATATACACCATATAGTTGAGAAAACGCCGGCATATCGTGACGGATTTTCGCGGGAGATGATCGAGAGCCCCGACAACAAGGTGCTGGTTCCACGGTACAAGCATTGGGAGATCACGGCCTGGTATGCCAAAAGAAATGGCAAGTTCGGTGGCCTTTCTCCTCGAGAGGCTCTCCGTAATGCCACTTGGCGCAGGCGGGTAGAGATAGGACTGTCGGCATTGAGGGAACATGGAGTTTTGAGATGACGGTGAAGAAGAGAAGTGAGCTCTCCGTCGATCAGATTATCCGGCGGTTTATCGACCTCAGCCTGACGCAGCATGAGGCTGTGCTATATCTCGAAACACGGCCCTACAATCGCGCTTATCTTAAGATTAAAGGTTTGGCGGAAGAACTGGAAGCACGCCCCGGTGATCAGCGGCATGTTCTGGTCGATCTTTTCGACCATCCAAACCCGCAAGTGCGTTTGAACGCAGCCACATATGCCCATCCCCTTTTCCCAGGTCCGGCCATTAAGGTCGTTCAATCCATCATCGATGCCAAAAGACATCCACAGGAAGCGGATGCCAGGACCGTGCTTGACTACTTGATCAATGGACCTCTTGAACCGGAATGATGGAGTTGTTGCGAAGATGACATCTCGACATCATACCGAAACCCAGGCCCGTTCATTGAACATGCTGGATGGGTTGGACGCTTGGATAGGTCTGCTGCCAAATCCAATGATTTGGGAGGATTCTTGTTTCAGCAACTTCTTCGAGGGCGTCAGGGCGCGGGCGGGTAGAGGCCGGCCTTTTGCGTTGCAGCGGCTTGGAACTTTCAAATGATGACGAGACGCAAGAATAACGCTCCCGTCGATGAGATGCTGCAACGCTTCATAGAACTGAGCCTGACGCAGCATGAGGCGCTGCTATATCTTGAGACCGGGCCTTACAATCGCGCTTATATGAAAATCAAAAAGCTGGTTGAAGAACTGGAAGCGCGCCCGGGCGATCAGCGTCATGCGCTGATCGAACTGTTTGATCACGACAATCCTCAAGTGCGGCTGAACGCCGCCAAACATGCCCACCCTCTTTCTCCGGATAAGGCCATTCAGATTGTTCAATCCATCATTGATGCCAGGGCGCTTCCGCAGGAAGTCTATGCCAAGGATGTACTTTCATTTCTGATGTATGGACCACGGTTTGGGCGAAGGTAGAAAGCCGCCGGGAGGAACGCGAATTGATGGGGCGATATGCACTGAGAGAGTTTAGAGTGCTGAAATGAAGTCCAAAGCCGCTCGTCTTGCAAACCAGTCGGACGATAGCCTCATCGCGCGTGCCGCTGAAATTGGCATGGAACAGGATCATGCGCTGTTGGGAAATGAAATTTCCCGTTTTAACAAGCTCTTCGACGAACTGATTTCGATTAAGAATGAACTACGCACGCGGCCAGGAGATCGGCGGCGGCTGTTCATGAAACTCTATGAGCATCGAAACATGCAGGTGCGTCTGAATTCCGCCAAGGCGACCCTCGCCGTCGCGCCGCAGGAGGCGCGGGCGCTTCTGGAGTGGATCGCGGAATCGAAGCATAATCCACAAGCTGGCGATGCCGGGATGTGCCTCTGGGCGCTGGATGAAGGGATCTTCGTTCCGGAATGAGTTTCAGCAACCGATGCAGGCAGTGATGCAGTGTCATGTCATCAGCCGGCAGAACCCGCAAACTCATCGCGCGCGATAGAGCGCATGCTGTGCGTCGAATGCGCGCTGATAGTCGGGACGGCTCGTGCCGCGCTCCATATAGGCGCAGAGGCTGGCGTGTTTCTCAATGAGTGAACTGCCCTCCAGCCGGCGCAGCACGGTCACCATCATGATGTCGGCCAGGCTGAAATGGCCGCAAAGCCAGTCCCGTTCTGCAAGCGCATCCGAAAGATCCCTGAGCCGGAGATCGACCTTTTCGTCGAGGAGGGCGAGGAGTTCACCGAACCAGGGGCGGTCCCGTACTGTATAGCCTGCAGCCTCCCGCTCGACGATGGGTGGCTCTATGGTGTTCAGGGCGGCAAAGAACCAGGAGAGTGCCTTCGCGCGCGCCCGTTCATCTTCCGGCAGAAGACCGGTATGTTCGCTGGCAATGTGAAGAAGGATGGCGCCCGTTTCAAACAGGCTCACCGTGCCCGTTTCAAGGGTGGGGATCTGGCCGAACGGCTGGAGCCTGCGATGACTGGGCTCCTTCATTTGCTGGAACGAAACGGTGCGGATATCATAATCCTGCCCGACCTCCTCAAGCGCCCAGCGCACACGCATGTCGCGGGCATGACCCTGCCCACGGTCGGGTGATTTCTCAAAAACAGTCAGAAGCGGACGCATCTTGTTTCTCCCTTGTCACTGCCCTCAAGTTCGAAGGACGAGAAGCAATGCCGTGATCCGACATGTTCCTTGCTCTTCAGACCCGGTTTTCAGCGAGAGGACTTCAATATCGCGCAAATTGCCCCATATGCGCAGAACGCATCGTCGTAACGAAAGGATCAGTCCATGCGCCCTTCCTTCATTGCCGCTTCGTTTCTGATGACCGCCCTTGCCGCGAGCCCGGCCTCTGGCGAGCAGGTGGGTGAGGTGGGCGTGGACTGGCTCGGAAACGACATCGTGATAGAGGCCGTGAGCGATCCCGAAGTGGAGGGTGTCACTTGCCACGTCACCTATTTCGATCGCGGTATGATCGACCGGCTGCAGAAGGGAAACTGGTTTGAGGACCCCTCCAACTCCTCCATTTCTTGCCGACAGACGGGGCCCATTGTCATTGGTGACATCGATCTTGGCGAGGATGGCGAGGAGGTGTTCAAACAGCGCCAGTCGCTGATCTGGAAGTCGGTCGTCGTCAAGCGCATTTACGACGAGAAGAACGACACGCTGATTTATCTCTCCCACGCCCGTCAGGTGCAGGATGGTTCGGCCAAGATGGCGATCTCCACCGTGCCGCTTTACGGCACTCAGGCGCGATGGGTGAAAGAGGAGTAAGGCGCAGCGCGCGTTCTCCTGTCAGCTCGGTTTGGTCGCCTGAGGGGCTATTCAAGGAACTGTTTGCGGCGCTGTTTGAGGCATTGAAAACAGAAACGTCGTTTCCTTCTCGTCGCTTTCAACCTCCAGCTTGCCTTTGTGGGCGCGGGCGATTTCGGAAGCGATGAACAGCCCAAGGCCCAGCCCTTTCTGATGCGCGCGCACTTCGGCGCGGGAAAAGGGCTGGAAGAGCCTGACGCGCACGTCCGGAGGAATCGGCCCGCCGGCATTGGTGACGCGGATTGAGAGAACGCCGTTGCGGCATGCGGAAACAACGCGGACGGCTTCACCCTCGGAGCCATGATCGATGGCATTGCCCACGAGATTGGAAACGAGCTGGCCGATGCGCCCCTCGTCACACTCGATCGGATCCGGAAGATCGATCTGTGTTTCAATCCTCGCCTCATCGCGACCGGCAACGACCTCGTCCACCACCTGCTGGATGACGGGCCCGAGTTCGACCCTCTTCATCTCCACCGCCATGCCTTTGCCAAGGCGGCTCGCCGCCAGGTCAAGCATGTCGTCGATGAGACTGCTCATCCGCGCAATGCTGGAGCGCATGAGGGTGACGACTTTCTCGCGTTTCTCCGGATCGGGGTCTCGCGCCAGAATCTCCGCGCCGCTGCGGATGGAGGCCAAAGGGTTGCGCAGATCGTGGCCGAGCACGGCGACAAACTGCTCGCGCAGTTTCGCCGTCTGCTTTTCGTACCAGAGTCCCTGTTCCAGCTTGATCCGCTTTTGAACCGCATTCTCGACGCGTTCCTCCAGCGATGCGTTGAGTGTGGCGAGTTCTTCACGGGCCTTTTCGGCTGCGCGGCGCGCTTCCAGAAGTTCCCGCTCATATTGCCGGCGTTGACGCGCCCGAAACAGCGCGATGCGCACGGAGAGGGGCGCGCCATCGGCGTCGCGCACTTCGCGGGCGTTTGCAAGCACTGGCATTGTGGTGCCCGAAGCGTCGGAGAGATCGAGCGCCACCTCGTCGAAAAAACCCTGCATGCGCAGCAGGGGGGCAAAGTGGGTTTCATAGAAGATGCGCCCCGGGGCGCTCAGAATGTCATGAAACGCCTTGCCTGCGAGTTCCTCTTTCGAATAGCCGAGCCAGTCCACGAGCGTTTGATTGGCGCGCAGGATATAGCCGCTGGGGTGCAACGAGACATAGGCGCAGGGAGCGTTTTCATAAAGCTCCTCCGCATCATCCACCGCGTTCTTGTAGACCACGTTCACACGAAATTCCTCATGGCCTTGATCACCTCATCGGGTGCGCTCAGATTTGGGCAGTGTCCGTAGGCATCAATAAGGGCCAGATGCGCATCGGGTATGTGCTCTTTCACGTATTTTCCGACCTGTTGACCCGCGATGACATCTTCCTTGCATTGCAGCACGAGACACGCGGGGCGAACCGAGGCCAGATCGGCCCGGTTATCGGACAGGAAGGTTGCACGTGCGAATGCGCGGGCAATATCCGGATCAGTCCGGCAGAAGCTGTTCTCAAGCTCTTCTGAAAGCTCGGGGCGATCCGCATTGCCCATGATCAAGGGCGCCATCTGCGCCGACCAGCCCATGTGATTTTCGTCGAGAAACTCCAGGAGTTCTTCCAGTTGCTGGCGCGAAAACCCGCCCTGATAGTCTCCGTCATTGAGATAGCAGGGGGAGGGGCAGACCAGCACCAGCTTCTCGAAATGCTTGGGCGACTTGATCGATGCCAGTGCGCCGATCATGGCGCTCACCGAGTGTCCGACAAAAATACCGTTCTCGACATTTAACGCTTCGCAGATCTCCACCACGTCATCCGCGTAACCTTCCAGCGTGGCGTATTTCTTCTGATCATAGGCACCAAGATCAGAGCGGCCCGCACCGACATGGTCGAACAGGATCACCTTGTGGTCGCGCTCGAATTCCGGTGCAACGAAACGCCACATGTTCTGATCGCACCCGAAACCATGAGCGAAGATCATCGGCTTCTGGCCTTCGCCGCTGACATTGATGTTGTTGCGTTTGATGATCGACATTCAGAACTGACCCATTGTTATCAGGGTGGACCTGCCGCCGCTGGCCAGCCACAGGAGAAATTGTCTGCTGTCGGTGGTGGGTTGCCTCCCTCTATGCATGCTAAGCCATATTTATCATGCGCGGAAGCCGGTTGTGGTTTTTTGTGTTTCCGTTGCGGAAGGCTGAATGACCCATCGGTTCACGTGCGCTTCCGGCCAAATGAAGGGCTTCATTTTATTCGAGATAGGCATAGGCTCCGGTCGCGGTGAAGGCCAGGCGAGGGTCGCTTTCGCCCCGCATCTCCACCCGCACATAGGCCATGCGCCGACCATTCGACAGGATCTCGACGCGGATTGCGAGCGGACCCGGCTTCAAAGGCCGGATGAAATGCGTGGTCATGTCCACCGTGGTGCAGGTTCGAAAGTGGCCATTGGCGGCGGAAAGCGCTGCCACGGCGCAGGTGTCGGCGGCGGAAGCCGTCGCCTGCCCGCAGATCACCCCGCCCACATGCACCAGATCGGCATTTTCCGGAAGACGGAAATCGACCCCCGTCTCATCCGCCGATAGCGCTTCGATTGCCAGCGCTTGGATCCACGGTGCGAAGACAGTTTGGAGCGTCTCCTTTGCCGCGCCAAGTGCCTTTTCGGTGTCGAACGGATCGGTCATGTCACTCGAATCTCCAAAAAGCGTTACGAAATATTGTCATGAATTGTATTTTTTGTTACATGTCATGCGTGGGCTTTGCCCCGCCCTGAGCCGCGCGTGAGCATGGAGGACGAGCGATGTATAGCCAAGGGCTTATCGGCGCGAAGACCGATACCAAGGAAGACGAGGCCTTTCTTGCCGCCTTTCAGGCGCGCATCGATGCCGAAGAGAAGATCGAGCCCAACGACCCGATGCCGGAGGGCTACCGCAAGACGCTCGTTCGCCAGATCGGCCAGCACGCGCATTCCGAGATTGTCGGCATGTTGCCGGAAGGCAACTGGATCACGCGCGCTCCCTCGCTGCGCCGCAAGGCGGCACTCCTTGCCAAGGTGCAGGATGAGGGCGGCCACGGGCTTTATCTCTATTCCGCCGCCGAGACGCTGGGCGTTTCGCGCGAGGAGATGACCGAAGAGCTTCTCAGTGGCAAAGCGAAGTATTCCTCCATCTTCAACTACCCGACGCAGACCTGGGCCGACATCGGCGCGATCGGCTGGCTGGTGGATGGGGCGGCCATCATGAACCAGATTCCGCTCTGCCGCTGTTCCTATGGTCCCTATGCGCGCGCCATGATCCGGGTGTGCAAGGAAGAAAGCTTCCATCAGCGTCAGGGCTACGAGATCATGATGACGCTTGCGCGCGGCACGCCCGAGCAGAAGGAGATGGCGCAAGATGCGCTGAACCGCTGGTGGTGGCCCTCGCTCATGATGTTCGGTCCTTCCGACAGCGACAGCCAGCACAGCGACCAGTCCATGAAGTGGAAGATCAAGCGTTTCACCAATGACGAGCTCAGACAGAAATTCGTCGATGCGACGGTGCCGCAGGGCGAGTTCATCGGCCTGACCTTTCCCGATCCCGATCTGAAATGGAACGAGGAGAAGGGCGGGTACGATTTCGGTGCCATCGACTGGGACGAGTTCTGGCGTGTGGTGAAGGGGCATGGCCCCATGAACCGCGAGCGCATCGCGGCGCGGCGGAAAGCCTGGGAGGATGGCGCATGGGTGCGCGAGGCGGCCCTTGTCCATGCGGAAAAACGCAAAGCCCGCCGCGAGGCGGCGAAAATGGCGGCGGAGTGAGTGACATGACGAAGAACCTGATCCCCCTTTGGGAAGTTTTCATCCGCCCGCGCAACGGGCTGGCACACAAGCATTGCGGTTCGGTTCACGCCGTCGACGAGGTGATGGCGTTGCAGGCCGCGCGCGATGTCTACACGCGCCGGGGCGAGGGCACCTCCATCTGGGTCGTGCCGTCGTCTGCGATCACCGCGTCGGACC
Organism: Nitratireductor sp. ATLC21; assembly: GCF_057196525.1. NCBI lineage: Bacteria > Pseudomonadati > Pseudomonadota > Alphaproteobacteria > Hyphomicrobiales > Phyllobacteriaceae > Nitratireductor > Nitratireductor sp. ATLC21. The sequence continues at coordinate 967,328 of NZ_JBXUOU010000001.1, read as the reverse complement.
CGGAAAACAAGGACGAGAATTTCGAGCCGGCAATGTCGAAGGTCTACCGTCACCCGACCTTCTATGACATTCCCGAAGATGTGGGACATATGTAATGGCTGCCGCGTCTTCCATCTCTCGTGAAACGCTGACGGCGTTCCTGCTGCGCCTTGCCGACGACCATCTGGTTCTCGGCCACCGGCTTTCAGAGTGGTGCGGTCACGCGCCCATGCTGGAAGAAGATCTCGCCATGCCAAACATGGCGCTCGATCTCATTGGTCAGGCGCGGTCGCTCTACCAATATGCCGGCGAGGTCGAGGGCAAGGACCGCGACGAGGATCAGCTGGCCTATATGCGCCGTGAACGTGAATATGTGAACTGCCTGATGGCCGAGCGCCAGAACGGCGATTTCGCACACACCATGCTGCGCCAGTTCTATTTCGCAGCCTTCATGCAGCCGCTCTGGCAGGCCATGATGACGTCGACCGACGAGCATCTCGCCGGCATCGCCGCCAAGGCCCAGAAGGAAGTCGCCTATCACATCCGCCATGCCGGCGAATGGGTGGTGCGCCTTGGCGACGGCACCGAGGAAAGCACCCGCCGCATGAAGGCCGCTGTCGAGGCGCTCGCGCCCTATGTGGACGAACTGTTCGAGAGCGACGACGTCACCCGTGCCATGGCCGAGGCCGGCATCGCGCCCGACCCGTCCACCCTGCGGCCTGCCTTCGACGCCATTGTTGGCCCGGTCTTTGCCGAGGCTGGCCTTGAATGGGTGGAAACGCCCTATGGCCAGACTGGCGGCCGTCAGGGCCGTCACGGCGAAGCGCTGGGCTTCCTGCTCGCCGAGCTGCAATACATGCAGCGCACCTATCCGGGGATGACCTGGTGAGCGCGAGGTCGGATAAGGTCGTGACAGCCTCCTTCTCCCCGCCTGCGGGGGTCCAAAGGACGGGCCGAGACCAGCGGCTCGGCCCCGGCGGGTCCCGGCAGGGGGATGAGGGGCGAGCCTGCCTCTCGGATGCTGTGCAAAGCCCCTCATCCGACCCTTCGGGCCACCTTCTCCCCGCGCGCAGGGAGAAGGAAGAGAGCGCCTATCGCGCCGCCGCCGCCGTGGTTGATCCGGAAATCCCCGCCGTCACCATTGCCGATCTCGGCATCCTGCGCGGTGTCGAGGTGGAGGGGAACGTTGCCGTCGCCCGCCTCACGCCCACCTATACGGGTTGCCCGGCGGTGCTCGCCATTGAACTAGCGGTGGAAACGGCGCTGCGTGAGGCGGGTTTCGAGCCGCGGGTGGAGCGCGTCATCTCTCCTGCCTGGACCACGGACTGGATCACGGCGGAGGGGCGGGAAAAGCTGCGCGCTTACGGCATCGCACCTCCGGCAAAAGCCTCCAATTCCATTCGCGCCCTGTTCGGCGAGACGGAGGTGGCATGCCCACGCTGCGGCTCGCTCGAGACCGCGCGCATTTCCGAGTTCGGCTCCACGGCCTGCAAGGCGCTTTACCGCTGCCAGAGCTGCCACGAGCCTTTCGACTATTTCAAATGTATCTGACAGAACCCAGACCGAGGTGACCATGGCCCCGCGTTTTCACGATCTGAAAGTGGCCTCCATCGAGCGCCAGACACCCGAAGCCGTGGCGATCGCCTTTGAGATCCCGGCCGATCAGGCCGAGGCCTTTGCCTTCACACCCGGCCAGTATCTGACGCTCGCCACCGACATTGACGGCAAGGAAGCCCGCCGCTCCTATTCCATCTGTTCCGCGCCCGGCGATCCCTATCTGCGCGTCGGCGTGAAGAAAGTTGCCGATGGCCGCTTCTCCACCTTCGTCAACGATGTGCTTTCGGTCGGCGACACGATCCGCGTGATGCCGCCGCAGGGGCGTTTTACCGCGCTCAAGGGCGAGCGCCACGATTACCTTCTGTTTGCCGCCGGTTCCGGCATCACGCCGATGCTTTCCATCGCCCGCACGGTTCTGGCCCATGAGCCCGACAGCACGATCACGCTGGTCTATGGCAACCGCTCCACCGAGACGATCATGTTCCTTGAGGAACTGAACGACCTCAAGGACCGCTATATGAACCGCTTCACGCTGATCCATCTCCTGTCGCGCGAAACGCAGGATGTGGAGCTTCTGAACGGTCGTATCGATGCAGAGCGTGTTGGCGAGCTGGCCGCTGGTGGTCTCATCGAGCCCGCCGCCATGGATGGGGTGTTCCTTTGCGGCCCCGGCGAGATGATCGATGCGGTTTCCGGTGCGCTTCAGAGCATGGGTGTCGAGCGCGACCGCATCCGCTTCGAGCGCTTCACGCCCTCCGGGGAGGCGCCGGCCCCGCGCAAGGCGTCGAAGGCCGCGCGTGAGGCTGTTCAGGATGGCGTTGCCATTGAGGTCGTGGTTGACGGCGTGCGCCGCAGCTTTTCCATGCAGGATACCGATGGCACCGTGCTCGACGCCGCCCACAAGGCCGGCATCGAACTGCCTTATTCCTGCGCCGGCGGCATGTGCTGCACCTGCCGCTGCCGCGTTGTGGAGGGACAGTCGGAAATGGCCGTGAACTTTTCGCTGGAACCCTGGGAAGTGGAAGCCGGCTTCACGCTCGCCTGCCAGACCCGCCCCACGGCGAAAAAACTGGTTCTCGATTTCGACGCCGCCTGACCAGCGCGCTTCATTTCTGCTCAACAGTTAATGACGCGCTCCTTCTCCCCGCTGGCGGGGAGAAGGTCCCGGCAGGGGGATGAGGGGCGAGCACCTGCTCCTATTGATTTTGCGCTGCACGCGCCATGCCGCCCCCGCCCTTCGCCTTTCGGCAAGCTCAAGAGGCTCAGGATGAGGGCTGTGTTGGTGCGTGTGGTGTCGTTGCGATCGCCTCGAATAGGTGGTTCAAGCTCCCGGCTCGCTTCCCGAATAGCGCAAAATTCCGCCTGACCAGCGCGCTTCATTTCTGCTCAACAGCCAATGACGCGCTCCTTCTCCCCGCAAGCGGGGAGAAGGTCCCGGCAGGGGGATGAGGGGCAAGCGCCTGCTCTTATTGATTTCACGCTGCACCCTCCATGCCGCCCCCGCCCTTCGCCTTTCGGCAAGCTCAAGAGGCTCCGGATGAGGGCTGTGTTGGTAGCAAGTCGGAACCCAACCTATCAGTGGGCTTTCAAACGTAATCCCGCCTGATCAAAGATAGCACGGTCAATCTGCCTTCTCCCTCATCCTGAGCCTGTCGAAGGGCGGGGGAGAAGGCACGCGCTGCCATGGCTGTTGGCCAACGATGCTCAGCGCTTCTCACGAATATCCGTCAGCGTCTTTGCCGGCGTGATGGCTTCCGGGTCGAGCTTGATCTCGATCAGCGCCGGTTTACCACTCGCCTGCGCGCGTTCGAAGGCACCCGCAAATTCTTCCGTCTTCTCCACTGTCTCGCCATGCCCGCCATAGGCACGGGCAAGCGCTGCGAAATCGGGGTTGTTGATCGAGGTGCCGGAAACACGGCCGGGATATTCGCGCTCCTGATGCATGCGGATCGTGCCGAAAATGCCGTTGTTCACCACCACCACGATGATCGGCAGGTTCTCCTGCACGGCGGTGGCGAATTCCTGGCCGTTCATCATGAAGCAGCCATCGCCGGCAAAGGCCAGAACGGGCCGCTTGGGGAAAAGCGCCTTGGCGGCCACGGCTGCCGGCGTGCCATAGCCCATCGAGCCAGAAGTCGGCGCGCCTTGCGTGGCGAAACGGCGGAAGCGGTGAAAGCGATGCACCCAGGTGGCGTAATTGCCGGCGCCATTGGTGAAGATCGCATCCTCCGGCAGAACGCTTTCCAGATACTCCATGATCGGACCCATCTGCACCGTGCCGGGGCCGGTCTTTGGCGGGGTCGACCAGTCGAGATAGGCCTGATGCAGGCGCTCGGTCTCCGCCGCCCACGGCGCATCACCGGGCGCGAGCCCGGCAAACGCTTCGGCGAAGGCTGCCGACGATGCATTGATGGCAAGCGTTGGGCGGTAGACACGGCCAAGCTCATTGGCGTCGGCGTGCACATGCACCAGCTTCTGGTCGGGATAGGGGCTCTTCATGAGCGTGTAGTCGGAGGAGGGCATCTCGCTGAACCGGCCACCAACCAGCAGCACCAGATCGGCCTCCTTGATCGCGGCTGCGAGCTTTGGATTGGGGCCTATGCCCACATCGCCGGCATAGGAGGGGTGCAGGTGATCGAACAGCATCTGCCGGCGGAACGAGCAGCCGACGGGCAGGGACCACGCTTCCGCCGCCTTCTGAAAATCGGCCACGGCTTTCTCGTTCCAGCGCGAACCGCCGAGAATGACGAAGGGGCGCTTGGCATCTTTCAGGAGAGCGGCAAGCTCTTCCATCTCGGCGTTGCCCGGTCGCGTCTCCACTGGTGTGTAGGGCAAGGCCGCCGGCGCATCCACCACGCTGGTCAGCATGTCCTCGGGAAGCGAAATCACCACCGGGCCGGGCCGGCCGGACGTCGCGACTGAAAAGGCGCGGGTCAAGATTTCGGGAATCCGCGCCGCATCGTCGATTTCGGTCGCCCATTTGGCGACGGGGCCGAAAAAGGCGCGGTAATCCACTTCCTGAAACGCTTCGCGTTCACGCGCGTGGCTTGCCACCTGTCCAATGAACAGGATCATCGGTATGGAATCCTGCATGGCGATGTGAACGCCGGGCGAGGCGTTTGTTGCGCCGGGCCCGCGCGTGACGAAGCAAATGCCGGGCTGGCCGGTCAGCCGTCCGTGGCAGTCGGCCATCATCGCCGCGCCGCCTTCCTGGCGGCAGACGATGTTGCGGATCTTTGAATCGTGAAGCGCGTCGAGCACCGCCAGGTAGCTTTCGCCCGGCACGCTGAAAATGCGGTCGACGCCATTGGCTTCAAGGCTGTCGACGATAAGCTGGCCGCCGGTCTTCATTCGCTGTCTTCTCCGATTTCGCGCAGGATCTCTGCCGTGTGTTCGCCAAGCCTTGGGCTTGGCCGCTCAACGGCGAGCGGTGTCTGTGAAAGGTTGATGGGGGAGCGCACCGAGGGTAGCGCCGTGCCGTGCCCGTCATCGAGAGAAAGCTGCATGCCGCGTGCCTTCACCTGCGGATCGTCGAACATCTCCTCGATCGTGTTGATCGGGCTTGCCGGCACCGCGTTTGCGTCGCACTCGCCCAAAAGCGCTCCCTTTTCCCAGCCCGCCAGCGTGGCCACGATGCGTTCGCGCAGCGCTGTGCGGTTGGCCACGCGCGCCGGGTTGGTTGCAAAGCGCTCGTCTTCCGGCAGATCGTCAAGCCCGACGATCTTGCAGAAGCGCTGGAACTGGCCGTCATTGCCCACGGCGAGGATGATGTGCCCATCCTTCACCGGCAGCACCTCATAGGGCGCGATGTTCATATGCGCATTGCCCATCTGCACCGGGCTGTTGCCGGAGATAAGGTAGTTCATGTTCTGGTTGGCAAGCACGGCGACCTGACTGTCGAGCAGCGCCATGTCAATGTGTTGACCCTGGCCGGTCGCCTCCGCGTGGCGCAGTGCCGCCTGAATGGCGATCACCGAATAGAGCCCGGTGAAGATGTCGCTCACCGCCACGCCCACCTTCTGCGGCTCGCCGCCCGGTGCGCCGGTGATGGACATCAGGCCCGACATGCCCTGAATGATGAAGTCGTAGCCCGCACGTGGCGCATAAGGGCCGGTCTGGCCAAAGCCGGTGATGGAGCAATAGACGAGGCGCGGGTTGATGGCCTTCAGGCTTTCATAGTCGAGCCCGTATTTTTTGAGACCACCCAGCTTGAAGTTCTCGATCAGAACATTGGCGGTGGCGATCAGCTTTTTCAGCTTCTCCGCCTCTTCCGGCTGCGAGAAGTCGAGCGCGATGGAGCGCTTGCCCCGGTTGCACGAATGGTAATAGGCAGCCGAGAGATTCTCGCCATCCGCACCTTCCACGAAGGGCGGTCCCCATTTGCGGGTATCGTCTCCGCCAATGGGGTTTTCGACCTTGATGACGTCAGCGCCCAGATCGGCCAGAACCTGACCTGCCCATGGCCCGGCCAGAATACGCGCCAGTTCGATGACGCGAACGCCCTTCAGGGGTGGGTTGTTCATGATCGCCCGCAGCCCTCCAAAACTCATGCCGTTTTGAGGTAGCAAACCGCAGGGCGTGCTTCCAGATGCGCAGACAGCATTATTTTGGCATTAATTGATGAGTTTTCCGGCCCAGCGAACAAAGTCCTCCATCGCCCTCTCGCGGCCGATCTCGTTGAGAGATTCATGTCGGAAACCGTCGTAGATCGTTGTTTCAAGATTCAAAAAGCCGTTTTCTCGCAGTCGGCTTTCGAGCTTGCGGACGATCTTCCCGCCTTTGGTGGAGGGGTCTTCGCTTCCACCGACGAGCATGAAGGGCAATGTCTTGCGGGCGGCCTCCAGTGCCGCATTGTCGGCTGCCTTCAGACTGAGATCGAAGAGTGCTGTCCAGATGCCGATGGATGCTTCCCATCCGGAGAGTGGGTCTGCGATATATTTGTCCACTTCGCTCTCATCCCGAGACAGCCAGTCCGCATCGGTGCGCCGGTCGGGAAAGGCACGCGCCCAGCTGGCGAAGGTGAGTTTCGGCAAAAGCCGCGAGGGAACGTCCGAGCCCAGGCGAAAACGCTCCCACGCGAGCACGGCCTTGCCGGCCAGCGCCTCCGCCCTTGTGGCGAGCGGCGCATTCCAGATCGCCGCGCCAGCGAGGCGGTGGCCATTGCGCAGCGCATAGTTGAGCGCGATCATACCCCCCATGGAGTGGCCGAAAATGATGATCGGAAGTCCGGCATGCTCCTTGGCAATGTATCTGTGAACCGTCTCCACATCCTTGAGCAGCGTTCCGGCGGTCGCCTTCGGCCCGATATGGCCGAGTGGCGCGCCGGGAGCCCTGGTTTTCCCGTGGCCGCGATGGTCATGCGCGTACACATGGAAACCGCTTTCGGACAGAAAATCTGCGAAACGGGCATAGCGGGCCGCATGCTCTGCCACCCCATGGTTGATCTGTACTGCAGCGCGCACGGTTTCGCGCGCCCGGCGTGTCAAAACATGCAGATCGGACCCGGTCGGCGATGCCAGGCGGGTTTCAGCATCGAAGCCCATCTTCCCTCCTCACGGCGGATTGCCCCGCCGCTCCGTTTGGCCTACATACGCTGCGCAACAGGTTCCCCCAATTCGAGTGAGACGGAGCGCGACGAGCCACATGGCACGCCAATTCATCTACCACATGTCCGGCCTCAGCAAGGCCTATGGCTCCAAGAAGGTTCTGGAGAACGTACACCTGTCCTTCTACCCGGATGCGAAAATCGGCATTCTCGGCCCCAACGGCGCGGGTAAATCGACCGTTCTGAGGATCATGGCCGGCCTCGACAAGGAGTTCACCGGCGAGGCGTGGCTCGCCGAAGGCGCGACCTGCGGATATCTGCCGCAGGAGCCGCAGCTCGATCCGGCCCTCGACGTGATGGGCAATGTGATGGAGGGCGTCGCCGCCAAGAAGGCGATCCTCGACCGCTACAACGAGCTGATGATGAACTATTCCGACGAGACGGCGGAGGAGGCGTCCCAGCTTCAGGACCAGATCGACAGCCAGAACCTCTGGGATCTGGAAAGCCAGGTGGAAATGGCCATGGAGGCACTGCGTTGCCCGCCGGGCGATGCTTCCATCGATCATCTTTCCGGCGGTGAAAAGCGCCGCGTTGCGCTGTGTCAGCTCTTGCTGCGCCAGCCCGACCTGCTTCTCCTCGACGAACCGACCAACCATCTCGACGCCGAGACCACCGCATGGCTTGAAAAGCACCTGCGCGAATATCCAGGCGCCGTGCTCATCATCACCCACGACCGCTACTTCCTCGACAATGTCACGGGCTGGATTCTCGAGCTCGACCGCGGTCGCGGCATTCCCTATGAAGGCAACTACACCGCCTATCTGGAAGCCAAAGCCAAGCGCATGCAGCAGGAGGGGCGCGAGGAAGCCGCCCGCGAAAAGGCGCTGGCGCGCGAGCGCGAGTGGATGGCGGCCAGCCCCAAGGCCCGTCAGGCCAAGTCGAAGGCCCGTATCCGCGCCTATGACGAGCTGGTCCAGTCGGCGGCCGACCGGCGGCCCGGCGACGCGCAGATCATCATTCCCGCCGGCGAGCGGCTTGGCAATGTGGTGATCGAGGCAGAAGGGCTTACCAAGGGCTATGGCGACCGCCTTCTGATCGACAATCTCGAGTTCAAGCTGCCGCCCGGCGGCATTGTCGGCGTCATCGGTGCCAACGGCGCCGGTAAGACGACGCTCTTCCGGATGATCACCGGCCAGGAAAAGCCGGATGCCGGCGAGATCCGCATTGGTGACACCGTCAAGCTCGGCTATGTCGACCAGAGCCGCGATGCGCTCGACCCCAACAAGACGGTCTGGGAAGAGATCTCCGGCGGCAACGACATCATCAAGCTGGGCACCCACGAGGTGAACAGCCGTGCCTATTGCTCGTCCTTCAATTTCAAGGGCGGCGATCAGCAACAGAAGGTCGGCACGCTATCCGGCGGTCAGCGCAACCGTGTTCACATGGCCAAGCTGCTCAAGGAAGGCGGCAACGTCCTGCTGCTCGACGAACCGACCAACGATCTCGACACCGAGACGCTGGCCGCACTCGAAGACGCACTTGAAAACTTCGCCGGTTGCGCAGTTATCATCTCGCATGACCGCATGTTCCTCGACCGCCTGGCCACCCACATCCTCGCCTTCGAAGGCGACAGCCATGTGGAATGGTTCGAGGGCAATTTCGAGGACTACGAGCAGGACAAGATCCGCCGCCTCGGTCCCGACAGTGTCAATCCGAAGCGGGTGACCTACAAGCGACTGACGCGGTAGACAGACCGGTCCTTGTCGATAAAATATGGCGGGAGGGGCTTCGGCCCCTTCATCTTTTTGACATTTACACTCTGTTTGAGTGTTTAAATCAGTATCGGATCGTGAACGTCCGCAGTCGTGTTTCCTTGACACTATGGCGTTTCAGCGTAAATCCGCCCCAGAAGGCAAACACAGGCACGGACCATGTTGCGCACCGGCGAGCCAGAGGCTTCAGATTTCGCACCACACCACTCCAACGCCATGACGCGGGTCTGCGTTGGCGGGATTGGTGTCGAGATCCCCGAGGCATCCATCTCAAATGAAGAGCTGGTCGACAGCTTCAATGCCTGGGTCGACATGGAAAACCCGAGGAGAGAGGCGAGGGGGCTGTCACCCTTGGCCAAGTCCGATGCGGATTTCATCGAGCATGCCTCCGGCATCAAGCGCCGCCACGTCTATGAGCGCGACGGCATTCTGGATCCGAACCGCATGGCTCCCATCATTCCGGCCCGGGCCGACGATGAGCTTTCGGTCATGGCCGAGTTCGGTGCGGCGGCCGCCCGCAAGGCGCTTGATCAGGCCGGTGTCCAGGCGCGGGATGTCGATCTCGTCATCTGCGCCTCCGCCCATCACCAGCGGCCCTATCCGGCCATCGCCATCGAAATTCAAAAGGCGCTCGGCACCAGCGGTGCGGGTTTCGACATGGGGCTTGGTTGCTCCTCGGCGCTCGCCGGTTTGCATGTGGCAACCAATCTCGTGCGCTCCGGCGCGCATCGCCGTGTGCTCGTGGTCACGCCTGAGCTCATCACCGCGCATCTGAATTTCCGCGACCGGCAGACCCATTTCATTTTCGGAGATGCCTCCGTGGCGGTTCTGATCGAGGCGCTGGGCGCGCGCGAAGAACGTCCCGGCCACTTCGAGATTGTCGACACGCGCAGCTGGACCCAGTTCTCCAACAATATCCGCACGAATTTCGGCTTCATGAGCCGCCTTGCGCAGGATGATCCGTCCTATCTCGCCATGGAAGGCAATCTCATCAAGCAGAACGGCAACAAGGTCTTCAAGGATGTGACCGTTGCCGGCCACAAATTCATCGTCGATTTTCTGGCCGAGCATGGTCACACGCCCCAGACCATGCGCCGTTTCTGGTTGCATCAGGCCAATGCACGTATGAATGCCATGATCCTGAAGCTCGCTTTCGGCGGCGAGGTGGGACAGGATCGCGCCCCCACCGTGCTCGACCGGCTGGGCAACACGGCTGCTGCCGGTGCCATTGTCGCACTGGAAGAAAACCATCGGGACATGCAACCCGGCGAACATGGGCTGCTGTGCGCTTTCGGTGCTGGTTATTCCATCGGCGGTGCGCTGCTCAGGATGATGTAGGCGCTCGCTACGCTTCAGCTCTGCCTGGCTTCCAGCCCGTCCTCTTCTTCCGGATCGAGCAGACGTGTGGCGCGCCAGCGCGTCAACACCGTATTGATGTCATCGACAATGAAGTGGCGTGCCGCGTCCCGGTCATAGCCATCGTCCAGCATTGCGTCATAGTCGGTATGCTCGTGGCGGATATGGGTGATGGTGGCGAGCCAGACTGCGATGGCCGGCGGCAATGTGCGCAGCTTGCGGTCATTGGCCTTGTCGCGGATAGCCTCGGCGTCGGCCATCGGTGCCCAGGGAATCAGCAATGTCAGCGCCTTGTCGACCGATTTGCGTCGCCCGGTAGAAGCCCGCTTCATTGTCATAAAAACCTTGTTCTGCTTGGGTTCTGGGCAATTGGCTCTCTTTGCACACTGAACTGTGCTGCCTTGCCAAGCAAGTCGAAACGATATAAACATATCTTTATATCTATTGGGAGAAGCGCATGCTCATGCGTCCGGCAATTCAACTCGACCAGATGGTCGACACGTTGAAAGCGGCGGCAGAAACCAGCCGCCTGCGTATCCTTGCGCTCTTGTCGCAGGGGGATCTGACCGTGACCGACCTGACCGAAATTCTTGGTCAGTCGCAGCCGCGCGTTTCCCGCCACCTCAAGCTTCTGCTGGAGGCCCAGCTCATCCTTCGCTATCAGGAAGGCTCCTGGGCCTATTTCCGCCTGTCCGATGCCGAGGCAGCGCGCGAGTTTGTCGACGGTGTCATTTGCAGGCTGGATCGTGCCGATGCCGTCATTGAGCGTGATCTGGAGCGGCTTGCTGCCATCAAACATCGCCGCGAAGAGCGTGCGGCAGAATATTTTGCGCAGAATGCGGCGAGCTGGGATCAGATTCGCTCTTTGCACGTGCCCGACAAGGCGGTCGAGGAAGAGCTGCTGAAGCTCATCGGTGCGCGGCCGTTCCAGTCCATGGTGGATCTCGGCACCGGCACGGGGCGCATGCTGGAGCTTTTTGCCCCACTCTATCAGCGCGCCGTCGGGATCGACCTTTCGCGTGAGATGCTTGCGGTCGCCCGCTCCAACCTCGACCGCGCGGGCATTGGCCATGCACAGGTTCGGCTTGGCGATATTTCCGCCCCGCAGCTCGAGCGTGACGCCCATGACCTGGTGACCATCCACCAAGTCTTGCACTATATCGACCGGCCAGGCATTGCCATCCGTGAAGCTGCCCGGCTGTTAAGACCGGGTGGGCGGCTGGTGATCGTGGATTTCGCGCCACATGAGCATGAGTTCCTGCGTGAGGAACATGCGCATATGCGTCTGGGGCTGGCCGATGGCCAGATCGCCGAATGGCTTGACGAGGCCGAACTGGACCTTGCTGAAACACTTGAATTTGCGCCGCAGGGTGAGGCTGGAAAAGGTCTCACGGTCAAGCTCTGGCTTGCCCGCGACCGGCGCATGCAGATTGCCGATGGCAGAGTGCCGTCATTTGCTCAAAAGGAGACGGCTTGATGCCGCAACAGCGTTTTTCCCGCCAGCCCGATGTATCCGGAAAGCTCCGTGTATCGTTCGAGTTCTTCCCTCCGAAGACGGATGCCATGGAGGCGCGTCTGTGGGAGACGGTGAAACGGCTTGAGCCGCTTTCCCCCTCGTTCGTCTCGGTCACCTATGGTGCCGGCGGTTCCACACGTGAACGCACGGCACGCACGGTCAAGCGCATCCTTGAGGAAACGCAACTTACGCCAGCCGCGCACATGACCTGTGTGGATGCATCGCGCGAAGACGTCGATCAGGTGGTGGGCGAGTTTGTTGATATGGGTGTGAAGCGCTTTGTGGCCCTGCGCGGCGATCCGAGCGCCGGTGTCGGAGCAGCATACCGCCCGCATCCCGACGGCTATGCCAATGGCGCTGAGCTGGTGGGTGCGATGAAGCGTCAGGGCGATCTGGACATTTCGGTCTCGGCCTATCCGGAAAAACATCCCGAAAGCCCCGATTTCGCCACTGATATCGATATGCTCAAGCGCAAGGTCGACAATGGTGCGACGCGCGCCATTACGCAGTTCTTCTTCGACAACGATCTTTATGAGCGTTATGTCGAGCGTGCGCGCCGTGCGGGCATATACATTCCCATCGTGCCGGGTGTCCTGCCGATACACAATTTCACGCAGGTGGCGAATTTTGCCGGGCGCTGCGGCGCCAGCATTCCCGGCTGGCTTGCAGAACGCTTCGCCGGGCTCGAAGACGAGCCGCAGATACATGCTCTTGTGGCCTCTGCGGTCGCTGCCGAACAGGTGCTCGATCTCATGGAGCGCGGCATTGGCGACTTCCATTTCTACACAATGAACCGGGCCGATCTTGTTTATGCGGTCTGCCACATGATCGGGATTCGTCCGCGTTCCGCCTCGAAAGTGGAGCAGCCTGCCGCTGCTTGAAATAAAGGGCCGGATGAACCGGCCCTTTTCGTATCATATCAACAAACTCGGATGCGCTGCCTTCCAGGTGGCTGCTCCGATCATGGATTTACGGCAACACACCCATCACAAGGGCGCCGATAAACACGAATGCCGCGCAAATCATCAGTGCATTCACAGGCCGTGTCAGTCCCATGCCAAAGCCTCCTCTGCTTATTTGCAAGCCGGATTCTACGGATGGAGCGCTGTCCGACAAGCGGATTTTATGCTGCGCCGCGGCAGGTTTGTGAAAAAACCAACCCTTACTGCTCGTGCTCGTTTGAAATCATTGAGCAATTGGTCTGATTCACTTTGTGTTAACGGATGCGAGCCTGGAACCTTCCGTCGATGATGATCAATCCGACGGCGATTAGCACGATGCCGGCGATTTCAGAGGGAGCCAGCCGTTCACCCAGGAACAGGCTTCCAAGCAATATGGCGCTCACGGGATTTAGGAAAGTGACCAGGGATGCATTGGTCGCGCCGGCGGTTGCCAGGATCCGGAAATAGATCAGATACGCGAATGCGGTAGAAAGCACGGCCAGCCCCAGGACCGCGGACCAGATTTCGCAGGAGAACCCGGTCAGGTTATCCGGTCCGTATAGTGCGAACACCAGAGGGATCATGATGATACTCGAGGCGGTCAGCTGGCCTGTGGCGACGATGGTTGGGGGCACGCCGCGAAAACGCCGTCCATAGATGAAGGCGAGGCCATAGGAGATCGCGCCGCCGATCAGCGCGAGTTTTGCCCATAGCGGACCGCCAAGCCCGGAGAGGACGCCCGGGCCGATCATTACGGCAGTGCCTGCAACGCCGAATGCGATGCCGATCAGCTTCGCCGGAGTGAGCCTTTCGTCCGCAGTAAGGACATTGGCAAGAAGAGCGGTCCAGAAAGGTGTCGTGGCATTCAACACAGATGCAAGCCCGGCTCCCAATTGTGTCTGTCCCGTGAAGATCAGCGAAAAGGGAATGACGTTGTTGAGGAGCGCCAACACGACAAAGCCGCCGGCGAGAGGCAGAGCCGTGTGGAAGGATGGTCCGCGGACGGTCAGGAAGAGATGGAGCACGAGGGCCCCGATCGAGACGCGAAACATGACAAGCACCAAAGGCTGCATCTCACTGACAGCAATGCGCGCGAAGAAGTAGGATCCGCCCCAGACCGTGCCCAGCAGGATGAGAAGAGCCCAGTCTTGCGTCGACATTTGATAACCGGTCGTCTGAGCGGGCGCTTGGGAAGTCATTGTCCCTCCTTCGGTTTGGATCATTCGTCCGCTTCCTGCGTTAAGTTGCGGGGAGGGGAGCTGCCACCCGAAACCTGCCTGAAACCCAAACCGACGCGGTTTTCAACCGCAATCGCTGCGGTGGAACGTTTACATGCAACGCAAATCCACTACGCTTTCCTCCCGCCCTTTGCGTTCATTCGAACCAGGAGCTGCCAATGCAGATTTTTGAGACCGCCCGAGACGCTGCCCTCAAGCTACGTCCGGATGATCCGGTCTACTGCTTTCGGCCTGAAGTGCTCAAAGCCGATGCCCGCAATTTCATGGGGCAGTTTCCGGGCAAGACTGCCTATGCAGTGAAAACCAATGGCGAGAAACTCGTTCTGAAAACGCTGGCTGAGGCGGGTGTTGATGCCTTTGATGTGGCGTCTCCGGCGGAATTTGCCGCCGTTCGCTCCGTCGCGCCCAACGCCGAAATGCTCTACATGCATCCGGTCAAGGCGCAGTCGGATATTCGCCTTGCCCTTGAAGAGTATGGCATTCGCGTCATCGTGGTCGACCATGAGGACGAGGTGACGAAACTGATCCGGGTCGTCCGTGCCCTCGACATCGACCCCGGCTCCCTCACTGTTTTCGTACGCATTCAGACCAAAGGCCATGCAGCTTATGAACTGTCGAAGAAATTCGGAGCCGGCCCGGCGCAGGCAGTCGAGCTCTTACGCCGTCTGGATCGTCATGGCTATAAGCTCGGCCTGTGTTTCCATGTCGGGTCTCAAATCCAGGATCCGGACACTTACGAGCGCGCGCTCGCATCAGCCGACTGGGTGCGGGGCAGGGCCGGTGTCGAGCTTGCGGCCCTCGATGTCGGCGGCGGCTTCCCGGCGGAATATGGCCACGATCCCAACCGCAGGAAGCCCGAAATGCCAAGCCTTGATGAAATCATGGCGCGGCTGCGGGCCGACATCGTGGAGTGGGGTTTTGACGATATGCCGCTCGTGGCCGAACCTGGCCGTGTCATCGTCGCGCGTGCCTTTTCGCTGATTGTGCGCGTACTGCTGCGCAAGGGCCGCCGGCTTTACATCAATGATGGCATCTGGGCTTCGCTTTCGGATTCCTGGACCGGCAAGATCACACTGCCGGCCCGCTTCATTCCCGATCCCGCGATCCGCAATCGCAACGGTGATCCTGAAAAGCTGGTTCCGTTCAAGGTTTGCGGGGCCACCTGTGATTCCGTTGACATTCTTTCGCGTCCATTCTGGTTGCCGGAAACGGTGGATACCGGCGATTGGATCGAAATCGGCCATATTGGTGCCTATTCCCTGTCGCTAAGAACCCGTTTCAACGGGTTTTATCCCGATACGTTCGTCGAGGTAAAAACACCTTTCGATGCGGGCGCAGCGCCGGAAGGCTTTGCCAGCCTCGAAACCATGGCGGACTGACCGGGCGCAAAAGGACAAGGGGAACAGTTTTTGGAAGCGGAAGCACATGCCTTTCCTTTGACGGAGGTCGCCTTCGTCCTTCTCGTAGCCATTGCGCTCGGGCTTGGCCTTATGCGGTTGAAGCAACCGCCGCTTGTGGGGTTCATTCTGGCCGGCGTGGTCATGGGGCCGACCGGCTTCGGCCTCATAGGCAATTCCGAAAACGTGATAGCGCTTGCCGAGATGGGCGTCCTCATGCTGCTTTTCTTCATCGGCATGGAGTTGTCCCTCAGAGCTTTCATCATGAGCCTCAGGCCCGCCGTACTCGTGGCCGTCGGGCAATTGTCCGTGGCGCTGGCCATCGGTCTGTCCATTGCATGGATGAGCGGAACGGGGCTCGCCGAGGGCATCATCTTCGGCTTCATCATCGGTATTTCCAGCACGGTCGTCGCCATGAAAATGCTCGACGACATGGACGAACTGCGCCGTGATGCAGGGCGCATCGCCATAGCGGTTCTCATCGCCCAGGACATTGCCGTTGTGCCGATGCTCATCATCGTCTCCGCGCTGGGTGGCGCGGATACCAGCCTCGTTGCCATCGCCGCGAAAGTGGCGCTGGCGGTCGGCTTTCTGGGGTGGCTTTTGTGGTGGCTCGGCCGGCGGGGCAAGCTGCGCGTACCCTTCGCCGATGCGATCGGCGACAATGTGGAAATTCTCGCTCTTGGCGCGCTGGGTGTCTGTTTCGGTGTCGCGGCGCTATCGGGTTTCCTCGGCCTTTCGCCGGCCTACGGCGCATTCGTCGCGGGTATTCTGGTCGGCAACTCAAACCTTCGCGCGCGTATCATTCCTGTCATCGAGCCGATTCAGAGCGTGCTCGTGGTGATCTTCTTCCTGTCCATCGGCCTGCTGTTCGATCTGGGCTATATCTGGAACAATCTCTGGATGGTGCTGGGGGCAGCGTTTCTCGTCATCGCCGCCAAGACGCTGCTCAATGTTTTTCTGTTGCGCGCCACCGGTCATGATCGCAACACGGCGCTGATCGGTGGCCTTTCCATGGCGCAGATCGGCGAGTTTTCATTCGTGCTGGCGGCGGCCGGGCTATCGGCCGGCGCTCTGGCGCAGGACAGTTATCGTCTCGCGATTGCTGTGACAGCAATCTCCCTTCTCTTCTCGCCTGCCTGGATGTCCGTGATGCGTCGCATCGAAGACGTCGCGGCTCAGGGTTTCTCTTCCTATCGTGAAGCCTTGTCGGAAGCTTATGCCGATGAGATCGAGAATGTCGGTGAGGGACTTTGGTGGGTGCGCGCCCGCTATCGCGCCGGCCGGATGACCCTGCGCAAATGGCGCGCGCGCCGTGCGTTGGAAAAGGCCGCCAAGGCGGCCAGGAGGGAACGGGAGGAGTCGCCCCCCGAGGCTGTTACGATGGAAGCCACGACCCGGCAACCCGATCAACGAGAGGCCACCGGGACGTCGAAGCAAAAGGTCTAGAGGTTGGAAAACAGTGTCGGTGTCGGCCACCCGTCGGCGGGCAGGCCAAGGCGCAGTTGCTCCTGGCGCACGGCTTCGCGTGTTCCGGCCCCCAGAATGCCGTCGATCTTACCCACATCGTGGCCGCGTGCGGCAAGCTTGGTCTGCAGCTGTTTCATCGTCTCCGGCGCCAGGCCCTGTTCAGGCGATCCCACGTCGAAACGGGGCGCACCGGCAAGACGCGCGGCCAGATGTGCCGCCGTCAGGGTGTAGATGAGCGACTGGTTCCACTCTAGATAAATATCGTAATTGTCATAGACGAGGAAGGCTGGACCCTTGTGCCCCATCGGAAGCACCAGTCCTGTCGGCATTCCGTCGGCTGGTAGGGGGCTTCCGTCGCGGCGCGTCACGCCCATTGCCGCCCATTCCGAACGGGGCAGTTTGTTGACGCGGCCGGTTTTCTCCCAAGCCATCTGGTCGGGCACGCGCACTTCTTCCATCCACGGCTGACCGGGTTTCCAGCCCAGCGACTGAAGGTTTTTTGCTGCGGTCAGAATCGCGTCGGGAGAGCTGCCCTTAAGGTCAACTTTGCCGTCGCCATCGCCGTCAACACCCTTGGTGTAATAGTCGGACGGCAACATTTGCATCTGGCCGATTTCGCCCGCCCAAGCGCCGGTTACGTCAGCGGGCACCCAGCCCTGATCGATCAGGTGCAGAAGCGCGATGAGCTGCGGGCGGAAGATTTCCGGACGGCGGCAGTCATGCGCCAGCGTGGCGAGCGCGTTGAGGGTCGAGAAGTCACCCTGCACGGCGCCGAAATCCGTCTCCAGCGCCCAGAAGGAGGCGATCACCGGCCCCGGTACGCCGAACTCGTTCTCTGCCCGTGCAAAGATGTCTGCATATTTCTGCAGATTGGCCGCGCCGTTTTTCAGGCGATAATCGTTGATCATGCGGTTGGCGAATTCCGCAAACGTCTGGTTGAAGACACCCTGTGCCCGATCGCGCTCCAGAACTTTCTGGTCGATGCGCGCGCCGTTCAGCGCGGAGAGCCCGCGCTCGCTAACTCCGTCTGCGGCAGCGTCCTGACGCACACCTTCTCGCCAGGCGTTGAAATCACCACCGCACTGTTGCGCCAGGGCGCTGCCGGTGAGGCCGAAGGCAAAGAGCGCTCCGAGCAAAATGGTTTTACTGCGCATGTCTACTCTCCTTGGAAACGCACGCCGTGGGCGCTTCGTGTTGTCATCTGGCGTTGGCCTTCAGCCAGTTTTTCCAGGCTGTCGCATTGCCGTTAAACACGTTGATGTCGGCTTTACCCTCTATGCCGGGGATGACACCGGTACCGGTGTATTGCCAGAAGACCCACGGATGGTTTGCATATTTGTCGTCCGGGTGTCCGGCCACCGAGCGTAACCAGAAGGGATAGCCTTTGAAACTGCTGAGGCCGTTGTCGTCAAAGAAATCGATCGATGTGTAGATAATGGGGCGCTTGCCGTAATGCCGTTCCACCGTATCGAGGAAAATCCGCATCTCTGCGCGCACTTTCTCCGCTGGCGGGCGGGTCGTGCAGGTTGGCGAGAAAGGGTTCCACTCCATGTCGAGCACGGGTGGGAGTGCCGAGGCATCCCGCGGCACGTTGCGGATAAACCAGCGTGCTTGTTCGATGGCCGGCCGGCAGAAGTAGAAGAAGTGATAGGCGCCGCGGGGCACACCCGCCGCCTTGGCCTCGCGCCAGTTGCGCGCGAAAAAGTCATCCACCCGGTCGCCGCCTTCTGTCGCTTTGATAAAAGCGAAAGAGATGTTGTTGCGCGCGACCTTATTCCAATCGATTTTAGCCTGATATTTGGCCACATCAGTGCCATGGATCGCATAGTGCCAGGGCGCCCGACCTTTCCATTCATGCGGGTCGGTGTCGCCAAACCGCAGGCCATGGCTGGTTGAAGCGGGTGTTTGCACCTTGGGAGCAATATCGGAAAAATCATAGTCGACCGTGGAGCAGCCAACGAGCAAGACGGATAGACTGGCGATGATCAAACGACGCATGATGTGCAGAGGCTCCCCCGGATGCGAATCAGCGAAATTGAGCGTCGCTCACAGGAATAGGCGAAGATGACAGCCCAGTCACCACGGCAGGCCCGGCAGCGAGACGAAATCAGGAACTGGAAGTGCGAATGCGGCTGATGTTCAGGCTTCTCAAGTGGCTCCTCAGCCTCATTTTGATCGTGCTCATCGGGGGGGCTTTGTGGCTGTATCTTGCTCCCCCCGCTCTTATCCGCGTTGGTTCCAATTACGCGGCCAAAATTATCTGCTCGAATGTCTTTGTAGCGGGCCGCGACCCGCAGACCGTGCTTGAGCAGGATGTTCAGGCGCCGGGGCACCCGCTCCTGAAGCTCATGCGCGTGCGGGTCGAGCCGTCCGATGCCACGGTTCACACCGGCCTCTTCGGTGTTTTTGGCGGGGGGCTTGCCGTCTATCGCGGTGCGACCGGCTGCGCCGCCGTGCCCGATGGCGATGTGGACGCGGCACTGGGCGCCCGTTTCGACAGGCAGGAGCCTTCGCCTCAGGGGACGGATCTGTGGCCGGATGGCCCGCGCATCGACGTAAAGGGGCATGAGCTGGTGGCCAAACTGCTTGATGATCCCGCGCTCACCGGCCCCGGCATGCGCGCCGTGGTCGTCGTGCAGGATGGCCGCATCATTGGCGAGCGCTTTGGCGAGGATGTCGCCCATTACACGCAGCCCCTGATCGGCTGGTCCATGACCAAAACCGTTACCGCCGCCCTCATCGGCACCCGCGTCAAGGCCGGTCGCCTGTCCGTCGAGGATAGAAATCTGTTCCCCGAATGGGCGGATGACGAACGATCGCAGATCACCGTTGCCGATCTTCTCGCCATGGAGAGCGGTCTCTACTTCAACGAGGATTACGGCGATGTGAGCGATGTCACGCGCATGCTCTATCTCGCCTCGGACATGCCGGCCTTCGCGGCTGACCAGAAGCTTGAAAGCCCGGTCGGCGAGGTTTTCAACTATTCGAGCGGCACGAGTGTTCTCCTGTCGCGTGTGTGGCAAGACACGTTCAGCGCGCCCCAGGATGCGCTGGCCTGGCCCTATGAGGCCCTGTTCGGTCCGCTCGGCATGGACAGCGCCGTCTTCGAGACCGATACGCGTGGCACTTATGTCGGGTCCTCAAACCTTTATGCATCTGCGCGTGACTGGGCGAAGTTCGGCCAGCTTCTCCTTCAGGATGGCGTGTGGAAGGGCGAGCGCATTCTGCCCGAAGGCTGGGTGCGGTGGATGCGCACCCCCACCGAGGCTTCGGGCGGCGAATATGGCCGTCATGTCTGGCTGCACGGCCCGCGCGCCAACACACCGCGCGGTGTACCGGAAGACGAGGGTTTCGACCTGCCTTCTGATGCATTCTGGATGCTCGGCCATGATGGCCAGACCATCACGGTCATCCCCTCGCTGCGCATGGTGGTTGTGCGCATGGGCCTCACACCCTCACGCCTCGGCTACAAGCCACAGGCGCTGATCGAGGCTCTGGCGAAACTTCCGGGGAAGATGGAGTAGGGTGAAGTTGTGCGTGGTTCGACAAGCTCACCATGAGGGATGGGATTGGCTGCACAACTGGTGAGCAAGGGCGTGGAACCGGTCTTCACCGCGAAGCTCCACTTCCCTCATGGTGAGCTTGTCGAACCACGCACCACGTCAATGCAACAGTATCTCGTCTACCGCAGGCAGTTCCACAATCGCCCGCACGGCGTAACCGCGAAAAGACGAGTCGAAACGCAGGTTTGCGCCCCGTTTCTCGCATTCCGATTCCAGTGCTTCACGCAGTGAATCACGCGGCGTCACGTGGAAGGCTGCAAGCCAGCGCCGCAGTCCTGCGCGGAACCAGCCGGGCAGGCGCTCCTGCTGGCCGAAATCCACGATGTGCAGCGACCCGCCCGGCGCAACGCAGTCGAGGCCGGCTGCAATGGTCTCGCGCCATGGCGGGATCATCGACAGCGAATAGGAAATGAAAACCCGGTCGAACCGGGTTTTCCCGAACAGCGCTTCGGCATGGAAAGAAGATGCATCGGCCTTGGCCAGTTGGGCCTCAATGCCCTCGCGCTCCATGCGCCGTCTGGCGGTTGACAGCATCTCCTGCGAGATGTCGAGGCCGAAGAGCCGCGCTTTTGGAAAGTGGCTCGACACGAGCGCCAGATTGCGCCCCGTTCCACAGCCCAGCTCCAGTACCGTGCCGCCTTCCGGCACGTTCAGCCCGCCGATCAGCCCGTCGCGCCCAAGCAGATAATATTTGCGCGTCAGATCATAGATATGGCGCTGGCGGCGATAGACGCCGTCCATCAGGCTGGCGTGGCCTGCGGCCTGCGGCATGGCCATTCTCAGGCCGCCTTCACATAGAGGTGGAAGCCGCCATAGATCGCCGAGCGATCATTGGCTGAAAGTTCGCGCGAGCGGATTTTCTCATAGTGCCACTGGTTCAGAATGTGGTCGTGTACGCGGCCCGGCAGCAGGCTCGGTGCTGCGGCTGTGCGGAAAATGACGCGGGCGCCGGGCGCTGCCGTGCGGGTTATCTCGCTCCACAGCGCGTTGAGCTGATCATCGTTCATCCAGTCCTGGGCGTCGAGCAACACATAGCGGTCCACGCTCTGTGCCGGCTTTTTACCCAGCACATCCATCAGGTTTGCGTGATGCACGGTCACGTTGTCTGCTGCTGCGCGGATTGTCTCGAAGTTTCGGCGTTCCAGATAGGCGGGCAGGGCGGCCTCGTCCTGTGCGGGGTAGTGGCGTGCAAAAGCCTGCCAGGCGAAATAGTTTTCCTTGAGCGGAAAATGGCAGGCGAGTTTTTCAAGGCGGCTCGAGAGCACGTCTGCCATGCTGCCGTTGCCGGCGGTGATGAGTGAATCGTACTGTGCGGGCGGAATACCCAGGCCGAACAGGGAGGCTTTGCGTGACGTCGCCCAGCGGACCAATTTCCGCTCGAAGAGGGGCCGCAATTGCTCATCGAAGAAAAGGCGCTGGTCGCGCATAGAACGTGATTTCATGATGTCGGCAGGGTTCACGCCATAAAGTTTTGCGACCGTGTGGCCCGTGGCGATGAAGAGGCCGAGCAGGCCTTTGCGATAGAAATTCTTGCTGAATGCATCGATCCGGCGGCGCCCGAGCGGTCCACGTTTCTCCCAATGCCGGCGTGACTGGGCATCGAGTGCGGGCGCGATGAAACGCTCATAGGCCTGTTTGTTGGAGCGCTGGTTGGTGGCGCCGAAAAACCGGAGGAGGTCGCCATGGTTTGGCAATGTCTTGAAGGCTGCGAGCTTCAGCCGGTTGAGCGCTACATGCGCGGCGTTCAGGTCCACGGCGTCGATCTTTGCCGGCTGGCGGGTGAGATAGGCCAGCACATTGCAGCCGCCCGACGCGATGGTGACGATGCGATGGCTCTCATCGAGTTCCATCGCGGCCATGTCCACGTCCGGGTCTTCCCAGATCTGCGGATAGACGAGGCCCGAGAAAAGAAGGGCGAAGAGGCGTTCGGAAAGGCCGGCGCGCGTGGTGGCCCTGTTCTGGTAGACCGCCTTGCCGAGATGGCGGCGGGTGGAAAGGCCGGTGCCGGCTGAAAGATCTGTCATGGGTCTCTCCCCTCAATCTTTTATTGAGGGGCTACTGCGCTTCCATGACAGGCGCGTGAACGCTGAATGACCGAGTGTGACGGGGCTGTTAAAGGCGGGGAATATTCCCCGCCCGCAGTGCCGAGCGCTTTACGCCTTTCCGAACCCACCGGCGGTGGGCGTGGTCACGATCACCGCTTCACCGGCCTCGATGACTGTCTGGTCGCAGCCCTTGAGCGTTTCGACGTGGCCATCACGGCGGCGCACCTCGGTCTTGCCCATTTCTCCGTCTCCGCCGCCCTCTACGCCGCGTGGCGGCAGGGTGCGGTGAGAGGAGAGAATGGCGCATTCCATGGTTTCGAGGAAGCGAATGGTGCGGCGCGTGCCGTCGCCCGCATTCCACTTGCCCTTGCCGCCCGAGCCTCCGCGGATGTGGAAGTCCTCGAGCAGAACCGGGAAGCGCAGTTCAAGGATTTCCGGGTCCGTCAGGCGTGAATTGGTCATGTGGACATGCACGCCCGACGCGCCGTCAAAGCCGCGTCCGTCATTCATGCGCCCTGCTGGAGCACCCGAGCAGATGGTTTCGTAATACTGATATTCTTCGTTGCCGAAGGTCAGATTGTTCATCGTGCCCTGGCTGTTGGCGATTGCCTTCATCGCGCCGAACAGCGCATTGGTCACGTGCTGGGACGTCTCCACATTGCCGGCCACGACAGCCGCCGGATAGGAGGGGCGCAGCATGCAGCCTTCCGGGATCACGATGTTGATTGGCCGCAGGCAGCCCGCATTCATCGGGATCTGCCCTTCCACCATCACGCGGAAGGCATAAAGCACCGCCGCGCGGGTCACAGGTTCGGGCGCGTTGAAATTGTTCTTTTGAACATCCGATGTGCCGGTGAAATCGACGGTCGCCTCGCGCTTCTCGCGGTCGACGGTGATCTTCACCTTGATCACCTGGCCGGTATCAGTCGGATATTCATATTCCGACGCATCCGGCAGGCGTTCGAGCACGCGGCGCACGGCTTCTGCCGCATTGTCCTGCACATGGCCCATATAGGCCTGCACCACGTCCAGACCGAACTGGTCGATCATCTTGCGCAGTTCCGCCACACCCTTTTCATTGGCGGCGATTTGCGCCTTCAGATCGGCGATGTTCTGGTGCGGATTGCGTGCGGGGTAGGGGTGGTCGGTGAGAAGCGTGTGCAGGTCCTGTTCGCGGAAGCGGCCGCCATCGACGAGCTTTAAATTGTCGAACAGAACGCCTTCCTCGTCCACCGTGGTCGCCAGCGGTGTCATGGAGCCGGGGGCGGTGCCGCCGACATCGGCATGGTGGCCGCGCGAGGCGGTGTAGAACAGGATGGTTTCGCCGCGATCATCAAACACGGGCGTGACCACCGTGATGTCGGGCAGATGCGTGCCGCCATTGTAAGGCGCGTTCAGCGCGAACACGTCGCCGGGGCGGATATTGCCCTTGTTCAGCCGGATGATTGTTTCCACCGAACGGTCCATGGAGCCCAGATGCACCGGCATGTGCGGGGCGTTGGCCACCAGCGCGCCATTCTGGTCGAAGACCGCGCAGGAGAAATCGAGCCGCTCCTTGATGTTCACCGAATAAGCGGTGTTCTGCAGCGTCACGCCCATCTGTTCGGCGATCGACATGAACAGGTTGTTGAAGACCTCCAGCATCACCGGGTCGGCTTCTGTGCCAAGGGCTGCCATGCGGGCCTTTTTCTCCACGCGCCGCATGAGGATATGATCGAGTGCAGTAATCTCGGCCTGCCAGCCGGGCTCCACGACAACCGTCTGGTTGGCCTCGATGATGAGGGCAGGCCCGTTGATTTTTGCACCGCGCGACAGGGCTTCACGCCGGAAGATACCGGCATCATGCCATGCGCCATCGCAGAAGATGGGACGCGTTTCGCCGGGCTGTGGCATCGTTTCGGTGGTCGCCTGCTCCTGCTCCACCGGTCGTCCGTCGCCGGCGTCCAGTCCCTCGACGCTGACGGCTTCCACCACCATCGGCTTGTCGTCATAGACGAAGCCGAACTGCGCCTTGTGCGCCGCCTCGAAGGCGGCTTTGGCAGTCTCAAGCGTGCCGTCGAAGGCAATGGGCAACGTCGTATCGGTGCCCTCGTAGCGGATTTCCAGCTTTGTGGCCCAGACCACCTTGTCGCCGGTGATGCCCTGATCGGCAAGTTCGGCGCGCACTTCTTCGCGCAGCGACGCCGAAAGCGCGTCGATGGCCTCCAGCGCGCTTTTTGAGAATGGCTGCATCAGCGCCTGCTGGCGCGAGGCAAAGACGGTCGCAAGCCCGATGCCATAGGCTGAAAGCAGGCCCGACATCGGATGGATGAGCACGGCTTCCATGCCAAGCGCGTCGGCCACGAGACAGGCATGCTGGCCGCCCGCGCCACCGAAGCAGTTCAGCAGGTAGCCCGTGACGTCATAGCCGCGCTGTACGGAAATCTTCTTCACCGCATTGGCCATGTTTTCCACGGCAATGGTGACAAAACCTTCCGCCACGGCTTCCGCCGGGCGTCCGTCGCCGAGCTTTTCGGCAAGCGCGGTGAAACGCGCGCGCACGGCGTCCACATCGAGCGGCTCGTTCTGCTCGGGGCCGAAAATGGCCGGGAAGAAGTCGGGCTGCAATTTTCCGAGCATCACATTGGCATCGGTTACGGCGAGTGGCCCGCCACGGCGGTAGCAGGCGGGGCCGGGATTGGCGCCAGCCGAATCCGGACCGACCTTGAGCCGGTTGTCCTCGAAATGCAGCACCGAGCCACCGCCGGCGGCCACGGTGTGTATGCGCATCATCGGCGCGCGAATGCGCACGCCCGCCACTTCCGTGTCGAAGGCGCGTTCATATTCTCCGTCATAATGGGCGACATCCGTCGAGGTGCCGCCCATGTCGAAGCCGATCACCTTGTCGAAGCCGGCAAGCCGCGCGGTCTCCACCATGCCGACCACGCCGCCGGCAGGACCGGAGAGGATCGCATCCTTGCCCTGAAACTTGTCGGCTGCGGTCAGACCGCCCGACGACATCATGAATTTGAGGCTGGGGCCCTGGCCGTTCTCATCGACGCCCAGTTCTGCCGCCACGCGGCTCACATAGCGTGACAGGATCGGCGACAGATAGGCATCCACCACCGTCGTGTCGCCGCGCCCAACCAGCTTGATGAGTGGTGAGGTCTCGTGGCTGACAGAGACCTGCGAGAAACCGGAATCGCGGCAAAGGCTTGCAGCGGCTTTCTCATGCTCGGGATATTTCCACGCATGCATGAAGACGATGGCCACCGCATCGATGCCGTCGGCCTTGGCCGCCTCGATCTCGCCCTTCACGGCTCCAAGGTCGAGTTCCGTTTCCACCGTGCCGTCCACGCGTCGGCGCTCCGGCACCTCGATCACGCGCTCATAGAGCTGTTCGGGAAGAATGATCTCCTTGGCGAAGATGTCGGGCCGCGCCTGGTAGGCGATCTTCAGCGCGTCGCGAAAGCCTTTGGTGATGAGAAGCACCACGCGGTCGCCCTTGCGCTCCAGAAGCGCATTGGTGGCCACCGTTGTGCCCATCTTCACGTCGCCGATCAGATGCGAGGGCATGGGCTCGCCCTTTTTGACGCCGAGGTGATCGCGAATACCCTGAATACCGGCGTCGGCATAGGCTTCCGGATTTTCAGAAAGCAGCTTGCGGGCAAAGAGCCCGCCATCGGGGGCGCGGCCGATAACGTCGGTGAACGTGCCGCCGCGGTCGATCCAAAAATCCCATTTGCCTGCTGTCATCATCGGTTCCTTCGCATTATCCTTGCCGGAAGGAGAACCATGTCTCGGATAAAACGTCAATAATTTATTGACATATTATCTGGATGTGCCACGCTGCCTAAGTCGCAGCGAAGAAGGTGAGGGAACGCCTCCGTTGCATTATAGAAATGGGAGATCAAACATGCATCATTCCGTCAAGTTCGCTTTGGCCGCAGCTGCGCTCGGCTTTGCCACATCCGCATCGGCGCAGACCAAGTGGGATATGCCGGTGCCTTATGGCGACACCAATTTCCACACTCAGAACATCGTTCAGTTTGCCGACGATGTGAAAACCGCCACCAATGGCGGGCTCGAAATCACCGTTCATTCAAACGGTTCACTCTTTAAGCATCCGGACATCAAGAATTCCGTGCGTCAGGGGCTCGCCCAGATCGGTGAGATCCTCGGCTCGCGCCTTTCCAACGAAGATCCGATCTACGAAGTGGATTCCATCCCCTTCCTGGCAACCAGCTATGATGATGCGAAGAAGCTTTATGATGCGTCGAAAGAGCAGCTTGCGGCCAAGCTTGAGGAGCAGGGATTGCAGCTGCTTTTCTCTGTGCCCTGGCCGCCGCAGGGCATCTACACCAAAAAGGAAATTTCCTCGGTTGACGACCTCAAGGGCCTGAAGATGCGTGCCTACAATGCGGCGACCGAACGGCTCGCCCAGCTTGCCGGGGCATTGCCCACACAGGTCGAGGTGCCCGATCTGCCCACAGCCTTTGCCACGGGGCGTGTTGAAGCCATGATCACCTCACCGTCGACAGGTGCAAACTCCAAGGTCTGGGATTTCCTCTCTCACTACTCCGATGCGCAGGCGTGGCTGCCGCGCAATATGGTCTTCGTGAACAAGGCAGCATTCGGCGCCCTGTCGGAGGATCAGCAGGCAGCTGTGCTCGAGGCGGCCGCTACCGCGGAGACCCGTGGCTGGGAGGCTTCCGTCAAGGAAACGATGGAGAAGACGCAGATCCTGAAAGACAACGGCATCACCGTGACGGCGCCCAGCGCTGAGCTCAAGGAAGGGCTGGCAGCGATCGGTGCTGAGATGTCGGCGGAATGGGCCGAAAAGGCCGGCGACGAAGGCAAGGCCGTTCTGGACGCCTACAAGAACTGATCGCTTTGACAGGCGCTGCAGGCGACGGAACATTTCGTTGCCTGTAGACGCGTTGCCGCGTGCAACCGCAATCTGACCGTCGGAGCGGAGACGACGACAATGAGAAAGACATTAAACGGGCTCTATGGCGCGGCCGAATGGCTGGCCATGGCTGCTCTCGGCGTGATCGCTCTTATGGTGTTTGCGCAAGTGCTCGGACGTGTCATCGACACTGTGATGGGCCTTTTCGGTCTGCCACCCTTCGGATTTCTTGTTCCGTCGCTGGCTGAGATCGCTGGCTTTCTGCTGGTGGGAGCCTCGTTCATGGCGCTCGCCGGCTCGCTTCGCGGCGGTGCGCAGATTCGCGTGACCTTGGCATTGACAGCCATGCCCGACAGGATGCGGCAAATGGCCGAGGTATTCGTGCTTGTCATAGGTGCCGCGCTGTCGGGATTCTTCTTTTACTATGCGTCAAAGCTCGCCTTCGACAGCTACCGTTTCAACGAGTTGTCCTATGGCATTATCGCCGTTCCGCTCTGGATCCCACAGGCGGTCATGGCGCTCGGGGTTGGTGTTTTCACCCTTGCCCTTCTGGACGACCTCTTTGCGGCTCTCGCCGGGAGGCCTCCATCCTATCTGGCAAATGAAGATGGCGCAGCGGAGGAGGTGTGATGGATCTTCTGACCATTTCTCTCACACTCGGCGGCCTGCTCCTCGTTTTGCTGGCGGCAGGACTGTGGGTCGCGTTGGCGCTCATGATTGCCGGTCTTGCCGCCATCTTCTTCATGGTGCCGGTGCCGCCCGGCGCGGTGATGGCCACCACAGTATGGGGTTCCATCAACTCCTGGGACCTTGCCGCTCTCCCGATGTTTATCTGGATGGGGGAGATTCTCTTTCGCACGCGGCTCGCAGAAGACATGTTCGCCGGGCTGGCGCCGTGGATGCGGCGTCTGCCGGGACGGCTTCTGCACGTCAACATTCTTGGCTGTGCCATTTTCGCCGCTGTGTCGGGTTCGTCCGCCGCCACCACGGCCACCATTGGGCGCATGTCTCTCCCGGAACTCAGAAAGCGTGGCTACGACGAGCGCATGGCCATCGGCTCGCTCGCTGGTTCAGGCACGCTCGGCCTGCTTATTCCTCCCTCGATCATTCTGATCGTCTACGGTGCGGCCACCGAGCAGTCGATCGCGCGACTTTTCATCGCCGGGGTTATTCCCGGCCTGATGCTCGCAGCGCTCTTCATGGGCTATACGGCAGTCTGGTCTCTGATCAATCGCAGGCGCATGCCCGAAGCCGATGCACGTGTGCCCTATCTTCAGCGCATTTGGCAGACCCGTCGCCTTTTTCCGATCCTTGCACTCATCGCCGGGGTTATCGGTTCCATTTATGGGGGCTTTGCTTCTCCCACGGAGGCGGCAGTCGTGGGAGTGGTGCTTGCGCTGGCGCTCTCTTGGTTCACCGGCACGCTCAATCGTGTGACGTTTTCTGATGCGTTGCGCAACGCTTCACGTACCTCCTGCATGATCGTGCTCATTCTGGCTGGCGCATCGGTGTTGACGGTGGCTATGGGCTATACGGGCATTCCCCGGGCGCTGGCGCAGTTCATAGCAGAACAGGGATATTCGCCCTATGCCCTGCTCGCGGCGCTGACATTGTTCTTCATCGTTCTCGGCTGTTTTCTGGATGGCATTTCGATCGTCGTGCTGACCGCCTCCGTCATTTTGCCCATGGTGGAGGCTGCGGGGCTCGACATCATCTGGTTCGGCATCTATCTCGTCATCGTGGTCGAGATGAGCCAGATCACACCGCCGGTGGGTTTCAACCTGTTCGTCATTCAGGGGCTGACCGGCCACAACATTCTGAAGGTCGCCGGCATGACACTGCCGTTCTTCCTCATGATGATCGTTGCCGTGGTGCTGATCATCATGTTCCCGCAACTGGCGCTGTGGCTGCCGCAAACCATGCTCGCGAGGTGATGATGTCGAACGCGGAAAGGAAAGTCGGTCCGGTGGTCTCTGCTGCCCATCTGGCCGCCGGTGCCATGCCGGCATTGTCGGAGATCGAATTTGCGATGACCGTGATGAACCATTCCTTCGAGCGCTGGATGGTACGCTGCATGGCGGCTGCAGGTGTTCCGGGACTGCAGCCCACCGCCGTGCAAATTCTGCACGCGGTCAATCATCGGAACCGGGAGAAGACGCTTTCGGAATTGTGCATGATGTTCAACATCGAGGATGTGCACGTCGCTTCCTATGCCATCAAGAAACTTGCCGCGCTCGGCCTGGTCAAGACCGGGCGCAGAGGCAAGGAGAAGACCGTCAAGGCCACGGCGGAGGGCGCTGCGGCTTGCGAGCGCTATCATGAGGTTCGCGAGGCTCTGCTTGTTGCCAGCACAAAGCGGCTCAAACTCGATGAGGAGGCGCTTTCTGGCATCGCAGCGGTTATGCACGCCCTCTCTGGCCAGTACGATCAGGCTGCGCGCAGCGCGACCAGTCTTTAGTCCTCTCTTCTGATCCCGCATCGTTACCGACAGTCACTCAACGTGACGAAACTCCGTGCCGGCGCGCGCATTTCCCTTTTGTGAGCGCGGCGACGCGCTTTTGAGATGCGCTTTGTATGGAGAGTGGATATGAAAAAGTTTCTAGCCGCCACCGTTTCGGGCCTTGCCCTTCTTGGACTTGCTGCCTGCAGCGAAGGCGACAACACGACCACCCAGAGCATCGAGCCCGAGCAGCAGGATGCGACCCCGATGGATCCGCCGGCTGCAGCGCCGGAAGCTGAGCCGATGCAGGATCAGGATACGACCAGTCAGTAAGGGCCAGCCAATAAAGGCCATCAAAGGCCAATAAAGGTATGACCCGTCAGGCTGCGTATTGAGTGCCTGAGACCAAAGACCGGATGGCGCAAAAGGTGCCGTCCGGTTTTTGCTTGCGCCAAACTGCGCCTCGAAATCCAAAGCGTTTGCGGTTACAAAACCGACATGACGTTTTGGGATCGGATAACAGACTTTATCACGCGCGCGCCGGGCAATGCGCTGTCGGCGATGGTCGAGGCCATCCGCACGGTTTTCGAAGGCGACCCGCAACTGCGCCGGCGTGTTGCCTTTTCGATCGCCATCATCGCCCTGTCGGCGAAAATGGCTAAGGCAGATGGTGTCGTCACGCAGGACGAGGTGCGGGCGTTTCACGAGATTTTCTCGGTTCCGCGCAATGAACAGGCCAATGTTGCGCGTCTATACAGCCTCGCTCAGCAGGACGTGGCCGGCTTTGAAGCCTATGCGCATCAAATGGCTAATCTATGCGGATATGGCGGACCCAATTGCATGGTCCTCGAAGACATTCTTGATGCGCTCTTCCATATCGCAAAGGCCGATGGTGTGATTCACGAGCGGGAGACGGCGTTTTTGCAGCGCGTCGCAGAGATCTTTGATATTGGCGAAGATCATTTTGAGCAAATTCTGTCACGTCACGCCATTAAGGGAGATGGCAATCCCTATCTGGTTCTGGGCGTTGATCAGGATGCACCGTTCGAGGACATCAAGCGTCATTATCGCAAGCTGGTCGCCGAGAACCACCCAGACAGGCTGATCGCGCGTGGGGTTCCCGAAGAATTTTTGGCCATCGCCAACACTCGTCTTGCCGCGATCAATGCCGCCTATGAGAGCATCGAGAAAGTGCAGGTGCGCGCTTGAGTGTGGACGTCCTGAAAGCTGCCTCATTTGAGCCGGATTTCCAAGGCGCAGAGGTTTGTCCATCTCCCAATTTTGGCGAGCGGCGGAATGGCTGCACTCCCGATGCTCTTATCCTTCACTACACTGGAATGGAGACCGGCCAGAGCGCGCAGGACTGGCTTTGTGCGTCAGAGAGCGAGGTTTCAAGTCATTACCTCGTTCATGAAGATGGACGCATCGTGCAGATGGTTCGTGAGGCGGACCGCGCATGGCATGCAGGCCGGGGCACCTGGCAGGGCCGCGATGATGTGAATTCCTGGTCCATCGGCATCGAAATTGCGAATGCCGGGCATCCCATGGGGTTACCGGAATTCCCGGAGGCCCAAATCGAAGCGGTTTTGAGACTTGGGCGCGATATCTGCCGGCGTCACGGTATTTCACCAAAACGCGTTCTTGCTCACTCCGACATTGCCCCTGGCCGAAAGGTAGATCCAGGGGAACGTTTCCCATGGAAGCGCCTGGCGGAAGCAGGACTTGGCCATTTTGTCGCAACAGCGTCTGTTTCAGGCGGACGTGTCCTCGGCCCGGAGGACGACGGGCCAGCCGTTGAGGCGCTGCAGAGATTGTTGAAACGCTATGGCTATAACATCGATGTCAGCGGTGTTTATGACGAAAAAACCCAAACTGTTGTCCGGGAATTTCAAAGACATTTCAGACCTTTAGAGGTTGGTGGTCTGGCTGATGCGACAACATGCATAATTCTGCGGGAATTGTTGTATAATTGATCTGTGATTGATTCTTCTCCCTGACGATCACTCACTCCCAAGACTGGCGCAAAATTACATCGATTCATATTTATTGAATTGAAGCGCCTTTTTTGTTTCCCCTTCGCTTGCAAAACACCGCCCGTGTTGAGGTCGTGGGACCCTTGTCCTGGCCTCTTGAAAAAGCAAAACCGCCGCGCGAATGCCGCGGCTCAGAGTTACGGGTCGAAATGAAAATCAAAACCTTACTCGCGGCAGCGATCGCTGTCGGCGCTGCAACGTCTTTGTCCAACGCTGGCGAGAAGACCAACTACGCACAGGAAATAGCTCTGCATTCCGCGAAGAAGAGTGCTGAGAAAACCACCAAAGGCGAAGATGCTCCTAATCTGCTTCGGACAATTCTTCGCGGCGGAAATGGTTCCCAGGCGAGCAAGGTCGATATGACCACCACCGCGTCCGTCAAGCCGGCGAAAGCCACCAAGAAGACCGCTTCAAAGTCGAGCAGGAAGAAAACCACGGTGAAGACGACCGTCCGTTCAAGCGGGAAGGGCGGTTCCTATCAGACGATCATCGCTCAATACGCTTCGGCTTATGGGGTGCCGGTTTCCCTGGCGAATGCGGTGGTCCGGGTTGAGAGCAACTACCGTGCCAATGCACGGGGAGCGGCAGGCGAAATTGGCCTCATGCAGATCAAGCCGGCCACGGCGCGCATGATGGGCTACCGCGGTTCGGCCAAGGGGCTCTACAATCCCGACACCAACATCAAGTATGGCATGAAGTATCTCGCCAAGGCGCACAAGCTCGGTGGAGGCACGACCTGCGGGACGATTCTGAAATACAATGCAGGCCATGGCGCAAAGCGCATGAACCCGATCTCTTCGCGTTATTGCTCGAAGGTGAAGCGCATTCTCGGACACTAAGTTCGGGAATACGGGGTTTCGTGTGCAAACGCATGCGTTTTGAGTTGCGTTTTGTCGCACGAAACCCTTTATACGTCCTGCCAGCCGGTCGGACGGCCGCGCGAACGAGAGCCGAAAGGCTGTTTGCGAGGAAAGTCCGGGCTCCACGGAAAAACGGTGCCGGATAACATCCGGCGGGGGAAACCCCAGGGAAAGTGCCACAGAAAGCAGACCGCCCCGCCTGTTTTTCGGTTGTTTTTCAGCTATTTGCCGAGAACCGAAAAACTGGCGGGGTCAGGGTGAAAGGGTGGGGTAAGAGCCCACCGCGTCGACGGTAACGAAGACGGCATGGTAAACCCCACCGGGAGCAAGACCGAATAGGAATGGCGCGAGGGGCGACCCTCAGGGCGTTTCCGGCCCAGCCGTTCGGGTAGGTTGCTTGAGGCCGATGGCAACATCGGACCCAGAGGAATGGCCGTCACGTTGCATCGTTTTCGGGCGTTGCAGCCATACAGAACCCGGCTTACAGACCGGCTGGCACCGATTTTCCGAAATTCGCCGATTTTTCCGGAATTCGACGGATTTCGGCTCCTTTTCAGAAAATTTCGAACAGTTTCACGCCGTTTTCAATGCAGCGTCGATCGCCTGCCAAAGGGCGTCTGTCGGCTCGCATCCGACCGACAGACGAACGAAACCTTCGGCCACATCATCACCCCATCGCGCGCGCCGTTCGGCCGAGGTGTGAACGCCGCCGAACGAGGTGGTCGCCTCAATGAGCGGACAGGTATCGATGAAGCGCTCTGCCTGTTCTTTCGAGCCGAGCGTCAGTCCGACGAGCGAACCGAAACGGAGCATCTGGGTTTTGGCAAGGGCGTGCGAGGGATCATTCTTCAGGCCAGGATAGCGCACCGACCGGACCGCCGGATGATCTGCGAGACGTGTTGCAATGGTCTCGGCGGATGAGCACATACGGTCAAAACGCACTTCTAGCGTTTCGAGCCCGCGCAGGACCAGCCATGCTTCGAAGGGGCCGGGGATGACACCGGCAAGTTTGCGCCACTCGCGGATCGTTTCGATCATCGTCGCGTCGCGGCCTGCGACGTGGCCGAAAAGCACGTCGGAATGTCCGTTGGGGGCCTTGGTGTCGGCGGCAAGCACAAGATCGACGCCGAGATCCAGCGGTCGCTGGCCATAGGGGGTCATGGTGGTGTTGTCGGCGACAACGATTGCGCCCGAAGCATGGGCAGCCTTCGTGATCAATTGAATGTCGCACAGATCAAGGCCGGGATTGGACGGCGTCTCGATGAGCACCATGCGGTATCCGGCAAAACCACCTTCTGCGAATGACGCGGTCGGGCGGGTGTCGTAGCTGATGCCAAGACGGGTGAGGTGCTTTTCCAGAAGAACTCGGGGTGTGTAGTAGCCGTCCGAGGGCAGGAGTACCCGATCGCCGGCTGAAAGCAGGGCCAGGAGAACCGACGAGATGGCCGCCATGCCCGATGGGAAGACGATGGCTTCGGCATCCTCCAGATGTGCGAAGGCTGCCTCCACCGCCTCCCAGGTGGGGTTGTCAAACCGGCCATACTGACGCGCGCCCGCCGGGTCGCCGGGCAGATGAAACACCGAGCTCATGACGATCGGCGTAGAGAGCGGGTCGCCTTTTGAAAGGTTGCCCGAATGAAGGTGTGAGAGGCTTGCTGCACGGGCATTCTGACTTTCGGACATTGGGCTCCTCACGCTGAATTTGGATGGATGCTGGCCGGACGGCACGAGGCTCTTCCTAACCTTTTGTTAGCCTTAATGCACGATAAATGACCATGGCCCGATGCATGTCCAAAACGCCTGTCATTGCGGCATTTGTGAAGCTTAATCCCGTTGACGCCCATATCGGCCCATGGTACCCCATATAACAAATCAGCGTTTCGTTGCAGTTGGAGTACGGGTTCCTCCCATGTCGGCCTCTTTTTCCGGGCGGCGTGGAAGCTGGGATTCACCCTTGCAGGGGGGCGGGCAAATGTTCGGAGAGCCGCGTCTGAGCGCGGCTGAAGAGATGCAGAGGGGCATGGGCCTTTTGGCCACAACGCGTCATGGACCGGTTTCTGTCGAATGCAGTAAACAAGATCGACTCCAAGGGTCGGGTCTCGGTGCCGGCGCATTTTCGCTCCGTCGTTCAAAAACGTGGCTTTACCGAACTCTATGCGCTGCGAGCGCTCGACATTCCTGCGATGGATGTGGGCGGTCTCGATCTGCTCGACCGCTACGAAGAGCGGATCGCGCAGGAGGACCCTTTTCTGCAGACTGCGGACGATATGTCGTTTTTCGTGCATGGCGACGGCGCGTTCCTGAAACTGGATCAAGATGGGCGCATCACCGTGACGGATTTCATTCGCGAGCACACCGGGATCACGAAGGATGTGGCCTTCGTCGGGCGCGGGCATTTCTTTCAGATCTGGGAGCCGGAGCGGCTGAAAGCCCATGGGCAGGCGGTGCGCGAACGGCTTCTCAAGCTTCGGCAGGCGGCCACATCGGCCCGTACTGCCGGACAGTCGGAATGATGGCGGGCCCCGGCGGCGAAAGCCCGGCCGGTGGCGGACCGGCCCGCCACATTCCGGTTCTTTTGCGTGAAGTTCTCGACGCTCTTCGGCCTCTCGACGGCCAGCATTTCATTGACGGCACGTTCGGTGCCGGCGGCTACACAACCGCGCTGCTTGAAGAGGGTGCATCGGTCACGGCAATCGACCGCGACCCGACCGCCATCGAAGCAGGTCAGGCACTTGTGGAGCAATGGGCTGGACGTCTCAGACTGGTGGAGAACCGGTTTTCCAGGCTCGACGAGGTGGTTGAGGGCCATGTCGACGGTGTTGTGCTCGATATCGGCGTTTCCTCCATGCAGATCGATCAGGCCGTGCGCGGTTTCTCCTTCCAGAAGGATGGACCCCTCGACATGCGCATGGAGCGCTCGGGTTTGAGCGCGGCCGATGTGGTCAACACGATGAAGGCGGGCGATCTGGCGCGCATATTCGGAATTTTGGGCGAGGAGCGTCAGGCAGGGCGTATCGCGCGTGGTCTTGAGAGACTGCGCGCTGAAAAACCTTTCGAGACAACGCTGGAGCTGGCGCGTGCCGTCGAAAAAATCGTTGGCCGTCGACCGCAGGAGAAAATTCATCCCGCAACGCGCGTCTTTCAAGGGTTGCGTATCTACGTCAATGACGAGCTTGGTGAACTGGCGCGGGCGCTTTTTGCGGCCGAACGGGCTTTGAAGCCCGGCGGGCGGCTGGTCGTGGTGACGTTTCATTCTCTGGAAGACCGGATCGTGAAACGCTTCATGGTTGAGCGGGCCGGTGGCCAGGGCGGTTCCCGCCATCTGCCGGAGGTGCATGACGCCGCTCCCACATTTCACAAACCGGCCAAGCCCGT
Source organism: Nitratireductor sp. ATLC21 (assembly GCF_057196525.1). Taxonomy (NCBI): domain Bacteria; kingdom Pseudomonadati; phylum Pseudomonadota; class Alphaproteobacteria; order Hyphomicrobiales; family Phyllobacteriaceae; genus Nitratireductor; species Nitratireductor sp. ATLC21. Next base: position 931,353 of record NZ_JBXUOU010000001.1, on the reverse strand, counting down.
CGCGCCAACACGGGAAGAGACGGAGCAAAACCCCAGGGCGCGCTCGGCGCGGCTAAGACTGGCGGTGCGCAGTGAGGCACAAGCCGGAGAGGTTGATTTCGACATTGTCGGTCTTTCGCGCTTTCCGCGGCCGGCACGTGCTGGTGAGAGGTAGAGGCAAAGATGTTTCGCACGAGCGATATTGTGCTGATCACGGTCATGATGGCGGCGGCAGCGTTTACCTACAAGACCAAGCACGATGCCGAAGCCAAATATGAGGAGCTGCGCAAGATCGAGCGACAGGCAGAGCTCGAGGAGGATTCGATCGATCTCCTCAAGGCCGACTGGAGCCTCTTGACCCAGCCAGCGCGCCTGCAGCGACTGGCCGAGACCTATAAGGACGAATTGGGACTGCAGCCGGTGGAGGCGCCTCAGATAGCCGAATTCTCCGACCTTCCGGAAAAATCCTTGACCATTGAAGGGCTCGTCGGCGGCATGGCGGATGCCGGCGGCGAAGCGGATCAGACGACAACCGGGGCGGTGCAGCCATGATGAGCTCGAGCGGATATGCAGACGACCTGGCTTCCTCGGCTGTTCGCCGAGGGGCCGCAACCATCGTGATGGACGGAACCGGCAAATCCCGCGGCGGGCGGGCCCAGAACCGGGTGGTGATGGCGATGGCCGTCATGTTCGGTATTTATGCGGCACTCGGCGGGCGGCTGGTTCATCTCGCCTTGCAGGATGAGCCCGAGCCAAGCGTTCCCGCCGCGCGCGTCACCGCCTCACGGCCCGATCTTGTGGATCGCAATGGTGAAGTGCTCGCGACCGACATCAAGACAGCTTCGCTTTTCGCGGAACCACGGCGGATCGTGGACATCGATGAGGCGATCGAAAAGCTTTCGACCGTTCTTCCCGATCTCAACTATCAGCAGACCTATCGGAGGCTCGACAGCGATGCGGGCTTCGTGTGGCTGCGCCGTCAGCTGTCGCCGCGCCAGCAGGCGGACATTCTGGCACTGGGCGTGCCAGGGCTTGGTTTTCGCACGGAAAAGCGGCGTTTCTATCCGGGCGGACCGACCGCATCGCATATCCTCGGGCTCGTGAACATCGACAACAAAGGCATCGCGGGCATCGAGAAATTCGTCGATGACCAGGGCCTTGCAGACCTGCAGGCCACGGGGCTTGCGGTGGAGGGGCATCTGGAGCCCGTCAAGTTGTCGATCGACCTGCGTGTACAGCATATCATCCGCGATGAACTGGTTCAGGCACTCGACCGGTATCAGGCAATTGCAGCCGGTGCTGTGGTGTTGAACGCCAATACCGGCGAAGTGGTGGGGATGGCATCCGTGCCCGATTACGATCCCAACAATCCGGTGAATGCGCTCGACAAGGACCGGTTGAACCGCATGTCGGCCGGCGTGTTCGAGATGGGCTCGACCTTCAAGATCTTCACGACCGCGATGGGGCTCGATTCGGGCCTGGTGAGCATCAATGACAGTTTCGACGCGACACGCCCCATTCGCATCGGCGGTTTCACAATCAACGACTTTCACGGCAAACGTCGCGTCTTGAGCGTGCCCGAGATTTTCATCTACTCTTCCAACATCGGCACAGCAAAGATGGCCGATGTGGTCGGTATCGAGGGGCACAGAGCGTTTCTTGAGAAGATCGGTCTTCTGGGGCGGATGTCCACGGAATTGCCCGAAGTTGCCTTGCCGACGGAACCGAAGGAGTGGAAGAAGATCAACTCGATCACGATCTCCTACGGTCATGGTGTGGCCACGACACCGCTGCAGACCGCGGTGGCGGCCGCGGCCATGCTGAACGGTGGCAAGCTTATTCCGCCAACGTTCCTGCCGCGCTCGGAGGCGGAGGCAGACGAAATCGCAAAACAGGTGATCTCGCCCAAGACAAGCGCCCAGATGCGCTATCTCTTCCGCCTCAACTCAGAAAAAGGTTCCGGCCGGCGGGCTGAGGTCGAAGGCTATTATGTGGGTGGTAAAACGGGCACGGCTGAAAAGGTCGTCAACGGCCGCTACTCCAAGAATGTTCGTTTCAACGCATTCATCGCCGGTTTCCCGGTCGACGATCCCGAATATATCGTGCTGGTATTCGTGGATGAACCCAAGCCGGAGCGGGACGGGATCGGTGCGACCGCGGGTCTGAACGCCGCGCCTATGGTGCGCAACATCATCCGCCGTTCGGCGCCGTTGCTTGGCGTGAAGCCTGAATTCGGTCAAGAAAGTGATGCCTTGCTGATTTCGCAGCAGTGAGTCGGCGCAGTGAGACGGCCATGTGCCGAGACAACAAACGCAAATGAAAGTACCGGGGCCTCATGAAGTTCAGTGAATTGGCGGAGATTCTTCCTCAACAGGGATTGTTGTCTGCGGAAGCGGAAGTCTCGGGGATTTCCGCGGATTCGCGAAAGGTAGAGGCGGGGGATCTGTTTTTCGCCCTGGCGGGGACAAAGGCCAATGGTGCAGCATTTGCGGCAGAAGCTGCCAGTAAGGGGGCAGCCGCCATCGTTGCTGCTCCCGGAGCGCTTTCTTCCGATCCCGGCGTTCCTGTCATTGAAGCAGAGGACCCCCGGCACGCTCTTGCCCTGTGCGCGGCGCGTTTTTTTCCGCGCCAGCCCGATACGATGGTTGCGGTGACCGGGACCAGCGGCAAAACCTCTGTGGCCTCATTCACGCGCCAGATCTGGGAACACGCGGGCCTGGCCGCAGCCAGCATCGGCACGACCGGCGTGGTGGCACCGGGGCGCGACGAGTATGGTGAACTGACGACGCCCGATCCGATCGCGCTGCATCGGCTGCTCGACGAACTGGCAGGTGAGGGTGTTAGCCATGCCTCCATGGAGGCATCGAGCCATGGCCTAGACCAGCGCCGTCTTGATGGGGTGCGGCTCTCGGCTGGTGGTTTTACCAATCTGGGCCGCGACCATATGGATTATCATCCAACGGTTGAGGAATATCACAAGGCCAAGCTCCGGCTCTTCGACACGCTCCTTACAAAGGGAGCGCCTGCGGTGGTCTTTGCCGACGATCCCTGGACCGAACCAACGGTAGCAGCCGCGCAAGCTGCGGGTCTCGACGTGCGCACGGTGGGGCGGCGGGGGACATTCCTGACGCTGAAGCGGGTTGAACACGAGCGTCACCGTCAGCGGGCGGAAGTGGATGTCGACGGGGTTATCTACGAGGTTGACCTGCCGCTTGCCGGCGATTTCCAGGTGGCCAATGCATTGGTTGCGGCCGGGTTGGCAATCAGCACCGGAACGGCGGTTGAGACGGCGTTTGCGGCCCTGGAGACCCTCAAAGGGGCGTCGGGTCGTCTCGAGCTCGTGGGGACGGCCGAAAACGGCGCCCAGGTCTATGTGGATTATGCCCACAAGCCGGATGGGCTGGAGAACGTGTTGAAATCTGTCCGCCCCTTCACGACAGGGCGAGTGATCGTCGTCTTCGGCTGTGGCGGTGACCGCGACACGGGGAAACGCCCGATCATGGGTGAGATCGCGGCGCGACTGGCGGATGTGGCGATCGTGACGGACGACAATCCGCGATCGGAAGATCCGGCAACCATCCGGGCCGCCATCATGGCGGCAGCGCCGGGAGCGCGTGAAATCGGGGACCGCCATGAAGCGATCCGGTATGCCGTGTCGATGCTTGAAGAGGGCGATACATTGATTGTCGCTGGCAAGGGGCACGAAACCGGACAGGAAATCGCCGGCGAAAAACATCATTTCTCGGACCATGAGGAAGTGCGGGCCGCACTCGCGGAGCGGGCCCGATGAGCGTTTTGTGGACACATGATGCGCTGGTACAGGCAACGGGGGGCAGACCGCTCGGCCAGCCGGTCGCGGCGATTACCGGCATCTCCATCGACACGCGGACGCTGCAGCCGGGCGATGCGTTTTTCGCGATTCAGGGCGAGCGGTTCGACGGACATGATTTTGCCACCGCAGCCATGGCGGCGGGAGCCTCCGTTCTGGTGGTTTCCGAGGCGAAGCTGCCGGCGCTCGGGCGGTTGGCTGTTCCGAAAGTTGTTGTGCCGGATGTACAGACGGCCATGGAAGATCTGGGCCGCGCCGCGCGCCTGCGCAGCCGCGCCAAGATCGTGGCGGTGACCGGTTCGGTTGGCAAAACGTCTACCAAGAACATGATGCGGCAGGCCTTTTCGGCTTGCGGAAGCGTTCATGCAGCGGACCGTTCTTTCAACAATCATTGGGGGGTGCCCCTGACGCTCGCCAGGATGCCGGCCGATTGCGATTTCGCGATTTTCGAGATCGGCATGAACCACCCGGACGAAATTCGCCCGCTGGTGAAGATGGTGCGCCCGCATATTGCCGTTGTCACGCTGGTGGCGGCGGCGCATCTCGGCTTCTTCAAGAGTGTCGATGAGATCGCGCGTGCCAAGGGCGAGATTTTCGAAGGTGTCGTGAAGGGCGGTGCTGCGCTCGTCAACCGCGACGACAAGCGCTGGAAACTGCTTTCGGCGATTGCCGGGGAAGCCGGTGTGAAGACCATTGCGGGATTTGGCGAGAATGCGCGCGCCGATGTCCGGTTGATGCATGCTGAATGCGGCGCGCAATCCTCCACCTTTGCCGTGAAGATCGAAGGCCAGGAGACTGAGGTGCGGCTCGGTGTTCCGGGGCGGCATATGGTTCAGAACGCGCTTGCCACACTGGGCGCTGTGCATCTGGCGGGCGCGGATGTGGAGAGGGCGGCGATGGCGCTGGGCTCCTTCGGCACGGAAGCGGGGCGTGGCGCGCGGCACCGGCTGATGCTGGAGGATGGCGCGTTTACGCTGATCGATGAGAGCTTCAACGCCAATCCGGCCTCGATGGAGGCCGCGTTCGATCTGCTGCAACGCGCGGACGTGGGCGAGGGCGGGCGGCGCATCGCCATTCTCGGCGACATGGCGGAGCTTGGCACCCACGCGCCCAAACTGCATGCGGGGCTGGCGGATCTTGTCACGGGAGCGGGAACGGACTGCGTGTTTCTGGCCGGACGCGAAATGAAGGCGCTGGCTGAGGCGCTGCCGGAGGGGCTGCCGGTGGAATATCGCGAGACGACGGACGAATTGCGCGAACTTGTGATCAACGCGGTGAAGCCGGGCGACGCCGTGATGATCAAATCTTCGAAGAGCATCGGCTTCAACAAACTGGTCGACGCCTTTATCAACACCTATCCGGGCGCGGCGACGGGGGACTGATCCATGCTCATGATGCTCGTTGAACTGGCCGATGAAGTTTCGGTCTTCAACGTATTCCGTTACATCACTTTCCGCACCGGCGGAGCGCTGATCACCTCGGCGCTGATCGTTTTTCTGTTCGGGCCGATGATCATCGCCTCGCTCAGGGTGCGGCAGGGCAAGGGACAGCCGATCCGTGCCGACGGGCCGCAGACCCATTTCAAGAAGGCCGGTACGCCGACCATGGGCGGGCTCATGATGCTGTCGGGCATTCTGGGCTCGTGCGCGCTGTGGGCAAACCTTTCCAGCGTTTATGTCTGGGTGGTGCTGATGGTGACGGTGGGCTTTGGCGCCATCGGATTCTACGACGATTATCTGAAGGTGACGAAACAGTCGCATCTCGGATTTTCGGGCAAGGCGCGGCTTTCGGCGGAATTCCTGATCGCGGGGCTTGCGGCATGGACCATCATGCAGGCGGGGCAGGCGCCGTTTTCCTCGTCGCTGACTTTTCCGTTTTTCAAGGATTTCCTGCTCAATCTCGGTATTTTCTTCATCCCGTTCGCGGCTTTCGTGATCGTCGGGGCGGGCAATGCGGTGAACCTGACGGACGGGCTCGACGGGCTTGCCACCGTGCCGGTGATGGTGGCGGCGGCTTCATTCGGCGTGATCGCCTATCTCTCCGGCAACGCCATTTTCGCCAACTATCTGCAGATCCATTTCGTGCCCGGCACGGGTGAGCTGGCGGTGATCCTCGGAGCCGTGATCGGCGCGGGGCTCGGCTTCCTGTGGTTCAACGCGCCGCCGGCGGCGATCTTCATGGGGGACACCGGATCACTGGCGCTGGGTGGCCTGATCGGCTCGGTGGCCGTGGCCACCAAGCACGAGATCGTGCTCGCCATTATCGGCGGGCTGTTCGTGGTGGAAATCCTGTCGGTGATCATCCAGGTGGCGGTCTTCAAAATGACCGGAAAACGCGTGTTCCTGATGGCGCCGATCCACCATCATTTCGAGAAGCTCGGCTGGACGGAGAGCCAGGTGGTGATCCGGTTCTGGATCATCGCAGTGCTGCTTGCCCTGATCGGGCTCTCCACGCTCAAGCTGCGCTAGGGGTCGCGAATGATCCCGGCCACGGTTTTCAACGACAGGACCATCGCCCTTTTCGGGCTCGGCGGTTCGGGTATCGCCACCGCCCACGCGCTGATGGCCGGCGGGGCGCGAGTGACGGCCTTTGACGACAACCCCGACAGCGTGGCGCGGGCGGCGGGTGAAGGAGTGCCGACCGGAGATCTGCGCAACATCGACTGGAACAGGCAGGAGGCGTTCGTCCTTTCGCCGGGTGTGCCGCTGACGCATCCGCGTCCGCACTGGAGTGTGGATCTGGCGCGGGCAGCGGGAGTGGAAATCATCGGCGACGTGGAGCTTTTCGCACGCGAGCGCCGGGTCCATGCATCTGGGGCACCGTTTGTTGCCATTACCGGCACCAACGGCAAGAGCACGACAACAGCTCTGATCGCACACATTCTCAAAAGTGCGGGACGCGACACGCAGATGGGTGGCAATATCGGCCGGGCCGTGATGACGCTCGAACCTCCTGCTGCTGATCGATACCATGTGGTGGAATGCTCCTCCTATCAGATCGATCTTGCTCCGACGCTTGATCCTTCCGTTGGCATTCTGCTCAATCTTTCGCCCGACCATCTGGACCGGCACGGCTCCTTCGAGAATTATGCGGGTATCAAGGAACGCTTGGTGGCGAGGAGCGGGCTGGCGATAGTCGGTGTCGACGATCCCGACTGCCGGCACATCGCCAACCGGCTTGAAAAGCAGGGACGCAGGCTGCAGCGAATCTCGGCGACATCATCGCTCTCCGATGGGTTCTATCTGGAGGGTTCCGATCTCATGCGAGCCGCCGATGGCGTCGCCGAAAAACTGGCGACGCTTCAAGGCATCGGATCTCTGCGCGGCGCGCACAACGCTCAGAACGCGCTGGCGGCCCTTGTGGCCTGTCTCGACTGCGGTCTGACGGCGGACCAGATCCAGGCCGGTTTCAGCAGTTTTCCCGGGCTTGCCCACCGCATGGAGCAGGTGGCCCGCCGGGAACGGGTTCTCTTCGTCAACGATTCCAAGGCCACCAATGCCGATGCGGCGGAGCGGGCATTGGCAAGTTTCGAGCGCATCTACTGGATCGCGGGCGGCCTGCCCAAGGAGGGCGGGATCGAGACGCTGAAAAGCTTCTTTCCGCGGATCGCCAAGGCCTACCTCATTGGCGAGGCGGCACCGGCTTTCGCTGCCACCATCGGGGAGGCGACGACGTTCGAGATTTCGGGTACGATAGACAAAGCCGTAGACCATGCGGCGCGCGATGCGGCGGGCGATCCCGCGCCGGAATCTGTTGTTCTGTTTTCGCCAGCCTGTGCGAGTTTCGATCAGTTCAGAAATTTTGAGGTGCGTGGCGATGCCTTCCGCGAAGCGGTGCGTTCGCTCGCCGGTACCGAAATGATGGGGAGCAAGTGACATGGTGAGCCGCACCGATCGCAGCCCGGTGGCTAACTGGTGGTGGACCATTGACCGGTGGTTTCTCGCGGCCTTCCTCATGCTGATGGGGCTGGGCGTGGTCCTGTCGTTTGCGGCAAGCCCCGCCGTGGCGGAGCGCATCGGCTTGTCGAGTTTTCATTTCGTCACGCGCCAGATCGTTTACATGCTGCCTGCGTTGGTGGTCATGATCGCGATTTCCTTCCTCAGTCCGCGTCAGGTACGTCGGGTCGCCCTCGTCATGCTTGCGGGCGCGCTGGTTCTGATGGTGGTCACCCTTTTTGCGGGCATGGAAGTCAAGGGTTCGCGGCGCTGGCTCTATGTATTCGGAGTGTCCGTCCAACCTTCCGAATACCTGAAACCGGCCTTTGTGGTGATCTGCGCGTGGCTCTTTCATGAGCACGCCCGGCAGCCGGAGATCCCGGGCAACCTGTTCGCAATGCTTCTTCTGGGGCTCGTGATCGCGCTGCTGGTGGCGCAGCCCGATCTCGGCCAGACCATGCTGGTTCTCGGCACCTGGGGGGCGATGTTCTTCATCGCCGGAATGCCATGGTTGTGGATTGCGGTGCTTGGTGCATTGGGTGCAGGCGGGGCATTTCTTGCCTACACGATTTTCCCTCACGTGGCCGACCGCATCGACCGCTTCCTGACCGGTGAGGGTGACACCTATCAGGTGGATATGAGCATCGAGGCGATAACCCGTGGCGGCTGGTTTGGACGTGGTCCTGGCGAAGGGACCGTCAAACGTATCCTACCTGACAGCCACACGGATTTTGTCTTTGCGGTTGCCGGTGAGGAGTTCGGCATCATCCTGTGTCTGATCCTGCTGGGGCTGTTTGCCTTTGTGGTCTTGCGCGGGCTGACGAGAGCGCGGCGTGAGGAGGATGACTTCACACGCTATGCGGTGAGCGGCCTCGTTATCCTGTTTGGTTTTCAGTCAATCATCAACATGGGTGTGAATGTCCGTATGCTGCCGGCCAAGGGTATGACGCTGCCCTTCATCTCCTATGGCGGTTCGTCGCTGATCGCCATGGCCATTTCCATGGGTTTCGTGCTGGCGCTGACGCGCCGCAAACCGGAGAAGCGCCGCCCTGTGGCCTATGCGCCGGCATCGGGACACGAGGCGATCGCGAACTGATATGAAACGTGGCACGATCCTTCTTGCCGCCGGTGGGACCGGCGGTCATCTCTTTCCGGCTGAAGCGCTGGCACATGCGCTACACGCGCGTGGGTGGCAGGTGCATCTGGCGACAGACAAGCGGGCAGCGCGCTTCTCCGGCGATTTCCCCGCCGAGGAAACCCATGTCATTGAGAGCGCCACATTCGGTTCGAAAAACCCGGTTGCGCTTCTGAAAGCGGGCTGGACCATCTGGCGTGGCGTCAAGCAGGCCTCGGCGCTGATGCAGCGGCTGAAGCCTGCTGCGGTGGTCGGTTTTGGCGGATATCCCACTCTCCCCCCGCTCTGGGCGGCGACGCGAAGAGGTATTCCCGCGTTGATCCATGAGCAGAATGCCGTGATGGGACGTGCCAACAAGGCGCTGGCATCGCGTGTGGAGGCCATTGCCGGTGGCTTTCTGGCCGATGAGGGACCGTTTGCCGACAAGATTTTCATGACGGGCAATCCGGTCCGTCCGGCAGTTATTGAGGCGGCTGGCGAGGCTTACCGAGCGGCAGATTCGCAGGACGCATTTCGTTTGCTTGTTTTTGGCGGCAGCCAGGGGGCGCAGTTTTTTTCCGACGCCATCCCTGCTGCAATCGCGAAGCTCGCGCCGAAGCAAATCAAACGCCTTCGCGTCACTCAACAGGCGCGACCGGAAGACGAAGCGGAAGTTCGTGCCGCTTATGACAAGCTTGGTGTGCCGGCAGAGGTTTCGACATTTTTCAACGACATGGCGCGGCGCATTGCCGAGAGCCATCTGGTGATATCGCGTTCGGGTGCCTCGACCGTTTCTGAGATTGCAGCGATTGGCCGACCGGCCTTTCTGGTGCCATACCCACATGCGCTCGATCACGATCAGGCAGCCAATGCAGCAGCGCTGGAGCGCGCCGGGGGGGCTGAACTCCATCCGCAGGCCACGCTCAGCCCCGAGCGTCTTGCCGAACTGATCGGAGGAGCGATGGAGCAGCCTCAACGCCTCGCCGACATGGCCGCGGCAGCGCATGGCGTGGGTAAAACGAATGCGGGCACGTTGCTTGCAGACCTCGTTGAGGCTATTGCCTCCGGCCAATCTGCCAAATCAGTGAAAGAAGGAAGCCACGCATGAAAATGCCGGAGACGATCGGAACCGTGCACTTCGTCGGCATCGGCGGCATCGGCATGAGTGGTATCGCGGAAGCTCTGCATACGCTGGGGTACCAGGTGCAAGGGTCGGATCAGGCCGAAAATCCCAATGTTGTGCGTTTGCGCGAGAAGGGTATCGAGGTTTTCGTGGGACATGCCGCCGAAAATCTCGGGGAGGCCGAGGTCATTGTGGTCTCGACGGCCATCAAGAAGAACAACCCGGAACTCGTGGCCGCGCGTGAAAAACACCTTCCGATCGTGCGTCGCGCGGAAATGCTGGCCGAACTGATGCGATTTCGCCAGGCGGTTGCCATTGGAGGAACGCACGGCAAGACCACAACCACTTCGATGGTGGCTGCCCTGTTCGATGCAGGTGGATTCGATCCGACAGTCATCAATGGCGGCATCATCAATGCCTACGGCACCAATGCCCGGATGGGCGAGGGCGACTGGATGGTGGTGGAGGCCGATGAAAGCGATGGAAGCTTCCTGAAGCTGCCCGCGGAGATTGCCGTCATCACCAATATCGATCCGGAGCATCTCGATCATTATGGTGATTTCGACAAATTGCGCGCTGCGTTTCGCCAGTTTGTCGAGAACGTACCGTTTTATGGCTTTGCTGCCATGTGTATCGACCACGCCGAAGTTCAGGCGCTTGTTGGGCGGATCGAGGATCGCCGGGTGGTCACTTACGGCGAAAACCCGCAGTCGGATGTGCGCTTTTCCAATCACCGGATGGATGGGCCGGTTTCCGTGTTTGACGTGACCTTCCGCGATCGCAAGACGGGTGGCACGGAAACGCTCGAAGGACTGCGCCTGCCCATGCCCGGAAAACACAATGTTTCGAACGCGACGGCGGCGATTGCCGTGGCGCATGAACTGGGCATCGACCATGAGGCGATCCGGACAGGCCTTGCGGGCTTTGGCGGCGTTAAACGCCGTTTCACGCTCACAGGAAACTGGAACGGCGTGAGCGTTTTCGACGATTATGGGCATCACCCGGTGGAGATCCGTGCGGTTCTGAGAGCCGCTCGGGAAGCATGCAAGGGGCGTATTCTCGCCATTGCTCAGCCGCACCGTTATTCGCGCCTGCACGATCTCTACGATGATTTTGCGGCTTGCTTCAACGAGGCCGACAAAGTGTTGATTGCCCCGGTCTATGCTGCCGGTGAAGACCCGATCGAAGGCGTGTCGTCCGAGGCGCTGGTGGCACGGATTCGTGCGGCCGGACATCGGGACGTTGCCCATATCGAGGGACCGGAGGCGGTGGAACCCATAGTACGGAGCTGGGCGGAAGAGGGCGATTTCATTGTCTATCTGGGCGCCGGCAACATCACGCAATGGGCCTATGCGCTTCCTGACGAACTGGGGGCGAATGGATGAGTGGGGCCGCTCTGCTCGACCGTCTCGGGGATCGTCTGTCGGGGCTGCGGGGGCGTCTGACACCCGACGCCGGCATGGACAAGATCACCTGGTTTCGCGCTGGCGGGCCTGCTGACGCGCTGTTTCAGCCCGCTGATGAAGAGGATCTGGCTGCCTTCCTGAAGGCGGTGCCGGAAGACATTCCGGTGACCATGGTGGGGATCGGTTCGAACCTGCTTGTGCGCGAAGGTGGCATTCGTGGTTTTGTGGTGCGCCTGTCGGCCAAGGGATTCGGCCAGGCGGAGATCGTTTCCGATACGCAAATCCGAGCCGGAGCGGCCATCCCCGACAAGCGGCTCGCAGCAGCAGCGCTGGAGGCGGGCATCGGTGGTTTTCACTTCTATCACGGCATACCCGGCGGACTGGGTGGGGCGCTGCGCATGAATGCGGGCGCCAATGGCGTCGAGACCAGGGAGCGGGTCGTGGAAGTGCGCGCGCTCGACCGGAACGGCGACCTGCACGTCTTCTCGAACGCCGATATGGGATACGACTACCGCCATTCCTCGGTGCCAAAAGATCTGATCTTCACCTCCGCCCTGATGGAGGGCTACCCCGAAGACCGGGAGACGATCCAGAAAGAGATGGATGCGGTGCAGCACCATCGCGAGACCGTGCAGCCGGTGCGCGAGAAGACGGGTGGTTCGACATTCAAGAACCCTCCCGGCACATCGGCCTGGAAGGAAGTCGACAAGGCCGGATGCCGCGGGCTTACCATCGGCGGTGCGCAGATGTCGCCCATGCACTGCAATTTCATGATCAACACGGGTACGGCGAGCGGGTACGATCTCGAGTATCTCGGTGAAACGGTCCGGGCGCGCGTGCTTGAGCATTCAGGGATTCGCCTGGAGTGGGAGATCAAACGCATCGGCGAATTCAGGCCGGGGCGCGAGATCGATCCGCTGTTGGGGCAAATGCTCTGAGGATGAAACCAGGCCTGCGCATGAGGCGGGTTCTGTTCCGATCGTGAGGCCCTTCATTCGTGTCGTGTCAAGTTGCGCGGCAGGGGTGTTCGCGTTCACAAAGTGTAAAATTTTCAGAAAATTGAATCTTCGGGAATCTCAAGCCCTTGCCATGGAATCAAACCTCTGATTCTTTGGCTCATAAGTAATCACTGATTTGAGTCGCGGCGTTCGGGTCGGGGGCTTTCCTAATCGAGGAGGTCTCACTCGGCCAATGCAGCTTATCGCCCAAAATTCTGGGCGGCCGGACAAGGGGGTAGCCGGACCATGAAGAGAAAGAACGTTGCCGTGCTTATGGGAGGTTTTTCCTCTGAACGGCCCGTCAGTCTTTCTTCCGGCTCTGCCTGTGCCGATGCTCTCGAGGTTGAGGGATATGCCGTCACGCGCGTCGATGTCGGGCGCAATGTGGCGCGTGTCCTGTCCGAGCTCAACCCGGATGTCGCCTTCAATGCCCTGCATGGCCCGTTCGGCGAGGACGGGGCGATCCAGGGGATTCTCGAATATCTCGACATTCCCTACACGCATTCGGGCGTGCTTGCATCCGCATTGGCCATGGACAAACAGCTCGCCAAGACGGTGGCGAAGGCTGAGGGTATTCCCGTTGCCGATGCGCTGGTGGTGAACCGTTTCGAGATCGGCAACGAGCACCCCATGGCGCCGCCCTATGTGGTGAAACCCGTCAATGAGGGGTCGAGTTTCGGTGTGGTCATTGTCACCGAAGGGCAGAGCAATCCGCCGCAGATCATCGGGTCCACCGAGTGGCAATACGGCGAGCGCGTGATGGTGGAGCGCTACATTGCGGGGCGTGAATTCACCTGCGCGGTGATGGGGGATCGGGTGCTTGGCATCGCGGAGATCATTCCGGTTGGGCACGCCTTTTACGATTACGATTCAAAATACGTTCCGGGCGGCTCAAAACACGAATGCCCGGCAAAACTTTCACCAAATATTTACCAAAAAATAGAAACACTGGCCCTTAAGGCACACAAGGCTATTGGCTGCCGGGGCGTGTCCCGGTCCGACTTCCGTTTCGACGATCGCAAATCCGATGATGGGGAGCTTGTCTGGTTGGAGGTGAACACGCAGCCCGGCATGACGCCAACCTCTCTGGTGCCCGAGATCGCCGCTGCGGCGGGAATTGGGTTTGGTGAATTGTTGAGTTGGATTGTGGAGGACGCCTCGTGTTCTCGCTGACGTCATCTCAAGCCGGGACTGGCCGGAGCGGCGGACGCTTTCGCGCAGGCGACATCGTATTGCCGCGCTGGCTGCGTCGTCCGGCGCGTTTCATGCACAGGGTCAACGCAGGCGAAGTCGAGGCGCCGCGCTACGGCGCGACGATCGCGACCGCCGTGCTGCTTAGTGCGACGGCGGTATACGGGACGCTGGCTGGCGGGCATCTGCCGCAGGTTCTGCAGAGCGTTACCGCGCGGACGGGACTTGCAATCGCACAGGTCCATGTGGTCGGAAATGAGGAAACCTCGGAGATCGATGTTCTGCAGGAGGTCGGTCTGAACGGCTGGACGGCTCTGGTGGGCTTCAATGCCGAGGATGCCAGGCAACGTCTTTCCGGTCTGCCCTGGGTCGAGGGTGTTGCCGTGCGCAAGGTCTACCCGGCCACGCTCGAAGTGGACATCACCGAGAAGAAGGCCTTTGCGATCTGGCAGCACGGCAATGAGCTGTCGCTGATCGAAAAGGATGGCTCCGTGATCGCGCCGTTCGATGGTGGTCGGTATACGACGCTGCCGATGGTGATCGGCGTCGGCGCGCGCGAGGCGGGGCCTGAATTCATTGCCAAAGTCGCCAGGCATCCCTCCATCGCGAACGAGGTGCGGGCCTATATCCGCGTGGGGGACAGGCGCTGGGATTTGCGGCTTAAGAATGGCGTTACCGTGAAGCTGCCCGAGAAGAACGAGGCGCTGACGCTGGCGACGCTCGCCGCCCTTGATCGCAAGAACGGTCTTCTGTCGCGCGAAATCACTTCGGTGGACATGCGGCTGCCCGATCGTATGGCGATCGGTCTTTCGGAAGAAGCTGCCAAGGCGCACCAGGACGCGATGCGTGAGCGCTACAAGACGCGAATTGCAGACGGGGCGCAGATATGAGCTGGTTATCAGATCCCAAAAAGGGTGCTGCCCGCCGCTCCGGCATCATCACCGTGCTTGATGTCGGGTCGAGCAAGGTCTGCTGCATCATCGCCAGGCTGATGCCGGCGGAAGAGGGGCGGGCACTGCGCCATCGCACGCATCGTGTGAAGGTCATCGGCATTGGCCATCAGCAATCGCAGGGCATGAAGTCGGGCGTGATCGTCGATCTCGACCGGGCCGAGGAGGCGATTCGGCTGGCTGTGGATGCGGCCGAGCGCATGGCGGGGCTGACCGTGGATTCGCTGATCGTCAACGTGTCGGCGGGGCGGCTGCGCAGCGAGACGATCTCGGCGTCGATCAATCTTGGCGGTCACGAAGTCGCCCAGTCCGACATCAACCGCGTTCTCGCGGCTGGTGCGCGGCAGGGGCTGGAGACCGAGCGCGAGGTGGTGCACTCGCTGGCGACGGGGTTCAGCCTCGATGCCGAGCGCGGCATTCGCGATCCGCGCGGCATGGTCGGTTCCGAACTCGGTGTCGACATGCACATCCTGACAGCCGATGCGGCGCCGCTGCGCAATCTGGAGCTTTGCATCAACCGCTCGCATCTTTCGGTCGAGCGCATGGTGGCAACGCCCTATGCGAGCGGCCTGGCGGCACTGGTGGACGACGAGGCGCAGATGGGCGCGGCCTGCATCGACATGGGCGGCGGCACGACGACGATCTCCGTTTTCGCAGAAGGGAAATTCGTGTGGGCCGATGCGCTGCCGGTGGGTGGCAATCATGTGACGATGGATCTGGTGCGTGGGCTGTCGGCGCGGCTCGAGGATGCGGAGCGGCTGAAGGTGATGCACGGTTCGGCGCTGATCTCTTCGAGCGACGACAGGGATATCGTTTCCATCCACCCGATGGGGGCGGATCCAAGTGAACAACCGATACAGGTGCCGCGCGCGGTGATGACAAGGATCATCCGCGCGCGCATCGAAGAAACGCTGGAGATGGTGCGCGACAAGCTCAACCGCTCCGGCTATGGCGGCCTTGTGGGGCGCCGCGTTGTGCTTACGGGCGGGGCAAGCCAGCTTGTTGGTCTGCCCGAGGCAACCCGGCGGCTGTTTGGGCGCAATGTCAGGCTCGGGCGTCCGCTCGGCGTGGCGGGGCTGCCCGAAGCGGCCAAGGGAGCGGCTTTTTCCGCATCCGTGGGGCTGTTGATTTATCCGCAGGTGGCGGAATTCGAGAACCGTGGCCGCGGCGGCAAGAGCGGCATATTCACTCGCGCGACCGGCACTGGCGGCCGGTTCCAGCGCGTCAGCCAATGGCTGAAAAGCAACTTCTAGCGGGGGCGCGCCCCAAATGACGACCGCGGCGGCGAGGCGGCGGCAAAGGCGGAAAGGACGAGGACAATGACTATCAATCTGCAGAAGCCGGATATTACCGAGCTGAAGCCACGCATCACCGTGTTCGGTGTCGGGGGCGGGGGCGGCAATGCCGTCAACAACATGATCAATGCTGGCCTGCGGGGCGTCGAGTTTGTCGTCGCCAATACCGACGCACAGGCGCTGACCCAGTCCAAAGCCGAGCGCCTGATCCAGCTTGGTGCTGCCGTGACCGAAGGACTGGGTGCCGGTTCGCAGCCGGAAGTTGGAAAGGCCGCCGCCGAAGAATGCATCGACGAGCTGGTCGATCACCTGTCCTCGACCCATATGTGCTTCGTGACCGCCGGCATGGGCGGTGGTACCGGCACCGGTGCTGCGCCCGTCGTGGCACGCGCTGCCCGCGAAAAGGGTATTCTGACCGTTGGCGTCGTCACCAAGCCGTTCCACTTCGAAGGCCAGCGCCGCATGAAGACGGCGGAAGCCGGCATCGAGGAACTGCAGAAGTGCGTCGACACGCTCATTGTCATTCCGAACCAGAACCTCTTCCGCATCGCCAATGACAAAACCACCTTCGCCGACGCTTTTGCGATGGCGGACCAGGTGCTCTATTCGGGCGTTGCATGCATCACAGACCTGATGGTCAAGGAAGGCCTGATCAACCTCGACTTCGCCGACGTCCGTTCGGTGATGCGCGAGATGGGCAAAGCCATGATGGGCACGGGTGAGGCTTCCGGCGAGGGCCGTGCAATGGCCGCTGCCGAAGCTGCCATCGCCAACCCGCTGCTGGACGAAAGCTCCATGAAGGGCGCGCGCGGCCTTCTGATCTCGATTACCGGCGGACGCGACCTGACCCTGTTCGAGGTGGACGAGGCAGCAACCCGCATCCGCGAGGAAGTGGACCCGGACGCGAACATCATTCTCGGCGCGACTTTCGACGAAGATCTCGAAGGCGTTATCCGCGTCTCCGTCGTGGCAACCGGTATCGACAAGTCCGCTGCCGAAATTTCTGCCCCCGCCACGGCAACGCGTACCATGCAGCCACCTCGGACCATTGAGGCGCAGCGTCCGGCAGCGGCTGCTGTTGAGGCGAAGCCGCAGCCTGCCTCTGACCTGGTGGCGGAAGCCATTCGTCAGGCTGAGCGTACGAATTCGGAGCCTGCTTCGGCGCCAGCTGCAACACCCGCTGCTGCACCTGCTGCCACCCAGGCTGCACGTCCGGCCATGAGCAATGGCGGCTTCCAGCCGCAGAGCTCGCTCTTCCGTACTGCTCAGCCCGTACAGCCGGCTCCGCGCGCCGCTGCACCTGCACCCAAGCCGGTCCAGCCAGCCCCTGTGGCTGAACACACCGAGCCACAGCCGCAGATGCGGGTTCAGGAGGAGCAGGTTTCCGCTCCCCGGATGCCGCGCGTTGAAGATTTCCCCCCGGTGGTGAAGGCCGAGATGGAAGCAAAGACGCAGGAGCATGAAGACCGTGGGCCGATGGGGCTTATCAAACGTCTCACTCACGGGCTGTCCCGTCGTGACGGCGACCAAGGCTATGCCGAGCAGCCCCGCGAGCCGAAACTGCGCCAAGCTGCTCCTCAGCCGCGTCGCGCCCCGGAGAGTGAAGGCCAGCTCTATGCACCGCGCCAGGGGCGTCTGGATGAGCACGGCCGGCTCACGACCCAGACTCGGAGTGCCCAGGAAGAGGATCACCTGGAGATTCCCGCGTTTCTTCGCCGGCAAGCCAACTAGGCGAGAAACTCTGTTACAAACGTTGATCGGGGGGATGCGACGCATCCCCCTTTTTTGTTAAAATTCAGTAAATAATTCAAAAAGTTATAAGACACTCGTATTTTTCTTATGCCGTAACATGAAGTAAGAAAGCGTGATTTGGAGTCTGTATTGCGCGACATTATCTTTCGTTGCGAATAACGGTGGGGTGTGGGACGCATTTTGGGGGTGTCGTCCTGAAACGTTGGACAAGCCGGCGCTGAGAGGCGCGGCCTCGAAGAGCTCACGGGGACCATTTTGCTCGAATATCAGACGACACTCAAAGCACGCTGCTCTCTGTCGGGCATCGGTGTTCATAGCGGCAAGCCGGTCTCCATTCACTTTTCCCCTGCTGAGCCAGATACTGGTATCGTTTTTCAACGCATCGATGAGGCTGGCACTGGCCGTGTGATTCGCGCGCTTGCTTCCGAGGTTTGCCAAACCGACCTATGCACCGCCCTTGGTGACGCGCGCGGCGAATCCGTCGCCACGGTTGAGCATCTTATGGCCGCTCTTCTGGCTGTCGGAATTGACAATGTGGTCATCGAGATCGATGGCAGCGAAGTGCCTGTTCTCGACGGCAGTGCGATCGGCTTCGTGGATGCCTTTGAACAGGCCGGTATCGCCACACTTTCCGTCAAGCGCCGGTATATCCGCGTCGTGAAGCCCGTTCGCATCGACAATGGCGGTTCCTGGGCCGAGTTTCGCCCCTATGACGGCACACGCTTTGAGGTCGAAATCGACTTCGAGACCCCGGCAATCGGTCGTCAGTCGCTCAGTCTTGACCTGAACGCTGAGAATTTCCGCCAGGAGGTCGCGCGCGCGCGCACGTTCGGTTTCATCAAGGATGTCGAGCGCCTTTGGGCTGCAGGCTATGCCCTGGGTTCCTCGCTTGAGAACTCGGTCGTGATCGGTGAGGACCACAAGGTCATCAACATGGAAGGCCTGCGTTATCCCAATGAGTTCGTGCGCCACAAGATGCTCGACGCGGTTGGCGATCTCGCTCTGGCCGGTGCTCGGTTTATCGGCTGCTTTCGTTCCTATCGTGGCGGGCACCGGCTCAATGCGGCGGCGCTGCGGCACCTTCTGACCGATCGCTCTGCTTATGAGATCGTTGAGACCACGCGGCGTGAGCAGGGGCGTCGGGCCGAGATGGTGGCTGTGAGTGCGCCGGTTTATGCGCCCTGGACGCTCTGAACTGCGTTTTTCTGCTGCATTTGCGAACGGGCTTTCCTGCTGAAACGCCACAAAATTGTACGATTGGCAGGCAATAGCGTTGCCGCGTGGCGGTCATATGCTCTATGACTGCGTTCCGAAATTGATTTTCCGTTTGCGAGAGGCGAAATGCGTTCAACTTTTGTTGCCGGCATGACCAGGACAGGCAAGGTGGCCGTTACCGCGGCTTCGGTGCTTGGCGTTTCGCTTCTTCTTGCTGCGTGCAATGCCGAGAAAGACCTGGATCTATCGACCTATGTCGAGCAGACGGATCCGGCGGATGTGCTTTACAATCAGGCGCTGGCGAACATGAATGCCGGTCGTCTGAAGGAGGCAAGCGCCAAGTTCGAGTCCATCGATCGGCAGCATCCCTATTCCGAGTATGCCCGCAAGGCGATGGTGATGAACACATTCGCCAATTACCGGCAGGGCAAATATGACGAGGCGATCAACGGCGGCAAGCGCTACGTTGCCCTTTACCCGACCACGGAAGATGCGGCCTATGCGCAATATCTTGTGGGGCTCAGCTATTTCCGCCAGATTCGGGACGTGACCCAGGATCAGCGGGAAGCACGCCGTACGCTTGAAGCGATGGAAGAAGTCGTGCAGCGCTGGCCGGATTCGGAATATGTCGAGGACGCGCAGGCCAAGATCCGCTTTGCGCGCGATCAGCTCGCCGGCAAGGAAATGCAGATCGGGCGCTATTACCTCGAACGGCGTGAATATGTTGCCGCCGTGCGGCGTTTCCGTGGTGTTGTGGAAACCTATCCGAACACACGCCATGTCGAAGAGGCGCTGGCGCGCCTGACGGAGTCCTATTACGCCATGGGACTTGTTTCGGAAGCGCAGACGGCCGCCGCTGTCCTTGGGCATAACTTCCCGGATAGCGACTGGTACAAGGACTCCTACGCCCTTCTGCAGTCTGGCGGACTGGAACCGCGTGAGAACACCGGTTCGTGGATCTCCAAGGCTGGGGCGGCGATTCTGGGCGGCTGACCCGAACCATGCTGTCTCACCTGTCGATCCGCGATATCGTCCTGATTGAACGCCTCGACATGGATTTCTCCGGAGGGCTCTCGGTGCTCACCGGTGAAACCGGTGCGGGCAAATCCATTCTTCTTGATTCTCTTTCGCTCGCGCTTGGCGGGCGCGGTGATGCATCTCTGGTGCGCCATGGCGCCGATCAGGGGCAGGTGATCGCCGTTTTCGACCTGCCGGCCTCGCACCCTGTGCGCGCCCTGCTGGCTGAGAACGCGATCGACGATGAGGGCGATATCATTCTGCGTCGCGTGCAGAGCGCGGACGGGCGCACGCGTGTCTTCATCAACGATCAGCCTTCCAGCGTGGCGCTGATGCGCCAGGTGGGACGTCAGCTGGTGGAAATTCACGGCCAGCACGACGAGCGCGCGCTGGTGGATGCGGGAATCCACCGGGACCTTCTCGATGCATTTGGCGGGCATGGCGAGGCTGTTGCGCGCGTGCGGCTTGCATGGCGCGATCTGCGCAAATGCGAACAGGAGCTGGCGCGGCACAGGGCGCGTGTGGAAGCGGCTGCGCGAGAGGCCGATTTTCTGAGGGCTTCGGTGGAGGAGCTTTCCAAGCTCGATCCGCGCCCGGATGAAGAGGCGATGCTCGCCGAAGAGCGCGCAGGCATGATGCGGGCCGAGAAAATCGCCAGCGATATTTCCGACGCGCAGGAGGTTCTCTCCGGCAACGCGTCGCCGGTCTCGCAACTTTCCAGCCTGTTGCGGCGCTTGCAGCGTAAGGCGGAGGATGCGCCGGGTCTGCTCGACGGGATCATCGAGCCGCTTGATTCGGCGCTTCTTTCGCTCGACGCAGCGCAATCGGCCGTGGACGAGGCGATGCGGGCGACGGAATTCGATCCAAAACGCCTTGAGGACACCGAAGAGCGGCTCTTTGCCCTACGTGCCGCAGCCCGCAAGCACAATGTTCAGGTGGATGATCTGGCCGAACTATGTGCGCGCATGGTGGGCGATCTGGATGAACTGGATGCCGGCGAGGAACGGCTGGCAGTGCTGGAGCAGGACGCGAAGGTGGCAGTCGCGACCTATGACGCGGCGGCGGCGGAGCTTTCGCAATTGCGCCGCGAGACGGCGGCCGCACTCAGCAAGGCGGTGATGGCCGAACTGCCGGCACTGAAGCTGGAGCGGGCAGAGTTCATCGTTGAGATCGCGACGGAGGCCGATGACCGTGGCGAAGACGGCATCGACCATGTGGAGTTCTGGGTGCGCACCAACCCCGGGACACGCGCGGGGCCGATGATGAAGGTTGCCTCCGGCGGCGAGCTTTCGCGCTTTCTGCTCGCGCTCAAGGTGGTGCTGGCCGATCGGGGCTCGGCACCGACACTTGTGTTCGACGAAATCGATACGGGCGTAGGCGGCGCGGTGGCCGATGCCATCGGCCAGCGGCTTGCGCGGCTCTCCGAGCGCATTCAGGTGCTCTCGGTGACCCATGCGCCACAGGTGGCCGCGCGCGCGGGCACACATTATCTGATCGCCAAGAGCGGCGGCACCGACCGGGTTGCGACCGGGGTTTCGGTGATGGACACGGATGCGCGCCAGGAAGAGATCGCAAGGATGCTGGCCGGCGCCACCGTGACGGACGAGGCGCGCGCTGCCGCCCAGCGCCTGCTGCAGGGAAGCCGGGTCGCCTCCTGACGGTTTCTGTTCACGGCACCATGGCCGGCCTTGTCAGTAGGGATGAGCTGCGTAAAAAGACGGCTGCCAAAACCGCGCGCGGATCGATTAAACTGCGCTTTTGAATACATCCGGATAGATCGTCATGCCCAAAGCCAAGCAAGCCGTTGATACGCTGACGGAGGCCCAAGCCAGGGACGAGTTGCAAAAGCTCGCCCGAGAGATCGAGGAGCATGACAGGCGCTATCATGGTGAGGATGCACCGACGATCTCGGACGCCGAATATGACGCGCTGCGGCGGCGCAACCTGGCCATCGAACAGCGCTTTCCCGATCTCGTGCGGGAGGATTCACCCTCGCGCCGGGTGGGGGCGCCTGTTTCGGAGAAATTCGAGAAAGTGCGGCACAAGGTGCCGATGCTTTCGCTCGACAACGCGTTTTCCGATGAGGATGTGGTCGATTTCGTGGCCCGCATACGCCGCTATCTGAAGCTTGATGCAGACGCGCCGGTGGCGATGACGGCCGAGCCCAAGATCGACGGTCTTTCGCTTTCGCTTCGCTATGAGAACGGACGCCTCGTTTCGGCTGCCACCCGCGGCGACGGGCAGGAGGGGGAGAACGTTACCGCCAATGCGCGGAATGTGAGCGACATTCCCAATGTGCTCGACGGCAACCCGCCGGAGGTGATCGAAGTGCGCGGCGAGGTCTATATGACCCATGCCGATTTCTTCGCGCTCAACAAGAGGCAGGAGGAGGCTGGGAAACCGACCTATGTGAACCCGCGCAACACGGCGGCGGGCTCGCTGCGCCAGCTCGACTCCTCCGTGACGGCGGCGCGGCCGCTCAAATTCTTCGCCTATGCGTGGGGTGAGGTTTCCGACATGCCGTCCGACACGCAGACGGGCATGGTGGCGGCGCTTCAAAGCTACGGCTTTCGCGTCAACGATCTGATGAAACGCTGCGAGAGCGCCGAGGCGCTTCTGGCGCAATACCGTTTGATCGAGGAAAAGCGGGCAACGCTGCCTTATGACATCGACGGCGTGGTCTACAAGGTGGACGATCTGGCGCTGCAGCAGCGGCTGGGCTTCGTGTCGCGCAGCCCGCGCTGGGCGATTGCCCATAAGTTTCCGGCCGAGAAGGCGACGACCATTCTGAACGGCATCGACATCCAGGTGGGACGCACGGGCGCGCTGACGCCTGTGGCGAGGCTCGAACCCGTGACCGTGGGCGGCGTGGTGGTGACCAATGCGACGCTGCACAATGCCGAGGAGATCGAGCGGCTGGGCGTGATGATCGGCGATACGGTGACCGTGCAGCGCGCCGGCGATGTGATCCCGCAGATCCTCGGTGTGATCGAGGAGAAGCGACCGGCGGATGCGCAGGCTTTCGAGTTTCCGAGCGTGTGCCCATGCGAACTGAAGACGCCTGTGGTGCGGGAGGGGATAGGCTCTGGTGCGGAGGGCGTGGTGCGGCGCTGTTCGGGCGAATTTGCCTGCCCGTTCCAGCGGGTCGAGCATCTGCGCCACTTCGTGTCGCGGCGCGCCTTCGACATTGACGGGCTGGGCGACAAGCAGATCGAGTTCTTCTTCAACGATCCCGATCTGCCGGTGAAGGCACCCGGGGACATTTTCACGCTCGCAAGGCGCGATGCCGACAATCTGAAGAAGCTGAAGGACAAGGAAGGGTGGGGCGCGACCTCGGCCGCCAACCTGTTCGACGCCATCGAGGCGCGGCGCTCCATCGCGCTGGAGCGGGTCATCTATGCGCTTGGCATTCGCCATGTGGGCGAACAGACGGCCAAGACGCTGGCGCGGGCCTATGGCACCTGGCAGGAGTTTCACGATGCGGCGCTGGCAGTGGCCAATGGCGACGCGCAGGCGCGCGAGGAAATGGATGCGCTGGACGATATCGGCGATGCGGTGATCGATTCCCTGGCGCATTACTTCGGCGAGGCGCACAACCGCGAACTGGTGGAGGCGCTGGCAGGTGAGATCGATGTGCAGGAGGCGGAACGGCCAGCGATGGATTCGCCCGTTGCCGGCCAGACCATCGTGTTCACTGGCGCGCTGGAGCGCATGTCGCGCGATGAGGCCAAGGCCATGGCCGAACGGCTGGGCGCGAAGGTGGCAGGCTCCGTCTCCAAGAAGACGGATCTGGTGGTTGCTGGACCAGGCGCGGGCTCGAAACTCAAAAAGGCTGCCGATCTGGGAATCGAGGTGATCGACGAGGATGCCTGGTTCGAACGGGTGGGCGGCTAGTCCCGGCGTTTCACCACCATTGATGGGTGGCTCAACGGAATTCATGTGACTGGTCAGTCTTGTTGACCTAAACTGCGCTCCTCTGGAGGATTCATGACAGCCGACATTGCCAAGGAAAACGCGCGCCCGCGCGATTTTGCGCAAGGGGTGCGCGACAGCGTGCCCGTGGTGGTCGCGGCGATGCCGTTTGGGCTGTTGTTTGGCGCACTGGCGGTGGAGAACAATTTTTCGGTTTTCGAAGCCGTTCTGATGAGTGCCACAATCTTTGCCGGCGCGAGCCAGATGGTCGGGATCGACCTGTTCGGCCAGAAAGTGGCGCCCTGGCTGATTGTGTTGTCGATCCTTGCCGTGAATTTCCGCCATGTGCTCTATTCCGCGACCACAGGGCGGTGGATCGCGCATTGGGGCCCCGTTCAGCGCCTGCTTGGCTTCTTCATGCTGGTCGATCCGATGTTTGCGGAGACCGAGCGGCGAGGCGAGACGCATGGAACCGTTTCCTTCGGCTGGTATATGGGCGCTGCGCTGCCGCTCTATCTCTCCTGGGTGATCGAAGCCTGGCTTGGTGCGCTGTTCGGCAACCTGGTTCCCGACCCACATGCGTTGGGCATCGATTTTCTGTTGCCCATCTATTTTCTGGGGCTGGTGATGAGTTTCCGCAAACGCTCCTTCTGGCTCCCCGTGGTTCTGATGAGCGCGGCGGCTTCCATGCTGGCCTATCGCACCGTCGGCTCGCCCTGGCATGTATCCATCGGGGCGATCGCGGGGGTGGCGCTGGCCGCCATCATGGCGCCCGACGCACGCAAAGGCAGGAAAACGCGATGAGCACCACGGTCTGGATTATTCTTGCCGGTGCGGTGCTGACGTTTCTGACACGTATCGGCGGACATATGGTGCTGTCGCGCTTCGAACGCATACACCCGCGCGTGGAAGCGGGGTTGAATGCCGTGCCCGCCGCCGTTCTGACCACGCTGGTGGCACCGGCCGCCATGAATGGCGGTATACCTGAAATCGCGGCCCTGACGGTCGGTGTCGTGGTATCGCTGGTCGCTGGTGGCATGATGCCGATGTTTCTGTCCTCGGCAGCGGTGCTTATCCTGCTCCGCCACCTGATCAGCCAGTAAGAGCCTGTCAGCCCAGCGGGGCGGTCGCGTTTTCAAGCCATCCCAGGGTTTCGCCGTCGAGCAGCGGTGTCAGCGTTTCACGCACGCGAGCGTGATAGGCATCGAGCCAGGTGCGCTCGCCGGCAGAAAGCAGGCTCATGTCGATCAGACGGCGGTCGAACGGGCAGAGTGTCAGTGTCTCGAAACTGTGCATGTCGATGTCTCCGCCGGCGATAGCGGTCGCCGGTTCCACAACGATCAGGTTCTCGAGCCGGATGCCATAGCCGCCGGGCTTGTAGTAGCCGGGTTCATTGGACAGGATCATGCCTGCCTCCAGCACCTGCGTTCCGGTTTTGGCAATGCGCTGTGGCCCCTCATGGACGGCCAGATAGGATCCAACACCATGACCGGTGCCATGGGCATAGTCGAGGCCGGCCTGCCACAGGGCGTGGCGCGCGAACGGGTCGAGATCCATACCGCGTGTCCCCTTGGGAAAGCGCAGTGTGGAAAGGGCGATCAGGCCTTTTAGAACACGCGTGTAGCGTTCCCGCATCTCAGCACTGGGACGACCGATGATGATGGTCCGGGTAATGTCGGTGGTTCCATCGTCATACTGCGCGCCGGAATCGACCAGATAAAGCTCGCCTGCCTTGAGGGTACGATTGGTCTTCGTGGTAACGCGGTAGTGGATTATCGCGCCGTTTGGCCCAGCACCGGATATCGTGTCGAAGGAGATGTCGCGAAGCGGCATCTGCAGGCTCTGGCCTGTCTCTGTACGGCTTTTCTCCAGCTCCTGCACTGCGCCGATCTCGTCGACCGCGCCGGGTTCCTGAGAATCGAGCCATGCGAGGAAGCGCACCATGGCGACACCATCTCTGCGATGGGCAGAACGGGCACCCTCAAGTTCGGTGGGGTTTTTAATCGCACGAGGAAGGCGGGCCGGGTCATCAAGATCCGCGATGCGGCCGCCAGCCTCTTCCACGACCAGACGCAGCCGCTCGGCTGCGAGCGATGGATCGAGGCCTATCGAACCCGGGTTTCCGGCCGCGGCCGAGAGTTCCGTCTCCAGCGTCGAAGGTGCTTTCAGATCTGCGAGCTGGGTCAGATAGGCTTCGGTTTCGCGGTCGAGCTTGCGCTTGTCGAGGAAGAGCGAGGGCCGCCCTTCGGCGGGGATAATGGCAAAACCCAGGGCCAGCGGTGTATGGGGCACGTCCTGCCCGCGAATATTGAATGTCCAAGCAATCGATGACGGGTCTGTAAGCACTGTACAGGCGGCGCCTGCCTCACCGATGGCTTCTGCCATGCGACCGAGCTTCGCGGTGGCGCGTTCTCCTGCAAGGTCCTTCGAATGGATGCGGGTCTGAGCCAGTGGCGGGGAAGGGCGATCTTCCCAGATGCCATCGACCAGATTGTCGTCTGTTGGCACAAGCTCGATTCCACGCGCTTCGGCCTTGCCACGGAGAGCACGAAGCTCCGCAATTGTGTGCAGCCATGGATCAAAACCGATGCGGCAACCGGGCTTCGCGTTTTTGGCGATCCATTCGCGCGGCGGAGTGTCGATCAGGCTCTCGATGGTGAAAATGGATGGATCAGTCTGTTCGGCAGCCTGAAGTGTGTAGCGGCCATCAACGAAGAGAATGGCGCGATCCTTAAGGATCAGCGCTGCGCCCGCCGATCCGGTAAAGCCTGTCAGCCAGGCAAGCCGCTCGGATGAGGGAGCAACATATTCGCCCTGATGCTCGTCTGCGCGGGGCACGAGATAGCCGTCGAGCCCCGCTTTCGCCATTGCCTCACGGAGACGCCCGACGCGGGCAATGCCCTGGCTGGGGTCGGCGGTAACATCGAAAGACTGAAACATGGAATCTTGCCGCTTGGACTGAAAAAATCGAGCCGAACCTACAGCATGGGTGAAAAAAGCGGAACGGGTCTTCAAAGATGGATGCTTGTATTGCGCCGCACAATTGATTGTTGCAATGCAAAATCAGATGGTAGCCATGCGCAATCGGCGCTGGTTGGGGCGGCTTTGCGGGCCTATCTTTGGACCATGAGCAACGGAGCTTTCGTTGCAGGAATTCAAGGAGAAATCAGATGGCCCAAAAGCGTGGCTTTTTCCGCGGCGCATTCGACGCGCTGATCGAAGCCCGTCAGAAGCAGGTCCGGAGCTATGTCAACGGCGCGCTTCTGATGCTGGACGACGAGACGCTGCGTGCGCACGGCTACAATCGTGACGAACTCAAGCGCAGCCGTAGCGTATCGCACATGTTCTGATCCGCTTTTAGTAGCGATGGTTCAAACCCCGGCAGCCCAGCTTCCGGGGTTTTTGCTTGCCGGTGTTTCCGGCGCACTCAGCGCTTCATTTGGATTGTGACCCAGCCTTCACGCGCCTGGGTGCGCACGTGGCGGAAACCCTGCCCCCCATAGGCCGCAACAACTGCTCGTCTCTGCCGTTCGAGAATGCCCGACAGAACGAGCGACCCGCCAAGCGTTATATGGTTTGCCATCGCAGGAGCCAGAGCCATGAGCGGACGGGCAAGAATGTTCGCGACGATCAGGTCGAAGGGTTTCTTGCGGGCAAAGACCGCGTGATGAAAGCCGGGGGCCGTGTGCGTTTCAACCAGGCTTGCAACGCGGTTGAGCCGGACATTTGATGCGGCCACCTCGGTGGCGATCGGATCAATGTCGGTGGCCAGTACCGGAATGCGGGCGGCCCTTGCAATCGCGATGGCGAGCACGGCACTACCGGTGCCCAGATCCAGTGCATTGCGCGGGTGTTCGCTTTTGAGAATGTCAGAAAGCGCGCTCAGACATCCGGCCGTGGTGCCGTGATGACCGGTGCCGAAAGCGAGGCCGGCGTCGATCTCTATGGCGATGTCGCCGATACGCTGCAAATGCCGATCATGGCTTCCGTGGACCAGAAACCGGCCCACACGGACCGGGCGCAGGCCTTCTAGCGAGTGGCTGACCCAGTCTATCTCCGGAACCGCTTCCCGCTCGAGCGGGGGGAGAGGGGAAACATCCGCAAGACTTTCCCGCACCCGTCGTTCCAAACCGTCAACGTCGTCTTCGGCATAGATCGATATCTGGAAGATACCGCTGTCTTCATCGGGCTCGAAAATACTGATCGGCAGCCCATCATCCTCAAAATGCGCCTCGAGAATTGAAAAAATCGATTCGGCCTGCTCGCGCGGCGCCGTCAGGTAAAGTCGTGTTTGGCCCATGAATTTCCGGTGTCAGGTTTCGTTTGCCAGACGCTTCAACTTGGCGATGGCAGTTTCACTGTTTTCTTCATAGGCGATCGTGCCGAAAAAGTCGCCATCGCTGTCGAGCAGCAGGATCGAAGCAGTGTGATCCATTGTGTAGTCGCCATCCTCCAGCTCGACCTTGCGAACATAGATGGAAAAGCCTTTGGCCATGGCGGCGACCTTCTCCGGGTCGCCGGTGATGCCGGTGATGCGGTCCGAGAAATTCGATAGATAGGTCTTCATGACCTCGGGGGTATCGCGCTCCGGGTCAATGGAGACGAAATAGGGTTTGATGTCGGCAGCTTCATCTCCCAGTTGCTCGAGATAACCGTCAAGCTCGAACAGGGTGGTCGGGCACACTTCCGGGCAATGGGTGAAGCCAAAGAAGACGACTCTGGGGCCGCCTCTGAATGCGGCTTCGGTGATGGTGTTGCCATCCTGGTCAACAAGTTCGAATGGCACACCGAAGGCTTTTCCCGAATTTTGCTGCTGGTACCACTGAAACGTGAGAAGGCCGACGCCGACGGCCATGACCGCCAGGATGCCGATGAGGATGGAACGCATCATTGATGTTTACCTGAAACGAGAAGGCTGAGAGGTGGCGTCAAAAGCACCAGGACAAGCCGGATTCCACGAGCGCGAGAAAAATCCCGGCCCCCTTTTCCAGCCACATGGCAAAGGCCAAGCCGGTGAAGGCGGCCAGAAGCAGAGCCGCTGCGCCCAGTTTAAGCCAGATGGCCGTGTGCCGTGGATGCTCTATTTTCATGCCCTACAATAGCTGAAAGTGCTGGCTGCGCGCAAAGCCTCATCTTGTCGCAAGGCAATGGCCTCAAAAGCAACCTCCCGCCGCCTGGAGGCCGACGGGAGGTTCAGGGTTGAGGTTAAGTTGCCATGATGGCCATGGGGACGGGTCAACCCCACATATGCACTCTAACGATTTATGGTTTGAAATTGATTGGCTTGATCTTCAATCATCGCGTGTAGCTGATTGTGTTCGATGGCTGCGGGAGGTTTGCCATGGCGAATGCCGATATTCGGGTGAAGCGCATCTATGATCCCGTAGAGGACGGCGACGGAAAGCGGATCCTCATCGACCGGTTATGGCCGCGGGGCATGAGCAAGGAGCGCGCGGCACTGGACGCTTGGATGCCCGATATCGGGCCGAGCCACGCGTTGCGTAAGTGGTATGCGCACAGACCCGAGCGCTGGAGCGCGTTCTGCGAGCGATATCGGGAGGAACTGGCCACTCGGAACGAGCTTTTGCAGGAATTGATGGACGCCGCGGAAGAGGGGCCTTTGACATTGCTGTTTTCGGCGAAGAATCGCGAACGCAACCAGGCCGTGGTCGTTCGCCAGCTGTTGCAGGAGAGGTGTGATTCGCGCTGAAAGCCTCTTCAACCAGTGATTGTTCTTTGTATTTTGAGGCAGGAAATGAGGAAAACCGGGGATGATCCAGCTTGTCGTAGGTGTTTAGCCTATACGGCCATGTCGCACTCTTGACTTACAGAATGCTTATAGAGACATATGTGCGCGTTTCACCTGTTTATGGTGGTAATTACGGTATCGGGGCGGATTTCATGATCAAGGATTTCGACAAGCTCAAGCAGCAGCTCAACGAGCTTTCGGAGGCGGTGAACAAGTTTGAGTCGGAAGCCGTTCAGCTTCGTGTGGTGGAACTGGTCCTGGGCCAGAATGACCCCCGGCCTGGCGGGTTTTCCGAGGGGGGGATCAATGATTTCATCGCCGGCCCCGGTATGATGCAGGTCGTGCGGAGCACGTCTCGCCCCGGTCGACGCCGGACAACCACTGACAGTGCCAAGGGCGCCGTGGCTGCCTTGAACGATCTGCTTGAGAGCGACTTTTTCGATGCCCCCCGAACCATCGGCGATATTGTTGCTCGCTGTCAGGAGACATTCGGCATGCGCTACAAATCGAACGCCTTTTCGGGGCCGCTGTCGCGCCATGCGCGCACGGGCGTCTTGTCGCGGGAGAAGAATGCCGACGGCAAGTTCGTTTACGTCAAGCCGGGGACTGACTGAGCGCGGAGGCAGGATCGACCGCTGCGCGGTGCGAGGCTAGACCCGTTCGACAAAGCCGTCGAGAACGCGCTTTTGGCCTGCCTTATCGAAATCGATGGTGAGCTTGTTGCCCTCGATCGACGAGACGTTGCCATTGCCGAATTTGAGGTGGAACACCCGGTCACCGACCTTGAAGGCAGAGGGCGTGTCGGACACGGATTTGGCGACAAGTTCGCCTTCGATCACGCGACCCTTGACCGAGCCGCGGCCTGCGCCATAGCCCGAATCCGCCTCGCCATAACCGATGCGCTCCACCTGATGGCCGGAGCGGTTGCCCCAATTGCGGGTGGTGGCTTCGGTCCGGTTTTTCTGGGCGCGCTGCCAGCCGGGCGTGGCATAGCTGTTTGAAAAGGCGGGCTGATCGTCGAAGCGGGACTTGCCATAGGGGTTGGGCCGGCCGGGCTGGCCGGCGGAATAGCCACCATAGCTGTTGCTTTCCTCTGCCACATCCACATGGGCCTCGGGCAGCTCGTCGAGGAAGCGTGAGGGGATGGTCGACTGCCAGAGGCCATGAATGCGCCGATTGGAAGCAAACCAGATGTGCAGGTTTTTCTTGGCGCGGGTGAGGCCGACATAGGCGAGGCGCCGCTCTTCCTCCAGGCCCGAGCGGCCACCCTCATCGAGCGCGCGCTGGTGGGGAAAGAGGCCTTCCTCCCAGCCGGGCAGGAACACGGTGGGGAATTCGAGACCCTTGGCGGAATGAAGCGTCATCAGACTGACGGCATCAAGTTCCTCGTCGCGTTCGGCATCCATGACGAGCGCGACATGTTCGAGAAAGCCGCGCAGACTGTCGTAATCCTCCATGGAGCGGATCAGCTCCTTGAGGTTTTCAAGCCTGCCGGGAGCCTCGGCGGAGCGGTCGTTCTTCCACATGTCTGTATAGCCGGACTCTTCAAGGATGATCTCGGCAAGTTCGGTATGGGGCGTGCGGTCGAGCATGCCCTGCCAGCGCTCGATATTGTCGACCAGCGTACGCAGCGAGGCGCGCGGCTTGGGCTTCATCTCCTCGGTGCCGACGAGATCGCGCGCGGCCTGCAGGAGGGTGGCTTCGCGCATGCGCGACACGTCGTGGATCTGCCGCACGCTGGCTTCGCCCAATCCGCGCTTCGGCGTGTTGACGATACGCTCGAAGGCGAGATCGTCGGCGGCCTGCGCGACGATGCGGAAATAGGCCATGGCATCGCGGATTTCCATGCGCTCATAGAAGCGCGGGCCGCCGATGACGCGATAGTTTAAGCCTAGGGTGACGAAACGGTCTTCGAATTCGCGCATCTGGAAGGACGCGCGCACGAGGATGGCGATGTCGTTGAGCGCGTGGCCCTTGGCCTGAAGCGCCTCTATTTCCTCGCCGACGGCGCGGGCTTCCTCTTCCGAATCCCAGGCGGCATGGACCTTGACCTTGGGATCGTCGGGATCGGACTGTTCGGTGAACAGCGTCTTGCCAAGCCGCCCCTCATTGTGGGCGATAAGGTGGGAGGCGGCGCCCAGAATATGGGCAGTGGAACGGTAGTTGCGCTCCAGCCGGATGACGGCGGCCCCGGGAAAATCCTTCTCGAAGCGCAGGATATTGTCCACCTCGGCACCGCGCCAGCCATAGATGGACTGGTCGTCATCGCCCACGCAGCAGATGTTGACGGGTTCGCTGCTCTTGGGGCGCTGGGCCAGAAGCCGGAGCCACATATATTGCGCGGTGTTGGTGTCCTGATACTCGTCGACGAGAATGTAGCGGAACTTTCGGTGATAGTCGGCAAGCACATCCGGATTGTCGCGCAGAATGCGGATCGGATGGCACAGGAGATCGCCGAAATCGACGGCGTTGAGCGTCTTCAGCCGGTCCTGGTAGGCGGCGTAGAGTTCACGGCCCTTGCCATTGGCAAAGGCGCGGGCATCCCCCTCGGGAATGTCCTTGGGCGCGAGGCCCTTGTTCTTCCAGCCATCGACCATCTGCGCGAACTGGCGCGGCGGCCAGCGCTTGTCGTCGAGCCCTTCGGCCTGGATGATCTGTTTCATCAGGCGGATCTGATCGTCGGTGTCGAGGATGGTGAAAGAGTTTTTGAGTCCCGCCAGCTCTGCATGCTTGCGCAGGATCTTGACGCCGATGGAGTGGAATGTGCCAAGCCAGGGCATGCCCTCGATGGCCTCGCCCACCAGGGTGCCAATGCGCATCTTCATCTCGCGCGCAGCCTTGTTGGTGAAGGTCACGGCGAGGATCTGCGAGGGATAGGCGCGCCCGGAGGCCAGAATATGCGCGATGCGGGTGGTCAGCACCCGTGTCTTGCCGGTGCCGGCGCCGGCGAGCACCAGAACGGGCCCCTCGGTGGTCTCGACGGCAAGACGCTGCTCGGGATTGAGCGCATCGAGGTAGCGGGTGTCGGGACCGCCCGAGCGCGCGGCCATGGCGCGCGCGGCAATGCCGGAAGGCTTGTGCGCTGCCGGGGGAGGCGGGGTGGGGTCGTCCTCGTCGAAGAACGGAATATCGTCAGGAAAGCCGGACATCGGACCTGCATATGGTGATTCGGGGGGCAAAGCCCAAGGATGTTTTCCATTTGTACCGGTTTGCGGGCCTCGAACCAAGGTGTTGACAGCCGGCAAATTCATCCGTTCTGGTTATCAGTGCTCACTCTCGCAAAGCGAATGGTCGGAAAGGGCGCGAAGAACGTAGCAATCGCAAACCGTGCCGTTGTCACAGCTATCAACGATGCGTTGCAGTTCATGCTCAAGTTTCCGGAGGCGCGCTATGCGCTCGCGCACTTCCTTCAGGTGCTCTTGGGCGATGCTGTCGGCTGCTTCACACGGCTTTTCGGGATGGCTGCTCAGTTCTATGAGCGAGCGAATGGCGTCTATGCCGAGGCCGAGATCGCGGGCATGCCGAATGAAGGTCAGGCGATCCACGGCGTCGCGGCCATAGCGCCGCTGGTTGCCCGAAGAGCGTTCGGGCGGTTCGATCAGGCCGGTCTCTTCGTAATACCGGATTGTCGGCACTTTCACGCCCACCCGCTTCGATAGTTCTCCGATGGACCACATGAGGATCGCTCCTAACTTTTATTGCCGGAGATATAGGGATTGGCGGTCAGGAGCGAAAGTCTGCCGTCGCTCACGCGGGTGTGAATGGACCTCAGCCACACGGACTATAGTCTTTGCACAGCGGGGCCCAACAACAATCGGGAGTGAATTCATGCAGGATCAGCCCAAGATCACACAGGCGATGATTGATGCGTATGACGAATACACGCATCTCACACTCGATCGCCGCGCTTTCATGAACAAGATGACGAAGCTTGCAGGCTCGGGAGCTGCGGCTGCTGCTATCGTGCCGATGCTCGCCGCCAATTCTGCGCGGGCGGCGATGGTGGCTGAAGATGATGATCGCCTTTCGTCGGAGGATATCACCTACCCGGGCGACGGCGGCGATATGGCGGGATATCTGGTTCGCCCGACCGGTGCGGAGGGAAAACTTCCGGCGGTGATTGTCATCCATGAAAACCGGGGCCTCAATCCACATATCCGCGATGTCGCGCGGCGCATGGCGCTTGAGGGTTTCGTTGTGCTGGCGCCCGACTTTCTTTCTCCCTCCGGCGGCACGCCGGAAGACGAGGACAAGGCGCGTGAAATGATCGGCCAGCTCGACGGTGGCGAGACGGTGCGCAACGCAGTTGCAACGCAGGCGTTTCTGGCTGGACACGATGCGACCAACGGGAATGTCGGCGCCATCGGTTTCTGCTGGGGTGGTGGGCTGGTAAACCAGCTGGCCGTGAACGATCCCGATCTTGATGCAGGTGTTGCCTATTACGGACGCCAGGCTGATGCGGCTGAGGTTGCCAAGATCGAAGCGCCGCTGCTGCTCCACTATGCCGGGCTCGACGAACGGATCAACGCAGGGATCGACGCTTATCGCACCGCGCTCGAAGAGGCCGGCAAGGACTTCACCATTCATGTCTATGAGGGCGTGAACCACGCGTTCAACAACGACACGTCGGAAGCCCGCTATGACAAGGAAGCCGCTGATCTGGCCTGGGAGAGAACGGTGGCGTTCCTGAAGGAACAGCTGTCCTGAAACTCAGAACGGGTCGAAAGGCGCCGGATCATAAGCGATGAAGAGGCGCTTCTGGCGCGCGGTGCGGACGATGGCGCGGACATAGATCAGGTCGATGGGAATTGGCCTGCGGTTTCGCTCGAGCCAATAGAGTTCGTCCTCAATGGATTTCAGCGCGCGCCAGAAGTCGTAATCCGTGATCTCGTGTGTGCGCGCGAGACCGTCCGACAGGGCTTTGGCTTCCTCGTTCAACACCGGGCTTTCCGCCAACCACGAATCGAATGCGTTTATGAAGGATGGTCGGCGTGCCGCTTGAGCGCTTCAAGCGGAGGGCATGGTTAAACTTGTGCAAAGATGCTGCCTTAACCGGTATGGTTAATGAAAACCTGCTTTCATGATGCGAGCGGGCGGATCTTGTAGTCCGGCAGCCTATCTATGCTCTTCCTCACTCATATCCACGAGCGCGCGGTTGAAGAAGCGCAGTGCACGGACATGGCTTGCGAAAGCGATGACCTTGCTCGGATCTTTCAAATCGACCACCGGCAGGCGGTCGTGCCCGCCTTTGTCGAATGCGCGCAACGAAGCTTCCAGTGTATCGGTTGGTTTGAGTGAAGGAGCACCAGTTTCGGGGTCATAGGTGACCGGCTCGCCCTCATCATCCAGTGGCTCCATGAAATCCATGACGCGAATGGATTGGCCGAGGGCCCGGTGAGGGCCTTCGACGAGGAAAAGACCGCGCATCTCGAGCTGCCATTGGAACCAGGAATGGCCGTGAATGGTTTGGGTGATGCCGTGCGCCACGGCGACGGTCAGCAAAAGTGCGATTGAGAGTTCGTAGCCACCGGTCAGTTCAAACACGATGACGGTTGTAGATATGGGTGCGCCCAGAACAGCGCCGGCGACGGCTCCCATGCCGAGGATGGCGTAAAGCCCCTCGCTTGAGGCCATGGTGGGAAAAACCGATGCAGCGATGATCCCGAATGCGCCTCCGGTAAGCGCCCCGAGAAAAAGGGCTGGTGAAAAGATGCCGCCGCCAAAGCGCATGGCGAGCGTTATGGACGTGGCGGCCGTTTTCACAACAATCAGCGCCAGCATGGTCATGAGCGGCAGGCGGTTCCACAGAGCCATGTCGGTGATCTCGTAGCCCACGCCCAGCACATGCGGGAAGACGACGGCGATGCCTCCGACAATCAGGCCGCCGACGAGGGGACGCGTCCAAAGCGGAATGCGGATCCCACGAGCCGCATAATCCGAGACGAAGAGCGAGAACTGAAAGAGGATCGCCACCACGGCTGCCGTGACCCCCAGAAGGGCGAAGGCCGGGAATTCCCAAAATGAGGTGATCTGGTGTGTGGGGACCAAAAACGCGGCGGCGCTCCCGAACCAAAGCCGGGATGCCACCGCGCCAGCAGCCGAAGCAATGACGATGGGGACGAAGGAGCGCATGGCGTAGTGGCCGAGGATGACCTCATGAGCAAAAAGAACACCGGCAATGGGAGCGTTGAAGGAGGCTGAAATCGCGCTGGCAACACCTGCACCCAAGAGGGTGCGCCGACACCATTCGGGCAGGTTGGCGCGCCATGCAATGGCCGTTGCCAGAACGGCGCCCAGATGGACCACAGGGCCCTCGCGTCCTGCGCTTGCGCCTGAGCCGAGTGACAGGGCGGTGACGAAAGCGGAAAGCAGGCCTTCACGAAATCTGAGCTTTCGCCCCGACAAGGCACGCGCTTCGATGACATCGGCCACGGCACCTGTGCGCCGCGCTTCAAGGCGTGTGAGGAGAATGCCGACCAGGAGACCGCCGACAACGGGACCGGCCATGATCCAGTACCAGGGCAGGGAGAGGGCGGCGGTGAACACACGTTCCGAACTCGTGCCGAGCCAGAAGAGCTGGAAGAAGCCGATCAGCTCGCGGAACGCAATTGCCGCGATCGCCACTGCGAGGCCGAGAAACAGCGACAGGAGCCAAACGAGGGGCAGCCGCGCCTCGAGGAAGGCGCTGATATTCGGCTCGATCCACGTTCGCAGAATCTGTGGCAGACGCTGTATCAGCTTGAGAAGGGGCATGCGAAACCCTAGCGCTTCCGGCGGCGGATGGCGATGGAGTGGCCGGCCTGTTCCGGTTGCGGAAGCGATTTGTGCATGGCGAACATCGTTTCGATGCGGCCAAGCACATCTGCGGGAAAGGGCGTGACCTTCGGGCCTGACATATCGATGTGCAACGTCAGCGTCTCGCAGGTGGCGGCCAGCCAGCCGTCCTCGGCATGGCGCAGCTCCTGATAGGAATGAAGGCGTTTTTCGTCATGATCAAGGAGCTGATAGGTGCCACGAACCTTGTCTTCAAGATGAAGTTCGCGCAGGTAGCAAAGGTGGATTTCCGCCGTGTAGGTGGTCAGGCGCCGGTCTGCCGCATAGCGCGCACCCATTCCAAACCCCTCAGACACTTCTTCATAGGCGCGGTCGAAAAGAACCGTGTAATAGGCCATGTTCAGATGACCGTTGAAGTCGATCCAGTCCTTCTGCAGCTCGAAGACAGATGAGCAATGGAGTGCTTTGTCTGGCATTGTGTTTCTCTATTCCCTGGCTGCGGACTATGTTCGACTTGCATCAGATTCGGATAGAAACGAAAACGATCCTGTGCGGCAAGGGTTGGACCACCTGATTGGAGAAGTTGAATGGCGCTTGCGGAATTGGAACAGGTAGCAAGGAACGAAGAAGGTGTTCGGCTTGTGCTGGACCTTTTGCGTCAGCGTTATGGGGAGCGGCTGGCCACCGGACATTCGGTTCGCGAGCAGCATGCCCATTCCACGAGTTATATCCCTCCGCAATTGCCGGACGCCGTCTTTGCGCCGCAAAACGTCGAGGAAGTTCAGGATGTGGTGCGCATGTGCGCCGAGCATCGCGTGCCTGTCATTCCCTTTGGGACCGGGTCTTCTCTGGAGGGCCACGTGAATGCGCCGGGCGGCGGGATCTCTCTTGATCTGATGAACATGAACCGCATTCTTTCCGTCAATGCCGAAGACCTGGATTGCACCGTGGAGCCCGGTGTGACGCGTGAGGACCTCAACCATTATCTGCGCGATACGGGCCTGTTCTTCCCGATCGATCCAGGCGCAAATGCAAGCCTGGGAGGCATGGCCTCGACGCGAGCATCGGGCACCAATGCAGTGCGTTACGGGACGATGCGCGACAATGTGGTGAACGTGCAGGCTGTGATGCCGGATGGACGGCTGATCACCACAGCACGACGCGCCCGCAAGACATCGGCCGGCTACGATCTCACGCGGCTTCTGGTCGGTGCCGAGGGCACGCTGGGCATCATCACCGCGTTGACCTTGAAGCTTTATGGCATTCCTCAGGCCATCTCGGGTGGCGTATGTCCGTTTCCGGACGTCGAGTCGGCGTGCCAAGCGGTGATCACGACGATCCAGATGGGCGTGCCGGTGGCGCGTATCGAGTTCGTCAATGCACTCGCGATGAAGGCCATCAACGCCTATTCCGATCTGAATTACCCTGAAAGCCCGTGCCTGTTTGTCGAGTTTCACGGAAGCGATGCCGGCGTAAAGGAGCAGGCTGAAACCTTTGGCGAAATCGCGGAAGAGTTCGGTGGCGGCCCGTTTCAGTGGACGAGTGTTGCGGAGGAACGCACCAAGCTGTGGAAAGCACGCCACAACGCCTATTGGGCGAGCGTCGCGCTGCGACCTGGAACGCGCGGCATCTCGACGGATGTCTGCGTTCCCATTTCGAGGCTCGCCGAGTGCATTCTGGAAACCGAGGCGGATATCGAGGAGCAAGGGCTGATGGCCACGGTTCTCGGCCATGTGGGCGACGGCAATTTTCATGTGCTCGTTTTGATGGACATGGACGACCCGAGGGAAATCGAGCAGGCCGAAGCTTTTGTCGCGCGCCTCAACAAGAGGGCACTTGCCATGGATGGCACCTGTACGGGTGAACACGGGATCGGGCAGGGCAAGATGCGGTTCCTGGAGGAGGAACTCGGGGATGCGGTGGATGTTATGCGGGCGGTCAAACAGGCGATCGATCCGCTCAACATCATGAATCCCGGCAAGGTGGTGGGAAGCAGGCGGTTATAAGCGATCCCTTGTGCGATCATATGGCCGACCGGCGCTTTAATGTCGTTGAGAGCGCACTCGGCCCATTCTGCTTTCCGCGGAATCTTGAAGATGCTCTAACTCATTGTTTTTATGCAGTTCCGGGCGGAAAACCGGTTTCCACTTTTCCTGGAATTGCACTAGTGTAGGCCAACGGTGTTTGAACCAGGGAGATCGAACTGGCCCGGCTGTTTGTATTCTTCGGTGGACTTGTGGTGCTGGCGCTGACCTCGGCGCTCGTTGCCCCCTATTTCATCGACTGGAATCATTACCGATCCGCGTTTGAGCGTGAAGCGGGGCGGGTGCTCGGCCGCGACGTGCGGGTGGAGGGCACCGCGCGAGCACGGCTTTTGCCGTTTCCCTCGCTGACCTTCACCGATGTGGTTGTGGCCGGCGAAACGCCGGATGCACCGGGCATGACGGTGGACGAATTCTCCATGCATGCCGAGCTTGCTCCGTTTCTGCGCGGCGAGGTGCTGATTTTCGACATGCAGCTCACGCGGCCGAAGGCACGTATTTCTGTGGCCGCGGACGGCGGAATCGACTGGGCCGTGCGTCCTTCCGGGCCCTTCGATCCGCGGCAGGTAACGCTTGAAAACGTCAGTATCGTCGATGGCGCGGTGACCCTTCGCCATGAAGCGAGTGGGCAAATTCATCAGGTGTCCGATATCGATGCGGAGCTTTCCGCTCGCAGCCTGGCAGGACCCTGGCGGATTGGAGGATCGCTCGCCTTCGACGGTTTGCCAATGCGGGTTTCCGTTTCGACGGGTACGCTTGGGGATGACGGACGCATGCGGTTGCGGATCGATGCATTGCCAGACGATCTTCCTGTCAGGGTGGCGATGGACGGTCAGGCGCGCATCGAAGACGAAGCCGCCTATTATGACGGCACGTTTGCGCTGAACACCTATAGCCAGGAAGCGATGGCCGAGCTGCGCGAGGAGGACGAGCAGGCCCCGGCTCTCACCACGGGGGCGGCGAGCAACCGACTGACCGGCAGCTTCGATCTCAGGCACGATCAGCTTCTGGTTGATGCGTTTCGCTTCGAGACGGGGCCAATTGATGCCCCCTATAGCGCAGAGGGCAGGGCGCGCATCGAGTTTGGCAGCGCGCCGCGTTTTCTCGTAGAGGCGGACGGAGCCCAACTTCGTTTTGAACCGGAGGAGGGTGAAAGCGGCTCTGTCGCCGGACTGGACCTCAATGCACGCTTCAACGCGTTTGCGAACCTCATGCGCGCTCTGCCGGCGCCGGGCATCCCCGGTGAGATCGCAATCAACCTACCGGCAATCGTGGCCGGAGACACGACGATCCGGAATATCGAACTGCGGGCGCAGCCGGCTGACCGCGGCTGGTCGATCGGCTCTGTGGCCGCGACGCTGCCCGGCCGGACGCGCCTGGAAGCCAGTGGCCTTTTGACCACGCGCGATGCCCTTGCCTTCAAGGGACGGATGCTGCTCGCGATCGCACAGCCATCGGGCTTTGCGGCCTGGATTTCGCGCGATGTGGATGATGCCATCCGTCGCCTCTCTTCGGCCGGTTTCAGCGCAGATGTGGATCTCTCGCGGCGCGCACAGACCTTCGAAAGGTTGGAGCTTATCCTGGGCGGCGCACGCTTCAATGGACGCGTGGAACGGCAGGCGCCCGACGATGCGAAACCCTCTCTGGACATTGCGCTCGAGGGGGAGGCGCTCGATCTGGACGGTATTCGGGCTTTTGCCTCGCTTTTCGTGAATGACGCCGGTGTGAACAGGCTTTCCGGACATGACGTGGATCTCGCGGTGAAGGCGGGACCCGTTGCTGCCGGAGGTGTGGAGGCGGACACGGTCGACACGGCTCTGCGCCTGCGCGCGGGCGTGCTTGAGATCGACAAGCTGACACTGGGCGGGCTTGCCGGCGCCCAGATCAGCGCCACAGGGCAGCTTCGCGATTTCTCCACCGCGTTGACGGGCCAGATCGACGCGACGATCCTGTCGACCGATCTTGCCGATCTCGCAATGATGGCGGCCGACCGCTTCCCTGAAAACCGCGTTCTGGAGGGTATTGCCCAGCGGGCCCAGGCCTTTCCGGGGCTATTGGAAAATGCGGAAATCAACCTTGTCGCCAGCGCGGCCAACAACAGGGACGGTACGGTGGGGCTCGCGGTCAGCGCGGAAGGGGAGGCCGGTGGCACCGATCTCAGCTTTTCGCTCTCCGATCGCAGCCCCAGGGACGATGCGCTGCAGGGCGAATTCAAGCTTTCCGTGACGGCCAGAAACGATGATGCCGCGGTGCTTTATGGCCTTGCAGGCCTACCGGCGCTTCCGCTCGGGTTGGTTGGCGATGCCAAGCTTGAACTTACGGCCTCGGGCTCGCTGGCAGATACGGTCAGCACACAGGCTGCGGTCACCGGGCAAGGCTTTACCGCATCTTTCGACGGTGAACTGGCCAATGCCCTCTCGACACCTGCTCTTTCCGGCAGGGTGCGCGTGGAGAGCGATGATATCGAGCCATGGCTGGCTGTCGGCGGCGTCGTGCTGCCGGGATTTGGGCTTGGATTGCCCGTCGAGCTCGCAGCGGCGCTCGAGTGGAGCGAAAAGGTGGTCGTGCTCTCCGGGCTCTCAGGTGTGGTGGCCGGAATGGATCTGAGTGGCGATTTCAACATTCTGCGCGATGGCGGCAAACCGCGTATCGACGGTGCCCTACGCCTGGCGCGTTTTGACCTTGCACCGGCGGCAGAGCTCGTTCTGGGACCGGATGTGTTGTCGGGCGAGGAGAGCGGGGCCTGGCCTGAAGAACCGTTTGCTGGCGATGTCAGTCTGCCGTTTGCAGCCGATCTCGACCTTCAGACGGACGCGCTCTGGGCTGGGTTCCTCTCGGCTGGGCAGGAGGCTAGCCTGAAGCTGAAACTCGACGATGAGGGGCTGACGGTTTCCGATCTGAAGGCGGCGGCCTTTGACGGTTCGATCGAGGGTTTTGCGACGCTTAAAAACAATGCCGGAACCGGGCTTCTGACGGCGCAGATCGGATTGAAGGACACGGCGCTGGACGCGCTTATGCCGCAGGGGAGCCTTCAAGGTCGTCTCAGTGGCCATGCCAGCGTGACAGCCAGCGGCAAGACCGTGAACGGCATGGCCTCGGCTCTCACCGGATCGGGCTCGGTCACGGTGAACGATTTGAGCATACGCGATCTCAACCCGCAGGCTTTGCCGCTGATCCTTCAAAAGGCTGATGTTCTGGGAAATGAGATTGATGCCGCACAGACCGAGATTTTCGCACCGCCTATTCTTCGTGAAGGCGAATTTCAGGTGGGGAGCACCGAGTTTGCCTTCACGATCGCCGGAGGTGTTGCACGCACACCGCCTATGCGACTTGAGGCAGAGGGAGCCATATTGACCACGACGGCGTCGGCTGATCTTCAGCGCATGACGGTCGAAACGGACGGGGCGCTGGTTTTTGATCCCGGTCTCGAGGCGGTTGTGGGGGCGGAGCCTCGCGTGGACCTGGTGGCATCGGGACCGTTTGGCGATGTAGAGGCATCGCTTTCAATCGGGCCGCTTGCTCAGTTTTTGACCCAGCGCGCGCTGGAGCGCGAACAGGTGCGGGTGGAGCGCATGCAGTCGGTGCTTCTGGAAAAGCAGAGGCTGCGCCGCGAGGCACGCTATTTCGCAGCACTCCAGACCGAACGCGAGCGAGCGGAAGCAGAGCGCCAAAGACTGGAACGCGAACTGCGTCAGAAGCGCGAGGCGGAAGAAGCAGCGCGCCGAAAGGCAGAACGAGACGCCGAAGCTGCGCGCCGAGCTGCAGATGCTGAGCGTGCTGCAGAAGCGCGAAAGCGCCGGCAGCAAAATTCCCCGCGCGAAAGCGCCATACCCTCGGAGGTCGAGCGAGCTCCGCTGGAGGCTCCGGAAGGCGCGAATTCGCCTGATGCGGTTTCAGAATTCTTTCGCTCGAAGAACCTTTCTCCCGAGAGGCTTCGCGAACTTCTGGGCTCAGACGGGGGGTGAACTGAGGGTCAAGCGTTGTCGGGAGTCCGGGTTTTCAGATCCTGAAGAACATAGAGCCGCAACCGGGAAGAGAGATTGTTTTCGTCTTGGCGGGCAGCGTCCACCTCTGCAATAAGCGCTGCCAACGAGATATTTCTCCGCCGGGCAATGCTCTCCAGCTCGGCAAGGAACGGCTCTTCTAAAGATACACTTGTTTTATGGCCACGGATGCTGACCGAACGCTTGGCGATCCCGCTCATTTGGGCGGGGTGTCCCGCTTCTCTTCGCGTTTGTGCCCTTCAAGCAGGCTCACTGAACGCGCCTGTTGGCTCTCATTCAAGAGGCGTTCGGCCTTGGTGCGTCCGTGAAGGATCCGATTTTCCGTGGCGCGCTGTTCTTTCTCTTCGCGGGCGCGGCGCTTGCGCTGCTGCCTGAGATTGACCAGTTCGCCCATCATCACTTCTTTCGGAAAGCGTCGAGGGATACGACTTCGGCCCCTTTGCCTTCGGATGCAGGAGCTTCTTCCTTTATGGGATCGCTTTCTGTCTCCGCCTTTTCCTTCTTGGTCTTTTTTGCCGGCTTCTTCCTGGCAGCGGGCTTTTGCGTTTCTTCGGCAGTATCCTCGGGATAAACCTCGGTAATGTCCGCGGATTGCTCGCCTTGCTCCGGCTTGACGTCGAACTCGAGCTCGAAGTTGACCGAGGGGTCGTAGAAACCGCGGACTGCGGAGAAGGGCACGCTCAGCATTTCGGGAACGTCGGCAAAGGACAAACCGACCTCGAAGCCAGTCTCGCTGACTTTCAAATCCCAATATTGATACTGCAATACGATTGTCATCTGCTCGGGATAACGCTCACGGAGCCGCGAGGAGACGCGGACGCCAGGAGCGTTGGTCAGGAAGGTGATGAAGAAGTGGTGCTCACCAGGAAGTCCGGTGCGCGCAACTTCTGCCAGAACCTTGCGCATTACGCCACGCAGAGCGTCCTGAGCGAGAATATCGTATCTTATGCGGTCTTCGGCCATCAACAGGAACCGGTTTGTGAATCTTCGACCTACCTCTAATCAAGGACTGTGCTCAGGTAAACCGGCAAAAGCCGGGTTCCGCAGCGTCAAGCGCGCAAAGCGCGGTCGCCCGACGATATTTCTTCGTTTTCCGACCGCTTCCTGCCATAGGCGCGCAGGAAGGTTTTGACCGCGCAGGCGGCTGTTTCCTGAAGCCGATTGCTCCCCAGCTTCTCGCCAAAGAGAGCGGGGATCTGCAATTCGGT
Organism: Nitratireductor sp. ATLC21; assembly: GCF_057196525.1. NCBI lineage: Bacteria > Pseudomonadati > Pseudomonadota > Alphaproteobacteria > Hyphomicrobiales > Phyllobacteriaceae > Nitratireductor > Nitratireductor sp. ATLC21. Next base: position 887,860 of record NZ_JBXUOU010000001.1, on the reverse strand, counting down.
GTTCACCAGGGCAAGGAATTGACGTGCCGCGATGTCGGGGTTGTCGAGATCAAGATGCCCTGCATAGGCCAGACGGGCGAAGCGAGAGGCGAGCGCAGACCAGACCTTGCCCGGCCCGTCGGTGCGCCAGCTGGCGAAGAGCTGCGGATGCCGCTCGCCTTCGCTCTGGATGAGCTTGCGAAGATATTTCCCATCCTCGTCGCACAGGCAATTCTGCGTCAGGCGCACTGCAAAGGCGACAAGTTCCTTTTCGAGGTTTTCGGGATGATCGGGAAAGGTTGCCAACACCTCGAAACTACGGGCATTGCAGCGCTGGGTGATTTCGGTGACGACGGCTGCGAACAGCTTATCCTTGTCGCCATAGTGATTGTATACCGTTTGACGCGAGACCGAAGCTTCGGCGGCGATCATGTCAATGTTTGCGCCGGCATAGCCTTCCCGGCAGAAAACGCGCGCGCCCGCTTCGAGAATGGACACGCGCTTGGCGGCATGTCCGCGTGTCGGGAGCCTGTCAGTAGCGTTGATCGCATCCATAAAAAACATATATGTGTGATTGACAAATTAGACAAGACTGTCCAAAAATATAGTCAATAAAGATCAGCTTTGTGAGCCGCGCCATGCTGGCAGCTGCGCCGGGCCTTCTCCTTTGTGTTTTGTCTTGAATGTGACGCCGATCGCGGCGGTCACCTTTTCTGAAAGCGAAAATCAATGACCACAAGATTTCTGCGCATTGCGCTGGTTCTTGGCCTTCTAACTGCCGTCGGCCCGTTCGCCATCGATATGTATCTGCCGGCCCTGCCGTCGATTGGCGCAGACCTCGATGCAGGCACCGTTCCGGTGCAGATGTCACTTCTGGTGTTTTTTCTGTCGATGGGGTTGGCTCAGATCATCGTTGGACCGATTTCCGATATGGTGGGCCGCAAGGTCCCACTCTATGCCGGGCTTATTGTTTTCATCATCGGCAGTATCGGCTCGGCGCTCGCCAACAATATCGAAATGCTGATAGCGTTCCGGTTCCTGCAGGGGCTGGGGGCTTCGGCCGGAATGGTCGTACCGCGCGCTGTGGTGCGTGATCTTCACACCGGTACCGAAGCGGCGCGGCTCATGTCGCTCTTGATGCTGGTGTTCTCCATCTCGCCCATTCTGGCTCCGCTTACGGGGAGCGTGATCATCGCCACTCTTGGGTGGCGGGCGGTATTCTGGTCCGTGACTGTCGCTGCAGTGTTTGGCCTTTTCCTTCTTGCAACCGCGCTGAAGGAAACAAGGCCTGTTGAGGAAAGGAAAGGCAGTTCGCTGCGCACGGCGCTTGCCGGCTATCGTTTTCTCCTCGGGGATCGAAAGTTCATGGGGCTGACGTTCATCGGCGGTTTCGGCATTTCCAGCTTCTTCGTTTATCTGTCGAATTCGTCCTTTGTGCTGATCGACCATTACGGCCTGTCGCCGACGCTCTACAGTGTCTTCTTTTCCATGAATGCAGTGGCGTTTTTCACCATGTCGCAGCTCACGGGGCGGTTGACGGAGCGATATGGTCTCCGGCGTGTCGTGCGGGTCGCTGTCGTTTCCTATGCGACGACAATCGTGGCCATGTTGGTGGTCATGGCAGCGGGGCTGCAGTCGCTGTGGGTGCTGGCCGCGTTCCTTTTCGTGGGCTACGGGTTTCTGGGCCTTGTTATCCCAACCACTTCGGTTCTGGCGATGGATGATCACGGCACCATTGCCGGCACCGCATCGGCCCTGATGGGAACGCTGCATTTTGCCATCGGGGCCACGGCCATGGCTGTATCGGGGCTGTTCTTTGACGGGACGCCATTGCCAATGGTGACGAGCATTGCCGTGTGTGCCGTGCTCGCGCTTTCTTTGACCCATCTGACGCTGGGACGTGATCAGCAGCCTGCGCGGGCGGCAGCTGAATGAGTTCGGATGGCTGGCAAGGCTGTTTCTGGAGGGGGCGCTGAGGCGCCCTTTCTGTTGCGGGCGGCAGGAACACTCCCGCCGGAAAAAACGGAAACTCACAAAATAAAAAACTGGAAGAGTGGAGGCTTCTGTTGCCAGGTGCCTCCGAACCCCGCCTGAAGGTGCGAACCCTCAGGAGTTTAAGTGAAGCTATCGCGCTGCATTAAGCAGCGAGACGTGCCTCCGCATAGTTGTCGTTTGCAACTACTGGTTTGACCCGATAACGGTGGTATCATGCCGAGCGAAAGTCCGATCTTTACACCCTCGTCGATCCTGTTTCGCCCCCGTCAGAAGCCGTCGGCGGACGCATGGTCTTCGGCGGTTTCTGGTGGAGGCGCCGGGCACTGCCCCCGGGTCCGAATGGTTTATTACACCGGCAGTTTATCGCCATAGTCGGTCGAGCCGACGGTGCGAATATAGTGAGGCAACCGGAGCAAGAAAAGGGGGATTCTGGCGAAAAGTCTTTTCGGCATTGACTTGACGTCATGCTTTGCGGAATGTCTGCAATGGTGTGGGAAGAACTTTGGCAAACGTTGAGGTTGCGTTGCTGGCCGGATCGTGTCGAAGGGGGCCCACGATTTAAAACGAGGGAAAAATCATGGCCGATTATCTCGCGGATGTCCGCAAATATGATGCAACCGCTGACGAGGACATCGTCAACAAAATCGTAAAGCATCTTGGCATCGCGTTGCGCAACCGGGACTCGTCGCTGGTCTCGTGTACCGATTCCAGCGAGCTTGATCGTGTGCGCGAGAGCTGGTGCATGAAGAAGCTCGGCGAATCCGACGGCGCAAAGTGCGATTCCATCATCGAGAAAGTCTGCGAGACAATGTCCGGCGACAATTCGAAAAGCCGCGTGACCTTCTACTATCTTGTGGCGAAGCATCTGGGCAAACTGTCGAGCCTCTGAGCTTCTGGCTATGCCACTTGTTCATGCTGCGCCCCTGCCAGCTCGGCGGGGGCGTTTTCATTTGGGTGTGAGAGAGCGCGACAATCAGCGTGCCGGGCACTTTTCGTGCTTGCTGTCTGCTTTATGATGCGGCGACAACCCCAGCCCGAATCGGACCACCATGCGCCAATATCTCGATCTTCTTTCCCATGTTCTCGAAAACGGCGTCGACCGTGACGATCGCACGGGAACGGGTACGCGCGGCGTTTTCGGCTATCAGATGCGCTTCGATCTGGAAGAGGGGTTTCCGGTCCTCACCACGAAGAAGCTGCATCTGCGCTCCATCATTCACGAATTGCTGTGGTTTCTGAAGGGCGATACGAATATCGCCTACCTCAAGGAGAACGGCGTTTCGATCTGGGACGAATGGGCAGACGAGAATGGCGACCTCGGTCCGGTTTATGGGGCTCAATGGCGTTCGTGGCCGGCACCGAACGGTGGGCAGATCGATCAGATCACGAATCTTCTTAAAGGGTTGCGTGACAATCCTCATTCGCGGCGGCATGTGGTTTCTGCCTGGAACCCGGCCGAGGTCGATTCCATGGCACTGCCGCCATGCCATTGCCTGTTCCAGTTCCATGTGGCGGAGGGGCGGCTCTCCTGCCAGCTCTACCAGCGCTCTGCCGACATCTTTCTCGGCGTGCCCTTCAACATCGCGTCCTATGCGCTTTTGACCATGATGGTGGCGCAGGTGATGGGACTGCGGGCAGGGGATTTCGTGCATACGCTGGGCGATGCACATCTTTATTCCAATCATTTCGATCAGGCGCGCGAGCAGTTGACGCGCACACCAAAGCCGCTGCCGACAATGTGGATCAACCCTAACGTGACCGATCTGTTTGCGTTCCGTTTCGAGGATTTCCGGCTGGAGGGCTATGTGGCCGACCCGACGATCCGCGCACCGATTGCGGTTTGAGCGGGAGGGAAGCTGATGAGCGTCGAACTGGTTGTTGCGATGGCGGAGAATGGCGTGATCGGGCGCGACGGGGATCTGCCCTGGCGGCTTTCCACGGATCTCAAGCGCTTCAAGGCCATCACCATGGGCAAGCCCGTTATCATGGGGCGCAAGACCTGGGAGAGCATTGGCAAGCCGCTGCCTGGTCGGCGCAACATCGTCGTCACGCGGCAGGCGGACTATGCTGCTGAAGGGGCGGAATGCGTATCTTCCCTAGACGTGGGGCTGGCTTTGGCAGTGGCTGGCGACCCCGGCCAGGATGTGTGCGTGATCGGTGGGGGGCAGATTTATCGGGAAGCGATGGACAGGGCCGATCGCCTGCATGTCACGCATGTCTATGCGCGGATCGAAGGGGATACCGTGTTCCCTGAAATCGCCCCCGAAATATGGGAGGAAGTCTCTCGCGAGGAGGTGCCTGCGGGCGAAAAGGACGTTTACGCCACCTCCTATGTGGTCTACCAACGACGCTGAAGAGGCAGGGCAGCGCTCTCTTTTCGCTGGAAAGAGCGGGAAACGCGGCGGGCTGCCGCGTTGAAAGAGGATTTGCCGCTACCTATAACTGACCGGATGGGAGAGCTGTCCTCGACGGACGGAACCCGGATCGAGAAAAGGAACAAGAATGCCCTGGAATAATCAAAGTGGCGGAGGCGGCCCTTGGGGCGGCGGCAATAACGGAGGCCCCTGGGATCAGGGACCGCGTGGGCCGAGTGGACCGCAGGGATCTCCGCCCGATCTGGAAGAGATCATCAAACGCGGCCAGGACAGGCTGAAAAACGCGCTGCCCGGCGGCGGCGGCATCAGCCCGGCCATGGTCGGTCTGGTGCTTCTGGCACTGGCGGGTCTGTGGCTTTTCAAATCCGTTTATACGGTGCAGCCGGATGAACTGGCCGTCGAACTGCGCTTCGGCAAGCCGAAGCCTGAGCTTTCCGAGCCGGGGCTGCATTTCCATTGGTGGCCGATCGAGACTGTGGAGAAGGCTTCCGTTGCCGAACGGCTGGTGGATATCGGCCAGACCAGGGGCGGGGCTTCCAGCGGGCTCATGCTTTCCGGTGATCAGAACATCGTCGATGTGAAGTTTTCCGTTGCCTATCAGGTTGCCGATCCTGCTGCCTATCTCTTCAACGTCGCCAACCCCGACGAGACGCTGCGCCAGGTGGCTGAAAGCGCCATGCGTGAGGTTGTCGGCCGGCGTCCGGCACAGGACATTTTCCGTGATGACCGCCAGGGCATTGCCGAAGATGTGCGTGTGACCATTCAGACAGCGCTCGACGAATACGGCACGGGGCTGACGGTCAACGCGCTGTCTATTGAGGACGCCGCACCGCCGCGCGAGGTGGCCGATGCGTTCGATGAGGTGCAGCGCGCCGAGCAGGACGAAGACCGTTTCGTGGAGGAGTCCAACCAGTACTCCAACCAGAAGCTCGGTCAGGCGCGTGGTGAAGCCGCGCAGATCCGCGAAGAGGCGGCTGCCTACAAGAACCGTGTCGTTCAGGAGGCGGAAGGTGAGGCGCAGCGTTTCATCTCTGTCTATGACGAATATGCCAAGGCTCCGGCGGTGACGCGCAAGCGTCTGTTCCTGGAGACGATGGAAGGCGTGCTGCAAGGCTCGAACAAGGTGATTGTCGAGCAGAATGGCGGACAGGGCGTCGTGCCTTACCTGCCATTGCCGGAACTTCGCCAGCAATCGCAGCAGCAGCCGCGTGGAACCGCGGGAGGGAGCAACTAATGTCCAACCGTCTTCCCATACTCGTCATCATTGGCGCGGTTCTGCTCTTCCTGCTCTATTCGGCGATTTTCGTCGTCAACGAGCGTCAGCAGGCCATTGTTCTTCGTTTCGGTGAAATCGTCGACGTGAAGACCGAGCCGGGCCTTTACTTCAAACTGCCCTTCGCTTTTGTCGAGGCGGACAATGTCCAGATCATCGAAGACCGCATCCTGCGCTTCGATCTCGATGACATCCGTGTGCAGGTTTCGGGCGGCAAGTTCTACGAGGTGGATGCGTTCATCGCCTATTCGATCAACGATCCCCGCAGGTTCCGTCAGACCGTTTCGGGCAGTGTCGCGCTGGCTGAACAGCGACTGCGGACCCGTCTTGATGCGGCCTTGCGCCGGGTCTACGGTCTGCGTGGCTTCGAGGCGGCTCTTTCGGAAGAGCGTGCATCGATGATGCGTGAGGTGGCCGAGGAATTGCGGCCTGCCGCTGCATCGCTGGGGCTTGAGATCGAGGATGTGCGCATTCGCCGGACCGACCTGACGGCGGAGGTCTCCCAACAGACTTATGACCGCATGAAGGCGGAACGACTGGCGGAGGCGGAGCGCCTGCGTGCACGTGGCCGTGAGGCTGCCGCGCGCATCCGCGCCCGGGCCGATCGTGAAGTGGTCGAGATTCTGGCTGCCGCCCAGCGCGAATCGGAGATCCTGCGCGGTGAGGGCGAGGCGGAACGCAACGCCATCTTTGCCGAGGCATTCTCGCGCGATGAGGACTTCTTCGAGTTCTATCGTTCGATGAACGCCTATCAGCAGGCTCTCGACCCGAATGGCACCACCATGCTTTTGTCGCCTGATTCGGAATTCTTCCGTTTCTTCAACGACTCCAGCGGCGGTGGAGCCCGCGTGACAGCGCCGGCTGCTCAGGGCACCGCTGCCGGCCAGTGACCGGCGGCTGATATGAGCGATTTCATTGCCGCCCTGGGCCTGGTTCTCGTCATCGAGGGCCTGGTCTATGGCGGCATGCCGAGGCTGGCCAGAAAACTCGCCCAGCAGGTTCTTGAAATGCCGGACAGCGCGCTTCGCGCAGCGGGCATCTCGGCCATGGCACTCGGTGTGTTGGTGATCTGGCTTATTCGAGGTTGAAACAGTTTGCGGCCCGCATGGAATTCCCGTGCGGGCCGCAAACGTGCCGTAATCAGGCCCAATCATACAGATGTGAAACGCCTGTTAATGGAATCCAGTCAGTGTTGAGCCTAAAGTTCCGCCAGGGTGCCGGCTTACCGTTCCAGCGACGGGCCGTTCCACCAAACAAGCCATCTGGAGAAACGCTCTCAATGTTCCCGACGAAGATTTTACGCGCCACGCGGGTGGCACCAGTTGCCGCGCTGATCGCGCTGGGTGGTCTCAGCTCCGCTCCGGTGATCCTGGCACAAGAAGCAAGAGCAGAGGGCCCGGCTTCGGTGGCTGATCTGGCTGAGCGGCTTGCCGGCGCGGTGGTCAACATCTCCACTTCGCGCTCCGCGGATGGGGGCGCGTCGGGACGCGTGCCGCTGCCAAAGCTGCCGGAGGGCTCGCCGCTGCAGGAGTTTTTTGACGATTTCTTCCAGGATGAGCCTGAACAGGAGCAGGGGCCGCGTCAGGCCCAATCGCTGGGCTCGGGCTTCGTAATCGATGCGCAAGAAGGCATTGTCGTCACCAACAACCACGTGATCTCCGGCGCAGACGAGATCGTCGTCAATTTCACCGACGGCGGCAAGCTGGACGCCGAATTGCTGGGCGTGGACACGAAGACCGATCTGGCTGTGCTCAAGATCGATCCAAGCAAACGCAAATTGCAGGATGTTCCGTTCGGGGATTCCGACAAGATGCGGATCGGCGACTGGGTGATGGCGATCGGCAATCCGTTCGGTCTTGGTGGAACGGTGACCGTGGGCATCGTTTCGGCGCGCAACCGCGAAATAGGCTCAGGTCCTTACGATGATTTCATCCAGACGGATGCGGCCATCAATCGCGGAAACTCCGGCGGGCCGCTGTTCAACATGGATGGCGAGGTGATCGGCATCAACACGGCCATCATTTCGCCGACCGGTGGTTCCATCGGCATTGGCTTTTCCATTCCATCGGCGCTGGCCATCAAGGTGGTGGATCAGTTGCGTGAGTTCGGTGAGACGCGGCGCGGCTGGCTCGGTGTGCGTATTCAGGAAGTCACAGATGAGATAGCCGAGAGCCTTGGCATGGGCAAAGCCATGGGCGCGATGGTGAGTGGTGTGATCGAAGGTGGCCCAGTGGACGACGGATCCATTCAGCCGGGTGACGTGATTGTCGAGTTCGACGGAAAGGCTGTCGATAATGTGCGCGAACTGCCGCGCATCGTTGCCGAGAGCCCGGTTGGCAAGGAAGTGGACGTCGTCGTCGTCCGTAAGGGCGAGGAAGAAACCGTACGGGTGACGCTCGGACGGCTGGAAGATGGTGAGAAACTGGCTTCCGCAGAGACGAAAACGGACACGCCCGCCGGCGAAAGCGAGGCTGTCTCCTCGGCGGCTGTTCTGGGAATGCACATGGCCACTCTGGATGATCAACTGCGGGAGCAGTTTGAAATCACTGCTGATGTTAGCGGCGTGGTTATCACAAAGGTGGATGAGGGATCCCCGGCATCGACGAAGGGCGTTGCCGCGGGCGATGTCATCGTGGAGATCGCCCAGGCAACAGTCTCGACACCCAAGGAAGCGCTGGACCGGCTCGAAGAGCTGAAGGGGCAGGGGCGCCGCAACGCATTGCTGATGCTTGCCTCGAAGAATGGTGAGCTTCGTTTCGTCACATTGCGGATGGACTGAGCTTTGGTCACATATCGCAGATCAAACGCAGCCCGGTGGGATGACCACCGGGCTTTTTATTTTTGCGCGGCGCGCCAATCCGATTGTGTGAGCCTGTAAAGCGCATGGCGTTTCAAATGCGGATGGCTCTCTGGAACGCCGGGATGATCAAAGTCTCCATTCGGATCGTGGTGCATCCCGATACGCCGCATGACGGCGATGGAACGTGCATTGTTAACAACCGCGAAGGAGACGATTTCCTCAAGCCCAAGCTTGTCAAAACCGAATGCAAGCCATGCCTGAGCGGCTTCGGTCACGTAGCCTTTGCCCCAATACTCCGGGGCCAGCCGCCAGCCGATTTCTATCGATCCATCCGGCAGGTTGGTGAGACCTGAAGGCTTGTGCAGCCCTATAAAGCCGATCGGCTGGCCAGAGCATTTCAGGGCTGCCGCCGCGAACCCGAAGCCATTTTTCGCAATGCCGTCACGAACCCTGTCCATGACGGCATCAGCCTCCTCGCGGTTCCGGCGGAAAGGGAAGAACTCCATGACCATGTCGTCGGAATTGATGCGATGGAAAAACGGACGATCTTCCTCGCTCCAATTTCGCAGGACCAGACGGTCGGTCTCCAGGAGGGTCATTGAATGAAGTCCGATTCTCGGTAGCCCTGCAGGAAGAGGAGCGCTGTGAGGTCGCCGTGGTCGATGCGCACGCCGGCCTGAGCGGCAACGGCGGGTTTGGCATGGAGCGCAACACCGAGGCCCGCCCGTTCGATCATGTCGAGATCGTTGGCTCCATCGCCGACTGCCAGCACGTCCTGCCGTGGAATGCCCTGTTGTGCGGCGAGGCGATCCAACGCCTCGGCCTTGGCTGCGCGGCCCAAAATAGGTTTTGCAACCTCGCCGCTGAGTTTCCTGTCATGCGTAAGGAGCCGGTTAGCCTGCTGGGTGTGAAAGCCGAGTTTTTCACCGACCGGTCCCGTAAACTGCTCGAAGCCGCCCGACACCAAGGCAGTGAATGCACCGGAGGCCTTCATTGTGGCGACCAGCGTACGCCCGCCAGAAGCGAGCGTGATGCGTTTTTCAATAACGCTGTCGATGACATCGAGGGGCAGGCCCCTGAGCAAAGCGACGCGTTCTTCCAGTGCGGGCTCAAATGCGATCTCGCCATTCATGGCGCGACGGGTTATCTCCGCAACAGCTTCCTTGAGCCCGAGTTCGGCTGCAAGCTCGTCGATGCATTCCTGATCGATCATGGTGGAGTCCATGTCGGCGATCAGCAGTTTCTTGCGACGCCCCTGCGCATTCTGCACCGCTATATCCACGGGGCTGCGGGCGAGGGCATCACGCAGGATGGAATCTGCGGCTTTGGGGTCAACTCCGGGCTTCAGGACAATATCACAAGCGAGGTTTTCCCCCAGCCAGTCGATGGCGCTTGCATCGAGCGCCTTCATGGCCATAGTCGCAACGTCCGGCGTCAATGCGCGTTTTGCCGGATGGGAAATGAGGGTGGCTACGAGGGACATGGGCGCTTTCCGGGAGCTTGAATGGCAGGCATGCTGAACGATGCGATCCTGATAGCCGGGCCAACGGCCAGCGGCAAGTCTGCGCTGGCGCTGCGTCTGGCTCTGGAGGTCGGCGGTGCGATCGTCAACGCCGACTCCATGCAGGTCTATGACGTGCTTCGGGTTCTTTCGGCCCGGCCGGGGACAGATGATCTGGATAGAGCGCCGCATCATCTCTATGGGCATGTATCACCTTCCGTCGCCTATTCGACAGGGGCCTGGCTGGACGATGTTTCTGCGCTTCTTGAGAAGGGCGCTCTCGCAGGTCGTCGTGCAATCTTTGTGGGCGGGACCGGGCTTTATTTTCGAGCACTTCTCAATGGTATCGCACCCACGCCACCAGTTCCTGAGCCCGTGCGGTCTCATTGGCGGAAGCGTCTTGCGGATGAAGGGCCCGAGGCGCTTCATCGTGTTCTTTCAAAGCGCGATGCGGCGGCTGCGGCTGCGATAGGACCCACGGACGGGCAGCGCATCACCCGTGCTCTGGAGGTTCACGATGCCACTGGCAAGGCACTGAGCGCCTGGCAGGACGAGACAACCCAACCGTTGGTCGCCCGGGAAAACAGCACCTGTATCGTGCTTGAGCCGGAGCGCTCATTTGTTGTCGAGCGCATCGAAAGTCGTTTTGACAGCATGATTGCGCAGGGCGCGCTTGAAGAAGTCATGGCTCTCCTTGCGCTCGATCTTACGGTGTCTCTTCCGGCAATGAAGGCCATCGGGGTGCCCGAACTGACTGCGTATTTGCGGAATGAGTGCACATTGGAACAAGCCGTCACACAAGCAAAAACCTCTACGCGGCGCTATTCCAAGAGACAGGCAACCTGGTTTCGGCACCAACTCGACGATCAGTGGCTGAGGCTGCCCATCGGCAGTCACACAAGATCAACGGATGAACTTGTGACTGCCATCAAAAACAATCTCAAATAGCCAATATGGCGCCACTTCTACCTGTGGAGATTAACCTTGCGTAAGTAAGGCTGTGCGAGAACGGCTTAAAGGGTGTCGTTCGGGGCCAGCATGCGTTTCCACAAAGCGGAGTCGGCGTTTATTGTATTCATTTCGCTCGTCCTTGGAGCGGGGGGAATGCTCGCCTATGCCTATTGGCTTCTGCGTTCGGATATAGGCATCTTTCCGGTTCCGCGGGAACTCGGAAGCTTTATCCAGCTTCTGTTCATTTCCGGGGTACTGCTTGCCACCGCCACCCTTTTCGGCCTGTTCTTCATCTATCCGCTGATCCGCACCCAGGTGCAGGAGGAAGGGAAGTTACGGGCGATGACCGAAACGCTCAGTGCACGATCGGAATCCCTTCAGCATGCTGCCCTGACCGATAGCCTTACGGGCATGCAGAACCGGCGCTTTTTCGATGATGCTTTGAGGGAATATCTTCAGGAGTTTCGCCGTATCGAAAAGCCCGTCGGGCTGATGGTGCTCGATCTCGACCACTTCAAACAGGTCAACGACACACACGGTCATGACGTGGGAGACGACGTGCTGCGCGCCGTGGCGCGTTGCCTGAAGGACCTGACCCGCTATCATGATGTGGTGGCGCGCATGGGGGGCGAGGAGTTCGCCATTGTCGCACCGAACATGAACAATGAATCGCTGGTAAAACTGGCTGAGCGGATTCGGCGGGCGGTTGGCGCGCTTGTTATCGAAACGTCGAATGTGAACATCCGCGTGACGATCAGTGTGGGGTTGTCGATCTGGAACGGCCGCGAATCCGCCGAGGAATTCTATCGCCGGGCCGACAAAATGCTCTACGAGGCCAAACGCCTGGGGCGCAATCGGGTGTGTGCCTGACGAAGTTGCGGCTCGTTTTTCTCATCCCCTGGAACATGCTTCGCTGACAGGGCGTAGGGCAAATGGTCCTGTGCTCTGTGATCCTGCACAGTATCAGCGCTTTCCATGCCCTGGCTGCAGACGGCTGAGCTATCAGCGAGTTCCGAATTTTCCGCGAGGCTGGGGTGTCGTGCCCGTGTAGCGGCTGAGAGAAGACGCATCCGAGGGCCGCAATGGGGGGAGGGGCGCTGGCCGAACGGTCCCGTTCTCAACCGAACGAGAGACATGACCGACAGAATATCCCTGATCACCTGCCTGAAGTCCGGCAGGCACGGGGGCTCCGATATTGGGAGATGTCTCCACCTGCGTCCGCGGTGTGCGTCCGGTGTCTCGCAAGCGGCTGACGATGGATGCGAGGTCCACTTCGCGATCGATCTCTTCCGGGTTGGAGGCCCTGTGCCTGTCGTTTTCGCGAACGCCCGGCAAGGCATGTGGCGGAAGAGATTCGAACTTCATGCGCATGGTCGTCGCCACGCCCTCACCGAAGGCAATCGCTTCCCGGCGACCCATGGCAGACAGGAAGGAGAGCATGGAGGCGGAGGAATCGGCAATCGCAGAGCGGATGATCGCCTGATCCTGATCGTTGGCCAGGCGCATGGCGAAGACGGTGGAGCATTGCGACAGAACGGTCGGGTCAAGCTCTCCCGGACGCTGGGTCACCACGCCGAGATAGCAACCGTATTTGCGCCCTTCCTTTGCGATGCGCGCCAAAGCGTGACGCGTCGGAGCAAAGCCAAGGCGCGGATCGGCCGGCATGTAACGGTGGGCCTCTTCGCAGACGACGAGAAGATTGAGTTTCCCTTCACTCCACAGCGCAAGGTCAAAGGCCAGACGCGCCATGACAGAGCAGACGGAGTTGACCACTTCAGGCGGCATGCCTGCCATTTCGAAACAGGTCACGGTTTTGCCATGACTCGGGACACGGAAGAGCCTGCCGATCGTTTCGTGGATCGTGTCTTCGATAACCCGGGCAGCGAACATGAAGCGATAACGCGGATCGTTGATGGCCGCTTCGATGCGTGTCTTCAGGCTGCGATAAAGAGGGCGTTCCACCTTGTTTTCAAGCTGACCAATGCGTTCATCGATCTCCTTGAGGACATCAGCCATGCGATACGGCACGGGTGTGTCTGCAGTCAGGCCGCCAGCATCATTGTTGCGTCGCAGCGCGGCCGCGGTACCCGGATTTCGATAGAGATGCTTGGCGTTGGGAATGAGATCGCGGAGGAGCTCGACCTCTTCTGGAACGGGTTCGCGGCCCCTGAAAAGTACTTCGACAAGTTCCTCCAGCCGAAACAGCCAGAAGGGCAGGTCGAGTGTGTTGGTGTCGACGCGAACCGCGTGTTCTGGCAGCGCGGAGGCAAACTCATTGTGCGGGTCCAGGATCAGCACCCGCAGGTCAGGCCGGGAAGCGATGGTCTTTCGCAGCAGAAGTGAAACGGCGGAAGATTTGCCCACGCCCGTGGTCCCGACCACCGCGAAGTGACGGTTGAGAGTATCGTCCACGGCTATGCAGGCGTCGATTGCCTCGTCCTGCGACAGCTTGCCGATGACGGCTTGCTGGCGGCCAGCGAGATCATAGACCGCCTGAAGGTCGCGAGAGCGAATACGATGGGCAGGGGCACCGATATGGGGGTACTCGGTGATGCCACGGTCGAAGACCGGTTCCGAGCCGCGGTCCCGGACCTCCCCGACCAGTTCGACGGAAATGGCGATGGGATTGGCTTCGCCGTCACGCCAGCGGTGTTGGGGACGTTCGACAGCATAGACAAGGCCGACGGTCCGTGTTGTTCCCATATTAATGGAAATCATCTTGCCGACGGTCCAGTAATTCGACTGACCTGCATCGTCTATTTCGGTATCGGCAGCAATGGTCGCACGGGCGCCATCACAGTGCACCACGTGGCCGAGCAGACGCCGGCGCGGCTGATCGGCCGCGCGCCGTTCCTGCGACGTGGTTTCGCCCTGCGTCGTTCCGCCTTCCAAATACATCGTGCCACCCCATTTTCCCTAATCCACAAACCTAAGGGCACGAGGTTAAGACCACGTGTTTGGGGATGGTTGAGGAGGGGTAAACACGACCGTTCAACTGGTCTGCGTTAGCCGGTTGACGAACCGCTCGAGCAACCTTATTGTGCGCGGCCATGATGACACGAAACATTCTTATCGTAGGAAGGCGCATGGGCAAGGCGGCGTAGCCGTCTGGCGAAAGCTCCCATGCGCGAAACACAGGCTCCTTCGGGGGCCTTTTTTATTGGCCCGGTGTTTCCTTGGGGGCACGGGGCGGCTAAACCAACTTCGCCGGTTGACAGAACGAGCCGGTAGACAGAACGGAAAGACCAAGATGAACAAGGCAGTGTCGGAGCCAGCAGCGGATACATCCGCCCACAACGAGATGACGGGAGCGGAAATCGTTGTGCAGGCGCTCAAGGATAACGGGGTCGAGAATATTTTCGGATATCCGGGCGGCGCCGTGCTTCCCATTTATGACGAGCTCTTTCAGCAGGAAGAGGTCCGGCACATCCTGGTGCGCCATGAACAGGGGGCAGGGCACGCGGCCGAAGGCTATGCTCGGGCCACCGGTAAGGCGGGCGTGATGCTGGTGACGTCCGGGCCGGGCGCCACCAATGCGGTGACGCCGCTGCAGGATGCCTTGATGGATTCCATTCCGCTTGTTTGCATCAGCGGGCAGGTGCCGACTGCGCTGATCGGTTCGGATGCCTTTCAGGAGTGCGATACGGTGGGCATCACCCGCCCGTGCACGAAGCACAACTGGCTTGTGAAGGACGTGAACCAGCTTGCAGCGATCATTCATGAAGCTTTTCACGTGGCGACCACGGGGCGCCCCGGACCTGTCGTCGTGGATATTCCCAAGGATATCCAGTTCGCCAAGGGCACTTACACCCCGCCGCAGACGGCGCCTCGTACCAGCTACCAGCCTCAGGAGCAGGGCGACATCAATCAGATCAAGGCCGCGATCGAATTGATGGCGCATGCCAAGAAGCCTGTGATCTATTCAGGCGGCGGTGTGATCAATGCCGGGCCGGAAGCAAGCCATTTGCTTCGTGAACTGGTCGATCTCACGGGTTTCCCGATCACTTCGACACTGATGGGACTGGGAGCCTATCCGGCTTCCGGCGCCAATTGGCTCGGCATGCTGGGCATGCACGGAACCTATGAAGCCAATATGGCGATGCATGATTGCGATGTGATGTTGTGTGTCGGTGCGCGTTTTGATGATCGCATCACCGGGCGTCTCGACGCGTTCTCGCCGAATTCGCGTAAGATTCACATCGACATCGATCCCTCTTCGATCAACAAGAATGTGCGGGTTGACGTGCCGATCATCGGCGATGCCGGACGCATTCTCGAGGATCTGGTGCGCTTGTGGCGGGCAACCGCCAAACCCAACAAGGCCGCGCTCAAACCCTGGTGGACGCAGATCGACATCTGGCGGGCTCGCGATTCTCTGGCTTACAGGCCGAATGAGGATGTGATCATGCCTCAGTATGCGATCCAGCGGCTTTACGAATTGACCAGGGATCGGGACGTTTATGTGACGACCGAGGTCGGCCAGCACCAGATGTGGGCGGCGCAGCATTTCGGCTTCGAAGCCCCCAACCACTGGATGACGTCTGGCGGACTTGGCACGATGGGCTATGGCCTGCCTGCCGCGCTTGGTGTGCAGATCGCGCATCCAGATGCGCTAGTGATCGACATTGCCGGCGACGCCTCGGTGCAGATGACAATTCAGGAAATGAGCGCGGCGGTTCAGCACAACGCGCCGATCAAGATTTTCATCCTGAACAACCAGTATATGGGCATGGTGCGTCAGTGGCAGCAGCTTCTGCATGGAAACCGCCTGTCGCACTCCTACACCGAGGCGATGCCCGATTTCGTCAAACTGGCCGAAGCCTATGGGTGTCACGGTATCATGTGTGACAAGCCGGCTGCGCTTGACGATGCGATCCGCGAGATGATCTCGGTGGACAAGCCGGTGATCTTCGATTGCCGCGTTGCAGCGCTTGCAAACTGTTTCCCCATGATCCCCTCCGGCAAAGCGCACAACGAGATGCTGCTTCCCGATGAAGCCAGTGACGAAGCGGTGGCCAATGCGATCGACGAAGAGGGCCGGCAGTTGGTCTGATGGTGTCGAGGCGTCTTTCTGAATGTGGCAAGACGCTTTGATTTCAGTCCGTTACACAATGGTTTTGCAGAAGAGATTCACGCAATGAACGCGCAACTACAACCCACCGGCTCTGCCTATTTCATAACCAAGGAAACCGAAGCTGCCCAAACACACACGCTGGCGGTTCTCGTGGACAACGAACCGGGTGTTCTCGCCCGCGTCATCGGCCTTTTTTCTGGCCGCGGTTACAACATCGACAGCCTGACCGTCTCAGAAACCGAACATGAGCGGCATCTTTCGCGCATCACGATCGTCACGCGCGGCACCGGCCATGTTCTTGAGCAGATCAAGCATCAGCTCGAGCGCATTGTGCCCGTTCACCGCGTGGTCGACCTTTCGGTGGTGGCCGACGAGCGTGGCCATGACCGGCCGATGGAGCGGGAGCTGGCGCTGGTGAAGGTGAGGGGGCAGGGAGACGACCGTGTGGAGGCTCTGCGCCTCGCCGACGCTTTCCGTGCTCAGGTGATCGACGCCAATACAGAGCACTTCATCTTCGAGATTACCGGGCGGGTTTCGAAGATCGAGCAATTCATCGCGATCATGAAGCCGCTCGGCCTGGTGGAGGTGTGTCGCACGGGCGTTGCGGCGATGAACAGGGGACCGGAGGGAATGTAAGGCGCCGGCCAGGGCGAGGGACAATTTTTCGACGCATGGGGACAAGTTTCACATGGCCTGTGTCGGAAACCAGGTCAATAATGCTGACCTTCCTGTCTTCTTCTGGTTGCTGTGTGGGAGCAAACGGATGTCACCTGATGTCTTCCTCGCCTTGCTGGTTTTCTCTTTTGTTTCCTCCGTTACGCCGGGACCAAACAATTTCATGCTGTTGGCCTCCGGCGTGAATTTTGGCTTTCGGCGTACGATTCCACATATGCTCGGCATTGCCGGTGGTTTCGCCTCGCTGCTTCTGGCCGTTGGCTTCGGTCTTGGAGCGGTGCTCACGGCGGTGCCGGGGCTCCATACCGTTTTGAAGGTCGCCGGCGGTGCCTATCTCCTCTATCTTGCCTGGCGCATTGCGATGTCGCGGGCGCTGGGCGAGGCCGGGAATGGCAAGGCCGAGCCGATGACATTTCTTGAGGCGGCTGCCTTTCAGTGGGTCAATCCCAAAGCCTGGGTCATGGCTTTGACTGCGATGGCGGTCTATACGGATCCTGCGGCACCGTTTCTGACGGTCTTTCTGGTGGCTTTCGCTTTCGTCATCGTCAATTTCCCAAGCGTATCGGTATGGGCCGGTTTCGGCGTTGCGTTGCGAGGGTTTCTGGCCGACCCCGTTCGTCTCAAATGGTTCAACATAGCCATGGGCATTGCGCTTGCCGCGACACTGTGGCCGATGCTGCGCTAGCGCGCCGTGCGTCCTCTTGGACGCACAAAGGACCCTCAATCTTCTTGTTTTTCCGCATTTATGCGGACGTCAGGTGATTCCACCTGACTGCAAAATGCTCTCGCGCCATCTGCTTAAGTTTGTCCTCCAGGACGAGTTATAGCGGAGGCGATCAAACCTCCGTGCTTGCATACATCATATTAGCCGGCTATCTTTGCCGCTTCCCGCAGCGCGGCGGAGTGGTCGAATGGCGAGGCTTGATGAAGCCACAGTGACCTGGCGGTTGTTCCTGTGCACATTTGCTGTTTCGATCGTTTTGTTCGCCATCGGTTGGTTCACCTACGAGCCGCCAGCCGAGAAACCTCTGCTCAACATCGTTGGGGGCGGTTTTACCGTTGACCACACCAAGGCGGAGATCCGGTACGATCTTTCGGTCAAGGAAGTTCGCCCACTCCGTCACGGCATGATCATCGAGGCGAGCTTCGAAGACCCTGCAGGAAACGGTTATTACGTGGTTCGGGAGCGTGCCCAGCGCTGGCGCAGGCAATACAGTCTGCGTTCTCCTCCGGTTTGTGGTGTGAGAGCGCGTAAACGCTATCTTGTCATGCTGCGGGTATTAAGCGACAGGGGAGATGTCGAGCTCTGGCACGACGTCCTTTACCTCACAAGTCATCTGGGTGAGGATGTCATGCCGGAGCCTCCGGTTACCACATGGCCAGGCCGGAATTTTTCCCCTAATCAATAGCTCCGGTGCGGCCTGTTCAGGCGGGAGCGAATCTGCTTTCTGGACCCTATGGAATTCTCCCCGCAACAAGATGCTGCGCTCAACGCCGTGGCACGTTGGCTCAAGGCCGGTCAAAGCCAGATTTTCCGTCTGTTCGGTTATGCTGGAACGGGCAAGACGACACTGGCGCGCTATTTCGCCGAACATGTGGACGGCGATGTTCAGTTTGCTGCCTTTACCGGCAAGGCCGCCCAGGTTTTACGCTCGCGCGGTGCCACCAATGCCCGCACCATCCATTCGCTGATCTATCGTCCGCGTGGAGAGGAGGAGGTGGAGGATGAACTGACCGGGCGTACGTCCATTTCTCCCACATTCTCGCTCAATCGGCAGAGTCCCATCGCCAAGGCAGCCATGGTGATCATTGACGAATGTTCGATGGTTGACGAGGCGCTCGGGCGGGACCTCATGTCGTTTGGAACACCCATCCTGGTTCTGGGCGATCCCGGCCAGCTCCCGCCGATTTCGGGAGGCGGATTTTTCACCGAGCATGAACCAGATCATCTTTTGACGGAGATCCATCGGCAAGCAAGGGACAACCCCATCATTCAGCTTGCGCTCGATGTGCGGGAGGGGCGGGAGATTGCCTATGGCGATTATGGGGCTGCCAAGGTGATTTCCAAGGCTGAAGTCGATCAGGATCTGGTCCTCTCGGCCGATCAGGTTTTGGTGGGAACCAACCGTACACGTCGGCGCTACAACCAGCGCTTGCGCGAGTTGAAGGGTTTTGATGCTGTCTATCCTCAAGCTGGAGACAAGCTCGTATGCTTGCGCAATGACCCGGCCAAGGGGCTGCTCAACGGGTCGCTGTGGAAGGTGATGACTTCATCGAAGGAGACAGTGAAGCCGGGCATCAATCTTCTGGTTTCTCCCGAAGAAGACGATCCCGACCGCGGTGTGTCCAAGATCAAGCTGTTGAAGGCGGCTTTTGAAGATCCGGAGGCGGAGATTCCCTGGCAGACCAAGAAGCGGTTTGACGATTTTGATTACGGCTACGCACTGACGGTGCACAAGGCGCAGGGCTCGCAATGGGACGAGGTGGTGCTCTTTGATGAGAGTTATTCCTTCCGCGACACCCGCCAGCGCTGGCTCTATACGGCGATTACCCGCGCTGCCGAACGCCTGACCATCGTGCGGTAGAGCGCTTCGGTTTTTATCGGATTTACGTTAGCGCCGATCACGCTGGTGGAGATGCGGGTTCGGCACCCAGCCATTTCCACGCCTCTTCGACCTTTTCATAAGGGAAGTATTCCATTTCCATGGTGAAGAACGGGCGAAAAAGGGCGATCGTCGTGCCCATCCAGCCCGGTCCACCTGCCACAGCATATTTGCGAATGTGCTTCAGCGCGTGGGTTTTGCCCAGTATTGTCTGTTCCTTGAAGGCAGCCTGCCAATCAAAGCCTTCGTAGTCATGAATGATGACCAGAAGATCGATCTTGTCATGCACCTCATAGGCGCCTTCGAGAAGGCCATAGAGGTTCTCGACGTCGGCTGCCGTGATGTGCCCCACAACTTCGAAAGCATAGGCATCCTCGCGCGTGGTTTCGATGCGTCGGACATTCGGAGGCGTGTCGTTGATGGTCATTATTCTCTCCTGACCGCTTCTGCCTGCATTATCAACGCTGTCTGGGCCTGTCCGTTCCCGCCTGATCGCGCTATGGAGCGGGGACGATCCAAAACGTCTTAGAAAGCAGAAATCGACAATGCCGGCAAAACTCTCCGTCAATCTCAATGCTGTTGCCATGCTGCGCAATCGGCGCGACCTGCCATGGCCGAGCGTTACGGGACTTGGCCGTATTGCCCTGGAGGCGGGTGCCAGCGGGCTGACGGTCCATCCCAGACCGGACCAGCGGCATATCCGCTTTTCCGACCTGCCGGAGATCCGGGCGTTGCTGGATGACGAATTTCCCGACCGCGAGTTCAACATCGAGGGGTATCCCGCTGAGGAATTTCTTGCTCTCGTGGAAGAGCACCAGCCAGAACAGGTGACGCTGGTGCCGGACGACCCGGCGCAGGCGACCTCGGACCATGGCTGGGATTTTTCCGGGCAGGGCGAGTTTCTTCAGCCCATTATCGCGCGGCTGAAAAAGCAGGGCTTTCGGGTCTCGCTCTTTGCCGACCCGGATCCGGAGCAGGTGCCGCACGCTGCCGCGCTCGGAGCCGACCGGATCGAATTGTACACGGGGCCATATGGCGCTTGCCATGATGATTCCGGAAAGGCGGCTATCGAGCTGGAAAAGCTCGGAAAAACGGCGGACGCCGCCGCGAACATCGGGCTCGGTGTCAATGCGGGCCACGATCTGACAGTGGCGAACCTTCCTGCACTGGCGCGCCGCATTCCCGGCCTTTGTGAAGTCTCTATCGGGCATGGGCTTACTGCCGATGCGCTGGAACATGGCATGGCACAAACCGTCCGTCGCTTCATGCGCGCTTGCGAAGGGTGAGTTTTGCTCTCTCTGAGCCGCACCTCGTCACGGAATCGCCCAGAGCGTTAACGCTTGCGCATAGGGTTTCTTAGGATTCGCCAGCCTATGCAGGGGATGCGGGTTTTGAGGTGTTCCATGCGTATAGTTGCAGTGATCATGCTGCTCGCGCTGGCGTTGGCAGGCTGTGCTTCGACGCCGCGCAGCATCAACAATGTTTGTACCGTCTTCGATCAGAAGCAGGGCTTTTTCGGTGGCTGGTACACGCAGGCCAAGCGCGCCGAGCGAAAATATGGTGTCCCTGCAGAGGTGTTGATGGCGACGATCCGGATCGAATCCGGTTTTGACGCCGATGCACGCCCGCCGCGCCGGAAGTTGCTTGGTTTCATACCCTGGAAGCGCGCTTCGAGTGCCTATGGCTATTCGCAGGCGCTCGATGGAACATGGGAGCGCTACAAGCGCGAAACCGGGAATCTGATGGCGAGGCGCACGAGTTTTGCCGATGCCGTCGACTTTGTCGGCTGGTACCACCAGACCAGCCACAGGACCAACGGTGTTGCTCTCAATGACGCCTATGGACTTTATCTCAACTATTATGCGGGGCATGCGGGATATCGGCGCGGGGTGTGGCGCAGCAGTCCTCATATGCAAAATTCCGCCCGAAAAGCCGCCGGCATGGCCAATCGCTACGCACAGCAGATGCGGCAGTGCGGGCGCTGAAAACCCCGTGCGTTTTCTGAATAGGCTTTTTGTTGCGTCGCTGCGAGCGCGCTCAACCTTAATGGAATGAATCTATGGCCCCTGCATCTCGCCCGGATGCGGGGCTTTTCCTGCCTGTCCTGGTCGCGTAGTCGAAGAGGGACCTTGTTGCTCACGAACCTGCTTGCAATCCGACGGTTCATATGACAGAACCGTACCGTACGGTACGATCAGAAACAGGAAACATCACCTTCGTGCGCCACATGCCGGAAATGCAGGACGAATTCACGCCCCGCCAACGCGCGGTTCTGGACAAGGCGCTCGGTCTTCTGGTGGAGGGCGGGGAGCGCGCGCTGACAACCGCAGGGCTGGCGCGTGCGGCCAATTGCTCGAAGGAAAGCCTGTACAAATGGTTTGGCGACCGCGACGGGCTTTTGGCCGCGATGATCGCCCATCAGGCGAGCAAGGTGCGCGCCCGGATAGACGGAGGCGAGAAGCTGGACCATGGCCGCTTTCGTGCGCATCTGGTGGATTTCGCCAATGATCTTCTGCAGGTTTTGAGCGGAGACGTTTCGCTGGCACTCAACCGGCTGGCGATCGGGCAGGTGAGCCGCGAAGGCAGCCGGCTGGGCGCGCTTCTCATCGAGCGGGGGCGGCGCGGCATCGACAAGCGCGCGGGAGCGTTGCTGGAAGCGGGGCGACAGCGCGGGCTGATTGCTTATCACGACCGAGATGCTGCTTATCACACACTTTACGGCCTGATCGTGCGCGACCTTCACGTGCGCATGCTTTTGGGCGAGGCCGGTGTGCGCCGGCCGGACAATCACGCCGCGCTCGCGGAGGAGGCGGTGGAGCAGTTTTTCGTGCTTTTTGGGGTGCGAAAAGAAGAGACGGCAAGCCGGGACAGGACCTAGGCAGTCGAAAACGAACAACACCAAGTTGGATCAGGAAAGGAACTGAGTATGCGTGTGTATTATGATCGCGATGCCGATCTCAATCTCATCAAGAGCAAGAAGGTCGCCATTATCGGTTATGGCAGCCAGGGCCGCGCGCACGCGCTGAACCTGAAGGATTCCGGCGCCAAGGACATCGCTGTTGCGCTGCGTCCGGGCTCGGCAACCGCCAAAAAGGTCGAGGCCGATGGTCTGAAGGTGATGTCGGTGGCCGAGGCGGCTGCTTGGGCCGACCTGATGATGATGGCCACGCCTGACGAGCTGCAGGCCGGCATCTACAATTCCGAGATCGCGCCGAACATCCGCGACGGTGCGGCCATTGCCTTCGCGCATGGCCTCAACGTGCATTTCGGCCTGATCGAGCCGAAGAAGACGGTCGACGTGCTGATGGTTGCGCCGAAAGGCCCGGGCCACACCGTGCGCGGCGAATATGAGAAGGGCGGCGGCGTACCGTGCCTGGTTGCCGTTCACCAGGATGCTTCCGGCAATGCGCTGGACCTCGGGCTCTCCTATGCTTGCGGTGTTGGCGGCGGCCGTTCGGGCATCATCGAGACCACGTTCCGCGAAGAGTGCGAGACGGATCTCTTCGGTGAGCAGGTGGTTCTGTGCGGTGGTCTGGTCGAGCTCATCCGTGCCGGCTTCGAGACGCTGGTCGAGGGTGGTTATGCGCCGGAAATGGCTTATTTCGAGTGCCTGCACGAAGTGAAGCTGATCGTCGACCTCATCTACGAGGGCGGCATTGCCAACATGAACTACTCGATCTCCAACACCGCAGAGTGGGGCGAGTATGTCACGGGCCCGCGCATCATCACGGCAGAGACCAAGGCAGAGATGAAGCGCGTTCTGCAGGACATCCAGTCCGGCCGTTTCACCACCGAGTGGATGCAGGAGTGGCACGCCGGTGCAGCCCGCTTCAAGGCGACCCGTCGCCTGAACGACGAGCATCCGATCGAGGAAGTCGGCGAGAAGCTGCGTGGCATGATGCCGTGGATTTCCAAGAACAAATTGGTGGACAAGGAAAAGAACTGATCTTTCCCAAAGTCTCAGAGAGAAGGCCGCGGCATCGCCCGCGGCCTTTTTCTTTACCGGTCCTTCATCTGCCTGTCCCACCATGAAACGGACATGCTGGCACAATTTTCGCTGCGTGGTCCTCCAGAAGTGGGCAAATGCGAGGAGATGGTGATGATTTCGGACGCGGAAAGACGATTACCTTCCGGGCGCACGGTTTCGACCGAGCGTCGCAACGAACCGCGCGATCCCGTGGAGCGACGTGCCCGGCTCTTCTGGAACAACGGCGCCTGCATGCTTCTGGGTATGGTGCGTGATCTCAGCGAGAGCGGCGCGCGCATCCGCTTCTGCGACATCTGTGCCGTGCCGGATGAATTTTACGTCGAGATTGAGGGCAGCGATCGCGTGCGCCGGGCCAAGATCTGCTGGCGCAGCCTGACGGAGATCGGAGTTGCCTTTGGGTAAATTTTTGCCCTACATGAAAATTTACTTTATGTTTTTGCATAATTCAAGATAATAATATCGCTTTGGTAAATAGTTATATTATTTTTACTTGATGAAAACATCCATTCAAACCAGTATAGAGCGCATGATTTTTGTATTTATTAAAACGGTTTTGCAATGCGCTTATTTTGTAAATTTGCATTTTTACCCTTGTTCCTTTTCCCCGGAATGGCTTCAGCTGAAGACGTGTCCATCAAGTTCGAGAGGCAGATGGAGGTGAGTTCGCGTTGCGGCGAGGCGGCCCGCGAGACCTGGCAGAATCCGATTGTCTTGCCGGACGTCGGTGGGGTGCCAGGCTATGACGTGGCGGTGGTGGCCGGTCCGCGACTGACGGACGCCTATCGTCCCGTGCTCGTCTGTCTGATCAACACCGAGACAGACGTTGTGACCCTGTCAAAAGGGTTCGACATCAGTCCTCTCCTGCCAGGAGCGCATGCGCTGACAGGAGAGTGACGATATATATGCCCAGGGCCTTGGTTTGTCGTGAATTGACTAGCCTGTTCAGGCTGTTAGCGGCCAGGGTTCAAGGCCCAGAAGCTTTTCCCCCAGCTCCGTGAGCTTCGCCGTCTTCGCGTTGTTCTTTTCCCATTCGCGCGGGTCGCCGGGGAAGGCGTCGCGCTTGGGGTGGTCGAGTTCGCGCCAGAGGCGGAGGTGTTCTTCCTCGTTTCCGTGTTCGGCCGGATGCGTGGCGATATACTGGGTCATTCCCGATGAAGTTTATGTAGAGATCGAAGGCAACGATCGCGTGCGCCGGGCGGTCATTCGCTGGCGAAGCCAGACGGAGATCGGCGTGGCGTTTGCGTGAGGGGGCGGGTGCCGGACGTAAATCCCGTCCGGCACGGTTAGCCTATTTTGCGACGATCGCATCAATAATGGTTTTGCCGTCCTCGAAGGAGATCTTGGCCTTGTCCAGACGGATTTCTGTGCGCTCATCAGTTAGGACGACATTGCCGCTGGCATGCATAACGTTGGTGTCGTCCACTGTTATCTCTTCAGCGCTCACTTCGAAACGATCAAGAATGGAAGTATCACCTGCCGCAAGTGCAGATCCGCTTATTAGAATAATTGATATAAGTGAAAATGATATTCTATTCATTGCATAAAGCCATTCTTCTTTAAAGTATTTAATTCTTCTATACCTGCCTTGTTATTCAGTGTTTGCGGCAAATTTGTGTTTGGCCTTCTTCATGGGGTGACGAAGACGGACAAAGCGGGCAGGCATAACAAAGCCTTATCCCTGCCCAGAGGGAAGCGGTTTGCCTCCCATCGAAACAGACAAGTCCTGAACCCTGCTGCTTCTTTTCAACTATGCGACGGCCAGGGTTCGCCTCGGACGGCAAACCCTTTTCGTGATCTCACGTCTCAATCCCATTCCGTTAGCCCCAGAAGCTTCTCTCCCAGCTCCGTGAGCTTCGCCGTCTTTGCGTTGTTCTTTTCCCATTCGCGTGGGTCACCGGGGAAGGCGTCGCGCTTGGGGTGGTCGAGTTCGCGCCAGAGGCGGATGCGTT
Organism: Nitratireductor sp. ATLC21; assembly: GCF_057196525.1. Taxonomy (NCBI): domain Bacteria; kingdom Pseudomonadati; phylum Pseudomonadota; class Alphaproteobacteria; order Hyphomicrobiales; family Phyllobacteriaceae; genus Nitratireductor; species Nitratireductor sp. ATLC21. The sequence continues at coordinate 862,697 of NZ_JBXUOU010000001.1, read as the reverse complement.
CGAGGCGCTCTTGCTCATTTTCGAATTCGGCCGGGTGCATGGAGATGTATTGTGCCATCCGAACCCGGTCCTTCGAATGGTTGGGGCGCACGCCATGTGCCAGGAGCGAGTTGAAAATCAACAGGTCTCCTGCCTCCATGTCGATGTTGGTGATCTTGAAACCAGTCGTGTCCGGATGCATGGGATCGCGGTCGGCGGGCTGGGTCTTCACCCAGTCATCGAAATGCTCGAAGAGCTCGGGAATGCACTGGAAACCGCCAACATCGCCGTCTTGCTTCTTCAGGCTCAAGACGCCCTGAACGCCGATTGGCAGGGGGCGGAGCGATGTGTCGGCATCCCAGTGGATGAAGCCGTTGGGATTGCCGGGGGCTTTCTTCGGCACGTTGAGATTGGCACGGTCGATGGTGACCCAGAGGTCTTCGCGGTCCCAGATGTCGACGAAGGCATCGTAGACGCGCTTTTCCATACGATTATCCCACAGATACTGGTGATTGTAGATCTCCAGCATGCCGGTGTTGTTGAGCTCTTTCATTTTATGCTCGCGGCGCTGCGGAGCGTACCAGGTCGCCGGGTCTTTGGGGTCTTTTTCGTCGAACTCCCATAGGAGCTCCACCAGACGCTCGACATTCTCGCGGGGCACGGCCTGACGTACAATGACGTAGCCCTTCGTGATCCAATGCTGCCAGTCGTCTTCAGAAAGCACACGCAGTGGCAGTGTCTTTTTGATGTCCTTAAGCTGCGTGCCAACCTTGCTGGTTGAGGGGTGCGCATCGCGCTTGATGGCCGCTTCTTGCATGGTTTCCTCCCGAATATTCCTACTTACAGGGATCAGAATACCGCGGCCCCCAGGGCGATGTTGTACTCTCGTGGCCGATATTGATACGATTATGGCCTTCTGAGGCTGTGGAGCGCTGGATGAGGCCTTTTCTTGAGACATTACCCAAGGTGCCGGGTGCCTCCTGGAGTATGCTCAATCGTCGGCTCGAGGATGGTATTCCCTTCGAGTGGCACCATCATCCCGAATACGAGTTGACGCTGACACTGAATTCCGTGGGGCAGCGTTTCGTCGGCGATCATGTGGGGGAATATGACGATGGCGATCTGGTTCTGGTGGGCGCGAACCTGCCGCATACATGGGCTTCCCGGTCGCGGCGGAACCCTTCTCTACCCCATGTGGCGCTGGTCATGTGGTTTCGTCACGAATGGGCGGCGGCACTGGGGGAGGGGTTTGCGGAGCTGCGCCCCATAGAAGGGCTCTTGTCGCGCGCAGAGACCGGACTTGCCTTTTCGGCAGAGGTTTCCGCACGGGCGCGGCCCCTGATCGAGGCACTTTTCGAGGCGGAGTTGGCCGAGCGGTTTCTGGCGCTGGTGCGGGTATTGCTGCTTCTGGCAGCAGACACGGATGCGGAACCTCTTGCAAGCACGGTGGCGGCGCGTGATCTCGATCGGGCCGACCGCGAACGGATAGATCGCGTTCTTTTGCATATTCATACCCACTACGCGGAGCGGATTACCAACGCGGAGCTGGCCAAGATTGCAGCGCTCAGTTCCTCCGGTTTGCATCGTCTGTTTCGCCGGCATACGCGCACCAGCATTTCGGACTACGTAATGCGGCTGCGCATTGGTGAAGCCTGCATGCGGCTTTCCTCAAATGATCAGCCAATCGGGCACGTGGCTGCAGCGGTCGGCTATCACTCGCTGGCCAATTTCAACCGGCAGTTCAAGGCTTTGCGAGGCATGACCCCAAGAGCTTATCGGGCGCTGTTTCGCGGGTGAGGCTCGCATCTCTTTTTCAGGTAGCCAGCCTATCGGCCGTAAGGCGATACACAGCGTTTGCGTGGACCGCGATGGGGCTGGAAGGTGTTGTCTGAAGCGCGAAACGAACGGTATTTCCCGCCGCACCAAGCCAGATGCGCGGCGCGCGCGTTATGGCTCGGATATGGGCGTGCCACCCCCGTGCGCTGCGCTGGCTCATAGCGCCAGTAGAACGATCGCGCTCCATGGCGTGGTCTCAACAATGGCCGACCTGGACCGTACACATCGTTGAAACCGAAGAAATAGCCCGCAAAGCGGCCATGCGGATCATGCCAGGGCGACCATGAGGGATCGGTGCGATGATTTAAGCGATAGGCAGTGCGGCAACGCTCTATCCAATGGCGACGATGCATGTCGCCCAGTGTCAACTGCATTCGGCCGGGAAAGAGATGCCGCATCGCGCGGCGTTCGTTCCAGCTGTCCAGGCATATGCGGCTGCTGGTGGCCGCGAGCAATTTGCCAGCAGCCGCCATTTGTGTGCCGACCAAACAAAACGCCACGACAAGAATGACTTTAAAACAACGCATCAATAACAACTCCAGATAGCAGTCGGAATTCTGGATTGCTTAGCGGGAGTTGAAAAGCCAAATTGTCCTAAAGATCGTTTCAAGTCCGTGCGACAGGACAGGCTGAAAAAAAATGGCGCGGTCGATCCCGCGCCAAAGCCAGAAATCTCGCCGTTGCCTAACGGTAGTACGGCGAACGGCAGGACCGGCGTGGGCCGTGGTAGGGCTGAAACGTGTTATCCGACGCGCGGTAGGAGCGATAGCGATTGTAACACCACCGCACATGGGCACGTGACAGTCTCACTGGCTGGCCGTAGTAGGGGCGCGCGGGACGCGGGCGGACGTAGCCAGGACGGTAGTAATAGGGAGCTGGCCGGCCGAACTCCAGGTAAAATCCTGCGCGCGGGCGATGCCTGTTCCAGTGGCGGCGTTGTTTATGGTGGCGCCATTTCCTGTGGTTGCGGTGATTTACCTGCGTTACAGGCGTTTCTACAGCCGAACGCTCTACCGCTCCGGAAGTCGCGCTTCCAGCGATACCGAGTGTATTGGCATTTGCAGGTGCGCCGACGAAAGCGAAGCCAAGGGCGATCAGGCCCGAGCACGCGATTCTTGTCAGTCCGTGTTTCATAGTGGTCTCCTGGTTTCCAGACCCCAAAAAGCCCCTTCATCCCATCCAACAAGCAATGTCAGAGATGCTTATACTATCAGAAGCAAGCATAATCTCCATGAACGCGCGATGAATGGAGAAGTTGCCGGTTTTTTGCACCGAGCTCAGGCTTGTAATCCGTGCTCGAGCGTTTAAACGTTCATGCATGTCGCTGCGGCTTGCCACTTTCAACGTTGAAAATCTGATGAACCGGTTCGATTTCTCCGGTTTCCGCAACGATCTGCATCGCGATCGCGCGCTATCGCTCTATGAAATCGAGGATGAAGCGCATTATCGCGCGCTCGAACAGGCGCGAGCCGTAGCGTTGACGGACGATGCGAGGCAATTGACTGCGCTTGCCATCGCAGCGACCCGTGCAGACATTCTGTGCCTTCAGGAAGTCGACAATCTCGCCGCACTCAAGGCATTCGAGTACGGCTATCTCTTCAAGATGATCGGGAACGGTTATCGGGAGAAGTATTCGGCGTCGGGGAACGATTCACGCGGGATCGATGTGGCGGTGATGATGCGGCCGATGACTGCGCATGGCCAGCCGATCGAATTCGAGCGCCTGACCAGTCATGCCCATGTGACCTTCTCGGACCTGGACCTTTACAACGACGCTCTGGCTGACCTTGGTATCGAACCGCAGGACCGCATTTTCCGCAGGGATTGTCTGGAGCTGGACATCAAGATCGCTGGCCGCCCCATGACGCTCTACGTCGTGCACTTCAAGGCGATGAGCCCGCCACGAAATGGGATGGATGGCCGCACTGCCTCGATGCCGGTGCGAATGGCTGAGGCGGCTGCGGTCCGCCGCATTATCGAAGAGCGTTTCGGCGGCGCCGCGCGGGCATCTTCGAAGCGCTGGGTGGTGTGCGGCGATTTGAACGATTATCGCGAGCGCCTGGTCATTTCCGGAGAAGCGCATGAGGGATATCATTTTGAGCCTGTGCAGGAAACGCTTTCCAGCGTCAACACGCTGACCGCTGGCGGCTTCTGCGAGAATCTGGTGGAGCGCCGACCTGAAATGGATCGCTGGACGCTTTATCACACCAGAGGGCCCGAAGAACGACATCTATGCCAGCTCGATTATCTTCTTGCCTCAAAAGCGCTCGCCGAGCGCAATCCACGGGCAGTACCTGAGATCATCCGCTCCGGCCAGCCATGGCGCACGATCTTTCCACCGGAGCAGGATGTACCCCGTTTTCCCCGCGTGGGCTGGGATCGCCCCAAAGCTTCCGATCATTGTCCGGTGGTGGTTCAACTCGACATAACCTGATCGGGCGGAGAGCCGGCAACAACGTTTATTCGTGCCGAAGGGCATCGATCGGATCAAGACGGGCGCCGCGTAGGGCGGGGAAAAAGCCGAAGACGATGCCGATGAACATAGAAACTGTTGCGATCGCGGTGATGGCGGCAAGGCTGGGCACGAAATCCACATTCATAAGAGCGGTTACGACCCAGGCGATGCCAAGGCCGATGCCGATCCCGATGACACCTCCAAGCAGTGACAGAACGGAGGCTTCTGTCAGGAACTGAACCAGAATGTCACGCTGGCGCGCACCGATGGCCATGCGGATGCCGATTTCGCGGGTGCGCTCGGTTACCGATACCAGCATGATGTTCATGATGCCTATTCCGCCGACCAGAAGGCTGATGGCGGCGATCGCGCCGAGTATCGCCGTGACATTGCCAATAATGCTGCTCGCCTGGCGCATATATTCGGCCATGTCCTCAACCTGAAAGTCATCATTCCGTCCCGGTGCAATTCGGCGGAGACGGCGCATCTCCTCCGCCACCTTTGCCTTGAGGGTAGGGATAGATGCCTCGCTGGGTGCGTTGATCAATATCTGCTCAACATCGTTCTTTCCGCTGATGCGGGTTTGAAACAACCCGAGCGGCATCATCACGATAGTGTCCTGATCTCCGGAAAATGAGGCTCCCCTGGCGGAAAGTTCGCCGACAATCCGACAGTGGAACGAGCCAAGCCGAATGCGTGCGCCGATCGGATTCTCCACACCGAAAAGCGCTTCTGACACCTTGCTACCAACCACGCAAATGCTGGCATTGCTGGCCAGTTCCACGGCTGTGGGCAAGCGTCCCCGTTTTAGCGACCAGTCGCGGAGTCCGAAATAGGCGCGGCTAACGCCCAGAATCTGACCAGAAAGTCCCCGCGCTCCATAGGAAACACGGAGACGGGTCTCTGCATGCCCGGCAACGATCCCGTAAGGGCCGATGGTCTTCTCGAGAGAGAGTAGATGCGTGTTTGTCAGCGCGCGTGCTGTCGCGACGGCCGGCATGGATGGATCCCTGGGCATGCCGGCGAAAACGAAGATAAGGCGGCTTCCAAGACCGGCCATCTCAGAACGAATTTTTTCCCGCGCGCCGCCACCGATCGTCAGCAGCGCGATCACCGCGGCGACGCCGATAATCACTCCGAGCAGTGTGAGAAAGGAGCGCATCTTGTTGCGGACGACGGAGAGAAGCGCCAAGCGAACCGACTCAAGCAGCATCAGCCCATTCCCTCATCGCAACTGTCATAAGCGATCCGCCCGTCCCGAAAGCCGATCTGCCGCCCGGCAAAGGCTGCGATATCCGCTTCGTGTGTAACCATCACAATGGTCAGGCCCTGCTGCCGGTTGAGATCGGTCAAGAGCGTCATGATTTCATGGCTGCGCTCGGTGTCCAGATTTCCGGTCGGCTCGTCGGCCACGAGCAGGGTCGGTTCCGAGACGAGTGCGCGGGCAATCGCGACCCGTTGCTGCTGACCACCCGAGAGAGCGCTTGGGGTGTGATGCTCACGCCCTTCAAGCCCGACCTGCGCCAATGCTCTTCGCGCCAAGGTCCGGCGTCTGGGGGCCGACAGACCGCGATACACAAGAGGTAGCTCCACGTTCTCGAGAGCGGTGGTTCTTGGCAGCAGATTGTAGCCTTGAAACACAAAGCCGATGTGCCGGTTGCGCAGGTCGGCGCGAGTTCCCTTGTCCAGGCGACCAGCGTCAGTTCCGTTAAAATAGTAGTCGCCACGCGAGGGGGTGTCGAGCGAGCCCAGAATGTTCATTGCGGTGGATTTCCCCGAACCCGATGGCCCGGTGACCGCCACAAACGATCCTTTCTCGATCTGGAAGCTGACATCCGACAGCGCATGGATCTGCATGTCGCCTTCGCCATAGCTGCGCCAGACCTTTGAGAAGGCAAGAAGCGGGGAAGACCCGGGCGGCGCATTCATTGTGTCAACGCACCGAACTGCTCGCCGGTGATGACCTCCTGACCAGCCAAGAGGCCGGAGATAACCTCGGCCTTTTCCCAGTTGCGTACACCAAGCTTCACGCGGACCGCTTGTGGTTTGCCGTTCTCAAGCACGTGGACGAGCACGAGATCGTTTGAGCCTTCGGATGCGGCCGGAGAGGATAGGTCTTCCAGGATACGGGGCCGATAGCGCAGGGCGCTGGTGGGAATGAGGAGAGCGTCGCGAACTGCGTTGGTTCTGATCGAAACAGAGGCTGTCATGCCCGGACGCAGTTTTAGATCGGTGTTGCGTACGTCGAGATTCGCCTCGTAGGTGACCAGATCGTTTTCGTTCGTGTGTTCAAACGAAACATTGCGGATTGTTGCGCTGAAGCTCTCATCGGGATAGGCCTCGACGGTGAAACTCGCCTCTTGTCCGCTTCGCACCGCCCCGATGTCGGCCTCGTTGATTTTCGCGACCAGTTCCATCTGGTCCAGATTTTCAGCCAAGATGAAGAGTACGCCGTCATCGGAGGAGGCAAATATGGTTTTGCCGGGTTCGGCCTTGCGTGCCAGAACCACTCCGTCGATCGGCGAGCGGATGGTCGTCCGGGCGAGGTCAAAGCGTCTCAGTTTGAGATCGGCCTCTTTGGCCTTTAGATCGGCGCGTGCGGTGGCGACACGGGTTTCGGCGCGGTCATGCTCGGCCTGAATATCTTCCAACTTCTGTTCGCTAAGGGCATTTCTTGCTTTTAGCGCCATGGCTCTTTCGAGCTTGCGCCCGGCTTCGCGCAAGGAAATTTCCGCGTCGGACAGGCTTGCCTTTGCCGTTGCCACAAACGCTTCTGTCCGTTCCACGGCATATTCGAACACTGTAGAATCGAGCGTGGCCAGTATATCGCCGCGGCGGATGCGCTGGCTCTGTTGCACGGGAACAGAATGGACTGTGCCTTTCAATTCGCTTGAGATCTCGACTTGAGTGCGAGGCCGCAAAACCGCTGTTGTTGCCACTTGAACGACGAGATCACCCCGCTGGACGGGTTGTACCGTGTAAGCGCTGTCTCTCTGACCTGACTGGGTGCCGGCGAGAACCCAGACACCCGTTGCCAGAATTGCTGCACCTGTCAGGAGCAAGGGCCACCGGCGGCGTTTAGGGTTGAGGGCGGTGTTTTTCTCCCGGTTCTGTGCGGTTGCCGGCCCGTCAACTTCATGGTTGGTCATGTCCATGGTCGCCTGTTGTTTGCGGCGCCCCCCTTTCGTTCTGACGTGGTATGAGGAAAGTGGGCAAAAGATGGCGAAGCACGGCGAGCCCTGCCACATTGCCGCGGTGAGATGAATTTTTCTGTGAGAGGCGAAATGACTGGTCGAAACTATTATATTTACGACGTTTTTTCCGATGAGCCACTTTCAGGAAACCCATTGGCCGTGGTGCTGGATGCGGACGGGCTGGACGATGCGGCGATGCAGCGGATCGCGGGGGAGTTCAATCTGTCGGAGACCGTTTTTGTCGGACAGGCGGCGAGCAAGAACCACACTGCACGCCTCCGTATCTTCACGCCGCGTACGGAATTGCCTTTCGCCGGCCATCCCACGGTGGGAGCTGCGATTGCTCTTGCCGAGCGGGCAGCTAAGACAAGTGGCGCTCCCCAGACTTCGATCGTGATGTTGGAGGAGGCGGTAGGGCCAGTGCGCTGCGCTGTGACGGCAGGGAAGGGGGCGGCCTATGCGGAGTTCGATCTGCCCAGGCTTCCAATGTCGCTCCCGTTCCCCATAGAGCCGGAAGCGGTGGCGGCGGCGCTTGGGCTTGGTCATCACGAAATCGGCTTCGAGAACCACACGATCAGCACCTGGAGTGCAGGTGTGCCTTATGTCTGTGTGCCGGTGGCCGATCTGGGGGTGGCTCGCCGTGCGCGGCTCGATGCTGGCCTGTGGCGTTCGCTTCTCCCTCCGATGGAGGGACCGTCTGCCGCTCCCTATGTTTACTGCCGGGAGACGGTCAACCACGATCACGCATTTCATGTCCGCATGTTCGCCCCTGATGACGGGATTCCCGAGGATCCGGCAACAGGATCGGCGGCGGCTGCCTTTGCAGGTGCGATCATGCAGCATGATGCGCTTGTCGATGGAGCGCATGGGTTCCTGATCGAGCAAGGCATTGAAATGGGGCGGCCTTCCAGCATCCGCCTTGAAGTCGACGTCCACCACGGCGCGATCACTTCTGCCCGGATCGGCGGTCATGCGGTGCGCGTGGCGGAAGGGAAACTGTTGATTTGAGCAATAAGTGACAAACTCATGTCAGAGTGTCTTGCATGCGTGGCCGAAACCGTTTAAGGAGCCGGTCATTCGGTTGACGGCGACCTGATCGCCGCCCGAAATGGTCGGGTGATTAGCTCAGTTGGTAGAGCAGCTGACTCTTAATCAGCGGGTCACAGGTTCGAGCCCTGTATCACCCACCAATCTTTTATTCATTGTATTTCAAACGGAATCTTTGGCCCCACCGGTGGAGCTATGCACGCTGCATGCGCTGCCATGCATATGTTCATGGCCGTAAGGATGGACGCTGAGAGGGGTTTGGCGGCATTATAGAGCTCGCTTTTTCTTCATGATCGAAGCCAGACAGGTTTGAGTAACAAACAAAACTCCGAGCAGAACGAGGATCGCCGCCGCGCGATGCTGGCGGTGTTGAGACGGCGTGGCATCGTCTCCGAAACAGTGCTCGATGCAATGGCCGAAGTGCCGCGCGACCTGTTTGTGCCGGAGCATCTCGCCGAACTCGCCTATGAGGATGGGGCGCTGCCCATTGGTGACGGGCAGACCATATCGCAGCCCTATATCGTTGCCCTGATGACCGAGGCTGCCGAGCTCAAACCGGAAAGCCGGGTTCTGGAGGTGGGTACGGGCTCGGGCTATTCCACGGGCGTCCTGTCGCGGATCGCCGGGCATGTTTTTTCGATTGAACGTCACGATTCACTTGCGATCGCCGCGCGTCGGCGCCTGGCAGATGTGGGCTACCTCGACAATGTGAGCATCGTCGTGGGTGACGGGACGCTGGGGCTGCCGGAGGAAGCTCCGTTCGACGCCATCATCGTGGCCGCAGCAGGACCGCGTGTGCCGGAGGCGCTGAAAGCGCAGCTCGCTCTCAACGGGCGGCTCGTCATGCCGGTGGGCTCTGCTGCAGGATTCCAGCAGCTCAATTGCATCGTGCGTGAAGGGGAAACCGACTTTCGCACCGAGGTTCTCGCGCCGGTGTCCTTCGTACCGTTGATCGGCGCCCAGGGCTGGCAGCGCTGAAGCTCCGCCTGGCCTGAACCTGAAAGGCGGAGATCTTCGCGAAGGATTTTTCTGCGGAACTTTTGTCGCCTGGCGGTGTTTCCAGTCAAGGCGCGCACCCACCATCCCCCCGACCCGAACCCAGCGCGCCGTTTGCCGGCCAGTTTCCTGGCCGGCTTTCTTTATTCGGGATCAATAGTCTTTTTCGAAGAATATACCGAGGCTTGAGTTGCCATCGGATCCCACCGCGCCGCGCGCTTTCAGATCCTCGGTAATGTCGAGATTGATCGTGCCCCGCGTCGTGCCTTTCGCGCCGGCTTCAACCCCGAGATAAATATTATCCTGGATGTAGCGACCCGCGCGCACCGCCGCATTGCCCTCGCTGTCGGTGACGACATCCAGATCGTCGAGCCCCGTCGCATTGCGCAAAGAGCCCAGAAGAGAGCTGTTGGATCCGCCGGCGAGTTCTGCGGCGGCGGCAGCTAGCTGGGCAATCTGAACGGCAGAGAGCTCGTCGATGCCACGATTGAAGATGAGGCGGGCAAGCACTTCATCCTCGGGCAATTCCGGTTGCGAAGAGAACGTGATGTTCAGGTCGGAGACACGGCCGTTCACATTGATGAACACGATGATATCGTTGCCGCGCGAGCGGGCGATGAAGTCGAGTTGCGGATCGAGGTCGCCCACCAGGGTGACTTCTCCTTCGTCGAAGGTTATGCGCTGACCGATGATCGACAGTCGGCCGCGAATGAGCTTGAAACCTCCGACCGGCTGAATGTTCGTTACCGGTCCTGTCAATCTTACCGAGCCTCCGAGTTCCGCATCGAGGCCGCGACCGCGCACAAAGATGCGGGCCGGCGCTGTCACATTGATGTTCAGCCGCATAACGCTCGGCCGTGCGGAGGGCATCGGCGTACCGTCATCTGCGCGTGCACGCTCAAGAGTGCGCTGTACAGCGGGGGGCGGATCGATATGGCGCACATTGATCTGAGCAGCGCCGCCGCCGATGCTTTCGGGCACGAGAATTTCGGCCCGCTCCACATTCACCTCGCCAGCAAGCAGCGGATCGCGGGTGAGGGGGCCTGTCATGGTCAGGGCACCGTTAACGGTTGCCGTCACCATTTCTCCGTCCGTGTGTCTGGCGTTGTTCAGCCCGATCCTGAGATCGGCGGGAAAGCCCGCCTGCGCATTGGTGGAAATCGTGCCGGATACGGAAACCCTGCCGCCTGCCGCCAGGGCCGCCGACCCCTCCGTGATGGATATCCGATCGCCATTGACGGCGGCAGCCAGGCGGACGTCGCCGACGCGCAGATTGGTGAGCGGATCAACCGCTGACGCGTTGGCAGTCGTGATTGTGCCGTTGACGACGGGATCTGCCACGGCGCCGGAGACGCGGATACTGGCGGAGGCGGTTCCGGAAAGCTGGGTTCCACGATCGGCAAGGAAACGATTGGCGATCGAAAGCGGTGCGGTGCCTGCAAGGTCAAGCCCAAGGCCGGACCCGGACAGCGGGATCGTGCCGCTCGCTTCTATTCCCAGCCCTGACGGGCCATCCGCCGTCAGTCGGGCAAGCTCAATCGCGTTGCCCGCGTAACGTCCGCTGGCGGCGAGTTGAAGCGGGCCGAGGCCCGCGCTGGACAAAGGTGCAGCCCGCAGACCGGTGGCGCGCATGTCGAAGCTTGCCTGCGGCTCGGTGAGCCTGCCGGTCACCCGTGCGCTGCCTGTCAACTGCCCGGCAAGGTCCTGACCGCGAACGACACGGTTCAGTGCGGCCAGTGGGAAAGCGTTGAGAGCAACATCCAGGGAAAGCTGACCGTCGTCGATGGGGACCGCGCCACGTGCTGTGGCGTTCAAACCTTCCGGGCTGGTGATGGCGGTGTCGACGTTCAGTCGATCGCCATTGCTCGTTCCGGCAGCATTGATCGTCAGCGTACTCAAACCTGCTTGCGTCAAGATTGGAGAGGCGATCTGGCGTCCGTCGATGTCAAAATTGACAAGCGGTCTGTCTCGGGTGCCCTTGATCTCTGCCTTGCCGTCGAGCGTCCCGCCAAGACCGAGCTCGGGCTGGATCGTATTGGCGATGGAAAGCGGGACGCTTTGGAGATTGACCGCGAGATCGAGAGCATTGGCGAAGCGACCTCCGGCCGTAATGCGACCGCCCGCGATATCGATCACCAGCGGATCCAGTGTAAAGGCATTGCCTTCCACAAGAAGGGACGTGGGGTCCACAAGACGGGCCTTTACCGCCCCCTGTTCCAGGTGGAGTTCGTTGAGCCTGAGGCGATAGCCTTCGCCTTCAGGTGCGAGTGCGCCCTGGGTTTCAATTTCAGTGCCCTGTTCAAGCAAGGCTTTGCCTTCGAAATCCGTGGCCCCTTCGTTCTGGCGCGCGGTGGCTTCGACCAATGTAATGCTCAGGCCGCCTGCGCTGATCCCCTTGGCATTGATCGAGCCGACGGCGGAGGGCACCCCGAACAAATCCTCGATTGTTGCAGCAATTGCCGCATTTGAAATGCGCGTCTGATCGACGGCGAGATCGCGGACAGTGGCGTTTACGTCGGCAATCTGGCGTTCGTCCACATGGGAGAGAGAGAGAGCGGCCTTCACGCTGCCGGTTGCCTCCCGAAGCAGCAACGCAGCCGCCGTGGAAACATCGGCGGCGTCGACATTGATGCGACCGTCGATCAGGCTTTTGCGCACATTCTGAACAAGATTGCCGCTGGCAGTGGCACCTCCTGCTCGGAAGGAAAATTCAGTCAGCCGCCGTTGATCCGGTGAAAGAACGAGTTGGCCGGACAGGTCCACTCGCTCCCCAGCCAGGAAGGCGGAGCCGTCGACGGCCCCCGTCAGGACTTCATCTTCCAGTTGCCCATCGAAACCGACAGTGGCCTCGCTGAGGTCCCGGCCGGACAATCTGCCGCGCGGCGCATCGGCTTTCACCGTGAGATTGATGCGTCCCTCTGCCCCCTCAGCGCGGCCTGTGGCTGTCAGGCGGCCTGATGCATTTTTCGCGACAAGGGCCATGTTTTCCAGCGCAGCGTCGAAGCGGAAGTTCGCTGTTCCGGTGGCAAAGGTACCGTCAGCCTGCAAGTTGAACTGATCGTTTGCGAGGGAGAGCGCGCGTGCAGTCAATCCTTCAGGACCTCGTGCCACACCGCCCTCTATCCGCGTGGTGCCCGCAAGCAGGTTTCCTGCAACTTCGTTCTCGATACGCAGGTCGGTTGCCGTACCGTCGAGGTCGAGATCGAATGCGCCGCTGATGGGGCGCACGGTGCCATTGGCGGCGAGATTGACCGAACCGCCCAGTGCCTGACCCGCAAGGCCAGAGAAAGGCGCAATGTCGCTTGCTCTAAGCTTGATATCGCCGTTAAAGGCGAAATCTCGGATCTGGCCGGTGAGGGCGGTCTCCAGTCCGTTTCCGGAAATGCTAACCTTTTCCAACACGACGGGATTGCCAGCCTGCCAGTCGCCGCGCGCCATGATATCAAGGGTGTCGCCGAGTGCTTCGGCGATCTTTGCTTGTGTGGCAGTGATCTCGGAGAGGCCTCCGTCGATCTCGAAGCTTATCCGCCGGGAAAGTGGATCATTCAGGTTTTGCGCCAACCCGCCCATCGTGAGGATGGTACGCCCGGCGGCTAGTTCTGCAGTCTGAAGTCCATTCAGCTCAAGCTTTCCATTCCAACGCTCGGACCCGGCCTCGCCGAAGGTGATGTCCAGTTTTGCCGATTGAAGAGAGGTCTGTCCACCTGCAACGGGCAAAAGCACGCGGTCGCCCTTGGGGTTGGCTACTGAAGCGCCAAGTGAGAGAGCAGTGAGGAAATTGTCGCTGCTGGTCTCTGCAACGGCCTCGATGCGCATGGAGGCGCTGGCGACCTGAAAATTTTCGAGCAGGATCCCGCCACCTTTCTTCGAAACGCCATTGACGTTGATGCGGGTGCCGGCGCCGAAGAAATCCTGAAACTGGGCCGGCACGAGCCTCTTGATGGTGCCGGCGAGGCGGGCGGAAAAGCCCAGGCCCTCCTCGCGTTCGCGAAGCCGTGCCGTGCCGCCAAAAGCGGGTACGCCGTCCGCCTCAAGTGCAAGTTTGATGTCGAGCTGGCTTAGCGGTCCGCTGCCGGCAAGGGTGAGTTTGAGTGGCGGGCGGCCCTGGACGTTGAGAAGATTGGCGACCACGCCATTGGCCGGCTCATCGAGAACCAGATCGAGATCCAAAATCTCGGTTTCGTTGGAATACGCAGCTTCAAGCGCAAACTGGCCGCCAGGACCGTCCAGGCGCTGCACGTCGAAATTGCTCTCGAGCGTTCCGCTGTCGATTTTGAGAGCCCCTATCAAGGCGAGGTCGGCGGAAAGGCCGAAGACTTCCTGTCCGAAAGATGCCTGTTTTATCTCGAGCGCTTCGAGATTCACGGCAAGCGGCAGTTCCGGGACCTGGAAAGAGCGCGACTCGGGCGAGGGCAGTCCCTTATCGGGCAGTGGACGGCGTGTGACCTCAATATTTTCGGCGGCAAGCTTTTGTACTTCGAGACGCTGGCGCAGCAGCAGCGTGGAGCGGCTCCAGTCGATGGAGGCGTTGCTGATGCGCAGCCAAATCCCTTCCCTGTCAGCGATGGTGATTTCACCGATGGTGGCCTGTGAAGACAGCGCACCGGAAATGCCGGAAATGCGAATCTGCCGGTTGGGCGTGGAGAGCTGATCTTCCAGAAGACGCGTGAAGAATGAGCGCTCTTCATCGGGCGTGCGTTCACTGGGTGTGTCCTGCGCCATGGCGGGCAACAGGACGAAGAGCAGGATCAGAGCTGCGAAAAAGCGGATCAAAACGCTTGTCCTATTCCGACGTAAAAGGCAACGCTCGGATCGCCGTCGCGTCGATCGAGCGGAACGGCGACATCGAGACGCACGGGACCCAACGGGGTGAGATAGCGCAGACCGGCGCCGACACCGATCCGCACATCCTCCGAGAAGTCGGGGAAGGATTCCGCCCCAACGGTCCCGGCATCGATGAAACCGACGACGCCAATAGAATTGGTAACGCGCGCGCGCAGTTCGGCAGACGCTTCCATCAGCGACCGTCCGCCCGCGATACCATCCTCCATCTCCACGCCGATGTTTCGATAGGCGTAGCCGCGGACCGAACCACCCCCGCCGGCAAAGAACAGCTTGTCGGGCGGCGTTTCGTCAATGGGCGCGCCGACCAAGGCACCGATCTTGGCGCGTCCGGCCAGAACGAAGCGGCCGTCACTTCCGAAATCATGGTAGGCGCGGCCTTCCAGAAGCATGCGCGCGGCCAGGTTGCGGTATTCCATTTCGTAGAATGGTTCGAGCGACAATTCGGCAAAAAATCCTTCGGTCGCATCGGCGGGATTGTCCCGGCTGTCATAGGTCAGCGTGCCCGACAGACCGACGGTGGTGAAATCCCGTGTTCCGAAGTCGTCTTCGAAGCGGGCGCGGCCGGCATTGGCGAACAGGCTTCCAGACAGGGCTTCAGTAAACTCGTGCCGGAAGCCAAGTTCGGCGCTGACTGCCGTGCGTGTATAACGTTCGAGCACCTCCCGGTCGCCGAATATGGAGGCATGGAAATCCGTGTCGGGCGTATAGACACCGGGCTTGATGAAAGTGGCGCCAACGCGGTAGGTCAGATCTTCAGGCTTGAACGTGTTGCCGATGCCGGAAACCTGCCCTTCGAAACGGAGTCGTTCAGCACGGCCGAAAAGGTTTCGGTGCATCCAGTAGGCCTGTACGCCAAGCCCGTCGAGCGTTGAATAGGTGCCGCCGACACCGAACCGGCGTGGCAGGCGTTCCTGGACGATAACGGCGAGCGGGAGGAGGCCATCGGCGCCGATCTCGTCCGCTTCCTCGATCCGGGCAGAGCGAAAAACATCAAGCTTCGACAGGCGCTCGCGGGCGCGGTCAATATCGTCCGGGTCGTATTCGCGACCGGGAACAAGTCCGGTCTGGCGCGCCACGAAGTCGGGATCCATCCGTTCCGTCCCGCTGACGGTGACAACGCCATACGCTGCACGGCGACCAGGCTCAACGGTCAGGATTGCGTCCACCGTTTTGGTTTCATGCGCGGCGGTAACGCGACGCTCCACGATCTCGGCCTTGGCATGCCCCTGATGGCGCCAGGCTTCAACCGCGAGGCGACCTGCCTTCAGGATGGTACCGGATGCAGCGACTTCTCCTGACTGGAAACCTTCTTTTGCCGGGTCTTCGACGCGATCATTGCGGTTCAGCGGCGGCGGCGCCTGATTGATGATCCGCGCCTGGTCGAAATGAAAGACAGAGCCCGGGTCGACGGCGACGCGAACGCTGGCCGGATTGGCAATATCCGCGTCAATGGGAAGCCCGGATACCTCTTGCCCGTCAATGGTGATGCTGATGGAGCCGCCATAAAGCGCCGAACCGTAGAGCGTGTTGAGGAGACGGCGATAGTCGCCGCGCGCCTTGACGATCAACCCCGCAGCACCCGAAGCGGGTTTCTCGCGGTCCGCCCAGAGAGAGGAGGCGCCCTTGAGTTTTTTCTCGGTTTCGTCCGCGCCATAGGGGAGGACAAATTCTACCGTGTAATTCCAGGGTTCACCGATTGTGTCCGGCTCTTCGGCAGCCTTGTCCTTGCCAAACAGCTTTAAGCCGAACAGCTCGAAGGCATTGGCAGAAGGCGGCGAAAAGGCGAGCATGAGCGCGAGCAGCAACGGCCCGTGCAAACGCCGACCCATCGACGGTCTCGCGTCGATTCCACTCAAACCCGTCTCCCATTCTCGAGCTGAAGTGTCGGTCACCAACCTTGCCGTGACGTTAACGCCTGTCGCCCGTATGCTGCAAAACAGTGCGGTTAAACCACAAACCGCTTTTGCGGCCAATGCGGCTTATCGGGTCAGGCCAGACAATTGTGGCTTAAAGCCGGCGTTATTGGGAATGAAGCGAGATCGGAACCAGGAAAGGCCGGAAAGGTTGTGTCATTGATGACAAAGATGCTCAACTGCCTCGACTGAGCTGAACAATCGCTGACGGTCGGGTTTTCAGGAAAGGTGCGTATTGCATGGCACAAATGCCCCGAGAGCAGAAGCGCGTTAACCGGAAGCCGCCTGTGCGTGCGAAGCGAACGGCTCCTGTCCGTCAGACAAAATATCGTGAGAGCAAAGACAGGCCCGTCTTCATCGTGGACGGCGCACGGACCCCTTTTCTGAGGGCGCGCGGAAAGCCGGGTCCATTCACGCCGGTAGACCTTGCCGTTCAATGCGGGCGGCCCCTGCTGGCGCGACAGAATTTTTCTCCCGCCAGTTTTGACAAGGTGATCCTCGGCTGTGTCAACGTCCTTGCCGACGAGATGAACCCGGCACGGGTGGCAGCACTGCGGCTCGGCATGGGTGATGCGATGCCGGCCTTCACTGTTCAGATCAATTGTGGTTCCGGGATGCAGTCGATAGACACCGCTTTCCGAACGATCGAAGCGGGAAAGGCCGATCTTATCCTTGCCGGAGGAACCGAAGCGCTTTCCCACGCGCCACTGGTGTGGCCGCAGGAAGGCGCTGCTTGGTTTGGCCGTTTCGCTTTTGCCAAATCGGTTTTAGAGAGGCTCGCCGCCCTGGGTGCGTTGCGACCGCGCATGCTCAAGCCGGTCATCGGGCTTGAGCGGGGACTGACCGACCCCGTCACCCAGCTCAATATGGGGCAGACGGCCGAGAAAATCGGCCATATCTTCAATATTTCCCGTGAAGCTGCTGACGCTTACGCGCTGGAAAGTCACCAGCGATTGGCGAGGGCACAGAAAAGCGGCACTCTCAAAGGGGAAGTCGTTCCTGCAGTGACCCGCGATGGCGTCTTATATGACCATGATGACGGCGTTCGCCCGGATACCTCGATGGAGCGGCTCGCCAAGCTGAAACCCGCTTTTGAGAAGCCTTTCGGCAAGGTCACCCCTGGCAATTCTTCGCAAATCACCGATGGAGCCTCCTGGGTGATCCTTGCGTCCGAAGAGGCGCTCAAGAAGCACGGTCTTACCCCGCTGGCCCGGATTGTCGACAGTGAGTGGTCGGGACTGGATCCGTCCATCATGGGTCTGGGGCCGACATTGTGCTCGACGGCGTTGCTCGAACGGCAAGGTCTGACCCGTGAAGACATTGAATTGTGGGAGCTGAATGAGGCTTTTGCGGCGCAGGTTCTTGCGTGCCTCGCGGCGTGGGAGGATGACGACTATTGCCGCCATGTTCTCGGGCTCGAAGCTCCGTTCGGCCGCATCGACCACAATCGCCTCAATGTGGATGGGGGAGCAATCAGCCTCGGGCACCCGGTGGGAACCAGCGGCAACCGGATCGTACTTCACCTGGTCAACGCCTTGCGCAGAGGTGGTTTCAAACGTGGTGTGGCAACCGAATGTATCGGCGGCGGCCTTGGTGGCGCGATGCTGATGGAGGTGGTTTGATGGCTGTTGGAACGATACCCGCTGGCAAGCATCTCAATCGAAACCGGCTCGCGCTCGGCCCCGACGCGCAGGAGGTTGCGAAAACCGAACATTGGTCGCTGTTCAGGGACGAAGACGCTGTTGCCTGGCTGGTGCTTGACCGGGCGGGGGAGAGCACGAACACGCTTTCCGAACCGGTGATGAGCGAATTGGAGACCCTGCTGGAAAAGGTCGAGGCGGTGCAGCCGAAAGGGCTCGTGCTGCGCTCGGGCAAAGCCGGAGGTTTTATCGCCGGAGCCGATATTCGCGATTTTTCCGGTGTTTCTCAAACGGATGTGGTGGAAGCCCGCATGACGCGGGCCCATGCGATCGTTGACCGTCTGGCAGCGCTCCCCATGCCGAGCGTTGCGGTGGTCCACGGCCATTGCCTCGGCGGCGGGCTCGAGCTGGCTCTCGCGTGCAGGTTCAGGATAGCTGTCGAGGGAGCGGTCTTCGGGTTTCCCGAAGTGCTTCTCGGACTTCATCCCGGACTGGGAGGGACGTTCCGGCTGCCGGCGCTGATCGATCCGGTCGAAGCCATGAAGATGATGCTGACTGGAAAATCCGTGCATACAGCCAAGGCACGGAAGCTCGGCCTGATCGACGCCGTGGCCGAGGAGCGACATGTCGTGAACGCGGTCAAAGCGGCCATCTCGGGAGATCTGAAACCGACAAGGCGCGGCGCGGGTTTGAGCCGCTTCTCGTTTTATCGGCGTCTCGCCGCGCGCAAGATGCGTTCCATGGCTGCCAAGCGTGCGCCGGAGGAACATTATCCCGCCCCTCATCGATTGATCGACCTTTGGGAAAACCACGGCGCCGGGAAAAAAGACGTGATGCAGAAGGAGGAAATCCGCTCCTTCTCGCGTCTTTTGACCGGTGAGACGGCGCAGAATCTCATCCATGTCTTCTTCCTGCGTGAAACTCTGAAGGCTGGAGGAAAGGGGACGAGCGACATTGCGCAGGTTCACGTTATCGGTGCCGGGACAATGGGCGGGGATATTGCCGCATGGTGCGCGGCGCGCGGTCTCAGGGTCACGCTGTCCGATCTCGATGAAAAGGCTCTTGCGGCAGCAATCGGAAGAGCAGGGAAGCTTTTTGATACACGTCTGCATAGCGGGATCGCCAGACGCGACGCATCCGATCGGCTGACACCGGATTTTGCGGGCGATGGTGTCAGGCAGGCTGATCTGGTGATTGAGGCGGTTGCGGAAAAGGCCGAGGTCAAGCGCAAGGTTTTCGAGACGGTCGCGCCTTTGATGAAGAAGGACGCTATTCTCGCGACCAACACGTCCAGCATCCCCCTGAAAGAGCTGCGAACGGCTGTTCCGTTTCCCGAAAGGCTGCTGGGGCTGCACTTCTTCAATCCTGTCGCACGCATGGAACTCGTCGAAGTCGTTTCACATGATGGGGTTTCGGCTGCGGCGCTGGCGCGGCTTAAAGCTTTCTGCGGCTCTATCGACAGACTTCCCGCAGCGGTCAAAAGCTCGCCGGGCTTTCTTATCAACCGCGTTCTGACGCCTTACCTCACCGAGGCGTTTGTTATGCTCGACGAAGGCATGCAAAAAGAAACCATCGATCAGTCTGCGGTTTCGTTCGGCATGCCCATGGGGCCGATCGAACTTGCCGACCGCGTCGGCCTGGACATTTGTCTGGAAGTGGCCCGCACCATGCGGGCCGGTCTCGACACCCCAGTACCGGATGTGCCCGCCTGGCTGGAATCCATGGTGGCGGAAGGACACACCGGGCGGAAGGCGGGACGCGGGTTTTATACCTACGATAGAAATGGCGGGCCGAGAAAAAGTGCCAAACACCCCGAGCCGCAGGCGGCCATCACGGATCGCCTGATCCTCCCCATGCTCAACACTTGCGTGACCTGCCTGCGCGAAGGCGTTGTGGGGGACGAAAAAACGCTTGAGGGGTCGATGATCTTTGCCACGGGGTTTGCTCCGTTTCGGGGCGGGCCGCTTCGATATGCGCGTGCGCGTGGCATAGAGGAGATCGTTGCCGCGCTTGAGCGCCTGCAGGCGCAGCACGGCGATCGCTTCAATCCCGATCCGTATTGGCGAAATTTATCTTCGGGTTGAAAAATCCCGGGAACTCAGCCCGATCCGGAGTCTTCTTCCTAGAGTGAATACTTCAAACAGGAGGCAAAGATGCCGGCAAAATCCAAGGCGCAACAAAAAGCCGCCGGTGCCGCCCTCGCGGCCAAACGTGGTGAGACGTCCAAGTCGGAGCTCCAGGGCGCGTCGAAGGAAATGTATGAATCGATGAGCGAATCGGAGCTCGAAGAGCTTGCGGAGACGAACCGTAAAGGGTTGCCGAACCGGAAGGACTGAGGCGCGCTCAACAGCGCGCCCGCTTCCGGTTCAGCCGGCGGCGGTTTTTTTCACCGGTTTATCCAGCCTGGCGGCAATGAAACGCTGCAGCCGTTTGGCCGCCTCGCGCAGCGTTTCCTCATCCTGGCACATGGAAATTCGGATATGCCCTTTGGCGGCATCACCGAAACTGGCGCCCGGCAAGACTGCGACATTTTCCTGGTTCAGGAAGTCCCAGGCAAATTTCTCGCAATCCTGCTCTATCGCCCGTATGTCGAGCATTACATACATGCCACCCTGAGAGCCGCGCACGATCACGTCGTTCAAGCCGCGCACCGCCTCAAGAAACGCTTCGCGCCGTCTGGTATAGAGCTCTGCGATCTCACGCATGCCGAACCCGTTCTCTGCGGCAGCGATGGCCGCGTGGGAAGTGAAATCGGGCAGCCCATAGGTGGCCACGAGGTTGAGATTGGTCAACACGGCGATCATGTCGGCGGGTCCGGTGAGCCATCCGACCCGCCACCCGGTCATGCCGTGGCTCTTCGACAGGGAATTGATAACCAGCGTGCGCTCCTTCATATCGGGCAGGGCGCGCGGCGAGATGTGCTCCTTCTCCGAGCGGATGGTCCAGTAAACCTCGTCGGACAGGAGCCACAGATCGCGTTCGCGGCAGATCTCTGCGATACGCTCGATCGTGGCGCGAGAGTAGACGGCTCCGGTGGGGTTGTTGGGCGAATTGATCAGGATTGCGCGCGTGTCTGCTTCGAGTGCGGCTTCGATTTCCTCGAGGCTCGGCTCAAAATCGTTTTCCGCATGGGTTTCGATTTCCGTGTAGCGCCCCCCGGCGGCGCGCACCGTGCCTGGATAGGTGGCGTAATAGGGCGACACGATCACCGCATGATCGCCCGGGTCGAGCACCCCCTGGAAAGCCGCGTAGAGCGCGCCCTGGCCGCCGATGGTGACCATGATCTCTTCGGAGCTTGTCCTGGTCCCTGTACACTCTTCCGATAATTTCGCCAAGGCCTGTCGCAGGCGGGGCAGACCGGGAAGTTGCGTGTAGTGGTGATGGCCGCCCCGGACGGCATTGACGCAGGCTTCGACCGTACCTTCCGGAGTATCAAAATCGTGGTCGCCCACAGACAGCATGATGACGTTTTCACCGGCCTGCTTGCGGGTCATGGCGGCGAAGTGGATTTCCCACCCGTTTTTGCCGGACGGGACGATGCCTGAAATGCGGGAGGAGGGCTTTGGCATTGGGGGCTCCAGGGGCGAACTTGGCATTCGACTTGAAAAAAACAGGCCCTTCGACTACGAGGACCGGCGCATTGGTCGGCGTTTTAGCAAATCGACCGGCGTGAGAACAGCGCAGTGAGTGAGTGCATTTGGTCCTGAATGGATCGCGATATTGATGCAGGGGGCATTGTCGCGCATCTGAAAGGACCGCCAGGAAGGATAGTGGCATGTTAGCCCCTGACAAGAAGAACGAACTGTCCATTACCGACATTGTCGATCAGGCGATGCTGACGCGGCGCTCCGTGCGGGCGTTTCTGCCCGATCCTGTCGATGACGAGACGATCAGAGATATTCTTCGTGTCGCCGCGCGCGCGCCCTCGGGCACCAACATGCAGCCCTGGAAGGTCTATGTGGTGTCGGGCGAGCGCAAACAGGCGCTTTCCGAGGCTATTCTTTCTTCCGGTGTACGCCCGGAAAAGATCGAATGGGACGAGTACAAATATTATCCCGACAAGTTCTTCGAGCCCTATCTCTCGCGCCGTCGTGCGGTGGGATATGCACTTTATAGCCTTTTGGGCATCGGTCGCCGTGAGGTGGAGCGCATGCGCGCTCAGCATGATCGCAATTTCACCTTCTTCGATGCTCCCGTCGGCCTGATCTTCACCATCGACCGACGATTGAACAAGGGATCGTGGATCGATCTCGGCATGTTTGTACAATCGGTGATGATTGCCGCACGCGGGCGTGATCTTCATACCTGCCCACAGGCTGCATTTGCACCTTACCACAAGCAGATCCGCCCGATCCTCGGCATTCCCGATGAGGAAATTGTCGTCTGCGGTATGGCGCTTGGCTACGAGGATGCCTCAAAACCAGAGAATGCCCTGCGTAGTGAACGGGCGCCGCTCGAGGAGTTTGTCTCCTTCGTTCGTTAAGTCATTTCCCACGAATGTTGCTTACGAAATTGTAATTTCCCGGCAAGGTCGTCGTAATGTGAGATCGGCGACTATCTCCTCGTTCCCTGCCGCATTTCCCTGGCGGCGCCCCCTTACGAGGAGACTGATATGAAAAACAAGATTCTTTTGTCCGCCGTGGCCCTGAGCCTGATTGCCGGTTCTGCTGCGATCGCTCAGGAAGCTTCGTCCGACCAAGCTGCACCGCCGGCTGCAGGAGAGCGAATGAAAGGCGGCAAGATGATGCGGGGGTTTTCCCGCATCGATACCAACGGCGATGGGAACCTATCCATCGAAGAGTTTTCCTCTGTTCATATCGAGCGTTTGAAGGCCGCCGATGCTGATGGCGACGGCGTGCTGTCTGAAGCCGAACTTCAGGATATGGCTATGAAGCGCATGGCCGAGCGGCGGGCGAAACGCGCTGCACAGCGTCTCGACATCGATGGTGATGGCACCGTTACGATTGCGGAGATTGAAAGCCAGCAGGCAAAGCGCTTTGCGCTGATGGATGCCAATGACGATGGCAAAGTCGACCAGCGCGAAATGCGCCGTGGCTTCCGCCAGATGGCAGGGGAGCGTGGCGGACGCCACGGAAAAATGATGCACCACAAGCGTGACCACAGAGGTGGCCCGCGCGGTGAAATGCATCAGGGCAATCCGCCGGCGGAAATGGCTCCTGACGGCGATAATGGCTGACGACGACCGCCGGAGGCGCCGAACGTGCCTTCGGGATGATAAAACCGGTTCGTGGGTGCTCCGCGAGCCGGCCGATAGGTCCGGTGTCGCCGCGCCGGGCCTATCTTATCGTATAGCCCACATCTTCGGATGCGCGGCGGAGCGTTTTGGCAAAAGCCCGCGCAAATGAGCGGAAGACATATAGCTCGAAGCGTTTCTCGCCACGGCGCTGGATTTGAACAAACAGGTCGTGATGCGCTGTGGCCCGTCCGGTGTGGACGGGAAAGGCAGAGAGGCTGAAATCGAGCGCGAAAAGCTTGGCAAGAACCCATTCGACCTTGGGGCCTTCAACCGCGAACACCGCGCGCCCATGCGAGAGATCGGTCACGGTTCCCGCGCTCTCATCAATGGCGGCAATCATAACGCCGGCCAGAGCCTCGTCCTGACCACTTACGAGAAATCGGCCAGGGCCGATGTTGAAGGCGCATGTGCCTTCACGGTTGGCAGCGCCGCTTCCCGGTGAAGCTGAAAGTTTTAGACGGCAGATGGCGGAAAGATTTTCCGTCAGCGTCTTTTCCTCGCCAGGCCAGGCGCTGGCCTCGACGATCGATCCCTTTATGGCTTCCAAGATCGTCACACCGGTCCCTTCAACAAAGTCGCCATAGGAGCCGGGGCGGAAATCGCTGCCCAGCGGTGATGTGCGCTCAACCATGCATGCGTTCTCCATCCGGATCGAAGAAATGATGGCTGACGATTTCCACCTGGCCGAAACGCTTGCGCAGCGGATCAGACAGATGCGCTCGCGTGCCATGGCGGGCCTTGCCACCCCGGACAAGCGCAAGGCCGATATATTTCTGCAGCGCAGGTGAGTAGCAGAAGGCTGTCACATGGCCGATGCTTTCGCCGGGCTCGTCTGGAGTTCCACGCTCAACCAGATGCGCACCTCCGCCAAGCTTTTGTCCATCCAGAGAGATGACGCCGACAAGCCTGAGGCGGTTTTTGTCGATGAGGGCAGGGCGGTCCATCAGGCCCGAACCGATGAAGGGCTTTTTCTTTGACAGCATCCAGTCGAGATAGAGATCGCGGGCGGTGGTTCGTCCGTCAATCTCGGCTCCGGTCACGTGGCCTTTCTCGATTCGTAATGCACCGAGCGCTTCCATGCCATAGGGGGTGATGTCGAACGGTTCGCCCGCCTCCATCAAGGCTTCCCATATGAGTGTTCCGTAACCGGCACCGCAATAGACCTCATAGGCAAGCTCGCCGGAAAAGGAGAGGCGGCAGATCATGACGGGTGCGCCTTCGATCTCGCCATGCACGATGCCCATGAAAGGCAGGGTCTCATTGTCGACCCTGGTTCCGCTAACGCAACGCTCCAGCACGGCGCGCGCCCTCGGACCGGCAATGGCCGCGCCGGCCCACTGGTCCGTCACCGAGGTGAGATGGACCTTGAGTTCGGGCCAGAGAATGTCGAGACAATATTCCAGATGCTGCATCACCGCGCCGGCATTGGCGGTGGTGGTGGTCATCAGGAAGTCGGTCTCGCCAAGCCGCCAGGTGGTGCCGTCGTCAAAGGCAATGCCGTCTTCGCGCAGCATCAGGCCATAGCGCGCCTTGCCCACTTTCAGCGTGGAGAAAGTGTTGGTGTAGACCCGATCGAGGAAGGCGGCGGCGTCGGGTCCCTTCACCGCGATCTTGCCCAGTGTGGAAACATCGACAATGCCCACGGAGCGGCGCACCGCCGCTGCCTCGCGGATGTAAGCCTGTTCGACCGTTTCGCCGGCAGCGGCATAAACCAGTGGGCGATGCCAGAGACCTGCCGGCGTCATCTCGGCACCGTGGTCCACATGCCAGTCATGTATGGGGGTATAGCGCTCTGGCTTCAGATCGCCATAACGTTCCGCGGCCATCGCACCGATGGCCACCGGCGAATAGGGCGGTCGAAAGCGCGTGGTACCGGCCTCGGGGATCGTGATGCCGCGGGCCGCCGCCATGATGGCGAGGCCGGGCACATTCGATGTCTTGCCCTGATCGGTCGCCATGCCGAGCGTGGTATAGCGCTTCAGATGCTCGACGCTGACAAAGCCTTCGCGGTGGGCGAGCCGCACATCATCGGCGGTCACATCGTGCTGGAAATCGACAAAAGCCTTGCCTTTTCCGCGAATTTCGAGAACCGGGGCTGGCGTCAGGTCGAGAGGTTCAGGCGCGATCTCGGGCAGCCTGCCGCGTGAGGGGCGCTTGCCAGCACATTTGAGGCCCGCATCACGACCGCTTCTAAGGGCGTCAACAGTGCCGAATGTACCGAGGAATGCGCCTGCGCCTGCCCACCGTTGTGTTGGCTCGGGTGGCAGGAAGGCCTGTTTTTCCTCATCCCAGACGGGCTTTGCGCCAGCCTGGCTCGCCAGATGAAGTACGGGCTGCCAACCACCGGAAACCGCCAGACTGTCGCACTCGAGCGGTCTGGCATCTCCCGACAGCGTACCGGATGCCGCATCGTACGCTTGAACAAACACGCGTGAAAGCGTCTTGCCGCCCTTGGTGCCCACGATGGCGTGTCCGGTGAGCGGCGAAACGCCTGCCGCGGTGGCAAGTTCGCTGGCGGCACTGCTGATCCTCGCGCGCACATCCACAATGGCTGCGACATGGCCGCCAGCCCGCTTGATGGTGGCTGCCGCCTCATAGGCACTGTCATTGTTGGTGAAAAAGATCGTTCTGTTTCCCGGCAGAATGCCGAATTCTGCGGCATAGCGGCGTGCGGCGCCGGCCAGCATGACACCCGGACGATCATTGCCGGGAAAGACGATCGGGCGTTCAAGCGCACCCGTTGCAAGCACAACATCCGTTGCGCGGATCGTCCAGTGCCGCTGGCGTGGGTGTCCCTTCGGCGTGCGGGCCACATGATCGTGGACGCGTTCGAGCGCGGCCAACGTGTTGCCGTCATAATACCCCCAGACCGCGGTGCGCGTTAAAAGGCGGACATTGTCGAGGCTGGCAAGCCGTGCTGTCAGGTTTGAAGCCCATTCGTGGGCGTGTTTTCCCTCGATGATTTCGCCGGACCAGCGCGCAAAGCCGCCCGTGACAGGCTCCTGTTCGGCGAGGATCACGCGCTTTCCGGCCTTTGCCGCAGCCTCGGCTGCCATCAGGCCGGCGATGCCTCCGCCCACCACCAGAACGTCGCAGAAGGCGTTCACCCGCTCGTAGCGTGAAGGATCGGCCTCGTAATCGGCTCTGCCAAGACCGGCGGCACGGCGGATGAAATGTTCGCACATCATCCAGAAGCGCGTGCCCTTGAGTGGCCCGATCACCGGCCCCATGAAGGTCTTGTAGTAGAAGCCCGCACCGATCAGCCGGCCGCCGAGTTGGTTTACCGCGCCAAGATCCCATGCCAGAGAAGGAAAGCGGTTCTGGCTTTCTGCGCGCAGACCGTCATAGATTTCGATCTGCGTGGCAGGAATGTTGGGCTCGCGCACGCCTTCCCGCAACAGCGTCACGAGCGCGTTCGGTTCGTCGACACCGGCGCTGAAGACACCGCGCGGGCGGTGATATTTGAAGGAGCGACCCATCAGCGAAACACCATTGGCGAGCAGCGCCGAGGCCAAAGTGTCGCCGGCATGGCCGGACAGGTTCTCGCCGTCGAAGGTGAATCGGACGGTGCGGGTACGGTTGATCAGCCCGCCGGAAGTGGATCGGCGCGGGCTCATGCGGCGTCTCCGCCAGAAGTCTTTCGCGCGAAGGAGACCGTGAAAATCTCGTGGGTCAGCGTGTCGCGTTCCACCACCAGATGCGCACGGCATCCACCTGCGTGCTGCCAGAACTCGTGGTGCCGCCCGGCCGGGTTCGGCCGGTGATAGACATAGTCGAGCCAGGCCTTCGTGTCAGTCGAGGCAAGGTCGGGTCGGGTGCGCGTCGCATCCCCCTGATAGGAGAATTCGGCGAGGTCGCGAGGGCCGCAATGGGGGCAGTCGATCAGCATGGCATTCCCCTCAATGCAGTTTGGGTATCGGGCCGTGACCCGTTTCATCGATTGCGGCACCGCGCTCGAAGCGGCTGAGCGTGAAGGGCGCGTTGATGGCGTGGGGTTCGTCCTTTGCGATGGTCCATGCGAAGGAATAGCCGGAGGCTGGTGTTGCCTTGAAGCCGCCATAGCACCAGCCGCAATTGAGATAGAGACCGGGCAGAGGACCCCTGGTGATAATCGGGGATCCGTCCATCGACATGTCCATCACGCCACCCCAGGAGCGCAGAAGCCTCAGCCGTGCGACGGAGGGGAACATGGCGCAGATTTCGCTCATCACATCCTCGACCGTGGGGAGGTTTCCGCGCTGGGCGTAGGAATTGTAGAAATCCAGGCTGCCGCCGAAAACCAGCCCGCCCTTGTCCGATTGCGACATGTAAAGATGGCCGGCACCGAAGGTCACGACGCAGTCGACAAAGGGCTTGATGGCTTCTGACACGAAGGCCTGAAGAACATGGCTTTCAATAGGAAATCGCTCAATGCCCGCGCGCTGCAGCACGCGGCTGGTGCTGCCGGCCACGGCCAGCGCAACCTTTTTTGCACGGATCTCGCCTCTTGTGGTGGAAACGCCCGTGATCTGATCGCCGTTACGCAGGAAGCCCGTCACCTCGCAATTCTCGATCAGGTCGACGCCCCGGCGATCGGCTGCCCGCGCATAACCCCAGGCGACCGCATCGTGGCGTGCGGTGCCCGCGCGTGGCTGAAGAAGTCCGCCGACGACCGGAAAGCGCGCCGATTTTGACGTGTCGAGACCGGGCACCTTGCGTGCGATCTGCTGCGGCGTGAGCCACTCGGCGTCGACACCGCTATGGCGCATCGCATTGCCCCGGCGGATGAAAGCGTCGGCCTGACCCGGACTGTGAGCGAGGTTCAGAACGCCACGCTGGGAGAACATCACATTGTAATTGAGCTCATGGGAGAGGTTTTCCCAGAGTTTCATCGAAAATTCGTAGAAACGAAGGGATTCGGGTAAGAGATAGTTGGAGCGTACAATCGTCGTGTTGCGACCGATATTGCCGGAGCCCAGCCAACCCTTTTCCAGTACGGCCACATTGGTGATGCCGTGTTCGGCTGCAAGATAATAGGCAGTTGCGAGCCCATGGCCCCCACCACCGATGACGATGACATCATAGCTCGGTTTGGGATCGGGCTTGCGCCAAGCCGGCTTCCAGTCACGATTGCCCGATAAGGCATTTTTCAGAAGCGAAAGAGCTGAATATTCCGCCATGCGCCGCCATTCTTTTTGCCAGACCCAGACCAAAGCTATAGGACAGGCTGGACACTGGAGGCAAATAAAGCGCCATGGCTTTTCACAGACCCGACTCCGGCACGGCCCTATGCTTGCTGCGCAGGCGTGGCTCAGGCAATGTTCTCTGATTAAAGCCGATCTCCGATTGCGTATGATTCTGAAAAGACTGCTAGACATGTTGCTGACATTTCGCGCCTTGCCGGTCGTCCTGTGCCTCGTTTTCCAGCTGGCCAGCCTTGCGCCGGCGCTGGCTCAGGGACCGGAAAACTTCCTGACGACGCAACGCGAAAAGCTCTCTGAAATCGAAGCCACCGTCGACGGGCTGGAACAGGAGATCGACGATCAGGCCACGGACGATGGCGAACTCGTCTCGGTCCGGGTTGAGTTGGAAAAGCTGGCGCGGGAAGTCTTCGATGCCAGCCTGGCATTTCGTCCGAGGCTTTCTGAGATCAATACGCGTCTCGAACAATTGGGAGAACCGCGCAAGGAGGGCGAACCGGCAGAACCGGAGGAGGTGACGCGGGAACGCACCCGCCTGCTCGACGAGAAGGCGAGCTTCAACGTGCTGATCGGCGATGCCGAGAGGCTTACCGTTCGCATCAACAGTGTCGTCGATGGGATTGCAGAACTGCGTCGTGACCTCTTCACACGGACGCTTTCACGCCGCTACGACGTTTCGGCCGCCTTGAGTGCGGACGTTGCCGGGGAGTTCGCACAAGAGGTCGGGCGCGTTTATCAGCGGGTTTCCGCCTGGCTCTCTTTCGTGTTCAAATATCGCCTGAAATCGCTCTTGCTTGCCACCACACTGGCAACGATTGCCGCTCTTACGCTGCTTTTCGGGGGGCGGCGGTTGTTTGGCGATTTCGTAGAGCCTGATCCCACCGAGGCAGAACCCACCTATCTCAGCCGTCTCTCGGTGGGGCTCTTTTCCACCCTGATCCCGTCTTTGTCGATCGGGGTTTTTCTGGCATCGACCTACTATTTCCTAGATTACTTCAGTCTTCTCCGAACTGATATTCAACCGCTTCTCTGGTCGCTTTTTTCCGTCATCATCCTCGTCTATTTCGTCTACCGCCTGGCGCGCGCCATTCTTGCGCCGCGACGTCCGAACTGGCGGCTTTTGCCGGTGCGGTCTCAGGCAGCTCAATGGCTGCTTGTTCTGGCGGTGGTCACCGCGATCGCGACCGGGTTCGATTATTTCATGGACCAGGTCTATTCGCTGTTCGGTTCTCAGCTCTCGCTGACAGTGGCCACCAGCCTCGTGGCTACCGTCATTGTGGGACTGCTTATCATGGCGATTGGCGGCGTCAGTCCTCTGGATGACGAGGAGGGCAACCCGAAGCCATGGCCACTTAAGTTCCGCTATCTCTTGTTCGCTCTGGGGGCTGCGATCATTATCGCGGCGATGCTCGGCTATATCGGCTTTGCGCGGTTCCTTTCCCAGCAGGCCGTGGTCACGGGCGCGATCATCGCCACCATGTATATCGGCTTCCTGACAGCAGGGGCGATCACGTCGGAGGGCGCGTTCGCCAATTCCTGGCTGGCACGGCGGCTGGAGCGTTACACGGCTTTCGATGAAACCGCGCTTGACCAGCTCGGCCTTGTCACCGGCATGCTGATCAACATGATCGTAATCCTGATCGGCGTCCCGCTCATCCTTCTGCAGTGGGGGTTCCGATGGGCCGATCTGACGGCGTGGAGCTATCGTATCGCCGGCAGGATACAGGTCGGCTCTCTCTCATTCTCCATCGTGGGAATCCTCACCGGTATACTCGTTTTCGTAATTGGCTATTTCGTCACACGCTGGTTCCAGAGCTGGCTCGACGGCAAGGTGATGGCGCGCAGCCGCATGGATTCTGGCGTGCGCAATTCCATCCGCACCGGCATCGGCTATGTGGGGCTGGTGATCGCTGCGCTGATCGGTATCTCGGCGGCCGGTATCAATCTGTCCAATCTCGCCCTTGTGGCTGGTGCTCTTTCGCTCGGAATCGGTTTCGGGCTGCAGAACATTGTCTCGAACTTCGTTTCGGGTCTGATTTTGCTCGCCGAACGCCCGTTCAAGGCGGGCGACTGGATCGTTGCGGGCGGCGTGTCCGGCACGGTAAAGAAGATTTCCGTCCGCGCCACGGAGATCGAAACGTTTCAGCGCCAGTCGGTGATCCTGCCGAATTCCGAGCTGATCAATGCGGCCGTCGGCAACTGGACCCACCGCAACAAGCTTGGACGCATGGAGATACCGATCGGTGTTGCCTATGGGTCCGACGTTCGGCGCGTACACGAGATCCTGCTTGAAATTGCCAGATCCCATCCGCTTGTTCTCAAGAACCCTGAACCGTTCGTACTGTTTGCCGGCTTTGGCGATTCCTCTCTCGATTTCGAGATCCGTGTTTATCTTTCAGACATCCTCATGCAGCTCAACGTGCAGAACGACATCCGTTTTGCCATCGTGGATGCGTTTGAAGCAGAGGGGATCGAAATTCCGTTTCCGCAACGCGATATCCACGTGCGCTCCGGGCTGTTCAGGGCACAGGAGCCCGACGAGACGCCAAACGAAGAAGAATTGGCGGACGGGGTCCAGGACGAGCAAGGTGATTTACCGGCAGGCAAAAGGCGGCGCCGACGCAAGGTCGACCCGGAATAGCGGCGGGAAGCTGGATGCGCCGTTCAGTTGCCGTTCAGGTTGAAATCTCTATAAACGGGGCCAAAGGGCAGTCGTGCCCGCTGTTACAGGGGTGGTGAAACACCGATGAAAACCATGAAGATATTTGCACTTGCGGCCACCACGTTCATTTTCGCCGGCGGTTCGGCCTTTGCTGCGAGTGTGGTCAATCGCGACAGCGAACCACAGACCATCGTCGTTACCGAAGGCGGCTCGCAATCGGAGATCGTGGTGGGTGCGGGCGAAACGATCGAGTTCTGTGCGGCCGGCTGCTTTGTCACCATGCCCAATGGTGACCGCGAAGTGCTGACCGGTTCTGAAACGGTCGAGATTTCCGAGGGCCGTGGCCGCGTGCGCTGAGTGTATCGGTCTCGAGGTTCGAATGCCTCATCAACAAAACTCCGGCAGACCCTGCCGGGGTTTTTTTGTGCGCCTGGTTTTCGCTGCTTGTCCTTAGGGAAGCCTTAAGCCTGTTTTTGATTTCTGTCTGCACATTTGCCTCGTCTATCGATGGCTTCAGACTTTGGAAGCTCCTTTCGCGTATGGCCGTTTGAAGAACGGTCATCTCGTCGGGGGGCTTTTATGGACGCGCGATCTGAACGCAATGCAGTGCCTTTGGCTGTCGATCTCGACGGCACGCTGATTGCGACCGATCTTCTGTGGGAGAGCCTCTTTATGCTCCTGCGCCGGAAGCCGCTGTGTCTGTTTCTCCTTCCACTTTGGCTGCTGGGCGGCAAGGCGCGGCTCAAATGCGAGATCGCCGCACGTGTAGAGCTGGACGCGGCAGGGTTGCCTTACCGGCAGGATCTTCTCGCACAGCTACGCAAAGACAAGGCAGACGGGCGACATATTGTTCTGGCAACGGCTTCGCCGAAGAAATTCGCGGATGCAATCGCAGAACACCTCGGGGTTTTTGACGAAGTCATCTCCACCGAACCCGGGCGCAACATGGCATCCGGCATGAAGCGTGACGCGCTGATCGAGGCGTTTGGCGATGGCGGATTTGACTATGCGGGCAATAGCCGCGCCGATGTTGCTGTCTTCGATGCCGCACGCAGTGCGATCGTGGTTGCGCCTGATCGCGCCGCCGCGCGCTGGCATGCCGTCAATGGTGGCGAGTTGCTGACGGCACCCCGGCCAACGGTCAAGACTTATGTAAAAATGCTCAGAGTTCATCAATGGCTGAAGAACAGTCTGATCTTCGTGCCGCTGATTCTCAGCCATGAATATTTCAATGTTCCGCTGCTCGTCCTCTGTGTCCTGGCCTTCATCTCATTCAGCACGGCGGCCTCGGCCATCTATATTCTGAACGATTTTTTCGACCTCGGACTGGACCGCCGGCACCCCACGAAGCGGAACAGGCCCTTTGCAAGCGGGATGCTTTCCATTCCTTTCGGCTTTGCCTCGATGCTCGCGCT
Organism: Nitratireductor sp. ATLC21; assembly: GCF_057196525.1. NCBI lineage: Bacteria > Pseudomonadati > Pseudomonadota > Alphaproteobacteria > Hyphomicrobiales > Phyllobacteriaceae > Nitratireductor > Nitratireductor sp. ATLC21. The sequence continues at coordinate 830,278 of NZ_JBXUOU010000001.1, read as the reverse complement.
TCTGGCGATCAGCGGCGCAACGGCGCTTTTCCTGCCGCCGCTTTTCGGCCTGGTGCTGATTGCCTATCTGGTGGCCACGACCGCTTACTCCCTATCCCTCAAGCGGATGTTGCTGATTGACGTGTTGACGCTGGCAGGTCTCTACACGGTGCGCATTCTTGCCGGTAGCGCGGCGACCATGATTGGCGTCTCATTCTGGCTACTGGCATTCTCCGTGTTCTTCTTTCTCTCGCTTGCGCTGGTCAAGCGGTATGTTGAGCTCCGCTCCACGGAGCTCCCGGCCGGCGAGCGCATTGCGGGGAGGGGGTATCGCGCAGAGGATCAGGAAGTGATTGCGCAGGCGGGTATGGCCTCCGCCTTTTCCTCGGCGATGGTTCTGGCGCTCTATATTCAAAGCAGCGCTGTGCGTGATCTTTACGAGATGCCGTGGCTGATCTGGCCGCTTTGCCCAATCGTCCTCTACATCACGATCCGCATGTGGATCCTGGCGCGGCGCGATGAAATGCATGACGATCCCATCGTCTTCATCATCAGTGACTGGCGCAGTCAGCTGTTTGGTTTGCTTGGTGCGCTTCTCCTGTTCACGGCGGGGCTCTGAGGCATGACTGAATTCGGGGCGTTCGGATTGGTGCGCAAAGGCACGGCTCAGGCGATCGGCGCTGAAGACGCGATCCAGCGGCTGTGTACGGGCCGGGGATTGCCTGAGACAGTTCTGCCCTATGGCAATGGGCGCTCCTACGGTGACACATGTTTGAACGATGCCGGCGCGCTGATCGACATGCGCTCCATGAAGCGCATCCTCTCATTCGATGCGGAGAGCGGGATTCTGACGGCTGAGGCCGGGCTCATGCTGTCGGACCTCATTGCTCATGTCGGTCCAAGGGGATGGTTTCCCGCCGTGGTGCCGGGCACGCAGTTTGTCACCCTGGGCGGCGCGATTGCCAATGACGTGCATGGCAAGAACCATCATTGGCGCGGCACGTTCGGATGCCATGTGGTCTCGTTCACGCTGCTGCGCTCGGACGGCCAGACGCGGCATTGCAGCGAACAGGAGAACGTGGAGCTCTTTCGCGCCACCATAGGCGGCATGGGGCTGACCGGCCTCATCGTCGAGGCGACGATCCGGCTGATGAAGGTCGCTTCCGTCGATGTGAACGAGCATGTGCGTGGCTTTTCGGGGCTCGGCGAATATTTTGACCTTGCCGAAGAGGCTGACACCAACAACGAATATGCTGTGGCCTGGCTCGATCAACTGGCTTCCGGCGCCAATGCGGGCAGGGGGTTCCTGCTCACGGCAAATCATGCGGAGGATGGGGAGGTCTACAGTTCTCCTTCCAGCCCCCGTCTTGCCATTCCATTCCGGCCACCGCTCAACCTCCTGAACCGCTGGTCCCTGACCCTGTTCAACCGTGCATTCGCATGGAGCAAGGCACGGGTGGAGGGGGTCCGGCGTTCTTCATATCAAAGCTATTTCTTTCCGCTCGATGCCGTGCGCCACTGGAACCGGCTCTATGGTCCGCGTGGTCTTCTGCAGCATCAAAGCGTGGTGCCGTTCGACGCGGCGCGGGAGACCATTCCGGCCATGCTGATGGCGGCGCGCGAGGCCGGGCAGGCTTCGTTTCTGACCGTGCTCAAGCGTTTCGGCGATGTCGCTTCGCCAGGCATTCTCTCGTTTCCGAGGCCGGGCTATACGCTGACGCTGGACTTCTCCAATGCCGGCTCGGCCACATATGCCCTGTTTGAGCAGCTTGATCGCATGACGGTCGAGGCGGGCGGTGCGGTCAATCCCTACAAGGATGCGCGCATGGGAGCGGATTTGTTCGAGGCGTCTTTCCCGGGATGGCGCGATCTCGAGGCGTTGCGCGATCCTGCATTTCTTTCCGACTTCTGGCGGCGCACGGCGCTGCAATTGCCGGCCGAGGCCACACGGGGGCGCCATGCTGCCGAATAAATGGCCGGTTCCGGTTGCGCACCGAAAAACTCACGCAATGGATGCAATTTTTCTGCAGCGCTTCACGCTTTGTTTGCAAGAGGACGCTATGACGGACAAGGGCGGGACACGATGAAATATATACCCTTCATACTCTTCACGGTGATGACCAACGCGGCTGCGCAGCTCATGCTGAAGCACGGCATGATGACGCTCGGCGATTTGAGCTTTGCCGGTGCCAACCCGATCCTGAAGATCCTTCAGATTGTCTTCAGTCCGTGGATTTTCGCGGGCCTGTGTGTGTTCGTCATTTCCATGGCCTCTCATCTCTACGTGCTTTCGAAGGTGGATCTGTCCTTCGCCTATCCATTTCTGAGCCTTGCCTATGTGGCGGTGGCGGTGTTCGCGTATCTGCTCTTCAAGGAGGATCTGAACGCCTATCGCATTGCCGGCATTGCGCTCATCTGCGTCGGCACCGTGCTGATCGCACAGAGCGGCCGCGAGATGCCTGAAGAGCAGGCAGCGCTCGCCAAAGACAAACCTCAGTCCGAAAGGTCGATGATCCAATGAGACATATCATTTTTGGCGGTGACGGCTTCGTCGGCCGGCACCTGGCCCCCAAGCTCGTGGCCGATGGCGAAGAGGTGATCGTTGCCGATATCGTGAAGAGCGACCTGCCGCACTATCGCCAGGTGACGTTTGTCCATTGCGATGTGACCGATCCCGCGGCGATTGAGGCGGTGGGCATGAAGGCCGACGACATGGTCTATAACCTGTCGGCCAAGATGCTCTCGCCGATCCAGGTGCGCGCCAAACGGCACGATTTCTTCTATCCGGTGAATTATCACGGCACGGTCAACATCATTGAGGCGATGGACAAGGCGGGTGCGAAAAACCTCGTCCACTTTACCACCGACATGATCTACGGCCATACCGTCACTTATCCGATGACCGAGGATCACCCGGTTTCGCCGCTTGGCGAATACGGCCAGTCGAAGCTCGATACGGAAGTGCTGGCAGCCGAATGGCGCAAGCGCGGCATGAACATCTCGCTGTTCCGCCCGCGTCTCATCATCGGGCCGGGACGCCTGGGCATTCTGGAAAAGCTGTTCAAGCTGGTGGACATGAATCTGCCGGTGCCGATGATCGGCTCGGGCAAGAATCCCTATCAGTTCATCTCTGTGTTCGACTGTGCGGAGGCTGCGCGCCTTGCCTGGAAGGCCGGTGTGCCGAACGAGGCCTATAATCTCGGCTCGCTCAACCCGCCGCCGGTGCGCAAGCTGCTTGGCGATCTGGTGAAGCATGCGGGCTCCAAATCGATCCTTGTGCCGACGCCCGGATGGGCCGTGAAGCGCACGCTCGATTTGCTTGACCGAATGAACATGCCGCTCATGGATCCGGAGCAATATCTGATTGCCGACGAGATGTGCGTGCTCGACGTCTCCAAGGGTGAGCGCGACCTGGGCTGGGTGCCGCAATACAATGATGGCGACATGCTGATTGCCGCCTATGACGAATATCGTGCCAAGAAATCTGGCCAGGCCGTCGGCGCCAGCCAGGTTGCGGCCGAGTAGGAGAGGTCGCCATGACCGTCGTGACAAAGACCGAGACAGAAGGGGCAAGGCCCGTGATGGATGCACCCGAACTCGCACCCAGGACAATCGCGAAACCCGATCTTCTCACCGTGGAAGATGCCAAGGCTTTGAGCGTCGAGCGGATGACCGATCTGTTCAAGGCGCATCTGAACCCCGGCCAGCTTCACTTCATGAAGCTTCTGGGCTTCCACAAGATCAAGATCGAAAGCGCTGAGGGGATGTATTACATCGACCAGAACGGTCGAAAGATCCTCGACTTCTTCGGCGGTTTCGGGTCGCTGGCCTTCGGCCATAACCATCCTCGGATTCTCGAAGCGCGCAAGAAATTCCAGGACGAGAAGCGCCATGAGATCGCCATCGCCTTTATGTCGCAATATGCGACGGCGCTCGCTGCCAATCTGGCCGCCTGTTCGCCGGGTGAGCTCGACATGGTGTTTTTGGGCTCTTCGGGCTCCGAGGCGATGGAATCGGCGATCAAGCTCGCCGAGCGCGCGGCCGGTCCCAAGCGGCCGAAGGTCGTCTATGCAGAAAATTCCTTCCACGGCAAGACCAAGGGCGTTCTCACCATCACCGATGGCAATCTCTACCGCGCCGAGTTCCGCCTGACGGACAACACGGTGCGTGTACCCTTTGGCGATATCGATGCCATCGAAACAGCTTTCCGCACCGATCCGGAGATTGGCTCGATCGTTCTTGAAACGGTGCAGGGCGGTGGCGGCATCAACGAGGCGCCGCGCGAATTCTGGCAGAAGCTGCGCCAGCTCTGCGACCAGTACGGCGTGATCTGGGTGGCCGACGAGGTGCAGTGCGGCTACGGGCGGACCGGCCGTTTCTACGCCTTTGAGCACTATGACGTGGTGCCGGACATCACCGCGCTCGCCAAGTCGCTGGGTGCCGGCAAGGCGGCCATGGCCGCGATGATCGCCAAGCGCGACATCTACATGAAGGCCTATGGCACGCCGAAAACGGCGATGATCCACGCCATGGCCACGTTTGGCGGTATCGGCGAGGCCTGCGCCACGGCCATCGAGGGCACCAATGTGCTCTACGACGAGGCGCTGATGGAGAACGCCGAAAGCACCGGCGCCTATCTGGTCGAGCGTCTCAATGCGCTGAAGGACAAGTATCCGCGCATCATCAAGGACATTCGCGGCCGTGGCTGCATGGTCGGGCTCGAATTCCATGATTTCTCGCAGACCCTGCCGGCGGTCCTACGCCCGGTGGTGGGTGTGCTGGACGAAAAGCTGAAGGGTTCGCTCTCTGGCTTTGTCGGTGCGCTTCTGCTGCGCGATTACGATGTGCTGGTGGCCTTCACCGAATACAACCGCAATGTCATCCGTCTCCTGCCGCCGCTCATTATGCGACCCGAGCATGTGGACAAGCTCGTGGACTCGCTCGATGCGCTGCTTGGGCGCGGTGTCGTTTCCATCGTGAAGGATTTCGTCAAAAGCCAGGTGAAGTGAGAGCCTGCTTCTGAGAGAATGAGTCTGAAACGCTTTTCAAGGCTTTGAAACGTTTAGGAATAGCGCCTCTCGCGCGACAACTGGCCGGGCTTGTCCCGGCCTTCTTTTTGTCTGCGATGGCGTTCGTTCCTCATCCGCCTGCCGGCACCTTCTCCCCGCAGGCGGGGAGAAGGAGGCTTTCATCAGCGTTGCGGCCATCGCCCTTCTCCCCGTAAACGGGGAGAAGGGGCGGCAGGCGGATGAGGGGTGTGCGCCCGGCTTTGAAAGAGCTGCCGCGCCTATTCGATCCGGTCTGCCATACGGGGGCTGAGATAGGCATCGAAACATTGGTTAAGCGCGATGCGCTCATGGTCCTGCATGGCGGGGGCGTAAATCTTCAGAAGATCCGCATTGGCCGTGGTCAGTGGGCAGGTGGGGTGCAGGATCAGGTCCGTGTGGCGAACGGCTTCCAGCGCTTCGGCATCCGGCGGGGGAACGGCGCGTGTCGGATCGGCACCAATGGCCACATGCAGGGGCGCACTCCGATCCAGTAGCCAGGGGAAGGGATTGACGAAGTTGAGGTTGAGGATGGTTTCGAACCTGATTCCCTGTTCCGCTTCCAGCTCGCGGATCGCGTCGATGGCACCGTCGATGGCCAGGAGATGCGCGGCCTGAAAGTCGAATTCCGAATAGTACATATAGGCCGGAAGTTCCTGAATGCGGATGAAATCGGCATAGGTATCGCGATGCCGGGCGTAGAAATCGAGCATCTTTTCCGACCGCCGGAGGACTTCGGGGCGCATGTTGACGCGTCCCAATGTTTTCAGGTTGCTGTTCGGCAGCTCAACATTCTTGATCGCGCCGATATAGGTGCGAGCCGCGCGCTCAACCGTGTTGACGAGTGGCGGGAGTGCTGCTGCAGCGGCGAGAGCGACTGCGACCAGAAAGGCCGGGCTGCGGGCCGTTTCGGTTTGCCAGAGCCGCGTGAGGGCGGGCAGAATTGCGGGCCAGATGAAGATGAGCGCCTGGCTTCCGGTGTTCTGGGTCTCGAAGAAAATGCCGGCGATGAGCACCGCCATGATCCAGAAGGCTTCATGGTCGATGACGCTTGCCATGCCCGAGAGGCTTCCCGAGCGGAGTTTTGCCAAAAGGGCGGCGCGATCGTGGAAGATCAGCGTGAGTGCGAGAAGGCCCGCCGGAGCGACAATGCCGAATGTGTGGGACGCGGCCTGAAGGAAACGCGGCAGAAGGCTTCCCTCATTCATCACCACCAGTGCCAGAATATCGGCGAAATAGTTGAGCGTGAAACCGCTTGCGGCTTCCAAAAGACCGAGAATGCCGAGGAACAGGACGGCGGACGCGATGGCGGTTCGCAATGAGATGCGGCCTGCTGCGAAGGCAAAGGCGCAAAGCAGCCCGCCTGATACGAAGCCGGTGATCTTTGTCAGGAAAAGCCCTGTCATGCCGGCGACAATGGAAATCAGCAGGAGGCGCTGATCACGCAGATAGATGAGCGCGACAGTCAGCACATAAAGAAGCTGGCAGACCTGCCTGTTGTATATGCCAAACCCGTCGGAGCCGGGAAAGGAATAGAATTCGCGTGTGTTGAAAGGCAGCACGGCGAAGACGAGGAATGGCAGGAGCAGCGCCAGCGCGGTGGCGCGTGACCTTTGATCCACTCGCCAGAGTGCCAGCGCCATCAGCGGTGCGGTGACTGCAAAAAGCGACCAGTGCACCAGAAGCAGCGGTTGTGCGTTGGAAAAGAGTTTGACGCCGCCGGCAAACAGATAATAGCCGAGGGGGCCTACCGGTGCGAAGAAATCCGTGGCCGGAACCTGCCCGGAAAAGAGCCTGTTGGCAGCATCGAAATAGATGAACAGGTCCCAATACATGGGGCCGATCGGCACATTCAGCGGCAGGGCGAGAAACGCCGCCATCACAAGTGCGGTGATCGCGAGAATGGAAACCGGGCTTGTCAGCCAAGTGCGCCGTTTTGCTGTCGCTGCGTGATCGACCGCCATCGTCATGTGTGTCCCCGAAAGCAAATATCCTGCCGTTGGGGCATTTTTTACCGGAGAGGCGGTGAAAAGAGGTTAATCGGCTGGGCAAAACGTCCGATTTGCTTAATGGCGCGCGCCGCTTCTGTGATGTCGCATTCAGGCAAAACAGCCCTGTGCCCGTCAGACTAGGATCGGCTTCTGTCACGGGTCATATCCAGCCTGGCTGCACAGTTCGGCCGGAGAGCGATCGAGGGGAGTGAGAGCATGAAGGCCAATGCGCGAGCGGTAGTCATCGGCGGTGGTGTGGTGGGGGTATCGACGCTCTACCACCTGGCCAAAAAAGGCTGGTCTGATGTGGTGCTGCTTGAGCGCAAGGAATTGACATCCGGCTCCACCTGGCACGCCGCCGGCTTGCTGCCGCTGTTCAACATGAGCTACTCGGTCGGACAGATCCACAAATACTCGGTGAAATTCTATCAGGAGCTTCAGGAGGAGACCGGCATGAATGTCGGTTTCACGCAGTGCTCCAACATTCGTCTCGCGCGTACCAAAGATCGTTGGGACGAGTACATGTATTACGCCGGGATTGCCGAAACCATTGGCATTCCTGTCAATGTTCTCACGCCTGAACAGGTGAAGGAGATCTGGCCGCTTTGCGAGACCGACGGGCTTCTCGGCGCGATCCAGCATCCCGACGACGGCTATATCCAGCCGGCCGATCTGACACAGGCACTTGCCAAGGGCGCGCGTGATCTCGGCGCAACCATCTATCGCAACACCGCGGTGACCGCGATTGCACAGGGCGATGACGGGACCTGGACCGTCACCACCGACAAGGGCGAGATTGCCTGTGACCATGTGATCTCCTGCACCGGCAATTTTGCCCGCAGGACGGGTGCCATGGTCGGGCTCGACGTGCCGGTGATCCCGGTCGAACACCAGTACATCGTCACTGAGCCGCATCCCGCCATTGTCGCGCGCAAGAAAGAGGGGCTGCCCGAAATGGGCGTTCTGCGCGAGAGCGATTCCTCCTGGTATATGCGCGAGGAGAATGGCGGTCTCCTGCTTGGTCCTTACGAGGTCGGTGCGCCCTGCTGCTATGTGGACGGTCCGACCGACGACAGTGAGTACGAGCTGTTCCAGGAGGATCTGGAGCGGCTCATGCCCTATGTGGAAACGGCGATCGCACGGGTTCCGGCCTTTGGCGAGGTGGGGATCAAGAAGATCTACAATGGCGCCATCGCCTATACGCCCGACGGTTCGCCGATCATCGGACCGGCGCCCGGCCTTAAGAATTTCTGGCTGAATGAGGGACACTCATTCGGTGTGACGGCGGCCGGCGGGGCCGGCTGGCAGCTTGCCGAATGGATTGTGGAGGGCGAGCCCTCCATCGACATGATGGGTGTCGATCCGCGCCGCTTCGGACCCTATGCCACCGAAGGCTATCTGCGCGAAAAGAACGAGGAGGCCTATGCCAATGTCTTCACCGTGCATTATCCGGATGAGGAGCGCCCGGCCGCCCGGCCACTGAAGACGACGCCGAGCTATGAGCGAATGAAGAAGCTCGGTGCCGTGTTCGGCTCCGTTTACGGGTGGGAGCGGCCCAACTGGTTTGCGCCGGAGGGTTATCAAGTTACGGAAAGCGAACTGGGCGTTGGTGCGGATGTTCTCCTGAAGCACAATCACGCGCCGGCGCTTGCTGATGGTCGTGTCGTTGAAAAATGGTCGTTCCGCCGCTCAAACTATTTTGAGCATGTCGGGAACGAGGTGAGGAACGTCCACGAGAATGTCGGGCTTCTCGACATGTCGGCCTTCGCCAAGATCGAGGTTTCGGGGCCGGGGGCAAGGGTCTGGCTCGACAGCATTCTCGCCAATCGTATCCCGAAGAAGCGGGGCAGGGTGGCGCTGTGCCATCTGCTCACGAAGAACGGCGGGGTGCGTTCCGAATTCACGGTTTACGAGTGGAAGCCGGGGCGGTTCTATCTGGTGTCCGCCGGTGCCTATGAGGCGCATGATCATGACGTGCTCTTCAAGCTTGCTCCCGATGACGGTTCCGTTGCTCTGCGGCCATTGACGCAGCAATATGGCGTGTTCGTTCTGGCCGGGCCGAAAAGCCGTGACGTGATGCGCAGGCTTACCCGCACGGACCTATCCAATGCGGCGTTTCCGTGGCTTTCGGGCAAGGAGATTTCAATCGGGCGTGCGAGCGCCCATGCGCTGCGCGTGAATTTCGTAGGTGAGCTTGGCTGGGAGTTGCACCATCCGATCGAGCAGCAGAGCCTGATCTTCGATCTGATCATGGACGCAGGCGCGGAGTTCGGCATCAAGCCCTTCGGCATTCGCGCCATGACAGCGATGGCCATTGAGAAGAGCTATCGTCTGATCCCACGCGAACTCTCCATTGAATATACGGCCTGGGAAAGCGGGCTCGACCGTTTCGTTCATCCCGACAAGGGTGATTTCATCGGTCGTGAGGCGCTTCTCAAGCAGCGCGAGTCGGAGCTCAACTGGAACTATGTCACGCTGCAGGTTGCGGGTGTCGTTGACGCCGATGCGCGTGGTAACGAGGCAATCTACAAGGCCGGAGAACTGGTCGGGCGCGCCACCCATGGCGGTTTTGGCTGGCGGGTGGGCAAAAGCCTGGCGCTCGCCATGGTGCGCCCCGAGCATGCTGCGGAAGGGACTGAACTGGACATCAGGATTTTGGGCAAGCTCCACCCGGCGAAGGTGATCGGAGAAAGCCCGTTCGATCCAGAGAATGCAGCCTTGCGCGCCGACGGCTAGCGAATTGCAAATCGTTCTTCGCTCTTGTTCAGGTGGACGATTACGCCAAATAGCGGGATTTGTATGCGGTCGATCATGCGCTAGACTGGGCTATGCGCAGGTCAGAAACGACTCAGCGATTTCCTAGAAGCAGCTTGATCGCTGCCTTCGTTGGGTTTTGCAGCGTTTTTTTTGCTGGCGGACCGGCAGCGAAAGCCCAGGAAATCGTTGATGTCCAGCTTGTTTTGGCGGTCGATGTCTCGCTGTCCATGTCCTCAGGCGAACTGGAGATTCAGCGCCGCGGATATGCAGAAGCTCTTGTTCATGATGACGTTGTGAACGCCATATTGAGTGGACTGCATGGAAAGATTGCCGTGACCTATTTCGAATGGGCCGGTCATTTTTCGCAACGCGTGATCATCCCCTGGACCCGCATCGCTTCTGCTGAAGACGCTCAGCGCGTGGCCGAGCAATTGTCAGCCAATCCCCCTAGCAGTGCGCGCCGGACCTCGATCTCCGGCGCCCTTGATTTTGCCAGTGATCTGCTTGCTGAAAGCGGGTTCCGGGGGCTGCGCCGCGTGGTGGACGTCTCCGGAGATGGTCCCAACAACCAGGGCGGCCCGGTGGTAGCGGCACGCGACCGGCTGGTGGATATGGGCATAACCATCAATGGCCTGCCCCTGATGACCAATGGCGGGCTGACAACCAGTTTCGACGTCAAGGACCTGGATACCTACTATCGAAACTGTGTGATCGGAGGGCCGGGCGCCTTTGTCGTGCCGGTGAATGACTGGTCGCAGTTCCCAGAAGCCATTCGGCGCAAGCTTGTGCTGGAGCTTGCGGACACGAAAAAGCACGAGCTGCATGTGGTGCTCGCGCAGTTTCATAGTGCCTATGACTGCCTCGTCGGCGAAAAGATGTGGCGGGACCGCTCCTGGATGTGGCGCGATCCCTGATGGCACTTACAGTCTGGAGGCAATCTCTTCGAGTTGCTCGGCGCATTGGCCCCAACCCTCATGGAAGCCCATCTTTTCATGAGCTTCGACATCTTCCGCGTTCCAGTGGCGCGCCCGGGCGATATAGCGTGTCTTGCCTTCGCCCGCGTCCTCCAAGGTGAGGATCATGGTCATGAAGGGCTTTTGAGAGGGCTTCCACGCCTCGGTAAAGGCATCGGTGGTAACGATTTTCTCGTTCTCAATCACCTCAAGAAATACGCCTGGATTGGGATACTCGTTTCCATCCGGATCCCTCATAACAACGAGGCTTGAGCCGCCCGGGCGCACGTCCATCTCAACTTTCGAGATGGTCCATGGCTTTGGTACGAACCATTGCTGGAGGATCTCCGGGTCTGTCCAGGCACGGAAGATTTTTTCGCGCGGTGCATCGATGATGCGGGCCAGAACCAGTTCGTTTTCGGCGGACGGTGTGACGTCGATGGTCGTGGTCATTGTGGTGCTCCCATTGGTTGTCTATGCATCGAGAACGAATGGCAGACCTCCACTCCGACACGTGCCGTTCATTTTTTTCGGTCAAGCGACGAGAAGCTGCTTGCGGTCGGCGCGTTCCTGCTGGGGCGATCGGGCGTAGAGTTCGCGGTAGCATTTTGAGAAATGCGATGCCGAAACAAAGCCACAGGCGACGGCAACCTCCACCACAGGCAGGGAAGACTGGATAAGCAGGTGGCGGGCTCGGTCGAGCCGGATTTCCAGATAATAGCGCGCTGGGGAACGTCCCATCTCCTGCCGGAAGAGCCGCTCGATCTGGCGGCGGGAAAGGCCGACATTCTCGGCGATCTGCACCAGAGAAAGAGGTTCGGCCAGGTTGGCCTCCATCAGTTCGATGATGGTCAGGACTTTGGAATTTTGAACACCGAGCCTGGCCCTCAGCGGCAGGCGCTGGCGGTCGGATGGGCTGCGGACGCGATCTGTTAATAATTGCTCGCAGACCCGGTTGATCAGGCTCTCATCGAAATCTTCACCGATCAGTTTCAGCATCATATCCATTGCGGCTGTGCCACCAGCGCAGGTGTAGATATTCGCCTCTGTCTCGAAGAGATCAGCAAACACATGGGCACGAGGGTATCTTTCAGCGAAACCAGGCAGGTTCTCCCAGTGTATTGCGCATCGCCGGTCGGTGAGGAGACCGGCTCCGGCCAGAACATAGGCTGCCGTGCACAGCCCGCCAATGGCGACGCCGCGGTTGTACTCCTCGCGCAGCCAGGCAAAAACGGTCTTGTTGTTGTAGTCCTCGATGTTCAGACCGCCGCACACGATGACCATTGACGGGCGCTCGTGCCCGACCATCTTCTGCCTTTCGGCTGCGAGAGAAGTCCCGACGGCAACCTCCACGCCATTGGATGCGCGAACAGGTGCTCCGTCGCTGCTTGCCAGGCGCCATGTATAGGCCTCATAGCCTGCCATCCGATTGGCGGTTCGCAAGGGCTCCAGCGCGGCCGAAAAAGCCATCATGGTGAAGTCGGGGATGAGAAAGAAAACGATTGACCGTTTGTGATGGTTCTCGCCCGGCATGGTGCCTCCCGATCGCACATGACGCCCGCTTCCCGGGTCAAGTCGCTGTCATCCAAGCGTCATCAGGAAACGGGTTTTCTGTCAATCCGGGAGGCCGCGCAGGGCGTGTTTTACCGGCATTTGCGTTCGATGCCGACGATCCCGAGTGCGCAAACAATGTTCTCCCCCGCGCCGGTGTGACGCGGTGGGTGTTCAATATGGCCTGGGAGGGATTTGTCAGTTGACGAGAAAACCGAACCGCGCACCAGCGAGTGCGCCGGTCTCACCCGGCATGGTCTTGCCGAACCGCTGACGGGCAAACACCGTGTTCGGGTTCGAGCCCCGTTGGCGGCGTATAAAGCGGGCAAACAGCTTCATTCTGCGCTCCAGAAACATTTTTATCGAAAGACAATCGGCTCTCACCGAGCGCCTTCTCATGCAGGATGGAGTGGGGTCGCTCGTTCGATGCAGCGAAATTATCGTGTGCGGATGATCAAGGAGATGGAAAAAGCGAAGCGCACGTTAGAAAAAGCGACATTCAGAGGATTTGCAGCGCAGGGCAAAAAAAGACCCCGACATACGGGCCGGGGTCAGCTTCGCTTAGGATAGGCTGCGCATAAGCGCGTGGCTTTTGTCTTCATGTCAGTGCGAGCACCGGCCTGAGGGCCTGGGCTTCCTCGCGGGGTGGCTGCCGTATTTCGCGTGATGGGTCATCGCGTCGAACTCGATCGCGAAATCCCGCACGGCCTTCAGGGCCTTTGTCAGCAATGTCATTCCACACTCCTCCTTGTCTGGGACAGCACTTCAGAAACGGGATATGCTGCGATTGTCCTGCCCATCGGACTGAACACCGGTGTAATGTGCGGGCCAGCCGATATCCTTGCGGATTTCTGCAGGAAGCGTGTCGATCAGACGCTCGGTGCGCCTACGGTTCAGAGTCGTCCGGTAGTGACGGACATACTGGTTCATGCGTGTGAATACAGACATTGTCCTTCTCCTCTGTCTGGCTGCTTTGCCAGACGTCATCGCCTGACAAGGTTGACTATGCCGCAAGGTTGATGTTCAATCAAACACAATCGAATGATCTTTTTGTTCAAAGTTATTGAATGGAGAACGGCATGAACGCCCCCCTCAATCATCCGATGCCCTTATTGGAGCTCGATGTGCTGCGCACCTTTGTGGCAATTGCGGAGACCGGCAGTTTCACCGCAGCGTCCAATGCGGTTTTCCGGACGCCTTCAGCCGTCTCCATGCAGATCAAGAAGCTCGAGGAAATGTTAGGACGCTCGGTCTTTCAGCGCGATGCGCGCTCGGTGTCACTCACTGCAGACGGTGAGTTATTATTGAACTATGCTAGGAGATTGCTGGCTTTGAACCGGGAAGCGGTATCGAAGTTCGTGATGCCCGATATCAGCGGCATCGTTCGATTAGGATCGCCGGATGACTATGGCGAGCGCATCTTACCCAGCGTTCTCAAACGCTTTGCAGAAACCCACCCTTCCATTGCTGTCGATGTGGTCATTGACCAGAGCGCGAACCTGCGCAAGCGCATGGCCAACCGGCAGCTCGATCTTACACTTCTCACATGCACCGAAGGATCTGAAGACAGCAGCGTTCAGATCGTTTTCACCGAACCCATAGTCTGGGCGGGTGCCAAGGGCGGTTGCGCTCATTTGCGCGAACCGCTGCCGCTTTCCCTTTGGGAGGAGGGCTGCGCCTGGCGCGCTGGCGCGCTCTCTGCCATGGAAAAAGATGGCCGCGACTACCGTATCGCCTATATGAGCGCCCACACGGCCGGACAGCGGGCTGCTATCCTGTCGGACCTCGCCATCGCGCCACTGCCCAAATCCTTCCTGCGGGACGATCTCGTGGAACTTGGTCCGAAGGACGGTTTGCCGAAGCTATGCAACTATCACATCGGCATGGTCGTTGCTCCTGATGCCTCGGCGCCGGTGCGGGCTGCGGCCGACCATATTCGCTCGACTTTCGATATTTTCAGCGAATCCGGTCGGTTTTGAACGAAACGCGCGCCGTCGGAGCTGAAACAAGCTGGAGGCCGGTGCAGATGAGTTCGGATGATCGATTGCAGATTGGCGGTGTTTCGCTGTCCAGTCCGGATAAGGTGCTGTTCGAAGAGGACAGTATCACCAAAAGCGACCTGGCGCGGTATTATGAGCAGGCGAGGCAGCGGATGCTGCCGCATCTGAAAAAGCGGCTCATCAGCCTGGTGCGTTGCCCGGACGGGCGGGCGAGGCCCTGCTTCTTTCAGCGGCATGGCGGGAAAGGGTTCCCGGAGGCTGTGCGACGCCTGGAGATAGCCGAGAAGAGTGGCGACAAGGACGAATATCTCTATATCGATGATTTGAAGAGCGTGATCGCTGCAGTGCAGATGAGCACGCTGGAATTCCATATCTGGGGCTCGCGCATTGATCGCCTCGAGTTCCCCGACCGGCTGGTCTTCGATCTTGACCCTGACCAGGAACTCGATTTCAACGCTGTTCGAAGCGCGGCATTTGCCGTGCGAGCCCGACTGGCTGATCTCGGCCTGCGTACAGTGGCTCTTTTGACCGGGGGCAAGGGTATCCACGTAATCGCGCCGCTGGAGCGACGCCGGCAATGGGCTGATGTCAAGGATTTCGCCCGCGGGTTTGCAAAACGTCTTTCCGACGACGAGCCTGAACGGTTTTTGGCGGAAGCCTCGAAAGCCAAGCGGGAAGGGCGGGTTTTTGTCGACTGGCTGCGCAACGAACGCTCGGCCACGGCCATCGCGCCTTATTCGACGCGAGCGAAGCCCGGAGCGCCAGTGGCCACACCTGTCTCCTGGAGTGAGCTCGAGGCCATCACTTCATCCAGTGCGTTCAACCTGACCTCTATGCCAGAGCGACTGAAAGCACCTGATCCTTGGGCCGAGAGTGCCGACTGGCGCCAATCGATCACCGATAAAATGCTGAAAGCCGTGCATTGAGGGCAGGGCCTCTGACAATGAATGCAGACGTTTTGCATCCATTCGCATGTTGCTGCTATTGGTGTTTCCTTCGTGCCGCACGTTCCTCGCGGGAGCGCCGGCGAGGGCGCGCGTGGCCTGTTTCATTGGCTGCGGTATCCGACCTCGAACGAGGGGGGAGATGCACCTGCCCGGCGAGTTTCAGGAACGGGTCGACCTTGTTGGGAAGAGCCATGGCATTCACGAAATGCTCCTGGAATTTTGGCTCAAGCGCTGTTTCGATTTTCTCGATGCGGCGCACCGTTTGTTCGATTTCACGGCGATGGTCGCGATTGAGCAAGGCCATGCGTGCACCCGTTCCGGCGGCGTTGCCAACCGCCGACACACGGGCCAGATCGCAATCGGGTATGAGACCCAGAACCATGGCATATTGCGGATCGATGAAGGAGCCGAAGGCGCCGGCAAAGCGGATGGTGTCCACGGTCTCCACGTCCTGCTTCTCCATCAAAAGCTTGATGCCGGCATAGAGCGCCGCCTTGGCAAGCTGGATGGCCCGTACATCATTTTGGGTGACAGTGATGCGCGGTTCAGTTTCGCTCAGAACATAGGAAAACGTACGGCCCTCGGCGACGATGCGCGGACTTTCACCCGCCAGCATTCCGTTCACCACACCATCTTCGGAAATGATGCCGGCGAGATACATCTCCGCGATGACCTCGATGATGCCGGAGCCGCAGATGCCGGTGACGCCGGTCTGGCCGAGCGAAGCGAGAAAACCCGGTTCGTCCGACCAGAGCTCGCTGCCGATCACACGAAAACGCGGTGTGAGCGTTTCACGGTCGATGCGCACCCGTTCGATGGCGCCGGGTGCCGCGCGCTGACCGGATGAAATTTCCGCACCCTCGAAGGCAGGACCGGTGGGTGAAGATGCGGCGACCACCCGGCTTTTGTTGCCCAGAACGATCTCCGCATTGGTCCCCACATCGACGATGAGCATCATTTCAGCCTGCCGATGCGGGCCTTCAGAAAGGGTGACGGCAGCCGCGTCGGCTCCGACATGGCCCGCAATGCAGGGCAGGAGATAGGTTCGCGCGCCCGGATTGAGGTTGAGTTTCAAATCGTCCGCCCTGATGCTGACGGCCTCGGACACTGCCAGCGCGAAGGGGGCACCGCCAAGTTCCGTCGGGTCTATGCCAAGAAACAGGTGGTGCATGATGGGATTGGCAACAAAGACGGTGTCCAGAATGTCGGTGCGCGCGATGCCGCCGTCTTCGGCAACTTTCTGCACGAGTTTGGAGATTTCCTCGCGTACGGCGCGGGTCATGCCCTCGCGTCCGTCCGGGTTCATCATCACGTAAGACACCCGACTCATCAGATCTTCGCCAAAGCGGATTTGCGGGTTTGACGCGCCAGCCGAGGCCACCACGCGGCCCGACAATAGCGACACGAGATGCATGGCGATGGTGGTGGAACCGATGTCGCAGGCAAGCCCGTAGGCCTCATTCTTCAAGCCCGGCCACAGAGCAATGAGCCGGGCAATGTCGTCATCCGCGTCTTGATGGAGGGCGGCGGTAACGGCCCAGTCTCCCTTGCGCAAGATCGCCTGCACTTGTGGCAGGAGATGCGCGTCTACCTCGATGCGACCAAAGCTCCAGTCTCTCTGCAGAGCGGCTTTCAGGCGGTCGAGATCGCCGAGGGGCTTGTGCATGTCGGGCTCTTCAACCTCGACATAGCAAAGGTGCACGGCGGGGTGTCGCTCGATGACACGCGTATCGGCGTCCTTGCGCACCACTTGCGCATTGATGACCGCATCCTGGGGTACATCAACCACCAGATCACCCTCGATGGTGGCGGAACAGGAAAGGCGGCGGCCGGGCGGCAGAACGCGCTTTTCTGCATATCGGGCTTCCTTTGCGCCGAGCGGTGATATGTGAGCCGGGGACGAAGAAATCTTGTGCTTGGCGAAATGTCCTTCCTGCACCTCAATCTGGCATCGGCCGCAGGTGGCGCGCCCGCCGCACACGCTCTCCACATAGACACCAAGCTGCCGCGCGGCATCGAGCACGGTCGTGCCCCTTCGGAAGCGACCCCGCTTGCCCGACGGCATGAAGAGCACGAGGGGATCGTCATTCATGGCGAGGTCCGTTTTCCTGGAAGCGGAACTGGAAATGCGCTGCGTGGCCAGTGGAGGCAAATCAAAGCTTGTTCACCCCCGCGCCCGACGCGCCTCGCGGCCGCCGCGCCGCCGCCCGCCGGAGGAAGCGGGGGCTGCAGCAGCCCCAACCGGCTCGCCTGATGCTGCGGGCTGGTGGTCGCGATAGGTCATGATCCAGTTCTGGCAGTTTGGGTCTGTGCCGTTCAACACATTGGCGGCGCGCACCATTTCCATCTCCTGCGGACGGCAGGGGTTCATGATTGCGCTCGTCATGCCGGCTCCAATCACCATGGGGATAAAGCCCGCATTGATGCCATGCCTGTGCGGCAGGCCGAAGGAAATGTTCGAGAGCCCGCAAGTGGTGTTCACCTTCAACTCCTCTCGAAGTCGCCGCAGGAGACGGAAGACCTGCTGGCCGGCGGTCCCCATGGCGCCGATGGGCATCACCAGAGGATCCACGACGATGTCATGGGCGGGAATGCCATGGTCGGCAGCGCGCTGAACGATTTTTTTCGCAACCTCGAAACGCACATCGGGGTCTTCGGATATTCCGGTCTCGTCGTTGGAGATGGCGACGACAGGCACGTCATATTTCCGGATCAGCGGAAGGATCGCCTCGAGCTTTTCCTCTTCCCCGGTGACCGAATTGACCAAGGGTCTGCCTTTGGCGATCTTCAGGCCAGCCTCGATAGCGGCAGAGACTGAGGAATCGATGGAAAGCGGTACGTCCACCAGGTTCTGTACGATTTCAAGAGTCTGGACCAGAAGTCCGGGTTCCGTCGCGTTGGGGTCGACCGCCGTGACGCCGGCATTCACGTCGAGCATGGTGGCGCCGGCTGCGACCTGAGCCAGTGCATCGCTTTTCACGGTCTCGAAATTGCCGGCCACCATTTCGGCAGCAAGCTTCTTGCGTCCGGTCGGGTTGATGCGCTCGCCGATCACGCAGAAAGGTTGGTCGAAGCCGATCACGACTTCCCGGTTTGCAGAGGCGACGATGGTTCTGGTCATTCAAATTCCTCCTGGAGGCATGGTGGGCGTCCATGCGGCTGCTCGATGGTTTTCATTCGCTGGATGCCTCGCTCGCATCCTTCACCATGTCCACGGGCGTCTCGCTCGGATTGTCATGCAGAATGTGTTCGAGCCGCTCGGCCACCATGGCATCGTCGGCGCCCGGCTCCCGCTTCCACGGTTTGCGGCCTTTCAGAACGCCGGAATCGTGAACGATTTCCGCGACGAACTCCTCTTGCCGGTAGGCCATGACATGAATGCCGGAAACGCCCTCGATTTCCTTCACCTCATTGATGATGTCGATGCACAGGCGCTTGCCTTCTTCCTTCTGCTTTTCCGCGCCTTCAAGCCGCGTGATCACGGCATCGGGAATGTGGACGCCGGGGACGTTCGAGCGGATCCAGCGGGCGGTTTTCGCCGAGGCGAGCGGCCCAACACCAACCAGAATGAAACATTTCTCGTCGAGCCCCATATCGCGCACCCGCTTCATGTAGTCCCTGAGCATCGGCACATCATAGCAGTACTGGCTCTGAACGAATTGCGCGCCGGCAGCGATCTTTTTGGCAAGTCGGTGAGGGCGAAAATCAAAGGGCGGGGCGAATGGATTGATGGCCGCGCCGAGGAAAACGGCGGGTGGCGTTGTGAGGGTGCGACCGGAAAGAAACTTTTCCTCGTCGCGCATGGTGCGGACGGTTTCCAGAAGAGACATGCAGTCGAGGTCGAAAACGGGTTTTGCGCCCGGCTGGTCGCCTGCCTGCACGCCATCGCCCGTCAGACACATGATATTGCCTACGCCCATGGCGGCGGCCCCCAAAACGTCGCCCTGTATGGCGATGCGGTTCCTGTCACGACATGCGATCTGCATGATCGTGGCGTAGCCCATGCGCGTGAGCAGCGCGCAGATTCCCATGGAAGACATGTGGCAATTGGCACCGGAGGCGTCCACTGCGTTGATGCCGTCCACCCATCCATCGAAGATTGCCGCTCGCTCAAAGACATCCTGCGCATTGGCGCTGTCGGGTGGATTGAGTTCTGTTGTCACCGCAAATTCACCGCGCCGCAGCACACGTTCCAGCCGGCCCCGCGACGAATGACCAGGCAGGGGCTCGAGCGGCAGGTCGACGCCATCGGGGTTTTCGTCGATCTGGGGCGGGCGGGGCATCATTCAGTATGGCTCCGTTCGGCATCCCGCGTGCGTGCTGCTTGTGCCGTGACCCGTAGCCAGGCAGAGCTTTCTCTTAAGGACTGGTCGACAGGCTTCTGCACGTCGAAGATCGTTTGCCCCCCGCGCATGGCCTGAGCCCCCTCCCAAGCCTTCACCCAGACGCACGGCATGTCCGGTTCCACCTCGCAGTTCCCATTGCTGCGTACGCCGCCGCAGGGACCGTTGCGCAGCTGCTTTGGGCAATTCATGGGGCAGGACATGCCAGTGGAAGACAGGATGCACTGGCCGCACATGCGGCAGTCGAACATCAACCCCTTCATATGGCGCTCGATGAATTTTACTGGCGCCTCGGCGCGTGCATACCCTACGGCCTTCCAGAATGGGTGAAGGAGGAGGAAGAAGCGCGAAAAGCGAGCGTAGACCCATTCAAGAAAGCGCGCGTGGCGCACAGACCAGCGGCGCATCGTATAGCGGCGCTGGACGCGGCGCTGCGGCGAAACATCGGCTGGTTTGTAAGCAAGGGTTTCACGCGCCTTTTTTACCAGCGTTGCCTGGGTGACGGTCGGTGGCTTTGTGGCGCTATCGATCGGCATGGCCACCCGCCTTGACGAGCGCCAGCAGGCGTTCTCTGTTGAACTCGCGGTCAATCGCTTCAAGAGCCAGATTGGCCTCTGCTTCCAGATCGTCGCTAACGGAGACCGGCTCGCCGCGCCGCCACTCGGCAAGGTAGGCGTCGGTGTCCCGCGCGCCGACGCGCATGGCGCACATGTCGATGGCCTCGGTGAAGCGAAGGGGCAGTTCGCGCTTGGCTGTCTGCCGTCCCTTTCTGACAATCACCTGAGCGGGGATGTCGCGCCAATATACTATGATCAGCTGGGCCATAAGCGCCTGTTCCTTCCTCGATTTTCAGAATTGCTGCATTGCTGCGCGCCCGCTTGCTGCAAGGCGACGCGCGTGCATTCAAATGCGACGTGGAAGGGAAGAGTAGCGCGAGGGCTAGTGCATCACAGCGCCGGCCATCATGCTGGCGCCGATCACGACGCCCGCAATGACCATGAGGGAGAGGACACCACATGTGATGGCAATACCAAGAAGGATACCGTCACGCTCGGAGAGGGCCAATCCGATCAGCGTACAGGAGAAGGCGGGAAACCAGTTGCCGAGCGGGATAGGAAGCGTCACGGCGATCGACAGGATCAGGGCGGCAAGGCCGATGATCCTGTCGGCATGATCGCGTGCAAACGGCCAGTAACGCGGCTTGATCAGCCGCTCGAGCCAGATCAGACGCGGGATGAGGCGTTCGCTCATATGGCGAAATTTGTCGGCGCCGATGGCCTTGTTGAGCAGGAAACGGGGCAGCCAGACGGTGCGATTGCCCATCACCATCTGCAGGGCGACCAGAACCAGCGGCGGCCCGAGCACGAGCGTGCTGCCGGGGGGGAAGGGCAGGAGGTTGAGGCTGGCAAAGAAAACAAGAAGGGTGGCGAAGCTGCGGTCGCCCAGCGCCTGGCGGATTTCGCCGATGGTTACCTTGTCTTCAGCGTGCTTCGCGAGGTCGCGAAAGATGCGCGACAGCCTGCGCGGCGGAAGGTGAGCCGGCGGTGCGCTCAACACCGTATCCAAATCCATTCCCTCCGCCTTCATTTCACTCTTTAGCCAGCCGTTCGAATCCCGGTCGGGATGACGTACAGTTTTGTATGGATGGCGTTAAGCCTTCATGACAAAAGCCGCAAGCACCGTTCTGCTGGCCCAGGCTTATGGGAGACGGCGGAATTCAAGAATATCGAGCACGGATTCACGCTGCGGTGCCGGGAATTCCATCCGCCAACCATCGTCACGGTCGCGAAAAACATAGGCCACCTGATCGCTGTCGCGGCCGGAGCCATAGGATGGCGGGCGGTCGGGCGACACGAAATAGCTGCCGAGATAGATCAGCCGATTGTCGGAGTCGGTAAAAAAGCGGCCCTTGGTCCGCTGCGATCCGGTCAGTTTTTCCAACACCCAGCCGGCTCCGTCGTCGCTGACTTTGCAATGGAACCAGTCATAGACCACGAGTAGAACAAGACCGCCTGCTTTTATGGTGCGGCACTCCCAATCGCCCGTGAGATCGAACTCCTCAAACGAGCGTTGATCGCGCTGCTCGATTTCTTCCAGAATTGCCACATCCGGCGCTGCCCCACCGGTTTTCGCCTGCTTCACGGCTTCGGCACGTATCCGTTCATATGCGTCGAGACGCGCGGCGTCGCGGTAAGTGATGTCCTGCATCACCGTGTCTTTTTCGAAACCGGCCCGCTCCATATCGAGTTTTTCCTGAACCAGCGACTGTGCGCTTACCGGGACTGTGCTCAGGCCTATAACCAGGGCGGGGAGGAAAATGCGGCGCATGAAAATATCTCCTGAAAATCACCTAATATGCTGGAAAATTGCACCGCCAATGTAACCATTTCATGGCGTCGGATGCGCCGCTATCGACCGCTTTGCGCCGCTAAGGCAAGCGCGTTGGTCAGATCGCCGTAGCCGGTTTGACGCTTTTCATAGGTCAATCCCAAAAAAACTGCCGCATTCTGTGCGACGCGCTCGAGCTCTGGGTCTTCTGTCTGCGCGAGGTAGACGAGTTTCTCATAATTGCCGAAGAAATCGCCGATCAATTCGGGATGCCTGTCGAGACCGAGCGGTTTCATGAAAAAGGCATAGAACTGGCGACACAGAAAGTCGGTCATGTAGAAGGAAAGCATGTCGTCTTCGGCAGTGGCATCGAAGGCCGAAAGCCCCTGGTAAAATGCAAAACAATGCGGGCCATCGATGCGTGCGACACCGTGTTTCTCACAGACGCGGTCGAGCGCTCCTCCGGTACCGCAATCCGCATAACCGACGAAGATGTGACGATAGCCCTCCGAGCGCGCCTTGACTATGGCCGCATCCATGGCGGGGGCGATCCGGTCGGGGCGATAATGGTATTCTGCGGGGAGGCAGGTCAGCTCCAGATGCGCGAAGCCAAGCGCGTCTCGTACAGCCAGAACCTCTCGCGCGATCATGCCGCATGCGATGACGAGAACCTTTTCGGGTCCGAGAACTTTTTGCGGTTTCGCGCGTTTCTGCATCGTCACTGTCCCGTTGATGCGGGCGATCTATCTGCGATGGAGACAAACCATGAAAGTGTCACTTCTTTCCCGGCTGGCCATTCTCGTTATCGTCGCCGGTTCTGTTGCCGGCTGCGCCAACACAATTCGCGGCGTTGGCAAGGATGCGGCCAACGCGGTCGATGCGACGCAGAGCGCGGGACGCGACATTTCGCGGTCTACCTACTGACACCCGACCAGCCTGAAACCCGAGCGGCGGGTGAGCGTAGCCAGGATCAGGCGCCAGCCGATACATTGTGCTTGCGCTTGATCAGTTCCTTGGCCATCTCGACCGTTACCGCCGCGTCGCGGCAATAGGCATCGGCTCCCACCGCCTTGCCGAACTCTTCGTTGAGCGGCGCACCGCCGACGAGGACAATGTAGTCGTCGCGGATGCCTTTTTCCTTCATCGTGTCGATGACGACCTTCATATAGGGCATGGTGGTCGTCAGCAGTGCGGACATACCGACAATGTCCGGCTGATGCTCCTCGATCGCATTCAGGTAATTTTCGACCGGATTGTTGATGCCGATGTCGATCACATCGAAGCCGGCGCCTTCCATCATCATTCCGACCAGGTTCTTGCCGATGTCGTGGATGTCGCCCTTGACTGTCCCGATCACCATCTTGCCTTGCTTGGGCGCGCCGGTTTCGGCAAGAAGCGGCCGCAGGATGGCCATGCCGGCTTTCATTGCGTTGGCCGAAAGGAGCACCTCAGGGACGAAGAGAATGCCGTCACGAAAATCCTCACCGACGATGCGCATGCCTTCAACCAGAGCGTCCGTCAGCACTTCATAGGGTTGCCACCCGCGGCTCAGAAGGATGTGCGTGCCTTCCTCGATCTCCTCTTTGAGCCCGTCATAAAGGTCGTCGTGCATCTGCTGCACGAGCTCGTCGTCCGGAAGCTCCGAGAGGATGATTTCGTCGTCGGACATGCTCTGCCTCCTGCTCGTCATGTTGCGCAAACGTTGCATGCCGTGCTGCGCTCATGATGGTACACCATAGTGCGATGCCAGCAGAATACGGTGCGAAACACCTGAATATATAGCTGATTTGCGACTCGGGCCGTCAGGAAAGCGACGGCCTGACTCAAGCGGCACTGGCAGCGAAGATAGAAATTGAAAGGTTGTATTTTTATGAGTTTAAAATCATAGGTTGATTATTAGCGGTATGTTAAGCGGTGTAGGGTTTCATAGAAGCTGCAAGAGGGGGCTTGTCTGCTTGTGTAAGGAGCAGGGTCATGTTCAGAACCTCTCTATCTGCAGTTTTGCTTAGCGCCATTTTTATCGCACCCGCCGCGGCTGTTACTGACACGGTCATTTTCAACGGCAATGTCATTTCAACATGTCTGATCACTGTAGGAACGCCCGGTGTTCTGTCTACCAATGGCGCGATGAATGTCCTTTCATCGAGCGAGGCAGGTGGCGTTTCAGGTACGGCCACCGTTGTCACCACGGGAACGGACTTCAATCTGTCGACGTCCGCGCCATCGTCCTTTTTTCTTGCGCCTGCTGGCGGAGATGACGATGTGAGCTTTACCACGCATTACAGCGCGTCAGGGGTGACATCGCTCCTCGATGTGGTGGGCACTGTCACGTCTCCGCTCGGGCTCGGCTTGACCAATGTCGATGTCGATCTTTCCGCAACGAAGTCGGCTGGTGTTTTTCCCGCTGGAAATTACACGGCCCAGGTGACGCTGACCTGTGAATAAACGTGTTTGGATGAGTGTCGTGCTGGCCGCGGTCGTCGCGGCTGGTTGCGGCGCGAGCGCTGCGCAGTCGATGACGCCGATGCGCGGCAAGATATCGAGTTTTGACGATACGTTTTCGGTGCGGGTTTTTCCTTACAATCCCTATCCGCACAGAATTCGCATGGCGGTGAAAGTCTACGATCAGGACTTCCGGCCGATCGCTGCGCAGGTTTCTCCCGCAGAAGCGATGGTCGGCAGCAAATCATCCCGCTCTGTGCTCGTCTCGATAGGGTTCAACGACCAGAAGGTCAGGCGTGTCAGGATCTGTACCGAGAGTGTGCCGTTTCCTGGCCGCGGCACCAACATTAAGGCTCAAGTATGCGGACGTTTCATAGCTTATCGTATCGATTGATGGGGGGCTTTGTGCTTCTGTTCCTGAGCGCATCCGTTGTTTACGGGGATAGCGATCAGTATGTCATCAATCAAAATCAGACCGGTGTGACCCTGCCTGGCGTTGTGATGCCGAATGGCTTTGACGAGATCAGGGCGGCGGACGGGACCACCTGCCGTGCCTCCATGGCGAATTCCGGTGCTTATCTGGATTCAGGCGTCATCGGAGACAACAGTTCGCACCGCATTTCCGCCTATGGGCGACTGGTGGTGCCGCTGGGGCAAAAACCGCGGCGGCTGGACTGCGACAAGCTTTATCAGCTGGAACTGAAACGTCTGGAACTGGAGGTTGAGCTCATGCGGCAGGGGCTGGATCCGCGCATGCGGTCTAATCCCGAGGGAGATTGGGCAAGCGACGCTTCCTGGTCCAACAAGGGCAGGCGCTAAATGCGCCTGTTCTTTGGGATAATTGTTTCTTTTCATGCTCTTATTCCTGTTGACGGAGCTTTGTTTCGGCACTACATGGCGCCCTTGATTTTCAACCTAGGGTTTTGTCATGAAGTATATTTATTCTTGTGCGTTGTTGCTTCTGGGTACCGTTTCCTCGCTCGGAGCCCAGTTGGATATTCCTTTTAGAGCCTCTCTTGAGGAGAGCTGCACCATCGAGCTTCAGTCCGATGGTTTGCTCGTTCGGGATGGTTTGGAAGTTCTTGATTCCGCAGCCGCCGGTGGGCGGGCTGGCGTGGCCACGATCTACACGACAGGTGCCGGGTTTCAAACGTCGCTTAACACGCCGCAAGCCTTTTCATCTGCTCCGAGCGGCACGGGCGGTGTGACGTTCACCTCCACCTATAGCTCGACAGGGGCCACGACCACTCCGAAAGTTGCAGGTTCGACCATCACTTCGCTTGAAGTGGGGGCCAGCACTCTGTCGGTCGATCTCCGTGCCGTAGCGAGCAATGCCATCTTCCAGAAAGGCGATTATGAAGCCTTTGTCACAGTGACCTGTGAATAGGGAAATCATGTACAGATCGATATTGGCAGCGATGATTGCGGCTTGTGCCGGTACTACACCGGCCTGGTCGC
The DNA here is from genome assembly GCF_057196525.1 of Nitratireductor sp. ATLC21. Classification (NCBI taxonomy): domain Bacteria; kingdom Pseudomonadati; phylum Pseudomonadota; class Alphaproteobacteria; order Hyphomicrobiales; family Phyllobacteriaceae; genus Nitratireductor; species Nitratireductor sp. ATLC21. Next base: position 804,484 of record NZ_JBXUOU010000001.1, on the reverse strand, counting down.
AATCCATGTCGCCCATGCGGGGAGAGATCCGCAGTTTCGCGGACAGTTTCGCCGTACGGGTTCACCCGCGAAACCCCTACAAACATCGCATCAATGTGAGCATTCGCGCTTATGATGCGGATTTCAGGCCGATTGAAGCGCGCATATCGCCACCGGATTTTTCGCTCGGGGCCGGTGCCTCGCGCTCGGTGCTGGTTGTGGTGAATTTCAACGGAGTTCGTGAACGAAGGGTGCGTATATGCACCGAGAGCGCACCTCTTGCAGGCAAGGGCGTTGGAATGAAGGCGCAGATCTGCGGAAAATTTATCGGCCATCATCTGTGAGGCGTGATTGGCATTGAGCTGGCTGCGGGAAACGATGGCAGATCGATCGTTTCCATTTTGACGCTGTTCCCTTCTGCTCACCAGTTGCGACACCATCTGCCGCTCGCGGAACGGAAGTTGCCGCTGCAGACGCTAGGCTCGCATCATGAGTCTCATGACGATCCTGGCGTGGAGTTTGCGCGATGACGATGATGGCCGGTGACGAGGGAACACAGGATCTGCCGCGCCGGAGCCGCTCCGGACGCGGCGAGCGCGGTGGCGCGGCGGCGCGCAGGGCGGCGCGAAGCAGTGGCGGGCCGGGGCTGCAATTGTCCTATATCCGCCGGTCGCTGAAACCCTATGAGGTGCTCGATGAGGAAGCGCTTTCACTCGTGGAGGCAAATGCCGACACGGTTCTCGAGGAGATAGGGATTGAATTCCGTGATGATCCGGAAGCGCTTTCTCTCTGGAAGGACGCGGGAGCGGATGTCAGAGGTGACAGGGTGCATTTCCCCAAGGGATTGTGCCGGCAACTTCTCAAAACCGCACCTTCAACCTTCACGCAGCACGCGCGCAATCGGGACCGTTCTGTGGAGATCGGTGGCAACTCCACGGTCTTTGCGCCGGTCTATGGTCCACCCTTTGTGCGGGATCTCGATGGAACGCGCCGCTATGCGACCATTGAAGACTTCCGTAATTTCGTAAAACTCGCCTATATGGCTCCATCGATCCATCATTCAGGCGGCACCGTGTGCGAGCCTGTGGATGTTCCGGTGAACAAGCGCCATCTCGACATGGTGTTTGCGCATATGCGCTATTCCGACAAGCCCTTCATGGGCTCTGTCACGGCGCCGGACCGCGCCGAAGACACGGTCGCCATGGCGAAAATTCTGTTTGGCGAGGATTTTGTCGATCAGAACACAGTGGTCATTAATCTGATCAACGCCAACTCGCCCATGGTCTTTGACGAAACCATGCTGGGAGCGGCAAAGGTCTATGCGCGGGCCAATCAGGCCTGCATCGTCACACCATTCATTCTCGCCGGCGCCATGAGTCCGGTCACGGTCATCGGCACACTGACGCAGGTCCTGGCCGAAGTTTTGGCCGGTGCAGCGTTCACGCAACTCGTTCGTCCCGGAGCGCCAGTTCTTTTCGGCACCTTCGCTTCCTCGATTTCCATGCAATCGGGCGCGCCCACCTTCGGTACGCCGGAACCCTCCCTGGTTTCCTACGGGGCAGCGCAGCTTGCGCGACGCCTTGGGCTTCCCTTCCGAACCGGTGGTTCGCTCACGGGCTCCAAGATACCTGATGCCCAGGCGGCTTATGAAAGCGCCAACACGCTGAACTCTACCGTTCTCGCCGGAACCAATTTCGTACTTCACGCAGCTGGATGGCTGGAGGGCGGCCTGGTCTCTTCTTATGAGAAGTTCATGATGGATGTCGATCAGCTCGGCATGCAACAGCGGCTGTGTGAACCTCTCGACGTTTCGGAAAATGGTCAGGCGATGGACGCCATCCGCGAAGTGGGGCCAGGAAGCCATTATCTGGGTTGTGCCCATACGCAGGCCAATTTCCAGACGGCGTTCTATCGCTCGTCCGTTGCCGACAACAATTCCTATGAGCAATGGGCGGGAGAGGGTGAGAAAACCGCGGCGCAACGGGCCAACCAGCTCGCCCGGAGCTGGCTCGACGCGTATCAGGCCCCGCCACTCGATTCAGGCATTGAAGAGGGCCTGCTTGATTTTATCGCCCGGCGGAAGGAATCGATGCCGGACGCCTTCGCGTGAAATCAACCGGCCGGAAACGCGTGAAGCTTTCGTCCATCGATTGTCTGAAGCACAAGGGCGCCTTCGGGCGTGGTGGCGTAAAGTCTAACGTCAGCCAGGATGGAGAGGAACTTTTGCTCCTGATCCATCAGGGCTTCGGCACAGGCCATTCTGGTGGTGGCAGCTGGCCCCACTTTCAGTTTGCCATTCGCCTCGGTCCAGCTTGTCGAATAGCGGTTGCATGAAGCGTGGCCACTGACGCTGCCGTCCGTAGCGAACCTGACGGACACACGTGAGCTGTCGATTATGCCGCGTCCATCGATGTCTTCCACAACCCACTCCGTATCAACGATTGCGTCCATGGTGACGGGGGTGAGGCGGGTTTCAGATTTCGCAGGCAAAAGGAACATTGTTCGTAGGTCGATTTCGCCTTGTTCGGGATCGATCAAGACCGCCTCCAACGACCAACGCTTCAGCGAACCAACATGAATGGCGCCATGGAGGTGGTATATTCTGTCTGGCTGAAGCTGGCTCTTTTTCACCGAGAGGCTGAAGGGAATTGGCACTTGCTTTCCGTTGAGTGCGATCCTTGCTTCCGCAATGGGAGGCGCGTCCGCGGGGGGCAGGGCATCACGGAGCTCAACGGTTGCGACACTGTCCAGCGGCAGCGCTACGCGCACGAGATAGGCAAGTTCGCCGGAAATCGTCAGCATATCGTTCTCCGCGTCTTGGGCGAGGGCTTCGGAGCCCATGATCGCGCCAGCCATGAGGGCAATGCTTTTGAGGAGGGTGCGTCTTTGCATCAACATGCTTGTCTTCAATCTGCCTTGGGTGTCCCGTAGTTTTTGGTTGTATTTGCTCTCTGGTGCTATTTTATGGCGCATAAAAAGTGGGCAGATCATCGGTCGATCAAAGCTTGCGTGTCGCGGTAACCGGCCTATGATGTGGCGATTGGCGCGTCCGCGCCTGATTTCAGCACCCGGAGAGTTTTGATGGAAAAGCGCCGTCTTGGACGCAGCGACCTCCTTGTTTCTCAGATTTGCCTAGGCACCATGACTTATGGTGAGCAGAACACCGAGGCAGAAGGCCACGAACAGATGGACCGCGCCGTGGAGCGCGGGGTGAATTTTCTGGACATGGCCGAACTTTATCCAATCCCCCCGAAAGCAGAGACACAGGGTCGGACGGAACGTATCGTCGGCACCTGGATGAAAGCGCGGGGCAATCGCGATCAGGTCATCATAGCGTCCAAGGTGATCGGCCGCACGGCCAATGAATGGTTCCGGGGCAACAGGCCATCGAAGCTGGTGCGCGCCGACATTATGGATGCCATCGACAAGTCGCTTGCCCGGCTCCAGACGGACTATATTGACCTTTACCAGATTCACTGGCCAGACCGTGAAAACCCGTTTGGCTCCAACCCGACACGTGTCACGTTGGTGTCGGAGCCGCTGGCTGATGAAACACCGATCGCGGAAACGCTGGCGGTGTTCGATGATCTGGTGAAAGCTGGAAAAATCCGGCATTTCGGTCTTTCCAATGAGAGTTCCTGGGGTGTCATGCGGTTCATAGCCGAGGCCGACAAAGGTGTTGGGCCAAGGGTCGTTTCCTTGCAGAACGCCTACAACCTCATGAACCGCACTTTTGAAGTGAACCTTGCAGAGACCTGTCAGCGTGAAGAGATCGGCTTGCTTGCCTACTCGCCGCTCGCCCAGGGCTATCTGACCGGTAAGTACGATGATGGCGCCATGCCGGAAGGGTCGCGGAAGGTTCTGTTCGACCGCCTTCAAAGGTACGAAAAGCCGGGTGGTCCGGAGGCTGCCAAGGCTTACAACATGATGGCGCGAGAATTCGGTCTCACGCCGGCCACCTTCGCACATGCCTTTGTGAATTCGCGGCCTTTTATGGCATCCAATATCATCGGGGCGACCACGATGGCGCATCTTGAAGAGGCGCTTAATGCTCTCGAGGTGCGCTGGACAGAGGAGATGCAGACGGCTGTCGATTATCTGCATCAACGGATCGGCAATCCAAGCCCCTGAGGCGCCAGCAGGACGATGCCGGTCAGCGGCATCGTTCTTGATAGAATTTCAACAGAATTCGTTTTCCTGTCGGATCGGTGTGGTCTTCTGCGTCCTTCGAGCATCGCAATGACGGTGCGTCGCAGCGACGGCCGGTTTGACAGGAGAGCGCGATGTTTAAAACTGCCTTTGCTGCCGCTTGTACGGCTCTTTTCCTCACAGTATTCGCGGCTTCGCCTGCGCAGGCGGCGGCCGGGATATCCAAACCGCTGAAGAGCGGGGAGGTGGAAGCTGGCGGCCTTCAATATCACTATCAGATCCACGGGGAGGGTGAGCCGCTGCTCCTGTTGCATGGGGTCTCGGACTGATCGAGATGTTCGGGCCGGTGTTGTCCATGCTTGCAGCAGAGCGGGAGGTTATTGCCATCGACCTGCAGGGGCATGGCCGCAGCGAGCTTGGTGATCGTCCGATCAGCCTGGAGGCGATGGGCGATGATATGGCGTCTATTCTCGAACAACTGGGTTATGGCCGTGTGGATGCCATGGGCTATTCCATGGGGGGCGGTGTTGTCCTGCGTCTGGCCGTGCAACACCCGGACAAGGTGCGACGCATCGCGCTTGTCTCGGCGGGCTTTGCGCAGGAAGGCTTCTATCCTGAAATGCTTCCCATGCAGGCTGAGGTGGGGGCCGGCATGGCCGAGATGATGAAAGATACGCCCATGTATCAGTCCTATGCTGCGGTGGCGCCGGATCCCTCTCTCTTCCCGGACCTGCTCGACCGCATGGGCGCCTTCATGCGCAAGCCCTATAATTTTGCCGAGGATGTGAAGACATTGGACATGCCTGTGATGCTGGTGTTTGGCGATTCGGATATGTATCGGCCTGAGCATATTGTGGCGTTTTACCAATTGCTCGGTGGCGGGCTGAAGGATGCTGGCTGGCAGCGCGAGAACATGTCTCAAAACCGCCTGGCGATCCTGCCGAATCTTACGCACTACGACATCGGTGTTTCGCCCAGGCTGACCGAAACCGTGTTGCCGTTCCTGAACGATGACCAGGTCAATGCGCCGTGGACAGCGGATGACCTGACGCGCAAATAGGCGCGTTGCGGGAGAACCTCCCTTGCCGGGCGGGAACCGGCAAGGGTATTCATGCTTGTGGGTCAGACCATGTCAGGCCCAGCTTGTCCGCCGCCAAGCACGACCATGCGGGAGCCGCGCGGGACGCGCTTGTAGAGATCGATGATGTCGTGGTTCAGCAAGCGAATGCAGCCTGATGACACCGACCGCCCGATCGACCAGGGCTCCGTCGTGCCGTGGATGCGGTAGAGCGTGTCCTTGCCATCCTTGTACAGATAGAGCGCGCGCGCGCCGAGTGGATTGTCGATCCCGCCCTGCATGCCGGCGGCGAGGGGACGGTAGCGCTCCGGTTCACGGTTTATCATCGCGAGAGTGGGGGCCCAGTTCGGCCACTCGGCCTTCCGTCCGATAATGCCGTCGCCTTCATATTCCAGCCCCGCCTTGGCGACGCCGATGCCGTATCGCATGGCCTTCCCGTTCTCCATTACCAGGTAGAGAAAACGGTTTGCGGGATCGACAACAATGGTACCCACCGGCTCGTTGGTCGGATAATCGACCATCTGGCGCAGATATTTGCGATCCATCTTGGTGACGTCGATTGCCGGAATGACGATGCCGTTGTCATCGATCTCGCGGTACATCTCCTGATAGTAGGAGAGCATGGGACCGGGGACGTCTGCCGCGGGGATGGTGCTGCGGCCTGTGGTGGTGCAGGCGGCAGCGAATGCAGGCAGGAGCAGCAACATGACGAGCCGCGCAACGCGGGGGGCTGCGCGTACAATATTGGTGTGGAACAAGGATACTCTCCTTACGTATGGGATTCGGAATTTCATGTGTGGTTCGCCTCTCCGGCGCGGATGCGTGGGAGCGTTGAGTGGCGCTTGGCATGCGGTTCTCGAAAAATTGTGGCAAAGACCGGACCTGTGCCCGAATGTCGCGCGAATAGCGTTCTTCAGTCGAAATCCGCCCATGCGGTGAGGCATTTTTCCCACAGTCTGCGCCTCGTGAGGGGCGGCCCAACGCCGTTCACCGCTCTCAGGGGCTCATTGCCCTTTCGTGGCACGGATTGGGAGGGGCGGGCGGTCTGCTCACCGGGAAGCAAACACGGGTGGCACAACTTTCATCGTTGCAACGTGGTTAACAGGTCGATTCAAACTTTATTGGTAAGTTTGCAATAACACTGCCCTTTCAACCGGTGGAACGGGCACCGGGCTTCCAAATTCCTCGAACTCCTGCAGATCGTCTATGCGTGTTCCTGCATTCCTTCGACCTGTCCTTTTAACGCTTGCTCTGACCGGCTGCACTGGCGGACCCAGCATTGACACCGCACTCAAGATCGATCCGCCCTCACGCGAGGTGACGAGTTCGATCGTGAGGCCGGATGTGGGACTGCCGGGCGCCGCAATCGCTCAAAGCGAGGCCAGTCACGTGAGCGAGGCGGGGATGACGGCCATTGCCGAGCCTGACCGTGTCTCGACACCTGCGCTTGAACAGGTGGCGATGATCACGCCGCCAAAGCCGACACTGCGCCCCAAGAGCGCTGCGCGCGGTAAAGTGTACCGCAGCCAGTTCGGTGATGCTCATCCGATCAATTTCGGGAAGATCACACCGAAACATCATGCGGTGCACGGTGTTGATGTTTCGCGCTGGCAGGGTGATATCGACTGGGAAAGGCTGCGAGAGCGTGGCGCCAACTTCGCCTATATCAAGGCGACGGACGGGGTCGACCATATCGATCCGATGTTCAAGAAAAACTGGAACGGAGCAGCTGAAGCCGGCATTCGACGTGGTGCCTATCATTTTTTCTTCTGGTGTCGCAGGGCTTCCGATCAGGCTGAATGGTTCATCCGCAATGTTCCGAAGGTGAAGGGCGCGCTGCCGCCGGTCCTGGATGTGGAATGGAACCACCAGTCAAGTTGTAAGTGGAAGCCATCGCGCGCGGAAGTCATCGAAAAAATGCAGGTTTTTCTGGATCGGTTGGAACGCCATTATGGACAGCGGCCAATCATTTACACCGCGCCCGATTTTTATGAAGACAATCTGAAGGGGGCTTTCCCCAACCATCCGTTCTGGCTGCGTGCCGTGGCGGAACACCCCTCGAAAGTCTATCCGGGACGCGATTGGGTCTTTTGGCAGTATTCAGGCTCGGGCTTGAGCCAAGGCGTGAACGGCAGGATCGACCTCAATGTCTTTCACGGCGATGAAAGCGCCTGGTGGCGCTGGCTGGGGAAGGTGGCCGGCTGATCCTGCCGGAGAAGCGGGCTCCCTTAGCTACACCAGGATTCCTTGAAACCGCGCCAGCGATGAGCGAGCCCTTCGGCGATGAGTTGATCGCCGATGGGCTTTCCGTCTCGATAGATACTTCTGAGTTTGCGACCATAAACATCCCGATCGTGCTTGCTCGTGCGACGCAGCTCGAACGGGCCTGAATTGATTAGCTGCTGAAAACGGCGTTGCGCGCGGCGAGCGAGCTTTTTTTCGTACGCGCATTCGGGTGAGAACAGTTCGGGCGTGTTGAAACCTGTCACCCTGATTTTATCGCCGTTCACATAGAGCGTGTCTCCATCGACGATGCAGTTCATGCGCTTGCCGCTTCCGCAGATCGGGAAATACCGGGCGATATGTGGCTGGCTCTCCGATCGGGGAGCGCTAAAGAGACCTGAGATCCTGTCCGTGGGGACAACGGAATAATGCGCTGCCGCCCAGCCGGCGACAAGCGCGAGCGTGATCAAGCCGAAACCGTCCTTGAGCACCCGCAATGGGCGCCATGGCCGGGTGTTGCGCTTCCTTCCGTGGCACGAAGACGAGCGCCAGTGGTTGTTGTTTCTGCTTCTTCTGGAGGAAAGGTCGTAAGTGCGCGCCATTGTCCGCTCCCTGGCGGAAGTGGAGCAGGGCGGGATGAAGATGGGGTTTGATTCACCCTGAAAATTTTAAGGATTGGCGTGCTTCCTGCACTGAATCCGGTGGCCACTTGATTGATTTGGACAATTGTCCTAATTGTGGGAAATCAATCGTGCGAGGTCTTCATGGCTGCTGTTTCTACTCGTGATCAGATCGTCGAGATCGCGGATGACCTGTTTTACCGGGGCGGGTTCGAGGCCACGTCATTTGCCGATATTGCCGCCGGGGTCGGTATTTCGCGGGGCAATTTCTATTATTATTTCAAGACCAAGGACGAGATTTTGGATGCCGTCATCGACCGGCGGATCGCGCGCACCCGGGGAATGCTCGACGGGTGGGAAACTGAGGCTCCTGAGCCGCGCGAGCGGATTGTTGCCTTCATTGAACTTCTGATCGCCAACCGTGCTCCGATCATGGCTTATGGATGCCCGGTTGGCACTTTATGCGCCGAACTCGCCAAGCTCGATCACGTGCACCAGGATCGGGCGGCGGATATCTTCGGCCTTTTTGCCCATTGGCTTGAAAAGCAGTTCAGGGCGCTGGGCGCAGAGGAGGCGGCGCGGGAATGGGCGCTGCATGTGCTGGCCTGGTCGCAGGGGGTGGCGTCGCTTGCCTCCGCGTTCAAGGACGAAGCGTTCATCCGCCGGGAAGTGGCGGACATCACCGGCTGGCTCGATCGCCAGATTGTTTCACTCTCACAATAGGGACTCGATTTGCATGTTCGTTACTCTTTTGAAGTTTGCCGAGAACCGAAGCGCCGCTGGGGAGTTCATGGCTGGCCACAATGAATGGATCGCAAAGGGGTTTGCCGATGGCGTTTTCCTGAGCGTCGGCTCTCTGGATTTGGGCGGTGGAGCGGTTATTGCCCATGGGGAGAGCCGTGAAGCCCACGATGCACGCATTGCCGCCGATCCATTCGTGGAGCATGGCGTGGTGAGCGCGGAGACCTATGAGATCGACCCCAAGCGCACGGTGCCGGCGCTGGCGTTTACGAAGGCTGGGTAGCGGCGGGCTCATCTTGCAGGCGCAGCACGGTTTTGTCGTTGATTGGCCGGAAGAGCGGTTGGGACCAATCTTCAGGCATGACCGGCTTTGTCTATATGCTCTCCAGCCAGAAGCGCAGCCCGATCTATATCGGGGTGACGCGACTCGTCTGGTATGAAGAGCACTTTGACATTCGCGATGCGATTCAACGGGAAAAATCGCTGAAGCGCTGGCCGCGGCAGTGGAAGATCGTGCTGATCGAGACGACCAATCCGGAGTGGAATGAGCTCTTGCGGGATGGGGCTGGTGACGCGGTGCTGGTCCGGCATGGATCCTCGGGTCAAGCCCGAGGATGACGAAAGAGAGCGACTGGGTGGACGTCCCTCGTCATGCGGCTGTCGGCTGTGCGCCATCTTCCTCAACCTCGTCATCCTCGGGCTTGACCCGAGGAACCATGCCATGACGGTCACCGAAGTGTTGGCGGTCAAAGCATCACCCAAGAAAAAACCCGCGCCTGAGTAGCGCGGGTTTTAATCGTCAAAGGGTGAAAGCCTCAGCTACATCCGCTCGTTGCGCCGCAGGTGTCGCATTTCTCGCAGGTGCCGTTTCTCACCATGGTGAAGTTCTGGCACTCCGAGCACATATTGCCCGTGTAACCCTGCATGATCGCCTGCTGGCGGCGGTGGGTTTCGACCTTCTTGGCGTCGGCGGCTTCCGTGGCGGCGGCGTCGGTGAAGACATCGTTGATGTCGTTATCCTGTGCAACCTCTTCGGCCAGTTCCTTCGCACGCTCCTCATAGTCACGACGGAAGGCGGTGGCTTCCTCGTGCAGTTCGGAGACCGCCGGCTTCAACGCATGCACCGTTGCTCCGGAGGAGATGGCACGCACCGTGCTGCCGGATGAGCCCTTGGGCTCGCCACCGGACTTGCCGGAGACGACCTTGAGCGGCGCGCCGCGGGTCAGGCCCTTGGAATAGGGCAGGGCCTTGCCTTCATTGATGCCGCGGCCAAGCGCGGTGTTGGTGAAGTCGGACGTGTCCACATGGGCAAGGTCGGACCGGTCGAGATAGGAAACGGCCAGTTCGCGGAACACATAGTCGAGGATCGACGTGGCGTTCTTGATGGCGTCATTGCCCATGACCATGCCGGCCGGCTCGAACTTGGTGAAGGTGAAGGCCTCCACATATTCGTCGAGCGGCACGCCATATTGCAGACCGAGCGAGATGGCGATGGCGAAATTGTTCATCATGGCGCGGAAGGCTGCGCCTTCCTTGTGCATGTCGATGAAGATCTCGCCAAGGCGGCCATCGTCAAACTCGCCGGTGCGCAGGTAGACCTTGTGCCCGCCGATCACCGCCTTCTGGGTATAGCCCTTGCGGCGGTTGGGCAGCTTCTCGCGCTCGCGCACCACCTTTTCGACCACGCGCTCGATGATCTTCTCGGAGATCGTCGCGGCCTGGGCGGCGGTTGGTGCTGCGGCCAGTTCCTCGACCAGATCGTCGGCATCCTCTTCATCATCGGCGATGAGCGAGGCATTGAGCGGCTGTGAAAGCTTGGAGCCATCACGGTAGAGCGCATTGGCCTTGAGCGCCAGCTTCCAGGACAGGAGATAGGCCTCCTTGCAGTCCTCGACCGTGGCATCATTGGGCATGTTGATGGTCTTGGAGATGGCGCCCGAGATGAAGGGCTGGGCAGCCGCCATCATGCGGATGTGGCTTTCCACCGAGAGATAGCGCTTGCCGATCTTGCCGCAGGGATTGGCGCAGTCGAAGACGGGCAGATGCTCCTCCTTCAGATGCGGTGCGCCTTCCAGCGTCATGGCACCGCAGATGTGGATGTTGGCTGCCTCGATCTCTTTCTTGGAGAAGCCAAGTGCGGCCAGCATGTCGAAGGAGAAATCGTCGAGCTGCTCGTCGGTGAAGCCAAGCTTCTCGCGGCAGAAATCCTCGCCCAGCGTCCACTTGTTGAAGGCGAACTTAATGTCGAAGGCCGATTTGAGCGCGGCGTTGACGGCGGCGATCTTCTCGTCGTCGAAACCTTTGGCCTTGAGGCTCGTCGGGTTGATGGCCGGCGCCTGGTCGAAATTGCCATGACCGACGGCATAAGCCTCGATCTCGGCGATCTGGGCCTCGGAATAACCGAGCGTGCGCAGGGCTTCCGGCACGGCGCGGTTGATGATCTTGAAGTAGCCGCCACCGGCCAGCTTCTTGAACTTCACCAGTGCGAAATCGGGCTCGATGCCGGTCGTGTCGCAGTCCATGACGAGGCCGATCGTGCCGGTGGGCGCGATGACGGTGGCCTGCGCATTGCGGTAGCCGTGCTTTTCACCCAGCTCCAGCGCGCGGTCCCAGGCTTTGCGTGCATGCTCGATCAGATCGGCATGGGGGCAGTCTTCGGCAATGAGCGGCACCGGGTTCACGGCGAGCTTCTCATAGCCATCGCTTTCGCCATGGGCGGCGCGGCGGTGGTTGCGGATGACACGCAGCATGTTTTCCGCATTGCGCTCATAATCGGCGAAGGGGCCGAGTTCGCCAGCCATTTCGGCGGAGGTCGCATAGGCAACGCCGGTCATGATCGCCGTCAGCGCGCCGCAGATGGCGCGGCCTTCAGGCGAATCATAGGGAATGCCGGAGGTCATGAGGAGGCCGCCAATATTGGCATAGCCGAGGCCAAGCGTGCGGTACTCGTAGGAAAGCTTCGCGATCTCCTTGGACGGGAACTGCGCCATCATCACGGAGATCTCGAGCACCATGGTCCACAGGCGCACCGTATGCTCATAGGCCGCGATGTCGATGGAACCGTCCTTGTTGCGGTATTGCAAAAGGTTCATCGAGGCCAGGTTGCACGCCGTGTCGTCCAGGAACATGTATTCCGAGCAGGGGTTCGAGGCGCGGATCGGGCCCGCTGCCGGCGAGGTGTGCCAGTCGTTCATGGTGGTGTTGTAGTGGAGGCCCGGATCGGCGGACGCCCATGCGGCATAGCCGATCTTCTCCCACAGATCGCGGGCCTTCACGGTCTTGGCGACCTTGCCGTCGATGCGGTTGATCAGGTTCCACTCGCCATCGGCCTCTACAGCCCGCAGGAAATCGTCCTTCAGCGAGACCGAGTTGTTGGAATTCTGGCCGGAGACGGTCAGATAGGCTTCCGAATCCCAATCTGTGTCATAGGTCTTGAAATCGAGATCGGTGTAGCCCTGTCGCGCGAACTGGATGACGCGCTGGATATAGTTTTCCGGCACGGCATTGCGCTTGGCGGCCTTGATCTCGCGCTTCAGCGCCGGGTTCTTGGCCGGATCGAAGCAATCATCATTGGCACCCTCGCAATTGATGCAGGCCTTCATGATGGCGTCGAGATGTTTTTTGGCGATCTTGGAGCCGGTGACGAGGGCGGCAACCTTCTGCTCCTCCTTCACCTTCCAGTCGATGTAGGATTCGATATCCGGGTGATCGACATCGACCACCACCATCTTGGCGGCGCGGCGCGTGGTGCCGCCCGACTTGATGGCCCCGGCGGCACGGTCGCCGATCTTGAGGAAGGACATGAGGCCCGACGACTTGCCGCCGCCGGAGAGCTTTTCGCCTTCGCCGCGCAGATGCGAGAAATTCGAGCCGGTGCCCGAACCATATTTGAACAGACGCGCCTCGCGGACCCACAGGTCCATGATGCCGCCCTCATTGACCAGGTCGTCACCCACGGACTGGATGAAGCAGGCATGCGGCTGCGGATGCTCGTAAGAGGATTTGGACTTGGTCAGCTTTCCGGTAAAGGGATCCACATAATAGTGGCCCTGGCCGGGGCCATCGATGCCATAGGCCCAGTGCAGACCGGTGTTGAACCATTGCGGGGAGTTGGGCGCAACGCGCTGGGTGGCGAGCATGTAGCACAGCTCGTCCATGAAAGCCTGGGCATCTTCCTCGCCGTTGAAATAGCCGCCCTTCCAACCCCAGTAGGTCCAGGTGCCAGCAAGACGGTTGAACACCTGCGCGGCGCTGGTCTCGGACCCATAGCGCTCCTCTTCCGGCAAGTCCTTGAGGGCTTCCTCATCGGCCACCGAGCGCCACAGGAAGGAGGGGACATCATTCTCCTCAACCTTTTTCAGGCGCGCAGGTACGCCTGCCTTGCGGAAATATTTCTGAGCCAGAATGTCGCTGGCGACCTGGGAGAACTGCGCCGGAACGTCGATATTCTCCAACCGGAAGACCACGGAGCCATCCGGGTTCTTGATTTCGCTCGTGGCCTTGCGGAAAGAAATCTCCGCATATGGGCTCTGGCCTTGCTTTGTGAACCGGCGTTCGATGCGCATTTTGTCCTCTTCGCCCCTAATCCAAATATAGTGTCTGCACCGGCGAATGCCTCATCACATTTTCACCGTGCAGACGCTGTGTCCGCCGACTGCCATCCACCGCAGCGAATGACTCTCCTTGACCGAAGGTTGGTGCTTCTCAAAGGATCGGGAAGAAGACCCATTCGAAGCGTTGTCTCGCCCTGAGCGAAATCGCCCCCAACCTGACGCCGTTGCTACGCTAACGTCACATAACATTCACATTATCTGGTGCGCAGAATATCTGAAGACACTAAATATAGTGTTAACAGCTTCTTTATACCAGATCGAAACTTACACCCTCGCTTGCGATTTTCCGCGGCGCAAACGACACCGTTCTGCCCAGAAAGCTGTTCGGGCAGGTCTCGGAAACTCAATACAAAATTGGAAAATCGACCGGGTTTTCGCCGACCAATCGCACCTTACGAACGCAGGCGCAAAACCCATAAAAAGCGACTCGTACCCGGACGTCAAGGAGTCGAGTTTGGATCATTTATGACCGCAAGATGTTGTGTGTCACATGTGTGAATAATGGGGAAGTCACTCAGTCGCTGTTGCGGTTTGAGAAACCCATCGTTCCCGGTGTCTTGCGAAGCCGTGCACGGAAATTGGACGGGGCGAGCCTTCCGAGCATACCCGCTTGGGAAAAATGCTGATGTCAGGCGATGAAGTCCAGCACCAGAAAGATGCCGGCAGAAAGCAATGCGGCAGCCGGCACCGTGGTCACCCATGCTGCGACGATCGTGCGCACATGAGCGCGGCGCACAAGTTTGCGTCGTGCAATCTCCTCGCGCGATGTCTTCTGCAACTCGATTTCCAGATCGTCATCATCGCTGGTTCCATTGTCCGTCTTGAGCCGAACGCCCTTGCGTTCGAGATAGGCGCGGCGGCGTTTGGAATGCGCCGTGTACCACTCACGGAAAAAACCAACGCCGAAAATCGCGCCGACGGCAGTGTGTGTGGAACTGATCGGCAGGCCTAGGCCCGAAGCGATGATGACGGTGATAGCGGCGGACAGCGCGACGCAGAACGCGCGCATCGGATTGAGTTTCGTGATTTGCTCGCCGACCATGCGAATGAGCTTGGGCCCGAAAAGGACGAGGCCGATCGAAATGCCAGCGGCGCCGATGATCATCACCCAGAGCGGGATGGTGACAGTGGTGTTCACCGCGCTTTCGTGAACCGTGAAAACGATGGCGGCAAGGGGGCCCACTGCATTTGCAACGTCGTTGGCGCCATGGGCAAATGAGAGGAGGGCTGCCGAGATGACCAGGGGCACCTTGAAGAGGCTACGCAGAGACTGGTTGCGATTCTCCAGACCCTCAGATTGTGCATGCACAAACAGATGAGCCAGAAACCAGGTGACCGCGAAAAAGGCGAGGCCGATGATCCCGGCGCCTGTGCCGCTGACCGGAAAGACCTTTTTCAATCCCTTGAGCGCAAGGTAGGCGGCAAAAGCTCCCGCCATGATGGCGATCAAAAGCGGCAACCAGCGCCGCGCCGCCGAAATCTTGTCGTCCTGATAAATGATGGCGGTTTTGATGAAGGCGAGGAACAGCGCAGCGATAACGCCTCCGACCAGGGGGGAGACCACCCAGCTCGCGGCGATCTGCATCATCGTCGACCAGTCAACAGAGGAAAAACCTGCAGCAGCGATACCTGCGCCCATGACACCGCCGACAACTGAATGCGTGGTCGAAACCGGAGCGCCGATCCAAGTTGCCAGATTGATCCACAGTGCCGAAGAGATGAGAGCGGCCATCATGGCCCGAACAAATGCTTCGGGTGTTCCCACCGCAGCCGGGTCGATGATGCCTTTTGAAATTGTGTCAACGACATCGCCGCCGGCAATAAGCGCTCCGGCGCTTTCGAACACGGCTGCAATAAGCAAGGCGCCGCCGAGAGTCATCGCCTTGGCACCGACAGCGGGTCCAACATTGTTGGCAACATCATTGGCGCCGATGTTCAACGCCATGTATGCGCCGATGGCAGCCGCAGCAATGATGATGACGGCGCGCGGTTCACCGAAGGTGTAGGTGGCAGCGAAAATGGCGGTGAGTGCCAGAAAAAGCAGGCCGAGCCCCGGCGCGACCAGCCCGCGTGCGACGGTTGTCGTGGCTTCCTCTACGTGGACGAGCTTGTCGAGGTCCTTGTCGAGGGTCTGCTTGCGCGGGTTGGTGGCGGATTCGCTCATGCGTTTTCCCGTTTCTGCCAATGTGTCGCTGCGGGTCGAGCGTTCGGCGAAGAAGTCCGCCTCCGGTTAGGAAACTATGTTCCTCACGGCAAGGGTTGACGGCAAAAAAGGGGGCTCAGGCCGCGATTTCCCGTGGATTGTGAGCGAACTGAACAAGAAGCTCACCCAGGTCCGGCTCCTGGACAGCGGTGGCTGCGTCCTGCGGCGTGAACCATTGACGGGTTCGCTGCTTGCGTTCCGGCCATTTGGAACGCTCTTCCGTGACTTCGAGGGGAATGACGGCGACCTCGCAGGGCCATTCGACACCGGTTCCATCGAGCTTGTGATAATAAAAACGCCCGATTTCATTTTCACTGGCGCAGCCTCGCACGCCTGCTTCTTCGCGGGCTTCACGCTGCGCAGCCATGGCAAGGGTTTCTGAACCCTCCGGCCACCCCTTGGGCAGAACCCAACGACCAGTACCACGGCTTGTCACAAGCAGAATCTCGATGCCATTGCCATCGGCGGTCGCGCGCCACGGCAGGGCTGCAGCCTGCACACGGCGGGGGTTTCCGCCGAACAGACGCCGGACCGTCTCGGTCAACCGCAAACGTGTGCCGTGAGTGAAAATCGCGCTTCTCCTTCGCCCGGACACGATGTGCCAGGAATTGCTTCTTTTCTACAAGTGACTGTTTCTACGCTTAATTTACGCGCCGAGCGGATCCAACCGCCGAACCGCTTATGCGCTCGAATCGTGGAACGCAGAAAGCCTGCTGGCAGACATAGTGAATTGGTGCCAAAAATCAAGGGTTTGGCGCTTTGATCGCGTCTGGAGCCATCACTCGCTTGCCCGCTTTGGCGCCGTCCATCTTTCTTGATGGAGATGTAATGCGAGATCGTCACGTTCCCGCCAGCCGCGTTTTTCAAGTTCGGGCCGTTCGTGAAAGCCACGCACGTGCCCGACACATAGATATCCTACAAGTCGCAGCCGGTCGGGGATGTCGAGCACTGCCTTGACGCGGTCTTCATGCAGTATGCTGACCCAACCAACGCCAATTCCTTCAGCACGAGCGGCAAGCCACAGGTTTTGTATGGCACACACCGTGCTGAAAAGGTCCGTGTCAGTCATGTGCGTGGCGCCGAGGACGACGGGACCACCGCGCTTGGGATCACTTGTGACGCAGATGTTAAGGGGAGCAGACAGGATCCCCTGTAATTTGAGAGAGCGGTATTGAGCCTGCCGGTCGGCGGGAAAACGGATCGCAGCCTCCTCGTTTGCATCGGCAAAGATCCGGGCTATGCGAGCGCGTGTTTCCTTGTCGCGTATCAGGATGAAGTCCCAGGGCTGGGAGAGACCGACCGACGGTGCCTGGTGGGCGGCCGTGAGCATGCGAGAGAGCGCTTCTTCGCAGATCGGGTCGGGAAGAAATTCGCCACGGACGTCACGACGGGTGGCTATGGCCCGATAGACAGCGTTCCGCTCCGCAGCTGCAAACGCTTCACCGGAGGTCAGGCCATCCACGGTATCGTGCTTCTTTGCTCCGTGCGACATGCGGCCTTTCCTTCGCGCCGTTCAGCCGCGCTGATCTTCCGCGATCGGTTTCTGGTAGGAGAACCCCATATCCCAGGGGAAGTAGATCCAGGTGTCCTGAGAGACTTCGGTGACGAAGGTGTCAACAAGGGGGCGCCCTTTTGGTTTGGCGTACACTGTTGCGAAATGCGCCTTGGGCATCATGGCGCGGACGATGGCCGCCGTTTTTCCCGTGTCAGTCAGATCGTCGACAATCAGGACGTTTTCGCCGTCTTCCTTCAAAAGCTCCGGATTGATCTCCTTCAGAACCTGAAGATCACCTTGCTCGGTGTAATCGTGATAGGAAGCGACACAAACCGTCTCGATCAGGCGAATGCCCAGCTCCCGCGAAATGACGGCAGCGGGCACCAGACCACCGCGCGTGATGCATACGATGGCCTTCCAGCCGCCATTTGCGCCAGCAAGCCGCCAGGCAAGCGCGCGCGCATCACGGTGAAACTGGTCCCACGAGACGGGGAAGGCTTTTTCGGGAAGAGACATCGGCATCGCACTCCATGGGCGCATCAGGACGGCAGATCGGAATGCGCGGTGAATTAGCCGGAAAGGGATGTCGAACGCAAGCCCGACACCCGTCGAAGATGGATTTCCCGCCAGGCTGCAGTGGGCGCGCCAACCGGGCGGCGCTCAATGAGCCATGAAAGTTGGCACCGTCATGCTTTGCAGGATGGTGCGGGTGGCACCCCCGAAAACGAACTCCCGCAATCTCGAGCGACCGAATGCTCCCATGACAAGAAGGTCGGCGCCGGTATCGGAGACGCGGTTGTCAAGAATTTCTCCGTGAGAAACACCACCGGACTGCTCTACCTTGACGGTGACTTCGATCTCGTGACGGGCCAAAGCGGTGGCTATTGCCGTGCCGGCCATGGAGGCGTCGCGACGAGGTGTGTCCTGCGGATCGATGCAGAACACCTCGACACTGTCCGCTTCCTTCATGAAGGGCAATGCGTCGAAAGCTGCTCTTGCGGCCTGCCGGCTTCCATTCCAGGCGAGCAGAATTTTCTTGAACTCGGCTTCGCGCGCCTTGTGGATATAGGGCACGAGAAGGACCGGGCGCCCACTTTCAAAAAGAAGAGCCTCGACATTGGCTTCCATGGCCCCCGCAGCATCCGGATCGGTCTGCTGGGCAATGACAAGGTCAGCGCTGCGGGCGCTCTCAATGCCTGAAATGGCGGAATCGCCTGAGACACTGTCGAAACCGCGCCATTCATTGCCGACGCCTTCTTTGCGCGCACGCTCGTTGAAAAGATTGCGGATTACAGCGTGGCGGCGGCCGGCCTCCTCATGCATATCCACACTCAGGTCGACCACAGGGCCTCCCATGGGTGAGGCCATGACCATCGGCAATGCCTCCGCGTGCAGCCCGATCACGTGGCTGCGGTGACGGGCCGCCAGAGGCAGGGCGAGATCGAGAACGCGGGGGGCGTCGGCTTCGCTTTGAAGAATCGCGAGAATGGTCTTGTAGCTCATGTCAGCCTCCTTGGAGCTGCGATGAAGTGCCTTCTCTATTCTTAACGCTTTCCCGGGCAGAAAGTTTTGCCCCAGATCAACCTTTTACCACCTGCCTGTCCGGAATGGACGCGAGCATGCCGCGGATTGCATCCACGGCGGCTGTGAGTGCTGCTGTTGAGCGAGAACGAACGACGATTTCTGTCCAGAAGGTGCCGTCCTGATATTTTGGATAGGAGCCGATGATGGTTTCAGGATGCGCGGCCTGGATTTCACCCAACGGGCCACCGATTGCGCCCTCGGGCAACGGGGAGGGCACAGTCTCGGAGATGAGCTTTGCGCCTGTCTTCAATGTGGGTATCACATTGTCGAGCATGGCCTGAAAAATGGCCGGAACGCCCGCCATCACATAAACATTTTCAACGCGGAAACCGGGCGCGACCGAAATCGGGTTGTCGATGTGCTCTGCGCCCTCAGGCATGCGTGCCATGCGCTTGCGAGCCTGAGAAAACTCTATTCCGCGACGGGCGTAGTGATCTTCAAGAAGACGATAAGCCTTTTCGTCGTAACCGCACGGCCGGCCGAAAGCACGTGCGATGGAATCGGCGGTTATATCATCATGGGTCGGGCCAATGCCGCCGGTGGTAAATACGTATGTACTCCGGGCGCGCAGCGCATTCACCGCTTCGACGATGGCCGCCTCGTCATCCGAGACGATCCGGACCTCTTTCAGATCTATGCCGACTGCTGTCAGCATATCCGCCAGGTGGCCGATGTTCCTGTCTTTGGTTCGCCCTGACAGGATTTCGTCACCGATGACCACCATTGCCGCCGTTACAAGCTCGTTCATTCTCCAGGATCCCTGTTGTCGAAAGAAGAGATAGACCTGTGCCCAAGCCAGGGCAATGGGTTTGAAACGGTGAACAGTGTGTCGGCTTTGGTGCGGTTTTTAGTGAACCAGACAAGGGTTACATCCGTTGGCATCGCAGGGTCGTGGTTGGCGACCGAAACCGAATTTGCAGCAAAGCGGAGCAGACAATGACCAAAATTCTGGTTCTTTACTATTCGAGCTGGGGGCATATGGAAGCCATGGCCCAGGCCGCGGCCGACGGTGCGCGGGAGGCCGGTGCCGACGTGACCATCAAGCGCGTGCCCGAGCTGGTGCCGGAAGAGGTGGCAAAGAAGGCGCACTACAAGCTCGATCAGGACGCACCGTTCGCTGAACCTCTGGAGCTTGCTGATTATGACGGTTTCATATTCGGCATTTCGACGCGCTATGGCATGATGGCTTCGCAGATCAAGAACTTCCTGGATCAGACCGGACCCCTTTGGGCCGAAGGCAAACTGATCGACAAGCCTGCGACTGTCATGTCTTCCACCGCGACGCAGCATGGTGGCGCCGAGATGGCGCTGGCTTCCACGCAGCTCGCTCTTCAGCATCACGGGATGCTGATTGTGCCGCTCTCTTATGCCTATCAGGACCAGATGGGCAACGACACGGTTCGCGGTGGCGCGCCCTACGGCATGACCACCACCACGAATGGTGACGGCTCTCGAATGCCTTCCGATCAAGAGCTCGAAGGCGCGAAGTTTCAAGGCAAACGGCTGGCCGAGATTACTGCGAAGCTGGCAGCCTGAGAGAAGGTTTGGCTCACTACGGGGAGGGGCGCCATGCGCGGTCCCTCCCTTTGTGTTTATGAACAAGCGTATTCTTTGAAGAACATGCGTATCCCGCTTGATCAGCAGGGTTTCTACCGCTAGTCGTTGACGTGTGCGGACGTGGCGAAACTGGTAGACGCAGCAGACTTAAAATTTGCCGCCTTCGGGCTTGCGGGTTCGACCCCCGCCGTCCGCACCAACAATCCAGCTGACGGTGGGTTTTGGCGAAACCGCAAGCGCTGTTTTACCAAGTGATGCTCAGGCCGAGATTCCCCTCGAATATTTGCTTCTTCTCGCCACCGATGTTTGTGGTGTAATCGGCAGTTGCAAAAAGCCCGACCTGCTTGGTGAGGTTCGCGACAAGCCCTGCACCCAACTCCAGTGAGGTGCCTTCGAGCTCGGTTGCAACCGGATCCCCGCCGAAACGCAGGATGTGATCTGACGAGAATGTGTGCCAGAGATTGGCCTTGAGATAGGGTTTTAGGCTGCGACCACCCTCGGCCTGAAAATCTCCTTCCAGACGCATTCCCAGCCGCCCGGTTAAGACGTTGTCTGTATCGAATGTGACTGTCGAAAAACGGTCGTTCTGGTCGTCGAGGGAAAGGTGTTGCCAGATCAACTGGGCCTGCGGTTCCAGACGCCAGCGATCGTGCACGACAATGGGGTAGCCCGCCTCTACAGAGGCCGCGATACTGGAACCATCCACATCAATGGCTTCGCCGGCGTCGGAGCGTGTCTCTCCACCAAACCAGGTGCCGAGCAAAACGCCATCCACATACCACCCATGGGGCGCAACATGCGTCCAGTAGCCGCCCACGCTGGTGCCATGGACATCGAGTTCGCCAACTGCCAGATCATTCCAGCCGATGGCCTGGCCTGTAATGTCACCGTTCATGCGGGCGTGACTGATGAAGATACCCGCACGATCAATGTGCCCATCGTCGCTTTCGCGACCAATCAGGTCCTGGCCGATCTGGAAGCCAAACAAGTTCCCGTCAAAACCCTGGGCAACGGTGCCCTCCCATTTGCTCTCGACCGATTGGCCGAAGAGCCTGCTCCAGCTCGCGGGCAAAACCGCGTCACCATTCTGGAGAAAAGGTTGTGCTCCACGCCTTTCATGAAACGTGCCAAGCGTGGATGCGGCCAAATGCTGAAGCACGGGAGGAACGGCGGAATAGGTCGCAACCTCCGGACGGTAAAGCGGTACCGTTTCGCCGGTCACCAGGGACGCGCCTGGGGTGGGCGGCGGTGTGACCGGCCCTGGAGCAGGCTCCGGCACAGAGGGCGAGGGGGTTGTTGGGTTGACGACAGTCGAACGCAGATACCAGTTCTCCTGCGTCCCGGCGGAAACACCGCCTCTATAAAGCTGATATTCGAAGGCTCCGACCGCGACGCGGTCGTTGAGGGAGAAAGCTCCGGCTGCAGTCGTGCCGCTTCCGGTTGCTTCCACAACCATGATCCCATCCTGAACCGTGGCGCCACCACTGCCGCCTGCGTTCACGATTGAAATACCGGTGGAACCGGTAGCGGTCCCCTCAGCAATCACAAGCTTGTCTGAAGGCGAGGCGTCGTCTCCCAGCACCGTGTTCAAAGAGAGGTTTCCACCATCTCCGACGTAATCGCCTGTGATCGTGAAAGTATCAGTGGCACTGTTCCCACCATTGGTCAGATCGATGGTGCCGGCATTGCGCACGATTGCGCGCTGGCCGGCGCCGAA
Organism: Nitratireductor sp. ATLC21; assembly: GCF_057196525.1. Taxonomy (NCBI): domain Bacteria; kingdom Pseudomonadati; phylum Pseudomonadota; class Alphaproteobacteria; order Hyphomicrobiales; family Phyllobacteriaceae; genus Nitratireductor; species Nitratireductor sp. ATLC21. The sequence goes on along the minus strand of NZ_JBXUOU010000001.1, from coordinate 782,525 downwards.
CGCATTGATGCCGCCATTTGCAGAGCCGCCGAACAGAGTGCTGGTCGCATCGATGTTCACGGTGCCGGTGCCCGTCCCGCTGTCGCCGAGCGTGAGTGTTTCACCGCCCGCGAAGGTCAGCGCGGATGCTGCGTTTACATTGATGGTTTCGAGTGTCTGGAAACGATCGGGGGTGCCAGTCACCACGCCTTCCAGGGTCAGCTCGTCTGTGCCAAGGCCGCCGAGAAACGCGTTCATGCTGGCGAGATTGGTTTCGTTCAGGTTGCGTAGCATGGCGGTATCGTCGTCGCCGCCCATATCCACATTGCCGCCAATGCTTCCGCCGCCATCCCAAAGAAGCGTATCGGATCCCACGCTCAACAGGACATCCCCTCCAACAGAACCGCCGGTGATCGTGACGCGGTCCGTGCCTCCGCTGACGCTGATGTTGCCGCCGATGGAGCCCCCGGACAGGATGATCGTGTCGTGCCCGAACCCGGCCGACAGATTGCCGTCAATGGCGCCGCCAGACATATCGAAGACGTTGTTGGCGAGTCTCATATGGACGCGACCGATGCGCCCACCAGTCATGACCGCTTCGTCGCCATCGTCGAAGTAATTGACGATGTGGCCGCCGGACATGAAGAACGTATCGAAATGTCCACCCTGGTTCAGGCTGTCGATTTGGCCGCCAGTCATCCTGAAATCATCGATCCCGTCGCCTTGCTGCAACTGCCCGTTGATTTCACCTGAATGGACTTCGACCGTATCGACGTCGGGGCCAAATGTGATATTGCCATTAATGACGCCGGTGCCACCAGCAGGCAGTGTCAGCGTGTTGTCGCCGGAAAGGTCCAGAACATCGCCCGTGTGCGTTCCGCTGTCACAGACGAACACGTCGTTGCCGGCTGTTGGGACGAGAGTGCAGGCGGCCTGGGCGTTGGAAACCGGCCAAGCCAAGAAACCTCCCAATGCGCTGCCCGACAACAAGATTGCGGTTAATCGACCGTTGAACGTGCGATAGTGCATGTGCCCCTCAAACCACTGGCATCACGACGCAGCTTGTTGTTCTGGTCGGCGCTTCTTCGGAATATCAGGATTCTAGAAGTGCCATTTTTGAGTGCGTGGTGATGGTCTGTTGCAGTTCTACCAAGCTGCCCTTTGCTTGCCGAATCTTAGATACCGTTAATTTACAAAGATTAACGAGACCTAACTCGGCTTACAATTGCTCTGCGGCTGGATTTTTTCGCCTTGCATCTCCGTTCGCAATCTTCGGTTCAACCATGACTGACGATAACATCCAGAAAGGCTTCGCCGTAGCGCTCGAGCTTGGCATCACCAATGCCGGAAATCCCCGCCATCGCCTGTCGGGAGGTAGGGCGAACGGCAGCCATTTCGATCAGGGTGCGGTCGTGGAAGATCACATAAGGCGGCAGGTTTTGTGCTCGGGCGATCTCGATGCGCTTTTCGCGCAAAGCTTTGAACAATTCGGCATCGGCGGGAGCCAGCGCGCTGGCAGCCTCGCTTCCTGAAGCACGGCGGCTTCTGCCCTTAGCTGCGGGCCGAGGAACACGCAGCATCAGCTTTGGTTTTTCCCGCAGGAATTGCGCGCCTCGTTCTGAAATGGAAAGTCCGCCATGGCCGCTGAAATCCACATCGACGAAACCATGAGCGACCATCTGGCGAAGGATGGAGCGCCAGGTGCGCTGATCGTGTTCCTTGCCGATGCCGTAGGTGGAGATCTGATCATGACCGAAGCGGGCTATGCGCTCATCTTCCGCACCGAGCAGCACGGATACGATGTAGGCCTGACCGAAGCGTTCGCCTGTGCGGTAGATGCAGGAGAGCGCCTTTTGCACAGCGATGGAGCCGTCGAAACGCTCCGGCGGGTTGGCACAGGTATCGCAATTGCCGCAGGGCTCACAGTGGTCACCGAAATAGTTCAGCAGAACCTGACGGCGGCATTGAGCCGTTTCCGCAAGCCCTAGCAGAGTGTCGAGCTTCTGCATTTCCATTCGTTTGCGTGGATCGGGCGCTTCGGACTCCTCGATGAAACGACGGCGCAGAGCAATGTCGTCGAAACCGTAAAGCATCAGGGCTTGCGATGGCAGGCCATCGCGGCCGGCACGGCCCGTCTCCTGATAATAGGCTTCAATGCTGCCAGGCAAATCGAGATGGGCAACGAAGCGCACATCGGGCTTGTCGATGCCCATGCCGAAGGCGATCGTGGCGACCATGACAACGGCTTCTTCGCGCTGGAAGCGTGTCTGATTGGCTTCGCGCATCTCACGGTCCATACCCGCATGATAGGCGAGTGCGTTCCAGCCTTCCGACTGAAGCCAAGCGGCAGTCTCGTCGGTTTTGCGTTTGGAAAGGCAGTAGACGATGCCGCTCTCGTCCCTGTGCTTTTCAAGGAACCGCTGGAGCTGCCGACGCGGATTGTCCTTTTCTTCAATGGCATAGTGTATATTGGGCCGGTCGAAACCAGCGATGAAACTGTCGCGTTCGGCGATACCCAGATGTGCAATGATCTCCGCGCGGGTGGGGGCGTCAGCGGTTGCCGTCAAGGCCATGCGCGGTGTGTCGGGGAATTCCTGCACCAGCGCATCGAGTTGGCGATAATGGGGGCGGAAATCGTGACCCCATTGGGAGAGGCAGTGGGCTTCATCGATTGCAATGAGCGACAGGGGAACCTGCTTCAACCGGTCTACGACAGCCGGTCTCAAGAGAGTTTCGGGCGAAACATAGAGAAGGTCTAAAGCGCCTTTTCCTATCGCCTTCCAGATGGCCTGTCGGGCTTCGAGTGGTAAATTGGAATTCAGTGCAGCGGCCCGTACGCCTGCCTGTTTCAATGCCGCGACCTGATCGGCCATGAGCGCGATGAGGGGCGAAACTATCAGGCCAAGGCCTGGGCGGCAAAGTGCGGGAATTTGATAGCAAAGGGATTTGCCGCCACCTGTCGGCATCAGGACGAACGCGTTGTTGCCCGCGATCACATGATTGACGATTTCCGCCTGGCGACCCCGAAAGGCCTCATATCCGTAGACGGTCTTGAGGATGTGCGTCGGGTCAGCGGTCACGGCAGGCCTGTCGGGAGAATCGGGTGATTATTCTCTCATAACAGGTTTCGCCCAGCGCTGCAGACCGGGGAGGCGGGTGAGGTGCGGCAGCGCCGCACCGTGCTTTTTTGCGCGCTTGTGGGCAGCAAAGACCTCTTTAAGCGTTGCTGCCGCCATCCACGGCCAGTGATGCGCCTGTGATGTAGTGCCCCTGAGGGCTTGCGAGATGAGCGACCATGGCAGCTATGTCGTCCGGCGCGCCGTATCGACCAACTGCATTCAATGCGCGCTGCCCGTCCGCTCCCGGTCCATCTGCCGGATTCATGTCGGTATCCGTTGACCCGGGATCGACCACATTGACCGTAATGCCGCGTGCGCCGACATCGCGGGCCAGCCCTTTGGTGAAGCCGATGAGAGCGGACTTGCTCATGGAATACAGCGTAACACCGCCATGGGGAACGCGCTGGGCGAAACAGGAGCCTATCGAAATGATGCGGCCCCCTTCACCCATATGTGAAAGTGCTGCCTGGGATGCGACGAAAACGCCTTTCACGTGGATGCCAATCGTGCGGTCGATCTCTTCGATCGTCACCTCTTCCGGTGGACCATAAGGGAAAATACCGGCGTTGTTCACAAGAATATCGAGACGGCCAAAGGTTTCGGCAGCGGTATTGACCGCAGTGGTGATTGCATGGTGGTCGGCGCTGTCGGCCTGGATGGCAAGGCCGCGACGACCGGCGGCATTTATCTCAGCCACAACGTCTTCGGCCTTTGTCGCGCTTGCAGCATAGGTGATTGCAACGTCGGCGCCACGCGCTGCAAGACGCCGGGCGATGGCCGCTCCAATCCCGCGGCTTCCCCCTGTTACGAGCGCTGCCTTGCCAATCAAATCCTGGTGCTTTTCCGTTCGGGTCATGGTGAGCTCCTATTTATGTACCGATCGTTATAAAAATAGTCAGGCTTGAGAAATCGGGTCAAGGAAATTATTTACGGCTTGGTACAAAAGGTTTTCAGAATGGCTGGACGCGGCAGGCCTAGAGCTTTCGACAGGAACAAAGCCTTGCATCAGGCGATGCGGGTGTTCTGGTCATGCGGATATGAAGGTGCTTCGGTGAGTGAACTGGCTGAAGCAATGGGCATCAACAAGCCGAGCCTTTATGCGGCATTCGGCTGCAAGGAGGCTCTCTTTCGTGAAGCAATAGAGCTCTATGAGCGTGAAGAGGGGGCTCCAGTCAGTGAGGCCTTGCAAAACGGGAGGACAGCACGGGCGGCCATCGAGACGGCGTTGCGCGTCAATGCGCGCAGCTACACGAATCCAGAGAATCCGAGAGGTTGCATGGTCGTCATTTCAGCCCTTGCAGGAGCGCCGGAGAACAATCCGGTTTGCCGGTTCCTGGCTGAAAACCGACAGGGCAGTGAGGACGATTTCCGTCGACGTGTGGAACGCGGGATTGCAGACGGGGATGTGCCGGAGAGCGCCAATCCCCGCAGCGTAGCCGCATTTTACGCAACCGTTATGCACGGACTTTCGATCCGCGCCCGAGACGGGGCCACAGCGGCCGAACTCGAGCGGGTCGTCGATAGCGCCATTGCAGCGTGGGACACCATCGCGCGCTGAGAGGCGGCTGTCAAACAGGCTGGCGAGAAACGCGCAGGTTTGACAAAGTGTGTCCTCTATCAGGAGGATACCATGCCCAACACCAAGCCCCTACCGTCCACTGAACTCAAACCGTGGCATACGGTTGCACCGCTTCTGGTGGATGTGGCCATGGGGCGCCGCCCGGCTGACCTGGTGGTGCGCAACGGGCGCTGGGTGAATGTCCATTCGGGCGAAGTGATTCCCGCGACAGATATCGCCATTGTGGCAGGACGCTTTGCTTATTGCGGGCCTGATGCGAGCCACGCCATAGGCGAGACAACCAAGGTGGTCGACGCCACTGGGCGCTACCTCGTGCCGGGACTGTGCGATGCGCATATGCACGTGGAGAGCGGCATGGTGACAGTGACGGAGTTCTGCCGCGCCGTGGTACCGCATGGGACGACCTCCATGTTTGTTGATCCCCATGAGATCGCCAATGTTCTTGGCCTCGACGGCGTGCGGCTGATGCATGACGAGGCCATGGCGCAGCCGATCAATGTTTTCGTGCAGATGCCATCCTGTGTGCCTTCCGCTCCGGGCCTGGAGAATGCCGGCGCCGAAATCACGGCCGAGGATGTGGCGGAAGCCATGAACTGGCCAAACATCATCGGGCTTGGCGAAGTGATGAATTTCCCCGGTGTAGCTGCAAACAACGCGACGATGATTGGGGCAATTGCTGCGACTGTGAAGGCTGGGAAGACGGTTGGCGGGCATTATGCCTCGCCGGACCTTGGTCTGCCGTTTCACGGTTATGTGGCCGGCGGGCCGGAGGACGACCATGAGGGCACGCGCGCCGAGGATGCAATTGCACGCGTAAGGCAGGGCATGAAGGCCATGCTGCGGTTGGGCTCAGCCTGGTATGATGTGGCAAGCCAGATCAAGGCGGTGACAGAACAGGGGCTCGACCCGCGCAATTTCATTCTGTGCACAGATGACAGCCACTCTGGAACGCTGGTCGATGACGGGCATATGGACCGAGTGGTGCGGCATGCGATCGCCCAGGGGCTGAAACCGGTTACGGCGATCCAGATGGCGACGATCAACACGGCCGAGCATTTTCGTCTCGAACGCGAGCTTGGTTCTATCGCACCGGGACGGCGAGCCGATTTTCTCATCGTGTCGGACCTGGCCGAACTTGCCATTGACGAGGTGTTCGCGCGGGGTGTGAGGCTCGCGCGGGGTGGTCGGCTCGAGGCAGACATTCCCGTTTATGATTACCCCGAGAAGGCGAAGAGCACGGTGCGGCTTGGCAAGGAGATTGCAGCAGAGGATTTCGACATCGCGGCGCCGGAAGGGGCGAAGCATGTGCGGGCGCGGGTGATCGGTGTAATCGAGAACCAGGCGCCAACGCGGGCACTCGAAGCAGAACTCACTGTCGAGGACGGGGTTGTCGCCATGGATCGGCGCAATGATGTCTGCCAGATTGCTCTGGTGGAACGGCATCGCGGCACAGGGCAGGTGACGAACGGTTTTGTTTCGGGCTTCGGCTATATGCAAGACTGTGCGATGGCCTCGACGGTTGCACATGATTCACATCACATGATCGTGGTGGGGACCAATAAGGAGGACATGGCGAAAGCCGCCAACCGGCTGGGCGAAGTCGGCGGCGGCGTGGTGCTTTTCTCGAAGGGGCGCGAGCTCGCGCTGGTCGAGATGCCGATTGCCGGGCTGATGTCGGACGAGCGCGCGGAAGTGGTGGCGCGGAAGGCGGCGAAGCTGACTGCAGCCATGCGAGAGATGGGCTGCACGCTCAACAATGCCTATATGCAGCATTCGCTTCTGGCGCTGGTGGTGATTCCGGAACTTCGGATCTCCGACGCAGGTATCATCGACGTATCGAATTTCCGAAAGGTCGACTTGTTTCTATGATAAACCAGATCACCGGCGTCGTCCTTGGCCGGTCGCGAGCTCTATAACGTTGAGCGGCGTGGTGATGACGATATCGGCGGCCGAGCCGAACGTCTGTCCGAGGCCGCGCACAAGTCTCTCCATTTGGCCTATAACCACGTCTTCATCCTCCTCGTTCAGCTCTCCCTCGCTGGACAAGCGCTCGCCGAGCAGGCGAACGAGGACCGGATTCTCGGCAAATTTGGTGTGGTTGAGCCAGTCTCCGGAGGAGACATTGGTGACATCGATCACCGTCACACCCAGCGCCGTCAGGTCTTCTGCGTTGCGATAATCACCGAGCCGAGGCTGATTGCCGGCAATGAAGCCGGAGAGGGTGAGTGCTCTGTCATTCTGGGAAGTCAGGACTGCAAAGGGCCGCTGTGGCACGCCGTAGCGCCGCATCTGGCCCTTGAACACATCGATATCGATGTCTGGAGAGGCGAGGATGACGTCGGCGAGCCTTCCCCCGAGATCGCGATCTCCTGAAAGGGCAAGCTGACGCAAGGCCTCCATGGTCACCCAACTGCCCATTGAATGAGCCACAACATCGATGCGTCGAGCACCGGCGCGGGCGAGCGTGCGCAGGGTCTCTTCAAGCGCGTCGCGCGCTGAAGTGGCACTGTTGCTGTCATAGACATAATCGATGGTGCGGCCAGCCGACGGCCAGGAGAACAGAATCGGCGTGCCGGCATATTCTGAATCATGAAAGATCTGCGCGGCTCGATAGACCGCGTCGTCGAAGCCAGTGTTGTATCCATGGATAAAGACGAGTGCGCGTCCGTTGTGGGCGGCGATGTCGTCTCTGAGTGCTTTTTCGAAATCGCTTCCCCCGGCAAAGAGTATTGCGCGGTGAGCCGCAAAATAGCGGGCAGGGTCGGCAATACGGGGATTTGGAGCGAGCTCCATCTTTCCGGTTTCATGCACGGCGGGAACCGTGATCTCGACCTTTGCGAAGGCCGGTTCGGGTGCCCGCCCGCCGGCAAATATTTCGCCAGGCTTGTCGGTTGGCATTCGATTGGTGGCGATGAAAATGCCATGATTTCCGGCAATCTGATCAGAGCGTGCAGGTGCAATCGTTTCGGCTATCAGACGGGAAGCGTGCGGGTTTGCACAGCCCGTGATCAGGAAGAGCAGCAGAAGGACGAACAGGTTCGGGAATTTGCGGAACGGCATGCGACGAAAATCCTGCTCGTGCTTTGTGGATCAAAAATATCGGATCCCAGGTCTCATTAGGAGGAAAGAGGTTTCACTTGGAAGCCTATCTTTCCCAGAAAACCGGCGTGAAGATGACCAAAACCGCCAATATTTCAAGCCGTCCCATCAGCATGGCAAAGGCGATTATCCATTTGGCGAGATCGGGAACCGGCGCAAAGCTGCCCGCGGGGCCAACGACCTGTCCAAGACCGGGGCCGACATTGGTGAGGCCGGTCAGCGCGGCGGAAATGGCGGTGACGAAATCGAGTCCGGTGGCGGCAAGCAGCAGGATGATGACCGCCCAGATAACAAGAAATGCCGACATGAACAGCACGACTGCGCGTTGCAGATCGTCATCCACCGGTCGGTCGCCGTAGCGCACTGTGACGATCGTGTTTGGATAGACGAAGCGGCGCAGGCCATTTGCCAGAAGCTTGAACAGGATCAGGAACCGATAGGCCTTGATTCCACCGGTGGTCGACCCGGAACAGCCGCCGAGGAACATGGCGACGAAGGCAGCGGCCACGGCAAAAGCTCCCCATTGGGAATAGTCGTCGCTGGCATAGCCTGTGGTGGTGATAATCGACACGAAATTGAAGGCCGAATGGGTGAGGGCATCGAAAAACGTGTGGTCGTGGACAAGACGCAGATAGATGGCAACGGCTAGGACGAACACGATCACATAACCGGCGAAGACGCGGATCTGAGGATCGCGTAGCGCATCAAGTCTGCCGCGAACGGCAAAGAGGATCAGGATTGAGAAGGGCAGTGCCGAAATGAACATGAAGAGGGTGCTGATCCAAAGGACCGCCGGATTGTCGGCGTAATAACCCATGGACGCATCGTGGGTGGAGAAGCCTGCCGTCGCGATGGTTGTCAGTGCGTGATTTACTGCATCAAACGCCCGCATGCCCGCCGCCGCATAGGCAATGGCGCAGGCGAGTGTGAGCAGCGAGTAGATGCTGATGAGGCCCAGCCCGAATGTCGAGAAACGGTCGAAAGGCCGGTCTTCGATATCGGAGGATTCGATCCGGAAATACGACACGCCGCCCACATTGAGAAACGGAAGGACGAAAAGTCCTAGCGCAATCACACCGAGGCCGCCGATCCATTGTAGTATGGAGCGCCAGATAAGCAGCCCGGGAGGCATACTGTCGAGACCTACGATAACCGTGGCGCCAGTTGCGGTGACGCCTGAAACGGATTCGAAAAATGCATCCGCCACACTGAATTCCACCGAAGAGGCCAGCATCGGCACGGCTCCGGCGATGCAGGCCGTCATCCACAAGAGGTTGACAACGAGAAAGCCGAAACGGGAGGAAATGGCAGGCGCGCGCCCTTGGGTGGCAAGCGACACGCCAATGGCAAGCCCGCCGGTGAAGAGTGCGGAAAAGGCAAACACCTGCCAATCGTCATTGCCATAGTAAAGGTCTACGGCGGCCGGGATGAGCATGGCGGCCGAAAGGTATATGGCAAAGACCGCCGCGATGTGGAGTGCGGCGCGTATGGCGAGATACTGCAAGGACTGAACCTCAGGCTGCTCATCAAAGCGTCTGTTGTTCGGGAAACGGTCCCCCTCCCTGGCGCGAGAGTGGCGTCCCGCGCCCCGATATGCAATAGCCCGTAGGACACAAGTACGGGATAGGCAAGAGAGCATGAGTGCAGCAGCGAGAAAGGACGAGTTCGTCAATGCGGTCGCGGAGGCGGCGGACGCGCTGCGCTCGCTTTTTGCCGAGACGCCGCTTCAGGAGAACGATTACCTGTCCAAGAAAACCGGCGCCCGGGTTTTCCTGAAGCGTGAGGATCTGACGCCGGTTCGTTCCTACAAGATACGCGGCGCCTTCAATTTCTTCCGCAAGGCGATGGCACGCGGAGGGCAGGAGCGAACCTTCGTTTGTGCTTCGGCGGGCAATCATGCACAGGGATTTGCTTATGTATGCCGCCATTTCGGCTGCAAGGGCGTCGTTTTCATGCCGGTTACGACGCCTCAGCAGAAAATCGACAAAACGCGTATTTTCGGCGGAGATTTCGTTGAAATCCGGCTGATTGGCGATTTTTTTGATGATTGTTACCGTGCCGCGCTTTCATTCGCAGAGGAAAGTGGCGGGGCAATGGTGCCGCCATTCGATCACCCGGACATCATCGAGGGGCAGGCGACAGTCGGACGAGAGATCGCCGAGCAGATCCAGTCGTTCGACGGGGCGCAGATGGACGACAGCCTGGTGATTCTGCCCGTCGGCGGTGGCGGGCTGGCCTCTGGCGTGACGCGTTATCTTACCGCGTGCGGGGAGGCGGGAGCCTTTGCTTTTGCCGAACCGGAGGGTGCCGCCAGCCTGCAGCAGGCGCTGGTGCAGGACCGGCCTGTGCGGCTTGAAAGGGTAGACAATTTTGTCGACGGGGCTGCTGTCGCCGAGATTGGCGCGGCTCCGTTTTCGCATCTCAAGGCGTTTGATGCCGAGGCCGTGCATCTGGTGCCGGAGAACCGGCTATGCGCGACGATGATCGAAATGCTGAACATCGAGGGGGTGGTTCTGGAACCGGCGGGAGCGCTGGCGATCGATACGCTAAAGGATTTCGCGCCGCAGGACCTTGCAGGGCGAACCGTGATTGCAGTGGTGTCGGGCGGAAATTTCGACTTCGAGCGTCTGCCGGATGTGAAGGAACGAGCGCTTCGCTTTGAGGGGCTTAAAAAGTACTTCATTTTCCGCTTCCCGCAGCGACCTGGTGCATTGCGCGATTTCCTCGATCTTCTGGGGCCGGAAGACGACATCACGCGGTTTGAATATCTCAAGAAATCGGCGCGCAATTTCGGTTCGGTTCTGATCGGCATAGAGACACGGAACCACGCAAACTTCGATGTGCTGACCCAACGGTTCGACGCTGCAGGCTGGGCCTATCAGGATATTACGAACAACGACACGATCGCCGGATTGATCATCTGAGGCTGAGGGCAAAGGGGGAACGCTCCCTGCCGTTCGGACGCCGTTCCGTGAGGGACCGTCTGGTTGCAAAGCACAAATTAGAGATTGCACTTTGTCCTCGAATAGCCCATATGACGCCAAGACGCATGGGCTGGCGCTGCCGGCTTTCTAAAATGACTGGTTGCGTCTGATGCCACCGCCCGCGGGCGGGAGCTTAAGCCGGCACTGCCGGCGCGACAGCGCAGCCGCACGGGGTATACCCGTCGTCTCGTCGTTCATTCAAACATTTATTCGGCAGGTTGCGCCCTGCCACGTATCAATTGCGACGCCTGACGGCGTCAGCATGGGAAAGATTGCAAATTGACCAATGACAACAATGCGAAACAGATTGGTTTCGCGGAACTGGGAATTACGGGCTCACTGTTGAAGGCGGCTGAAGATGCGGGGTTTGTGACCCCCAAGCCGATCCAGGAGAAGGCCATTCCCGCAATGCTTGCTAAGCGCGACGTTCTCGGAATCGCACAGACCGGTTCCGGCAAGACGGCGGCTTTCTCACTGCCCATTCTCTCGCAGATCATCGCGCTTGGCTCCAAACGGGTTCGCAAGACCGCCAGGGCGCTGATCCTGTGCCCGACGCGGGAACTGGCCGTGCAGATCGACGATGTGGTGCGTGAACTTTCGCGCCACGCGCATCTGGCCACAGCGCTGGTTCTTGGTGGTGTCTCCCGCAACAGCCAGGTGAAGCGGCTTGCTCAGGGTGTCGACATCCTGGTGGCGACGCCGGGCAGACTGACCGATATCGTGCGGTCAGGCGAGCTTTCGCTGGCCGAAACACGCTGGCTGGTGCTCGACGAGGCCGATCGAATGCTGGACATGGGCTTCATCAATGATGTGCGGCGCATCGCGCGTGCAACGCATCCTGCGCGCCAGACCGCATTGTTCTCCGCGACCATGCCCAAGGAAATCGAGGGGCTTGCAAAAAGCCTGCTCAACGATCCCTTGCGGGTCGAAATTGCAAAGCAGTCGACCACGGCGGGTGAGATCACTCAGCATCTGGTGATGGCGCGTACCAAGCAGAAGCGCAAGATTCTCTCCGACATGCTGGCAGATGAGGCCATGCGATCGGTGATCGTCTTTGCGCGTACGAAGCACGGTGCCGATCGTGTGACACGCGATCTGGAGCGTGATGGGTTCGAGGCTGCCGTTATTCACGGAAACAAATCCCAGAATGCCCGCCAGCGCGCGCTGAACGGCTTTCGGGACGGATCGGTGCGTATTCTCGTGGCGACCGATATCGCGGCGCGTGGCATTGACGTTCCCGGAATCAGCCATGTGGTGAATTTCGACCTGCCCGACCAGCCCGAAAGCTATGTGCATCGCATCGGGCGTACTGGCCGCAATGGCGCTTCCGGCGAGGCAGTGACGCTGTGCGATCCCGCCGAGGCTGACAAGCTTAAGGCCGTGGAAAAAATTATCCGGATGCGACTGCCATTGAAGGCGGATTACACATCGGAGCCTGATCCGGTCCGTCAGCCCCCGGCCAACAATGCCGGTGAGCGTCGCGCTGCGCCGAAACCTTCGAAAGGTGGCGAAAATCGCAGACCGCAGCGGTCCGCTGCGAAACCGCAGCACCGCGCAGAACAAGGGCAAAACGAAGGCGACAAACCCGTACGCCGACGCCGCAGAAACCGCAACAGGCGGCCTGGCATGCGCGCCGCTTAGCCTTTTGAGCCATATTCACGATCAGGGCTGATCGGCCGATAGGCCGGTCTGGCCCAATTGTCGCCGGCGGCCTGTTCGGTTAGGCCAAGTCTGTCTGGGCTTGTGGCAAGAACGGGAGGGAATGGCGAAGCGATGATCGGTCTTGCGACTTTGGCGATTGGATATGTCCTGTCGCAATTCTACCGGTCGTTTCTGGCTGTCCTGACCCCGGCGTTGACGACCGAACTCGGTGCCACCAAGGCTGAGCTTTCGATGGCGTCGGGTGCGTGGTTCGTTGTTTTTGCCCTGATGCAGTTCGTGGTGGGCGTGTCGCTCGACCGCTATGGCCCACGCCGCACGGCAGCTTTTTTGCTGACGGTTTGTGGCGGGGGTGGCGCGCTGATGTTTGCACTCGCGCCGACGCCTGGCACAATCATTCTTGCCATGGCACTCAACGGGGCAGGGTGCTCTGCCGTCTTGATGGCCTCCGTGTTCATCTTCGCAAAATCCTTTTCGGCGGGACGCCTTACCATCCTCATTTCCTGGCTGGTCGCCTTCGGGACGCTCGGCAATGTTGTGGGATCTGCGCCGATGGCTGCGGCGGCAGAAGCTTTTGGCTGGCGAAGCGTGATGGGCGGGCTGGCTTTTTTCACGATTCTCACCGGCATCGCCATTCATCTGCTTGTTCGGGATCCTGCCCCGGCAGGAGAAACTGGACAGGAAACCGGTTCGGGGTTCAAGGGATATCGCGAGCTCCTCAGCCTTCGCGTGCTCTGGCCAATCCTTCCTTTGACTGCCTTGAACTATGCGCCCGCCGCAGGCATTCGCGGGCTTTGGGCCGGGCCCTATCTTTCCGAGGTCTATAGCGCGGATGCGCTGATGATCGGGAAGGCCACGCTTTTCATGGCGCTGGCGATGTCGGCCGGCAGTTTTGTCTACGGCCCGCTGGACGTTTTTTTTCGCACACGGAAATGGGTGGCCGTGGGCGGCAACCTCATCGGGCTCTTGGCGATCCTGTTCCTGGCTATCAGCCCGGTCACGTCTATTGTCACAACCACGACCATCTTTGTGGTCATCGGCCTGTGTGGCGCGAGCTATGGCCTGTTGATGGCGCATGGCCGAGCGTTTGTTCCAGCCCATCTGACGGGGCGCGGCGTGACACTTTTGAACTTCTTTTCAGTGGGCGGCGCCGGGGTGATGCAGTTTCTCACCGGTGGCGTTGTGTCAGTATCCACCGTGCCTGGCGATCCGGTAGCAGCGTACCAGACCCTGTTCGTTTTCTATGCGGCGCTGATTGCTCTTTCACTGGCGATATACCTGGCCTGCAAAGATGCTCCGCCCGAGATCGAGCGGAGGCATGGCGGCTGAGGTCAGGTTTTGGCGGATGCGCGTTTTTCCGTTTTCTTACGTGGTCCCAGGGAACGCTTGTTCCAGCCAGTCAGGCGATACATGACAAAAAAGATCAAGGACGATGGGAAGAGCCGCAGAAATTTAAGCGGCCAGACCAGCCGCTTTGGGAAGGTGATTTCGTACCCGCCCTTTTGAAGGCCTCTATCGATGCGGCGGGCAGCCTCCGACGCGGTCAAAAGTGCCGGCATAGAGAAATTTGTCTTCCTGGTGAGCGGCGTGGCAACAAAGCCCGGATTGATGATTTGAGTCCGGATGTTGAGCTTCTCGAAATCGTAGCGCAAACCTTCGACGAGATTGTTGAGCGCGGCTTTTGTCGACCCATAAGCGGCAGCGGACGGCATTCCGAAGAAAGAGGTGACAGAGCCCATGACCGCGATGTGGCCGAAGCCGCGGTCACGCATCCGGTCGGACACCGGAATCAAGCCGTTCAGTGTGCCAAAAACATTGATCTGGTAGCTGCGAACAAAGTTGGTGGTTTCAAGCCGGTCACCCCGCACCGGCAAATATGTTCCTGCATTGAAGACTGCCAGCGTGATAGGTCCGAGATTTTTTTCGATTTGCGCAACGGTGCGCTCCATCCCTGCTTCGTTCATCACGTCGCAGGGGAAAACGAATATTCGCCCTTCGAGATCTTCTGCTTCACGGGTGATGGAGGAAAGACCATCTTCGGCGCGGGCAGTGGCGGCGACAGTGTATCCCTGGCCGGCAAGACGCACCGCAAGCGCCCGTCCGATGCCGGTGCTGGCGCCGGTGATCCATGCTACTCCATCCTTTGGATTGGCCCGGTAAAGCGCCATCCCAATCCCCTCCAATTTTGGGGCAGGTTTATCGGGCGTGGCGCATGTTGAAAAGCGCCTTGTGGACAGTACACACGGAAATCGTTTCTGCAGGCATACAATAAGCGACAGCTTTGCGTGCTTTTGCGCTGTGGCGCAAAATCGCACCTTGCAACGCCGCTATGGGCTTTCTAACCTCCGCAAAAATCGAAAGAGGATGCCATGAAAAACTCGGTTGTGGACGCCATTGGCAATACCCCACTGATCCGCCTCAAGCGGGCCTCCGAAGAAACGGGATGCGAGATTTTCGGCAAGGCCGAGTTCATGAACCCGGGCCAATCGGTCAAGGACCGGGCCGGGCTTTTTATCATCCGCGATGCAGAGAAACGGGGGCTTTTGAAGCCAGGCGGCGTCATTGTGGAAGGCACTGCGGGCAACACCGGCATCGGCCTGACAGTGGTGGCCAAGGCGCTGGGTTATCGCACCGTGATTGTTATTCCCGAGACCCAGAGCCAGGAAAAGAAAGATGCCTTGCGGGTGCTGGGAGCTGAACTGATCGAGGTTCCGGCTGTCCCCTACAAGAACCCGAACAATTATGTGAAGGTTTCCGGCCGCCTTGCCGAGCAGCTCGCAAAATCGGAGCAGAGCGGTGCCATCTGGGCCAATCAGTTCGACAATGTCGCCAATAGGGAAGGCCATGTGCGCACAACCGCTGCGGAAATCTGGGAGCAGACGGGAGGAAAGATCGACGGTTTCGTTTCGGCTGTCGGCACAGGGGGAACCCTGGCTGGAGTGGCAGAGGGCCTGCGCGGCAAAAGCAGAGATGTGAAGGTGGCACTGGCCGATCCGATGGGGGCGGCCCTTTTCAGCTATTACACTGCGGGTGAACTGAAATCCGAGGGCACGTCGATCACCGAAGGTATAGGGCAAGGGCGTATCACGGCCAATCTGGATGGCTTTGCGCCCGATTTCTCTTTCCAGATCCCCGACGACGAGGCGCTGCCGATCGTCTTTGATCTGGTGCAGGAGGAGGGGCTGTGTCTTGGCGGCTCGACCGGGATCAATATCGCCGGCGCCATCCGGCTTGCGCGGGAACTGGGGCCGGGGCATCGCATTGTGACGATCCTCTGTGACTACGGAACGCGCTACCAGTCCAAGCTCTTCAATCCATCATTCCTGCGCGAAAAGGGGCTGCCTGTACCCGGCTGGATGGATCAATCTCCGGAGATCGACGTTCCGTTCGAGGAGGTTGCCTGATGGCGCAGACGGAAGCGCTTTTTCGAGATGATGCCTATATGCGCGAAGGCGCGGCGCGCGTCATCGGGATCAATGATCGCGGCGGAATCGTTCTGGACCGCACGATGTTTTACGCCACGTCTGGCGGGCAGCCGGGCGACACCGGACGCTTTGTCCGCGAGGATGGCTCGATTATCCAGATCGCTGCCACGGTGACGGGGGAGACCAAGGATGAGATCATCCATGTGCCCGTTGCGGAGCAGGTTTTACCCGAGATGGGCGAGACTTTGCAGCTAACGATCGACTGGGATCGCCGCTTCAAGCTGATGCGTATGCACACGGCCTGTCACCTTCTGAGCGTGATCTGTCCTTTTCCGATCACCGGGGCTTCGGTGAATGAGGCCGATTCACGGGTAGACTTTGATCTCCCCGATGCAAGCGTCACCAAGGAGGATGTCAGCGCCAGGCTGATGGAGCTGGTGAACGGGGGACATCCTGTCTTCACCCGCTGGATCAGTGAGGAGGAGCTTGATGCCAATCCCGGTCTTGTGAAATCGAAGAATGTGCGACCGCCGCGGGGGGCTGGGCGCATCAGGCTTGTCTGTATCGGCGATGAGGCGAGCGTCGACAGCCAGCCATGCGGCGGCACGCATGTTGCGAACACGGCCGAAGTCGGGGAAATCCATATCGGGAAGATCGAGAAAAAGGGGCGGGAGAACCGCCGCTTCCGCATTCGTTTTGGCCCTCCGCCAGCAAACTGATATCGCGAGGATCCCATGAGTGAAACAAGCCGATTTACCGTTTCGTCCGAATGGCTGGAGAACCGACTGGATCAACCCGGTCTCTCCATTGTCGATGCCTCCTGGTATCTGCCGGCGCAAGGGAGAGATGCGAAGGCGGAGTACGAGGCAGCCCACATCCCAGGGGCGGTGTTTTTCGATCAGGACGCGGTTGTGGATGCCGGTTCTGATTTGCCGCATACGCTGCCAGATGCCGCAACCTTTCAGCGGCATGTGAGCGCCATGGGGATCTCCAAAACCGACACC
Source organism: Nitratireductor sp. ATLC21 (assembly GCF_057196525.1). NCBI lineage: Bacteria > Pseudomonadati > Pseudomonadota > Alphaproteobacteria > Hyphomicrobiales > Phyllobacteriaceae > Nitratireductor > Nitratireductor sp. ATLC21. The sequence goes on along the minus strand of NZ_JBXUOU010000001.1, from coordinate 765,677 downwards.
ATCGTGGTCTATGACGGGCCGGGCCTGTTTTCTGCGCCGCGTGTGTGGTGGATGTTCCGGGTCATGGGCGCGCAAGATGTGCGGGTTCTCGATGGCGGCCTGGACGGCTGGCGGGCCGAGGAGCGTGTGCTGACCAACGAGCCAACCAAGATCGCTCCCTCCGTTTTCAACGCTGCGCTGGATGAAACGCGTGTCGCCGACATCGATGCTGTACGGAAGGCTGTTGAAGACGGATCAGCGCAGATCGCCGATGCGCGTCCCGCGAGACGCTTTACAGGTGAAGATCCGGAGCCGCGTCCTGGCATGCGTTCGGGCCACATGCCAGGAGCACGCAATGTGCCGGCTTCGGCTCTTGCGCGCGACGGCAGGCTTCTTGCACCGCCGGATTTGCGGGCGCTGTTTGAACAGGCGGGCATCGATCTAAATCGACCTGTGGTGACATCCTGTGGTTCCGGGGTGACTGCGGCGGTGATCACGCTGGCGCTGGAAACGCTGGGGCACACGGACAATCAGCTTTATGACGGATCCTGGAGTGAGTGGGGTGGCCGTGAAGACACACAAGTTGTGACCGGGAAGGAAGGCTGAAAGACAGGCAACAGCACGTTCATCCTGAATTCAGACGTCTTGCACAAAGATCGCCAGAACGGACGAACCTGTTTCCTGAAAGGAGCTTTCCATGTTGAATCGCCGTCAGATGCTTGGGACCGTCATTGCAGCGGCCTTTTTGCCGAGTGCGGCCATGGCACAATCCACCATGCCTTCGGCATCTCGCATTCAGCGGAGCCTGGAGGCAGCTCCAACGAGGCGCGTACGCCCGCAGGACCGTGTGACTGTGCGCGAACTGAAACGCCGGCCCGACCTGCGCCGTCGTGCGCCTTCCATCGATATTCAGGCGATCAATTTCGGCTTTGATTCGGCTGAGATCCCTTACTCCCAGTTTCGCAAGGTGGAAGAGATCGCCAATGCCCTGCATCAGCTGCGTCGCCGGCGGCCGGGAACCATTGTGCTTCTGGAAGGGCACACGGATGCGGTCGGGTCTTTCGGCTACAACCAGCAACTCTCCGAGCGCCGTGCTGCTTCACTGAGGCGCGTATTGGTGCGCGAGTTCGGTGTGCCCGCGCGTATGCTGGAGACAGTTGGTTATGGCGAGGAATTTCTTTTGGTGCCCACACCCAATGAGAACTGGCGCAACCGGCGCGTGACCCTGCGCCGCATCGACGACTTCCTGCGCTGACAAGAGGACGCTGACAGGCGGATTTGGCTGGATTCGGGTGGAAGTGGATAATCCGGCAGGCAAACTGGTCCCTTCATTATTGAAGGAGACCAGTTATGGGACTGATCAAATTTGTGGCCATGACGAGCGATGAAGCGAACGCCTTTCGCAATGGCGCACCCGATGCTTATGGGATGAAGCCCGAACGAAGATTATCGGACGGCAGTGGTGTTCCATGCCGCCATTGCCTTCGTTCGGTACCTGAGGGAAAACCCTATCTTGTCCTGGCGTACCGGCCATTTCCGCAGACCCAGCCCTATGCCGAGACGGGGCCGATTTTTCTGTGTGCGGACGAATGCGAACGGGCACCGGACAGCGATGTCATGCCCGAACTGTTTCGCGCCCGCACGGAATGGCTTGTGCGCGGTTACGGTCATGACGATCGTATTGTCTATGGCACGGGGGCAGTGACGCCGAAACAGGATATTTGTACGCGGGCACACGAACTCCTGCAGCGTGAAGATATTGCCTATCTTCACATGCGTTCTGCGCAATACAACTGCTATCAGGTGCGCATAGACCGGGCCTGACCGCCTTTACCTCGAGCAACGAACAAAAAAGCCCGCCGTTTCCGGCGGGCAACGTTGGAGGCAGAGTGTTTATTTTCAGGCGGCGAGCGCGGATTTCGGCTCGGCCATTTCGTAGCCCAACGCTTCGGCAACGGCCTGGTTTGTGATGCGGCCCTTGTGGACGTTCAGGCCATTGCGCAGGTTCTGATCGTCGACGAGTGCCTTAAGGCCCTTGTCGGCAAGCTGCAGACCATAGTGCAGTGTGGCGTTGTTCAAGGCATGTGCCGAGGTAACGGGCACGGCGCCCGGCATGTTTGCCACGCAATAGTGAATGATGCCGTCGACCTCATAGGTGGGGTCAGAATGGGTGGTGGCATGCGAGGTTTCGAAGCAACCGCCCTGATCGATCGCGACATCGACCAGCACGGCGCCCTTCTTCATGCCCGAAAGCATCTCGCGGGTGACCAACTTGGGCGCTGCAGCGCCAGGAATGAGCACGGCGCCGACAATGACATCGGAAGAGAAGCATTCTTCTTCCAACGCCTCAACGGTGGAGTAGCGCGTGTGGACGCGGCCATTGAAGATGTCGTCCAGCTTGCGCAGGCGGGGAATGGAACGATCGATGATCGTCACATCGGCACCGAGGCCAACGGCCATCTTGGCCGCATTGAGACCCACCACGCCGCCGCCGATGATGGCGACCTTGCCGGGAAGAACGCCCGGAACGCCACCAAGGAGCACGCCCCGTCCGCCATTGGCCTTTTGAAGGGCGGTGGCACCAGCCTGTATCGCAAGACGGCCCGCCACTTCCGACATGGGAGCAAGCAGGGGGAGGCCGCCGCGCGTGTCGGTCACGGTTTCGTAGGCAATCGCAGTGACGCCGGCATCGACAAGACCTCGGGTCTGATCCGGGTCAGGCGCGAGGTGAAGATAGGTGTAGAGGATCTGGTCTTCGCGCAGCTGTACCCATTCGGCGGGCTGCGGCTCCTTGACCTTGACGATCATGTCCGACTTGGCGAAGACCTCCTCCGCCGACCGGGCAATGATGGCGCCGGCCCCACGATAGGCATTGTCATCGGCACCGATGCCCGCACCCGCACCGGTTTCCACCAGCACCTCGTGCCCGTGCGCCACATATTCGCGTACCGAACCGGGCGTCAGGCCGACACGGTATTCGTGATTCTTGATCTCTTTCGGGCAGCCGACGCGCATGGGCGTTTCCTCCGGGCTTAGCAGCGATTTTTCTGGCTCAATGGATGAGACCACAAAAACGGCCGAACGTCTTTGCGAAGTTATTTGCGCTGCGGCTGGTTTTTCGTTATTTCTTGCGTAAAATCGCGAGAACTTGGGAGGAATTTCGAAGAATGGCTCTTGATAGGATTGATATCGCCATTTTGGAAGTTCTGCAGAAGGATGGGCGAATATCCAATTCCGCGCTTGCGGAACAGGTGGGCCTGTCGCAGTCAGCCTGTTCGCGCCGCCTCGACAATCTGGAAAAGAGCGGCGTCATCAAAGGATACCATGCCCGGCTTTCAAATGCAGCCCTTGGCCATGGCGTCACCGTCATTGTTCATATCTCGCTTTCGGGACAGTTTGAACGCACACTCAGCGAGTTTGAGGCGGCAGTGCAGCGCTGTCCGAATGTGGTGTCCTGCCATCTCATGTCGGGTGAGTATGATTATATCCTGCGGATTGCGGCGCGTGACCTGCAGGATTACGAACGGATTCACAAAGAGTGGCTGACCGGTATGCCCCATGTGATCAAGATCAATTCCGCTTTCGCGTTGCGCGAGGTGGTGGACAGGACCGGTATGGGGTTGAAACCGCAGATGGCCTGACGGCGGGGGCAATCAGCCGGCAACAACAATGTGGTCCATTGGAATGTCGTGGGGCTGCGGGTAGATCGTCGGCACTTCGGCTAGGGCGTAGCCGATGCCGATGAGAAGCGGCCGTTTCGGCAAGACGGCGATGGTTCGATCATAAAACCCGCCACCATAGCCCAGTCGGTAGCTGGAAGCATCGAAACCCACCAGCGGGGAAATGATGATGTCGGGAATGACCGTCTTGTCGACTGACGGAACGGGAATGTTCCAGACCCCGCGTTCAAGCCTGTCTCCCGGGCGATAGGGGCGGAAGAGGAGGGGTGCGGCTTTCCGTATGACGACCGGCAAGGCTGGCGTGGCGCCGCGGTTATCGAGGGTGGCGAGCCATGGGCGCAGGTTCGGTTCGCCCCGAAACGGCCAGTAGAGGCCAAGGACGCGGCCTGAAGGATCTCCGATCAGAGCGTCGAGCTTTTGCGCAATGACGCCCGCAAGGCGCGCGCGCTCGGCGGCGGGGATGGCTAGGCGCTCAGTGATCAGGCGCTCGCGTGTGGCCCTGCGCCAGCGGCGAACCTCCGGCCAAACCTCCTCATGGGATGAACCGGCTCCGTCGGCCAGCTCGTGCATGAAGCAGGGTGGAGAGGCATAGGTCATTTTACGTTCGTTTGCTTCATCGTTCATCGCATCTCTCCCCATCGTTCAAAGCGGTCAGCCTTGAGGAGGCTGCATCGGCTGCTGCTGCAATCCTGTCCTGGACACGACAGACGACCGTCATGGAGCGGCCTGGACCCGTGTCACGCCGGCGTCACGAGATTTTGCTGGAAGTCTCAACGCGACGGCGCAATCATGCTCCTTCGCCGGTTCTTTTCAAAGGCCCAGGAGAGACGATCATGATGTCCGCATACGCCTCCATGTCCCGCCGTTCGTTCCTGGCGGGCTCTGCTGCCGCAGGTTCCATGGTGCTGATGCACCCTTTTTCCGCCAAAGCTTCGGTGAACCAGGCGCATCTGCGCATCACGGAGACCACCGATCTGCATGTGCATGTCTTTCCCTATGATTATTACGCGGACAAGCCGAATGACACGATGGGGCTCGCCCGCACCGCATCGATCATTGACGCAATCCGCGCCGAGGCGACGAACTCGATCCTTGTCGACAATGGCGACTTCCTCCAGGGCAACCCGATGGGGGATTACATCGCCTATGAGCGCGGCATGCGCGAGGGAGACATTCACCCGGTGATCAAGGGCATGAACACGCTGGGCTATGATTGCTCCACGCTTGGCAATCACGAGTTCAATTACGGGCTCGATTTCATGTTCAAGGTGCTTGCGGGCGCCAATTTTCCCTTTGTCTGTGCTAATCTGACCAAGGGACAGCTTGCCGCAAATGGACGCGATGATGACCTGTTCCTGAAACCCTATGTCATCCTTGACCGGACAGTGAAGGACGGCAGCGGGGCGGAGCATCCCATTCGTGTCGGCCTGATCGGCTTTGTTCCGCCGCAGATCATGAACTGGGATTCCAAACATCTGACCGGCAAGGCGATGACGCGCGACATCATTCGCGCGGCGGAGGCCTGGGTGCCGCAGATGCGCGAGGAGGGCGCCGACATCGTGGTGGCGCTGTCTCATTCCGGTATCGGTCCGGCGCAATATGAGGAAAACCTCGAAAATGCGTCTTTGTTGCTTGCGGGCGTTGAGGGCATCGATGCGATCGTGACCGGTCACAGCCATCTCGACTTTCCCGGTCCGAAGTTCGAGGGGATCGAAGGCGTGGACAATGCGAAGGGCACGATCGCAGGCAAGCCGGCCGTGATGGGCGGTTTCTGGGGCTCGCATCTGGGTCTCATCGACCTGCTTCTGGAAAGGGACGGGCAGAGCTGGGTGGTCGTGAATGCGACCTCCGAGGCGCGCCCGATTTTCAAGCGGGTGGAACGCCAGACCGAGCCGCTCGTCGAGAGCAAGGCGGAGGTCGAGGAAGCGGTCCGCGACGACCACGAGGCAACCCTTAAATATGTGCGCACGGCTGTGGGCAAGACGTCTGCGCCGCTGCATTCCTATTTCGCGCTGGTGGCCGACGATCCCTCCGTGCAGATCGTGAGTCAGGCACAGACCTGGTACATCACCGACATGCTGAAGGATGGCGAGTACAAGGATCTGCCGGTCCTGTCGGCGGCAGCGCCCTTCAAGGCGGGTGGTCGCGGCGGCCCCGACTATTATACGGACGTGCCGGCCGGCGATATGGCCATCAAGAATGTGGCCGATCTCTATCTGTATCCAAACACGGTTCAGGCCGTTCTGGTGACCGGGGCGGATGTGAAGGAATGGCTGGAAATGTCCGCTGGAATTTTCAACCAGGTGAAACCGGGCAAGGCAGACCAACCGTTGCTCGACCCATCCTTCCCCTCCTACAATTTTGATGTGATCGACGGTGTGACCTATCGGATCGACCTGTCGCAGCCGCCCAAATATTCATCCAAGGGCGAGCTTCTCAACGCGGAATCAAGCCGTATCGTTGACTTGCAATTCAATGGCCAACCCATTGACCTGGCTCAGAAGTTCATTGTGGCGACGAACAATTATCGTGGCGGTGGAGGGGGAAACTTCCCCGGTATCGGCCCAGACAAAGTGATCTTTGCCGCGCCCGATACGAACCGTGATGTAATCGTGCGCTATATTGTCGAGCAGGGGACGATCAACCCCACGGCCGATGCCAACTGGGCATTCAAACCATTGCCGGACACATCGGTCCTGTTCGAAACGGGACCGAAAGGAGCGGAATTCGCTTCCAGCGTCGAGGGGGTTTCGATTGAACCCGCGGGCGAGGGGCAGGAGGGTTTCGCCCTCTATCGCATTACGCTTTGGCGATAAAATCTGGTGGGCCGGGCCGTAAGCTCGGCCTTTTTTGTATAAGAAACAGTTCTTTGCTGAAGGGTGTTGAGATTCTGATTCCGCTCCAGCGACATGGCGATGCATTGACATTCGTATGGTACGGCGCGATCTGCGGGCACAATTTCAGGAGGCAGGCCCGTGATTCGACACATCGTTTTCTTCAGCGCCAAGGATGAGGCTGACGTAATGCGGATTGCCGAGGGCCTTGGCATGCTGGCTGACATTCCGCATTCGGATTTTTTTGAGGTTGGTCTCAACCGCAAGGTCGATCAGATCGGCACTGAGGTGGATGTCATCGTTTATGCGGAGTTCCGTGACGAAGCTGCACTCGCCGCGTACAAGGCTCATCCGACCTACCAGGCATGTACTGCAAAGGTACGGCCTCTTCGGGAGATGCGCATGGCTGCGGATTTCGTTTCCAGTAAATCCGGCAGACCGGCATAGTCAGCCAGCATTCCTGACGGATTTATACGCGTCGAGCGCACGTTCGCGGGCAGTTTTGTGATCAACCATCGGGCGTGGATAGGTTTGACCTAGTTCTACATCAGCCTTCTCAAGAGCGCTTTGGGGGGCTTTCCAAGGCTGATGCAGGTGTTTGTCCGGGAGTGGGGCCAGTTCGGGCACGTATCGGCGGACGTAATTTCCATTCGGATCAAATTTCTCGCCCTGAAGGACGGGATTGAAGATGCGGAAGAACGGTGCGGCATCGGCACCGGATCCAGCCACCCATTGCCAGTTGGCCGGGTTGGAGGCGGGGTCGGCATCAACCAGTGTGTCCCAGAACCATTCCTCGCCCTCACGCCAATGGATGCCCAGATGTTTCACGAGGAATGAGGCGACGACCATCCGCGCGCGATTGTGCATCCAGCCGGTCTCCCAGAGCTGACGCATGGCCGCATCGACGACGGGGTAACCCGTCTCGCCGCGCTGCCAGCTTTGCAACGCATCGTGATCCTTGCGCCAGGGGAACGCGTCGAAATCGCGATTGTAGTTTTCCGTTGCAAGGCTCGGGTTGTGGAACAAAAGGTGCCAACAGAACTCGCGCCAGCCGATTTCCTTGCGAAACGTTTGCAGATCCTCTTCGTCGATGTCGCTTTCACCGTCCAATGCCTGCCAGATCTGGAATGGGGTGATTTCACCATGCGCGAGATGCGGTGAGAGGCCCGAGGTGCCAGGCACGGCCATGAGATCGCGGCGGGATTTGTAGTTTTCGCCGGTTCCATCCACGAAGTCTGCCAGTCTTTCGCGCGCGCCCCTCTCGCCTGGTGTCCAGCTTTCCTGCAGGCCTGTCGACCAGTCGGGTTTCTGCGGGAGGAGATTCCAGCCGTCCAGCGTGTCACCCTGCAGATGGCCCTCATAGTGCTTGACCTGTACCGGTGGATCGGCAGGCGGGCGCGGGTGGATGGTGTCCCTCATCGCACGCCAGAAAGGCGTGAAAACCCGGTAGGGTCCCCCCGAACCGGTCTTCAAGCGCCATGGCTCGTGAAGCAGGTGGCCGGAGAAGCTGTCCGTTTCAATCCCGCGCTCTCTGAAAACGGACTTCATCCGGGTGTCGGATGCGATGCCCGCGGGGTCATAGCGCCGGTTCCAGAAAACGGTTCCTGCACCGGTCTCCTGGGCCAGCGATGTGGCTGTCTCCACCATGGGGCCTCTACGAAGAACCAGATTCAATCCGGGCTTTTCAAGCGCTTCTTTCAGCGCTGTCAGGCTGTGGTGCAGCCACCAGCGCCGTGCGCCGCCCAACGGTCGGGCGCCTTCGCTTTGCTCATCGAGAATAAACGCTGCGGCAACGGGATGACCCGACTCAGCGGCGGCACAGAGAGCGAGATTGTCGCCCACGCGCAAATCGTGCCGGAACAGAAGTAGGACCGGGCGCTCATCATCGACGGGCATGTGATCTCCCATGCGCAAGAGGATCAATCATCGTTTGTGGCGTTGAGCTGCTCGGGCCGCAAGCCCTCGCCGCCGCCTTCTTCCGTTTTTAGCAACCCGCGTGAAAGAGCCCATGTTCTGAGTGCCGTGAGAAGAGCTTGCTCACGGGTCATGCCCGCTCCCTCCATGGCACTGAAACGGTCCAGGGCCGCAACGATGTCGTTTGGAAGCGCGCGCGTTAAGTTGGCCAGCGATGCGCGTGGCGCTGTCTTTGTGAACTGTTTCATCATTCCCGCCCGAATTTGGTGTGTTGATCTACAATCGGCACGATCAAAAAATGTTCCACCGCTCTCTGCTGGCTCACGCATCTGTGTTTGCGATGGAGGAAGGTTTGCGCCCAACCGTGGGAACAGCTTGTCGGTTTAGGGCTCGATATGCTTCCAGAACGGGGAGGATTCGTGCAACAGCTTCCAGTCTTCGATGGTTGCAGGCCAATCATACACGCTGCGTGTCTCGCAAGCCCCCCACAGCCGGCCAATGGCGCGTTGAGCCGACGGGTCATTGATGGAGGAGAGGGGGGGCTTGCTGAGAACGAGTTCAGTCACAGCCGCATCGTTCAAACTCCCAAACATCGTTTGCAATGTTTTCAACCGGCTGGATATTCGCTTTACGCTGGCGGGGGTGTAGAGCGGACCGAGAAACTCTATGGCATAGCGGAGCTTTTTCAGCGCCTTGCGTAGCCCGTGTTTCTGGTCTGTGGTGAAACTCTCGATCCCTTCTGCACGTGCAAAGAGGTGATTCCACCGCTTGCTCAGCTTTTCGTCTGCCAGATCCTTAAGCTTTCGGTCGGGTTTCGACGGAGCGTGAAGACCTGTCTGGATCAACTCGGAGAGACCAAGCAAAAAGACGTTCACGCGTTCCGCCGAGAGGGTATGCCGAAGATCGGCCCGGACATCGCGAGTGTGCCGTTCAAGGGTGCTCAAAACGAGGTTCGCGCCGGGTTCCTGGTGAATGTCTGCATAGAATGGGCGGGCAATATCGTTCAAAACGACGTCAAGATCGCGCAAGCGCCCAATTTCGTGACCCAACCAGCGCGCCTCATTGGCGAACTGGTCGGCGATGGGACGCCCGATCACCCGGTCGAAGAGCGAAAGCGCACTGCGCAGCCTCCGTAGGCCTATGCGCAATTGGTGCGGGCCCTCGACATCCTCGGACTGCCGGACAGCCTCGATGTTTGCTGAAATCTGCGCCAGACATTCCTGCAATATGTCTTGCGCGGCTTCGCCAACACCGCTCTTGCGGGTGATCGGAACGCGCAGGGCCTTGCGGGGCGAGGCCGGGGGCTCGATATAGCCGTTTTCGGCCAGGAGCACACTGCGTGCCGCCTTTGAATAGCGGGAGAATCGCAAGGCGCCATCCGGAAGTATCATGCGCGCGCTCCGGTAGAGACCAGCCGGCTGCCCGTCGATCAGTTCGATTTCGAGCTCGTGAAGAGGAGCGCTGCGCCCTGCTGCCTTCACGGCGCCGCTGTCGAGCGCGATTTCTGCCCTTGTGCCGTCCTCGAGATGGAGGTCGACCTGCGTACGGCGTATGCTGGTTTCGGCAACTGTCTGGAGTTGCACGTTCTCAACGAGCTTTATGATATGGTCTCGGACCTTCCGATTGTCGATTGCATCGACCGAAACCACGCCGTCAGGAACCACGCCCTCGATTTCGGTGACCCTGGACAGCCCACCTTTGATGGACCCGTTGAGCTTGACCGTCTGCACCCACTGCGTGCCGGTACACCTCAGGCGCAGCGTAATCCCGTTGTTGCGCAGCACACCATCCGGCGTGTCAAAATAAAAGCTGCGCAGGTGCCGCGTGCCGCGCATCCTTCGTATGGCAGGGGGCAATTGCTCTATGCGCGCGAGCGTGGTGGGCACTTGCTGCTTTTCCAGCAAAAGCTTCAACTCGATTTCGGGCAAGAAGAATCCCCGCACAAATGAGCAGACGAGAGGGCTTGGCTACAGTTCATCCTAGACCGGATCGATGGGTGAAGAAACATTCTCGCATAGCAAGCCGTTCTCAACCGCATGAGATTTGTGGGGAGGGCGACAAGATCCGCTGGGACAAACCGCTCAGACAAGGTGCGGAATCCAGGGCTAATACAATCGTGCCCAAAGGCGACTGCGCTATAACGAATTGTCCAAAGAAAAGTGGCTCCCCGGGCCGGATTCGAACCAGCGACCAACCGGTTAACAGCCGGTTGCTCTACCACTGAGCTACCGGGGAATGCCTGTGCTCGTGCGAGTGAGCGTGCCTATAGCAAACCAAATTCAGCTTTGCAAAGCGCCAATTGTGATTTTCGCGGATTTTTTCCGGTCGCCCCTCCCAATCAAGGATTTCGCAACGCATATGGAAGGTCCGGTATTGGTATGGACGAGATTGATTGGCCGCCAAAGGGCGATGGAACAACGTATGGATCAGCAAAACAATGATACCGAGGCAGCGCGGAACGGACGCCCTTCGGTTTCTCTCATGGGGAAAAGGATTCCCATTCCCCGTTCGCGGCTCGCCCGAATCGGAGGAGGCTGCATGCTGGTGGTACTGGGCCTGTTCGGCTTTTTGCCTGTGCTTGGCTTTTGGATGATCCCACTTGGATTGCTGATACTCTCCTACGACATCGCATTCGTGCGTCGCCAAAGACGCAAAGTGACCGTTTGGTGGAACAGGCGCAGTCAACGCAGCCAAGGGCAACACAGCGCGCGCGATTCATGACCAGGTTCCTGAAGTGGAACCGCGCTGACTCTGCGTTTATTTTAGCAGCAATCACATTTGCCCGCTTGACGAGGAATTGGACGCAACCTATTGAACAGCCCGTTGCCGCTTGCGGCATGGCCTCGTGGCGGAGTGGTTACGCAGAGGACTGCAAATCCTTGCACCCCGGTTCGATTCCGGGCGAGGCCTCCAAATTCTCTTTCTACCCAGCGCAAGTGAAACGTTAGGCGTCGGTCGTTTCCGTTCGCGCCGGCTCCATTGTGCTGACTTTGCGGGGCGCACAAGACGAATCACGCCGTCGGCGTTTATTTGCGGCTCCAGCATTTGATATGCACTTCCGAAAGCCTGCAGCCCTCATATTGCTTCTCGATCACCCAGCGACCACGGCTTACGGTGAAGGAGGACCAGTAGTAGCCTTTGAAGAGAAACCCGAGGTTTAGCAGCTGGGCCATCGGACGCATCTCCTTCGACGCTTCAATCCGAGCATCAAGCTTGTACCGGCAGTAGAACGGACCATTTTTGGTCGACAGACACTGGTCCAGATCGAGCGCGTGTATCTTCAGCTTCGCATCTTTAAGAATCAGGGCATTGGCAAGCTGCAGGCGAAATTGAAGATTTCGATATTCTGCGGCTTCGATCTGCAGGGCGCTTGGACCGCGCAGCAGATCGATCCTGCCTGCATCTGCGTAGCGCTCCTCCTGCGGGTCAGGAGGGGCTTTCGCGGGCTCCCAGGGGATGACGGCGTAATCTTCGTGGAGCGTGCCTGGCTCAACGGAGACATGAAGTTTGGCCAGACTGCCTGCCGCTCGTCGGCCGGCGATATAGAAAGGGAACTTGGCGGAAACCATATCGCGCGGGCAGTGCTTGCCGCCTGGTCGAGCCCGGGGACGGAAAAAACCATCCTTGGGATGGATGCAGAATGAATAGGGGCCTCGGGTAAGCCGATATTGCCCGCCGGCTCGGAAATCGGGATTAAACGGAACGGCGCCCAGCCGTCCCTTCTTGTCTATATAAGCCACCAGAACCGACATCCTTTCCATTTTCGGCGCTTCGCGCTTCCAGCATTTGCGCGATGTCAGTTGCGTCCATCCGCCGACGGCCCGGTAAGGTGAATTCAAGGAGGATTCCGCGTGAGCAACGAAAACCGTCTGCTCGCCCGAATTGCAGACCTCCAGATTCAGGGCGAAAGCAGGAGTAATCAGCATCAGCTGAAACAGGAATGCAAAGGGGAAATATGCTTTCATCATGTCTTGCCCGCCGGTTTCTTGATCGAAAACGGTGCCGGATATTGCCCCGAACGCAACTCATGAATTCGACTTACCGGGATACCCCTGCCGGTCACATACGGGGCGTTCTTTTCTGCACCCGACGCACTCCAGGGTGCGCTGCCGCCCTTGAAACCATGTGCCCCGTGGAAGGTGACGGACTGTCAATAGGAGCGACGTTTCAGGCCGTCGAACCGAGTGATAGGATTTCTCAAACAGAATGCTTGCTGCGAAGGATGCTGCCATGAGCTGGAATCCTGCTCTCACGCCGGGATGTCCTGATGATATCGAGGCCGATTCCATTGAAACGCTGATCATTCCACGGGCGCGCGATATCGGCGGGTTCGAGGTGCGGCGGGCGCTGCCTGCGCCGCGGCGACAGATGGTGGGGCCGTTCATTTTCTTCGACCAGGCGGGGCCTGCGGAATTTCTGACCGGTCAGGGGATTGATGTTCGGCCGCACCCGCATATCGGATTGGCCACGGTGACCTATCTGTTTCGTGGCGATTTCCATCATCGCGACAGCATCGGCTCGGATCAGGTCATTCACCCCGGCGCGCTGAACTGGATGGTTGCCGGGCGAGGCGTTTCCCACTCGGAGCGTACAAGTGCCGCATCAAGGCAGGGGCCGCACAGTCTTTTTGGCATTCAGACCTGGGTGGCATTGCCTGAGGCAATGGAAGACGCGTCCCCCGTTTTTGAACATCACGGCAAAGAGACACTTCCTCAAATCAGCGATGATGGCGTGCGCTTGCGGCTCATTCTGGGACGCGCCTACGGCGAAACGGCGCCGGCGACCGTCTATAGCGATATGTTCTACGCTGATGTGACGCTGGAGGCAGGTGCGCGCTTTCCACTGCCGGACGACCATGAGGATCGCGGCATCTATGTCACCGAAGGTGAAATATCTGTCGCCGGGCAGGTCTTCGAGGCAGGGCGCATGATGGTTTTCCGCCCCGGCGATGCCATTACGGTGGGGGCTGGAGCGAATGGCGCGCGTTTGATGGTTCTCGGCGGCGCCACGATGAGTGGGCCGCGTTATATCTGGTGGAACTTCGTGGCGTCCTCGCAGGAGAGGATAGAAGCGGCCAAGAACGACTGGCGCAATGCAAAATGGGGCGCAGGGCTTTTTGACCTACCCCATGGTGACGACCAGGAATTCGTACCGCTTCCTGGTTGAGCGTTTGAGCAGCGCATGGCCGTGTCTGCTTCCGGTCAGACCCGTTCGCGCCCCTATGGCGATTGGCATTTCTGTCCGTGTCAGTGGTCCACGACTGGCTGCCCTAGAGCGATTGACAGGGGCGGCGGCAGCCGTTAGCAAACCCTTCAAATCGTTGTTTTCGCCAAAGCGGGAAACCTCTTCATTCGATCGTGCGAAAACGGGCTTCGGGAACAGACGCATGACAATCGATTTCTCCCAACAGCGCGCCAATATGGTGGAAGGGCAGCTGCGTACGTCCGATGTGACGAGCAGCGCACTTCTTGAAGCGATGGGTGAGATTCCACGCGAGGCCTTCGTGCCGGGACGTAAGAAGGCGCTCGCCTATATCGACGAGGACATTGAAATCGCTTCGGCTGCCGAAGGAAACGGTGCGCGCTACCTGATGGAGCCCGCAGCTTTCGGCAAGCTGGTTCAGCTCGCCGACGTTCAGTCCAGTGATGTGGTTCTCGATGTGGGGTCGGGTACCGGATATTCCGCAGCCGTGCTGTCGCGTCTCGCCAGTTTTGTTGTTGCGCTGGAGAGTGACGAAGGGCTTTCGGGAATGGCGACAGAGGCGCTCAACGAGCTGGGTTGCGTCAATGTTGCGGTTGTAGGCGGCGCCTTGCAGGGCGGATATGCAGATGATGCACCGTATGATGTGATCATTGTCGGTGGTGCCGTGGACCGCGTGCCGCAAACCCTTCTGGATCAATTGCGCGACGGTGGACGTCTCGTCGCAGTGATCGGGGAAGGCAATGCGGCACAGGCACATCTGTTCGTGAAGGACGACGGCATCGTTTCAAGCCGGCCAGCCTTCAACCTCTCAGTGAGGCCGCTGCCCGGATTTCAAGAAGAGCCGGCATTCATTTTTTGAGGTGAGACTTGTTGCTTTCATGCAACGGAATTGATCAAGGGATTGATGTAACATCTTTTTAAAGAGCGCCTGATTTGGGGGTGGGGGACATGGCGTTGCAATTGTCTCCCGGGCGTGGTCGCCGGTCGAAAGACCGGAACACATAGTCGGGGTGGTGGTGTCCTGAAAGACGCGGCTGCCGATAACAGTCCGAGGTTGACAGATCGTGCCTTTTTACCGTCGTTTCCTTATCCCCCTAGTGGCCTCCTCTGCGTTGATTGCAACGCCAGTCACCGTTTCCGCCGAGACCATCCTGGGTGCCCTGGCGAAGGCTTACGAGAACAACTCTACCCTCAATGCGGAACGCGCAGGCGTTCGAATCACGGATGAAGATGTGGCGATCGCGAAGTCCGGCATGCGGCCACGAGTCCAGGGCACCGCTTCGCTCGCACTGACCCACAATGATGGCACCGACATTCGCACCGGCGAATTTGGTATTTCGCTTACGCAGCCGATCTTCGACGGTTTTCAGACACGAAACAATGTTGAGGCTGCCGAGGCTTCGGTTCGGGCGGCCAATGAGGCGTTGAGGAATCAGGAACTCGACACGCTCTTCAACGCTGCCAGCGCGTATATGGACGTGATTCGTGATCGCCAGATCGCGGCGTTAAGGGCACAGAATCTGGAATTTCTGGAGGAGCAGGTCCGTTCGGCACGCTCGCGTTTCGACGTGGGCGAGGGGACGAGAACCGACGTTGCGCAGGCGCAGGCGCGTCGGCAGGCGGCTCTGGCGCAGCTCAGTGCGGCTCGCGCAGCCGTAACCTCCAGTTCGGCCGTTTATCGTCAGCTTATCGGCGATGCGCCCGACAATCTGAAAGCGGCAGGCCCTCTGACCAATTTGCTTCCCAAAAATCTGGATAGTGCCCTCGCACTCGGTCTTGCGGAGCACCCGGTCATCAAAGCGCGTCAACATCAGATCGACACCGCCTCTTTCCGTGTAAAGTCTTCCGAGGGCGCTTTCCTGCCGCAGCTTTCGGGGTCCGTGGGGCTGTCTCACAGCTATCAGGATACCTCACCGGGCCTTTCGAGCGACGGATCGAGAGACAGTGCGCGTATCGGGCTTAATCTTACCGTCCCGATCTATCAGGGTGGACAGGCTTCCGCTCAGGTGCGCAAAAACAAGGAAACGCTCGGTCAGGCGCGCATCAATCTCGATGTGAGCCGGGATCAGGTTCGCGCGGCCGTGGTTTCGGCATGGAGCCAGTATCAGGCTGCGCGCGAATCGCTCGCGGCCAACCGTGAATTGGTGCAGGCTGCCCAACTGGCGCTCAATGGTGTGATCGAAGAGCGTAATGTGGGGCAACGCACCACGCTCGATGTCTTGAATGCGCAAGCGGATGTGATTGACGCAAAGATCAATCAAGTCAGTGCGGAGCGTGACATCGTGGTTGCCAGTTACGCAATTCTCTCGGCAACGGGCCGGCTCTCAGCCAGCCGGCTTGGTCTTCAGGTCAGCCAGTATCGTCCTGAAGAGCATTACCAGGCCGTCAAGGACAAGTGGTACGGTCTGCGTACCCCGGATGGTCGCTGAGGGCGACCTGTTCCGCCCCTGACGTGGCGCGCCTCTTTCGAAACGCGCCTCTTTCGAAAATTGAGTTTTGATGAATGCCGGACTTCGTTGAGTCCGGCATTCTTGTGTGCAACCTGAAACTGCGTGGGCGCGGGGATTCTCATAAGGCTGACCGTGCGTTACGCTTCTTCATATGATTCGACCGCCTGTTCCGGCGCCCGGATGGACTTGAGATCGCGGGTCCGCGCAGGCAGGTGAGGCGGACGCAGCTGGAGGCGGCAGGTTTGACGATGTCACAGGGTTTTGGGGCGCAGAAGATGGAAGCTGCAGTCGAGGCGCTGACTTCCAACGGGAGTCAACGTGAGCCCTCCATGGAGGAAATACTCGCCTCGATCCGTCGCATCATTGAGGACAATGACGCCCCCTCAGCAAAATCATCCGAGAAAGCGGGCCCTGAGGCCATTGCTGCGAACGAGGCTGTAGCGCAGCGGAACGAGGCGGCTTCCCCGGATCAGGTCTCGAGCCGGCAGCCGAACCAGGAAAGCGAGGAAGCTTCATCCATTCAGCCGCCAAGACCTGACGAAACGCCGAGCGCCGACATGTCGGGTGACGTTGAAACCTTCAAGTCGGAGTTGCGAGAGACGTCAGATCCTGAAGTAGCCTCTGATGCTGAGGTGCCGGGAGCGCATGTCGCTGGTTCATCCTCATCGTTTGCCTCCACAATTGATCGCGGGCTGATGCAACGGATCGCCGAGGTTGATGCAGTACAGAGTGCACCGGGTTCTGTTGAGAGTGCTGGTCGTGTCGAGAATAAGCTCCATGACGATGAGCCCCGCCTACCGGCTGCCGCCGAGCGGACCGAGGAAGCGAAACAGGGCATCCTTTCGGAATATACCGGGCGTAAGGTGGCTGCCGCATTCGGCGAGTTGAATGAAGCCTTTGAAGCCAGCAGGCGGCGCAATTTCGATCAGATGGCCGAAGAAATGCTGAGGCCCATGTTGCAGGACTGGCTCGACAACAATCTGCCAACCATTGTCGAGCGTCTTGTGCGCGAGGAGATCGAACGGATCGCGCGTGGCGGGTAGGCTGCGCCCTCTGCCGGTTGACTTGACCTGACCCTTCGGCTTTACACCGTTCTGTGAAGAGACCAGATTGCTGGTTTGCCGCTTTGTCGCCTTCTTCGGGGTGGCGGAGCGATCAATTGTTGATTCCACGCAGTTCCGGAGGGGCCGTTTGCATGTTCCCGGGATTGCTCTAGCGCGGAAACCCTCATGCTTGAAAAGACTTACGACGCGGCAAGCGTCGAGCCGAAAATCGCCGCTCGCTGGGAAGAGACCGATGCCTTCAAGGCGGGAGCCGGCGCGGAAGCGGGCGCGGACTCCTTTACCATCGTCATTCCACCCCCCAATGTGACCGGCTCACTGCATATGGGGCATGCACTCAACAACACGCTTCAGGACATCATGGTGCGTTTCGAGCGCATGCGCGGCAAGGACGTTCTGTGGCAACCGGGCATGGACCATGCGGGGATTGCCACGCAGATGGTTGTCGAGCGTCAGCTCATGGAGAAACAGCAGCATCGCCGCGACATGGGCCGCGAAAAATTCATCGACAAGGTCTGGGAATGGAAGGCCGAGTCCGGTGGCGCGATCATGAACCAGCTGAAACGGTTGGGGGCTTCCTGCGACTGGTCGCGTGAACGCTTCACCATGGACGAGGGGCTTTCGAAGGCCGTGGTGGAGGTTTTCGTTTCGCTCTACAAGCAGGAACTGATCTATAAGGACAAGCGTCTGGTCAACTGGGACCCGAAGCTTCTGACGGCAATCTCGGATCTCGAGGTCGAGCAGATCGAGACCAATGGCAATCTTTGGCATTTCCGCTACCCGCTGGCTGACGGGCTGACCTATGAACATCCCTACAAGCTGGATGAAGATGGCAACCGGGTGACCTGGCGGCCGTCGGACGGCCAGCCGGATGGCTATGAGACGCGTGACTATGTGGTGGTCGCCACGACCCGTCCGGAAACCATGCTGGGCGATTCCGGCGTGGCGGTGCATCCTGACGATCCGCGCTACAAGGAACTGGTCGGAAAGAATGTGCTCCTGCCGCTGGTTGGCCGGCGCATCCCGATCGTGGCCGACGATTATCCGGATCCGGAAGCAGGCACCGGCGCGGTGAAAATGACACCTGCGCACGATTTCAACGATTTTGAGGTCGGCAAGCGCCATGATCTGGCACAGATCAACATCATGGCGACCGATGCCACGATAGCCCTCAAGGCTAATGAAGCCTTTCTCGAAGGGTTGGAAGGCGCGGATGCGCCGCTTGCTCGCACGATCGCCGAACTCGATGGTGTCGATCGCTTCAAGGCGCGCGAGAAGATTGTCGCCATGATGGATGAGGCGGGGCTTCTGGAGAAGGTGGAGCCCCACAAGCATATGGTGCCGCACGGCGACCGCGGCGGCGTGCCGATTGAACCCTTCCTCACCGACCAGTGGTATGTGGACGCAAAGACCTTGGCGAAAACGGCGATCGCGTCCGTGCGCGAAGGCCGCACGAAATTCGTGCCCAAGACTTGGGAAAAGACCTATTTCGAGTGGATGGAAAACATTCAGCCATGGTGTGTTTCCCGCCAGCTTTGGTGGGGGCATCAGATTCCGGCGTGGTACGGCCCGGATGGGCAGGTCTTCGTCGAGAAGGACGAAGAAACCGCGCTTGAGGCTGCAATCCAGCACTATATTTCGCACGAAGGGCCGTGGAAGGCCTGGGTTGAAGAGAAGCTTGAGAATTTCAAGCCAGGCGAGATCCTGACCCGGGACGAGGATGTGCTCGACACATGGTTTTCCTCAGCTCTGTGGCCATTTTCAACGCTGGGATGGCCGGACAAGACGCCTGAGCTTGCACGTTATTACCCGACCTCGGTTCTGGTGACGGGCTTCGACATTATCTTCTTCTGGGTCGCCCGGATGATGATGATGGGCATGCATTTCATGGAGAAGGAGCCGTTCCACACGGTCTATGTCCACGCGCTGGTCCGGGACAAGAACGGCGCCAAAATGTCGAAGTCGAAAGGCAATGTCATCGATCCGCTCGAGCTGATCGACGAGTATGGTGCCGATGCCCTGCGCTTCACGCTGGCCATCATGGCAGCGCAAGGCCGCGACGTGAAACTGGACCCGGCGCGTGTGGCTGGTTACCGCAATTTCGGCACCAAGCTCTGGAATGCAACGCGTTTTGCCGAAATGAACGGGGTCAAGCGTGACGAGAATTTCCGTCCTGGGGATGCGAAGCTCGCCATAAACCGCTGGATTCTGACCGAGCTGACGCGGGCTGCCAGGGGAATTACCGAGAGCATCGAGACATATCGCTTCAACGAGGCGGCGGGGACGGCTTACCGGTTCGTCTGGAGCCTTTTCTGCGACTGGTATCTGGAACTTCTGAAACCTGTCTTTGCGGGGGATGATGAGGCGGCGAAGGCGGAGGCCCGCGCGTGTGCGGCCTATGTGCTTGAGGAAACCTACAAGCTTCTGCATCCAATGATGCCGTTCATGACCGAGGAGCTCTGGGCGCATACAGGAGGAGACGCTGGCCGGGATAGCGTTCTGGCGCTAACCCGCTGGCCGGCCCCAGACTTTGAGGATGAGGATGCGGCCGCCGATATCAACTGGCTCGTCGAGCTGGTGTCCGGCATACGCTCTGTGCGCGCCGAAATGAACGTGCCGCCGTCTGCGACGGCGCCTCTGGTGGCTGTTGATGCCGATGAGGCAACGCGGGCGCGTGTTGCCCGGCACGACCCGGCCATTCGACGCCTTGCGCGGGTCGGAGAGCTTGGTTTTGCGGGAGAAGCACCGAAGGGATCAGCGCAGATCGTGCTCGGCGACACCACGTTCTGCCTGCCGCTTGGTGACCTGATCGACCTGTCGGCGGAAGCTGCGCGGCTGGAAAAGGAAATCACCAAAACCTCCGCGGAAATGCAGCGGCTGGAAAAGAAGCTGGGCAATGAGAAATTCGTTGCGAATGCGCCGCAGGAGATCGTTGCGGCCGAGCGCGAGAAACTGGCGGAATTCGCCGATGCGAAGGCACGTCTCGAAGTGGCGCTTGCCCGTGTGAACGAAGCGGGCTGACGACAGGGGTCTGGGACCAAGATCAGAGGGTCACAAGCCGCGCTCAACCTGCAAGGTGGGCGCGGCTTTCTCATTGGGCTGATGATTCGTGATCGGATGGCGACGACGCGTGTCGGAGACGTTCCGCGCGACCGGTTTGTGACGTTTTCACGAAATCTCTGACAGGTGTTGCTATTGTGCAACTTGCTTCAAATTCGCGTTTGCTTTGGAGCGAAATGTGTCGATTTGAGGGGAATTTTAAGGCCATGGCGGCTTTGCTGAGCCTGACAGAGCACGTTGCTCCGCCAATATCCGATAGAGGTATTACGTTCACGTAAGCGTGAGGTGGGGTAAGCTGTACAGTAACAATTGAGCTTCGAGACGCCGCTGCTATTCTTGAAGCAGCAATTGGAGGAGAGGGGATCTCATGCGTTTGGTTCGGATTCTATCGGCTACGACCGTTCTGGCTGCGGCTATTGGTTCAGCCCAAGCGGGTGGTTTTTCGCGTGGCACTGCTGACACCGACATCCTTTACGAGGATGGCAACTTCAACATGCGTGCGGGTGCGATCATCGTCGTTCCGACGCAGAAGTTTTCCAAGTCGGTCAATCCGGCGCTTGTCGGTACGGATTACCTCGACACCTACGTCATTCCATCGGGTGCCGTGAAGATCAAAATGACGGACAATTTGTCCTGCGCGGGCACTTACACGGACGTTTACGGTGCAGCTTCGACCTATGCGTCGCCATTTGGTCCCGCTTTAAAACTGTCAGAGAAGTTTACCGTTACCGAGTTCGGTGCGACCTGTGCCGTGTTCATGAACATGGGGAAGGGGCGGCTTGCCGTTTTGGGCGGCGCTTTTCTTGAAAAATTCAATTACGACTTTGTCGGTGGCGGGGGCGCGCTTGACGTTGGCCTCACAAGCAGCGCCGTGGGGTGGCGAGCCGGTGTCGCTTATGAAATTCCGGATATCGCGTTTCGCACCGAGCTTATGTATCGCTCCGGCACGACACATGATGCCAGCGGCAGCGGTAATCTGACGGTGGCTCCTGGCGTTTCCATTCCGGTACCGGCAGCCGGTGATGGCGAACTTCCGCAGAGCGTGGAATTGAAAGTACAATCCGGCATCGCACCCGGCTGGCTTGCCTTTGGTTCCGTTCGCTGGACTGACTGGTCTGTTAATGAAACGCTGAACCTTAATGTGACCGGCGTCGGCACCAGCCAGAACCAGTATTACTGGCGGGATGGATGGACCATCACCGGTGGTGTGGGCCATGCGTTTACAGACAATGTGTCGGGTCTTGTCAGCCTTCAGTGGGACCGTGGAGTGTCTACTGGTTATGACTTCCGCACCGACAAGTGGCTTTTGGCGGCCGGCGTCAGCATGAAGGATTCTCTGGGTGGGGAGCTCCGCCTGGGTGGTGCTGTGTCTTATCTGGCGAGCGCAGAGGCCACGAAGGGGATCGAAGCCGGCAATGCG
Source organism: Nitratireductor sp. ATLC21 (assembly GCF_057196525.1). Lineage (NCBI taxonomy): Bacteria > Pseudomonadati > Pseudomonadota > Alphaproteobacteria > Hyphomicrobiales > Phyllobacteriaceae > Nitratireductor > Nitratireductor sp. ATLC21. Next base: position 744,077 of record NZ_JBXUOU010000001.1, on the reverse strand, counting down.
GTGGATTCAGGTTGGGCTGGCATTCTATCGGCCAACTACAAGGTCAAATGGTAGGCTCATTCAAAAGCCCAGAGGGGTTAATCCCATCTCTCCAAAGACCCGGCTTCGGCCGGGTCTTTTTTATTCCTGGCAGGAAGGCCAACCATTCTTGCGGGCGACCATGCTGTCGGCGGTGGGAGGACGAGACTTGTATTGCGACGGGTTTTGCCGCACATAAGAGCAGTCACCCGATCCGGGCCCCTCTGGCAGGCAAGGCGTTGCCTGTGATGTCGGATCGAACGACAACGCGCAAACGCGGCGCAAACCTCGTATCTCTCCATGACAATGCATGACTGGCTTTGGCCCGGTTTTCTGGCCTTCGTGGCCGTAGTCCTCATTTTCGATCTTTTTGTCCTGCACCGACGCGATCACGTCATCACGACGCGCGAAGCGATGAAGACAGTGGCAGGCTATGTGGCTCTGGCCATGGTCTTTGCGATGGGCGTGTTCTACTTCGGCGGCAAGGATCGGGGGGCGGAGTTCCTGACCGGATATCTGATCGAACAGGCGCTTTCTCTCGACAATATCTTCGTCATCGCGCTCATATTCACCTATTTCAAGGTGCCTTCCGAAGCGCAGTATCGCGTGCTCTTCTACGGCATTCTCGGCGCGATCGTGATGCGTCTTTCGCTGATCGTTCCGGGCGTAAAGCTGGTTGATCAGTTTATGGTCATCGGTATGGCGCTGGGGGCGCTTCTCGTCTTCTCCGGCTTCAAGATGATGACCTCCGACGAAGAGATGATCGACCCGGGGGAAAGCCGGATCGTGAAACTTCTGATGAAAACCGGGCGTGTCACACAGGAGTATGAAGGCTCGCGCTTTTTGACAAAGCGCAACGGCGTTCTTTTCATGACTCCGCTTTTCGTCGTCCTGGTGACAGTGGAATTCACGGATCTGATCTTTGCGGTCGATTCCATTCCGGCCGTTCTCGCCATCTCCAATGATCCCTTCATCGTCTTTTCATCCAACGTGTTCGCGGTGATGGGATTGCGCGCGATGTTCTTTGTTCTCTCCGGCATGATGCGGACCTTCAAACACCTCAAAACCGGACTTTCTCTGGTTTTGATGTTCATTGGCCTCAAAATGCTGGTTGCGCACTGGATCAAGATTCCCTCACCGCTGGCTCTCTCTGTCACGGTGCTTCTGATCGGAGGTTCGATCGTCGCCTCGATCATCGCGCGAAAGCGTGAGGAACAGGGAATGCAGTCTTGAAACTGTTGTGAGGGGCAGGGCCGCTTTGTGCGCCCTGTTTCCACTGCTGACAGCCCCTGACTGTTGTGCACAGGGCAATGTGTTCATTTGGCAACAGTTTCTCAATAAGCATTCGGTTAAGAATGGGGTGGGACGAAACGCCAATTTCCCGCCATAAACCCGGCGCATCGAAAATGCTCGATGGCGCACGGGACACAACCGACTGTTCAGGAGAAGTGCCGCGCGCTGCGGCTGGGGTAATTATGGACGCAAAAGCAATTTCGAAAGACAAACTTCCAAGCCGATACGTCACTGTGGGCCCGGCAAGGGCACCGCATCGCTCGTATCTCTACGCCATGGGGCTTTCGGAAGAAGAGATCGCGCAGCCGCTCGTGGGTGTTGCAACCTGCTGGAACGAGGCTGCGCCCTGCAACATTTCGCTGATGCGTCAGGCGCAGGTGGTCAAGAAGGGCGTTGCGGCCGCTCATGGCACGCCGCGCGAGTTCACCACCATCACGGTGACGGACGGCATCGCCATGGGACACCAGGGCATGAAGTCTTCGCTCGTGTCGCGCGAGGTCATCGCCGATTCCGTCGAACTCACCATGCGCGGCCACTGCTATGATGCACTGGTCGGCCTGGCGGGCTGCGACAAGTCGCTCCCCGGCATGATGATGGCGATGGTGCGCCTCAACGTGCCGTCGGTCTTCATCTATGGTGGCTCGATCCTGCCCGGTACCTATCGCGGCCGGCAGATCACGGTTCAGGACGTGTTCGAGGCCGTCGGCCAGCATTCCGTGGGCACGATCTCCGACGAAGACCTGACCGAGATCGAGCAGGCAGCGTGCCCGTCGGCCGGTTCCTGCGGCGCGCAGTTCACGGCCAACACGATGGCGACGGTTGCCGAGGCGATTGGCCTGGCGCTGCCTTATTCCTGCGGCGCGCCGGCTCCTTACGAGATGCGTGACCGGTTCAACTACGCATCGGGCGAGAAGGTGATGGAGCTCGTCGCCAAGCAGATCCGCCCGCGCGACATCGTGACCCGCAAGGCTCTGGAAAACGCTGCAGCTGTCGTTGCGGCTTCGGGCGGCTCGACCAATGCGGCGCTACACCTGCCAGCCATTGCCCATGAGGCGGGTATCGAATTCACCCTGTTCGACGTGGCGGAGATTTTCAAGAAGACCCCGTATATCGCCGATCTGAAGCCGGGCGGCAAATATGTCGCCAAGGACATGTTCGAAGCCGGCGGAATTCCGCTGCTGATGAAGTCGCTTCTGGAGCACGGATATCTGCACGGCGACTGCATGACCGTAACTGGCCGCACAATTGCCGAAAACATGGAGCATGTTCCATGGAATGCAGATCAGGATGTGGTTCGTCCGGCGAACAATCCGATCACGAAGACCGGCGGTGTGGTTGGCCTGAAGGGCAATCTCGCGCCTGAAGGGGCTATCGTGAAGGTTGCCGGCATGAAGAACCTGACGTTCTCGGGCCCGGCGCGCTGCTTCGATTCCGAGGAAGAGTGTTTCGCTGCTGTTCAGGAGCGGAAATACAAGGAAGGCGAGGTGCTGGTCATTCGCTACGAAGGTCCGAAAGGTGGACCGGGGATGCGCGAGATGCTTGCGACCACGGCAGCGCTCTACGGCCAGGGAATGGGCGATAAGGTTGCGCTCATCACCGATGGCCGGTTTTCGGGCGCGACCCGCGGGTTCTGCATTGGCCATGTGGGGCCGGAAGCGGCAGCATGTGGGCCGATCGGCCTGTTGAAGGACGGCGATGTGATCACCATCGACGCCGAAGCTGGAACGATTGATGTGGCGCTCAGCGATGAAGAACTCGCGGAGCGTGCGAAAAAATGGAAGCCGCGCGAGACGGACTATCAGTCCGGCGCGATCTGGAAATATGCCCAGACGGTTGGACCGGCCCGCGATGGTGCCGTCACCCATCCGGGGGCAAAGAAAGAAACGCACTGTTATGCGGATATTTGAAGCAGGGAAAACAGCTGTTCTTGCCGGTCTGGTAGCGTCCTTCGTGACGCTGCCGGGCACCGCCTACGCGCTGGACGAGAACACTGTGATTCAGGAGCAGGAAAAGCGCAGCCCCTGGGCCGTTTTCCGCTTCGCTTTCTCTGCTTACAAGCGGGGCGACAAGGAAGAGGCGCTGGAAGCTTACCGCTACGCTGCCGAGAACGGGCAGGTGGGCGCGCGCTGGAAGCTGGCTCGCATGTATGCCGAAGGTGATGGTGTCGCCCGCAATGATCGTGAGGCGTTCAAGTTCTTTTCGGCCGTGGCACAACAGGATGTGCGGCCGGGCAGCCCGGACGAGACCTATGTCTCTGACGCGCTTGTGGCACTTGGCAAATATCTCAAGACCGGCATTCCCGACAGCCCGATTCGCGCAAATCCTTTGGCTGCCCAGGAGCATTTTATGCGGGCGGCTGCGACCTACCGGAATCCGGAAGCTCAGTATCAGGTCGGCCGGATGTTTCTGGACGGTGAGGGCGTGGCTCAGAGCGTGCAGCAGGCTGCGCGCTGGTTTCAGCTCGCTGCCGAGAAGGGGCATTCGGGTGCGCAGGCCATGCTCGGGCATATCCTTTTTGAAAGCGGTCGCGTGGTGAAAGGCCTGGCGATGATGACAGCGGCGTTAGACCGTGCTGCGCCAAACGACGTCGGCTGGATCCGCGCCATGCAGGAGCAGGCCTTCGCTCTCGCCGGAGAATCGGATCGGCGCACGGCAATTGCTCTGGCGCACGACCTGCGCGACAACGGTTTCGATTGATCGGTAAAAGAGGCGGGCCTTTAGTGCCCGCCAAACAGGTTGCGATATTGCGCCACCGCCATTGGACTGGCTTTTTCCAGACGCTTTGATGTCTGGAAGCAGGTTTCGTCGAGAATTTTCCAGGATGAATTGTTGAGAACCATCTCGCACCGCGCCAGACGTGGCCCGTCCGGCAGCGCCAGGCAGGTTGTTTGACCCTGACGGAAAGCGGAGCCATTGGCACGGCAAAGGCAATCGGCCGCAGAGGTGCCTGCGATCGGTAGAGAGAGCGTGACCGCCAGAGCGGCGATCCCGACGTACCGTAACATGGGCATAATGTGATCACGTTAGCACAGGGGACGACACCTGGCCATTGACCCGCGTTAAATGCGGCCGGGGTGTTCAGACGGGGCGCAACTTCAGATCAAGAACGACAGGGACGTGATCGGATGGTTTCTCCCAGCCACGTGTGTGCTTTTCGACCGTCACAGCGCCTATATGATCAGCGGCTTCCGGAGAAAGCATCAGGTGATCGATGCGGATCCCGTTGTTCTTCTGCCAGGCACCCGCCTGGTAATCCCAGAACGTATAGACGCCATCGTCCTGATTGACCGCACGCAATGCGTCGGTGAACCCCAGAGCACCCAACCGCCGGAAGGCTTTCCGGCTTTCCGGGCGAAAGAGGGCATCGCCCACCCATGCCTCAGGATTCTTTGCATCTTCCGGTTCTGGTATGACGTTGTAGTCGCCTGCCAGAACCAGGGGTTCTTCCAGCTTGAGACGCTCGGCGCTCCACTTTTCAAGACGCTCCATCCAGCTGAGTTTGTAAGAAAACTTTTCGCTGTCGACGGGGTTGCCGTTCGGCAGGTAGAGCGAAACGACCCGGAGAACACCTTTGTCGGTGGAAAACACGCCCTCGATGAAACGCGCCTGCTCATCGCCATCGTCACCCGGCAAACCGCGATTAACCTCGTCAAACCGGAGTTTTGAAAGGAGCGCGACGCCGTTGAAGCCTTTCTGACCATGGGTTTCCACATGGTAGCCGAGCGCTTCGATCGGTTCGCGGGGAAAGAGTTCGTCGACGGATTTGATTTCCTGAAGACAGGCGATGTCCGGCCTGGACTCTTCAAGCCAGTGCAGGAGGTTGTCGATGCGCGCCTTGACGCCGTTGATGTTCCAGGTAGCGATCTTCATGGGGCCCTTCCACAACTCAACTCTTTCTTAGGTTGGTCGGGAATGTGCCGCAACCGCCTTGTGCAGAATACTGACAGGCTGTGCCGAGTGTCACCCGATTGAGGCTTCAGCTTTTCCGGAAGCGAAACGGCAGACCGGACAAGAGGGCGCGCACATAGCGCTTGCGCTGATAAAACCCGTTGAGTGAAACGCGCGGCAAAGCCGTTGCAGCCTTGCTGCATGTCTCTGACAGGAGGCCGGGTCTGGTGGTGACTGCGGCGATGAACCCTGCTTCCCTTGCCGCCGCGATTTCACGTGCACCGACAGCGGAAGCAAACCCGTATGGATACGCGAAGGTGGTGGGTTTGGTGCCCACATAGCCGCAAACCTTCGACGCAGACTGGGTCAACTCCGTATGAAGGCGCTTGTCATCCACCTTGGTCAGATTTGTGTGCGTAAGCGTGTGTGCGCCAAAGCGAGCAAGCGGGTCTGCGGCGAGCGCGGCAAGTTCGCGGGCGTCCATCGTCAAGCGTTCAGTGATTTCGAGCGGGTCAATGCCATGAGCTTTTACCAGAGTGTCGAGCCGGGTGATGGTGGCGTCTTCGTCTTCTGCATCATTTATGGCGTTTGCCAGACGGTCAAACAGAGCGACCCGCTCGGCCCGGTGCCTGATATCCACGCGTGAATCAATTCCGAACACTGAAAGATCGACGTCGTCCGTGTTCATGACAAGTGCCTCGGCGGTCTTCCACCAGATGGATCTGGTACGCTCGACGAAGCCTGGTGTGATGAAGATTGTATAGGGTACAGCGTGGCGCCGGAACACGGGCGCAGCGAAACGTGCATTGTCCCGATAGCCGTCATCCAATGTGAAACACACATATCTGCGTGTGTCCCGGCGATCCGCAAGACGCTCAGGCAAATCCTCGAGTGCTATCGGTGTAAGGCCTTGCTCGCGGCAGAGCTGGATGGCCTGTTCAAGGAAAGTGGGCGTTATGCTCAACCAGGCATTGGGTACCCAGTTTGCGGGACTTTCAGGATCCACATGGTGTAGGGCGAAAATGACCCCGCGTTGTGGTTTGGCCAGCGGCAAGCCCAGTTTCAATGCCAGGGCTGTTCCCTCCAAGCCGGCGCGGATCAGCTCATAGCGGGCAGATCTTTTGAGAGCTTGAAGAGAAGGCATCAGGGGCTTGGCATCTTTCGATCGAGGTGGGTGACTGAGGACAATCGATTTCCGGCGTGTGCCTTGAACCGAAGCTGCCACGATCCAAGCAGAAAATGTTGAAGAATTTCCTTCGGTAGATCTCAGGATTTGTGATGCAATTCGCGCTTGAAATCTGGCTGTCTTTCAAAAAAATATAGATAGATGCGTGCCCGTTTGTGCCCGATGCTTCACCAAAAAGATTTCAGAGTTTCTGAAGCAACCGGGGAACCACATGACACAAACGACCATAAGCGATGGCGATCAACTGTCGCGCGCAGACCTGAGTAATCCCGATTATACGCCTCCGCTTCTGCAGGCGGTACCGCTTGGAATTCAACACGTGCTGGCGATGTTCGTTTCCAACGTGACCCCAGCGATCATCGTGGCAGGTGCCGCTGGTTTCGGTTTCGGGTCAAATTCACCGGATTTCCCAAATCTCATCTACATGATTCAGATGTCGATGCTCTTTGCCGGAATTGCGACGCTGTTCCAGACCATTGGCATGGGGCCGGTTGGCGGGCGACTTCCGATCGTTCAGGGCACAAGCTTTGCCTTCTTGCCGGTGATGATCCCGATCGTGGCGGGGCAGGGCGTCGCCGCTATGGGGGCATTGATGGGCGGGGTCGTGGTTGGCGGTATCTTCCACTTCTTTCTCGGCAGTTTCGTGGGGCGCCTGCGTTTCGCGCTGCCACCGATGGTAACGGGTCTGATTGTTCTGATGATCGGACTGTCGCTCATCAAAGTGGGAATTCAGTATTCCGCTGGCGGTGTGCCGCTGATCGGAAAGCCCGCTTATGGCAGCTTGCAAAATTGGAGCGTTGCGCTGGTGGTGGTTGTGGTCACATTGCTGCTGAAGTTCTTTACACGTGGCATGTGGTCGATTGCGGCCGTTCTCCTCGGCCTGGTGGCAGGCTACGTTGTGGCCCTGGCGCTGGGTATGGTCAGCTTTTCCAATGTCGGAAACGCATCATGGGTGGCGGTCCCCGTTCCATTCAAATGGGGTTTCGAGCTTGCGCTCCCCGCGATTATCGGAATGTGTTTCATGGCGGTCATTTCAGCAATAGAGACAGTCGGTGATGTGTCCGGAATCACCAAGGGGGGAGCCGGCCGCGAGGCGACGGAGAAAGAAATCTCAGGCGCCACATACGCGGATGGGCTCGGAACGGCCATCGCTGGTGTTTTTGGCGGTCTGCCCAACACCTCGTTCAGTCAGAACGTCGGCCTGATCTCAATGACAGGCGTCATGAGCCGACACGTGGTGACCTATGGTGCAATTTTCCTCATCCTTTGCGGGCTCATTCCGAAAGTCGGCGCGCTGATCTCGACAGTGCCGATCATGGTGCTTGGCGGAGGTGTCATTGTGATGTTCGGCATGGTCGCAGCGGCAGGTATCAATATGTTGTCGGACGTGCACTGGAATCGGAGAAACATGGTGATTTTTGCCGTGTCGCTCTCTGTGGGCCTGGGCTTGCAGCTCGAGCCAGGAGCGCTGCAGCATCTGCCGAAGACCGCGCAAATTCTCATGACCTCCGGTCTTCTGCCTGCTGCGTTCCTGGCAATCGTCCTGAACCTTATCCTGCCACAGGAAGCGGGGGCGGAACGGGATAACTGAGCCGCCTCTGGCCCAAAATATGAAAAGCGCCGCGAAACGATACGCGGCATTTCTCAAAAAGACGATCGTTGCGAAGAAAAGTCAGATCGAAAAGCTGGTTCCGCAGCCACAGGAGGCGACGGCGTTCGGATTTTTGATCTGAAATGACTGGCCGATCAAATCGTCGACAAAGTCGATTATCGATCCGCCCATATAAACGAGCGACAGGTCATCGATGAGGACGGTTGCCCCATCCCGCTCGATGGCGTGATCGTCTTCGTTGCGCTGATCTGTGAGGTCGAAAGCATAAGAAAAGCCAGAACAGCCGCCACCTTCCACCGAGACGCGCAGGGCGATCTTGCCCGGCTCATCCTTCAGAATGGTCGCGATGCGCTTTGCGGCAGCTTCCGTTAGTTCAACGCTCTTCAATTCGGTTCCAGCGTCCATGCCCATGATGGTTGTCCTGACGGTCACCTTGCGTTCGTGTTCATGGAATAGGTATGAAGCCGCAGGCAGCAAGTCAACCTGAGCGAGGCGGTCGGGTTTCAAAGGGGACAGTGGCAGGCCGATCAGGGCTGCCTGAGAAGGTGTTACCAAGCATGGAAAAGGATCAGGGCTTACAGAACATCGGCTTTGGCTATCGCCCCCGCGCTGCCTATGCGACAGATCCGGCGGCGTCGCGCGGCCGGCTCGTGATGGAGCCCGAGAGCCCGACACGCACGCCTTTTCAGCGCGACCGGGATCGGATCATCCATTCTACGGCGTTTCGCCGCCTTAAGCACAAGACGCAGGTGTTCATCGCCCATGAGGGCGATCATTATCGCACGCGGCTGACCCATTCGATTGAAGTGGCGCAGATTGCCCGTGCTCTCGCGCGGGCGCTTTGCTGCGACGAGGATCTGGCGGAGGCGATCGCGCTGGTGCATGACTTCGGTCACACGCCATTTGGACATACCGGAGAAGACGCACTCGACGTACGCATGGCAAAATGGGGGGGCTTCGATCATAACGCCCAGTCGCTGCGGATCGTGACCGAGCTTGAAAGCCGCTACGCGGAGTTTGATGGTCTCAATCTGTCGTGGGAAACACTGGAGGGGTTGGTCAAGCACAATGGACCGCTTACGAATGCTGAGGGAGAAGGGCTGGATGGCCCTGTTCCGCAATCCATTCTCGACTATGTCGCCCGCCACGACCTAGAACTGGCCCGTTTCGCCGGGATCGAAGCGCAGTGTGCGGCGATTGCGGATGATATTGCCTATAATGCGCATGACATCGATGACGGTTTGCGTTCCGGCCTCCTGACGCTTGAAATGCTTGAAGAGGTCGGTCTGCCGGGAAACATCCTCGCGGACGTCGGGCGCCGCTATCCCGCGCTTGATCCGGTGCGCCGCGGGCACGAGCTCATGCGGCGGCAGATAACGGCGATGGTAGAGGACGTGATCGTGGCTTCTCGACAGCGTCTTGAAGTTCTCAAACCCGCCAGTGCGGATGCTGTGCACGATGCAGGTTTCACGATCGTCGCATTCTCGGACCACATGGCGGCGGAAGAAAAGGAGCTGAAACGTTTTCTCTACGCCAATCTGTACCGTCATGAGGCGGTTGTGGCGGTCCGGGCGCGTGCCGACCGGATCGTGAAGGATCTCTTTGACGCGTATTTCGACAATCCGCGTGAGATGCCCGAGGGGTGGCGTGATGGCCTCGAAATGGCAGGAGATGCGGAAAAGGCCAGGCTGGTGGCCGATTTTCTCTCCGGCATGACGGACACCTATGCGGTGAAGGAACACCAGCGCCTGTTTGACCAGACTCCTGATTTGAGCTAGTGCCAACCGCAATTCCGCCCCGTGCGGACGACAAAGATCTTTCTTTCAGGACATCGTCCATGAACATTTTCGCCGATTTCACAGATCGGGTCGCCAAGACCATTGAAGCTCTCGGCCTGCAGTCCAACAGTGGGGAGGCGCTTGACCTTTCGCGCGTGGCCGTCGAACCTCCGCGTGATGCGAGCCATGGTGACGTGGCGACCAATGCGGCCATGGTGCTTGCGAAGTCAGTTGGTGAGAACCCGCGAGCGCTGGGGGAGAAGATCGCCAAAGCATTCGAGTCAGATCCCGACGTTGCCGCGGCTACGGTGGCGGGTCCAGGCTTTGTGAACCTGAAGCTGAGCGACAGTTTCTGGCAGGCCCGGCTTGGTGAAATGCTGGATCTCGGTACGGAGTACGGCCGCTCGCAGATGGGGCGGGGAGAGAAAGTGAATGTCGAATATGTCTCGGCAAACCCAACAGGCCCCATGCATGTGGGTCATTGCCGTGGCGCGGTGGTGGGGGATGCGCTCGCGAATCTCCTTGCCTTTGCGGGTTATGATGTCGCGCGTGAATATTACATCAATGATGCGGGCGTGCAGATCGATGTGCTCGGTCAGTCGGTGATGCTGCGGTACCGCGAGGCGCTGGGTGAGAAGATCGACGAAATTCCCGCGGGTCTTTATCCAGGTGATTATCTGGTGCCGCTGGGCGAAGAACTTGCGCGGGAGTTTGGCACGAAACTTCTGGAAATGCCCTCCGCTGCAGCGATGACGATCGTCAAGGACAGGGCTGTCGAGAGCATGATGGCGATGATCCGGGACGATCTCGCTGCACTGAATATTCGTCACGATGTATTCTTTTCGGAACGCTCATTGCATGAGGGCAATGGCGGGATGATCCGGTCGGCGATCAACGATCTCACCATGAAGGGCCATGTTTACAAGGGTAAATTGCCGCCGCCGAAGGGGCAAAAACCTGATGAGTGGGAGGATCGCGAGCAGACGCTTTTCCGTTCGACAGAGGTGGGGGACGATATTGATCGCCCATTGATGAAATCGGATGGCAGCTTCACCTATTTCGCGGCTGACGTGGCCTATATGAAGGACAAGCTGGACCGGGGCTTCGAACATCTGATCTATGTGCTTGGTGCTGATCATAGCGGCTATGTTAAGCGCTTGCAGGCCGTGGCGCGGGCGCTGGCGGAGGACCGGGTGGACCTGACCGTGCTTCTCTGCCAACTCGTGAAGCTGTTCCGCGGCGGAGAGCCTGTGCGCATGTCGAAGAGGGCAGGGGAGTTCGTTACCCTGCGCGAGGCGGTGGACGAGGTGGGTCGTGATCCGATCCGCTTCATGATGCTCTACCGCAAGAACGATGCTCCGCTCGATTTCGACTTTGAGAAAGTGACGGAACAGTCGAAGGATAATCCTGTTTTCTATGTGCAATACGCTTCCGCCCGAAGCCACTCGGCATTTCGCCAGGCAGGCGAGCAACTCGGTGTGGAGGAATTCAGCCGCGCGGAGATGAAGGCTCAGCTTGGAAAGCTCACGGACGAGGGCGAGATGGCCTTGGTGCGCAAGCTTGCTGAATACCCTCGGCTTGTCGAAAGTGCAGCGCAGGCGATGGAGCCTCACAGGTTGGCATTCTACCTTTATGATCTGGCAAGTCTGTTCCACGCCCAGTGGAACAAGGGTAGCGAGACAGCCGACTTACGTTTTGTTAAGGTTAACGATCCAGAATTGACCTATGCCAGACTGGGTCTGGTGCAGGCAGTTCGCGATGTGTTGACATCCGGGCTTGCGTTGATCGGGGCCGAGGCGCCTTCTGAGATGCGCTGACCCCATCCCGTAAGGGGTGCGGTGGTCTGTCACCTTTTGCCCACATTGCGCTGGTACCCGACAATTGTACGACGTCGCGGGCGTCTACCGAGTGTGAGTGCGGAAAAAAGCATGGCAGATCATAGCTCGAACCAACGCGCGGATAGCGCCGTTTTTTCTGAGGACGACCCATTTGCGGAACTGACCCGCATTATGGGCCACGACCCACGGCGCGCCGAAGCGTCCGGCAATGAGGCCGAGCAGGAGGGCGATGATCTCGCGCTTGAGCTCGAGAACGAATTGCTTGGCGATCTGGCGGAATTTTCCGACGAGGTTCATGAGGAAGCAGTTCCCCAGGACGACTGGCAGCCTCAGCCATCGGGCGACTGGCGTTTCGATGCTGTTGAGGCAGAGCAAAGGCCTGATGAGCCTGCCGTCGACATCGCGGCCGATATGGCTGATGAACTCGACGAGAGCTTTGCTGCGAGTTTTGAAAGCGAAATGCGCCTGGAACCGGCTGACGATTTTCCAGCCGTTTCAACGCTGCCTGAGGAAGAGGCCGAAGTTTCAGAATCTGTTGAGGGTGTTGAAGCTGAACTCGTTGAGCAGCATTTCTCCGAGTTCGACGTCGATATGGCCGAGCCAAGTGGCCCTTTTTTCGAACCGGACTATGAGCGCGACGAGCCCATAGAGAGTCCAGCCCAGAAAGATGCGCTTGAGTTCAGCGATCAGGACTTCGCGCAACTGGATAACGATCTCGAAGCTTCTCTGGCGAACGAAGATTGGTTCGGCTCCGAGAATGACGTCGGCGAGCAGTCCCTCGAAACCACGGATGCTGCGACTTCCGCGGCAGATCCGTTTACTGATCTGGTGACGGAAGAGGCACTGGAAGCCGCCGAACCGGACGTTGCCCTCGATCCGTACAATGCGGAACCCGATTACCCCGCTGAACGCGATGATTTCGAGGAATTCGAGCAATCCGAGGTGTCGCTCAGTCTGGATCAGGCTGAAGACACAGCCGCCAGTGCAGATCCGTTCCTTTCTCCTCAGGCGTTTGCCTCTTCCATCGCTCAGGGCGCCGAGCGGGCGAGTGCGGTGGACGGGGATGTCGCACGCGAGGATCATGATTTTACCGCGACCCTTGAAGATCAGCTTTCAGCGTCGCCCTCCGAAGAGCCGGCGCCTGTAGAGCCGCTGGTCCAACCGCAAGCGGAAGATGGTCTGCAGGCCGAAGCCACTTGGGAAGGTTTTGACACTGTTGATACGGAGCCTGAGCTGCCAGCTGAAGATGATCCTGTGGAGGCGACTTTGGCTGCTCCGTTCTGGCAACAGCCGGAGCATCCCTCTGACGCACTGTCCTCGGAACACCAGTCATCCGTACCGCATATCGATACAGTTGATGTGCCAGGAAACGAACGGGTCCAAGTCGAAGATTCCGCACACATTCCGGAGTTCATAAGCGAACCGGAGCGTGTGCCTGAAACAGAATCGGACGACCTGGAGCTTGCTCTTGCGCGTGCCTTTGGGGACAGTGAAAGCCTGCCTGGGACAGTCGCAGCTGCAGAGGTCGGTTATGAGGCCGGCACCGCGGTGCCCAACGATGCATATGCTGCTGCTGCCCTGCAGCCAACCGAGCAGGCCCGGGAAGAAGAGGATTTCGGTTTCGAAACTGCTTTTGCGGATAGTTTTTCCGAACCGGATGACTTTGCCGGGCCGAGCGAAGAACGAGCAGTTGATAAGCGGGAAGCAGATCCTGCCGACGCTTTCGTGGTCTCGGATATGGACTCCTGGAGCGATCCGTCCGAAGAATTCGAGCGGGGACCGGGAAGCTTTGCTTCAGAGACTGCGGGAGCCGTGGCTGGGCGTTCTGGGCCGCTTTCCAATCGCCGAAACCTTGCAATGTTCGGCGTGGCCGGAGGCGTTGCCATTCTCGCTCTCGTCGGCTTTTTCGCCTTCAGCGGCGGTGGCGAAGACAATTCTGCACCAGTGGTTGTTCGAGCCGATGACGAGCCCATAAAAGTGAAGCCGGAAAACCCCGGGGGCGAACAGGTTCCCAACCAGGACAATCAGGTCTATCAGAGGGTTTCGGGTGCAGAGGCCGGCACTGATCCTGTTCAGGAACGGCTTGTTTCGACGGCAGAAGAGCCCGTGGACGTGCCACAAGCGGCGCCGAAGTCGGAGGAGAGGCTATCGTCGAGTGCCGACGATACGGTAACCCCGACGAGCGAGCCGGTAACGGCAATGACACCACGGCGCGTACGCACCATGGTGGTTCGACCGGACGGCACGATTGTTCCGCGTGAGCCGGAGGCACCTGCCCAGAATACTGAAAACGCTGTGGCAACTGGTAACGTTGAAAGCCCTGAGCAGCAGGTTGAAGCTATGACAGCCCAGCAGGCGAGCCAGGAAGCAGCGCCGGATGCGCGGCTTGCGAGTGCAGATCCGCTGAACGGATCAGCGGAAGATGCGAACGCCTCCGCGGGCAATGTGCCGGTTACAGCGCCGGTCCCGCCCTCACGCCCTGCTGCACCACCTTCGCAGCCGCAGCGAACTGTTGAAACAACACCTCCTGCTCAGGTCGCAGCAGCGCCCAGCCAGCCTGCGCAACCTGTTGCGCAAACACCTGCGCCCGCGCCTGTGACCTCTGGTTCGGATGGCTGGTCGGTGCAGATTTCTTCGCAGCCGACCGTGGAAGCAGCGCAGAAGTCGTATCAGGACATGGCTCAGCGCTATGGCGGTCTTCTGACCGGAAAAGGCGTGAACATCGTCAAGGCTGACATTGCAGGTAAGGGAACTTATTACCGCGTGCGCATTCCCTCATCGTCGAAGGATGAAGCAATTCGCCTTTGCTCGCAGTTGAAGTCGGCGGGAGGAAGTTGCTTCGTTTCGAAGTGATCTTGCATCCGAGCCAACCGAAACCGCCGCCATTGTGCGGCGGTTTTTTCTTGTTTCCTTTTCCAGATTCGCGAGCCCGGTTATCCTGACGGCATGAGCGAATCAAAATCCATGATCCTCGGTGCGACGGGGAAAGAACTAACGGCGGATGAAATCGCCTTCTATCGTGATGAGCGGCCGTGGGGCTTTATCCTGTTTGCGCGCAATGTCGGCGAGCCCGCACAGCTGAGCGACCTTGTGGCATCCATGCGCGACAGTGTCGGCAGGCCGGATGCGCCGGTGTTCATCGATCAGGAAGGGGGCAGGGTGCAGCGCATCCGTCCGCCCATGGCAGGCAGCTATCCGACGGCCTCCGAACTCGGCCGCATTTACGCAAGAAGCCCGGAAGTGGGACTGCGTGCGGCATGGCTGATGTCGCGCCTGCATGCTATGGACCTCAGACGCTATGGGATCACGGCGGATTGTCTGCCGGTGCTCGACGTGCCGATTGCCGGTGCGCATGACGTGATCGGCGATCGCGCCTATGCACATGACCCGCAGACGGTGATTGCACTTGGCCGCGCTGCGAGCGAGGGGTTGATGGCAGGCGGTGTTCTGCCGGTGATGAAGCATATGCCGGGCCATGGGCGCGCCTTTGCGGACAGCCACAAGGCGCTGCCCGAGGTGTCGGCTTCCCTCGACGAGCTGCGCACGCACGATTTTATTCCGTTCAAGGCGTTGGCAGACCTGCCGATGGCAATGACTGCACATATCGTGTTTCATGCAATCGACCCGGAGCGGCCAGCGACCACATCCGCCAAAGTGATCCGCGACATTATCCGAGGCGAGATCGGCTTCGATGGGCTCCTGATGAGCGATGACGTGTCGATGCACGCACTTTCTGGGGATTTCTCGCAACGGGCGGAAGCAATCCTTGCGGCGGGCTGTGATCTCGTCCTTCACTGTCATGGGATTATGCCCGAAATGCAGGCTGTCGCCGAAAAGGCGCCTGAATTGTCGGGCAAAAGTCTGGAGCGGGCTAATCGTGCACTGGCTTGCCTCAATCCGGGGGATGATACGGAAGAAAAGGTCGCGCGCGCGGAATTCGAGGAGTGCTTCGCGGCGGTCGCTTGACGATAAGGGTCGATGACGCTTGGCGCAGAACGCTGAAAAGACGGCTGTGAAACCGGCACCCATGGACAAGCTGTGGGACGACAATGCGAAGGAGCATGGCGTTTCCGAGCCTGCCCTGACGGTTGATGTCGATGGTTTTGAAGGGCCGCTCGACCTGCTGCTCCACCTAGCACGCACACAGAAGGTGGACCTCGCGCGCATTTCCGTTCTCGCCCTTGCTGAGCAATACATCGCTTTCATCGAGAAAGTGCGCAAAATGCGGCTGGAGCTGGCGGCCGACTATCTGGTGATGGCGGCCTGGCTGGCCTATCTGAAATCACGCCTGCTGATCCCCAAAAAGCCGGAGGATGAAGAGCCGACCGGTGAGGAAATGGCCGCACTCTTGCAGTTCCGCCTGAAAAGGTTGGAAGCGATGCGCGATGCGGCAGCGCGTCTTGTCAACCGCAATCGTCTGGGCCGGGACGTGTTTGCCCGTGGCATGCCAGAGCCGGTGATCGTCCAGAAAGAGAGCGCTTTTGCGGCGTCGCTCTATGATCTGCTCACTGCCTATGCCTCACAGCGCCAGCGCCGTGCGGTGACGAATGTGCGCATTGCAAAGCGGGGCGTCTGGTCGCTCAAGCAGGCGCGTGAAATTCTGGTGCGGATGATTGGCGACTTTGGCGACTGGACGGCGCTGGATCACTTCCTGATGCGTTACATGACCAAGGCTGAGGAACGGGCGACAGCCACTGCGAGCGCTTTCGCGGCCTCTCTCGAACTGGTGCGGGAAGGCGCCCTTGAAATCCGACAGCAGGAGCCGTTTGCCCCCATCTACATGCGGACGGGCAAGAAGGCGCCAGCCAGCCTTTTTGAGAATGCCGATGACTGACAACAGCAATGTGGTTCCGTTTGTCGCCAATGAGGGCGAGCTGGAAAACGAAACCTCCGAGACGCATTCGCCGCATCTCGTCGAGGTCAAGCGGATGGTGGAGGCGATTGTTTTCGCGAGCGCGGAGCCGGTGGCCGAAAAGGCTCTGGCGGAGCGTCTGCCCGATGGAACCGATGTTGTCCAAGCTCTGGCCGAACTTCAGAAGGATTATGAAAAGCGCGGGGTGAACCTCGTCCGCGTCGAAAACAGTTGGGCGTTTCGAACAGCAAGCGACCTCTCGTTCCTCATGAACCGGAACGCTGTCCAGCAGCGCAAATTGTCGCGTGCCGCGCTCGAGATGTTGGCGGTGATCGCCTATCACCAGCCGGTCACGCGTGCGGAGATCGAGGAAATTCGGGGTGTGGAGACGTCCAAGGGGACGCTCGACATTCTGCTTGAAACGGGCTGGGTCAAGATGCGCGGCCGCCGCCGCACACCGGGGCGCCCGGTAACCTATGGAACCAGCACAGAATTTCTGGATCACTTTGGGTTGACGGAGCTGCGCGATCTGCCGGGCATCGATGAGTTGAAGGGGGCTGGACTGCTTTCCGCCAGAATGCCGGTCAACTTCTCGGTGCCGCAGCCGATGACTGATCCGGATGAACTCACAGAAGATGAAGATCCGCTGACAGATATCGACCTGGAAGAACTTGGTCTGTTGACACCGCTCGCTGAGGATGATTGACGGAAGTCCTGCGGGACAGGGGCCGCCTGCGATCCATCCAGGGATACCGGTGCATGGACAATAAGAAGCAAAGTTCGGCGCGTGGAACGGCCGGCGTCAGCTTCGCGGCGCGTCTTTCCTTCCAGAATATCAGCCATTCCTATGCTTCGGGCGTGCAAACACTCAGGGACGTGTCTCTTTGCGCGGAGCCTGGCGAGGTGCTTTGTCTTCTCGGGCCTTCCGGTTCCGGCAAGACGACGCTCCTCCGGATTGCTGCCGGCATCGAGGCTCAGCGCTCCGGCCAGGTGTTTCTGAACGAGCGCGAAATTGCCGGTCCGAACGTGTTTTTGCCGCCCGAAAAGCGCTCGATCGGTCTCGTGTTTCAGGACTTTGCGCTTTTCCCGCATCTGACCATTCTCGACAATGTGCGCTTCGGACTGACCGCCCTTTCGGGTGAGGAAGCCCAGAAAGAGGCAATGATCGCGCTTGAGCGGGTCGGGCTTGAAGGCTATGCCGGCGCCTATCCGCACGTGCTGTCAGGCGGTGAGCAGCAGCGTGTTGCGCTGGCGCGGGCGCTGGCGCCACGACCGGCGGTGCTTTTGATGGATGAGCCATTCTCAGGGCTCGATTCCCGTTTGAAGGACAGTGTGCGCGCGGAAACGCTCTCCATTCTGCGGCAAAGCCGTGCGACCGCCGTTGTGGTGACCCATGACGCAGAAGAAGCCATGCGTATGGGTGACCGGATAGCACTTCTCAAGGATGGAAAACTCGTTCAGGTGGGGACCGCCGAAGAGCTTTATCGACGCCCCGCCGATCTTTTCGTGGCCGGCTTCTTTTCCGAGATCAACGAGTTTGATGGACAGGTGCACGCCGGCAGTGTGGAAACGCCTCTGGGGCGTTTTTCGGCAGATGGGCTGGAAGAGGGCGCGGATGCAACTGTTGCGGTTCGCCTGTCCGGGTTTCAGGTGGATCAAGAGCGCGGTTCCGTACCGGCGCGCATCGTTTCCAGGCGCTTCCTCGGCGTGGTGGAATTTCTCGAGCTCGCGATCCCCGGGGCTGACCGGCATGTGCGTGCCCGCGTGCGCTGCGGGCAGTTGCAACCGGGCGTGCGGGACATATGGCTGAACGTGATCGAGAGCGATGTTCTCGTATTCGCGAGACAATCGTTTGAAACATCGCGCGAAACCGCATAAATCAAATCAATGGCAATTGGTGAAAGAGACTGATCATGGGTTCCTTTTCAATCTGGCACTGGCTTATCGTGCTCGTCGTGGTGCTGCTCCTGTTTGGACGCGGCAAGATACCCGAGCTGATGGGCGACATGGCCAAGGGCATCAAGAGCTTCAAAAAGGGCATGTCCGACGATGATGAGGACACGACCAAGACGGTCGAACATCAGGCCGATGAGCCGGTGAAGGAAGCGAGCAAGCCGAGCAAGAAGAAGTCCGGCTGATTCGCCGCAATTCGCACAGCGTTTCCGCTTCCTGCTATCCGTTCCGGTGACCTATGTTTGATCTTGGCTGGCCCGAAATCATGGTGATCGCCATCGTCCTGATCGTCGTGGTCGGGCCGAAGGACTTGCCGCGCATGTTGCGCACCTTTGGGCGTACGACGTCCAAACTGCGCACCATGGCCGGCGATTTTCGCAAGCAGTTCGATGAAGCGCTGCAGGAGGCCGAGCTTGATGATGTGAAATCCCTCGTGGATGACGCGCGCAAGCTCGATCCGCGCAACGAGATCAAGAAACATCTCAACCCGATCGAGAAGGTGGGGCAGGAGATCCGGTCCGGTCTCGATGCGGCGATGAAACCGCAGGCGGCGAAATCCGGTCCGCCGGCGTCAAAGGAACCGCATGCGGCGGAACCAGCCAAGGCAGGCGCAACCCAGATGCCAGGTAAGGCGAAGCCCAAGGCCACGGCCAAGCCCCGCACGGCGACGAAAACGGCAGCGAAGCCAGGGGCGACCAAGGCACCGGCAACAAAGCCCGCGACGACGGCCAAGCCAAAGGCAGGCAGCAAAACCAAAACGGCGGGCGCGACCAAGCGCGCTCCGGCAAAGAAGACTAGCGGAGCCAAGTCGTGAACGCCGAACGTGACGACGATATCGATCAGTCTTCCGCACCGCTGATCGACCACCTGATCGAGCTCCGATCGCGCCTGATGTGGGCGCTTGCCGGTTTTTTTGTGGCCTTCCTCGTCTGCTTTTTCTTCGCCAAGCAGATTTTCAATCTGCTGGTCATCCCGTTCCAGTGGGCAACCCAGTGGGCGGGTCTAGACGCGGACAAGGTGGACCTGATCTACACCGCGCCGCAGGAATTTTTCTTCACCCAGATCAAGCTCGCCATGTTCGGCGGACTGGTGCTCGCCTTTCCGGTGATCGCCATGCAGGTCTATAAATTTGTGGCGCCCGGTCTTTACCGCAATGAGCGCCGGGCCTTCATGCCGTTCCTGATCGCTTCGCCTATTCTGTTCTTGATTGGTGCGGCGCTTGTCTATTTCTTCTTCACGCCGATGGTGATGTGGTTCTTCCTGTCCATGCAGCAGGTGGGGCCGGACAACACTGTGCAAATCTCGCTGTTGCCCAAGGTTTCCGAATATCTCGGGCTGATCATGACGCTGATCCTGTCCTTCGGGCTGGTGTTTCAGCTTCCGGTGGTGACGACGCTGATGGCGCGGGTGGGGCTTCTCACCTCGACTGGGCTCGCCGACAAGCGCAAATATGCGATCGTGGCGGCGTTTGTCGCGGCGGCGATCCTGACGCCGCCGGACCCGGTGAGCCAGATCGGTCTTGCGCTTCCGACCATCCTTCTCTACGAAATTGCCATCTGGGCCGCCCGTATGGTTGAGCGCCAGCGCGAGAAGGAAAAGACCGCGCAGGACGAAACCGACGAAGCGGACCAGCCGACCGCCTAGATTTGCTGGCTTTCCTGTCGCGTTCGAGGCGGTTCACCGCAATCTCTCCGCGATTGGAAATC
This sequence comes from Nitratireductor sp. ATLC21, assembly GCF_057196525.1. Classification (NCBI taxonomy): domain Bacteria; kingdom Pseudomonadati; phylum Pseudomonadota; class Alphaproteobacteria; order Hyphomicrobiales; family Phyllobacteriaceae; genus Nitratireductor; species Nitratireductor sp. ATLC21. The sequence goes on along the minus strand of NZ_JBXUOU010000001.1, from coordinate 723,953 downwards.
TGACATGCTCGACATCAAATGGATTCGCGAGAACCCGCAGGCGCTGGATGAAGCGCTGAAGAAGCGCGGCGCGGACCCTGAAAGCGCGAAGCTTCTTGCGCTCGACGAAGCGCGCCGCCAGCACCTGACAAAACTTCAGGAAGCGCAGGAGCGCCGCAATGCAGCTTCCAAGGAAATCGGCAAGGCGATGGCTTCCGGCGACAAGGAGCTTGCCGAGAAGCTGAAGGCCGAGGTGTCGGAGCTGAAGAGCTTCGTTCAGGATGGTGAAGCCGAAGAGCGGCGTCATGATGCGGCGCTGAACGACGCGCTGGCGCGCATTCCCAATGTTCCGCTCGACGATGTGCCGGTTGGCGCTGACGAGAACGACAATGTGGAGGTGCGCAAACATGGCGAGCCGAAGCGCGCCAACTGGGCCAAGGAGCATTTCGAGATCGGCGAAGCGCTCGGCCAGATGGATTTCGAACGCGCGGCGAAGCTTTCGGGCGCGCGCTTCACGGTGCTTTCGGGGCAGCTTGCCCGTCTGGAGCGTGCGTTGGGGCAGTTCATGCTCGACCTGCACACGCAGGAGCATGGCTATACGGAAGTACAGCCGCCGCTTCTGGTGCGCGACGATGCGATGTTCGGCACCGGACAGTTGCCGAAGTTTGAAGAAGATTTGTTTGAGGCAGTTAGCGGAGATGCTACCCAACTAGCCCTAAAAGTAGCAATGGATGAAACTTGGCGAAACTTACCTGATGATATTCGTCGAAAGCTTGAGGACCCAGAAAGAGAACGCGATCCGATTTTGTCTTTTGCGGATAAATCTCTTGCGACGATTTTGGATCAGTGGGCTAAAGAGCGTGCTCGTATTTCTGCAAGAAAGTGGCTGATCCCGACGGCGGAAGTTTCACTCACCAATCTGGTGCGCGAGGAAATTCTCGATGGCGAAAAGCTGCCCCTGCGCTTCACCGCGCTGACGCCATGCTTCCGTTCGGAAGCGGGTTCTGCGGGACGCGATACGCGCGGCATGCTGCGCCAGCATCAGTTCTACAAGGTGGAGCTCGTCTCGATCACCGATGCGGAAAGCGCGATTGACGAGCATGAGCGCATGACACAATGCGCCGAAACCGTACTCAAGAAGCTCGATCTTCCGTTCCGCACCATGGTGTTGTGCACCGGCGACATGGGCTTTGGCGCACGCAAGACCTACGATCTGGAAGTGTGGCTGCCGGGGCAGAACGCCTATCGTGAGATTTCGTCCTGCTCGGTCTGCGGCGATTTTCAGGGGCGGCGCATGAATGCGCGCTACCGGGTTGCGGGCGAGAAGCAGACGCGCTTCGTGCACACGCTCAACGGCTCGGGAACGGCGGTTGGCCGGGCGCTGATTGCGGTTCTGGAGAATTATCAGAACGAGGACGGCAGTGTCACGATACCGTCAGCGCTGAAACCCTATATGGGCGGCCTGGAGAAAATCGAAGCATTAGAGGATTGAGACTTTGCGCATTCTGTTGACCAATGACGATGGCATTCACGCGGAAGGACTGGCGACGCTGGAGCGGATCGCCCGCACGCTGAGCGACGATGTGTGGGTGGTGGCGCCTGAGACCGACCAGTCGGGCTTTGCCCATTCGCTGTCATTGTCCGAGCCGCTCAGAATGCGCAAGATCGACGACCGGCATTTTGCCCTGCGCGGCACGCCAACGGATTGCGTGATCATGGGCGTGCGGCACGTGATGGACACGCCGCCGGACCTGATCCTCTCTGGCGTCAACAATGGCACCAATATTGCCGATGACGTGACCTATTCGGGCACGGTGGCCGGCGCGATGGAGGGGACGCTTCTTGGCATTCCCTCCTTTGCCTTGAGCCAGGCCTATGATTTCACCGACGAGAGCCGTTATATCCCCTTTGCGACGGCAGAGGCGCTCGCACCGCCAATCCTCAAGAAACTGATCGAGCGGCCGATGCCGGAGGGGGTGCTGGTCAACATCAACTTCCCCAACTGCACGCCTGAAGAGGCCAAGGGCACGCTCGTGACCGTGCAGGGCAAGATGGTGCACGGGCTCAACGTGGAAGAACGCCGCGACGGGCGAAACTATCCGTATTACTGGCTGCGTTTCGGGCGCAAACAGGCCGACATCCGCCAGGGCAGCGACCAGGCGGCCGTCCGCGACGGTTATGTTTCGGTCACGCCGCTGCATCTTGACCTGACGGCGCACGAGGTGCGCGATCAACTGGCCAAGGCGCTGGCATGATCGAACCGGGGCAGGAGCGAGAGAGCTTTGCCGCCTTCATGCTGCGCATGCGTGCAAGCGGGGTCGGCAGCAAGGAGCTCTTCGCCGCGATGGAAGCGACGCCGCGCTGCAGCTTTCTGCCATCGGAATGGTACGCGCTTTCCTGGTCCGATCGAATGGTGCCAATTGCCTGCGGCGAGGCCATCGAAGGTTGCGACTTTCAGGCCCAGGTGATTGATGCGCTGGCGTTGTCTTCCGGACACCGGGTTCTGGAGATTGGCACTGGATCCGGTTTCACCGCAGCCGTTATGGGACGTCTGGCGGGGAGGGTGCTTACACTCGACCGCTACCGAACGCTGGGAATGGAGGCACAGTTGCGCTGGGACCATCTGGGTATCAGCAATGTGGTTGCACGCCATGCCGATGGAACGGATGGGGCGCCCGCTGATGGGCCCTTCGACCGAATCGTATCCTGGGCGGCTTTCGATGATCTGCCGCGGCGATTTGTGGATCAACTCTCAACGGGCGGGGTGATGATTGCGCCAATCGGCCCCGGAGATGATGTTCAAAGCGTTGCCAAACTGGAGAAAGTCGGCAGCAGGTTTGAGCGGACGGATATTGCGGAAACGCGCCTTCAGCCACTCCTGAAGGGGGTTTCGTCAGCGATCTGAAACCGCGAGGAACAGCGCGATTTATTAATTTCCGCGCGCGGCTTAACCGCTGAGTAACATTAACGCGATTTAATTGCTCGTGTTCAGGTATTGGGTACGCGGGTAGTCAAATGCGTTGTATTGCACGGAATTTCGATCGCGCGCTTTTGCGCGGAGCCGCCGTCATCTTGATCGGCGGTGTGGCGGCAGGATGCAGCTCAGACCTCTCGCGCTTCAAGTCTAGCGACTTTGCTGATGCGCGATCGACAAATGGCAGTGTGGCGATGGCGCCAGCCAGCCAGCCTTATCCCGGCGATACGGCGAGTGGCCTTGATACTACCTATACAGGATCCATCAGCAGGCAGGGCGGAGGGCCGCGGCCATCAGCTTCAGTTGGCGGCGCGATGCAGCAACCTTTGCCCGCGCCCACGAATACCGCGGCTCGCGCTGCAACGCGGCCTGTCGATCTGACCGCCCCCAGCGCTGCCAGCGGCAGTGTGCAACGCCAGCCTATCGCGGCGCCAACACAAACGGCACCGGCGGTGGCGGCTGCTCCTCAGCCGCAGCTTGACCGCACTCCGACCGGATCGATCGCGCGTCAGTCGGCGCAGGCCCCCGCACGCAGTGGCAACAGCGGCGATAGCGGCTGGAGCGATGTGGGCGGCACGACCATCACCGTGCGCGAGGGCGAAACGGCTTACAATCTTTCGCGACGCTTTGGTGTTCCCGTGGGAGCAATCCTCAGCGCCAACAATCTTTCGAGCGCGTCCGAGTTGAAAGCGGGACGGCAGATTGTCATTCCGACCTATGTTTATTCGCGCCGAGCACCGGTCTCTGCACCGGACAATGATGCGCGCGCGTCACAGCAGGCTGCACGCCAGCCGATCCCAAATGAGCCGGCGCCACAGCGCGAGCCACAGGAGCGCCTTGCTGTCCTGCGCGAAACGCCCCGGCCAAAATCGCGTCCGCAAGGTGCTGAGACCAACAATGCCGCTGCAAACACCCACAGCGCTGGTGGGAGAACGGCTACGTCCCCTGTCACCTCGAGCGCGGGGGGCACATATACGGTCGTTTCAGGTGATACGCTTTACGGCATTGCCCGCAAGACTGGCGCGAGTGTTGGTGCCATCAAGGCGGCGAACGGTCTGTCGGATGGCTATCTGCGGGTCGGGCAGACGCTGGCCATTCCGTCGGGCAATGGCGGCGAGCAGTCGCAGGTGGCGGGCGTGACGCAGCAGAAAGTTGACAAAACAACGACAAGCGCTACGACACGTGAAACCACGCCTACAGTAAAAGCATCTGCTCCGCAGGCAGCTTCCTCCACGCAGACCCAGGTTGCAGCCGTTGCAACGCAGAGCAACGATGTTGCGCCGGATTCCACCGGCATCGGCAAACTGCGCTGGCCCGTTCGTGGGCGGATCATCTCGGATTTCGGCAGTACGTCCGGTTCGGCCCGCAATGATGGCATCGACATCGCCGTCCCGGCAGGCACACCTGTCAAGGCTGCGGAAAACGGTGTTGTGATTTATGCCGGTGATGGCCTCAAGGAATTCGGAAACACGGTTCTGGTACGGCACGATGATGGCATGGTTACGGTCTACGGACATGCTAGCGCGCTTCGGGTCAAGCGTGGCGAGAAAGTGCGACGCGGTCAGGAAATCGCGCTGTCGGGCATGAGCGGCAGTGCCGATCGTCCCAAACTGCACTTTGAAGTGCGCAAGGATGCGACGCCCGTCAATCCGAGTGGCTATCTGGAATAAGCGTTCCCTGGATAACGAGAAAAGCTGCGGCCTGCCAGACCTCCGGTCGGGCCGCCTCTTTGACCCGCCCGAAAGGGCGGGTTTTTGTTCATGTGTCCAACCGTTTTCCGAGACGACCGGCAAGATCCTGGATGAACTGCCAGGCCACACGTCCGGATCGGCTGCCCCGCGTGGTTGCCCATTCAAGCGCTTCAGCGCGGAGCGCTTCTGGAGCTATCTTCAGGCCGAAATGAGCAACATAGCCGCGGACCATTTCGAGATAATCATCCTGCGAACATTTGTGGAAACCGAGCCAGAGCCCAAAGCGATCCGATAGCGAAACCTTTTCCTCAACGGCTTCCGACGGGTTGATCGCCGTGGAGCGCTCGTTTTCGATCATGTCCCGCGGAAGAAGGTGGCGCCGGTTGGATGTGGCGTAAAGAATGACGTTGGCTGGCCGACCCTCGACACCACCTTCCAGCGCCGCCTTCAGCGATTTGTAAGATGTGTCGTTTTGATCGAAGGACAGATCGTCGCAGAACAGGATGAATCGGAAGGGGGCAGCCTTCAGAAACGCCATGAGCTGAGGAAGCGTTTCGATATCTTCCCGATGGATCTCGACCAGTTTCAACGGTGGCTGTCCGGCCGCGGCGGTGCGGTTGACCTCTGCGTGCACCGCCTTAACCAATGAGGACTTGCCCATCCCCCGGGCGCCCCACAAAAGGACGTTGTTGGCCGGGAGGCTTTTGGCGAAACGGTCCGTGTTGTCTGCAAGAATATCGCGGACCCGGTCGACTCCTCGGATAAGACTGAGCTCTACCCGATTGACGTTTTCTACAGGTTCAAGGGCTTTTCGCTCAGCCTGCCAGACGAAGCAGTCGGCCACATCGAAACGGGGAGGTACAGCAGGTGCGGGGCCGAGATCCCGAACCGCAGCGATCAACCTGTCCAGCTTCTCGCTCAACACTTCGATGGTCTTGTCGGTCATGATTCCCTCACGAAGGCGTGTGCTGCCATGGATTGCGTACCGTACGGTACGGTTCTTTCATAGGGGCGCGGTATTTGCAAGCGGGTAAGGGGGCAATGCGGTACGGAGTGCCGAGCGGGAGTGCACACGCTTGCAGAAGTCGGTGTGCCGAGACGGTGAACAGTTGCAATGGATAGGCGAAAGTCTATATTCCGGCCACATTTATGACCAGCCGGACGTCCGGCGCATATCAGGAGTTTTCGATGTTTATCACCCCGGCATACGCACAGGCTGGAGCAGGCGGAGCGCCTGACATCTTTGTCAGCATTCTGCCTTTCGTCCTGATCTTTGTGATCATGTATTTTCTTATCATCCGTCCGCAGCGCCAGCAGATGAAGAAGCGGACTGAAATGCTGGCCGCTGTTCGTCGCGGCGACACGGTGGTGACGGGTGGCGGTCTTGTCGGAAAGGTGACGAAGGTCATCAACGACGCCGAGCTTGAAATCGATCTCGGCGGCGGAAACAAAGTGACGGCGATGCGCGCCATGCTTGCCGAGGTACGCGTCAAGGGCGAACCGGTGGCCGACAACAGCCAGTCCGCCAAGAAATAACCGCAATATGACGTGATTGCCGGGAAGGGCCGGCAAAACGGCCCTTCCAAACCGAACCGACGAGGCCCCATGCTACATTTTTCGCGCTGGCAAACGATCCTCATATGGCTGGCCGTGGCGCTTGGTGTCGCCTATGCGGCGCCAAACATCATACCGCCATCCTACCTGTCCTCGATGCCAAGCTGGGCGCCTTCAAGGCCGATGACCCTGGGTCTCGACCTTCAGGGCGGTTCGCATATTCTTCTGCAGATCGAAAAGCAGGAACTGATCGAAGAGCGCATTGTCACGACGCGTGACGATATCCGGAGGCTGCTGCGCGAGAAGCGGATCGGCTACACGGGGCTCACGGGTTCGGGCCAGACCGTTCAGGTGCGCATCCGCGACGTGGGCCAGGTTGCGGAGGCCAAGGAAGCGCTGCGTGAGCTCACACAGCCGGTCAATTCGGGACTGTTCGGCGGTGGGACCGTCACCGAACTTCAATTGACGGAGCCGGAGCCGGGACTGCTGCGCTATTCGTTGACGGAAGAGGGGATCAACTATCGGATTTCCTCAGCATTGTCGCAGTCCATCGAGGTGGTAGGGCGTCGTGTCAACGAGCTCGGCACAACCGAGCCGATCATTCAACGCCAGGGTGACGACCGTATTCTGGTTCAGGTACCGGGTCTTCAAGATCCTCAGCGCCTGAAGGACATCCTCGGCCAGACGGCCAAGCTTACTTTCCAGATGGTGGATCAGTCGGTGCCGGTGCAGGAGGCCATAAACGGCCGTCCTCCTATTGGAACGACGATCAAATACTCGGTGGACGATCCGCCGGTTCCCTATTTGATCGAAGACCGGGTCATCGTTTCGGGTGAAAACCTCGTGGATGCGCAGGCGACATTCGATCAACGGACCAACGAGCCCGTCGTGAGTTTCCGCTTCGATACCAAGGGCGCAACCCGTTTTGGCCAGGCGACACAGGAGAATGTCGGGCGGTTGTTCGCCATCATTCTTGACGACCAGGTCATCTCTGCACCGCAAATCCGCGAACCCATTCTGGGCGGCACCGGCCAGATATCGGGAAGTTTCGACGTTCAGTCGGCCAATGATCTGGCTGTTCTGCTGCGCGCTGGCGCGCTGCCAGCTACGCTTACAATCATCGAAGAGCGTACGGTCGGTCCGGGCCTTGGGCAGGATTCGATTGATGCCGGCAAAATCGCTTCGGTCATCGGTGCGGCTCTGGTTATTCTGTTCATGATCGCGGCCTATGGGCTTCTCGGTGTGTTCGCCGTGGTGGCGCTCGCAGCGAATGTGACCATGATTATCGCGATCCTATCGGCGCTCGGGGCAACCCTTACGCTTCCCGGTATTGCCGGTATCGTTCTCACGATTGGCATGGCGGTCGATTCCAGTGTGCTTATCTTCGAGCGTATACGCGAAGAGCGGGCTGGCGGGCGCTCATTGATCCAGGCGGTAGACACCGGTTTCTCCAAGGCTTTGGCGACGATCGTCGATGCCAATGTGACGACACTGATCGCCGCCATCATCCTTTTCTATCTCGGTTCTGGACCGATCCGCGGCTTCGCCGTCACGCTTGCCATCGGTATCGCCACGACAGTGTTCACGGCCTACACGCTGACACGCTGGATCGTAGCCGACTGGGTGCGGCGCCGCCGTCCGAAGGAGCTGCCCCGTACGCCGCTGCGTTTCGTGCCGGACAACACGAGTATCGGCTTCATGAAGCTGCGGCGCGTCACCTTTACGCTCTCGGCCATTGCGTCGATCGCGGCGGTGGCGTTGTTCATGACCGTGAACATGAACTATGGCATCGATTTTAAGGGCGGTTCCTCGATCGAGGTTCAGTCTCGCGAGGGACCCGCAGATATCGGCGATATCCGTGCTCGCCTTTCCGATCTCAACCTTGGAGAAATCCAGGTTCAGGAGTTTGGCGATCCGCGTGAGGTGCTGATCCGGGTTCAGGCGCAGGATGGCGGCGAAAACGCGGAGCAGACCGTGATCACAAAGATTCGCGGTGAGCTTGAGGACGCCTACGAATTCCGCCGCGTTGAAGTCGTCGGGCCGACGGTTTCCGGTGAACTTGCCCGTGCAGGTACCATAGCGGTGCTGGTATCGCTGATGGCGATCCTGATTTACATCTGGCTGCGGTTCGAGTGGCAGTTCGCCGTGGGTGCGATCCTGGCGACGCTGCACGATGTCATCATGACGGTCGGGTTCTTCGTGATTACCGGGATCGAGTTCAATCTTTCGAGTATTGCCGCGATCCTGACGATCGTGGGTTACTCCTTGAATGATACGGTGGTCGTCTATGACCGTGTGCGCGAGAATCTCAGACGGTTCAAGAAGATGCCACTGCCTGAGCTTCTCAACCTGTCAATGAACCAAACATTGTCGCGTACCATCATGACGTCGGTGACGACGCTGCTGGCGCTGGCGGCTCTGTTTGTCTTTGGCGGCGAGGTCATTCGCTCCTTTACGGCGGCGATGATCTTCGGAGTGGTGATCGGCACCTATTCATCGATCTTCATCGCTGGGCCTTTGCTGATCCTGTTCCGCATGCGCTCCACTGGCGCGCTGGGCGCGGAGCAGGCTGGCGATGACGCATCAGCCGGTTCGGAGACGACCGGACAACTGCCGGCCAAGTGATGGCGGGCGGGATCGAAATCCGCGCGGCCCACTTTCCGGGCCGTGCTCCGATTGATGCCTATGGCAATGGCGGTTTCCGCTTCGCCGACATGTCGCATCGGGGTTCGATCCTGTGTTTGCCTTCGGGCATTCACGGATGGGATGTCAGCGGTTTCGGCGAACTGGAGGAGGCAGATCTTGCCCGCATGTTCGATGAGGCCAGCGAATTCGACATTTTGCTTGTCGGTACGGGTGAGCAACTGATTCCGATGCCGGCCGAGCTCCGCAAGCGATTTCGCGAGGCCGGCGTGGCGGTGGAGACCATGGCCACCGGCGCGGCAGTGCGGACTTACAATGTGCTTTTGGCCGAAGACCGCACTGTGGCTGCAGCGCTGATCGCTGTCGACTAAGATGACTGATTGGCATCAATACGTCGTTTCTCTGGTGCGGGATACCGATCCGGATCGCTATCTTTCTGTTCTTTATGCTCCGGAAGAAAAGCGCTCAGCTCTTTTCGCACTTTATGCGTTCAACGCCGAGGTGGCGGGCATACGGGACCGTGTGAGCGAAGCCCTGCCGGGCGAGGTGCGGCTGCAGTTCTGGCGTGATGTTCTGATGGCCCAGACAGCATCGGAAAGCGTCGAAGGCTCGCCCCTAGCGGTCGCACTGCTCGAGGCTGTTCGTTCTCATCAGCTTCCGGTCCAGCCTCTGCTGGATCTCCTGGAAGCGCGTATCTTTGATCTTTATGACGATCCGATGCCGAGCCGGAATGACCTGGAAGGTTATTGTGGCGAAACGGCTTCTGCACTTATCCAGCTGGCTGCGCTGGTTCTCGACCCGCCAGCTGCCGCTCGGTTTTCCGAGGTTGCCGGACATGCCGGCTGTGCACAGGCCATCGCCGGGCTTCTTCGCATGCTGCCAATCCATCGCAGGCGGGGACAGTGCTACATACCCGCCGACCTGCTCGCAGCGGCCGGAACCACACGCGAGGCTCTGCTGAGTGGCGAGGACAAGGCGGGTTCGGTGCGCGCACTTGCCGCGATGATTGCGCTCGGCAGGCACCACGTGACAAGATTTGAGGAAGGGGCGAAGGATCTTCCAGCCAGCCTGCGCTCGGCGTTTCTGCCTGCAGGCCTTTCAAGCACTTACCTTGATCGTCTCGAGACAGGTGGGGAGGCGGTACTTGATGAAATTGTCTCGCTTCCTCTTTGGCGGCGTCACTGGCTCATGTTGAAACGGGCCGTGAGAGGTTGGCGCTAAGCCACCAATGCGATTGCCTAATTTGCGCCGTGCTCACATGCTCGTGTTCGTCTGGCAATCTGCTTGAGGACGTCTTTTGTCTGAAAAATCGAATAGAAATCATGGGGCTGTCGGCTGGTTTCAATCACTGCAAGAGGCCGGTGCCGCGATGGTGGAGGCTGTATCCCGCTTCCCCGTGACGGTCGGGTTTTTGTTTGTCACGGCGGCGCAGGCCAATGCCCTTGTTGCCTACAGTAGCCTGTTTTCGTCTCGGATTTTTGGCGCGGCCTCCCAGGAAAGCCAGCTTTTCGCACTGATCGGGGCCGTGCTTGCATCATTTGCTGCAACGCTGTTTGCGCAATCCAGGCGTCTCTCGTCGTGGGCGTGTTATATTCTGCCCGCGGTTGCCGGATTGGCGGCATTCACCGTGATGTGGCCACCGATCGGTGTGCGAACTGTGGAGTGGGCATTTTTGTTCTCTCTGGCAGCGCTCGTTCCCATAGCGCCCTTTGTCGGCAGAGGGACAGGCGACGCCTTCTGGATGTTTACGGCGCGTTTGGCTTTTGCGGCTGCGCTTGCCCTCCTCGCATTCGTTCTTTTCTGGGGAGGTGCCTCTGCAATACTGGCGAGCCTCACCAACCTTTTCGGTATCGGCATTTCGAACGGCCTCTACAAACATATCGGGGTTTCCATTTGTCTCTTCGTTGCTCCGTTGTTCGGTCTCGGTCAGACACCCTTTGTGTTTGACGAGGAGCCGGGCGGGCGTGAGCGTGACATGATGCAATATGGAATGCGGGCGCTTGGCGACTTTGCAGCAGTTCCGCTTCTCATCATCTACGCGATAATCCTGCATCTCTACACGATGAAGATCGTCCTTACCGGTGAGATCCCGCAGGGGCAGATCGGCTGGTTGGTTCTAACCTATGGTGTCTCCACGGTTGCGGTACTGCTTCTAACCAAGCCGTTTCTAGACACAGCACGCGCGCCGACCCGTTTTTTCGTTCGCTTCTGGCCTTTGATCCTTGTGACGCCGCTTGGCCTTCTCTTTTACGCACTGTGGTTGCGCGTGAGCGTTTTCGGATGGACCGTGGAACGCTATTTTCTGGGGCTTTTCGGCGTAGTGATGCTTGCTCTTGTCATTCTGCAAGCGCTCCGGCCTTTGCGTGGCGATATCCGTGTGGCGGCAGGGCTGCCGGTGATCGCGCTTCTCATTGGCAGTTTCGGCCCTCTGGGGGCTGTCGACTGGTCGATCAGGTCGCAACAGTCACGCTTTCTTGAGCTCGTCCGCGGCGAGCCCGACGATCATCAAACCAAGGCGGAAGCATTAGCCGTGCTGCGCTATCTCAGTGGAGAGAATGCCGAGCTTGGTGTAGCGCCTGAAGGGTTCTCGCCGTCTGGAGAAGAAAGCCTTTACCGGCAGATTGCGCATGCGTGGAACCTGGATCCGGACAATCCTGTCCAGCGTGGGCGTCAATGGTATTCTTATGACAGGAACTCGACCGTTATGGTCGCTCTGGATGGGTTCGATGTGCTTTTTCAGCACGTAAGAGTAGACCAAAAGGATGGTGCCAACAGCCCCTTGTCATTGCCTGACGGAACCAGTCTCAAATTGACTCTGAACAAGAACGAAGTTTCGCTGACCTCGGAAACAGGCACCCCCACCCTCTTCAAGGTCGAAACCTCAAGAATAGTCGAACTGTCGACTCAAGCTGACCAATCAGCTTTGTTGCGCCTCGAGGCGGACGGGAAGCAGATCCTATTGATCCCCACCACTCTGTCTGCCAGTTCATACCCCGAAACTGTGCTAACGCATTTCTATGGCGCGGTGGTTCTGCGCAGCAGCGACTGGGAATGAGGGTTTGGCGACATTTGCAAATGCCCTGAACGAACAAGGGGTGCGCCAACCGCACCCCTGACAGTTTGCATTTCAAAGCACGAGAGGCCGAGCTATTCGGCTGCCTCAGCCGCGGGAAGCCCGTCAAGCCATGCTTTGAAGTCCGCAAGCGCGCGCGCCGTAATTGCTTTCTTCTTGGCGACCGATTTCTCCTTCCCGCGAAGCCGCTTGCCTTCCGGCTTTGGGACTTCCACGGGAGGGAAAAGGCCGAAATTGACGTTCATTGGCTGAAACGAACGTTTTCCGGGCTCATCATCCGCAACAATGTGTCCGCCGGTGATGTGGTTGAGCAGGGCACCGAAGGCGGTGGTCTGCGGCGGGGTGGGGATGGAGCGCCCCAAACGTTCCGCGGCAGCGAAACGACCAGCGATCAATCCCATGGAAGCACTTTCCACATAGCCTTCGCAGCCTGTGATCTGGCCGGCAAAGCGCAACCCCGGGCGGCTCTTCAACTGCAAGGTCCCATCCAGAAGGGTCGGGGAATTCAGATAGGTGTTGCGGTGCAAGCCGCCGAGACGTGCGAACTCGGCGTTCTCCAGACCCGGAATCATACGGAAGATGCGCGTTTGCTCGCCATATTTCAGTTTCGTCTGAAATCCGACCATGTTGTAGAGCGTGCCGAGTGCATTGTCCTGACGCAGCTGGACGACCGCGTAGGGCTTTTCGTCCGGCTTGTGCGCATTGGTCAGGCCCATCGGTTTCATCGGGCCGTGACGCAAGGTTTCGGGACCGCGCTCTGCCATCACCTCGATGGGGAGGCAGCCGTCGAAATAGGGTGTGCCTTCCCACTCCTTGAATTCGGTCTTGCCGCCATCTAGCAACGCCTGAATGAACGCTTCGTACTGCGCCTTGTTCATCGGGCAATTGATATAGTCCTTACCCGTTCCGCCGGGGCCGACCTTGTCATAACGTGACTGGAACCACGCCACATCGAGATCGATTGAATCGAAATGAACGATAGGGGCGATAGCGTCAAAGAACGCAAGGGATTCGGCACCGGTTGCCTCTGAGATCGCTTCCGCAAGGGCCGGAGCGGTGAGAGGGCCCGTTGCGATGATCGCCAGATCCCAGTCCTCGGGCGGAAGGCCGGTCACTTCTTCACGCTTGATCGTAATCAGCGGGTGAGCCTCCAATGCCGCGGTCACGGCATGTGAAAAGCCTTCGCGATCCACTGCAAGCGCGCCCCCGGCTGGGACCTGATTGGAATCGCCCGAACGCATGATAAGTGAGTCCGCCAACCGCATCTCCGCGTGGAGCAGACCGACCGCATTGGTCTCTGCGTCGTCTGAACGGAAGGAATTAGAACAGACCAGTTCGGCAAGGCCATCGGTCTTGTGGGCATCCGTACCGCGCACCGGGCGCATCTCATGCAGAATGACTGGAACGCCAGCCTGCGCAACCTGCCAGGCAGCTTCTGAACCGGCGAGCCCGCCGCCAATGATGTGTATCGGTTTCATGGGGAGGAGATAAGCTGCCGTGTGAGGGAATGCAACGGGATAGAAACCGGCGCTAACCAAATATGCAGTGTCCTGCCGGGAACGCTTCCCTCGTCGCCCAACGCGCCCTAAACTGTGACGATGGGGCTTGGAATTTTCAGAGTTGGAGCGGTTTGCATTGCGTCTGCACTCTTCTGGGTGGGCGATGCGAACGCAGAGCGCGTGTATCTGTGCAGCGGTTATGGCTGCTATTACAAGAAAAGCATGACGATCGACACGGCGATGAGGCAAAGACTGGTTGCCATCATGGCACCGGGCAAAGCATCTGCGAAGGCTGAACGGAAAGCCGTGGCGCAGGCGGTTCGCTATTTCGAAACCGTGGCAACCCAGACCATCGGTGTGCGGGACGGCCCGAAATCGGCTCCCGGCGGCGCGCGGGTCTACGGGCAGATGGACTGTATCGACGAGTCGCGCAACACGCGCACGCTGCTACGCTATCTGGAGCGACACGGGCTTCTTCATCATCACACTGTTCAGCGAAACTCCGCGCGCGGTTTCTTTCTCGACGTGCGCTATCCGCACGCTACGGCGGTCCTGCGCGCGAAAAGCGGTGAGGAATGGGCGGTGGACAGCTGGTTCGAGCCAGCCGGAGGGGCACCGGACATCATGAAGCTGACCGAATGGAAAACGCGCGGTGTGCGAGGCGAACGATAGGCAATAAAAAACGACACCCGCCGAGGGAGGAGGTTCGGCGGGTGTCGTTATGGGATGACCGGCAATTTTGGGAGGAGGAGGTTGCCGGTCTATTCGCCAGGGTTGGGAGGAGGTAACCCAGGCGAAATCTATGAAACTCAAATCCTGACAGGCCCCATATGGGGAGGCTGCTGCCCGGAAACAACACCCGCCGAGGGAGGAGGTTCGGCGGGTGTCGTTTTGGGATGACCGGCAATTGGGAGGAGGAGGTTGCCGGTCGGTTCCTTCAGGATTGGGAGGAGGATAACCCCAAAGGAAACTCTAAAATTCTGTTTGGCGTGCCGTTCCCGGCTCTGCCGCCCGTTTCAACACCTGCCGGGGGAGGAGGTCCGGCAGGTGTTGTTTTGGGTGACCGACAATTGGGAGGAGGAGGTTGTCGGTCATATTCGTCAGGATCGGGAGGAGGTGATCCTGGCGAAACTCTTAATCTCAAATGCCCTTAGAGGGACTTGCGCGCCACGAAGGGGATGTCGCCGCGGGAGATGCCCAGATCGTTCAACTCGCGGTTGGACAGGCGGCTCAGCTCGGTGACGGTCTGACGGTAACGGCGCCAGTTGCGGTAATTGCGGATGATGTTCATCTCAGTGCTCGCTTCGTTTGAATTCCGTGTTCGTTTGTTGAGCCTGAAATAGTCCCATCCCGCTCAGCTTTGAAGTGCCAATGTTGCATGACAGCAATGCGATTTGTGCAATGCAGCATGGCGCTTTTGCGGCTGCGTTATGGCGGATGTTCGGCTTGGATATAATCGATTTATAAAAGCGTGGGAAAAATCAGGCAGCATGTTCGTGTTGGGCTGGTTGGCGAAAGGCATAAAAAAGCCCTGAATCTTGCCAATTTTGCTTTGATAGACTAGGTGCAGGTGATATAGAACCCGCGCTTTCGGAAGCTTAGGGCGCTCCTTGGGTTTTTCGAAGCGGGTGTGGTGGAATTGGTAGACACGCAGGATTTAGGTTCCTGTGGCGCAAGCCGTGGGGGTTCAAGTCCCTCCACCCGCACCAGAAGGGCCGATCCCGGTAAGATTCCCCGACAGGAAGAGCGGTGGGCGCCGTGAAAGCGGCGGCAAAAGCGAATACAAAGGTATGATGGATGCAGGTAACCGAAACTCTCAACTCAGGGCTCAAGCGCGAACTTAAGGTCGTCGTTCCTGCAAAGGACATGGAGGCGCGCCTTAGCCAGCGTCTCGATGACGCGAAGGGCAAGGTCAACCTTAAGGGGTTCCGCCCCGGCAAAGTGCCCGCACAGCACCTGCGCCGCGTCTATGGCAAATCCTTCATGGCTGAGGTCGTGAACGAGATCCTTGCGGACACGCAGAGCATCCTGACCGACCGCGGCGAGAAGCCGGCCATTCAGCCGGAAATCTCCATGACCGAGGACGAAAAGGAAGCCGAAAAGGTTTTGGCCGGCGATGCGGACTTCGAATTCTCGATGTCTTACGAAGTCATCCCGCCGATCGAACTCAAGAGCTTCTCCGATATCAAGATCACGCGTCAGGTTTATGACGTCACGGATGAGGAAGTCGAAGAGCAGGTTAAGCGCGTCGCCGATTCTGCCCGCACCTATGAGGTGAAGAAGGGCAAGGCCGCCGAAGGCGACAAGGTGAAACTCGACTATCTCGGCAAGATCGATGGCGAGCCCTTTGATGGGGGCGCTGCCGAGGATTCCGAGGTCGTGATTGGTATGAACCAGTTCATCGCTGGTTTCGAAGAGCAGCTTGTCGGTCTCAAGGCCGGCGATGAGACCACAATCAAGGTGACTTTCCCGGAAGAATATGCGGCAGCGCATCTGGCCGGAAAGGAAGCCGAGTTCGACATCAAGGTCAAAGAAATCTCCAAGCCCAATGATTTGGAGATCAATGACGAGACCGCAAAGCAGCTTGGCCTGGAATCGGCCGAGAAACTTCGCGAGATCGTTCGTGGCCAGCTCGAGAACCAGTTCGGCCAGGTAACCCGCCAGAAGGCGAAGCGGCAGATTCTCGACGCGCTGGATGAGGCATACAAGTTCGAAGCGCCGTCCAAGCTGGTGGAAGCCGAGTTCGAGAATATCTGGAACCAGGTGACCCGCGATCTCGAGTCTGCCGGCCGGACCTTCGAAGACGAGGACACGACCGAGGAAGAGGCGCGCGAAGAGTATCAGCGTCTTGCCGAACGCCGTGTGCGCTTGGGACTCGTTCTGTCCGAGATCGGCGAAAAGGCCGAGGTGAAGGTCAGCGATGAAGAGATGCAGCGTGCGCTCATTGAATCGATCCGCCGCTATCCTCCGCATCAGCAGCAAGAGATTTACGAGTTCTATCGCCAGAACCCGCAGGCCATGGCAAACATCCGTGCGCCGCTCTTCGAGGAGAAGGTCATCGACCATCTGCTCGGTGAAATCTCCGTCACCGACGAAAAGGTTTCGCGCGACGAGCTGATGGCGGATGATGAGGACGAAGCGGAGGCAAAGCCCGCGAAAAAGGAGAAGGCTGCTCCGAAAAAGAAAGCCGCTCCGAAGAAGGCTGCCGCCAAGAAGAAGGAAGAAAGCGAGTAATCGCTTCTCTTCTTTTGTGAGACGATTGGAAAAGGCCGCTCTTTCAGCGGCCTTTTCTTTTTGACGCCTTTAGCCCCAAAGCGGGATCAGATCAGCTGAAGCCCCTTGAAGCTCGCATGCCCCTTCTTGCCAATGATGATGTGATCATGGACCGTAATGCCCAATGGTTTGGCGGTGTCCACGATGGTTTTGGTCATGTCTATATCTGCGCGGGAAGGGGTTGGGTCGCCTGAAGGGTGGTTGTGGACGAGAATCACCGCCGTTGCGGCAAGCTCCAAAGCGCGGCGTACCAGTTCTCGTGGATAAACCGGGGTATGATCGACGGTACCGGTTTGCTGAACCTCGTCGGCAATGAGCTGGTTTTTTTTATCGAGGAAGAGGACGCGGAATTGCTCTCGATCCTCATGGGCCATCACTGCGGTGCAGTATTCAATCACCTGTGACCATGACGTCAGGAGTTGGCGGTCGCGCAAGTCTGCCTTGAGCATTCTTTGAGCCAGGGCTGCTGCCACTTTGATATCTCGCGCGGCAGCCTCTCCTATACCGTCGATTTCCTGCAACAGACGCTCCGGCGCGCCGAAAATCTCGGGAAGCGAGCCAAAGCGCTCCAGCAAGGCTTTTGCCGGACCTTTGGTGTCTGCACGCGGTATGGAACGGAACAGAAAAAGTTCCAGCAGCTCATAATCAGAGAGCGCTGTGCTACCCGTTTCCGCAAAGCGCTGCCGCAAGCGGTCCCGATGTCCATGATAATGCGGCTTCATGCCGGATTTTCGAGTGGGCACAATCGGCCGTTCGGCCAGAAAACCGTGATCGTCGTCCTCTTCCATGAAATGTCCCCGCCACTGTTCCATGGGAACGTGCGGTTTGCCGATGGCGCACGTCCTGGTGGCAGTCTAAGCCGGGAGACCGGGCCGGTCGAGCCCTGCAGGCGAAAGCGTGAAAATTTCGCACCCGGTCTCTGTGACGCCGATCGAGTGTTCATACTGAGCGGACAAAGAACGATCGCGTGTGACTGCAGTCCAGCCGTCCGAAAGGACTTTTACATGCGGCCGGCCGAGATTGATCATCGGTTCGATGGTGAAGATCATGCCCGGACGCATTTCGACACCTTCGTTCACACTGCCATAGTGCAGGATGTTGGGTGCGTCATGGAACAGTTGACCAACACCATGGCCGCAAAAATCCCGCACAACCGAACAGCGTTCACCTTCTGCGTAGGCCTGGATAGCCGCTCCGATGGCTCCGGTGCGTGCGCCCGGCTTCACCGCGGCGATGCCGCGCATGAGGCACTCATGGGTGACCTCCAGCAGCCGTTCGGCGGCGCGCTTGATCGTACCGACGGGATACATGCGGCTTGAATCGCCATGCCACCCATCGAGGATATAGGTGACGTCGATATTGACGATATCGCCATCGCGCAGCGGTTTGTCATCCGGAATCCCATGGCAAACCACGTGATTGATGGAGGTGCAGGTGGACTTTGTATAACCACGATAGTTCAATGTCGCGGGGATCGCTCCGTGATCCATCCCGAACTCAAACACAAATCTGTCGATTTCGTTGGTGGTAACCCCTGGGGCGACCCGGCTTGCAAGCTCGTCCAGGCAGCGGGCGGTGAGACTTGATGCCCGGCGCATGCCCTCGAACCCTTCTTCGCCATAAAGGCGGATCTGTCCGGTGTTTCGCATAGGGGCGGAATCTGCTTCGAGATAGGTGACCATGAGGTTTGAATCGCTTGCGCTTGGACTGGATAAGGTTGCCGGATTTTGCTGTTTTTATAGCACGATGTCTATCAGACGATCCGGTTTGATTGCTTCAGGGCTGATTTGGCACTTGATGGCGTAGGCTTCAACCCCGGCTTTGTCAGCAAGTGCAAAAGCCTTTGCGTAAGCCGGGTCGAGATCGTCACACAAACGAAAGCGCGCGCAATCACCTCTTTGAATGAGATAGATCATGATAGCGCGGTGGCCTGCCTTGCGCATGGTGACAAGCTCGTGCAGATGCCGTGCTCCCCGCTCCGTCACCGTGTCGGGAAATTCCGCAAGTCCCTCTTCGCGCATGAAATGCACATTCTTTACCTCCACATAGGCGCGAGGGCGTTCCGGCTCCTCAAGAAGCATATCGATGCGTGAGCGTTCTCCATAGCGCTGCTCGCGCTTCAATGAGCCGTATGTGGCAAGATCGGACACAAGGCCGGCACGGATGGCCTCTTCCGCAAGCCTGTTTGGCAGTCCCGTGTTTATCCCGACCAGGGTGCCGTCAGCCTCGACGATCTCCAGCCGGTGTCGGTATTTTCGCTTCGGATCGTCGGAGCGGGAGAGATAGACGCGCGACCCTTTGGCTGTGAGCCCGAGCATGGAACCGGTGTTTGGTACGGAGACGGTGACCTCTGTACCGTCCATCAATGTGACGTCCGCCAGGAAACGCTTGTAGCGGCGGATCAGACGTGCCTCGATGAGCGGTGTTGAGAATTCCATGAGGGTCCTTCGAAAAGTGCCTGTTGGGAATGGCTGTGCCTTCTCGGATCGATCAGCTTCGCGCCTGTTGCTGGGGCAGCGCGGCAGCACGTTTTCGATAATAGGGGCCCAGCACCAGCGGCGTCAGATACATGGGGATCTGGTAGCAGCCGATGAAGAGCAGCAGCGAATCGGTCACGCCGGCGGGGAGGGCGGTGAGGAAGAGGCCAATATTGCGATTACCCGCGGCAATTCCCAATGGTGCGGCCATGGTGTTCTTGCCAAAGCGCTCGAGCAGAACCGTGACAGCGATCTGCAGCATGAAATTGGCTGCAAAGGCAATCGCCAGATTGAGGCCCACCCGTGCCGGATCGATCAAAAGCGTTTCGCCGACCGCTGACATGAGGCCGATCACCACGATGCCCATGAGGATGGCGGAGAGCCCGTCGATCGACTGGATCGCAACCGGCGTGGGGTTTTCCAATGCAAATCGGCGAAGGACGAATGCTGCGGACACGGCCAGCACGATGACAGCCAAAAGCCGGCCGGCAGCCGCGAAAATGACGTCTGCACTGCCGAGTGCCGGTGTGAGCCAGAAAACGGGCAGCACAGTGAGTGGCAAGAGTGCTGTTCCAAGCGTCATGACCCGCATGACGGGGGCAGGGTCATTACCGGTCATGATTGCCAGGTGCGGGCTGCCGGAAACCGGAGCTGCAGCGGCCATCAAAACCAGCGCGGTCGGCAGCACACCTTCCCAGCCCATTGCGAGGAAGGAGAGCGCGAACCCGATCGGCAGCAGCAATTGAAAGGCGAGGGTGGCGACAAGCGACTGACGCAGGTCCCCCAGAGCACCGACAAGGGCTTTCGGGCCCATTCTCAGAGCCGCAAGGAAGAGCAAAGCGGCGATCATTTCGGCGATCCAGGGTTTGGCCGCGTGCGCGGCCGCCGGTGAAGCGATGCCGACCAGAAGCCCGGCGATCAGGAAGAACCGTGCGCGCGAGGCGGCAAAACCGAGCGCCTTCTCAGCAACAATCAACGGACCTTGCATTTCATGCCTTCCTGCGCGTCTCAGTGAGTTCTCACATCCCCATCAGTCCAAAAAAGGACGAGCGAGAAGTACGCGGGCTGGCACGCCGGGTCAAACGCCACACGGCTTTGTTCACTGATGCACAATGTCAGGAAGAAAAAACTGGCACGCCCAACGGGACTCGAACCCGTGTTTCCGCCGTGAAAGGGCGGCGTCCTAGACCGCTAGACGATGGGCGCGCTCAAGACGATCCGGCTTATAGTGAGCTTCGTTGCCGGGGGCAACCCGTCTTGTGATGGTTCTATGCTTTTTTTGTGATTTATTTTCTGCGACGGCAGCGCCAGTTCCAGTCACGCTCCGGGCCGACGTCGACATGCACCGATTTCGTATGACAATAGGTGCCTACGCCGCCGCGGCCGGGCATGGAGCGAACATATTTCGCCAGTTCCCATTTGCTGACGCCATCGATCTGGATGTCTGCGGCTGCACAATACATATGAAGAGACTTACGGGCCCCTCGAACGCGGCGATTGTAACTGGGGCTGCGATAACCTGAAGTGACGACGATTCGTTTGCCGTAATGTCGTTCGATCGCCTTGAGCATGCCGACCAAGGCGGGTTTCAGGCAGGCCGTATCAACGCTCTCACGCTGTTTGAGAAGGCCATTGGGGGCAAGACGGGCCATGCCTGCGGCCGAGGCGACCTGGTAAGCAGGTTCTTCCTCGTAAATATCCGCGTCGGCATCATCGTTGCCTGTCTTGCTCGAAAACTCGAACAGGCTTTCGCCTTGCCTTACACCAGGGAGGGCAGAACCCATATTGACTGATGCCTGCACGGGCTTTGTGTCGGGTGAGGCTGAGGCAAGCACAACCTTGGAAGTTTCTGCGGGTTTGGCTTTGCTCGTTTCGACCAGCGGACGGGAGGCTTTCTCTGCCGCTTTCGCTGCCTTGGGTTCTTTTGCGGAGAAAAAGGCTGAAAGAAAACTTTGCCGTTTGGAAGCTGATTCGCTCTCGGACTGCGGTGTCGTATCGGCTTCCGCAACCTCTTCAGAAGCATCTTCTTCAGCTGGAGCGACGGTCGCAGTCTGTGTTGGCACGCTTTCGGTCGGAGGAGCAGGGTCTTCTGAAACGTTGTCGGCGGCGACCGCCTCGGTTGATGAGACAGGTTCTTTCTGGGACGCTGCTGCTGTTTCCGTTGCGACCTCCTCTGGGGCCGCTGCCTCTTCTTTTTGACCAGGACGTTCGGAGGGGAGAGGCATCGAAGTCGAGGCTTCCGACCCGCCGGCGCCTTCTGCTGCCGCAAACAGGGTGGCGTCGCTCGTCGAGAGCGAAGAATCGGTTTCGCCGTTTTGCAGTGCAGTCGGGGCGAGACCCAGTTGGGTCACAGGATCAGAGGTGGTGGAGCAGGATGCCAGAAATAGAGCGCAGATCACACCCGCCAGACTGGATCGACCATGCCTCAACACCGACATATAGCGTTTTCCGCTCTCGTCCCCCAACAACAGAAATATGCCCCTCAATTGATTGAATCACGCACACGACGATGAACTGAATTCCGTTCGCAAATCTATAGCAAGTGCTTGTCTTGCCTGCGAATCCCAGCCCCATGAACAATCATATAGGCGGTAGAAAACAATTGAGGCAAGAACATGTTTCATGCCGAAACTACGTCAAAGTTCCCTTGGGGCCTCTAAAAGCATTGTTTCGTTCTGTCATTTTGTGTGATCAGGCGCGGATGCGCACATAATCTCCCGGAGCTTCACCAAGCGCATTCTTGTTCTTCCCTGGTTTGCGGGCTTTCACCTGGCGGCTGTCCTGAGAAAGGATCCAGTACTGCCAGCGCGGCCACCAGGAACCGGCGTGCTCATCGGCGTTTGCCATCCAGTCATCAAACTCGCCTTCGGGGTCTCTGCCCGTCCAAAACTGGTACTTTTTCATCTCGGGCGGGTTGATGACGCCGGCGATGTGACCGGAACCCGCCAGCACAAACTCAACCGGCCCACCAAAAAAACGGCTGCCAAGGAAGACGGATTTGGCTGGTGCTATGTGATCCTCACGCGTGGCAAGGTTGAATATCGGGATCTTGATGTCTTCCAGATGAAGCGATTTTCCGCGTAGAACGGCGCGGCCCTGGGAGAGGTTGTTCTCAAGATAACAGTTGCGCAGGTAATATGAGTGATTGGCGGCTGCCAGCCGTGTGGAATCGGAATTCCAGTAAAGAAGGTCGAAAGGCAGAGGCGCCTGACCGCGCAGGTAATTGTTGACCACATATGGCCAGATCAGATCGCCTGCGCGCAGCATATTGAAGGCGGTGGCCATGCGTGTGGCGTCCAGGTAGCCGCGTTCACGCATGGCTGCATCCAGAGCCTGGATCTGGTCTTCATCCACGAAAACCTTGAGATCGCCAGCAAAGGTGAAATCCACCTGTGTGGTCAGGAAGGTAGCGGAAGCGATACGGTCGTCTCCCTCGGCTGCCATCAGGGCCAGACCGGCTGCCAACAGGGTTCCGCCCACGCAGTATCCCATAGCGTTGACCTGTTTTTCTTCTGTCGCAGCCTCGATCGTGTCCAGCGCGAACCTTATGCCCTGGTCGATATAGTCTGCCCAGTCATACCGGGCGTGTCGCTCGTCCGGATTGACCCATGAAATCACAAAAACCGTATGCCCTTGCTCAACGGCCCAGCGGATGAACGAGCGCTTGGGATTGAGATCGAGGATGTAGAATTTGTTGATCCAGGGAGGAACAATAAGCAGCGGCCGCTTCAAAACCTTCTTCGTCGCGGGCGCGTATTGCAGAATTTCGACCAGTTCGTTGCGGGCTATCACCTTGCCCGGAGTGTTGGCCAGATTCTCGCCGATCTTGAATTGTGAACTGTCGGATTGCCGGAGTTTGAGGTCGCCTTTCCCTGCGGCAATGTCTTCGGCGAGCATCCGCATGCCGCGTACGAGATTTTCCCCGTTACTTGCCATGGTCTCACGATACAGCTCAGGGTTCGTAAGGAGAAAGTTCGACGGCGATAGGGCCTGGCTCATCTGCTCCACATAGAACCGCGCCTTGTGACGCGTTATGTCATCAAGGTCGTCGGCGCCGTCCACGAGGTCTGCAGCCCAACGCGCAGTGACGAGATAGGCCTGCTTCAGGAAACTGAAAAAAGCATTGCGTCCCCATTCGGGATCCTGGAAGCGCTTGTCCGTAGCCGCAGCGGAGGCGTAGTCGCCCACGTTCTCCTCGCTCATTCGGCGGATGGCATTTGCCCAGATGCCCATGAACTCGGCGAACAGACGTGTCTGGGCCTCCAGCGCGCGGGTGGGATCGCCCAACCAGTATTCACTGACGCGCGAAAAGGTTCTGATCATGTCGGCAAGGGGGGCGGCGGTTATGTCGCTGGCTTCATTCTTTTCTCTCGCTTGCGTCCAGGAGGCGGCGGCCTTGCCGAGTTCCTCAAGCGCGCGCGCCAGGTTTTGTGCCAGACGTTCGGGGTCTTTTGCGAAATACTGGTCGAATGCCGACTCTTCGTGATTTTCTGCGCCCGTGGTCTGCTTTTCTCGAGCCATAATCTGCGCCTGCAACCTGAACGCGCCTTTCAAGCGGCGCGGTGTTAACGTAATCTCCACGGGAGGCTCCCCCGCGACCATCATGCATGGTAGTGGCTTGAATCGGAAGAGAATATGAAAATCAGAGCTCACCGCGGTTTTTTTCGCATCACCGAAGCATTTGCCTTGGCGGCTTCCCTTTCGCTTGTGCTCGGTGGATGTGTCAGCGCGAGTTTGGAAGATGCAGCGCCTTCCGCGGCGATCAGCACGCCACCGCCCTTGCCAGGCCCTGCTTCACAAGCTGGGACCGGGGCAACCAATACGTCTGCTGCGCGCAACACGGGTGCCTATCCCGATCTCAACATCCCGCCGGAATCAGCGGCTACGCCAATTGATTCAAGTGAGAAGGATGCACTGACGCGGGATCTCTCCGCAGTGCGGGAGCGCCTGGCGGTCCGGGCTCCAAGCAACGACGCCGAAGCAGAGGCTGCACGGTTGCGCCGTCTTGCCAAAACGCATGCGGAGCGGCAGCTCGAGGAAATCGAAAAGAGCGAATAACCTCAGCTCTCCTTTCCCTCGACCACTGAGTGGAATGGGTATATGAGGACCGGTCACCGGTCTCGCGTCACCTGCATCGAGGTATGATGATGGAAGAATTTCATAAGATCCGTCGGCTCCCGCCCTATGTTTTCGAGCAGGTGAACCGCCTGAAGGCGAGTGCGCGTTCGCGTGGTGCCGATATCATTGATCTCGGCATGGGAAACCCCGATCTTCCAACGCCGCAGGCCATTGTCGACAAACTGTGTGACGTGGTGCGCGATCCGCGCACGCATCGCTATTCATCTTCGCGTGGCATTCCCGGTCTTAGACGGGCACAAGCGGCCTATTACCAGCGTCGCTTCGGCGTGAAGCTTGATCCTGAAACTCAGGTGGTCGCGACGCTGGGGTCGAAGGAGGGGTTTGCCAATATGGCCCAGGCGATCACCGCGCCGGGCGATGTGGTGCTGTGTCCAAATCCGACTTATCCCATTCACGCATTCGGGTTCATCATGTCGGGTGGTGTCGTGCGGGCTATCCCCGCCGAGCCTGACGCGAATTTCATTCCGGCGCTCGAGCGTGCGGTGCGCTATTCGACGCCAAAGCCGATCGCCCTCATCCTGAATTACCCGTCAAACCCCACGGCCTGTATGGCGTCGCTGGATTTTTACAAGGATGTGGTTGCCTTTGCGCGCAGGAACGATCTGATCATTCTTTCTGATCTTGCCTATTCGGAGATCTATTTCGAGGGCAATCCACCACCTTCGGTTCTGGAAGTGCCCGGCGCAATGGACGTCACGGTGGAGTTCACCTCGATGTCCAAAACGTTTTCAATGCCGGGCTGGCGCATGGGCTTTGCCGTGGGCAATGAGCGGCTGATCGCCGCGCTGTCGCGTGTCAAATCCTATCTGGATTATGGCGCCTTCACACCGATCCAGGTGGCGGCTGCGGCTGCTTTGAATTCCGATGGTACGGAGATTGAAGAGGTGCGCGAAATCTATCGCCGCCGCCGGGATGTGCTTGTGGAATCGTTTGGCCGCGCCGGCTGGGATGTGCCGCCGCCACCTGCCACCATGTTTGCCTGGGTGCCGATCCCGGACGCCTACCGAGAACTCGGCTCTTTGGAATTCTCCAAACTTTTGGTCGAAAAGGCCGAGGTGGCGGTTGCACCCGGTATCGGTTTTGGTGAGTTCGGGGACCAGTTCGTGCGTATCGCGCTGGTGGAAAATGAGCATCGGATTCGGCAGGCCGCCCGCAGCATCAAGCGCTTCCTTGCAACCGCGCCGGAAAACACCGACAACGTCATTCCGCTCGGCGCCCGTCGCTGAGTCTAACCACTGAACTATCGAGAAGGAGCACGCCTCATCATGGCCGAAGCGTTGCGTATTGGAATTGCGGGTTTGGGAACCGTGGGTGCCTCTGTCGTGCGTTGCATGACGGACAAGGAAGCGGAACTCACCAGGCAATGCGGACGCACGATGGCTCTGACGGCGGTTTCTGCCCGCGACCGTAATCGCGACCGCGGAATAGAATTGGGTAATGCGCAGTGGTTTGACGATCCGGTCGAACTGGCCAGTTCGGCCGAGATCGATGTGTTGGTGGAACTGATCGGTGGCGACAGTGGTGCGGCTTATGATGCGGTGAAGGCGGCACTGGAGGCGGGGCACCACGTGGTGACTGCAAACAAGGCGCTCCTCTCCAAACACGGTGTCGCGCTGGCCGCAATCGCGGAGGAGAAGGGCGTTCTTCTCAACTACGAAGCGGCGGTGGCCGGCGGCATCCCCGTTATCAAGACCATGCGTGAAGCGCTCGCCGGGAATGAAGTGAGCCGTGTGTTCGGAATCATGAACGGCACGGCAAACTACATTTTGACACGCATGGAAGAAGAAGGGCTCTCCTTCGAGGACTGCCTTTCAGAAGCGCAACGCCTTGGATATGCCGAAGCCGACCCCACCTTCGATATCGAGGGACACGATACGGCGCACAAGCTTTCGATCCTGACCAGCCTCGCCTTTGGGTGCAAGATCTCTGCTGACGATATCTATATGGAGGGTATCTCAAATATCAGCCAGGCTGATATCCGCGCAGCCAGCGAGCTTGGTTACCGGATCAAGCTCCTGGGTGTGGCCGTCAAGACCGACAGCGGGATCGAGCAGCGAGTTCACCCCACCATGGTGCCGACGCAATCTGTCATCGCGCAGGTCCATGGTGTGACCAATGCCGTGGCGATTGAGACGGATGTACTGGGCGAGCTTCTGCTTTCGGGACCCGGCGCGGGAGGAAATGCAACGGCCTCCGCGGTCATCGGCGATATGGCCGACATTGCGAAAAGCCGTCCGGGTTTTCAGCACGGCCCGGTTTTTGGGCGACCCGCTGCCAAGCTGAAACCCTACAAGCGGGCTCGAATGCGCTCGCATGAAGGGGGCTATTTCATCCGCATGACTGTGCATGACCGGGCCGGTGTCTTCGCGGCCATTGCCAAGCGTATGGCTGACAATGACATTTCGCTCGAATCGATCGTCCAGCATGCTGATGGCGGCCTGCCGGACGAGCAGAAGAATGTGATTCTCGTGACCCACGAGACGACCGAAGCAGCCGTCCGCAAGGCAGTCGATGGCGTGATGAAGGACGGTCATCTCGTGGACAAGCCGCAAGTTATCCGCATCGAGCGGGCAGCCTGACGCACATTTCGAGCCTGTCACATTTATTCAATCGATTCATGTTTTTGACGGGGCGGCCGGGGTCTTGCCGTGCCGCGCCGTCTTTGTCACAAGAAGCCGCCGCCCATGGAAGGCGGTGAACATCAGGATCTGGATACATGTTGAAAGCCACGCAGGCGGGTCTCGACCGCATTCTCACACTGGAACTCGTTCGTGTGACGGAGCGCGCGGCTGTTGCTGCGGCAAGGCTGCGGGGCCGCGGCGACGAGAAAGCGGCGGATCAGGTGGCCGTTGACGCCATGCGTTCGGAGCTCAACCGTTTGCCGATCAAGGGCACGGTGGTGATCGGCGAGGGCGAGCGCGATGAAGCGCCGATGCTTTATATCGGAGAAGAAGTGGGTGTGGGTGAGGGACCCGAGGTCGACATCGCGCTCGACCCGCTGGAAGGCACCACGATCTGCGCCAAGAACCTGCCAAACTCGTTGGCTGTGATTGCCATCGCGGAGCGCGGCAGCCTGCTTTATGCGCCCGACGTCTACATGGAGAAAATCGCTGTCGGTCCTGGTTATCCCGAAGGTGTCGTCGATCTCGATGCTCCCGCCGTGGAGAATATCGAGGCGCTGGCAAAGGCCAAGGGTGTGCCGGTCAACGAGATCACGGCCTGTATTCTCGACCGGCCGCGCCATGCGCGCCTGATCGAGGAAGTGCGCGGCACGGGTGCCGCGATCCGGCTGATCGGCGATGGTGACGTGGCCGGCGTCATACACACGACCGATCCGGATGAAACCGGCATTGATATCTATCTCGGCATCGGCGGCGCGCCCGAGGGGGTTCTTGCGGCGGCAGCGCTGCGCTGTATCGGAGGGCAGATGCAGGGACGCCTGCAGCTCAATACCGAGGAGAAGATCGCGCGCGCGGCGAAGATGGGCATTTCCGACCCGAACAAGGTCTACCGTATGGATGAGATGGCAAAGGGTGATGTGTTGTTTGCCGCGACCGGTGTGACGGACGGCAATCTGCTCTCCGGTGTCAAATTCGGCCGCGACCAGATCTCCACCCATACGATCGTCATGCGCTCTTCTTCGCAGACGGTGCGCGAGATCATCGCCCGCCATCAGGATCTGGACAAGTTCTGAGAACCTCAAAGTCGCTTGCCATTGTTCATCCTCTGTGAAACCTAGTCGGCGATGACTGGCGACAAGCGATATTTCCTGGATGTGCGGCACTCGGCACGCGGGCTTGCGTGGGAGCATCGGTTGGACCTGCGCGGCGAGAACGTTGCGCTTGCGATGGCGCAGACCCATGGTATTCCCGAAATCGTTGCGCGCGTTCTGGCCGGTCGTGGGGTGGAGTTGGACGAGGCCAAACGTTTTCTCGACCCGACGATTCGTGATCTCCTGCCCGATCCAGCGAGCCTGACCGACATGGAGAAAGCCGCCGAACGGCTGGCCCGCGCTGTTCAGCGCGGCGAAAAGGTAGCGATTTTCGGCGACTATGATGTCGATGGTGCTGTTTCCTCGGCCATGATGAAGCGCTTTCTTGCGCACTACGGCATCGCATCCGAAATCTACATTCCGGACAGGATCTTCGAGGGCTATGGACCAAATCCCGAGGCGATGAGAGAGCTTGCCGGCAGGGCAAGCCTGATTGTCACCGTGGACTGCGGCGTCAACAGCGCCGTCGCCATCGCAGCGGCGACGGAGGCGGGTGCCGACGTGGTGGTTCTCGATCATCACCAGGTAGGCGGCGAGTTGCCGGAGGCGGTCGCGGTGGTGAACCCGAACCGGGAAGATGACCTCTCAGGCCAGGGATTCTTGTGTGCCGCCGGTGTTGTGTTTCTTGCTCTGGTGCAAACGGTCAAACGTCTTCGCCAGGAGGGGGCGGTAAAGGGCGCGCCGGACCTGTTGGGGCTTCTTGATCTCGTGGCGCTCGGAACGGTGTGCGATGTGGTGCCGCTGGTGGGCGTCAACCGCGCCTTCGTGGTGAAGGGGCTGTTGGCCGCGCGTCAGATGAAAACGCCGGGACTGGCCGCGCTGGCACGCGTGTCGCGCATTGGCGAACCACTCAACCCCTACCATCTCGGCTTCATGATCGGGCCGCGCATCAATGCCGGTGGCCGTATCGGCAACGCGGCTTTGGGCAGCAATCTGCTCGCCAGCGACGATCCGGCCGAAGCCGCGAAAATCGCAGAGACACTCGACCGGCTGAATACCGAGCGTCAGGACATGGAAACGGTGATGCTTGCGGAGGCGAAGGCCGAGGCGGACGCCGAGTTGATGGCCGGCGAGGGGCCCGCTGTGCTTGTTACCGCGAGCGACCGCTGGCATCCGGGCATCGTTGGTCTTCTGGCGTCCCGCCTCAAGGACCATGCAAGGCGGCCGACCTTTGCGATCGCTTTCGATCCGAGCGGCAAGGGCACAGGCTCGGGGCGCTCCATTCCGGGATTTGATCTGGGCAAGATCGTTCGTGAAGCGGTCTCCGAAGGGTTGTTGGTCAAGGGCGGCGGCCATGCCATGGCGGCCGGGATTACCATTGAACGCGGTAAGCTCGGGCCGCTTAGGGCGTTTTTCGAGGAGCGGGCTGCTCGCGCGGTGAAAAAGCTGAGGGATGCTGAAAGCCTGAAGGTCGATGCGGCACTCTCTGCCGATGGAGCAAATTTTGCGTTGCTCGATGCGTTGGAGACCGCCGGGCCGTTTGGCTCGGGTCACCCGACACCAGTGTTGGCGCTGCCGCGCCACCGTCTGGCCGATGCACGGATCGTGGGCAATGGACATATCCGGGTCGATCTGCGCTCACAGACAGGCGCGCGCATGGAGGCCATTGCCTTCCGGGCTGCCGAGACGGATCTTGGCAATTTCCTTTTCGCCAACCGCGGTGCGACGATCCACGTTGCGGGGACGCTGGCCGCCAACCACTGGAACGGAACGAAGCGCATCCAGATGCGGCTTCAGGATGCGGCGAGCGCATGAAAGCGGGGATTACCCCAGAACGGCGATGATCCGGTCAAGCTCTGAGAGGCGGGCCTGGGTGGTCTCGTAACCGATCGCAATGGCTTCATCGGCACGGTGGAACTCGGTAAGGCCGATGTGGCCGAGCTTGGGCTGGAGCGACAGATCCGGCGGGTCGCCCGCCATACGCGCGCGCGAAATTCGATCCTGAATGATGTTGAAGGCTTCGACCATCACGCCGGTAATGCCGAGCCGCTGATCGCGCTGATGCGGGCCCTTTTCCACCACTAGCGGGGCTTTGTCGCCTTGCTCGGTTTCCCGAGGCATATCGGCTGCGTGCTTGATGACTGCAGCGCGTCCAAACAGGTCGTAATGAAGATTGACGGCCATGACGAGGGGCTGTTCATAGGTTCGGCAGGCCGAAACAGGGACCGGATTGACGAGCGCGCCGTCAACAAGCACTCGACCGTTGCAGGTAACTGGTTCGAAAACGCCCGGCAACGCGTAGGAAGCCCGCATCGCAGTGATGAGTGACCCGCTCGACAACCAGATCTCGTGGCCGGTGCGAATTTCGGCAGCGACGCAGACAAACGGCTTTGAAAGATCATCAAAGGTCACGCCGCGCAGATGCTCTTCCATGCGGGCCGTGAGTTTCATCCCGCCAAACAGACCGCTGCCGCCGAAATTGATGTCGAGCAGTCCAAAAATACGCCGCTTGGTCAGGGAACGGGCAAAATCTTCCAATTCATCCAGCTTACCGGCCAGATAACAGCCACCCACCAGCGCGCCGATAGAGGTGCCGGCAATCATACCGATGGGGATGTTCGCTTCGTCGAGTGCGCGCAGGACACCGATATGAGCCCAGCCGCGCGCAGCGCCGCCGCCGAGGGCAAGCGCGATACCATTGCGGGGATTTGGTGCAGGCACCCGCTCGGCCACGGGTGGCTCAGGCGAACCCAAATCGCCCTGCCTGCTGTCTTGCTTCCTGCGTAGAGATGCCCAATCGAGCATGATCATCTCCTCGTCCCCATGGCATCATGCCTGGGAACTGTATCAAATTGGTGAATATGCGTCGCTTTGACGAACCGAACGGTTCAACGCTGCCTCACCGGGGAACGTGGCGAATCTGCCAGCCTCTAGATGTGCGTTCCCGAGAAGAAAGTCTACGCCGCGGTCGATCAAGAAATCGAGACCGACTTTTGGTCAAGCGTGTCCGTCTTTGTGATCCAAGGGCTTCATGCCGAGGTCGATGAGAACCGCCTTGCCATCACGGACAGAGACGTTTCTGTAGAAACAGGAACGCCGGCCGGTGTGGCAGGTGGCACCATCGCCAGCAACCTTCACGCTCAAATGCACCGCATCCTGATCGCAGTCCGTGGCGATGGAGACAATGTGCTGGACGTTGCCGGAGGTCTCGCCCTTCTTCCAGAGCTTACCCCGCGAGCGCGACCAGTAATGGGCAATGCCGGTTTCAAGCGTCATTGCCAATGCCTCGGCATTCATGTGCGCAACCATCAGGAGCGCATTCGTTTCGGCATCTGTCACAACCGCCGTAAGAAGGCCGTTGGCGTCAAAGCGCGGCGAAAAAGCCGCGCCTTCTTCAAGCGCGGCCTTATCGGATGGGGCTGGAGGAAAACTCAATGTCGTCATCAGCGATGATTGTCGCGCAGCATGGTCATGAAGCGCGCCTGCTCCTGAAGATCTTCTCGATATGCACCCGTAAACGTGGTGGTGAGCGTGACGGAGCCCTGTTTGCGGATGCCACGCATGGCCATGCACATATGCTCGGCCTCAACCAGTACGGCCACGCCGCGCGGTTTCAGGACATCCTGAATGACATGGGCGATCTGTGCGGTCATGGCTTCCTGCGTCTGCAGGCGGCGGGCGAAAATGTCGACAACGCGGGCGATCTTGGACAGGCCGACCACCTTCCCATCCGGCAAATACGCCACGTGTGCCTTGCCGATGATTGGCACCATGTGATGCTCGCAGTGCGAGTGGAACGAGATGTCCTTGATCAGGACCATATCGTTGTAGCCCTGCACCTCTTCAAAGGTCCGCCCCAGTTCCTCGGCGGGGCATTGGTCGTAACCGGAGAACATTTCGCGGTAGGCTTTGGCCACGCGCTTGGGCGTTTCGATCAGACCTTCTCGAGCAATGTCGTCACCAGTCCAGCGCAACAGGGTGCGCACGGCGTTTTCCACCTCTTCCTGAGATGGACGTTCGGTAGCCGGCTTGTCCATGTAAGATTTCGTCTCCGCGATTTTCTCACCCTTTTCGGCATGAGGCGGAAAATTCTTGATAATGGCGTCCATAGAAGGCGTCTCCCGTAGTCCCTGTCTCGGCAGGGACGAGTTGAACGGTTCACGGCCTTATCCAGCGGGTATTGGAGAAAAATCTCAGCCCGGCCTGACAGTGGCGTGCGCGAAACTGGTACCCACAATGGCATCATGCCTTGTCGCAGGCCCACAGCGACCATTATATAAGTGGCTTGAAGCAGAAGGGAAGGTGCCGAAGCGACTTTGATGTGTTTCGGTTGCGGCAGAACGGAAATTCTATGCTGGACGACGTCTACAACGCGAAAATTCTTGGTTTTGCCGGAAATATTCAGCGGATCGGGCGGCTGGAAGCACCCGATGCTTCTGCAAAGGCACATTCCAAACTTTGCGGTTCGACCGTTCTGATCGATCTCAAGGTCGAAAATGACACGGTTGTCGATTTCGCACATGAGGTAAAAGCTTGCGCTCTTGGACAGGCTTCATCTTCGATTATGGCCGCTCATGTGGTGGGAGCGAAGTTTGACGAGTTGCGGCAAGTCCGCGAACAGATGTACGCCATGTTGAAAGATGAGGGCGCGCCGCCAGCCGGCCGTTTCGAGGATCTGAAATATCTGGAGCCGGTGCGTGGTTACAAGGCGCGTCATGCGTCCACGCTGCTGACGTTTGATGCGGTGGTGGATGCCATCGACCAGATCGAGAAGGCGCGTGCCGGCGCTGCCGCCTGACGTTATGGCAAACGGTGCGCGGAGCCGAAACTGGCAGGGGCCCTGGCCCAAAACCCCGGGGCGTGTTCTGGGCACGGCTTTGGTGCGGTTCTATCAGCTCACCCTGTCGGGTTTCATTGGCAATTCCTGCCGGCATCTCCCTACCTGTTCGGAGTACGCCTATGAAGCGATTGCCCGCCATGGCTTGTGGGCTGGCGGCTGGATAGGGCTTTTTCGCCTTGTGCGCTGCGGGCCGGGTGGTACCCACGGGCTTGATCCGGTGCCCGAACATCTGGATGAGCGTCTGAAATGGTGGGCTCCCTGGCGGTATTGGCGTCTTTAAGGTGCCTTACAGGGGTTTACGCTTTCCGCTGATGGCGCTAAACGCCCCTTGCTTACATACACCAAGACCACCCGCGCTCGTTGGCGGGACTGGATAAGGAGAAGTCTTATGGCCGAGGCCGTTTCCCTCAAATTTCCCGATGGTTCCGTTCGCGACTACGATGCGGCGACGACCGGCGCCGACATTGCTGCCGGCATTTCCAAGTCACTTGCCAAGAAGTCGGTCGCCTATGCGCTCGACGGCACCGTGCGCGACCTTTCCGACCCTGTCGGCAAGTCGGGCGACATCGAAATCATTACCCGTGAGGATCCGCGGGCGCTGGAACTCATTCGGCACGATGCTGCTCATGTGCTGGCCGAGGCCGTGCAGGAATTGTGGCCCGGCACGCAGGTGACCATCGGCCCGGTGATCGAGAACGGCTTCTACTATGATTTCGCCCGCAACGAGCCTTTCACGCCCGAGGAGCTGCCGGTCATCGAGAAAAAGATGGCCGAGATCATCGCGCGCAACAAGCCTTTCACCAAGGAAGTCTGGTCGCGCGACAAGGCCAAGAAGGTGTTTGCCGAGAAGGGCGAGAGCTACAAGGTTGAACTGATCGACGCGATCCCCGAGGATCAGGACGTGAAGATCTATGCGCAGGGCGACTGGTTTGACCTGTGTCGCGGTCCGCACATGGTGTCCACCGGTCAGATCGGCAAGGCGTTCAAGCTGATGAAGGTGGCCGGCGCTTATTGGCGCGGCGATGCCAACAATCCGATGCTGACCCGCATTTACGGCACAGCCTGGCAGACGCAGGAGGAGCTCGACCAGTATCTGCATATGCTGGAAGAGGCCGAGAAGCGCGACCATCGCCGCCTTGGCCGTGAGATGGACCTATTCCATTTCCAGGAAGAGGGACCGGGCGTCGTCTTCTGGCATTCCAAGGGCTGGCGCATGTTCCAGAACCTCGTCAGCTACATGCGCCGCAGGCTCGCCACCGATGGCTATGATGAGGTCAACGCACCGCAGGTGCTCGACAAGAGCCTGTGGGAGACCTCTGGCCACTGGGGCTGGTACAAGGAGAACATGTTCAAGGTTGAGTGCGCCGATGACGAGGCGGAAGACACCCGCACCTTCGCGCTGAAGCCGATGAACTGTCCCGGTCACGTGCAGATATTCAAGCACGGCCTGAAATCCTATCGTGACCTGCCGATCAGGCTTGCCGAATTCGGCAATGTGCACCGCTATGAGCCATCTGGCGCGTTGCACGGGCTGATGCGTGTGCGCGGCTTTACGCAGGACGATGCCCACATCTTCTGCACGGAAGAGCAGCTTGCGGCCGAGTGCCTGAAGATCAACGACCTGATTCTCTCCACCTATGCTGATTTCGGCTTCGAGGAAATCACTGTCTACTTCTCCACGCGGCCGGAAAAACGCGTCGGCTCCGATGCGCTATGGGATCATGCCGAAGAGATCATGAGCAAGGTGCTGGTGCAGATTGCCGAACAGTCGGGCGGGCGCATCAAGACCGCGATCAATCCCGGCGATGGCGCATTCTACGGTCCGAAGTTCGACTATGTGCTGAAGGATGCCATTGGCCGCCAGTGGCAATGCGGAACGACCCAGATCGACTTCAACCTGCCGGAGCGCTTTGGCGCGTTCTATATCGATCAGGATTCAGAGAAGAAGCAGCCGGTTATGGTGCATCGCGCCATCTGTGGTTCGATGGAACGCTTCCTTGGCATTCTGATCGAAAACTATGCCGGACATTTCCCGCTCTGGTTTGCGCCGGTGCAGGTGGTGGTGGCGACGATCACCTCCGACGCCGATGTTTATGCGCTGAAAGTGACGGAGACGCTGAAGGAGGCTGGGCTTCTGGCTGAGGCGGATCTGCGTAACGAGAAGATCAACTACAAGGTCCGCGAGCATTCGCTGGCCAAGGTTCCGGTCATTCTCGTGTGCGGCAAGCGCGAGGCTGAGGAGGGCACGGTCAATATCCGCCGTCTGGGCAGCCGCGATCAGGCTTCCATGTCGCTCACCGATGTCACCGCAATGCTGGTCGAGGAGGCAATGCCGCCTGACCTCAAGCGGAAGGCTGCAAAGGTGCCTGCGGCCTGAAGGCGTTCAATGCTTCATTCGGAAAAAGCCGCGCCGATGCGCGGCTTTTTCATCTGAGGCGGAAGCAAATCAATCTGGAAACTGATTGCGCGTATCGAGCAGGTCTGTGGGGAGGAGTTCAACGTCCTGATTGCGACCGGGGACGACCGAGAAATCGCGTTGGTAGATTCGGTCACGATTTTTGGCGACGATGGTGTAGTCGCCCTCCGCTAGCACCATGGATGCATAGGCACTGACCGTTTCGTAGACGATTTCGCCTGTGTCGGTGAGCACCGACCAGGCGGTGTCGGCAATGGCTTCGCCACCGCGTTCGCGCACGAGCTTCATGGTGAGGTCGGCGGCCCGGTGCTCGACTGTCGCTTCAGTGAGCTTGCCAGCTTCGACACGGATATCGGAGCGGATCACGGCATTCATGGCGCCATACTTGGCGACGACGTGATATGTGCCGGCATTGAGACGCACGATGCTGCCAGGCTGAACGTCCGGGAGAATCAGGGTACCGTCTCCGATATTGTCTTCACCGGCCTCGTAGATTGAAAAGCGAAGCTGATTCTGCGGAATCCTCACGCCGCCGGGAAGGATTGCATTCAGTTTCAGGCCACCCGCGTCAAGGAACAGGTCCTCACGCATCGGTTCCCGCCCGACCGTGATGCGCTTGGTGACACCGGCGCGACCGTAGGCAGCGTGTACCAGATAGCTCCCCGGGGCGAGCTGGAAAACCGTGTTGCCGCCACGGGCGGTGGCCACCAGTGGGAGCTTCTCATCTGCGCCTGGCTGCGTCCCAAAAATACGCCAAACAAGCCCATTCGGGATCTCCTCGCCACCCTCATTCAGGTGAGCGACAAGAGTAACCTCGCCAGTCTCGGCGATGGCCAAGGCATTATCCACTGAAGCAGGAGCATAATTGTTGAGGCCCGGCAGGCGCAGACCATCCACTGCATTTGCCCTATCTTCCTGCGCATGAGCGGGAAACGCCATCAGTGGAGAAGCACACAGGGCGAAACAGGAGAGTATCGATCTTAAAGGACTGCGCATGCCTGACATGAAGCCCAAGGCGGTGGCAATTTCAAGGCGATTGTGCGATCTGAATTCCACGAAAGAAAGCTTTCGCAAAACATTCTGCCTGAGTCAGGCCTTTTTATCCTACAGGAGACAGACAATTGCACCCATCCGTGCTTGATTTCATGCTTGCGCGCCGCTCGACGCCGGTGAAAGATCTTGCGGAACCAGCGCCGTCCGACAAGGAAATCGAGACCATATTGAAGGTGGCCTCGCGTGTGCCAGATCATGGCCGGTTAACACCGTGGCGTTTCATTCTTTATCGGGGCGACGCCAGAAAGCAGGTGGGTGAGGCCTTGGCCGCACGCGCCATGGAGCGGGAACACAACCTCCCGGAGGCGCGGATCGAGCAGGAACGGACCCGGTTTTCGCGCGCACCCCTGGTGATTGGCGTGGTGTGCGTTCCCAAAGAGAGCCCGACAATCCCCGAGTGGGAGATGTTCCTCTCCGGTGGCATGGCTGCAATGAACCTGATGATTGCCGCCAACGCTCTGGGCTACGGCACCAATCTCATTACAAACTGGTATTCGGATGATGCCGAAGGTCGCCGCATATTGGGGCTCGCGCCGCAGGAGCGTGTGGTTGGATTTGTGCACATCGGCTCTTTTGACGGTGAGCTTCTGGAACGACCGCGCCCGGAGCTTGATGATATCGTCTCCGAGTACACCGGACCGTGGGAGGAATGATGTTCTACGAACCATCCAAGGGCCATGGGCTACCACACGACCCGTTCAAGGCCATCGTGTCGCCGCGCCCGATTGGCTGGATTTCCACGCTCTCTCAAGAGGGAATTGCCAATCTCGCTCCATATTCCTTCTTCAATGCGATCTCGTCCAATCCGCATTTGGTCTTCTTTTCCTCGGAAGGGGCAAAGGACAGCGCTACCCACGCCGAAGAGAGCGGCGAGTTTGTCGTCAATCTGGCCAGCAAACATCTCGCCGAACAACTGAACGCCAGTTCGGTGGATGCGCCGCGTGGTGTCAACGAATTTGCATTTGCCGGCCTCACGGAAGCTCCCTCAAAGCTTGTAAAGCCGCCGCGCGTGGGTGAATGCCATGCGGCGCTTGAATGCAAGGTGACCGAGGTGAGGCGTCCGCTGGGTCTCGATGGGGCACCGGCGGGCGTGATTGTTGTTACCGGTGAAGTGGTTGGCGTGTATATCAGCGAGGCCGTGTTGAAGGATGGCCAGTTCGATGCCGTCGCTGCAAGCAATCTCGCGCGTCTCGGCTATCGCGATTATGCGGCGATCACCGAGACTTTCGAGATGACACGGCCGCAATGGAAGGGCGACTGAACCCCTTCGGTCAATCCTCAGAAACCGCAGCGGCGCGTTCAAGAACACGCTGGGCAAGGGCGAGGTGCGGGCGATCATACATTCGCCCGCCAATGTTCACCACGCCTGCATCGCCCGCGGCGGAAAATGCCTTCACCACCGCGCGCGCGTCCTCTATCTCCCGAGCGGAGGGCGTAAAAATGGTATTGATGGGCTCGATCTGGGCCGGATGAATGGCCATCTTGGCGACGAAACCATCACGGGCAGCGGTGCGGCATTCTCTCTCAAATGTTTCTGTGTCGGAGAAGTTGGGGAATACCGTGTCAACGGCTGGAACACCCGCTGCCGCGGCAGCCAGAAGCGTCATGCTGCGCGCGAGCTGGAAGAGTGATGTATAGCTTCCGTCTTCGTGGCGCGCTGTGAGCGCGCCGATATGCGCGGAAAGATCTTCGGCTCCCCAGGTCAGTCCGCAGAGACGCGGGCTGCAATTGCGGTAGCTGGCGGCATTCAGAACGCCAAGGGCAGTTTCCGTGATGATCGGGAGAATGCGTGTTCGCCCGTCTTCTATCCCGTTTTCTGCTTCGTGGACGCGCAGCATCGTTGCGAGACGTGCCACGTCGTCTCCGCCTTCGGCCTTGGGGAGCATGATGCCATCCGGTTTGCCCTTCATGATCCCGTCGAGGTCATCATTGGTGAAACCGGAGGACAGGTCGTTTACCCGCACAAAAAGCCGAGCTTTTGTGCGGGCTCGTGCGTGCTCCAGAAACGCGGCCGTGACGCGACGTGCTTCTTCCTTCTTGTGGAGACCGACTGAATCTTCCAGATCAACAATCAGAACGTCGCTTGATCCGTGCAAAGCCTTTTCGAGCTTGCGTTCAGAATCGCCTGGAACAAAGAGCAGCGAGCGCATGTTCAAGCGCTCTTTTTCTTGAGGATCATCGCCTGGCGCAGGCAGCGGGCCACCAGTTTGTCATTCTGATTGAAAGCCCGATGCTCGAATTCCACGATGCCTCGATCGGGCTTAGATTTGGATTCGCGCACCGACTTCACCTCCGTCTCGACACGGATCGTGTCGCCGTGGAACACCGGGTTCGGGAAGTTGGTTTCGGTCATTCCAAGGTTGGCCACGGTGGTGCCGAGCGTTGTGTCGTGTACCGAGATGCCGATCATCAGACCGAGGGTGAAGAGTGAGTTGACCAACGGCTTGCCCCACTCGGTCTTCTCTGCAAAATCGAAATCGATGTGAAGCGGCTGAGGGTTCAGCGTCATGGTTGAAAACAACATGTTGTCGCTTTCGGTAACGCTTTTGCGCAGGGTGTGTTGAAACACCTGTCCTGGCTGGAATTCCTCAAGATAAAGGCCCGCCATAGGGCTCCTCCCGTCCAAAGGATGATCTGTCTCTTGATAGGGGCGGCGGCGGCGGGCCGCAAGTCGCTCTTATGGTAAACGTTTCCTATACGAATTCACGCTAGGTTTGCTTCAGACAGGGCGGGAGTGTGACTTCGTGCAAGTGGTTCAGCATTTTCTCAAGTGGACGCAGACGGCAAAAGTGTCCGAACGCGCAGGAGCAGCAGCAGCCCTCGCCAGAGCCTATCTCGAGGGAGAGCTGCCGTTCGAGGATCGCTACGCGGCAGAGGCCGCACTGACGGCTTTGCTTGACGATCCATCTTCCAAGGTGCGCTTCGCGCTGGCCGAGGCGCTTTCCATGAGCCGGCACGCGCCCGTGCAGGTGGTGGCGGCTCTGGCGTCTGATCAGCCGGACGTCGCTGCGCCAATCCTGGCGCGCTCTCCGGTTCTGTCCGACACTGATCTCATTGATCGGGTCGCGGACGAAAGAGTGGCAACCCAATGCCTCATCGCGCGGCGTGCGCATCTGAGTATGAGTGTGTCTGCCGCCATAGCGGAGGTGGGGGCTCTCGAGGCTTGTATAGCTTTGGCGGAAAACTCGAGCGCGGACATTGCGGCCGTGAGTTTTCGCCGCATGATCGAACGCCACGGAAACGATGCGCGTTTGCGGGAAAGACTGGCTGGGGACCCGCGTTTGCCCTCGGATTGCCGCCACGTGCTCTTGCGACAGTTGGGAGAAGCCTTGCGGGACGCTCCTTTAGTGCGAGCGCTGGTGGGCGCGGCGCGTGCGGAGAAGCTCACCAAGGATGCCTGTATTCGCGCTTCGCTCACGCTGATCGAGACCCTCGACGCCGATGAGCACGGGGCCATGGTTGAGCATCTTCGCATCCAGGGGGAATTGACGACCAGTTTCATCGTGCGACTTGTGGCCCATGGAAAGATCGATTTTTTTGGCCATGTCCTTATGTCATTGACAGGAGAGTCCCTGGCAAGGATCGGGGGGCTTCTGGTAAGTGGACGCGATCTACCGCTGGCCGCTCTTTTCAAAAAAGCAGGTCTTGCAAAGCCTGTTCATGCACCGATCATCCGAGCTTTGGCCGTCTGGCGTGACGTCGCGCTCGGTAAGCGGATAGCAGGCGCTCAAGAGGTTTCCTGGCTGATGCTTGAGAGCATTGGAGCCACGCCGGGGCAGGATGGACCTGCAGCGGATGCCGCAGAACTGGCCGGGTTGTTACGGTCCATTCACCTAGACGCCTTGCGCGAGAATGCGCGTATTCAAGCACAGGCGATCGCAGCCGCCTGAAGAACCAGGCGCTTCAGATGTCCAGCTCGTCAGCGAACTCTGCGTTCTCCTGAATGAAGCGAAAGCGTGCCTCGGGTTTGGTACCCATCAGGGAATCTATGGCGCTCTTTGTCGCCTCTTCGCCATCGAGAACGGACACGCGCAGCAATGTGCGTTTGGCCGGATCCATGGTCGTTTCCTTGAGCTGGCTCGCCATCATCTCGCCAAGTCCCTTGAAGCGCCCGATCTCGACCTTACCACGACCCGTGAACTCCGTTTCCAGAAGCTCGTCCTTGTGCGCGTCGTCGCGAGCATACATGGTCTTGCCACCCTGGCTGATGCGGTAGAGCGGGGGTACGGCCATGTAGAGATGCCCGTTCTCGATAAGCTGCGGCATCTCCTGGTAGAAGAAGGTGATCAGCAGAGACGCGATATGCGCGCCGTCGACGTCGGCGTCCGTCATGATGATCACGCGATCGTAGCGCAGGTCATCTTCGCGATATTTCGACCTGGTGCCGCAGCCAAGCGCCTGAACGATGTCGGAGATCTGCTGGTTGGCGGCGAGTTTTCCGGTGCCGGCACTGGCCACGTTCAAAATTTTGCCTCGCAGTGGCAATACGGCCTGACTGGCTCGATTGCGCGCCTGCTTGGCGGAGCCTCCGGCGGAGTCGCCCTCGACAATGAAGATTTCGGCACCCGCCGCTGCACCCATGGTACAGTCGGCGAGCTTTCCGGGAAGGCGCAGTTTTCGCACCGCACTCTTGCGGCTGACTTCGCGTTCCTGGCGGCGGCGCAGGCGTTCGTCTGCGCGGGCCACAACCCAATCGAGAAGCTTGGAGGCCTCCTGCGGATTTTCCGCAAGCCAGTGGTCAAAGGGATCGCGCACGGCGTTTTCGACAATGCGCATGGCGGCAGCCGTGGCCAGCTTGTCCTTGGTCTGGCCGACGAATTCCGGCTCGCGAACGAAGACGGAGAGCATGCCGGCGGCCGAGATCATCACGTCTTCGGAGGTGATGATGGACGCGCGCTTGTTGCCGGTGAGCTCGGCATAGCCGCGAAGGCCGCGCAGGAGCGCGTTGCGGAAGCCGGTCTCGTGGGTTCCGCCTTCGGGAGTGGGCACGGTGTTACAGTAGGAATTGAGCATGGCGTCGCCGCCATACCAGGTGATCGCCCATTCCACCGCGCCATGGCCGGAGCTCTTTTCGCTGCGGCCGGAAAACACTTCCTTGGTGACCTGAAACTGCCCGTCGAGCGAAGCGATCAGATAATCCTTCAATCCGCCGGGGAAGTGGAAGGTGGCCTTGTCCGGCGTCTGGTCTTTCTCACCGATCAACTCGGGCGCACAGACCCAGCGGATCTCGACACCGCCGAAGAGATAGGCCTTGGAGCGTGCCATGCGGTAAAGGCGCGCCGGTTCAAACTTGGCGCCCTTGCCGAAGATCTGCTCGTCCGGCTTGAAGCGCACTTTCGTGCCGCGACGGTTGTGGACATCGCCGAGCTTTTCGAGCCCGCCCTGCGGCAGACCGCGCGAAAAGGTCTGGCGGAAGAGCTGTCGATTGCGCGCGACCTCGACTTCAAGGAGTTCGGAGAGCGCATTCACGACAGAAACGCCCACCCCGTGCAAACCACCGGAGGTCTCATAAACCTTGGAATCGAATTTGCCGCCGGCATGCAGCGTGGTCATGATGACCTCGAGCGCCGACTTGTCCTTGAACTTAGGGTGCGGGTCTACGGGGATGCCGCGACCATTATCCGTGACAGAAAGAAAGCCTTCCGCGTCCAGCTCCACCTCGATGAAAGTGGCATGACCGGCCACCGCCTCATCCATGGAGTTGTCGATGACCTCGGCGAAGAGGTGGTGCAGCGCCTTGTCGTCGGTGCCGCCAATATACATGCCGGGACGGCGGCGGACAGGCTCAAGGCCTTCCAAAACCTCGATGTCGGCAGCACTGTAGCCATCTCCGGACGATGTGGGCGAGGGGGACGGCGCGGGGCGCGGTGCGGGCTTGCGTTCAGGCGCTGCCGGCTCCGGTGCTTTCGCACGTTCCACATTTGCGGTCATTCCGGCGAAGAGGTCGTTGTTGTCGTCCATGAAGCGTGTTGTGTCCTGTCCGCGAATCACATCGCAGTTTGCCATGGATTCCAGGGCAAAGCGAAGCCTGTTCCGGTTCCGTTCGGAGTGTGTGGACGACGCTTTATCAGAAAGCGCGGGCCCCAGCCAAGTGCATGCGGCAAAAAGAGCGATCATCTCCCCCGACAGGGGAGATGATCCGTGGTGTTAGTCTCAGCTGGCCAATGCCTCGATGGGCGGGCAGGCGCAGACCAGATTGCGGTCGCCGCTGACATTGTCGACGCGCGAGACCGGCGGCCAGTATTTGGACGCGGACGCCAGCGCACCCTCGGGGAAGGCGGCTTCATTGCGGCTGTAGGGGTGTGTCCACTCGTCGCCCATCAGCTCCATCGCCGTGTGGGGTGCATTGACGAGAGGATTGTCCTCGTTCGGCCATACGCCCTTTTCAACCTTCGCTGCTTCCTCGGCAATGGAGATCATCGCCTGACAGAAGCGATCAACCTCGCTCTTTGGCTCCGATTCCGTTGGTTCGACCATCAATGTTCCCGCAACCGGAAAGCTCATGGTCGGGGCATGGAAGCCATAATCGATGAGCCGCTTGGCGATATCGTCGACGGTGATGCCGGCACGATCCTTGAAGACGCGCGTGTCGAGAATGCACTCATGCGCGACCCGGTCATTGCGGCCTTTATACAGCACCGGATAGTGCTCTTTCAGCCTGTGAGCGATGTAGTTGGCGTTGAGGATTGCCATTTCCGTCGCCCGTTTGAGCCCGTCTCCACCCATCATTCGGATATACATCCACGTGATGGGCAGGATCGACGCGCTGCCATAGGGCGCTGCCGCGACCGCCTGGTCGCTGCCCAGCGCCACATGGCCCGGCACGAATGGTTTGAGATGTGCCTTGACGCCGATGGGGCCGACACCGGGGCCCCCACCACCATGGGGGATGCAGAAGGTCTTGTGCAGGTTCAGGTGGCAGACATCCGCGCCCAGATCGCCCGGACGCGCAAGGCCGACCATGGCATTGAGATTGGCGCCGTCGAAATAGACCTGGCCGCCATGCTCATGAATGACCGCGCACATGTCGCGCACGCCTTCCTCGAACACGCCGTGGGTGGACGGGTAGGTGAGCATGAGAGCGGCTAGCTTGTCTGAATGTTCTGCCGCTTTGGCCTTCAAATCGTCCTGATCGATATTGCCATCATCCGTGCAGCGCACGACCACCACCCGCATACCCGCCATGGAGGCGGACGCCGGGTTGGTGCCATGGGCGGAGGAGGGGATGAGACAGATGTCGCGACCGGCCTCGCCACGCTCGGCATGGTACCGGCGGATCGCCAGAAGACCGGCATATTCGCCCTGGCTGCCGGCATTGGGCTGCAGGGAGACCGCATCGAAACCGGTGATTTCCGAAAGCCAGCGGTCGAGATCCTCGATCATGCGACGATAGCCTGCCGTGTGCCCGGCAGGAGCAAAGGGATGCAGCCCCGCCACTTCCGGCCAGCTGACCGGCATCATCTCGGCGGCGGCGTTGAGCTTCATGGTGCAGGAGCCGAGCGGGATCATGGCGCGGTCGAGTGCCAAATCCTTGTCGGCGAGCCGGCGCAGGAAGCGCATCATTTCCGTTTCCGAGCGGTGGGCATGGAAGTCGGGCTGGGTGAGGAAGCCTTCGCCACGCGCTTTTGACGGAGCAAGGCGCGGTGCTTCATCCGGCAACTGCGCACCGAACAGGGCGGCAACGGCGGCAAGATCATCCTCATCTGTGGTCTCGTCGACATTGATCCCGATCCGATCCGCGTCGATCACGCGAAGGAGACGGCCGCCAGCCTCGGCTTTCTGGGCGATTTCGTCAGCCTTGCCCGGAACGGTGGCGGTTACCGTATCGAAGATCTTGTCGCCCGCCAGTTCGATGCCTGCGGCTTTCAACGCTGCATGAAGGCGCGACGCACGCGCGTGGATGCCCTCGGCGATGGCAACGAGGCCTTCCGGTCCGTGCCATATGGCAAAGGCTGCTGCCATATTGGCAAGCAGGGCTTGCGCGGTGCAGATGTTGGAGGTCGCCTTGTCGCGGCGAATGTGCTGTTCGCGGGTCTGGAGCGCCAGACGATATCCCGGGCGGCCGTGGGCGTCGACCGACTGGCCGACGAGACGGCCGGGCATCAGACGTGTGAGCTTGTCAGAGACTGCACAATAGGCAGCGTGCGGGCCACCAAAGCCCATCGGCACACCGAAGCGCTGCATTGAGCCAACAGCGATGTCCGCGCCAAGCGCTGCCGGCGTTTCGCTCAAAAGCAGGCCGAGCGGATCGGCCACCATGATGACGATGGCACCCTTGTCTTTGGCCTTGGCGATAAGCGCGCTGTAATCGCCATAGACGCCATATGTATCCGCCCAAGGCACGATGAGGGCGAACGTGTCGTCGTCGATCGTGTCGCCGTCAACCTCAATGCCCAATGGCTCGGCGCGGGTGACGACCACATCACGCGTTTGCGGATGGAGTT
This sequence comes from Nitratireductor sp. ATLC21, assembly GCF_057196525.1. Classification (NCBI taxonomy): domain Bacteria; kingdom Pseudomonadati; phylum Pseudomonadota; class Alphaproteobacteria; order Hyphomicrobiales; family Phyllobacteriaceae; genus Nitratireductor; species Nitratireductor sp. ATLC21. Next base: position 679,186 of record NZ_JBXUOU010000001.1, on the reverse strand, counting down.
CGCCGGCAAGTGCCAGCCTGTTGCGCTTGGAACGATGGTGCCGCCAGGCAATGCCCACGGCTTCCGCCACGGCCGACCCTTCATCGAGCAGGGAAGCGGAGGCGACAGGCAGGCCGGTCAGCTCTGTTACCAGCGTCTGGAAATGGAACAGGAGCTCCAGGCGGCCCTGACTGATTTCAGATTGGTACGGCGTGTAGGCCGTGTACCAGGCCGGGTTCTCGAACAGATTGCGCTGGATGACCGGTGGCACCTTCACGCCGTGATAGCCGGTGCCGATGAAGCTTTTCAGAACCTTGTTCTCGCGCATGGCGGCGCTGAGCTCGGAAAGAGCCTCGGATTCGCTGGCCGCCGGTGGCAGGTCGAGCGGACGGTCGAGGCGAATGGATTTCGGCACCGCCTGCGTGATGAGCGTTTCGAGCGAAGGAACGCCAAGCGTTGCCAGCATGGCCTTGGTTTCCTCACCGCGCGGGCCGATATGGCGGGCGGCGAAAGAGAGTGATTTGGCAGACATGGTGTTTCCTCAGGCAATCGACGCCTTGTAGGCGGCTTCGTCCATAAGGCCTTCGAGCTGGCTCTGATCGGCAAGTTTCATTTTCCAAAGCCAGCCATCGCCGGTCGGGGCAGAATTCACCAGGGCCGGATCGCCTGTCAGAGCATCGTTCACTTCCGCGACTTCGCCATCGACCGGAGCATAGACATCGGAGGCAGCCTTGACGGATTCGACCACCACGGCAGTGTCACCCTTGGAGAGCGTGGCGCCGGTTTCCGGCAATTCGACAAAGACCAGATCGCCAAGCTGTTCCTGCGCGTAGTCGGTAATGCCCACGGTTGCGACGCCGTTCTCGACTTTGATCCATTCGTGATCTTCGGTGAAATAGGTCTGGCTCATCTGGCTGTTATCCTTTTTTGTAGCGCTGCGGCGTGAAGGGAAGGGGATGGACGTCGAGTGCGATGCGATTGCCGCGCACTTCGGTAAAAAGACGGGTGCCGGGTTCGGAGAGCGGTTTGGCCACATAACCCATGGCCACCGGGTGTCCGGCCGAAGGCCCAAACCCGCCCGATGTGACGCGGCCGACCCTCTCGCCTGCCTCGTTGATCAACAGCGCACCGGCACGGACCGGCTGACGACCTTCCGGCTTCAGACCGACACGCTTTTCCCTTGCGCCCTCCGCGATGATTTTCTGCAACGCTTCCGCGCCGATGAACTGGCCCTTTTCGCGCAGCGCCTTCGGCACGGCCCATAGGATGGCCGCACTCGCCGGATCTGTGTTTTCGTCGAGATCCTGACCATGCAGGCAAAGGCCTGCTTCCAGGCGCAGGCTGTCGCGCGCGGCAAGACCCACCCATTGAACCCGTTCATCGTCGAGCAGCGTGCGGACAAAACGCTCCGCCTCATCGACGGGCAGTGCCACCTCGAAACCGTCTTCGCCGGTGTAGCCCGAACGGGCCGCGAACCAACCCTTGCGCGGCTCGGTGCCGGTCATGAAGGTGAGGTCGCTCAGATCGAGGCCCGCCGCAATCATGGCAGCTTCGGCTTCAGGGCCCTGCAGCGCCAAGAGCACGCGTTCTAGCGGGGTGAGCGAAACCTCGAACGCGGTAGCAATGGCCCGGAAATGCGCTTCGTCCTTGTCGGCATTGCCGGCGTTTGCAACGACCATGAAGCGGTTTTCGCCAAGACGCGTGACAATCAGATCGTCGATGATGCCGGCATTCTCGTTGAGAAGAACGGTGTATTTCGACTGGCCATCCTTCAGGGCCGCTGCATCGATGGGGCAGGCGCGCGACAGGAAATCGGCGGCACCGGCGCCTTCAAGCTCGAACAATTGCATGTGGGAAATATCGAAGAGGCCTGCACTTTCGCGCGTGTGCAAATGCTCTTTCATGACGCCGGCAGGGTAGGTCAGCGGCATACTCCAGCCGGCGAATGCGCCGAAACGCGCGCCTGCATCTTCATGCAGCGCTTCCAGCGGCAGGTGTTTTTGGGGTTTCGTGTCGCTCATCATTCCTCCAGAATCGCACGCATGCCGCGATAAGCGACATGTTCGTGCCCCTCTGTCGGAAGCCTGAGAGACTCGCGCAGCCGGAACTCTGTCGACCACGCTTACACCTTCGGCGCGGGGATCGCTCCCCGACTTTCCAGAGTGTCTTGGCCCGTCTACGGTTCTTTTGCCTGAGAGATTTCGGGCGATTTCCCCTTCGGCGTCCGCTCCGGCACTTGCCGGTTTGGCCCTCTCCCGCAGCCAGGCAGGGCTTCTGCCCTCGACGGCTGGAAACTAGCGCAGGCGAATGTGTTTGTCACCTGACATAATGCTCTGCCTGGCATTGGCATGATGGTTTCTGTGCACAAGAGAGACGACGGCTTTAACGACCGTTTCTCAACGTGAGCCCACCGCGCGGGCAAGGTCGGCTTCGATCTGGGCGACCAGACGGTTTGTCTCGTCCTGAAGTTTGCGGATACGCTTCAGATTGGCTGAAACGGCATTGACAAGTTCCGAGCGGCTTTCATCAGCGGGCGAGACTCCGACACCATGCAACAGCCAGGACAGGCTCACATTCAAAACGCCGGCAAGCATGGCAAGACGGTTGGCGCGTGGTTGTGCCCGGTCGCTCTCCCAGGCCTGTATCGTTGCTGTCTTCACGCCCAGACGGCGGGCGAGTTCAGCGACAGGAAGTCCAGCAGCGTCGCGGGCTCGTGAAAGGCGGCCGCCCATCGTGTCGTGATCGGGTGAATCTGTATAAATGTGTGCGGTGTCATGCACCGGTCTGAACCTCCATATTCCCAGCGGACATCTCCGGTTGTGTCTTCCACCCCGAGAGCAGGTTATTCCCATGAAGCATGCCGGAAGGGACGCTTCAGGACAAGTTTTGGCAATATCGCGGAATGGGGCGATGGCAAAATATCGTTATTTCTCGGTGTGTTGACCTGGAAAGGTGAGAGGGTGATTCATGGATGTCACAAATTGATTCAGATCAAGATGTGCCCAAACGCTTGGCGTGCCAGGCAAGATGATCATTCATGAAGCTCGAGATGAAGAAATAGGAATGGTCGTATCCCTCGCGCATGTTGAGCGTAAGTGGAATTCCGGCCTTCTTGCAGGCTTCTTCGAACAGCCATGGCCGCAAACCTTCGTCCAGAAACCCGTCTGCGGTGCCCTGGTCGATCAGGAACTCTGGAAAGCGTGCGCCATCGGCGACGAGCGCACAGGCGTCGTATCGGCGCCAAGCCGCCTGGTCCTTGCCCAGATATTTCTCAAGCGCTGGCTTCGACCAGCCGGCCGTGGATGGTTCAACTATCGGAGCGAAGGCGGAGCAGCTTTTGAACCGGTCGGGGTTTTTGAGCGCGATCGTCAGCGCGCCATGCCCTCCCATGGAGTGTCCGAAAATGCCCTGACGGTCCATATCCGCCGGAAAGTGTTTTGCGATCAGTGCCGGTAGTTCGTCGGCAATGTAGGAATACATTCGGTAATTCCTGGCGAAAGGCTCCTGTATCGCGTCGACATAAAAGCCGGCACCCTTGCCGAACTGCCAGTTCTCCGGCTCGTCCGGCACATCATCGCCGCGCGGGCTGGTGTCTGGGCAGACCACAATCATGCCGAGCTCTGCGGCCATGCGGCGGTATTCGCCCTTGTCCATGACATTGGCGTGGGTGCAGGTTAGGCCGGACAGATACCACAGGACGGGGCAGGGGCCATCTTCGGCTTGCGGCGGAACGAACACGGCGAATGTCATGTCGCATTGGCAGGTTTCGGCTTCGTGGGTGTAAACGCCCTGAACCCCGCCATGCGAGCGGGCGGTGGAAACGGTTTTCATAGGTTCAGTCCTTTGGTTCTTTCAATGCGCGGCGTACCGTTCGGTCGAGCGCCTGCAGGAAGTCGGAGCGATCGCGGGCGGTGAAGCCGGGATTGTATCCCTTGATCTCCCCGGATTCGCGCAGGTCCTGCTTGAGATTGCGCATGGCGACGTCCATGCCGATGCTTGCGGGCGTGAAAGTCCGCCCGGTGGGCCCAAGCACATGCACGTCCCTTTCGACGAGGCGCGCTGCCAGCGGCACATCCGCCGTGATGGCGATGTCGCCCTTAACGGCATTCTCCACGATCCAGTCGTCGGCGGCGTCGACGGTGCCCGGCACCACGACGTGCCGCACCATGGGATCGCGTGAAGGACGCAATCCGCCATTGGAGACATAAACGATCACAACCCCGTGCCGCTCGGCGACACGGGCTGCTTCCTGTTTCACCGGACAGGCGTCCGCATCCACATAGAGGGTCGGCAAGGTCTCGATCTCAGTAAACCACCACGGAACGGATGGATTCGCCGGCATGCATGAGGTCAAAGCCCTTGTTGATCTCATCGAGCGAAAGCGTGTGCGTGATCATCGGGTCGATGTCGATCTTGCCCTCCATGTACCAGTCGACGATCTTGGGCACGTCTGTGCGGCCGCGCGCGCCGCCAAAGGCGGTGCCTTTCCAGGTGCGTCCGGTGACGAGCTGGAAGGGACGGGTGGAGATTTCCTGACCCGCGCCGGCCACGCCGATGATAATCGATTCACCCCAGCCGCGATGCGCGCTTTCCAGCGCCTGGCGCATGACAGTGACATTGCCCGTGCAGTCGAACGTGTAATCCGCGCCGCCGATCTGGTCCGCACCGCGCTTGGTCATGTTGACGAGATAGGGGACAAGGTCTTCGCCGACTTCCTTCGGATTGACAAAATGCGTCATGCCGAATTTTTCGCCCCACGGTTTCTTGTCATTGTTGAGGTCGACGCCGATGATCATGTCGGCACCGGCAAGCCGCAGGCCCTGAATGACATTGAGGCCGATGCCGCCGAGGCCGAACACGATCGCAGTCGCGCCGATTTCCACCTTGGCTGTGTTGATAACGGCTCCTACGCCAGTGGTCACACCGCAACCGATGTAACAGATCTTGTCGAAGGGGGCATCGGGATTGACCTTTGCCACCGCGATCTCGGGAAGAACGGTGAAGTTCGAGAAGGTCGAACAGCCCATATAATGATGCAGCTTTTCGCCGTTGATGGAGAAACGGCTCGTGCCGTCGGGCATCAGGCCTTGGCCCTGGGTCGAGCGGATGGCGGTGCAAAGATTGGTCTTCTGCGACAGGCAGGACGGGCACTCACGGCACTCGGGCGTGTAAAGCGGGATTACGTGATCGCCCTTCTTGAGGCTGGTGACGCCGGGGCCCACGTCCACAACGACGCCGGCGCCCTCGTGGCCGAGAATCGCCGGGAAAATTCCCTCGGGATCGGCACCCGACAGAGTGAACTCATCCGTATGGCAAATGCCGGTCGCCTTCACTTCGATCAGCACTTCGCCTTCGCGCGGCCCGTCGAGGTCGACCTCCATGACTTCAAGTGGTTTTCCTGCCTGAACGGCGACAGCGGCACGGGTTTTCATGGACACTTCTCCTGCAAGTCCGGAATCTACGCCGAAAGTTTCAGGAAATGCATCAAGCCGCAAGTCCGATCGGGCCTGCGGATGACGCAAACTGGCAAAGCCGCTTCGCACATGACAGTGCCGCGAAGTGCTTGAGCGGGGCGGCATCAGGCCATAGAACAGTGTCAACGCTGCTCGTTGGGGGGAACCACCGTTCATGTTCAAGAAGATCCTCATTGCCAATCGCGGTGAAATCGCCTGCCGGGTGATGAAGACAGCAAGCCGGATGGGCATCGCGACTGTCGCAGTCTATTCCGATGCCGATGCGGATGCTGTGCATGTGGAGATGGCCGATGAGGCGGTGCATATCGGCCCGGCTGCGGCCAATCAGAGCTATCTTCTCGGCGATCGGATCATCGCCGCCTGCAAGCAAACCGGGGCTGAAGCCGTTCACCCAGGCTACGGATTTCTTTCCGAGAATGCTGCCTTCTGCGAAAAGCTGGAGGCGGAGGGCATCGTTTTCATCGGTCCCAAGCCAAAGGCCATTCAGGCTATGGGCGACAAGATCACCTCCAAGAAGATTGCTGCAGAAGCAGGGGTCTCGACCGTTCCAGGTTTCATGGGGCTTATCGACGATGCCGAACATGCGGTGAAGATTGCCGGTGAAATCGGTTATCCGGTGATGATCAAGGCATCGGCCGGCGGTGGCGGCAAGGGCATGCGGATCGCGTGGAACGATGATGAGGCGCGCGAAGGCTTCGAACGCTCGAAATCCGAGGCGGCATCATCCTTCGGCGATGACCGGATCTTTATCGAAAAATTCGTGGAAGAGCCGCGGCATATCGAAATCCAGGTGCTGGCCGACGCGCACGGCAATTGCCTCTATCTGGGGGAGCGCGAATGCTCCATTCAGCGCCGCAATCAGAAAGTGGTTGAGGAAGCGCCATCACCCTTTCTCGATGCGGAAACCCGCGCCGCCATGGGCGCGCAGTCCGTGGCGCTTGCAAAAGCCGTTGATTATCAAAGTGCTGGCACAGTCGAGTTCATCGTCGACAAGAGCCGCAACTTCTATTTCCTCGAAATGAACACACGCCTCCAAGTGGAGCATCCGGTGACCGAGCTTGTCACCGGGATTGACCTGGTGGAGCAGATGCTGCGGGTGGCCGCAGGAGAGGCGCTCTCCTTTGAACAGGCAGATGTCAAGCTCAATGGCTGGGCCATTGAAAGCCGCATTTATGCCGAGGACCCTGTGCGCAACTTCCTGCCCTCCATCGGCCGGCTCACCCGGTATCGCCCGCCTCAGGAAGGGCGTTTTGGGGATGCGGTGCTGCGCAATGACACCGGTGTGACCGAAGGCTCCGAGATCTCGATGTTCTACGACCCGATGATCGCGAAACTGTGCACCTGGGCGCCGGAACGTCTGGACGCGATCAATGCCATGAGTGAAGCGCTCGACCGATTTGTCATTGACGGGATCGAACACAATATTCCTTTTCTTGCCGCCCTGATGAGCCATCCGCGCTGGCGCGAAGGGCGGTTGTCGACAGGTTTCATTGCCGAGGAGTTCCCGGAAGGCTTCTCTCCGCCTTCCCCGATGGCTGGCGAGCGAACGGTGCTTGCCGCCGTGGCGCTGGCCGTGGAGCTTCTGCGGCGCGACAGGCTGGACCGGCTGACCGGTCGACTGGCCCCGCATTCGGGTGAACTGAAGCGCGACTGGGTTGTGCGGTTGGAGGACACGTATCTCCCGGTCAGTCTTGTTGAGGGCATGATTTCAATTCCGCTGGAAATGGATATCCGCATTGACGGTGCTGACCCGTTGACCGTGCGCTCCAACTGGCGTCCCGGGGAGCCGGTCTGGGAAGGGGAGGTCAATGGCCGTAGTGTTGCCGTTCAGGTGCGGCCCATTCTGAATGGAGTGAAGCTTGCGTGGCAGGGCGTCTCAGCGGATGCGCGCGTGATGCTGCCAAGAATTGCTGATCTGGACCGGCTGATGCCGGTGCGCGAAGCGCCGGACACATCCAAAATGCTGCTATGTCCTATGCCGGGGTTGGTCGTCTCCATCGCCGTCACGGAGGGACAGGAGGTGAAGGCCGGCGAGACGCTGGCCATCGTCGAGGCGATGAAGATGGAAAACGTCCTGCGCGCGGAGCGAGATGCTACCGTCTCCAAGATCAACGCAGCGCCGGGCGATAGCCTTGCCGTGGACGCGGTTATAATGGAATTCGAATAGGAGTTTTTTCTGAATGGCGGAGAACATAAAGCGGGCAGCGGCGCTGTTTGACCTCGATGGCACGCTGACGAACCCGTTCACCGGAATTTCAAACGGCATCCGCCACGCGATGGAAAAGATGGGGCGCACTGCGCCCGACGATGCCACCATTCGCTCTCATATCGGGCCGCCCTTGCAGGTAACCTTTGCTGCGTTTCTGGAGACGGATGACGAAGCGAGGATCTGGGAAGCGGTCGGCCACTACCGTGACCGCTATCAGGAGATCGGCAAGTTCGAGAACGAACTGATTCCCGGAATCAGGGATGTCCTCGTCCATTGCGTTGAGGCAGGATATTTTCTGTCGGTGGCGACGTCGAAACTGGAGAGTTACAGCAAGGACATCATCGCCCATTTCGGCCTCTCGGAATATTTTCATGCGATTCATGGTTCCGCGCCCGACGGGACCAATTCAAACAAGGCAGACCTGATCCGGCATATTCTGGCGAACGAACCCATCGATCCATCAAACGTCGTTATGATCGGCGACCGCCTTCACGATGTCGCTGGTGGCAAAGCCAATGCAATTCCGGCAATCGGCGTTTTATGGGGTTTCGGTGACAGGGACGAACTCGAAGAGGCCGGAGCCGTAGCGGTCGTTGAGCTCCCTTCGCAGCTTGCCGCTGCGATCGATCGGGTTCTGGTGCCTGCACCGGCGATCTGACCCCTGAATAAGCCGTCGGCGGCGGAGCGTCGGTCTTTACGCTCGATGCTCAATACGGAACAATGGCGATCTGAGTCTTCAGGAAAGAGACGGCATCAATTCATGGCGAGCGACCGACGTTTGCGCGACCCGATTTTCGCGGCAGCAGAGCGTGAGAAAAACAGACCCGAGCGCCCCTTCATACATCTGCGGGTACATTCGGCCTATTCGCTTCTCGAAGGCGCGCTGCCACTAGGCAAGATCATTGGTCACGCACTGAAGGACGAAGCGCCCGCGATTGCCATTACCGATACGAACAATCTGTTCGGCGCGCTGGAGTTTTCGCAAAAGGCATCCAAGGAAGGTTTGCAGCCGATCATCGGATGTCAGCTTGATTGTGCCTTCGAGGATGCGCTGGCCGAGGCCCGGCGCGGTAATGGCCGCAAGGGCGGTGGCACGCAGTATGAGCCCCTCGTTCTGATCGCGGCCACCAAGGAAGGCTACGCCAATCTTGTGCGCCTGGTGAGCCGCGCGTATCTGGAAAACGAGCCGGGGGAGGCCACTCATATCACCACGGAGTGGCTGTCCGAACTGGCTGAGGGGATTATCTGCCTGACTGGAGGGCCGCGCGGACCCGTCGGGGCGGCGCTCAAGGCGGACCGTCCGGAGGTTGCCGAGCAGCGGCTGATGTTTCTCAGGGAATGTTTTGGCAACCGGCTCTATGTGGAACTGGAGCGGTTCGAGGGCTACGACCGGGCTTTGGAGGCGGCCACCGTTGAGCTTGCTTACAGGCATGAATTGCCGCTGGTTGCCACCAATGAGGCATTTTTCCCCGCTCGCGACGATTATGAAGCCCATGATGCGCTGATCGCCATCGCGGAAGGGGCGGTCATTGCCATGGATGACCGCCGGCAACTCACCCCTGACAATTATCTCAAGAGCCAGGCCGAAATGGCACGGCTCTTTTCCGACCTGCCTGAGGCCATCGACAACACGATCGAGATTGCCCGGCGCTGTTCCTATTTTACGCAGACGCATCCGCCAATCCTGCCGCGCTTTACGGGCGCGGACGCTGCCGATGCGGAAGCGGCCCTTCAGGCAGAAGCCGACGAATTGCGGCGGCAGGCTCATGAGGGGTTGCAGCATCGGCTTGAAACACAGGGGCTGGCGGAAGGCTATACGCGCGAGACCTATGTCGAGCGGCTTGACTACGAGCTCGGCATCATCGAACGCATGAAGTTCCCCGGATACTTTCTGATCGTTGCCGATTTCATCAAATGGGCCAAGGCACAGGATATTCCGGTGGGGCCGGGGCGTGGTTCGGGTGCGGGCTCGCTCGTGGCCTATGCGCTGACGATCACGGATGTGGATCCGCTGCGCTTTTCGCTGCTGTTCGAGCGCTTTCTCAATCCCGACCGCGTGTCGATGCCCGACTTTGATATCGACTTTTGCCAGGACCGCCGCGAAGAGGTCATCCGCTACGTGCAGGAGAAGTACGGCCGCGATCAGGTGGGGCAGATCATTACCTTCGGAACCCTGCAGGCCCGCGCCGTGCTGCGCGATGTGGGGCGCGTGCTGCAGATGCCCTACGGACAAGTGGACAGGCTCTGCAAGATGGTGCCGTCCAATCCGGCCAATCCCACGCCGCTGCCCAAGGCGATCGAGGACGAGCCGCGCTTTGCGGAAGAAGTGGAGAAGGAGCCGATTGTCGGAACGCTTCTCGACTATGCGCAGAAGCTGGAAGGGCTCTACCGCCACGCCTCCACGCACGCTGCCGGCATCGTGATCGGTGATCGACCGCTCTCGGAACTGGTGCCCATGTATCGCGATCCGCGGTCCGACATGCCGGTCACCCAGTTCAACATGAAATGGGTCGAGCAGGCGGGGCTGGTCAAGTTCGACTTTCTTGGCCTGAAAACGCTGACGGTTCTGGAAACGGCGGTGAAGCTCATCCGCCGGCGCGGGATCGAGATCGATCTTTCACGCATTCCGCTGGATGATCCGGACACCTACGCGATGCTTTCGCGCGGCGAGACGGTCGGCGTGTTCCAGGTGGAATCGGCGGGCATGCGCAAGGCGCTGATCGGCATGAAGCCGGACCGGATCGAGGACATCATTGCGCTTGTGGCGCTTTACCGTCCAGGTCCGATGGAGAACATCCCGACCTACAACGCGCGCAAGCACGGCGAAGAAGAAATCGCTTCGATCCACCCCAAGATCGACCATCTGGTGAAGGAGACGCAGGGCGTTATCGTCTACCAGGAGCAGGTGATGCAGATCGCCCAGGAGCTGGCCGGCTACACGCTCGGACAAGCTGACCTTCTGCGTCGCGCCATGGGCAAGAAGATCCGTGCCGAAATGGAAAAGCAGCGCGGCATCTTCGTGAAGGGGGCGACCGAGCGCGGCGTTTCCAAGCAGCAGGCCGATTTCATTTTCGATCTTCTGGCCAAGTTTGCCGACTACGGCTTCAACAAATCGCACGCGGCCGCCTATGCCATCGTCTCTTATCAGACGGCCTATCTGAAGGCGCATTACCCGGTCGAGTTTCTGGCCGCGTCCATGACCTACGACATGGCCAACACGGACAAGCTCAACGACTTCCGGCGCGATGCCATGCGGCTGGGCATCGAGGTCGTTTCACCCTCGGTTCTGACGTCGCATCGCCCATTCGAAGTGGGCGAGAACAAGATTTACTACGCCCTTGCCGCAATCAAGGGCGTGGGCGATGCGGCGGTGGAGCACATCGTCGAAAAGCGCAACGAAAAGCAATTTGAAAGCCTTGAGGATTTCTGTGCCCGCATTGATCCCAAGATTGTTGGCAAGCGGGTGTTCGAAAGCCTCATTCAGGCGGGCGCGTTTGATTGTTTCGGCCATGACCGGGCAGCACTGTTTGGTGGCATCGACCGTTTGATGGGCATGGCTTCGCGCGCTGCCGAAGATGCGGCGATGGGACAGGGCGATATTTTCGGCATGTCGGGGGGCGGTGAGCCGCAGAAAATCCACCTGCCTGCGGTCGAACCATGGTCGGCTGCCGACAAGCTCCACCGCGAATTCCAGGTTGTCGGCTGCTATCTCTCGGCTCATCCGCTCGATGAGTATGCCGAAATCCTCGAGAAGATGCGGGTGCAGAATTGGGCCGATTTCCAGGCTGCGGTGAAACGCGGTGCGACGGCCGGCCGGCTTGCCGGCACCGTCACCTCCAAGCAGGAACGGCGCACACGCACCGGCAACAAAATGGGGATCATTCAGCTCTCCGATGCCACGGGTCAATATGAAGCGGTGCTGTTTTCCGAAGCCTTGGCACAGTACCGGGATCTGTTGGAGGCGGGCTCGTCCGTGGTCATCATGGTGGGAGCCGAAAACAGACCTGAAGGGGTCAATCTGCGTATACAGGCCGTGCAGTCCCTGGAAGAGGAAGCCTGTCGTATGCAGAAGGCGTTGCGGATCTATCTGCGTGATCCCAAGCCGCTACCGGCGATTTCCTCGCAGCTCACCCAGCGTGGTGATGCGCAAGTGAGCCTGGTGGTGATCAAGGATGGCGGACAGGGGGAGATCGAGGTGGGGCTACCCAACCGCTATCGCATTTCGCCGCAGATCGCCGCCGCAATGCGCGCCGTTCCGGGCGTTGTCGAGGTTGAGCTCGTCTAAGATTCGATTGTTTGCCTTGCAGACGTGCAGGCAAGGGCCGGTGCACATATCAGGCAGCGGTCAGGTTTCTTCATCGCGCTGCGGACGTCCAGCCTGTCCGTGGCCAAAGGTGTAACCGGTTTCAACGGCCTGTTTGCCGAACTTTTCGCGCAGACTGTCCATCGCGCCCTCCGCGAGAGCGCGTTTGTGGGAGAGACGGTCCACAAGGTCAGGGGGATCTGCCCTTGCCGCATCCGTAAGATCACTCACCCCGATGCCGAGCAAGCGAAACCGCGTGCCGTCGATCTCACGCTTAAGAAGCTCGAGCCCGGTGTGGAAAATCCGGTCGGCCAACCGGGTCGGGTCTTCCAATTGTCGATTGCGCGTGCGGATCCGGAAGTCAGAGGTCTTGAGCTTCAAGACTATCGTGCGCCCGGCTATATCCGCTTTCTTGAGGCGGGTTGAAACGCGCTCCGAAAGTGCACGCAACACCGGAACCAGATCCGCCGCACTCGACAGGTCGTTGTTGAACGTGGTTTCCGAAGAAACACTCTTCGCCTCACTGCGCGGCTTAACGCTCCGGTCGTCCAGTCCGCGCGAGAGGTGATAAAGACGATCTCCCATGGTGCCATAGCGGCGCATGAGGTCGCCACGCTCCATGGTCTGCAATTGTCCGATGGTGCGCACGCCGTCTCGCGCCAGCGTCGCGGCAAAAGCCTTGCCCACACCCCAAATAAGGGTGACAGGCTTCTGCGAAAGAAAGGAGAAAGCTTCCGTTCTGCCGATGACTGAGAAACCCTTCGGCTTGTCCAGATCGGAGGCCACCTTGGCCAGAAATTTGCAGTAGGACAGTCCGACAGAAACGGTAATGCCCACCTCTTCTTCCACCTGACGCGCAAAGCGGGCGAGCACCATTGCCGGAGGAGCGCCATGCAATTTCGCGGTGCCGGAAAGATCAAGGAAAGCCTCGTCGATGGAAAGCGGTTCGACCATCGGGGTGAGCGCCTCCATCATCGAGCGTACCTGGCGTCCGACACGAACATATTTCTCCATGTCGGGCTTGATCACGACCGCCTCGGGGCAGGCTTCAAGCGCTTTGAACATGGGCATTGCAGAACGCACTCCGTTGATCCTGGCGATATAGCAGGCTGTTGAAACCACGCCCCGCTTTCCGCCGCCGATGATGACGGGCCTGTCGCGTAGCGCCGGATTGTCCCGTTTTTCGACAGCAGCATAAAAGGCGTCGCAATCGATATGTGCCAGGAAAAGACCTTCCAGCTCCGCATGGGCGAGCATACGCGGACTGCCGCAGGACCGGCAACGCCTCGACGCAGTCTGCGCCGGGGTCAGGCAATCACGACAAAGGCCGTGTGGAAGGGCGTTGACAGGCATGGTTGATCATGTGAACATAAAGTGAACATGAATATTACTGGAAACGCTGACGCTGCACAAGCTGTGGGCGGGGAGAGCATGGGTGCTCTATGAGGTTGCGCCTTTAACGCCGCATCTGTGGCCGGCATTTGAGGAACTGTTCGGTAAACAGGGCGCCTGTTACGGGTGTTGGTGTACGCATTTTCGGCTTCCGCCGTCGGTGCGACGCGAGAACAATCGCGAGCGTAACAAGGATCACATCAAAGCGCGGATCGAGGCTGGTCCGCCGCCCGGTCTGCTGTTGCTTGAGAACGACCGTGCTGATGGTTGGATGCAGATTGGACCGCGCGGTGATATTCCCGAGTGGAACAACAAGGGCAGGGTTTCAGCACCGGTAGAGGATGGCGATGCAAGGGACCCGGCCGTCTGGGCGATATCCTGTTTTTTCCTGAGGCCGTCCGCACGTGGCAAGGGCCTGTCGCATCAGCTTGTAGCTGCGGGAATCGAACATGCCCGCCGTGGAGGGGCGCGCATTCTGGAAGCGTGTCCGATAACCCATTCGAGAGATTCGCGCTCTATTGGCCTGTTCGTCGGGGCCACACGGGTCTTTGAAAAGGCGGGCTTCAAAATGGTTCTGGAGCGCAAGGCCGGCCGGCCGCTCATGCGGCTGATATTGTAATTTCTGAAACTTTCTCACCTGTATCAGGCACCCGTTTCCGGTGTCGCGCACCAACCTCTTTCAGCCATGAAAGACCATGCGGGAAAGCTTCCCGGCTATAGTGCGAGTGAGCGGGCGATCTTTTCACCGGCCTCCTTCCAGTGCTCCACCACCGTGATCCCTGCAGGGATTGGCGGCATGAGCGCTCGAACAGAATTGTCGGCCATAAGATGAAAGAGGTGAGCATCCTCGACCGTGTCGCGCACGGAAACGAGGTTGTAATACATGTCATCGACGAAGGCGACGGGACGGGGATGCTCCCCACGCAAGCGCTTGATCGCAGGACCCTTGGCCCGCTCCGTCGTCAGTAGCGGATAGCGCATATCGAGCTGATCGAGCAGGGTGCGACGCGTCTGCCGGTAACGGTGTGGCATCGCGGTCAGAAGAACAACCTGGCTCGCTGTGGACAGGCGTGCGATGGTTTCGGATGCATCCTCGGCGAGCTTTTGCCAATCATGCTGAACCTCGAAGAAGGAATCGACGAGCTGCGAGACCGTCTCGTCGTCGGCGCGGACACCTGTGGTCAGGTCGACAACATTCCCGTTCAAGCCAAAACTTTCCAGCTTCAGTTCGAAGCCGCGGGTGCGCAGGTATTCCGGAAACGGTCTGATGAACTCCAGTATCACGTCGTCGACATCCAGCACGAGAAGAGGGTCGTTGCTGAGCGAAAGTTCGTCAATCTGCCTGGCTGTTTCAGGGTCAATCGTCATGTAGCTTGTCCAAAGTCATATTAAGGCTGGATGTCGTAGGATGGGTTGCCGTGGGGCAGCAGGGACGGCGCCCGTGCGACGATCTCCGGAGCGATGCCGCTTTCCTGGGAAAACCGTAGCAAGGTCGGTTCATGCGCGAGGATGAATTGCAAAACCCCGGTCAAAAAGCCTGGTTCAGCCGCCGCCGCGCGAATCTGATTTGCCTCGATACCGGTCAGTGAGAGGAACCTGGGAAGGAGCTGCTCGTCTGCCGCAATAAATGCCAGGGCAGAAACGGCGATGGTCTCGGCTTCCTCTCGTTGCATGGTGGTATCTCTCCATTGGGCTTGAAAAGCCATCGTGGCTCGGCGATCAGATCAATTGCGCAGCGATACTGGGCCGCTATGCTGTAAAGCTACGATTCGCAGGCGCCCATTACCGATTCATAAATCAAATCGTGCAAGGGTGGCGCCGGAAATTTCGCGATTTGAGGCGGTGTCGGCGAGAACAGGTGACAAGCGGCGGCGCGGGGTTGAGTGGGACGGGGTGAAATGCCGAAGAAAGTCATGATCGTCGAAGACAATGAGCTCAACATGAAGCTCTTTCGCGATCTTATCGAGGCCAGCGGCTATGACACCGTTCGGACGCGCGACGGACTGCATGCGCTCGACCTTGCTCGTGAACATCGCCCCGACCTCATTCTGATGGATATCCAGTTGCCAGAGGTTTCGGGGCTTGAGGTCACGAAATGGCTCAAGCAGGATGATGACCTCCACACGATCCCCGTCATCGCGGTGACGGCTTTCGCGATGAAGGGCGATGAGGAGCGTATCCGCCAAGGTGGATGCGAAGCCTATATCTCGAAGCCAATTTCTGTGCCGAGTTTCATCGAAACGATCAAATCCTATCTTGGGGATGCCTGATGCTGCTGATGGCTTCCCGGAGACATTCGTGAGGAGCCGGTCATGACCGCGCGCATTCTGGTTGTCGACGACGTCCCGTCGAATGTGAAGCTGCTCGAAAGCCGGCTCTTGGCTGAGTATTTCGAGGTTGTCTGCGCCTATAGCGGGGCAGAGGCGCTGAAAATCTGTGCTGATGGGAAGGTGGATGTCGTCCTGTTGGACGTCATGATGCCGGAAATGGACGGATTCGAGGTGTGCCGCAGGCTCAAGTCAGAGGCTTCGACACAGCACATTCCGGTTGTGATGATTACAACACTTGGCGAAACATCGGATCGTGTGCGAGGCTTGGAGGCGGGCGCTGACGACTTCCTGACAAAGCCAGTCGGCGCGCTTCAACTTGTCACGCGGGTCAAAAGCCTCGTTCGGCTGAAAATGCTCACAGATGAATTGCGGTTGCGCACCGAGACCATCGACAATGTGGGATTTGAGCCGGGTATGGAGGACGACCGGCGCGGGACGCCCTCTGTTTTGTTGATCGACGAGAACACCCAATCTTCTGCTGCGGTTTCTGCCATGCTGCAGCGTCGCTTCGCGCTTGACATCGAGGATGATCCCCAGGCCGGATTGTTTCGCGCGGCCGAGGGTGGCTATGAGTGCGTTCTCGTTACCTCCAACTACGCCTCCTACGATCCATTGCGGCTTTGTGCTCAGTTGCGGGCGCTGGATCGTACGCGTCTCCTGCCGGTCATGCTGGTGGTTGATGGGGATGAGGAGGGGATGATCGCCCGAGCGCTGGAACTGGGCGTGAATGATTATATTGTTCGCCCGATTGACGCGCAGGAACTACAGGCGCGTTTGCGGACGCAGCTGCGACGCAAGCGCTACAATGATCGCCTTCGGACGAGTGTCAGTCAGAGTTTTCGCATGGCTGTCACCGATCCGCTGACGGGGCTGCATAATCGGCGCTATCTTGATGCGCATTTGCCAAAGCTCCTGGCGCGAGCTGTTGCCCGGCGACGGCCTTTGTCCGTAATGATGGCTGATATCGACCGGTTCAAAACGATCAATGACCGCTGGGGGCACTCCAGTGGCGACGATGTGTTGCGCGAGTTCGCTGATCGATTACGCCAGAATATCCGTGGTATCGACCTGATTTGCCGGTTCGGGGGCGAGGAATTCGTCGTTGTGATGCCAGATACCGAGCATGACATGGCGGAGATGGTGGCAGAACGTTTGCGGGTTGCCATTGCCAGCGAACCTTTCACGGTCGACGGAGGCAAAAATGCTATTGCCGTTACCACAAGCGTAGGGGTTGTTGGCTGCGCAAATGGCAATGATGATCCGGCCGATCTGATAAAGCGTGCGGACATTGCGCTCTATGATGCGAAGAGCAAAGGCCGCAACCGCGTGGTGGCTTCTGCAGCCTGAAGTCGCAGCACACATGATGCCAACCAGAGAGGTGACGGCGCACGTCAGTCGGACCTCGAGAAGGGCAATTGTTGCCTTATTCGTGGCGCGTAATCGCACAACACCAAAGAGTGATGATGCGTTCCACCAATTTGGGGGCTGACGGAGTGCCGCATCCGCCCCATATTTAACCCTAACGTAAGGGAGTTGGCGGGAATGGTTAAGTAAGTGTTGATTTTCTAACCGCCCTGCGCAAATCTCTCGCCGAAAGGGGCGGGTCTTATGTCTCGGCGTTGTCGTCGGGCAGCCGCCTCGGGATACCCCATGATGCTCAGGTCCGCCGCATCTCCTGGGTCCGTGGGGTCGGCCGGCCGGCGCTGGTTGAAAGTGGCCTCCTCGTACCGCTGCCAGTTTGCCGACCGGCCCCCAGTTTCTTCACCGCTTCCCAATATCTTCAGATGATGATTTCCGACTTCCGAAGCACATGGAAGGCTTTCTGCAGAGCGCATTTGCGGATCGCACTGGGAAATCGCACGGGGAAATCGCATCGGGAAGTTGAGATCTCAAACAGAAAACGCCGCCCGAAGGCGGCGTTTCGAAGGAACACGGTGAAACCGGATCTATTTGATCTTGGTTTCCTTGAACTCCACATGCTTCTTGGCGATGGGGTCGTATTTGCGCTTGGTCATCTTGTCGGTCATCGTGCGGCTGTTCTTCTTCGTGACGTAGAAGAAGCCCGTGTCCGCCGTCGACTGAAGCTTGATCTTGATGGTCGTGGCCTTCGCCATGTCTGTCGTCCGTTTCTGGTGGTTTGTCGGTCGCGCAAAAGCAGAATCTCTCCACCAGCGCTTAAAGAGTCTGGCGGACACATAAAGGGTACGCGCGGAAAGTCAAGCCGGGTTGTTTGAGGCGCGGTGTCAAAAAAGCGCGCAAACAGTCTCTGTCTCCCCGTGTGCACGGTGATACCCCACGCATGAACGGTTGCGAAGGATGAGGGGAAACTCACACGTATAACGTCAGGGCGCGTTTGCGAGCCTGCGTGAAGAATTGTGGGCACCGAGGGTTGGAAAATGCAATTATTTTAATATAAATTTATTAATAAATAGTTTTTCCATGATTTTAGGAAATAAAACATGAGAAAAATTATTAGATCATCAATATTTGATTTCAAAAAGCTCTCTTTCTTTTCCTGTTTCTGGGCTTGTGCCATCCTGGGGGGCTTTCTGGGAATGCCGGGAGGAGGGGCTGGCGCTCAAACTCTACCTGATTTTGGAACGTGCGATTCTCGCATGTGGCTGTCTCAGGGAACACAGACCAGCTTGAATGCGATCGACACGTCCACGAACCCTTTCACATTTGTGAACCAGGGGAGCGTGTCCTTCACCTATAACGGAACGGCTTACAACCCGTTGGACAATTATGGCTATGCTGTAAATAATAATTCGCCAACCCTTTATAGAATTGGTTCTAACGCTCAGGCTCAAAACCTTGGAACTATTGCCGGTCTCCCATCGGGTTTTAAGGCGAATACGGGAGAGATATCTGATGATGGCTCTTACTATGTATATAGTAGAACTCATGATAACAGTTTATACAAAGTAGATATCCCTACGACATCAGCAACCAGAATACCTCTGAGTAGAAGTGTATTTCTTACGGATCTGGCGTGGTCCAACGGGCTTCTTTACGCCAAAGAAGGTGACTCGCGCCAACTGATTTCCATCAACCCGGTAACCGGGGCGGTTATAAATATTGGTGATACAGGGCTTGCTGCGAGCAGCCTCTTCGGTGCGATGTTCGGCACACCAAATACCGTCTATGGCTCAGGAAATAGCGGAGAGGGCTTTTTCGAGTTTGATACTGCTACCGGGCGCGCAACCCGCATTTCCAACTCCCCCGGTTCGTCAATCAACGACGGCATGAAGTGCGCGACAACAATACTCAGCTTTCCAGCGGACATCGCCATTTCCAAAACGGATGGGAAGGAGGCTTACATCCCAGGGGAGGACGTGACCTACGCAATAACAGTGGTCAACAACGGTCCATTCGGGGCTACCGACATTGGGGTGGATGACCCGTTGCCAGCGGGGGTCACCGAAGCGAACTGGACCTGTTTCGGATTAAACGGCGGCGTGTGTGACGCGGCAAGCGGAACAGGCGCGCTCGACAATCAGACCGCCAGTCTTCCGGTGGGGGGCGTGGTGACGTATAATCTCACGATTTCGATCCCACCGGATCATTCGGGAGATTTGATCAACACGGCGACGCTCAATCTTCCTGACACGATCATCGACAATTCTCCAGAAGACAACAGTGATACCGACACCGACCTTGAAGCCTCGATGTCGATCGTCAAGGCAGCCAGACATGTTGACGCCAACGGAAATGGCAAAGTCGATGTTGGCGAGGAGATCGTTTACGACTTCACAGTTGAAAATACAGGTGGCGCAACGCTTACCGACATCGAGATCACCGATTCAAAGGTGAGAATCGAGGGAAATCCAATTCTCTCCTTAGCTCCAGGGGCAAGCGACAGCGAAACCGTGAAGGGATACTACACGGTCACCGAGGCGGACCTGATCGAAGGTAAGGTCGACAATCTCGCTTCCGGTTCAGCGAAGGGGCCAGACGGTCAAGACGTCACCGCAAAATCTCGGGCACCGAACGGCAACCCAGGAGATCCCACAAGCATCGAAACACCAATGGAAGGCGACTACGACTTCGTAAAGGAGGCAGAGCACGTAGACGCAAATGGCAATGGGCGGATCGATGCCGGCGAAACGATCAGCTACAAGTTCACCGTGGAGAACACCGGCAATGTTCCGCTGACGGATATTGTGGTTACGGATTCTCGAGCGACGATTGAAGGCAGCCCGCTAGCGGGACCGCTGGAGCCCGGTGCTAAAGACGAGGAAAGTGTCAAAGGCACCTACGTCGTAACGCAGGATGATGTTGATGCTGGTGATCTCGACAACGTTGCCGATTCAACCGCAAAGCTGCCGACCGGCGACGATGTCACGAAGCAATCCCGTCCGCCTGGGGGCGATGCCGGCGACCCCACCAGACCGCCTGGGGGCTTGGAGCAGGAAACCGATTATGATGTGGTCAAAAGGGCGGTGCACGACGATGCTAACGGCAACGGTCGAGCTGATGTTGGTGAGGAGATCAAGTACGATTTCACGGTGACAAACACCGGCAACACGACTTTGACCAATGTGGAAATATCGGATCCTAAGGCTGAGATATCCGGAAGTCCGATCGGCTCCTTGGCGCCAGGGCAAATTGACTCGGATTCGGTCAAGGGAGTTCACAAGATCACCGAGGAAGATTTGGCTGCGGGCAGCGTAGAGAATGTTGCGCTGGCGACGGCGAAGGGACCGAACGGCGAGGATGTCAATAAGCAATCGCGACCGCCAGATGGTCAGGAGGGAGACGCAACACGCGTCGAAACGCCCCTGGAGGGCGATTATGACTTCGTCAAACAATCGGAACATGAGGATGCGAATGGAAACGGTTTGATCGATGCTGGTGAGGTGATCAGGTATAGGTTTACCGTTGAAAATACGGGGAATGTTTCGCTCACCGACATCGTGGTAACGGATTCGCGGGCCAGCGTGGAAGGCAGTCCGCTGGCCGGGCCGCTCGCTCCAGGCCAGAAGGACGAAGAAAGCATATCCGGCACCTATGAAGTCACCCAGGCAGATATCGATGCCGGTGATCTCGATAACCTTGCCACCTCGAATGCCAAGTTGCCCAATGGAGATAGCCTATCCAAGCAGTCGCGCCCTCCAGGTGGAGAAGCAGGTGAGCCCACACCGCCACCTGGCGGCCTGGCAACCGTGTCTGACTACGATCTTGTCAAGAAAGCAGAGCATATCGATGCCAATGGAAACGGATTTGCCGATGCTGGTGAGGTAATCGAATACACATTCACCGCTGTGAACACGGGCAACGTCACACTCAGCAACATCGCGGTAACCGACGACAAAGCGGAGATTAAAAATAGCCCTATAGCTTCGTTGGCGCCGGGCCAGAGTGATTCCAACGTCACAGCCGAGCATGTCATCACTCAAGAAGAGATTGATGAAGGCTCGTTTTCAAACAATGCGACCGCCGTAGCGCAAAATCCCAAGGGCGAAGACGTGGTCAGACATGCTCGTCCACCGGGGGGGCGCCCCGGCGATCCGACGACAGTACCATTCGAGACGATCCCGTCCGTAGAGCTTGAGCTTTCAGGGGAGTGGATCGACACAAACTCAAACGGGTTTCCAGATCCAGGTGAGCCGATCCAGTATTCATTCTCGGTTCGCAATACGGGCAATACGACGTTGGAGGACCTTGCGATCGATTCGATCGATTGGGAAACGTCCACAGTCCGGCCGGCGGCGAGAGCCGCATCTGTCTACAGTGGTTTAATTCCAGCTCTAAAACCAGGGGCAGAATTGGATTCCCTACCGAAGGTTTCCTATCCCATCACGCAGGCTGATATCGACGCTGGCGGTGTTGCCGCTACGACCAGAATTAGCGGTCGCACCCGAGACGGTACGGTGGTTTCGGATACGTCTGATGACCCGAATAACACAACAGATGAGGATCTCGATGGCGATGGGGAGCCGGATGATCCCAACTACACTCCGCTGCTGCAGGTCAGTGCACTCGGACTGAAGAAGTCAGGTGTGTTTGAGGGGACGGCCGGACGGCTTGCCAAACCTGGCGATACCATCCTCTACACATTGACTGCGACCAATGAAGGCAATGTGACCGTCTCGAATGTCAGGCCAGCGGACCCAGGACCACGATTTGGCGGGCAGCCGGGCAGTGGGAGTTTCACGCCTTTCTCTCCAGCCAGTGCGGATCTTGCTGCAGGAGAAACCAAGACTTTCACCGCAACATACACACTCACTCAGCGCGACATTGATGCAGCGGAGGGTCTTGAAAACGGCATCCAGAACTCTGCCAAGGCGTCTGGCCGTGGGGCGGATGGGCGGGAAGTCTTCTCACCGGTTGCAGGGGCTACCGTGGTGTTGCCTGGCTACGCTATTGGCAAAACGACACCGCTGGCGGAGGTGCGGCGTGGTGATCGGGTTCCCTACACGATTACCGTGAAGCAGCTTGGGTCTGCCGGCGGCAGCGCTGTCAAAATCATCGACATGACACCGGCGGGGCTGACATTCGCCCGTGGAAGCGCGAAGCTGAACGGCAATCCTGCAGAGCCATTGGTCGAAGGCCGCAGACTGACATTCGAAAACGTCACACTATCCCCTGGCGAAGCGGCAATTGTTGAGCTCGACCTCGTCGTGACTGGAGCCGCCAAGCCTGGAGAGTACGTAAACAAGGCCTGGGTGGAAACGACGGAAGGAGCCGTTGTTTCCCGTATTGCAACGGCCGTCGTAGAGGTGGTTGTCGAAGCCGTTTTCGATTGCGGCGACATCATCGGAAAGGTGTTCGATGACAGGAACCGGAATGGTTACCAGGAAGAGGAAGAGCCGGGTCTTCCGGGAGTGAGGCTGGCTACGATAAAAGGCCTGTTGCTGACATCAGACGCTCAAGGGCGCTTTCATATCGCCTGTGCGGATCTGCCTGATCAGCGGATCGGTACAAACTACATTTTGAAGCTCGACCCTAGATCATTGCCTTCCGGATACCGTCTCACCACGGAGAATCCACGTGTGGTTAGGCTTACAGCCGGCAAGGGGTCGGAGTTCCTTTTTGGCGCAACAATCGGCCGTGTGGTTCGCCTCGATCTGACCGACGCAGCGTTTTTGCAAGGCTCCGCGAGGTTGAACCCGGAATGGGAACGGCAAATCAATCAAATGATAGTGCTGCTCGATCAGGAACCGTCTGTTCTACGTCTCATTTATACCGGTTCCGGGGACGACACGAGGATGGCGGTGAAGCGTTTGCGGGAAATTCGCCGGATGGTTAGTTCCGCCTGGGGTCGGACCGGGCGAGGCTATCACCTGGAGATTGAAACGCGCTTCCGGCCTCAGAACGCTAAGGCCTCTGTCCAAAACGAGAAGTTTGAATAACGGTGGCACCCGTAGAGGCGCGCGCTTAGGGTGGCCCAACTGTAACGCTACCTCTCTGTAACTCGTGTGCCGAGTGCGCCTGTTCTAGGGCTCGCAAATCCAATTGCCGTTCGTATCACCAGTGTTCCCGACTCAAGTACTGCGTCTGGCCAAGAGGCCTAATCAGAAACCGAACCATGAACGATGGTATGATGAGGCTTGTCATGTTGAGAATTCTCCAGACGACATTGCTTGAGCAGCACGGTGTGGCAAACCCAACCCGATCTCTTCGAAATCTTGCCTGGGCCACATCTGGTCTGTTGAATTGTCAGAGAGAAAGAAAAGTCTCTCCAGCGAAAGGATTTTTTTGTTCCATAATCGGCTGGAACCCGCAGATGAACCTAAGGCCGCCAATCGCAATTCGTGCGATAGTGCTCACCATTCTCATCGCCTTTGGATCGATCATGTTTGGCGAACGGCAGGCGAACGCGCAGGACATTCCGCCCACGTCACCCTGTACGCCGGGTATCGGTCAGACGCCTGCCGGATGGACGGACGGGGAAGGCAGTCCGGATTGTTCAACGCCTGAGGAGTGGGGCGCAACCTATGCCTGGGATGACGCGCCACTGCCGGCCGTTCCAACAGGTGATACGACGTTCCTCTCCATGATCGGCGGACCAGACTATTACGAATCCATCCTCACCACGATGAACGGGCTTGTACCTGGCCGTACATATCGAATTCCGTTCTATGCCATTGGACGCGCATCGGCTGCCGGCAACCGCCCAAGTGCCTGTGAAGGGCTCAAGCTGACGACAAGCGGCGCCAATGAAACAATCATGTTTCCCGATACGACTGCTTGGGAACAGTCTGTTTTTGTTTTCACTGCCGTGTCGAGCTCGCAAACTCTTGAAGTTGCCGCAGAGGGGACCTCCAACTGCCTGATCAGTTTCGCGTTGGGAGCGGAGGTCATTGAGATTATCAAAACGGTTTCGGAGGGTGATAAAGCTGGCGATGTCCTGACCTTCACGATGACTGTAGAGAACCAAGGTATCGGTTCATTGACCGGCGTTGCGATCAGCGAAGAGAACCTGGTGCGCGCTGACGGTACGCCCCTGACGGCTGACAGCGGTCCGACATTCGTATCCGCTTCATCCGGTTCCTCCGAGGGCACGCTGGTTGAGGGGGAGACGGCCACTTACACGCTGACCTACACACTCACACAAGAGGACATTGATGCGGGTGGATTGTCCAATCAGGCGACCGCAGAAGGGACGGATGAGAACGGCAATCTTTTCAACGATATTTCCAGTGATACGGCAGGCGTAGACGAGAACCCTACCAGCGCAATGTTCCCACCCAATCCCGACTACGATTTTGTCAAGAAGGGGGAGTTGGAAGATGCCAACGGCAATGGACTGGCGGATGCAGGGGAACTGATCAACTACACTTTCAGCGTTGAAAATACTGGCAACGTGACGCTCACGGACATTGTCGTTGAGGATGACAAAATCGCGGTCTCCAACAGTCCGATTGCCTCGCTGCTCCCAGGGGAAAGCAAAACCGATTTGACTGGGGCCTACGAGATCAAACAGGAGGATATCGACAATGGGTTCGTCGAAAATCTGGGCACAGCAACCGCTAAGGATCCGCAGGGCAAAGATATCGAGCGACTGTCCCGGTCGGTTGAAGGGGTTGCTGGTGAGCCAACAACGATCAATTTTGAAACACTTACCAGGCTTGAAGTTGACCTGATTGATGAATGGAACGACACAAACGGGAACGGCTTTCCCGATCCAGGTGAGCCGATCGTTTACACCTTCGTAGCGCGCAACACCGGTAACGTCACGATAGACAACATCACCATCTCCTCATTGCAGATCGGGCCCGACACATCGGGACCTCCACCTTCGGTACCCGTTCCCAGCGGAAGCCTCTCGAGTTTTGCACCGGGCAGCGAGGACAGGACGACATTTCAAACGACCTACGAGCTCACTCAGGCCGATATCGACGCTGGCGGGATCGTCGCGACCGCCACCGCGGATGGCATTGCACCCAACGATACGCCGGTCTCCGACATATCTGATGATCCAGATGAGACAGCTGACGTTGATTTGGAAGGAGACGGGGAGCCTGACGATGCAACCGCGACGCCGTTGCCGCAAAATATCTCCCTAGCGCTGGAAAAACATGGTGAGCTTCAGTCCACCGACGAAGAGTTTGCCGAGCCGGGAGATACCATTCTTTATACGTTCAAGGTGACAAACGACGGCAATGTAACTGCCACAGATGTAGTTCCATCCGATCCCGGACCTCGGTTCAACGGACAGCCAGGCAGCGGTAAACTGTCGTCATTCACTCCGGCTGTTGGGGAATTGGGTGCAGGGGAGAGTATCACCTTCGAGGCGACGTATACGATGACACAAAGTGACATCGACGAAGCGCAGGGTATCGAAGGGGGCATAAAGAACACTGCGACTGCGAGAGGTAAAGGTCCTGCGGGACAGGAGGTGATCTCACCCGAGGAGGAAGCTGTTGTTGATCTGCCTGGTTATGCCATCACCAAGGTGACCCCGATGGCAGAAGTGGTACGCGGTGGTCGTGTTCCTTACACGATCCGCGTAAAGTCACTTGGCCTCTCGACAGACAGTACCATCACTGTCATCGACATGACGCCCCCGGGTCTGACATTTGTACGCGGGTCTGCTTTGTTGAACGGCAGTTCTGTCACACCCGTAGCGGAAGGACGGAAGCTAACATTCAAGGATGTTGCCCTTACTGCCGAAGGAGAGGTCCTGATCGATCTCGAACTGGGCGTGACCGCCGCTGCCAAGCCTGGCGAATATGTGAACAAGGCTTGGGTGGAGGATCTTTCCGGAGAAGTCATCTCACGAGTTGCAGAAGCAACCGTTGAGGTGGTGGTGGAAGCTGTTTTCGATTGTGGTGACATTCTCGGGAAGGTCTTCGACGACCGTAACCGCAATGGATACCAAGATGCCGGGGAGCCGGGCTTGCCTGGTGTGCGGATCGCCACGGTCAAAGGGCTGCTGCTCACGGCAGACGATCACGGGCGTTTCCATGTCGCCTGCGCGGATTTGCCCGATCAGCGGATCGGGACCAATTACATCATGAAGCTCGATCCGCGCTCGCTTCCATCCGGGTACCGCCTCACGACGGAAAATCCACGTGTGGTTCGCCTCACTGCGGGTAAGGCATCGGAGTTCATGTTTGGTGCCTCAATCGGACGTGTGGTTCGGCTGGATCTGGCGGATGCGGCCTTCGTCCGGGGGGCACATGACCTGATGACGGAGTGGCGGCACCAGGTTTCACAGCTCATCAACCTTCTGGAAAAAGAACCTTCGATACTCCGTCTCGTCTATGCGGAAGGAGGCGAAGGAAGACGACTTGCAAACAGGCGTGTGCGTGCGTTGCGCAGATTGATTGCGAACGAATGGCGCGATGTCGGTCGTCGTTATCAGCTGGAAATCGAAACGCGTGTGCAGAGCGCGGCCCCGCGCGATGCGAGATCCGCCAGGAATGCAGTCTACAAATAGACCCTTTATGAACACCCGGGCAATTGCTCCGGGTGTTCGTCGTCTCCGTTTATGCCGTGCTCAGTCGCGAAGAACGATGCGGTCGCCCCGCAGATCGAAGCCATTCAATGTGTTTATAAAGCTCATGCCGAGCAGGCTTTGATCAAGGCGTCCCGGTTGTGCGACGTAAATCGGAAGGTCATTGCGCGAAATGGCTCCTACATTGACCGTATCAGCTCTTGCCCGGGCGACAAGTGTGGTGCCATTTGCTGTTGCCACCGGTACTACGAAGCGCAATCCCTCAGGTTCGAAACCTGCTGCGCGTGCATCTTCATCCGACAAAACGATGCTGCTGGCGCCCGTGTCGATCAGCATTCGAAGATTGGTGCCATTCACGTCTGCGATAACCTCGAATTGGCCGCTAGAGGATCGCTCAACGATCACATTGATTTGGCCGTCCTTACTGACAGTGGTCATTGGGCTGCCGGGTATCAGGCCAGCCGTTACGCGACTGGCAATATCCTGAAGTTCATAACGGTACTGATAGGCGGCCACCAATGCCAGAAGCAGAAAAACCCAGAAGGCAAGGGTTCTTGCAACGTCTCCGATCCTCAGTCCTGATCCCAAGAAGCCCACGATAAGGACGGCTGCCCAGAGGCCTAGATACAGGGTGGCGGCGAAGGCCGAGTTTTCGAGCCCAAACACCCGGCCAGAATCGTGATTGGCAATCAGCAGGATCAAGCCTCCGCCAAGCGCCGACATCAATAACCAGAACAGGCGCATGGCTCCTATTGCCCCTCCATTCGTTGGCGCGCAATGCGCGCGCGCCGGGTTTCGCGGCGCGGTCTACGTTCCACCTGTTCCAGGCGCGCAGGAAGTTGGTTCATTACCGTCTCGCGCTGCTGGGACGTCATGGAGAGCCAATTCGCGATTTCAGCGCGTGTGCGTCCGCAACCGAAGCAGAATCCGGAGTTCACATCGATCGAGCAAACGAGGATGCACGGGGTTTTGATCTCGACCATCATCTTTCCATCATTTCCAGAAGACATGGGGCATCGCGCCCCTCGACGCAAGCGGTCTGTCTACCATTGCGCTCGGCGCGCTTGGTGGCTATCTCGTTTCCGACACCAAACGGGAACCAGCTCAATGTCCTTCTCCGGAATGCCTTTCGATGACGTCCGCTCCCTGCTTTCCCAATTGAATGCACCCGACGAGGCCGCTGCAGAGGGGATGGCAAAAGCATTCCACCGGGCGGGTTACAGCGGCGGGAAACTGGGGCGACTGTACGAGATTGGAGTCTGGCTCGCTCGCACCCGCGGCGCTGTCCCACCTTTGATCGGCAAATCCGGTGTTGCGCTCTATGCCGCGACTCATGGTTTCGATGAGGCGGGTCTTGCCGAGCAACGGGCGCAGGTGGATGCTGTCGCGGCGGGGGCTGCGGCGGTATCGCATTTGTGCGTGGCCAATGACCTGTCTCTCAATGTCTTTGATCTGGCGCTCGATTTGCCCTCCAATGACATGCGCACGGATGCCTCCCTGGATGAGCGAGCCTGTGCTGCTACGATTGCATTCGGCATGGAAGGCACCGCTGAGGGGGTTGATTTGCTCTGTGTGGGAGCGTTGGGCGCTCAGGCGAGGCTTGCAGCAAGCGCAATGCTTCTTGCCCTTCTCAAAGGCGAATTGGATCAGTTCAGCCAGTCTGAGCGGGCGGTCATCTCTGAAGCGCTTGCTTTCCACGCCGATCACCTGGCGGATCCACTGGAAGTGCTCCGGCGATTTGGAGGGCGGGATATGGCCGCGCTTACGGGAGCCATCCTTGCGGCCCGTGCACAAAACATCCCCGTTGTTCTTGATGGTTTGCCGGCTCTGGCTGCGGCTGCGGTGCTTTACAAGTCAGCGCCGCACTCGATTTCTCATTGCGTTCTCGCGAGTTGCCATGGTCCGTTTGAGAAGTGGGTGGCCGCGGAGCTCTCGCTTCAACCCTTGCTTGGGCTGCAGTTTGCAGGGGAGGCGGGGTGTGCGGGGGCTGTGGCGGCCGATATTGTCAAGTCGGCGGCAGCACTCGCGGGTGGGGTTGCAGAGGTCGCGAGGCGCTTGGGTTAGGTGAAGCATTCCCGCGGAACGGTCCCTTCAAGCGTTACCTCGTGATGCTTGCTTGTGCTCGGTTGGAACAGCGGGGAGTTCCTCCATCACACGCGAGCGGGGAAAGGCCACGATGGCGTCGGTGCCTGAGCGCAATCTCGAGTTGAGCTCGAAAACACCGTTGTGCAAGGCTGCCAACCCCTGCACGATGGGCAGACCAAGGCCTGTGCCCTGTTCCGCACTCTTGATGGCTATGGACCCCTGGCCAAATGCGGAGAGGACGACGGCCAATTCGTCTTCCGGGATGCCCGGGCCGTTGTCCTTTATGGCGATGTATTGACCGCCACCCGCCGTCCACCCGACCCGGATGTGGACAGAACTACCGGTCGGACTGAACTTGATGGCGTTTGACAGAAGATTGAGGGTGATTTGGCGAACCGCACGTTCGTCGGCGAAAAGTCTCAATAGAGTGGGCTCAACGTCAACCCTGAAGGAAATGTCTTTGCTACGCGCTTTCATCTCCATCAGGCGGCAGCAATCCTCCGCAATCGCGCCGAGGGACAACGGCTCTTCGTTGAGCCGATAGCGACCGGCCTCTATGCGCGAAAGATCAAGTATCTCGTTTATCAGGCTGAGAAGATGCTTTCCGGACGTGTGAATATCGTTCGCATAGTCGCGATAGGTGGTGTTTTCGAGCGGTCCCAGAACCTGGTTGGCCATGACTTCTGAAAACCCCAGAATGGCATTGAGCGGTGTTCGGAGCTCATGGCTCATGGATGCGAGAAAACGCGATTTTGCCAGATTGGCTTCCTCAGCGCGCCGGCGCGCTTCATCTGACATGGATTTGGCTGTTTCAAGTTCGCCTATCAGCGCGTTCTTTTCACTCTGGAAAGAAAGGAGCCTCAATGCCGCGCGGTTTCGATGGTGTGCAACGTAGGCCAGGAAAGGGAGCGCGGCTGCGAGGACCAAACACATCATCAGCGAACCTGTCGTCGGAGCATTGCTGACCGTGAAGGCGAACATGCAGATCGGCAGCGCAAACGCGGCTACCAGTGCGCCGCTTAGGGTTGCCGTCACGATCGCTGTCCCGGCGATCACAAGAAGGAGTAGCGCCCCCTGCATGATCTGCGGTTCGGAGAAGGTGCTGGCTGGAAGAGGCAGATATGCGAAATACGCCCATCCAACGCCGCTGGTGAAATGGGCGGCAAAAAGCCAGTGCCGCATTCGCGTGACCTCAATCTCGTTTTCCGGCATCCGTTCCAGACGACGGGCGAGGAGGAAGAGCGGTACATAACCGAGAAGTGTGGTTAAGGCCCACAGACATGTGATTTTCAGGTCAACCCCAAGATAAATCCCGCCGAGGCTCATCGTCAGAATGAGCAAAGCCGGTTTGACGGCGTTCGAGAGAATGTCTCGCGCGTGCAGTTTCAGCATGTCGCGGTTGAAATCGGGAGGTCCGAGGCTTTGCGAAAGCCGGTCGCGCGTACGGCGCACGGCAAGCCCCACATTGCTGTTGCGATGCGGCTTGGTGCGGTCCACAATGAACTTGTCGGCGAACTTGTCAGCCGATTTTGACGCTTCCGCCACCATAACCCGTTTTTGAATTCCCGCTATTCACTGCTCAACTTATTCGTGAATGATTAAGAGACCCTTCAAAACATGAGAGGCCGACGAAACAGACGGACCCGCGGCCGCAGATCAATTCGCTTTATGGATATCCTGCTGACACTGTTGTTGTTGGGGGGAATTGCGCTCTTGGTCGACAGGGTGCAACGCCTTGGCGGACAGACACTGAGAGGTGACGTGATCGTGCATGATGGCGATACGCTGACGCTCGCGGGCGAGCGCATTCGCCTTGAAGGCATTGATGCGCCGGAGTTTCAGCAACGGTGCACCAGCAACGGGAAGGATTATGCTTGCGGGCGTGAGGCGCTTCGGGCCTTGCGTCGACTGGTGGCTGGTGGGGAGGTCACCTGCGAAGGCTATCAGCGTGATCGCTATGATCGGCTGCTCGCACGCTGTAGGGTTCACGATACCGATCTGGGTGAAGCGCTCGTTGCGGCAGGCTGGGCATTGGCCTATGGCGATTATGATGCGGTGGAAGCGGAGGCGCGCCGGGCCCAGCGTGGCATATGGGCGGGCAGTTTCGAGGCGCCGCGCGACTGGCGTGAGGAACATCAGGGAGAGCCGCGTCCCGGCGACGGTGATTTGCTGAGGCGCCTTTGGGAGTGGCTTATGGGCTGGTTTTCAGGTGAGGGTAGCGGAACATGAAGCTCTATGATGGTGGCCGGGCACCCAACCCGAGGCGTGTACGGATATTTCTGGCAGAGAAGGCAATTGAAGTGCCGATCGAGCCGGTGGACATGGGCGCCATGGGGCACAAGTCTGAAACGCTCACTCGTCTCAACCCGCTGCAGCGTCTGCCTGTTCTGGAGTTGGACGACGGGACCGTTTTGACGGAAACGGTTGCCATATGCCGCTATTTCGAGGAGCTCTACCCTGAACCTGCGCTTTTCGGCAGGGGTGCGCTCGGCGTCGCCACGGTTGAAATGTGGCAGCGACGCGTTGAAATGCATCTGTTTTATCCCATTGCGCAAGCCTTCCGGCACCTGCATCCGGCCATGAAGGATTGGGAGGTGCCGCAGGTTGCGGAATGGGGGGAAGCAAACAAACCCAAGGCCCTGGAGTTTCTTGCT
Source organism: Nitratireductor sp. ATLC21 (assembly GCF_057196525.1). Taxonomy (NCBI): domain Bacteria; kingdom Pseudomonadati; phylum Pseudomonadota; class Alphaproteobacteria; order Hyphomicrobiales; family Phyllobacteriaceae; genus Nitratireductor; species Nitratireductor sp. ATLC21. The sequence continues at coordinate 647,854 of NZ_JBXUOU010000001.1, read as the reverse complement.
TATCTCGATAAGGCGCTGGCTGATCGTCCATTTATCGCGGGGGAAGCTTATTCGATCGCCGATATTACCGGGCTGGTGAGTATCGATTTCATGAAGCTTGCACGCCTGTCAGTCCCCGATGGGCTGGATCATTTGATGCGTTGGTATCACACCGTCGCCGGCCGCCCGAGCGCGAAGGCCTGAGAGACCCGGCGTGCAGAAGCCGCAGCTCGAACCATTGCTGGCGCGAATTCGCAGTTGTCGGATTTGCGTCGAGAACCCGATGGGCGCCCCTTTGCCGCATGAGCCCCGTCCGGTTGTTGTGGGATCGGACACAGCTCGCATCCTCATTGCCGGCCAGGCACCGGGGACGCGGGTTCACGCCTCTGGATTGCCGTTTGATGATCGGTCCGGAGATCGCTTGCGAGATTGGCTTCAGGTGGATCGATCTCAATTTTATGACCCGGCATGCTTTGCCATCGCGCCGATGGGATTTTGCTTCCCGGGTCTTGATGCCAAAGGCGGGGATTTGCCACCCCGTCGCGAGTGCGCACCCGCATGGCGGGCGCAACTGATGGCAGCAATGCCACAGATCGAACTTGTTCTCGTCATCGGGCAGTATGCACAGGCCTGGCACCTTGGCTCTGAGAAATCCAGAACCCTCACCGAGACCGTGCTTGACTGGCGTCGACTGATGGCACTCGACCTCAGCCCCCGCGTTTTGCCGCTGCCGCATCCCTCATGGCGCAACACAGGCTGGCTGAAAAAGAATCCCTGGTTTGAACACGAGTTATTGCCCGTCCTGCGTGAGGAAATTCATCGGCTTCTGTCTGAGAAATGAGGATTATTCGGTCGCGTATTGGTCAATACAGGCAAAAAATTTCTTGTTGCTGGCGCGATCTCTTGTCATTTTAGGAAATCATTTTCTCTGGAGCTGATTATGGACCGCCTTGATCGCAAGATCCTGCGTTTGTTGCAGGAAAATTCAACCCTTGCCGTAGCCGATGTGGCAAAAAAGGTCGGGCTCTCCACCACGCCGTGCTGGAGGCGTATCCAGAAGCTGGAAGAAGAAGGCGTCATTCGCCGGCGCGTCGCGGTGCTTGATCCGGAAAAGGTCAATGCCCGGGTGAACGTTTTCGTGTCCATCCGCACCAACATGCACAGCCACGAATGGTTGAAGCGTTTCTCCGAGGTGATCCAGCAGTTCCCGGAAGTGGTCGAGTTTTACCGGATGAGCGGCGAGGTGGACTACCTGCTTCGTGTCGTGGTGCCGGACATCGCCGCCTATGACGCGTTTTACAAGAAGCTGATCGCGAAGATCGAAATCCGGGATGTTTCATCCACATTCGCCATGGAACAGATCAAATACACGACCGAATTGCCACTCGACTATCTTGTCCTGGACAAGGATTCGGGTGGCGGCAATGGCGGCTGAGCGGGCTATTCGTCGTCGTTTATGACACGATGCCAGGGATTGGCGGGGAAAGATGTTAGCGGTGCCGGCGAACTCTTGTTTGGAGTGACCGTAGCATGCCGCATCGTGTAGGCCGACTCTATAATCGCTGGGCCGTCGAGAATGAAAAGCTGGGTTTTTTCACGTCCGGACTGGAGAGAGCCGGTTATTGTCACCGGCTCGTAGTTGTAGCTTAACCGGTATGGGGACGACGGAACGACCCGGACGATCTGATCGGGAGGTGGTTGCTGCATGTGGCTGCAGGCACCATGGCGCGCCACCAGGATAAAGGAATAGACAAGCTCACCTTCCAGGTCGGCAGGCAGGAGAAAGCCGGAGAGGCTGACGGCCTGTTCGTCGAGATCGGCCGGGCGAGCGTTTTGTTCGTCCACAGGGGCAGGCGAGACGAGATCGCTCCAGGAGAGAGCCCGAATACCGCCGGCCAGGTCAGGGCGTTCGGTGCCGGCAGCAGCAGGTGCGATACAGACCGACGCGGGCAAAGCGGCAAGAACTGCTGCAAGACATGCCACGCGCCGGCGGGTCATCGTGGACTCCTATTTCGCAAGTCGGGCGAGCAGGGACGATGTATCCCAGCGATTTCCGCCCATTTTCTGTACATCCTTGTAAAATTGATCCACCAGCGCGGTGACGGGCAGGCTGGCGCCGTTGCGATCAGCCTCTGCAAGGCAAATGCCGAGATCCTTGCGCATCCAGTCAACCGCGAAGCCGAAGTCGTATTTCCCTTCACTCATCGTCTTGTGACGGTTCTCCATCTGCCAGGAGCCAGCCGCTCCCTTGGAGATGACGTCGACGACTTTCTCGATATCGAGTCCGGCTTTCTGGCCAAAGTGAATGCCCTCGGCAAGCCCTTGCACCAGCCCGGCGATACAGATCTGGTTGATCATTTTCGTCAGTTGTCCTGCGCCGGCCGGGCCCATCAGGCCTACCATCCGTGCAAAGGATTCGATCACCGGTTTGGCCTTCTGGAAAACGACTTCCTCGCCGCCGCACATCACGGTCAAAACACCGTTTTCCGCCCCGGCCTGTCCGCCGGACACGGGAGCGTCGATGAAAGCGAAGCCACGCCTCTCGGCCTCTTCAGCGAGCTCGCGCGCAACCTCTGCAGACGCCGTGGTGTTGTCGATGAAGACCGCACCCTTCTTCATGCTCTGGAAAGCTCCGTCCTCGCCGAGTGTCACCGAGCGAAGATCGTCGTCATTGCCCACACAGGCGAAAACGAAATCCTTGTCGATCGCTGCTTCCCGCGGTGTCGGCGCGTGAGCGCCGCCATGTTCCTTGACCCAGCTCTGTGCCTTCGCTGCAGTGCGATTATAGACCGTGACTTTATGACCGCCCTTGTTCTGAAGATGTGCGGCCATCGGATATCCCATGACTCCGAGCCCAATGAATGCGACGTCCGCCATTTCGAAACCTTCTCCCTGATATGCGTGTTGTGCGCCTCAGCGCTTCAGATGTTTGGTAATTCGACGCTCGATCCAATCAACGGCGTTGCGGAGGATCTCGACGAGGCCAAGATAGATGATGGCCGCCCAGATGTAAGTCTGGAAGTCGAAGGTGCGTGCATAGGCGCGGCGTGTCTCACCCATCAGGTCATAGACCGTGATGATGGCGACGATGGCGGACCCCTTGATCATCAGTATGATCTCATTGCCATAGGGCCTGAGCGCGACAATGAGTGCTTGCGGGAGGATGATCTTTCGCGCGGTCTGAAATCTGGACAGGCCCATTGCAGCCGCCGCTTCCCATTGCCCCTTGCCGACGCTCTCGATGGCGCCACGCAGAATTTCCGCCTGGTAGGCGGCGGTATTGAGCGTGAAAGCGAAGACGGCGCAGTACCAGGCCTCTCGGAAGAACGTCCACAGGCCCACAGCCTGAAGTTCCGGTCTGAAAGAACCGAGGCCGTAATAAACCAGGAAGGTTTGGGCAAGCAGCGGCGTTCCACGGAAAAAGTAGACATAGGCGTAGGCGAGGGCGGCAATCAGCTTGCTCTTCGAGGAACGTCCGAGTGCGATGGGCACGGAAAGGAGCGCCCCCAGGAAAACCGAAACGACGACAAGCTGAACGGTGATCCAAAGGCCTGAGAGATAGCGCGGCGCGTAGCGGGTGAAAATGTCCGGGTCCCAGGCGTTGATCATGAACCCCAGAACGGCGAGGCCCAGCGCTGCCCAGATCGTGAGCAGGACCACGCCGATTGTGCGAGCGCGCGTCCAGCCCTTTTTGACGACGGGCGGACGTTCCACCGAGGCTTGTGTTTCGGCACTCATCGCTGGACTCCATGGCGTTTGGTCCAGTTTTCAATTGTGCGCAGGACGATTGAGGAGAGCATGGCCAATACGAGATAGAGCAGACACGCGATCCCGAAAAACAGGAAAGCCTCCTTGGTGACGCGCGCGGCAATGCCCGTCTGGCGCAGGATGTCGGCGAGGCCGATCACGGATACGAGCGCGGTGTCTTTCAAAAGAATCAGCCAGAGATTTGAAAGGCCAGGCAAGGCAAGCCGTATCAGCTGAGGCAGGATGATGAGGCGCATGGTCTGCGCGTTTGAAAGACCGATTGCGTGACCGCCTTCGTACTGGCCTTCTGGAATAGCGCGAAAGGCGGCCAGAAACACTTCACTTGCATAGGAGGAGAACACGGCGCCGAGCGCGATCATGCCTGCTACAAAAGCGTTGATCTCCACACTCGCGCCGGGATTCACGAGCCGCACGATCTGCTGAAGGCCTATCTGCGCGCCGTAGAAAACAAGAAAGAGAGTCAAAAGCTCAGGCAGTCCACGGAAGATCGTCGTATAGATGTTGGCCGCAAGACGTAAGGTCTTGTCGCTCGAGCGCTTCCCCAACGCAACGAAAAAACCGATTGCCAATCCCAGCGGTAACGTGGCCAGCGCCAGAGAAACCGTTAGAAGCACGCCCTTGGCGATATCATCGCCCCAGCCTTCCGGCCCAAAACTCAAAAGGGTCCAGACCCTTTCCATCTCCCAAAACCCCTGTCCGAACCGCCTGATCCGGCCTTTGACGCCAACTGGCGATTTTTCTCGTTCGGGCTCTTTTACCGGAGCCGCATGCAACACAGGCGGCCGCACTTCCGAAGGCGGCCGCCTGTGACAGTATCATCAGGACATAACGACGCTCAGTCGCCGTAAGCGTCGAACGTGAAATACTTGTCGTTGATTTCCTTGTATTTTCCATTCTCGCGAATGGCTGTGATCGCAGCGTTCAGCTTTTCGCGAAGCTCGTCCTCTCCCTGCCGCACAGCAATGCCGATCCCGGGGCCGTAAATGTCCTCGCGCGGGGTGAGTGTGCCCAGAACCTTGCAGCAGGCGCCATCGTCACTGTCGAGAAATTCCTGCAGCACGATGATATCGTCGATGACCGCATCAAGCCGCCCATTGACCATGTCGAGCTTGTATTCCTCCGCGGTCGGATAGACCTTCACGTCACTGTCGGTAAAGGTGGTTTCGGCGAAGTTCGCGTGGGTGGTCGAGCCCTGCGCACCGATAACCTTGCCGGCGAGATCTTCCGGTGTGGTACCGGCAATATCCGACTCCTTGGGCACGACCAGCGCGGGTGGCGTGTTGTAATACTTGTTGGTGAAGTCGACCTGCTTCTTGCGCTCTTCGGTGATCGACATGGAGGCCACGATGGCGTCGAACTTGCCCGCCTGCAACGCGGGAATAATACCGTCCCAGTCCTGCGTGACGAACTCGCATTCAGCCTTCATCTCTTCGCAAAGCGCTTTGGCGATATCGATATCAAACCCTTCAAGAGAGCCGTCTGCGGTCAGGTTGTTGAAGGGGGGATAGGCACCTTCAGTGCCTATCTTGAGCTTCATCATGTCCTGGGCACGAGCCGAGCCCACTGCCAGAGCCAAAGCTGCCGCAGGCAGTGCAAGCGCGATACGCCTTGAAATACGCATTCTGGTTCCTCTCAATCTTATTATCTGCCGCTTCCGGCTTCCTGCCGGGCGGAACATGAAGCCGGATATTCCCACCGATCCGATTCAAATTGCAACCTTAAAGGTGACTGGTCCCATGCAATGAAGAGAGGGGGCGTTCCCCTAGCGCGCCTTTCGGCCGATGCCAGTGTGGCTAATAACAAAATCGGCGATCTGCTCCACCTCTCCGAGATCAAACCGTGGCAGATCCCCGGTATCTGTCTCGTGGTCTCCGGCAACAGCGACGATGGTTGGGTCGTCTGGTGCCAGGAAGGTCAGATCGGGCGCTTCCCGCCGCCGGCATTCCAACTTGGGATGATTTTCGCGTTTAAAACCTTCGATCAGGACGAGATCGCACGGGGAGAGACGCGCGAGCATTTCGGCCAGGCTCGGCTCTTCTGCGCCCTTCAGTTCATGAATGATCGCCCAGCGGTTTTTGGAGACGATCGCCACCTCCGAAGCCCCGGCGCTCCGGTGGCGGTGGGAGTCTGTGCCTTCATGGTCGATGTCGAACGCATGGTGTGCGTGTTTCAGCGTGGCGATCCGGAAACCGCGCTTCGTCAATTCCCTCACAAGCGCCGCTGTCAGGGTGGTTTTTCCGGAATTCTTCCAGCCTACAATGCCAAAAACCGCCTGTGTCACATTGCTTCCCTTTGGTGCCTTTCACGCGCTATCTGGAGATCTTCGGGCGTGTTGATATTGAAAAACGGATCGGCTTCGGGACTGCAAGGAAAGTCCACGAGAGCCGCGTTGTGTCGTTCGCAGGCATAGGCGCGAAGGCGACGGGTGCCGCCACTGGCAAGATGGCGGGCAAGGTCATCGACGAGGTGTTGAGGCCAGAGAGCGAAGACCGGATGAAGTGTGCCGTTGCTGCATGCCATTGCAGGCCCACCTGAAACACGAGCCGCTTCCATCAGGCGCGCAACAAGGTCTGCAGGAAGAAAAGGCGTGTCTGCTGCAGCGGTCACGATATGTGAAGGCTTGGGAGCGTTCGTTTTCGCCCATTCAAGGCCCGCCAAAACGCCACCCAACGGACCCATAGGTTCGGGGAGGGGATCGGCAATCACCTCAAGCCCCAGCGGGGCGAACCTCTGCGGGTCGCCGTTGGCGTTGAGCACCATGCGGTCGACCTGAGGTGAAAGCCGCTCCATTACCGTTTCGATGATGGTTTTGGCGTTGAGACGCAGCAGTCCCTTGTCGCCGCCACCCATGCGCTGCGCCGTTCCACCGGCAAGGATTACTCCAGCAACGCCCAAGCTCATCATCTCGCCTCAAATGTTTCCTGCCTGGCGGGCAACATAAATCACATAAAGCGATGCGACGATGGCGAGCGTGGAGGATGCGAGCATCACCCATATCAGCGGGAATGGGCCGGTTTCCGGAGAAAGCACAGCCCCGGCTATAACTGAAAGCGCCGCGCCCCCGCCGATCTGCAGCGCCCCGCCGAGGCCTGAGGCCGAACCTGCAAGATGCGGCCTGACGCTGACAATACCGGCATTGGCATTTGGCATGGTCATGCCGTTGCCGATGCCGACAAAGAATGAGGGTCCAAAAAGCGACATCGGATGGAAAAACCCGCCTGCAAACAGCACCAGCGAAAGAACAAGTCCGAGAGAGGCAAAAATATTGCCCGCAAGCATCATGGGATTGATGCCGATCCGCCTGGAAAAACGAGCAGTAAGGAAATTTCCGATCATGTACCCGACCGAGATCAGAATGAAATACATTCCGTATTGCGAAGGCGTCAGATCAAGAATTTCGGTGGCGACGTAGGGGCCGCCGCCGAGGAATGCAAAAAAAGCTCCCGATGCCATGGCCGCAGTTGCCGTGTAGCCCCAGAAACGCCTGGCCCGGAAAAGCTCGGGGTAGTTTTTCACTTGGGCCGTCATGCTGGCGGATAGGGTGCGGTTTGTCTCGCCCAGGTCGAGATACACCACCAGAAACGAGATGATCCCGAAGCCGAGGATCAGGTAAAACGTCGCTTTCCATCCGTAGAGCTCATCCAGGAACCCTCCGATCAAGGGCCCGAGCATGGGAGCGAGCGTCATGCCCATGGTGATATAGCCTATTCGGCTTGCCGCCTCGTCTGCACCGACCGTGTCGCGAACGATTGCCCTTGAGAGAACCATGCCGGCGGCCGCGAAAGCCTGCATCACCCGGCAAATCAGGAAAACCGTGATGTTGGGCGCCATCAATGCCGCGATCGTTGCCAAAATGAATATTGCGAAACAGGTCAGCATGACCGGGCGTCGGCCGAAATGGTCCGAAGCGGGGCCGATCCCCAGCTGAAGGACGGCTGTGGCCGCTAGGTAGAGCGAGACCGCCAGTTGAACGATGCTGTAATCCGCCTGGAAATACTCTGCCATGCCGGGAAGGGATGGCAGAAAAACGTTCATGGAAACCGCTGCCGTTGCGGTCGCGATCACGAGTGTCACGATGTGAGGCGGTGTTGCGGAACGGGATAAGATTTTTTCCATAACGACTTGCGAACCTTGCATGTTCATCGGCCTGGTTACTTTGACCGAATGGTGCCGGCATTGTGGGATGATGCTTAATTTGGCCGGCGGTGTTGTCCGAGGGGCTTAAACACGTCATGTGCCCTCAGTGGCCATTCCGGGACTGGTGCTTTTTGCGGCAGGTTTTGTCCGATTGACGATCTGCTCGCGGTAAAGCGTGTAGAGACCTGAACATACGACCAACAACGCGCCCGTAATCATCACGCGATCGGGCCAGTCGGAAAAAAACACAATGCCAAGGCCGATAGCCCATAAGAGCGCCGTATAGCGAAACGGCGCGATGAAGGAGAGCTCGCCAACCCGCAGCGACAGCACGATGAAATGATAGCCACAGACAATGCACAATGTGGCGCCCACGAGAACAGCGAAATCTGTTCCGCTCATTGGGGCCCAGCCTCCGTAGGGTACGAGTAAAACCGCGCCGGCGATCGTCACCGAAGCGGCGGTTGCGGCCGAAATCAGGGGCGAGGGGACATCTGGCGGGATCTTCCGGGTCGTAAGATCGCGCATGGTGGCAAACGCCACCGCTGCCACACCGTAAAGCGAATAGGCGTTGAAGGCATCGAAGCCAGGCCGAATGATGATCAAGATGCCGATGAAACCCACCAGGATAGCGCTCCAGCGGCGCCACCCAACCGGCTCGCCCAGAAAGAAGGCCGCACCGAGTGTGACAGCCAGCGGGAGTGCCTGCATGACGGCTGCAAGGTTTGCAATCGGCATATGGGCGAGGGCTGAAAGGAAACATATGGTCGCGCCGGTCTCGCCGGCAACGCGCAAGGCCACCATGGGGTGGAAGATGGCACGCGGCGCCTTCAGCGCCTTCCAGTGCCAAGCCAGCAGAAGCATCACCAGTGTGGCCATGACTCCGCGTACCAGCATGACCTGCGCCATGTTCATGTTTTCGGCGACGAGCTTTGTCAGGCCGTCATTGACCGTGAAACCAGCCATGGCAATGGACATGAAAAGCGCACCGCGCGCATTCGGCGAAAACGACACGACCACCTCGCGATGCACAGCGGCGAACACGCGACGGTTTTCAACGCACCGTGTCCACCTGGAATGAGTTCCTATGGTCTTCGGGAGAAACGAATCCCACCTCCACTATGGGATCCGATGCTAAGTATACCTTATGGAATTGGCAATCGGTTCGTGGCTGAAAAACCGGAGGCTGCGATCTAGCCGCCGGTGACGCTCATATGCCGCGAAACCGACGGACGATTGGTGCGCCGGTCAATGACGAAATCATGTCCCTTGGGTTTGCGGGCAATGGCACTGTCGATGGCCGTGGCCAGAAGATCGTTGCCTTCCGATGCTCTGAGCGCAGCCCGCAGGTCGGCTGAATCATCCTGGCCGAGGCACATATAGAGCATGCCCGTGCAGGTGATGCGCACACGGTTACAGCTTTCGCAGAAATTGTGTGTCATCGGTGTGATGAAGCCAAGCTTTCCGCCGGTTTCAGCGACTTCGACATAGCGCGCCGGGCCACCCGTTTTGAAAGGAATGTCTTTTAGTGTGAATTCCCGCTCCAGTTGAGCGCGAAGGAGGGACAGCGGAAGATACTGGTCCGTGCGGTCACCGTCGATTTCGCCCATGGGCATCGTTTCGATCACGGTCATATCCATTCCGCGACCATGTGCCCAGCGCAACATTGCGGGGATTTCATCTTCGTTGAACCCCTTGAGGGCCACGGTGTTGAGCTTGATCTTCAGGCCGGCATCCTCTGCTGCCTCAATGCCGCGCATGACCTTTTCCAGCCTACCCCACCGGGTGATTGCATGAAATTTGTCCGGGTCCAGCGTGTCGATCGAAACGTTGATGCGCTTCACACCGCAGTCGGCCAGCTCACCGGCAAAGCGCTCGAGCTGAGACCCGTTGCTTGTCAGGGTAAGCTCGTCGAGTGCACCGGTTTTCAGATGCCGCGAGAGCTGGCGCACCAGGTGCATGATGTTCTTGCGTACCAACGGTTCTCCGCCGGTCAAACGCAGGCGCCGAACGCCTTTTTCGATGAAGACGGTGCAGAGACGGTCCAATTCCTCGAGGCTCAGCAAATCCCGCTTGGGGAGGAATGTCATGTCCTCCGCCATGCAATAGACACAACGAAAATCGCATCGATCGGTCACCGAAACACGCAGATAGTCGATGGCGCGCCCGAAGGGGTCGATCATGGTGCTCTGCGTCATAGGCTCGCTTCCGCTGGCATTCTTCATCGGGTTGGTACTCTGTTATGTCGTGACACAAGGTTCGCTGGTCAAGCGCTGCAGGCTAGCATTGGTGCAATTGTCCGAGCAATTGCAGGGAAGGGCTTTTCACTTGGGCCAAAGCTGAATAGGTCTAGAACCGAAAGGTGGTGGCGTATGAAACCTCCCAAGGAACTGCGTGTTTCAAAGGACCGTTCAGTCATGACGGTTCTCTTTCCGGATTCCGAACCAGCAGAGTTGTCGGCGGAAATGCTTCGCGTGCTGTCCCCCTCGGCTGAGGTTCAGGGACACTCGCCCGAACAGCGCGTGACAGTTTCTGGAAAACGGCATGTAACCATCAGCCGGGCAGAGCCCGTCGGCAATTATGCTGTGCGGCTTGTGTTCAGCGACGGGCATCAAAGCGGCATTTTCACCTGGGCCTATCTGCATGAACTCGTCACGAGCAAAGAGGCCAAGTGGCAGTGGTATCTGGACGACTTGCAGCAAAAAGGATTGAGCCGTGATGCTTGAGCAGGACGCATATTCCATTACGTCGATTGAAGCCCTTGAAGTGCTTTACGGGACGCCCGGCCAAGCCTCTCTCGTCAAGGTCACAGACCGGGTGATACCAGAGTATGCAGCGCTGGTTGAAGCGTCGCCTTTCGTGGCGCTCGCCACCATCGGGCCTGAGGGGATTGACTGCTCGCCGCGCGGCGACAAACCCGGCTTCGTGCGCATTCATGATGAGAAAACGCTCATGATGCCCGACCGGCGCGGCAACAACCGTATGGATTCGCTACGAAACATTGTTCGTGATGAACGGGCCGCCTTTCTCTTTCTGATCCCGGGAGCCGGTACGACATTGCGCGTCAACGGTCGTGCGCGGCTTTCAGCCGATCCTGATTTGTGTGCTTCCTTTGCTGTTGATGAAGCCGCGCCGCGGTCGATCATCGTTCTTTCGGTGGAGGAGGTTTATTTTCAGTGCGCCCGGGCGATCGTTCGTTCCGATCTCTGGAACAGTGAAAAGCATGTTGATCCGCAGAGCCTGCCGACGCCTGGGCAAATCCTGCAGGTGACAAGCCGGGCCGAGATCGACGGCGTCTCTTATGACCGGGAATGGCCTGAACGCGCCCGAAAGAGCATGTGGTAGTTTCCCTCAGCGGTGAACGAGAATGTTCACCAACTTTCCGAAGGGGTCCCGGGTGTAGAAGCGCCTGACACCCCAGGGCTCTGCAGCTGGCCCGTACTCAATCGGGTATCCTGCCTTCCGGACCCTCTCAAGCGCCTCATCGAGATCGTCCACCTCTATGGAAAGATCGGGCACTGGCGTGTCCGATCCGCCCTGTGACATGATGCTGACCTGCAGGGACATCTTTTCCTGTGCGCCATAGGTTGCGATCCAGCCCTGGTCCATCAGGATGTCCAGCCCAAGGACTTCGGCATAGAAATGCTTTGCCTTGTCAACTTGCGCCGAGGCGATGTTGGCGACAATTCGCTTCACTTGCATGGCCTCTCTCCGTTCGGTTTCATCCCGCCTTTTTGAGATTTGGGAGAAACACGGTCAACAGGCCGAGCAGTGGCAGGAAGGAGCAGATCCTGTAGACGAACTCAATCCCGGTGCTGTCTGCGATAATGCCCAGCACCGCTGCCCCCAGGCCACCGAGGCCGAAAGCAAAGCCAAAGAACATGCCAGCGACCATGCCCACGCGACCCGGCAGCAGTTCCTGCGCGAAGACCACGATTTGCGGGAAGGCTGATGCGAGAATTAGGCCGATTGCGACGCTCAGGACGGGGGTCCAGAAAAGGTTCGCATAAGGGAGAGCCAGGGTGAATGGCAGAACGCCGAGAATGGAGAACCAGATCACGGTCTTCGAACCGATACGATCACCGATCAATCCTCCCAAAACGGTGCCGGCTGCCACCGATCCGAGGAAAACGAACAGAAGAATCTGTGACTGCTGGACGCTGATGCCGAATTTCTCGATGAGGAAGAACGTGTAATAGCTTGAAATGCCTGCCATATAGACGTTCTTCGCAAAGACCAGAGAAACTAGAACTGCGAGCGACATGGCAATCTTGCCGCGTGGAAGGGTGAGGGCCTGTGCAGGTTCTGCACGTTTTGCAGCGCGCTGCCGGTAGCCCGCATACCATGCGCTCACACGCCACAGAACGATCATGCCGAGAAGGGCCGCGAGGCAAAACCACGCGACGCTGCCTTGACCTCTCGGCACCACGATAAAGGCGGCGAGCAGTGGACCGATTGCAGACCCGGCATTGCCACCCACCTGGAAAACCGCCTGCGCCAGCCCGTATCGGCCACCCGAAGCGAGACGCGCTACACGAGAAGATTCGGGGTGAAAGATCGCCGATCCCAGTCCAATAAACATCGCGCCGGTCAGGAGCAACGCGTAGTTGGCAGCCGTTGCCAGCAGAAGCAGTCCGAAAAAGGTCGAACCCATACCAACGGGTAGGGAGTAAGGCATCGGTTTCTTGTCGGTGGTCAGTCCGATTGCCGGCTGGAGCAGCGACGCGGTCACCTGAAATGCCATGGTCAAAAGACCGATCTGCCAGAAATCCAGCCCGTAATCGCTTTTCAGCATCGGATAGATTGCCGCAAGCATCGATTGCATGATGTCGTTCAACATGTGGCAAAAGCTGACGGCCAGAAGAACCGCGAATGCGGTCTGTTCTGCTGGTGCGGTGGGCCGGTCGGCGGTGGTGTCGGTCACGTTCATGCTCCATGGGAAGAGGCTGCCGATTGGACGGCAGCCGCTTATACGCTTCTTGCAAATGACCTGCGTCAGTGATTTGGTCTAGTTTTTTCGCAAGTGGGCCAAATGCGTTCTCCCTCTCGTCCAGACAAAGTTGTGTTCAACAGGGACCGGCCGGTCGACGATGAAAAGCGTCGCTCATGGCTCGAGCAAATGGAGGGCGATCTCGTCATCGGCGAGATTGCGCAGGCGGCGCATGCCGAGGTGCCTGCGCATCGTCATACGCGGGGGCAGCTTCTTCATGCCAGCCGCGGTGTGGTGTTGGTCAGGACAAGTTTTGGTCACTGGATCGTGCCCACCGGTCAGGCCATCTGGATACCCTCGGGGTTGGAGCATGCGGTGGAGATGATGACCGATGTGCGCGTGCAGTCGGTTTATATTTTGCCTGAAGCGATCCCTGATCTGCCATCGAGGCCGCGTGTCGTTCGTATCACACCACTTTTGCGCAGCCTTCTGGAGGAGGTGGCGTCCTTGCCGCATGTGGCTCAACCGACCGGCCGAACCGGCTTGCTCTATAAGCTTATCATGCATGAAATTCCACGTTTGCCGGAATTGCCGCTCGGATTACCCTTTCCGTCGGACCCGCGGCTTGTGCGCATGTGCCGATCTTTTCTTGAAACTCCGGAGAGCCGCGTCACCATCGATCATTGGGCACGGTCGGCAGGCATGAGCCGCCGCACATTCACCCGACATTTCAAGCAGGAGGTCGGGCTTAGCCTCTCGCTTTGGCGTCAGCAGGCCAGTTTGTTTGCCGCGTTGCCGAGGCTGGCAAGCGGCGAAGCCGTAACCACGGTGGCTCTGGATCTGGGTTATGAAAGCGTTGCCGCCTTCACGACGATGTTCAAGCGTATGCTGGGTGCATCGCCGCGCAACTATCTGAAAGCGCCCGACGCGGAAAGTGGCACGTAAGATACGCGGCGTTGGTTGAAAAACCGCACCTCAATCATCTGCCAGCGCCTCGCTGATGCGACGCATCTGCTCCCCCATCGCTTCACATTGCGCCGGCGTCGATTGCGCCATCACCCGATCAATGAGTTTGGTGTAAACCGCAAGCGCTTCCATGAGACGCTGTTCACCATCCTGCGTCAGATAGAGGCGCAAGACGCGACGGTCATTGGCGTCGTTCTCACGACGTACCAGACCCTGCGTTTCAAGTTGGGGCAGCAACATGGTGATGTTCGAGCGCCCAACCAGAAGGCGGCGCGCCAGATCATGCTGAGATTGGCCGGGATGCCGATAGAGGTTCATCAGCATGTCGAGCTGCGCAATCTTGAGGCCGAGAGGCTCGAGTGCCTTGCTGAGCGCTCGAACAATGGCTTTTTCTGCGCGTGCAACAGCGATCCATGTGCGGAAACGCGGATTGTCCCAAGGGAGATCTTGTAATTTGTTCATGATTGAACTAACTTTGTTCATGCTTGAACATTATGTGGGTTTCCACCATGACTCGTTTCAGCCTGAGCATCCTGAAGAACCTTTTTGGCACATTCGAATATGTCGCGCCAAGCCTTGGCGGGCGTCTGGCATTCTGGTTGTTTTGCCGAACGCCCGATCCGATGCAGCAGACAGAGAAGGAGAGGCGTCTTCTCGCACAATCCCAGGATTTTATGCGGCAAGCACGCAGGCATCACCTGACGACAACCCATGGCGAGATCACGGCGTATGAGTTCACAAACTGGGGCGCACGGCGCGATGGACCGGCGGTGTTGGTCCTCCACGGCTGGCGTTCGCGAACGGAACATATGCGGGCCGTTGTGGAAGCTTTGCTTCGGCGAGGGTTTCGCGTTGTTTCGATGGACCTTCCAGGACACGGAACTTCAGGCGGGAGAGTGCTTAATATACCCAAGGCGGTTGCAGCCGTGAATTCCGTCGCCCAATGGCTGGGGCCGTTTGACAGCATGGTGGGACATTCCTTTGGAGGCGCGGTTGCACTCAACGCGATTGCCGGTTCTGTGGCCGGATTTGCGGCTGTGCCGGTGCGACGCCTGGTGACCATTGCGTCACCCAATGCGCTCCCTGAACTTTTTTCGCAGTTTGGTGCTTTTCTGGGGCTGGGTCCCAGAACCCAACAAGCCTTCGAAGACCGTGTTGAGGTGATCGCTGGCACACCTTTGCGGGCATTCGTTGCGGCTGAGCAACTGCGCCAGGTCCATGTCCCGACACTGGTCATTCATGCGCCGGAGGATAAGGAGGTGCCTTCCTCGGATGCCATAGCAATGGGTGAGGCGGGGGACCATGTCACGGTGGTGTGGGCGCCTGGCCTTGGACATCGGCGTATTCTTGCGGACACAGGCATCGCTTCACGTGCGGCAGAATTTGTCGCGACGCGCAGGATAACCTGGTTGAAGCCGGCAGCTGCAGCGCCGTTAGAAGATTGTTTACCAGTCCTCGATTGAGCGTGAATTTCATAACAATTTTATCGATCAGCCCGCGACCTTGGGGTCGAGACCTGTTATTTTGGTTGTGAAACAGAATATCCTGGTTGTGGCAACGAGCTCAAATCTCGGCGGGGTGATCGATTATGTTGAAGTCCATGCGCAAAAGCGGGCTGACCTGCATGGCAGCTGTGCTGTTCGCTGGAGGTATGGGGCAGGCCCATGCGCAGTCGGATAATCTTTTTGACATGCTCTTCGGAGGGGGCAATCGGGCACCGGCCCGGGCCCGGAGCGAGCCGCCGCGGACCGTCAAGCCCGCCCCGGTAAAGCGGAAGCCGGCGAAAGCTCCAAAGATTTCAGGCCCGTCTTACTACAGTTACAAGCCAGCGCCGCTTGCTCACGTCGAGTTTTCCGAAATTTCAATTCCTTTGTCTGAAGTTGCATTTGCGCCGACCCTCGAGGGGGTGTCCTTCCGGGAAGCCCTTCCCATGCTGGAAGGGGTGGAGTTGTACGCTGAAAAGGAAATTGCCGACGCAATCGTGGCATTTTACTCTCAGAAGCCCGACTTCATCTGGGTTTCCGGTCATCAGGTCAACGAGCGCGCGAAGCGCGTCCTGCGCGTGCTCTCGGAAGCCTCCAGTCATGGGCTTTCGGATGTCGACTATACGGTTGGTGTCCCTTCGAGCGACTTCTCCTATGACGACATCGCAAGCCGCCAGAAAGAGTTGATCCGCTTTGAGATGACGCTTACTGCACGCGCCCTGCGTTATGCGCGCGACGCGCATGCAGGCCGTATCAATCCCAACAAGCTCTCAGGGTATCATGATTTTCCCGAGAAGCCGATGGACCTGGTTCAAAGCATTGGCTTCATGGCAAATATGACAGAGGCGGATCGCTATCTGGAGGGGCTGCACCCGCGCAATGACGCTTACCGCCAACTTCGTGCCGAGTTGGAAGTGTTACGTGGCGCTGCCGAGCGTGAGATAAACGTCGACCCGAAGACATTCGTCCGCCCCGGTGGAAAATCGACTGAATTCGCCAAACTGCTCAAAATCATTGAGCGTGATGCCAATGATGCCTTTCTGGAGGCTCACGGTGCTGTTCTGAAGGACCATCATGGAAGTGAAGCCTATGATGAAGCCTTGGTCCCGGTCATCAAGGCAGCACAGGAAAGTCACGGCCTCAAACCGGATGGCATCATCGGGCCACGGACGGTCGCAGCGATCGCCGGGGTTTCAAAAACCGCGCGGATCGAAAAGGTGCTTTATGCGCTAGAGCGGTTGCGCTGGCACCCGTCAGAGTTGGGCGAAACACGGGTGGTGATCAACGCCGCTGCTTTCAACGTCGATTTCTTTGAGAATGGGAAGCCGCGGCTTTCCATGCGCACGGTGGTCGGACGGAACAGCAACCAGACCAGTTTCTTCTACGACAAGCTGGAAACCGTGGAGTTCAACCCATATTGGGGGGTTCCGCGTTCGATCATCGTCAATGAGATGCTCCCGAAGCTGTGGCGTGATCCAAGCTATCTCGACCGCAATGGCTATGAGGTGATCAACGGTCAGGGGCGTCAGGTTTCGTCTTCCGCCGTGAACTGGGGGCGCTACGGAGCCAATGTTCCCTACAGCGTTCGCCAAAAACCGGGACGCAGCAATGCGCTGGGTGAACTCAAGATACTCTTCCCCAATCGCCATGCGATCTACATGCATGACACACCGGCCAAGAGCCTGTTTCAGCGGGACACGCGCGCGTTCAGCCATGGTTGTGTTCGGCTGGCAGACCCGCGCGCCATGGCGGCGGCGGTTCTGGGGGTCTCCGTCGATGAGGTCTCGCGTGCTATCGAGACGGGGGACCGCAGCCGTCCTACCCGGCGCAAGATCGAGCGGGACATCCCGGTTTATGTCGGTTATTTCACGGCCTGGCCGCAGACGGATGGGGTGATTGCCTACCATGGCGACGTCTATGAGCGTGACGTCCATTTGAAAGCTGCGTTGGAAAAAACCACGGACATGCGCTCTTCAAGTATCTGAGTGCACAAGGTTCTTGCGGACAAAGCTGGCCGGCGCGCTGAATGCGAAACCGATCCAATCGCGCCAAGGCTTCATTCGCACCAGGGTCACGGCCCTAGAGCATTTTGCAGTCAGGTGGAATCACCTGACGTCCGCATAAATGCGGAAAAACAAGAAGATTGAGCGTCCTTTGTGCGTCCAAGAGGACGCACGGCGCTCTAGGTCTTCAGTCGCGCCAGAAGGTGGGAACGAGAAGAACCACAACCGCGAGTATCTCCAGCCGGCCGAGCAGCATTGTGGCCGAAAGGACCCATTTTGCGAAATCGCTGAGCGGCACGAAATTGCCGGAGGGGCCGATCGTTGTGCCCAGTCCTGGACCGACATTGGTCAGTGCGGTGAGCGAACCGGTTATCGAGGTCAGGAAATCGAGACCCGTCGCGGCCAGCAAAAGCGTTGCCACCACCCACGATATCAGGAAGCCGGTAACGAAAAGAACCACGGAGCGTTGCATTTCCTCGTCAACGACCCGCTTGCCATAGCGCAAGGCCTGAACGGAATGGGGATGAATGAGCAAACGGAGACCATTGCGCAGCATTGCTCCCAGAATAAGGAAGCGATAGGCCTTGACGCCGCCTGAGGTTGAACCGGAACAACCTCCCAAAAAGGTCGCGAAGAAGGCCAGTGTGACTGCAAAAGGCCCCCAAAGCGTATAATCCTCGCTGGCAAAGCCGGTCGTGGTGATGATCGACGCAAAATTGAAAGCCGTGGAGGCAAGAATGTCGTCGAATGGATCACCGGTGGCGATACGACGCTGCACGGCCAGTACAAGAACGATCATCGTCACATAGCTGAGGAAGAGCCTGATCTGCGGATCGCGCAGGGCATCAAGGCGCCCCCGCGCGAAGAACAGCACCAGAATGGAAAAGGGCAGGGCGGCGAGCAGCATGAAGACCGTCCCAACCCACAAGACGGCATTGCCTTCGAAATAGCCAAAGGACGCGTCGTGCGTGGAGAATCCGCCTGTGGCGATGGTGGTCATGGCGTGGTTGACGGCGTCGAAATTGCTCATCCCGGCCGCAGCATATGCAAGGGCGCAAAGTGTCGTCAGAAGACAATAAATGCCTACAAGCGCTATGAGAAAGCTGATGAAGCGCTCAAAAGGACGGTTCTCAATATCCGATGATTCGACGCGGAAGTAAGAGAACCCGCCCACTTTAAGCAGCGGAAGCAGGAAAAGGCCGAGCGCGACCACCCCGATCCCGCCAATCCATTGCAGAATCGAACGCCACAGCAGCAGCCCGGGCGGCAAGGTGTCCAGTCCGGCGATGACGGTGGACCCTGTCGTGGTGATTGCCGATACCGATTCGAACACGGCTTCGGCAAGGTCGAGCTTCAGCGATGCCGTATAGAATGGCAGGGCACCCACGAGGCCCAGCATCAGCCACAGCAACACCACCACCAGAAACGTCGTTTGCGTGGAGCCACGGGTGAGGGGGGCGCGTGTGGCGGCGGCGATGGTAAGGGCGATGGCGCCTGTCGCCAGCGAGCAGACGACAAAGATCTGCCAGTCGTCATTTCCGTAATAGAGATCAACTGCGGCTGGAAGAAGCATCGAAGCGGCGACATAAACAGCGAAAATGGCCGCTGGGTAGGTGGCCGTCCGGATTGTGGATGGTTGCACTTTCTCTACCTCGAAATGAACCGGCTCCGTGGTAGAGGAGAATGCGCTTCAAGGAAAGAGACTTCACAAGAAGTGTAGGCATGCACGATCGGCATAGCTAAGGGCAAAGGCATCCGGTGCCGGATGGCGGTCAATCTCTCACACAATAAAAACCGGCACTTTCGCTCGCACCATATTCGGGATGCGTGTCGATCACGTGAGAAAGCGAAGGAATGCTCCAGCGGTCAACGACCCGATAGCCCATGCTATCGAGCGATTCCAGAAACGAGGCTTCACTACGGATTTGATAAGGCACCAGGGCCGGCCCGATCCGCTCCAGGGTTACGATGGTTTCTCCCTTCCGCAGCGCTACCTTGTTCAGGAGCAGGTGTTTGGGCAACGCCACCAGACGTCCAAGAAGAGTGACCAGGGGAAGGTCCAGATATTGCAGCAAACCTGATCCGAGAAACAGGTCGTAGGGGCCGTATCCATCGATGCTGCTTGTGAACTGCAAATTGTCGATACCGTCGTGGCGAGCACGTTTTTCTCCTGCCTTTACGATGGCTGGAACGTCGTAGATGGTCCATGCGATGGAACCGATTTCGGGCAGAACACTTGTGAATGCACGGAATTTCGTGCCCATGTGGCCGCCTGCGTCAAGCAGTGAACGGATATCCTGGCGGCGTTGACTGAGCCAGAACAGGACCGGGTAATCCCACGGCATCAGTCGGCACATCTCTTCGAACGCCACCCCCGCGACCGCGTCATGATCATATCCGGCGAGACCACGCCGGCTGGCGGCGCTCAGGGCATCGTCATAGGTGGCGTAGACACCTGAGAAACGCACGGAACGATGCGCGACCATCCGCATCCGGCCAGTTGCCGCCTGAAACGGCAGGAGCGCTGTTCCGTGCACTCGCTTGAGACCCTGTTTGATATGGTTCAGCGACATTTCTGAAATTTTTGCCCGTTTGCTCAAAAACCAGGTTTTTCTGACGAAAACGTAGCCTCTGAGCCCTGTTTTCACCAATTCATCAATCCGGCTTAGGGAAGAGCCGATCTGATTAGAGAGCAGGAAGGGTTCATGATGCCGAAGGTTTCAGACCGGGAACCCATGTTTCTTTGCCAGCGCCCAGATCTCGCGGTTCGTGGCGATCAGGCGGTTGATGGAACTGGTGATGTTGGCGATTTCGGCATCATCGATGGCGTCGACCTTTCCATATTTCAATCGGTCGCCTGAATCCGAAATCCGCATGAGCAATGTGGAGACGTTCTCTCCCGTGTCATCAAAGGAATAAATGCAGTGATTGTATTTGTTTCGAAGCTTGGCTTCGCTCATCATGCGGCGTGTGACGCCCAGCACGTCTTCACGGATCTGCGGCTCGGTCCGATCGAGTTTGGCGAGGCGTTCAACCAGATCAACACGCGCTCTCGACGTGTTCAGGGTCAGGAAGATCACCGTGGCAGTTTCCATGTCCACCCGGGCGAGCCCGGCGATAAGATGAATGAGAAGGCTTTCCGTGTTGGTCCATGTGTAATTCAACTGCCCCAGCAGGGTCAGCACGTCGCGGAAACGCTGATTGCCTTCCTTCATCGCAAGAGTGCCCGCACTCATCTGGAATGGCTCGATGAAGCGTATGCTAGCACTGCGCATTTCAAGCGTCCACGCCGCCCGCAGATGGGGTTCAATCCTCACGGAAAGCGCGATTCATGCTGTCCATGATCGGTTTCGAGAGATACTCGAAGAATGTGCGTTCCGCTGTCTGGATCAAGACTTCCGCAGGCATGCCTGGCGTGGGCAGAAACCCGCGGACACGGGCGAGTTCGCTTGGAGGCAGGCGAACACGCGCAAGATAGATCTCGCGCTTGTCAGCCGCGGACTGATCACGCAGGGCGTCGGCCGAAACATAGAATACCTCGCCTATCAGGACAGGCGTGGTGCGCTGATTGAGGGCGGTCAGCCGAACAGTGGCCTCCTGGCCAACACGCACACTGTCGATCTTGGTGCGCGGAATCTGGGTTTCGATGATTAGGGGAACATCGGAGGGCAAGATCTCGGCGATGCTCTTGCCGCTCTCAATGACCCCGCCCGGGGTGTGGTAATACAACCGTATGACGGTACCGGTAACGGGCGCATTGATGGTGGCACGGCGCAACACATTCTCGGCTGCGCGTGACTGCTCTCGCACCGCATCGAGTTCGGCCTCGATGGCTTGCAGCTCATCGAGAGCGGCCTGTCTATAGGCCGCAAGGGTTTGGTCTGCCTGCTGCCGGTAACGGGCGATCTGCGCCTGCGTTTCATCCACTTCTGCAGCGAGGCGTCCGATCTGCCCCTCCGCTTCGGCCATGGCCCGCTTGATCGCCGAAATCTCCGGTTTGCGCATCAGCCCCTGCTGATAGAGTTTTTGCTTGCCGGTGAACTCATCGGAAAGGAAGGCAAGTTGGCGGGTCAGAGCCTCATGCTGTGCTTCGTACCCCCGACCTCGAATTTCAAGTGCGGCGATGTTGTTGTTGAGCAGCTCGATTTCACTGTTCAGCTTGCGTTTTGAGGATGTGAAGTTGAGTTTCTGGCTGTCGAGGATTTCCGCGACTTCCGGATCGACCATCCGCTCGGTCAGCTCACCTGGAAACTCGATGCTGTCTTTCTCCTGATATTCCGCGCTCAATCGGGCGACGATGGCCAGCAGGCGGGCGCGCCGGAGAAAGAGTTGCCGTTCATTGGCAAGAGCCGAGGTCTCATCAAGCTGAACCAAGGGTTGGCCAGCGACGATGTGATCGCCTTCCGAAACCAGTATTTCCTTGATCACGCCGCCTTCGAGATGCTGGACGATCTTGTTTTGACCAGTGGCGACAAAACTGCCTTGCGAGATGACGGCCGCGGCCAGCGGGGCGAAACTTGCCCAAACCCCAAAACCGCCAAAGCAAAGAACCAGCAGGACAATCCCGGCGATGGATTGTTTGCGTATCGAGCGCGGAACGTCCGCGTACCACGTCATGTCCTGGAGTTTTGCGATATCTGAGGAACTCATCGGGAGCCTGCCTTCAGGGGAGCTGAGCGGCCAGAGGGCCGTTTTGCAGTTGTCCGGCCTGGTGTGCCGCAAGTGCGCGCAGCACGTCCTCGCGGCGACCGAACATTGAAATCGTGCCGTTCGTCATCAGCAGAATCTTGTCGACATGCTGAAGCAGGGATGGGCGCTGTGTAATGACGACCGCGGTAATCCGGTTATGCTTGGCATGCTTCAACGCCCGCGCCAGGGCTGCATCTCCGGCACTATCGAGGTTCGAATTCGGTTCATCGAGAACAATCATGCGCGGATTGCCAAAGAAAGCGCGGGCGAGGGCGATCCGTTGCTTCTGTCCGCCCGACAGGGGGGAGCCGTCGGCCGCAACGATTGTTTCGTACCCCTGCGGGAATGTTGCGATCATCTCGTGCACGTCGGCGAGTATTGCCGCCTGATAGATTTCCTGATCGTCGACATCGTCGCGCATGCGCGCAATGTTGGCTTTGATGGAACCCGGGAAGAGCTGAACGTCTTGCGGTAGATAGCCGATATTATCGCCGAACTGACGTTGATCCCAGTTGCGCAGGTCCATGAGATCCAGGCGAACGCTGCCTGAGGTCGGCAAGATTGACCCGACGAGCATTTTGCCGAGCGTCGTTTTTCCGGCGCCGGAATTGCCGATCACGGCGAGTGAATCTCCTGGGCGTAGAGAAAAATTGATGCCGTTGAGAACAACGCGTTTGGTGCCCTGGGGCACATAAAGTACCCGTTCCACGTCCAGTCTGCCTTCGGGCTTCGGCAGCACCAGCCGTTCGAGATTCAGAGGAGAGGACCGGAGCAGCGTGCTGATCCGGCGATAGGCTCCGCGTGAGAGAATGAACTGATTCCAGCCTTCGATGGAGCCCTCTATCGGCGCCAGCGCCCGGCCTGCGATGATGGAGGCAGCGATCACCATGCCACCGGTTATATGGCCCTGGATGGCGAGATAGGCCCCCCAGCCGAGCAAGGCGACTTGCGTCAGCAGGCGGATGGCCCGGGAGGTGGCGGCCGAAACGATGTTGCGGTCCTGTGCCTTGACCTGCGCCTTCAGCGAACCGGCGGTATCCTGCCCCCAGATCTTCACCGCTTCCGGGATCATCGCCAGGGCGTTGATGATCTGAGAGTTTCGCGCCATGGAATCGAGATGCAGATTGGCTTTGCTCTGAAAGACATTCGCTTCGCCGAACGGGGCTGCGGTGGCACGCTGGTTGATGAAGGCGACCAGGGTGAGGAGGAGCGCCGAAAGCACCACAATGCTTCCCAGATGAGGGTGGACCAAAAAGACGGCGAGTACGAAGATCGGAGCGAAGGGGATGTCGAGAAAGGCGAGCAGCGTGCCTGAGACCAGAAATGAGCGCAGTTGCTGCAGGTCGCCGAGGGTCTGGTACTCGCGTCCGGTTCCATGCAGCGAAGCGCGCGCCGCCGCACTCAAGATCGGCGCCCCCAATTGAGCCGCGACCTCGACTGCCGTGCGCATGAGGATAAATCGTCTTATGGCGTCGAAAATGGCTTGAAGCAGTACTGCGCCCACGATGACAATCGTCAGCATAATAAGGGTATCGGTGGAGCGGCTGGTCAGAACGCGGTCAGAGATCTGGAAGAGATAGATCGGGATGGCGAGAACGAGAATGTTGCTGGCGTTGGTGAACAGGAGCACCATGAGCATGTTTTTTCGCACCGCTGACAGGCCTGCGGTGAGGCTCTTTGAAAAGTCTACTGGGCCGAGCCGGCGGTGAAACGAGCCTTTGGTGCCGGTGCTGTTGGTAATTTCTGCTGCTTTGGTGCCTGATTGAGTGTTGTCGATCTCGTTTCTATCGGGGGCACGTCCCGAGTGGGGGTTATCTGCTTGCGCGGCATTGTCCCCTGATTGTATCGCGCTGGGAGAGGGCTTGTCTTGCCGCGAGCCCGGAGCGGTGTCATCTGCGGGGGTGAAATCGCCGCTGGGTTCTGCCTTTCCTGACGGTTCGCTTGTTCTTGCAGCCCGGGCATCCACTTCCTTGAAGATGCGAGAAATCTCTTCATCGGCAGCGCGCAGAATTCGCTGTTTGCGCGCCTCCTCTTCCGTGCCAAACGTGCAGGAGGAGGCGTCGTTCACATGGGCCAGCCGCTTTTTCGGTTTGTCCAGCATGTCGTTCCCCCCGGCCTTTGCTACCCAAGCATCGTCTGCATCACGTCTGCGGTGCCACCGTCAGGGATCGACGCATCGGATGGATTTTGTCCGGCGTCCCCTTCGCCTGGTGCTACGAGATCATCGCTCAAAAACACCACCGCCTCGCTGATCAGCGTGTCGGCGCTCTTGGTATAGAGGCCCGTGTCGTGCGAAATCAGTTCAGCCTGAATGAGCAGCTCATCGGAGTAGACCGACCCCGCTATGTACGTTGTGGAATTTACACCGCCATCGACAATGGCCGCTTGATTGATGAGTGCGTTGGAGCCGGTGGAGATATCCCAAGATGCGTCGGCATTTTCCGCGGTTTGGCTCTTCGCAAGCGCGACCTGGTCCGCATCGCCCAAAACATTGGTCTGGCTGACATATTGGAGATCGACCACGTCGCCGGAAATATAAAGGACCCGGATGGTAGGCACGCCGGCGAAATCCATTTCCGAAAGAAGCGATTGTGGAGCGGCGCCCGTGCTCTCGGCCAGCTGGTTCAACGCTTCCAGATAGGAAGGGGGCATCTCTTCGAACGATACGGTTCCATACTGGGTGATGGAAGCCTCGTTCCACAGGAGATTTCCACTGGTCGAAAGCGTGGCGGTGCCCTCGGTCTGAAAATCACCAACCGTCCCAACGATATCATCATCCAGAAGTATGTTCGTCTGGCTTATAATGTTGGCATGATAGACATTGCCGCCGACGATGATGAGGTCGTAGTAGTTTCCCAGCTCGGCAAGCGACGAAGCGTTGATGACCGTGTTGTCGCCGAGAACGATTTCGGTTCCGCCACCGGAAGCCGACATGATCGTGATGTCATTGTCCTCCACGAAGCTGACCTGCTTGATCCAGTTGGTCAGCATCAGATCGCCGTCGATCCGTGAAACCTGCCAGTGGGCAGGAAATACCGGATCGCCTTGGGCATTCTGGACGCCAGCCGGAGGCGGATTGTCGATCGTCCGAATGGTGGCGGTGTTGAAGGCTTTGGTCGGTGTTTCCGTCAACGATTTCCAGCCGTTGAGCGCTTCGCTCGTCGTGTCGTTGTCGCTCCATACATTCAACTGACTGATCACGTTGATATGGACATAGTCGCCGGCCACGGCGAGCACCGGCGCCCCGTACCAATCATTCACCAGTATTGCCTCGTTGACGAGCAGGTTTGCTCCTGCTTCGACATTCATTGTCGAGTGCGTTGAGAAATCGGTCGCGTCCGCGTCCGGACTTTCAACTTTCGCAATTTTCGTTGGGAGATGGGCATCCAGTACCGGCAGGTCCTCGACTTGCTGACCGTTCACAAACTTGCCCTCTATGGTTTCGCCCCGCAGGACGAACACACCGTCGCCTTCCCCCAGCGTGTCGATGAACGCGTCGGCAAGGTCCGGCGCATGCATGATGAAGTCTCCGATCTCAGCAGCGGATCCTGGCGCCTCAAGATCGGCGAATGGCTGGAGAGACGAGGCGGCCTCAATAAGATTTGCAAGTGCCGAGTCTGCGTCACCGACGGGATTGAGGCGCAGCCCATGATCGCCGGTGCTCAGATAGTCATTGTCTTCCAAATAGGCCTGTTGCTTGAGGTAGAAAGCAAGCGAGCCGAGCGGCTGGTATTCAGCAAAAACTTCTGTGTCGGCTGCCATGAAGGGTGTGCTGCCACCCATCAGAGCCGGGACAGCACTTTGACCGTCGAGCTCTAGTGGTATTGGATCGAAACGCACATGGACGATCAGATGCGCGTCAAATCTATCGATCGGGGGCGGCGCGTATTCAATCCGTGGAGAGAAGCCTTCAAGAGCGTAAGGGCTGACAATGTTAATACGGACATTCAGGAGCTCATTGGGCTCCAACGGGGTTTCCTGAAGCGCCTTGAAGTCCGCATAGTCGAGCCTCAGCCTGGCGTCTTCAATGGCCTGGGAAAACAGTCCGATGAAGTGGGCGATCGCTTCTGTGGTTTGATCCATATGCATAAAGCATCACCTTGCTTCGACCTGAGCTGGATCGACATCCTGCCGACCATCATTGTCCGCACACACTGGTTGAAAGGTGCGGAGGTTTGCGGGTGTCAGACGAAGGGTGAATGTCGCAAACCTCCGTCTCCGGCGCCCAGGGGGGGCGGGCGCCGGAAGTCGCTTGTTGTCAGGCGTCGTCTTCGCCGACAACGGTGTTGTTCAGATCGCCACCAACCACGGTGGTATCCACGCTGTTGCCGAGTACATTGGCGCCCATGACGATCTGCTGATTGAAGGCACTGGTGTCGACAAGCGCATCCGCGCTCGCCTCTGAAATGCCATTCACATAGCCATCATCGCCATTGTTGGATCCCCACATGCCTCCGGCGCCGCCTGCGCCGCCTGCACCTGTGGTCGCGATGCCACCCATGCCACCGGCGCCGCCATTGCCGCCTGAGACCGGTCCGGCCCATGCATCACCAGCGTCACCGCCGATTGCAGAAGCCCAACCGCCTGCGCCGTTGCCACCATTGCCACCGTCGCCACCGCGTGCGGCACCTAGGCCGAAGCCTTCCCCTTCGCCGAGGCCAAAGCCGAGGCCTGCGCCGCCGTCAGCCGCGCCGCCCAGACCACCGAGGCCGCCCATGCCGCCTACGCCGCCGTCGCCGCCGGTGCCTGTTCCGCCATTGCCGCCGGAGCCTTCACCACCTGCAGCACCGGTGCCGGTGCCTCCTGCACCGCCAGCGCCAGCTGCACCGCCGGCACCACCTGCGGCCGCTGCTGCATCTGCTGCAGCGGCAGCGTCTGCTGCACCGCCCAGTCCAAGACCACCGGAGGCTGCGGCAGCATCGGCTGCAGCGGCTGCATCGGCCGCAGCGTTTCCGCCGTCGCCGGCTTCACCGCCCGAGCCGCCTTCGCCGCCTGAACCTTCACCGCCGGCGCCACCGGTTCCGGTACCACCTGCGCCACCTGTGCCATAACCGCCCAGGCCGCCTGCGCCTCCGGCGCCGCCTGCGCCGCCGGCACCGCCCGTGCCACCATCGCCGCCAAGGCCGACGCCGACACCAAGGCCACCGAGGCCAAGACCTGTACCGGTGGCTGTTCCACCTGATCCGCCTGCCGCGCCGTTGCCATTGCCGCCATAGGCTTTGGCGTCGTCAGCCATGCCGCCGCGGGCATAGCCACCGTCGGCATAACCGTGCGCACCATTGCCGCCATCGGCGTCGGCATCGCCGCCACCTTCGCCACCGTCGCCGCCGGCAACGATGCCATCATCGGCTGTCGCATTGCCGCCCGTCGCGTGGCCATTCTGATTGAAGGCGGCCTCATTTGAGACGTTCGGGTTCTCAAGCGTATCGTTGTCTACCAGGTCGTTCACCTGACCGATCACGAAGGCATTGTCATTCCCGCCGCCATTGAGCGAGTTGTTGAGAATGTCGTCAAACGACATGTCATCGCCCGGATCGTAGGAAATTTCGCCGTCGCGGTTGATGAACAGTTGGTCGACTGTGCCGCCACCGTAGATGTCCACGTCCGCGAAATCATCGTCGGTGGGCACAAAACCGTCCAGACCAACGTTCACGGATGTGTTGACCGAGGTGGCGACGTTTGTGGCCACGTCTGTGTTGTTGGTCGCGTTGTTCTCGGCGTTGTTCTGTGCCGTGTTGCCGGCATTGTTGCTTGCCGTGTTGTCGGCGGCATTGGTGGCAGCGTTCTCAGCCGTGTTGCCAGCCTGATTGGTGGCCGCATTCTGCGCTGCGTTGGACGCTACGTTTGTGCCGGCATTGTTGCTGGTGTTGTCGGCATCATTGGTGGCGCCGTTGTCCGCGTTGTTGCCGGCGGTGTTTTCCGCCGTGTTGATTGCGGTCTGTTCCTGGCCCTGATGCTGCCATTCACCTTGATGCTGATGTTGATCCTGGTCCTGATTGTTGCCAGGCCAGCCAGGGAAGAATACGCCAAAACCGTTTTGTTTGGGCATGATCGTGTCCTCATCCTCAAAATGAGAACCGTGTGGACACGATCACTGTTCATCTCTCAGGTGATATTGTGTCTACACGGTCCTGCTGTTTCGCGGCCCATGAGCCGCCTTTGGAAGTGCAGAGCCACGTTCGGACATCGAATGAAGATGCACTCCTCCCTCTGCCGGATGAGACCCGTGATCCCGGTGTGAATCCCCACCGCCCACATCATCGTTGCGACCCATGAACAGTCTTCACGGGCAGGGACGGGCTTATCCGACGGGAGGAATTGTCGTGCCGGGACCGCCAACAAAAAACCTGCAAATTCGGTCGATTGGGGCTCATCAGGGCCTGACCATAGGTCCACCCACCACGTCAAAATGGGTAGAGGCGGGGTAGCCAGGTTTGGGTGAGTCGGAGAAAGCATGGCGGAAACATGCCGCTTTCCACAGCTTTGTACCTGCAAGGCGAGCCGACCGGGAACGCCTTGATTCGGCGAAACTGCTCAGAAGCGAAAAGTCCAGTAAAGACAGGCGAGCGTAGCCAGGCCGAAACCTATGAAGGCCAAAGTGCGCAAAAGCACATTGCGCCGTAGCGTGTCCAGTGACAGATGAGCCGCCACGATCCCCACGGCGAAAAGGAAGTGCCAGTCGAGGAGAGCCTGCAGCGCTTGCATATTGCCGAACGCCAGCCTTGCACCTTGCACACCGACAATCGTTGCAAACAGCACGATGGCTGCCAGATAGAGCGGGGTTGTACCGCTTGTGTGCACCACTGCTGCCGCCCGGATTGGCAGTATGGTGACCAACATGGCTGCAAGGGCGTAGAGAGCAGCCAGTGGCATGAAGCTTGATGCGCTGGCAAGCCCATCAAGCCTCTCGTTGCCGAGGCTACCAAACCCGTATCCCTTGCTCTGAAGTGCGAACCCGAGGGCGACGAGCAACCCAGTCAAGACTGCAACGACAAGGAAGGCGGACGCTGTGCGGTTCATGCAGGATCACTCCGGTATTGAGACACTCCTCGCTTAGGATGATCCGCAGGTCTTGAAAAGTCCGGAGAGCAGAATTGCTGCTCAAGAACATGCATGGCCTGGATGGGCCACTGACAGAGGAGGCCGCGCAAGAGCAAGTTTAGCCGTTAGGAGTTGGCGACTTTCTTGCGTTCCTCACGCGCGAGGCGACGTTTCTCAACCTCGTTGAGAACATAGCAGGCGTCTTCTGCCTCGGATTTGCTGATGCCGGCTACGATCGTCATGCCGATCATTGCCGGCTCGTTACGCAGATTGTCCCAAACGGTCCAGAGTTCTGAAGGGTCCAGGACTATCTCGTAGCGGGGTTTCATCTCCCGTCTCCTTCATCGGGTTGATCTCCGTGTCTTGCCTAATGAGAGATCAATGATTCTGATGAAAGAGAAGTAAGTAAAAACAATAGGATATGACTAAAATTGTACTGAATTTTCCAGGCCGCACAGCGGTCCGAGCGGGCCTTCAAGGCGGACAGACAGGAAGATAAGGAAGATGGGATGGTGGGCGCGGCAGGGATTGAACCTGCGACCCCACCCGTGTGAAGGGTGTGCTCTCCCGCTGAGCTACGCGCCCGCTGACGACGTGTCGCCAAGCGAGCCGCGATATAAGGGGCGGCGTGGGTGGGTGTCAAGCGGGCTTTCGGTCCTGTGGTCAGGACGCCGTCGCAGCGATCAGATTTTCCACCATTTCGACTGTGAGCTCGTCAAAACCTGAGATCACACGTGAGGGTTCAAATGTGCTTACATGCTGATCGGTATAGCCAAAATCAACCGCGATAACGGGAACGCCGGCGGCCTTCGCTGTGTCGATATCCGTCCGCGAATCGCCAACCATCACCGCCCGTTGAGGATCAGCGCCTGCCATGGCGATGGTCCGCAAAAGATGACCGGGGTCGGGTTTGCGCATGGGGAAGGTGTCGCCGCCACATATCGCGCGGAAATGTCCGACAAGACCAAGCGCTTCAAGAAGCGAAAGAGACATCCCTTCGAGTTTGTTGGTGCAGACTGCTGCTGTGTATCCCGCCGCCAGAAAACGTTCGATCGTCTCGACCGCGCCGGGAAAGGGGCGGGAATGACCGGGGACGTTGGCGGTATAATGCTCCAGGAAAATGGCCTGCAGCGCGTCCAGCTGGTCTCGGGCCAGATGCCTTTTACGAAGGGCGAAGGCCCGCTCGATCATCACACGACTGCCAAAACCGACAATGCGGTTGATGTCTTCCTGCTTCACCGGTTCCATGTCGACAGTCTCGAGGCAGTGATTCAGGCTGTCGAGCAGGTCTGGTGCCGTGTCGACGAGTGTTCCGTCGAGATCGAAGACAATGATTGGCGCTGACATGATGTTCCCTTCGTTGAGTTTCACTGGGATACAGTGCACGGCTGGGTGAAGCAAGTTTGGCCCTGTCGCCGCCCATGCGCTCTGGCCTGCATTGCGGGGAGCGATAAAACGGGTTAGGAACCGCTGAGATATGACCGGGGGCAAGATGTCGGCGGATATGCGGGAATTGAAGATCGAGGCTGCTCGGGCCGCGCTTGATCACGTTGAAGACGGGATGCGGCTGGGCATCGGAACAGGGTCCACCGCAGAGGAGTTTGTCCGCCTGTTGGCTCAACGGGTGGCTGGTGGCCTGACCGTGATTGGGGTGCCTACTTCGGAACGCACGGCCAAGCTGTGCAGCGAACTGGGTGTAGCGCTCACCACACTCGAAGAAACACCCGAACTGGACCTGACTGTGGACGGTGCCGATGAAATCGGCCCGCAGCTTGGTTTGATCAAGGGGGGAGGAGGCGCGCTGCTGCGCGAAAAGATCGTCGCGGCGGCCTCCAAACGGATGATCGTCATTGCCGACAAGTCGAAAATCGTTGAAACGCTCGGTCGTTTTCCATTGCCGATTGAGGTCAATGCCTTTGGGCTAGGCGCTACGGTTCGGGCCATCGGTGAAGCCGCGCGTGCGCTCGGACTCGAAGGAAGCCTGGAAGTTCGGGAAAGGGACGGATCATCGTTTGTTACCGATGGCGGGCATCTCATCGTTGATGCATCTTTTGGCCGCATTCCCGATCCAAGAGCATTGGCAAGCGCTTTGAACGCCATACCGGGTGTTGTAGAACACGGCCTGTTCCTCGACCTCGCGGACACCGCTTTCGTGGCTGGTGATGGCGAGGTGCGAACCCTCCGGGCCGCATGAACAAGAATGGAGTGAGAAACATATGAACCTGGCAACCCGCATCCGCCTTGTTGCAGCTTCTGCAGCCTTGGCGATGACGTTCGCTTTCACCCCTGCCGGCGCGCAGGAGATTTCCGCTTCGCATCTTGCAGCGGCACGCTCCGCGATTGATGCGATCAACGCCACCGATGATTTTGATGGCGTTTTGCCCCAGGCGGCAGCGGCTCTGAAATCAGAGCTCATTCGCAAAAACCCGGACATGGTTGCACTGATCAATGCCACGGTCGACGAGAAGGCCATTGAACTGGCGAGCCGTCGGGTCGATCTGGAGCGCGAAGCGGCACAGGCTTATGCTCGTGTCTTTACGGAGCAGGAGCTTACCGAAATCGCGCAGTTCTACTCGTCACCGACCGGGATCAAGCTGATAGAGGATGGCCCGATCGTGACCCGCGAGGTGCTGAAGGCCGGTGAAATCTGGCGGCGTGGCATTGCCCGCGATCTCGCTCAGATGGTGGGCCAGCAGATCCAGGCCGCGACCAAGGCGACAGGAAACGGAGAGGCTTCTGAAGAGGGAACGAAGGCTCAATAAGCTTTCGATCACGAAACAGTTAGAGCCCGGTCTTCGTGCCGGGCTTTTATTCTTCTATGGGCGTTTCTAAGTGAGTTCTGCAACGAGGCGGTCGCAGGGGTGCCAAACGGCGCCAGCCCGGTGAACGCCGGTTATTCTAGTTATTCAAGGGGCGAGAAATAGACGATGAGCGATTTCGACTACGATCTATTTGTGATTGGCGGCGGTTCGGGCGGTGTGCGCGCCGCACGCGTGGCCGCGGGGCTGGGGAAGCGCGTTGCGATTGCTGAAGAATACCGCTTTGGCGGCACCTGTGTCATTCGCGGCTGCGTACCCAAAAAGCTCTATGTCTATGCCTCTCAGTTTCCTGAGCATTTCGAGGATGCAGCCGGGTATGGCTGGTCGGTGCCCAAACCCACGTTTGACTGGAAAACGCTCGTCGCCAACAAGGACCAGGAGATCACTCGGCTCGAAGGTCTCTATCGCAAGGGACTTGAGAATGCCGGCGCCGACATTTTCGAGGCGCGTGCAATGCTGGTGGATCGGCACACGCTCGATGTCGGAGGAAAGCGCGTAACTGCTGACAAGATCATCATCGCCGTTGGCGGTCGCCCCAATCCACATGTCGCATTGCCCGGTCAGGAGCTCTGTATCTCTTCCAATGAGGCATTTGATCTTCCTGAACTGCCTTCGAGCATTGTGATTGAAGGTGGTGGTTATATCGCTGTCGAGTTTGCAAACATTTTCCACGGCCTGGGTGTCGACACGACGCTGGTCTATCGCGGTAAGGAAATCCTGTCGCGCTTTGATCTCGATTTGCGGCGTGAGCTTCATGCTACCATGGAAGCCAAGGGGATCCGCATCATCTGCCAGGATGTCCTTACCCAGGTCGAAAAGCGCGCCGATGGTGAATTGGATGTTCGCCTGAAATCGGGTGAAGTGCTGCGGGCGGGCCAGGTGATGCTTGCCATTGGCCGAATTCCCAATACTGAAGGGCTGGGACTTGAGGCGGCCGGCGTTGAAACGGGCAAGACCGGTGAGATCATCGTTGATGCGTATTCACGCACCAATGTCGACAATATCTGGGCGCTGGGCGATGTCACCAATCGGGTACAGCTGACACCGGTCGCGATCCATGAGGCGATGTGCTTCATCGAGACCGAGTATAAGGGCAATCCGACCGAGGTCGACCATGACACGATCGCCACCGCCGTGTTTTCCCAGCCGGAGATTGGTACGGTCGGGCTTTCCGAGGACGAGGCAGCGCAACGTTTCGACCGACTGGAAGTCTATCGTGCGAGCTTCCGCCCCATGCGGCACACGCTTTCCGGCCGTCAGGAGAAAATGCTGATGAAGCTGGTTGTGGATGGCGAAAGCCGGCGGGTGCTCGGTGCGCACGTCCTTGGGCCGGATGCCGGCGAGATGGCGCAGGTGTTGGGTATCGCCCTCAAGGCGCGGCTCACCAAGGACGATTTTGATCGAACCATGGCAGTGCACCCATCGGCGGCCGAAGAACTGGTCACGATGTATCAACCGACCTACCGTGTCGAAAAAGGGCAGCGGGTCGACTGATATGGGGGAGGGCGCGGCAGCGGGTGCTCTTGTCGGGTATTTTGGCTATGGGTCGCTCGTCAACCGCGATACCCATCGCACCGAGATTGTGAATGCGCTGCCTGCTCGCCTGAAGGGCTGGCGGCGCCACTGGGTGCGTCGCGATGAGGCAAGCAACCGAGCCCTTCTGAGCGTGCGCCGTGAAGCAGGGGCCGTCATCGACGGCCTGCTGGTCCTGGATCGGGCTGAGAACCTTGCCGCAGTCGATATTCGTGAAGAGCGTTACAAGCGCGTCTTGATTACGCCGGACGATCTTGAATTGACCGGAGGGGTGCCGTCGGATTGCCCGCTTTATGTATATGAAGCATCGGTTTGCGAAGGGAAGGGGCGTCTGGAGATCATCCAGTCCTATCTCGATGCAGTGCTTCAGGGTTTCCTGCGTGAACATGGCTGTGCCGGGGTCGAGCGTTTCATTCATGAGACCGACGGCTTTGATGCTGCTATCCTTGCGGATCGCAAGAGGCCAACCTATCCGCGCGCCGTGACGCTTGCGGCCGAGGAGCAGGCTTTTTTCGATGCACTTTTAATGCAGATAACTCCTGATTTTGCATCTTTCGTGCGTTAGTGTTTCCTTCATGCCACAATTGCGGGCTAGTATCAGGCGCTTCCTTTGGTTAAGAAGCGGCCTTCCAGTATCCGTCTTGGAGATTTCAGCGGATAGAGGGCATGATCCTGTAGCAACTGTCGAGTAAGCAAGATGACGAAGTGGTCGCCGAATTCGTGGAGAAACAAGCCAATCCAGCAGGTTCCGGCCTATCCGGACGCTGAAGCCCTGGCCGAGGTCGAGGCGCGCATGGCCACGTATCCGCCGCTCGTTTTTGCAGGCGAGGCGCGCAAGCTGAAGAAGCAGCTCGCTGCTGTCGCCGAAGGCAACGGTTTCCTGCTTCAGGGGGGCGATTGCGCCGAAAGCTTTGCCGAGCACGGCGCGGACAACATCCGCGATTTCTTCCGCGCCTTCCTGCAGATGGCCGTTGTCCTGACCTATGCGGGATCGCAGCCCGTTGTGAAGGTCGGGCGCATTGCCGGCCAGTTCGCCAAGCCGCGCTCCTCAGATAACGAGACCAAAGGCGATGTGGTGCTGCCGAGCTACCGCGGTGACATCATCAACGGCATCGAATTCGACGAAGCCTCGCGCATTCCCGATCCTGCGCGCCAGGAGATGGTCTATCGGCAGTCAGCCGCGACACTCAATCTTCTGCGCGCTTTTGCCCAGGGCGGGTTTGCCAATCTGGAGAACGTTCACAAGTGGATGCTGGGCTTTCTGTCCGACAGCCCGCAGGCCGAGCGCTATCAGGAACTCGCCAATCGCATTTCCGAGGCGGTCGACTTCATGCGTGCCATTGGCATCACGGGTGAAAGCACCCATGCACTGCGCGAGACGGATTTCTACACCAGCCATGAGGGTCTGCTTCTTGGGTATGAGGAGGCATTGACGCGCGTCGATTCCACCTCCGGCGACTGGTACGCCACATCCGGTCACATGATCTGGATCGGTGATCGCACGCGCCAGCCCGATCATGCTCATGTGGAATACTGCCGTGGCATCAAGAATCCGCTTGGGCTGAAATGCGGTCCCTCGCTCTCGCCGGACGGCCTGCTCGAACTGATTGATATTCTCAACCCGGAAAATGAGCCCGGCCGCCTGACCCTGATCGCACGTTTCGGCGCGGACAAGGTCGCAGACCATCTGCCGAAGCTCATTCGGGCGGTGGAAAAGGAAGGCCGCAAGGTCGTGTGGTCCTGCGATCCTATGCACGGCAACACCGTCACTGCCGCGGGCTACAAGACGCGACCCTTCGACCGCATTCTCAAGGAGGTCCAGACCTTCTTCGAGGTGCACCGCGCCGAGGGCTCGCACCCGGGCGGCCTGCATGTGGAGATGACCGGCAAGAACGTTACCGAGTGCACGGGCGGCGCGCGTGCCATCCGCGACGAGGAACTGCAGGATCGATACCACACGCATTGTGACCCGCGTCTCAATGCCGATCAGGCGCTGGAACTGTCTTTCCTGGTGGCGGAGCTCTTGAAGAAAGACCGAGAGTCATTGCCGGCAGGCAAGGTCGCCAACGGCTGAAACGGATTGAGCCATAGCTTCAGCGATAGTTGATGTCGCTTGGGGCGTGCCACTGATAAACATGGTCTCCATACGACTTGGTCGCGTTGGGAGAGAACCATGACAAACGAATGCAGCGGATCGTGCCTGTGCGGTGCGGTCCGTTTTCGCACCAAGGGCTCATTGCGTGGTGTGGTCTATTGCCATTGTTCGCAGTGCCGCAAGCAGACGGGGCTTTACTATGCGGCGACGGATGTCGACGTCTCGAACGTGATGCTCGAAGGCGAGGATCAACTCACCTGGTATGCGGCGTCCGATTTTGCGCGACGTGGATTTTGCAAGACATGCGGCTCAGCCTTGTTCTGGAGACGGCTTGGCGCGGATAAGATCTCAATACTGGCCGGTGCGTTCGACCTGCCGTCCGGGCTCACCGCCGAAAGCCATATTTTCGTGGCGGACAAGGGCGATTTCTATGATATCGCGGATGGGTTGCCTCAGTATCAGCGCGGCAGCCCTGGTGTCATTGTCGCGGAGGAACGTGAGCAGGAATGACTGACATTTCGGACGCCCTCAAACTCGAGACACGTGTCGGCCTCCCGGCAGACCTGCTTTATCTCGTGGAGAAATATCCGCGCGAGGTCTGGCAGGGGCATCCCAATCTCGGTGAAATGGCCCGGTTCTGGCTGCAGCGACACGACATGTTCCGCGAGTTGGGGGGCATGCTGAAGACGGGAATGGTCGACTACCGGGAAGAGAGGCTTGCACCGCGCGATTTTGCTGGCTGGTTTGCGCCGCGCCTGCGTTTCTTCCTGCAGCAACTCCACGGGCATCATCAGATAGAGGATATGCACTACTTCCCGGTTTTCGCGAAAGCCGAGCCGCGCATGAAGCGCGGATTTGATCTGCTCGACAGTGATCATCATGTGATCCATGACGCCTTGGAGCGCAATGCGCAGGCGGGTACAGCCTTCCTGCAGGCGCTGCAGGCCAACAATGCGCGCGAGCGCTTCGCTGCGGATGCCTATGCACGCGACAATGAGGCGCTGCTTGGCATGCTTCTTCGGCACCTGGACGATGAGGAAGATCTGATCATCCCGCTCATTCTGGACCGCAGCGAGGAGGGGCTTGGCGTGGGTGTCTGACCAGAGCGGCAGTGTTGCCAGCGGGGGGTGCAAAGGCTACACGCTTAAGGCACTTCGCTTCCTCAGACATATCGAACAGGAACGTCATGGTACCCAAATCTGCCCCTTCCGACATTCTGCGCATCGCCACCGCTCAGCTCAATCCGGTTGTGGGTGATGTCACGGGAAATCTGGCAAAAGCGCGCGAGGCCAGGGCAGAGGCCGCGCGCCATGGTGCCGATCTCGTTCTGTTCACGGAGCTGTTCATTGCCGGTTATCCGCCGGAAGATCTGGTCCTCAAACCGGCCTTCGTCGACGCGTGCGAGAGGGCTGTTCGCGAGCTTGCCGAAGACACCAAGGATGAGGGGCCGGGTGTCATCATCGGGGTGCCGCTCAAACGAGAGAGCGGGCTGCACAATGCGGTGATGGTCCTCGATGGTGGTGAGGTGATCGCCGAACGCTTCAAGCTTGATCTTCCCAATTACGGAGAATTCGACGAGAAGCGTGTTTTCCAGCCGGGACCGCATATGCCGGGGCCTGTCAACTTCCGTGGTGTTCGCATCGGCATCCCCGTCTGCGAGGACATTTGGGGGGAACTCGGCGTTTGCGAGACGCTGGCCGAATCGGGGGCCGAGATGCTCCTGGTGCCGAACGGCTCGCCTTATTATCGCGGCAAGGTCGAAGTGCGCCAACAGGTGGTCATTCGCCAGGTGATAGAGAGCGGTCTGCCGATCCTGTATGCCAATCAGCTCGGCGGGCAGGATGAACTTGTCTTCGACGGCGCATCCTTTGCCATCCAGGCCGACAAATCCCTTGCCTTTCAAATGAGCCAGTTCGAGGAGGTCGTCTCGATATCGACCTGGAAACGCGAGGGAGAGGGGTGGCGCTGCGATGACGGTCCCATGTCGAAGATCCCGGAGAAGGAAGAAGCCGATTATCGTGCCTGCATGCTGGGCCTGCGCGACTATGTGAACAAGAACGGCTTCAAGAATGTGGTTCTTGGCCTATCGGGCGGCATCGATTCTGCCATCTGTGCTGCGCTGGCAGTGGATGCTTTGGGGGAGGAGCGGGTTCGCTGCATCATGATGCCATACCACTACACCTCCAAGGATTCGCTCAAGGATGCGGAAGACTGCGCGCGGGCGCTGGGTTGCCGTTACGACATCGTTCCGATCTTCGAACCGGTCGAAGGGTTCTCGAACGCTCTCGGCCAGCTTTTTGAAGGCACCAAGGAAGGAGTGACGGAGGAAAACCTGCAAAGCCGCACCCGCGGCACCATCCTCATGGCTGTCTCGAACAAGTTCGGCTCCATGGTTGTCACCACGGGCAACAAGTCGGAAATGTCCGTCGGCTACGCCACGCTCTACGGCGATATGAATGGCGGCTTCAATCCAATCAAGGATGTGTACAAGATGCAGGTCTATGCCCTGTCGGCCTGGCGCAACACGACCGTTCCGCCTGGCGCGCTGGGGCCTTCGGGAGAGGTCATTCCGCAAAACATCATCGACAAGGCGCCGTCTGCCGAGCTGCGTCCGGATCAGACGGATCAGGATTCCCTGCCGCCCTATCCAGTGCTCGACGATATTCTGGAATGTCTCGTTGAAGGGGAAATGAGTGTCGACGCGATCGTCGCGCGCGGGCACGATCGCGAAACGGCCCATAGGGTCGAGCATCTCCTCTATATTGCCGAATACAAGCGTCGGCAGGCTGCACCCGGTGTGAAGATTACCAAGAAGAATTTCGGGCGGGACCGTCGTTACCCGATCACGAACAGATTCAGGGATCGATCCTAGGTTTCTGTTTTTTCAGGATTTTGTTTGGGTTTTGCTTGCTGTTCTCCCGTCCGGGCCTCCAGGTCCTTTCGGGTTGAATAGACCCGGTCGACCAAGCCCCAGGCACAGGCTTCCTGCGCTGTCATAAAGAAGTCTCGGTCGAGCGTTCGCTCCACCTCCTCTTCCGTGCGCCCGCAATGTTCTGCATAGAGCCGGATCAGCCTGCGCTTCAGCTTCAAAATATCTTCTGCGTGGCGCTGCACGTCGGATGCCTGGCCACGAAAACCGCCGGAAGGCTGGTGTAGGACGATGCTGGCATTGGCAAGGGCCGCACGCCGACCAGGCGCGCCCGCCATCAGCAGAAACGATCCCATGGAACCGGCCGTCCCCATGCAGACGGTCGCCACGGGGCTGTTGATGAAATTCATCGTGTCATAGATGGCGAACCCGCTCGAGACGACGCCGCCCGGTGAGTTTATGTAGAAGGAGATTTCCCGTTCCGGGTTCTCCGCTTCCAGATAGAGAAGCTGCGCGCAGATGAGCGCCGCCGAATCGTCATTCACCTCGCCGTTCAGAAAGATGATCCGCTCCCGCAGGAGCCTCGAATAGATGTCGAAGGAGCGTTCACCTCGGGGTGATTGCTCCACAACCATGGGGACGAGCGCCATCGTGTCGCGCATGCGCGATCTCCTTGTCAACAATGTCGTTTGGTATGGGTCTTAGGCAGCGAGCGCCGTGGGCCCCCAATTGCCGTTCGCAGCCATGCGGGGTAGGGCGCGCGGGCTGTGCGTCAGTCGGAACCAGGTCTTGCCGCCAGGCGCCGGGCCGATCTCAAAAGTCACGAGGGTCTGCGGTGTGTCCGTCTCGATGTCGTGCAAGGTGTAGCGCACTCTGGAAAACGGTACCGTGTCGAGCATTTCGTATTCCGGCATGCCTATGCTTCCGTCCGGTTTACCAAGCCAGCTTTCAGCCAGCTCGGCAATGGTGAGCGCACGCCAAACCTTCTCGGGAGACGATTCCAGAAGATACTCCAAGACAATGGTTTCATGTTCTTTTTCGTCTTTGGCTTCGCTCATTGGTCCATCTCCCTGAGCAGTGTTTGGAGCTTCTCGACCCGTTCTGGCCAGAAGGCGCGATATCGTGTCAGCCAGCTCACCGCAGGCTCCATTCCACCGGCCCTGATGCGGTAGCGCATCTGCCGGCCCAGTTTTTGCTCTTCAATCAGTCCTGCCGCACGCAACACAGCGAGATGCTGCGACACTGCCGGCTGGGATATGGCCAACCCTTCGCGCAATTCCGTCGCGTTGCGCTCGCCGCTGCTCAACCGTTCCAGGATTTGCCGGCGCGTCGGATCGGCAAGGGCTTTGAAGATTTCCGCTTCTGTCATGCCAAAAACATAAGTCGATTCTTATGCGTTTTGCAAGGGGCCTTGTCGGGACTGGCCCATTGCGCAATCGTGTTGGCGGGCTAGGATGCACCAAACCGCGTCCGCGGGGAGGCCACGGCCATTCGGCCAAACATCAGAGTTTTTCATGTCTTATCTGAATTTTCTTCGCGAGAACGCGCGCTGGCTTGCGGGCGGATTTCTTCTCACGTTGTTTTCTTCTTTCGGGCAGACATTCTTCATTTCGCTTTCTGCAGGTGAGATCCGCGCGGAATATGGCCTTTCCCACGGCACGTTCGGCACGCTCTACATGGTGGCCACACTGGCCAGTGCATTCACCCTTCCACGGCTGGGACAGATCGTGGACCGCTATTCGGCGCGCAAGGTCACCTTCATCATCATTCCTCTGCTGGCGCTGGCCTGCATCTCCATGGCGCTATCGCATTCGTTGCTCGTACTGGTGGTGACGATTTACATGCTGCGCCTGTTCGGGCAGGGGATGATGACGCACAATTCACTGACGGCGATGGGGCGCTGGTTTTCTGCGCAGCGCGGGCGCGCGGTGTCTGTGGCGACCCTCGGCCACAATGTGGGCGAGGCAATTCTGCCCCTAGCCTTCGTTGCGGTAGCTGCTCTCGTCGGCTGGCGCAACAGCTGGTTCATCGCCGCAGCCCTGCTTCTGCTGTTTGCCTTGCCGGTCATTTCCGGCTTGATCGCCGTTGAGCGGGCGCCGCGCGCCAGCGATCCAACGGAACGCCGCAGCACCGCCCGTGACTGGACGCGCGGCGAGGTCCTGCGCGATCCCGTGTTCTACCTGCTTCTGCTCGGTGTCATGGCGCCGGGCTTTATCGGCACCACGATCTTCTTTCATCAGGTTTATCTGGTGGAATTGCGTGGATGGTCGCTGGAGGTGTTTGCCTCTTCCTTCACCTTCATGGCCTCGATGACCGTGGTGTTCGCCCTGATTTCCGGGCAGTTGATCGATCGGTTTTCAGCGGTTTCACTTCTTCCCGGTTTCTTGATCCCTCTCGGCTCGGCCTGTCTCATACTCGCGGCCAGCAATGCCCAGTGGAGCGCGTTTGTTTTTATGGGCCTGATGGGGGTTTCCTATGGTTTCTCATCCACTCTTTTCGGTGCGTTGTGGCCGGAGGTCTACGGCATCAGGCATCTGGGCTCCATCCGTGCGCTCACCGTCGCCATCATGGTCTTTGCAACAGCCATGGGTCCGGGCATTACCGGATTCCTGATTGATCGCGGCGTCAGCTATCCGTTTCAGATCGGGATAATGGGGATTTATTGTCTTGCAGCCTGCGTGATGCTTTTGTTTGTATCCCGTGGCCTCGCTGCCCGTCAGCTAGCTGCATAGCCGGTTCTCCTTGCCAATTGCAGCGCTTTTGGATAGGCCCGCACCCATGACAGTCACCGTTCGTTTCGCGCCGTCTCCGACCGGCCATATCCATATCGGCAACACGCGCACCGCGCTCTTCAACTGGCTCTACGCAAAGAAAAGGGGCGGGCGCTTCATTCTGCGTTTCGACGACACGGATGTTGAGCGCTCGCGCAAGGAGTATGCCGATGGCATCTCCCGCGATCTTGAATGGCTCGGCATCAAACCGGATTTGACCGTCGCGCAGTCGCAGAGGTTCAGCCTCTACGACGCGGCGGTGGAAAAGCTCAAGGCCGCGGGGCTTCTCTATCCTTGCTACGAGACGCCGGAGGAGCTGGAGCGTCGGCGCAAAATCCGCTTGTCGCGCCGCCTGCCACCCGTTTACGGCCGCGAGGCTTTGAAGCTGAGCGATGAGGAAAGGGCCGCGCTGGAGGCTGAAGGCCGCAAGCCCCACTGGCGCTTTCTCCTGCCCAATTATCGGAGTGATCCCTTTACGACCGAACGCACGGAAGTCCAGTGGGACGACGTGGTGCGCGGTCCCCAGATGGTGGATCTCGCTTCCATGTCGGATCCGGTTCTGATCCGCGCCGATGGCACTTATCTCTACACGCTGCCCTCGGTGATCGATGATATTGATCTTGGCGTCACGCATATCATCCGCGGCGACGACCATGTGACAAACACGGGCGCGCAGATTGCGTTGTTTAGGGCGCTTTCAGCGGAACCGCCGGCTTTTGGACACCACAATCTGTTGACAACCGTATCGGGTGAGGGACTGTCAAAACGTACAGGTTCCCTTTCCGTCGCCAGCCTGCGCGATGCCGGAATAGAACCCATGGCGGTCGCTTCGCTTGCCGTGCTTATCGGCACCTCAGAGAACGTGACCGCGGCCTCCTCAATGGAAGAGCTGGCCGCGCTTTTCGAACCGACGTCAACGTCCCGGTCGGCGGCGAAATTCGACCCCGCCGAACTATCGGGCCTCAGCCGACACCTCATTCAGACGTTGCCATTCGGCGAGGTCGCGGATCGCCTGTCCCTGTTGGGCATCGCGGGGGACGATGCCGAGGCATTCTGGATCGCCGTGCGCGGCAATCTAGAGACGGTTTCCGAAGCAGAAGACTGGTGGCGGATCGTAAAGAAAAGCCCGGCCAAGGATGCGGATCTATCGACAGAGGACCGTGATTTCGTTCGGGCTGCCGCAAAACATTTGCCTGAGGAGCCGTGGGACGCGGATACCTGGCGCGCATGGACTGGGGCCGTCAAAGCGGAAACCGGCCGTAAGGGGCGCGGCCTCTTCATGCCGCTGCGTATCGCCCTCACGGGGCGGGAGCAGGGTCCGGAGCTCGCAGGTCTATTGCCTCTTTTGGGTCGGGAAGAAACGCTGGCCCGACTATCCTGACACGTCGCTGGGCTGCTTCATCGTCGAATGAGCGGGCTGGAGGGACGGTCTTGTTCAGTACCGGTTCCGGGATTTCACTTTGTTCGACTTCCTGTTTCGGAGGCACTGCCACATAAAAGCTTGGGGACGTGTCGGAGGTCTTTTCGTTTGCGATCAATTGGGGCTCCGGCGCGTTCGTGGTCTCCTCGTCTGAGAAAGCTCGCGCGTCTACTGCTTTTTCCCCTGCCAAGATGGTGAAACGTCTGTCCTTTCGGCAGCTGCAGGTTTCGCGGGAGACGCCTGTGCGACGGTAGCTGAACGCCTTTGGAAGCTCACGATAGGGGGTGCCATCCACCGTCGAAACCATGTCTTCGGCCTCCTCGTTCAAAACGTCATGTGCATAGAGCGCCACCTCCGCTCCTGGACACCGCGCCATACAGGTCTTTTCGTCCCTGGAAAATTTGTCCTTGGATACGGAAAAGGAGATTGGGAAATAATACCCGTCGCACGTCCGCACGCACATGGTTTGAAAAACCGTGCTGGGACGATGCCGCTTGCGGGGCGCTGACGTCGCGCTTTTCTTTGCTGTTTCTCTGGTGCTCTTGCGCGCTTGTGCGGCGCCCTTATCTTGGCAATTGTTGGCCCTCAGCCTTGCCTGAATTCGCGAGCGTTGCGCCTGAGAGCCGCCACCGATGCGGCCTTGCTGCCGGCGCAGTTTCGCGAGGTTGTTCTCCATGCTTGCGGCAGATTTTCTTAGCTGCGCACATTCAGGAATCCGGTTGCCGAAAATACCGAAGCCACACCTTGCCTGCTTCATGCGCGCCCGAACGATGCCGAGTTGCTGCTGCTGCTTTGCTATGGCGCCAGCGTAGTTCCGGCTTTTTTTGGATGAGCCCGACGGCAATGCCGCGAGTTGCGCCTCGAGTGTTTTGCAGATGCGCGATGTTGCTTGGGAAGGCAAAACTGTGACTGCAACGATTGGCATGGCTGTAAAAGCCAGCAAAATCAATCGCAACAGGTGTT
Organism: Nitratireductor sp. ATLC21; assembly: GCF_057196525.1. Lineage (NCBI taxonomy): Bacteria > Pseudomonadati > Pseudomonadota > Alphaproteobacteria > Hyphomicrobiales > Phyllobacteriaceae > Nitratireductor > Nitratireductor sp. ATLC21. Next base: position 604,387 of record NZ_JBXUOU010000001.1, on the reverse strand, counting down.
TTCCAACCAGACGCATTTTGTGCCCCGCCTGCACTTTCCGGCTGACGCGCGAGCAGACCGCATCGCACTTCGGTATACATCGCCGGTTGAACGGCGAAGTTAAGGCAACCAGGTTAAGCTAGGGTTAGAGACAACAGTTTTTCACCGGCTCGCCTTCTATTCATTCTCCGACCCGACTGGCAGTCAGCCGGTCATGACCGCCTTGCTTTTTTGCAAGGCCTCCACGGCTGCGAGAGCAGTCATGTTCACGACGCCGCGTGAGGTCACCGAAGGTGTCAGAATATGTGCAGGCATGGCCGTTCCAAGGAGAATTGGGCCGACATGCAGCGCATCTGTCATAATCTTCAATGTGGTCAGCGTGATGTTGGCTGCGTCGAGGGTGGGGAAGACGAGAAGGTTGGCCTCTCCGGTGAGCGATGCCTGTGGGTAGACGCGCTGGCGCAGTACCTCAGAGAGCGCGGAATCGCCGTGCATCTCACCATCGGACACAAGATCCGGCGCGATGCGCTTCAGCGTCAATGCGGCTTCGCGCATCTTGATCGAGCTCTCAGAATCGCGTGAGCCAAAATTGGAGTGCGACAGCAGCGCCGCCTTGGGTTCGATACCAAACCGCCGGATTTCTTCGGCTGCCAGAATGGTGGTTTCCACGATCTCGGAAGCCGTGGGGCATAGCGTGACGTAGGTGTCGGTGAAGAATGTCACGCCAAACTGCGAGATCAACATGGAAAGGGTGGAGAGATCGCACACCCCTTCGCGTTTGCCGATGATCATGTCGACATAGCGCAGATGCTTTTCAAAGCGCCCTTCGAGGCCGCAAATCATGGCGTCGGCTTCATCGCGCATCATGGCGATGGCGGCAATGACCGTTGTGTTGGTGCGAACCAGTGTTCTGGCCGCTTCGGGCGTCACACCGCGTCGGCCGGCCAGTTGCACCAGCAGATCCACATAGTCGCGATAGCGCGGGTCATCTTCCGGGTTGATGATGGCGAAGTCCTCGCCAGGTCGAATACGCAGGCCATAACGCTTCAGTCGCGTTTCCACCACATGCGGGCGGCCGATGATGATGGGCTCTGCAATGCCTTCCTCAATCACAACCTGGGCAGCGCGCAGCACGCGCTCATCTTCTCCATCGGCGTAGATCACGCGCTTGGTTCCCGCGCCCTTGGCCGCGGAGAAGACAGGTTTCATCACCAGACCCGAGCGGAACACGAAACGGTTCAGCCGATCAAGGTACTGGTCCATGTCCTCAATGGGGCGTGCGGCAACGCCGCTCTTCATAGCCGCTTCTGCAACAGCCGGAGCGATGCGCAGGATGAGACGTGGGTCGAAGGGTGAAGGGATAAGGAAATCCGGACCGAAGATCGGTGTCTCAGCGGAATAGGCACGCGCCGCGACATCAGAGGGTTCTTCGCGAGCCAAGCCGGCGATTGCCTTCACAGCGGCACGTTTCATTTCCTCGTTGATGGCGGTCGCCCCGACATCGAGTGCTCCTCTGAAGATGTAGGGGAAGCACAAAACGTTGTTCACCTGGTTTGGGAAATCCGAGCGCCCGGTGCAGATCATGGCGTCGGGCCGTGCTTCGCGCGCCACGTCCGGCATGATTTCGGGCACGGGATTGGCGAGCGCAAGTATCAGCGGCTTTTCGGCCATGTTCGCCAACATTTCCGGCTTTAGAACACCGGCTGCCGAAAGCCCGAGGAAAACATCTGCACCACCGATCACTTCGGCCAGCTTGCGGGCCTTAGTGTCCTTCACATAGGGCGCTTTCCAGCGATCCATCTCCTCCTTGCGGCCTTCGTAGACAACACCGTGCCGGTCTGTCAGCCAGATGTTGTCGGTTTTTGCGCCGAGCGAAACAAGCAGATTGAGGCAGGCGAGCGCGGCAGCTCCCGCACCAGACGAAACGATCTTGGCCGAAGCTATGTCCTTGCCTGCCAGTTCGAGACCGTTCAGAACGGCGGCGGCGACGATGATTGCAGTGCCATGCTGATCGTCGTGGAACACGGGGATGCCCATGCGCGCCTTCAACTGCTCCTCTACCTCGAAGCATTCAGGCGCTTTGATATCTTCAAGGTTGATGCCGCCGAAGGTGGGTTCGAGGGCGGCGACGGTTTCCACCATGCGATCGATTTCAGGCGCGTCGATCTCGATGTCGAATACGTCGATGCCGGCGAATTTCTTGAAAAGGACGGCCTTTCCTTCCATCACCGGCTTGGATGCAAGTGGACCGATATTGCCGAGCCCCAGCACTGCCGAACCGTTCGAGACCACGGCCACGAGGTTTGCGCGGGCCGTATAATCGGCAGCGCACTTCGGATCATCATGGATGGCCATGCAGGGGGCGGCGACACCGGGTGAATACGCCAATGCCAGATCGCGCTGGTTGCCCAAAGGCTTGGTTGCTTGGATTTCCAGCTTGCCGGGGGTTGGGTGACGGTGAAAGAAGAGCGCAGCTTCGTCGAATTCTGATCGCTGCGGCTTCTTGTTGTCGGACGACATTGGCTGCTCCACATTATGGCTCTGGCGGCGTGGCCGTTTGGCTTGCGGCATTGCATCCGAGCGTCGCGCAATTTTGTGAAAAGGCTCCGACGCTCGCACGGCCTGATTCATCTCCTGTGCTTAGGCGCTCGCAGAGGCTTTTTCCAGCGTTGAATGTCGCGAAGCAGTTTCATGCGCTGGAATCATGCCGCGACCGGATATTTTGCGGTCTGCTGGAGCCGATTTTCCGTATTGAAACGGTAGTCGTCATATGTCTGTGACATGAATCGGGCCATAGAATGCGCGACTTAACAAGGCTCAGGCGGGACAATGACCGGCGCTGAACACCGCAGATTTCGCGCACTCTTCATTTCAGACGTTCACCTCGGCTCGAAACCGGCAAAGGCCGAGTTTCTGATCGATTTTCTGCGCTATCACGATGCAGACAAGATCTATCTGGTCGGTGACATCGTCGATGGTTGGCGCCTCAGGCGTTCATGGCACTGGCCGGCGGCACATAACGACGTGGTGCAGAAGCTTTTACGCAAAGCGCGCAAGGGTGCCGAGATCACATATATCGCCGGGAACCACGACGAGTTTCTTCGCTCGTTTCAAGGGATCCATTTTGGTGGAATCGTCGTGGCTGACCGGGTGGTTCATGAGACGGTCGACGGGCGAAAGTTCCTCGTCATTCACGGTGACCAGTTTGATCAGGTCGTGCACAACGTACGCTGGCTCGCCTATCTCGGCGACAAGGCGTACGATCTGGCCATTGTCGTCAACCGCGTGATCGGGCGGGTGCGGCGTGTGCTGGGACGACCTTACTGGTCCTTCTCCTCATGGGCGAAGATCAAGGTCAAGAAGGCGGTCAAATTCATTAGCTCCTTCCAGGACGTGCTTGCGCAGGAAGCCCAGCGCTCCGAAGTTGACGGTGTTATCTGCGGTCATATCCACCATGCTGCGATGGAGGATATCGGCGGGGTCACCTACATGAACACGGGCGACTGGGTGGAAAGCTGCACGGCCCTTGTCGAGCATTTCGACGGGCGCTTTGAAATCATCACCTGGGCACAGGTTCTCGGTGCGAACCCTGCGGTCGCCGAGGTCCGGGAAAAGGGGGTGGTGACTGCATTTCAAAGAAATCGGATCAAAGCCGCCTGAGCACTTTCGATACCCGGAAGGCATTTACCCCCAGAGCTGCGGTGAGGGCGGTGAGACCAGCGAACCGGAATAGGAGAGCCCATGAGGGCGATCCTTGGCCAGAAGCAGTGGCCCGTCCAGATCCACGTAATCGGCGCCCTGGGCAAGCAATACAGCGGGCGCCATGGCGAGCGACGTCCCGACCATGCATCCCACCATCACGCCGAAGCCCATTTCACGTGCGCGGTCTCGCAATTCCAGCGCTGCGGTCAGGCCGCCCGTCTTGTCCAGTTTGATGTTGACGAAGTCATAAAGCCCCGCAAGGTCGGGGAGGCTTTCGGCGGTGTGCACGCTTTCGTCCGCGCAGATCGGCACAGGATGCGGGATTTCGCGCAGGAGCTCATCCTTGCCGGCGGGCAGGGGCTGTTCAATCAGAGCAACGTGGAATTCCGCCGCCGCCAGAATGTTCTCGCGGATATTCTTTTCCGTCCAGCCTTCATTCGCATCCACGATAAGGCGGCTGTCGGGGGCCGCGCCTGCCACCGCATGAATGCGCGCCGCGTCGTTTTCTCCGCCCAGTTTCACCTTCAAAAGCGGACGGGTTGCATGCGCGCGCGCCTGGGCGGCCATTTCCTCAGGCTCAGCGAGAGAAATCGTGTAGGCGGTTTGAAGGGGGCGCGGGGGGATGGTGCACGCAGTTACGGAAACGCGCCGACCGGAGAGTTTCGCTTCCAGATCCCACAGCGCGCAGTCGACGGCATTGCGCGCCGCTCCGGCTGGCATGGATTTGGCGAGATCAGCGCGGCTGATACCGTTGGCGATGTCCTCTCGCATCGCTTCAATCTGGCTGATCACGCTCTCCTCAGACTCGCCATAACGGGGGTAGGGCACACATTCTCCCTGCCCACGGACACCGTTTTCGCTCACCGTGCAGGTGACGACTCGCGCCTCCGTTCGCGAGCCTCTGGAGATCGTGAAAACGCCAGCTATGGGAAAGCTCTCGGTGCCTGTGGCCAATTCGCGTGTCATTTCCGCCCTTCTTCTCGCAAAAATCTGAATTATCAGAGGAACATGCCTTATATGGAGGCTGTGTGAGCCGGCAAGCGGTTCCCTTTGGACCTGCTCCGAACTAATGATGGTGCCATGTTGACCAATTCCGTTGACGACGCAAGCGACGCGGGGCGCCCGACCGGCCAGAGTGAGGAACCTCACCTGGAAACAGGCATCGAAGATGGCGTGCTCTCATGCCGCCTTAGAGGCGCGTGGAACACGCGCACCGTGGCTCGGGTCGACGCGCGTATGCGTAAGCTGGAAGCGCAGGATGAGCCGCAGCATGTCCGGATGGATCTTTCCGGGGTGACAAGCCTCGATACGGCAGGGGCGTGGATTATAGAACGTCTTGTCTATGCACATCAAAGGCGCGGTGCCGAGGTCGTGATCAGCGGGGAAAGCGAGGCGGCCAAGATACTTTTGCCCGCGGTGCGGGATGCTGTCGAACAGGATAGCGAAAGCAAGCCCCCGAAAAAAAACGCGCTGTTTCTCAACATGTTGGAGCGGATCGGCCACGCCATGTACGAGGCGCGGGACGATATCATCTATGGTGCTCATATTCTGGGGGCTACCATCGGCGGCGCCCAGATGAAACTTGGCCGCGCGCATGCCATCAATCCTGCCGCCATCGTCAACCAGATTGACCGGATGGGGGTGGGTGCGGTCCCGATTATCGTGCTGATGTCGGCCATCGTCGGCGCCATCATCGCCCAACAGGGCGCGTTCCAGCTGCGGTATTTCGGGGCTGAAATCTTCGTTGTCGACCTGGTCGGAATTCTCATTCTGCGCGAACTCGGCGTGCTGATGACCGCGATTATGATCGCTGGCCGTTCCGGCAGCGCGATTACCGCTGAAATCGGCTCGATGAAGATGCGCGAAGAAGTGGATGCGCTGACCGTGATCGGTCTTAATCCGGTCGGTGTTCTCGTCTTTCCACGTCTCGTGGCACTCATGGTGGCAGTTCCCTGTCTCACCATCGTTGCCAACTTTGCAGCGCTCGGTGGCGCGATGCTGATCGCTTGGCTTTACTCGGGGATCCCGCCGGAAGCCTTTATTGACCGGTTGAGAGATTCCATCGATCTTTCAACGATCTTTGCCGGTTTGATCAAGGCGCCCTTCATGGCTCTGATCGTCGGAATCATTGCTTCCATCGAGGGAATGAAAGTGGGGGGAAGTGCCGAGTCGTTGGGAACCCACGTCACCGCGTCGGTGGTCAAGGCGATTTTCGTGGTGATCGTTGTGGATGGGATGTTTGCCATCTTTTACGCGGCAATCGACTTTTAGGTGGCGGGATGGTGCTAACCCAAGAACGACAGGAAGAGCAGGTGGCGCAGTCGCGCGATGTGGTTCTCTCCGTGCGCGATGTAACAGTCGGGTTTGGTGATACGCTGGTGCTCGATGGCCTTTCGCTTGATGTGTACCGCGGTGAAATTCTTGGCTTTGTCGGGGCCTCGGGCGCGGGAAAGTCCGTGTTGCTGCGTACCATCCTCGGTCTCGTGCGAAAGCAGTCGGGATCCATTCACCTGTTGGGGCAGGATCTCGACGCGGCGACTGATGAAGAGCGACTGAAAGTCGATATGCATCAGGGTGTGCTGTTTCAGCACGGTGCGTTGTTTTCGGCCCTCACGGTCCTTGAGAACATACAGGTGCCGATGCGTGAATATCTGGATCTGCCGCGCGCGCTGATGGATGAACTGGCCTATCTGAAACTCGAACTCGTGGGATTGCCGCGCAACGCTGCGCCGAAATATCCCTCCGAGCTCTCCGGTGGCATGATCAAACGCGCAGCGCTTGCACGCGCGCTGGCGCTTGATCCGGACATCGTATTTCTCGATGAGCCGACCTCCGGCCTTGACCCGATCGGCGCGGCCGAGTTCGATGAGCTGGTCGGGAAACTGCGCGACACGATGGGTCTGACCGTCTATATGGTCACGCACGATCTCGACAGTCTCTTGACGGCGTGTGACCGCATTGCCGTTCTCGGTGGCAAACGTGTGCTCGTGGAAGGCACGGTCGAGGACATGCTTGCATGCGACGATCCTTGGGTGAAAGCCTATTTCAGGGGAAAGCGCGCACGGCAAATCGACCGTACCGCGAGAGGTTAGCAGGTTATCATGGAAACCAGAGCCAACTACGTTCTTGTCGGCTTCTTCACCGTGCTGGTCATTCTGGCTGCATTCGGTTTCGTCTATTGGAGCGCAAATATCGGTGACCGGGGAGAGACGGCAGTTCTGCGGTTTCGGATTCCCGGTTCCGCGTCAGGTCTCTCGCGTGGCAGCGCGGTTCTCTTCAATGGCGTGAAGGTGGGCGATGTTCGACGGGTTTATCTGGACCTTTCGAACCCCAGCGTGGCGATTGCTGACGCTGAGGTCGACCGCCTGACACCGATCACGCGGTCCACCAAGGCGGATGTCGGCTTGGCCGGATTGACCGGCACGGCCAATATCGAGCTGACGGGGGGCGATCCAACGGAGCCTAATCTCTTCGATCTGGCAGAAGAACAGGACACGGTCGCGGAAATCCAGGCGAGTCCTTCAGCGGTGACCAATCTTCTTCAGACCGCGCAGAGCCTGCTGACGCGCGCCGACAATGTGGTGTCCCAGCTTGAGGGATTTACCAAGGACGCCCGGCAGCCGCTGACCGACACGGTCAAAAACGTCCAGCGTTTCTCTGAAGCCTTGGAGCGCAATGCGTCGGGCATCGATTCCTTTCTCGCGAATGTGAGCTCTCTTTCAGAGACGATCTCCAACGTATCGGGCCAGCTCGACAGCACCCTGAAGGCGGCTGAAGAACTGATCACGTCGGTGGATCGCGACAAGATTTCGTCCATGGTGAGCAATTTTGACGAGTTTTCCGGTCGACTCGAAAAGGCGAGCCGCAACATCGACACGGTCATGTCCAGCGTCGAAGAAACGGTGCGCTCGATCGGTACGTTCTCGACCAACGCCAATCAAACGCTGGCCAAGCTCGACGGTGTTCTGGACAGTGTGGATCCCGCCACGGTGAAATCTGCCGTCGGAAATTTCGAAGAAGCAAGCGCTACGGTGAACCGGGCAGCCAAAAGCATCGCCGATGTCAGCGAAACTGTGGACAAGCGCAAAGAAGATATCGATCAGTTCATCACCAATGCCAGCGAACTGGCCAGCCAGTTGAACAAGTCGTCGGTGCGGCTCGATTCGGTTCTCGCCAAGCTCGACGGCATGCTCGAATCCGGTGACGGCGAAGGCCTCATGGCTGATGCGCGTGAAACACTCAAATCGTTTCGCAAGATGGCTGAAACACTTACGGTTCGGGTCGATGCGATCTCCGGAAACCTCGAGCGCTTTTCGGGCGGCGGATTGCGAGAAGTCGAGTCGCTGGTTCGCGATGCACGGCGCTCCATCAACCGGATTGAAAGCGCTGTCACGGACTTCGAGCAGAACCCGCAGCGCATCATAACAGGCGGAGAGGGCACGATTCGTCGTTATGACGGCCGGGTGCGACGTTGACATTCATGCAGCATCATCCCAAACCAGATGAGATAAGGTCGTTGGTTTTTTAACGATTTCAGGGGCTGGTCCCGCCGGGTTCACCGGCGTTCGGATTGAGGAGCGTTTGTTGAGGACGAGGGCGAGGATTATAGCGCTTCTGGCGCTGGGGGGCGTTCTGTCCGGCTGTGCTGCCTTGCCAGGCGGCGGGCCTGCGCCCGTCGATGCATTTGACCTCACCACACCCTCCGTATCGCAGGATGGGCGTCGCGTTAGCCGAAAACAAATTCTGGTGACCGAGCCCACAGCGATAAAGATGCTCGACGGGCAGGACATCGTCGTGAAAACGTCGAGCGGTGCCATTCAGTATCTTGGCGGTGTGCGGTGGGCAGATCGCCTGCCGCGAATTGTCCAGACGCGTATGGCTGATCTCTACCAGCGCTCGGGTCGCTTCGGTGGTGTGGGTATGCCAGGCGAAGGACTGGCAATCGATTACCAGATCCTGGCAGACTTGCGCGCCTTCAATGTCCGTGTGGACGGGCAGGATCGTGCTGAAGTCGAGATCTTCGTTCGCATTCTGAATGATCGAAACGGGGTGGTGCGGGCTTCCCGCATCTTCAGTGCTTCGGTGCCCGTGGGCGGGAGCGGCGGGCAAGCATTTGCTTCGGCGCTCGACCGTGCCTTCGGCACGGCCATGGCCGGACTGGTGGACTGGACTGTGGCGAACATCTGAAGTTTTGGACGAGGCTGATTCAGAAGCGACTGATCACAGTGGCTCCGACCGACTGGAATGTGTCCATCTGCATCAAGGCATCGATTGACTCTTCAAGGCTTATCTGGCGCCCCACAAGGCGATCAGGAGCGAGCTTACCCGCCTGAATCATGGTCAGCATCGCGTCATAACGGTGTGCCTGCATGCCATGACTGCCAAGAATCTCCAGTTCATGCGCGATGACCCTGGCCATCGGCACTTGCGGAGTGCTGTGACCGGCCAGCATCAGCCCGACCTGAACATGCTTGCCACGGCGACGCAGGCTCTGAATGGAATTGAAGCAGGTTTCGGGGTGTCCCAATGCGTCGATGGAGACATGCGCACCACCATTGGTCAGGTCGAGGATCGCTTCAGCGACACTGGACACCCTGGTTGCGTTGATGGTGTTCACGGCGCCGAGTTGACGTGCAAGCTCAAGCTTTTCCTCTGCGATATCCACGGCGACGACATTGGCTCCCAGCGCGCCGGCGATCATGATGGCGGAAAGACCGACGCCGCCGCAGCCGTGTACTGACACCCATTGACCGGCGGAAACCTTCCCCTGATCCACAACCGCTCGAAACGACGTTGCGAAACGGCAGCCTAGGCTCGCCGCGGTCACGAAATCCATGGTTTCAGGCAGTGCCACAAGATTGAGATCGGCCTGGTCGATCGCGACGAATTCTGCGAACGAGCCCCAGTGGGTAAAGCCCGGTTGGAACTGATTGTGGCAGACCTGTTGGTGGCCGGCATGACACTCGGGGCAGGTTCCGCACCCCCCGACAAAGGGAACGGTGACCCGATCGCCGACCTTCCAACGCTGTACATCCCTGCCGATGGCTTCCACAGTGCCAGCCAATTCGTGACCGGGGACATGCGGAAGCCGGATGTCCGGGTCGTGCCCCATCCAGCCATGCCAGTCGCTGCGACAAACTCCGGTAGCCTGGACCCTGATCACCACGCCGTGGGTGGTGGGTGTCGGGTCGGGCAGGGTAGCGATCTGGGGCGCTTGCGCAAAACTCTCAAAAAGAACGGCTTTCATATGGATCTCTCAAAGGCTGAAATCTTGAGGGCTGGATCACCAGGGCTGTTGATGATGTGCCAGGGGCAGAGGGATTGTCTTGTTCCTGCGGGCATTGTGCTTTGGCGCAAATAGTGTCCGGCCGCTGTGTGCGCGGACCTGAATGCCGCTACCGCGAAAGAAAACGGGCCCTGATGGGCCCCGTTCGCCATTTCAAATCCGCGCCGGTTGTTAGCGCAGGCGGCCACTGGCATGAGCCAGCATCGTGTAGACCTTGCCGGTGTCGGAGGTCAGATAGGTCTGGGTCATCATATTGTCGCGATCGGAACGGGAGACATCCCGCAACAGTTTCTCGAAATCACGGCAGTACAAATCGACAGCGGCATGAAATTCAGGATCAGAACGATATTTGTTCTGAATCTCGTCGAATGTCTGCTGCCCCTTCAACGTATAGAGGCGGCGCGTGAAGACGTTCCGTTCGCCGCGACGATACCGGTCCCAAAGATCGATCGAGGCTTCATGATCGATTGCCCGAGCAATATCCACGGAGAGCGAGTTCAGCGATTCCACCACATGCAGGGCTGACCGGTCTTCCTTCTGAACGGATGAGGCCGGGCGTTCCCGCTCGTTGCGACCTTCTTCGTTGGAAGCGCTGCGCAGGAGGTCGCGAATCCAGCCACCGCCAGCCGCTGGCTGGCTTGCCTGCTGGGGCGCGCGTGTGGGCTCTACCGGACGCGAAGCCGGTGCCGCGGACTGACGCGGCCTTTCAATGACCGGCTGTGCCGCTGCTGAGGGCGCCTGCGGAGCAGGTGCTGGTGCCGCCTGGCGCAATGGAGGTGTATCGGTGGGCAGGCGATTCTCGCTTGCTCGATCACGACCGGGCATCCGGCCGGATTTCGATACGATATCCGAAAGCTCTTTCAGCGCGTTCACCTGTTCTGTGATCGCGTTGCGCATTGCCGAGGTCGACTGTTTGGCTTCAGCCGGCAGTTCGGCAATTCCGCGTTTCACATCACTGCGCGTCTGCTCGAGCTCGTTGCGGATTTCGGCAGCCGTTCGACGAATTTCATCCGTTGCTCCGCTAAAGCGGCTTGTAGCCGCTTCCACGACTTCGGCGATCGACTGTCGAATACCTTCGACTGACTGCTGCGTGCGTCCCTCGGCGGTGGTGAGGGTTCGTGCCACAAAATCCTCGAACGCGTTCATTGTGCGCTCGATATGCTCGGATTTCTCAGCCAGGCCGGAGGCCAGGGCCTCCAGCGCCTTCTGACGGTCCTCAAGATTCCCGCTCAAGCCCGATTGCGCGCGCTCCAGCAACTCTGATGCTGTCTCCAGAACCTTGCTGTGATCTTCGAACCGGCTCGCAATCGCTGAAATTTCGCGAAGGGTCCTGTCGGAGAAGTCAGCCAGACGGCCGGAGTTTGCATTGATGAGGCTTGCTGAGTTGGAGAAGGTTTCGGCAGCCTTTTCCGCGTTCTCGGCAAAGCTGGTGGCTGTGGTGCTGAGGCGCTCGTCCACCTCAGAGAGATTTTTGGACGCCGTGGAAATCAACGCGCCCAGACGCTGGCCGGAAATGCCGAGTTTCTGAAGAAGCTCGTCGATGTGCCCGGTCAGGTTCGTCTGCACATTTTCGAAAGCAGATAGAGCTTCGTTCGTTCGATTGGTCAGCGCATTGAGCAGAGCAGCGTTCTCTGACTGCAGACGCTGCGTCGTTTCCGTCGTGATTGCCTGAATGCTTTCGCGCAGCTCGCCGCCGCTGGCAGCGAAACGCTCCACGAGCGGTTTCGCCGTCTCGTCCAGAATACGCGACATCTCCGCTGTACGGCCCGCCAGGATGGAATTGAGTTCGCGCGTGCGCTCTTCCAGGCTCGAAACGGTTTCGTTCGTACGTTTGCCGATGTGTTCGTCCACCGACGCAAAGGTCTGAGCGATCGTGTCGGCAGTGGAGACGAGACGGGCCTGCGTGGTGGAGAGTTGCTGGTTGACGTGTTGGGCAACCGACTCTGCGCTTTCCCGCAGGCGCGCATCTGCGTCGTTGATGCCGCCGGAGATGGCGCTGGCGATCATGCTGGCACTGTTCGACAGGCGTTCCTGAAGTTGCGAAAGCGATTCGCTCATGGCACTGGCACGTGCGTCGAGCTCGGCCGATGTCTGGTGAGTCCGGGCTATGACACGCTGGTCAAAGTCCTCGAAAGTCTTGGAAAGATCTTCCGTGCGCGCCGTGAGCTGTTCCGTGGTCTGATCGACCCGGCTCAGGATCTTGCGATCCGCTGCATCAAAGGTGTCGGTGATTGCCTTGGTGTGTTGCGACAATGTCTCCGCGGTCGTCTCCAGGCGCGCAGCGATGCGGCCATCAACTTCGGCAAAGGTCTGCGCGAAGACGCCGGCACGCTCGGTGAAGCGCGCCGAAGCGTCGTCAAATGTCCGGTCGATGTCCTCGATGCGTGCGCCGAGGGTCGATGCGGTTTGTTCGGCGCGCGCGGCAATGCGCTTGTCTGCGTCCTCGAACACCTTCGCTGCTTCCTCGTTCAGCGTCGAGGTTGCCTCGATGACTTTGTCGCGCAGGGCGCCCGCGACGACAACGGCGCTGTTCTCCAGTGTGCTGCGGACATTTTCCACGCCGATCGATAGCGCTTTTTCCATAGTCTGGGTGCGCTCTTCGATGATCCCCGTCTGCTTGGTGAAGATCTCGTTGACGCGCATGGCTTCGTCTTCGATCACGGCATTGAGTGCAGTGCGGTGTTCATCGATCTTGGCAATGTTGGCGTCGAGGGCTTCACCGAAACTGTCACGCGTTTTGGCAAGCTGCTGCACCTGCTCGCCGATTCCGGCTTCGAAGGTTGCGCGCGCCAGATCGAGTTTCTCCATATCCGCGCTGAATGCGCCGGAGAGCCGCTGGTGCGTTTCCTCGAATGCCTGGATCTGACGCTGTGCGGCCTCGCTCATGCGCGATTGGGTCGCGTCGATACGCTCAATACCTTCGTCGAACTGAGCGGCCATCTGCGACCAGTTCTGGTCGAGACGTTTGCCAAACTCACCGGCTGTGTTTTCCAGCATGATGCTGGTCGAAGCCACAAGGTCTGACAGCTCGCTGCCAAGGGCGGTTTTGCCTGCCTCGACAGCTGCGGAGACCTCATCCTTGCCCTGAGCGAAGGTGTTGGCGATTTCGCGGGTACGTTCAACGAGTGTTTCGTTGATGCTGCGCGCCCGCGCTTCCAGAGCTGAGTTCAGCTTCTGCGTGCCGGCGTCGAGCGCTTCGGCACGCGTGGTAAACTCGGCGATGAGAGCGCGGCCCCGCTCGGTGACGGCATTTTCGAGCTGGCCAAGGCGGGTGTCGAATTCACCGGTCAGGGATTCAGTGGCCTCGCCCAAGGAAGACATAAGAGCGGAGCTGCGGGTCTCGAACAGCGAACTGAGCGAGCGCGTCGTCTGATCGGTGCGTTCGGCGAGCGTCGCCATGCGCTCATCGAACAGGTTGCCGAGTGTCTGCGCCGCTTCCTGGGTTTCCTTTGTGAGCGTGCCCAGACGCGAATCGAGAACCTTGGTCAGGGTCTGTTCCGCATCTTGCGTGTTCTGGCTGAAGGCAGAGATGCGCGAGTCAAGCACATTGCCCAGCTTGGTGGCTGCTTCTTCAGCGCCATCGGCAAGGGCGGAGACACGCGAATCGAGCAGGCCACCAATCTTCTCGGTGGCTTCGTCGGTTCTTTGCGCGAGCGTGGCCATCCGCGTGTCAAACAAGGTGGCGAGATTCTGGGTTGCATCCTCCGTCCCCTTGGTCAGGGAGGCAATGCGGGTATCGAGCAGGCTTGCCACGGCGTCGCCAGACGTGGTGATGCGCTCCGAAAGGCTTTGGATGCGATCGTCGATCCCCTTATGAAGGGTGCCGCCAGTGCCTTCGAGCTGCTTCAGCAATGCTTCACTCGACGCGTTCACCGATGCCGCAAGTTGGCGGGATGCATCGGCAATCGTTGCGCGTATGCGCTCGCCGGCCGTGTCCAGCTCATCTTTCAGTATCTCGTGTGCGCCGGCTATGGACGCACGAACACGCTCGGCATGGCCTACTATGCCCTCGCGCTCGGACCCCAGCCCATCAACCAGATGGCGAATACGCGTTTCGTTCTCCGAATAGGCACGCTCGAGTTCGCTCACCTCGGTGTGAACCAGCGTTTCAAGTTCCACCGCGCGGGAGAGGGTGCGATCCATGCCGTCCCCCATCGCCTGAACTTCGCGGCGAACGGCCTGGCCAACGGTCATGATGCGTTCGTGGGCGAGGTTTTCAGGTTCGGCGAGGCGGAAGGCTGCCTCTGCCATGGATTGCGCGGCAAGCCTCATTTCCTGGGCGCGGCGCACCATAACTGCAAAGCCCCAGAACAGAATAACCGGAACGACAATGCCAACCAGCAGGGCGATCGCGTGCGGAGCCGCCAAAAGGGCGTCGGTCGAGCGGATCTGCCAGAGTTCGGGACCGTAGAGCATATGGCCAAGGAGCAGGCCGCCGCCGATCCACAGTGCCGAGAGAATGGCAACCAGCCAATAGGCGGTGTTGGGGGCGCGTCGGTCGAATTTGCGCATCACCGCACTGAAGTCGCCGGCACGGTCGTCGTTGGCGGGCGCGAATGACGGGGCGGCAGTGTTCTCGGGGGCAGGATCGACCGGTGTGAGGTTCTTCCGGTTGGCGAGCGTATCCTCTGATTTCTCGGGAGATTTCTCGGGTTTGGAGGCGGTGCTGGTAGCCTTTTCCGTCGCAGCGGCGGTGGAAACCGGGGAGCTCGCCTTTGCGGACGGGGCGGGTTCAGCCTTTCCCTTGGAGGATGGCGCAGTGTCTTTCTTCTCGCTCACGGCGACTTTCTCGTCTCCGTTCTGATCGCGATTTTCGCGCGCGAGTTCCTCGGCCGCTGCAGAAATCTGCGCTTCCAGGTCCTCCATGGAGGCGGCGATGTCCAGGTCGCCATTCTCCAAGCCGTCTGCAAGCTCCAGGTCGAGGGCATCCTCGAGTTCCTTCGCAAAATCGCGCTTGGGTTGATTCTTCTTTGCTACTGTACGCGCCATACCGCCAAACCTCAGCTACTCTCAGCCGGAGCCTCATACGCAAACCAGAGGAACCTCGTACTCCGACACTATGCCCAAAATGAGCCAAGCGTATCGTAATGGGACAAGGCTCTGTTGAAAACACGCAATCGGCTCGATGTGTAAAAGTTTAAACATAAGGTTAACGACGTTTATGGTGAAACAGTCACTTTGCAGCAATCCCATTAACCCGTTGTCCATCCGGCATTAATAGGGTGTGAAGATTGACGTAGAGGAAGCCGGAGATGAATGGTCAGGTTGTTTCAGAGGGGCTTTTCGACGAGCGAGGCGCAGGCACGGGTCCAACCCCGTTCGATCTCGCACATTTGGCCCGTCAAACCATGGGTGATCCGGCTCTGGCGCTCGAAGTTCTTGGCATGTTTCAAACCCAGACCGGGGGCATGCGTGAACGTATGCTCTCGTCCGACCTTCAATCGAGACGCGAGATGGCCCATGCGCTTGTCGGCTCAGCACGTGGGGTAGGGGCGCAGGCAATTGCTGCCTGTGCTGCGGTCATCGAAAAGAAGCCTGACGATGATGGCAGCATAAGGCAACTCGCGAAATTGATCACGGAAGCCAATGATTTCATTTCGAAATTGCGGTGATTTTCCTCTCCACTGGAAGACACGGATTGCCTTTCAGGTCCAAAAACCATAAGTGAAGCGCTGAAGTTGAGCGTGAGCGCCCCAGGGGCGGCTGCGCCCATATTATTGCCGCACAATCCGCGACCATTTCACCAAAAGCTGAGTGACCGCATGCCGAAGATCACCTATATCGTCCCCGATGGTACGCGCTTCGATGTCGATGCCGCCAATGGGTCCACGGTCATGGAAAACGCAATTCGCAATGCTGTACCGGGCATCGAGGCGGAATGTGGCGGGGCCTGCGCCTGCGCCACTTGCCACGTATATGTGGATGAAGAGTGGGCTGGCACAGTCGGCCAACCCGAGGCAATGGAAGAGGATATGCTGGACTTCGCCTACGAGGTTCAGCCGACTTCGCGTCTGTCTTGTCAGATCATTGTGCGCGATGAACTGGACGGTTTGATCGTTCGCATTCCCGAGCGACAAGCCTGAAGAGACAAGTTTTGCATGCAGCGCAACTGACCATGCGCCTCAACCGGGGTTCCGCCCTTTTTCAAGCTGCTCCAGGCGGTAGTTTAGCAGGCGCATCAATCGCCATTCGAAATTGCCGCTTTCGATACGGTCGAAACGCACCTGTGCGGCATCGTGCTCATCAAGTTTCTTCTGTGCCACGCGCTCCGCGCGCGCCTGAAGTGTCTTGCAATCGGAATGGGGCGCGAGTTTTCCAATTTCGCTTTCAATGCTGCGCGCGTAGCGTTTGGCAATGCCCAGATGGCTCTCTTCATGGCGTTTGATGTCCTTAGAGAGCGTGTCCCAGATGAGAGCGGTTTCCGGGCCTGCGGTCTTGCGGTTGCGCCAGCGTGGCAGGAATACGCGCGCATCGACTGAAACCTTGACATCCGCAATGCGGCAGCGGCGCTTTTCCTCCTCATAGGTGATCTTGGTCTTGAACTCCATGCGCGTCGCGCCGGGGTGGCGCTGCCCGGTGCTTTGTACATGAGGGCCGCGCGAGCGAAGCTGTTGTTCTATTTCGCTCAGCGTGTTTCCACCGATCGAGAAATAACTGTAGGTACGGGAAATGTCGGCGCTTGTGGCGGAACTCGTGGCGAGGGCCAGCAGGGCGAAGGTCAGCGTGATGCGTTTCATATTGTCTCCCAAAAACACCCTGCGACCTGAGACGCACGATGACAAGCCTGACCTGAATGGTTTCCGACTCGTTCCATAGAACACATTGCGGTTGATTTTGGCGGCAATGAGCCGCAAAAACGCCTGACTGTGATCCGGAGGCTGAAAGCCCTATGACTTTTCCTGTCTGGCGACTTGCGCATGGGCGCGACCTTGTTCTCGGACCAGATGCCATCATTATGGGCATTTTAAACGTCACACCGGACAGTTTTTCCGATGGGGGCGCTTTTGTCAGTCTCGATTCCGCGCTTCGCCAAGCCGACACGTTGATCGGCGAGGGAGCTCACATCATCGATATCGGCGGGGAATCGACCCGGCCGGGTGGTGTTCCAGTGACAGCAATTGAAGAGCAGGATCGGATTTTACCGGTGTTCGAAGCGCTTGCCGGTCGTGATGATGTCTTACTCTCCGTAGATACTTACCGGGCTGAGACGGCCCGGCTGGCGGTCGCTGCAGGCGCACATATCGTCAATGATGTCTGGGGGCTTCAGCGCGAGCCGGACATTGCGGCTGTTGCTGCGAAAACCGGAGCAGGGCTTGCCATCATGCACACGGGACGCGAGCGGGAGAAGCTTCCCGATGTGATCGCCGATCAGTTCTCGTTTCTGCGTCGCTCTCTTGAGATCGCTCGTCAGGCAGGCGTGAGCGATGATCAGATCATGCTGGATCCGGGTTTTGGTTTTGCCAAGGACACGGCAGAGAACATCGAAATCATGGCCCGTTTTGAAGAACTGACGGGGCTTGCCTTCCCTCTTCTTGTCGGTACATCGCGCAAGCGTTTCGTTGGGGTGGTCACCGGCCGGGAAAATGCGGAGGCGCGGGACGCGGGAACGGCTGCGACCAGTGCGCTTCTGAGAATGAAAGGCGCGGCCGTTTTTCGTGTGCACAATGTCGCAATCAACAGGGACTGCCTGAGAGTTGCGGATGCTATTCTTGCAGCTCAGAGATAGGCCGGTGAGGCGATGATGTATGTTATCCGGATGAAGAATTGTGCTTTCTTCGCACGCCATGGCGTGCATGACGAAGAGGAGCGCCTGGGGCAGCGTTTTTATGTGGACGCGGAGCTCACCGTAGAGCCCGGGCGGGCTTTGAGCAACGATTCCCTTGAAGGGACAGTTGATTACGGCGCAGCCTTCAAGGTCATCGAAGAGATCATTTCCGGCAAACGCCGCTTTCTGATCGAGGCATTGGCACTTGAGGTGGCAAAGGCGCTGGCGTCCCGCTTTCCACAGATCGCGCGATCTGAAATCACGATACGCAAGCCCAATGCACCCGTTCCAGGAGTGCTGGACTATGTCGAGGTTTCACTGGCCTGGCCCCAATAAGATGCAGGATGTCTTTCTGGGGTTGGGTGGTAATGTCGGCGATCCACGTCGTGCAATGCAGATGGTCTTATCCACCTTGGATGCGAGGGATGACACTGAAGTTCGTTCGGTTTCCTCGCTTTACCGGACGCCGCCCTGGGGCAAGCTTGATCAGCCTGATTTCCTCAACGCTGTTGCCTGGGTGCGCACCAATCTTGCTCCGCACCCGCTCCTCGAACAGTGCCTGACGATTGAACGTGCTCTCAAGCGTGTGCGTCAGGAACGTTGGGGGCCGCGCCCCATTGACGTGGACATATTGATTTACGGGGATTTGGTGGTGGATGAAGCGGGGCTGACGATACCACATCCGCGCATGGCCGAGCGCGCGTTTGTCCTGGCTCCGCTGGCCGAGATCGCGCCGGCGCAGGAGATCGCCGGAAGGTCGATCAAGACGCTTCTGGAACCGCTTGATCAAAGCGGTATGGAACGGATCACACCGGACGGATCCTGGTGGCGTATCAATGAAGACAAAAAAAGCGACTGATTGCCGCTTTTCTATCCAGAGAACCTGGAAACATTATCGGGTTAGCGCGCTGGAGGGACCGGCTGCTACTGTCGAGCGATGGCTTCGATGCCGCCGGAATCCGTGCGCTTCAGCTTCATTCCGATGACAGGAACCATGTCGTCGTTCACCTGTACAGAAATGGTGATGTGCATGGTGTTCTTGTCACTGATGCGCGCGCGCATGGCACCGCTCAGTGATGAACGGTGAAGTGCGAAAACCACGTCATTCCCAATGACTTTGCCCCCGGTAACATCGAGGCCTTTTCCAGCCGCGCCGTCAAGGAATGTGCCACGGTAGCCGCCCTTTTCGCGGACCACGCTGGCTTTCATGGGCTGCGTGAAAACCCCAACACGGCAACTTCCGTCCAGTGCCATGCCAATGTTCTTTTCGGGCGTGCCGCCGTCGAAGTTGCAGACGAATTTCGTGCCCTTGTATTTCCCGGCAACAATCTCACCCGGCCCCGACCAGCTTCCTTCGACTGACTGGAAAAAACGCCTCTCGCTTTCCGAGGCTTCCGCCGAGCCGGCCAGTCCGGACATCGGGGCAGCGGCAGCGGCCAGAAGGGCAAGCTTGAGCGCGAATTTCAGCATGAGCTAAAGAACCAAGTCTGGTTGAAACGAAATCTGACGGAAATCCTGCCGCAGATTGGTTAAGGCTTTGTCTACCATATCGCGGCGATTCGGTGCAGCCGCCGTACGCATCAAACCCTGGTTCCCGGACATCATAATTGGCGGGTGTGTCTTTTGAGACTCACCTGACTGGCTCGCGGGCACAGAAGAGTCGCTCCGCCTAAGCGCTGTCTTTGCTCGCATTCTTGGTGGCGGCGAAACTCGTTAACGCTTTCAGAAAATCTCCTACGCCAGGCCTGGGAACGCTGTTGAAGGGAAGCGGCCGGGCTGCTTCCATGGCGGCAATGCCGATGCGCGCCGTCATCATGCCATTGACCACGCCTTCGCCGAGTTTGGCAGAGAGGCGCGCAGCCAATCCGTGGCCGACGACTTGCTGCACAAGCGTTTCACCTGCGGCCATGGAACCGGTGATGGCAAGATGTGTGAGAATGCTGCGCACGAGGCGCATAAAACCGAGGAACCCGGGACGCGCGCCATAGAGGTCGGCGATGCGCCTTGTCAGCCGTGCAGCCTCGAAGAGTACATAGACAATATCCACCAACGCCCTTGGGGATACGGCAGTCACCACCGAAACACGCTTGGCGGCGTTCAGAACCTGGATGCGGGCCATCGTGTCGAGAGGAGCAAGAAGTTCCTTTTCGGCAACCGCAAGCAGGTCCGCCCCGTCGATCACCTCATCTTTCAAACTCTCGAGCGTTCTGCGGCCGGCAGCCGTCTCGGGCTTGTGCGCGAGCAGGCCCACAAGATGCTCCACGGTTTTTCGCGCCTCTCTGGTGTCGTTCCCAAGGATTGCCTCCATCGCATCCCGGCGGAGCGTCTCAATGGAAGCGAGCCGCAGGATGCCGAGCACCTCCCGTACGATGATTGCCACCAATGCTATCAGCGCGATGGCCGCCACGCCCAGCGCCAGCCAACCCAGCCAGTCGGCTCGGCTGAAAAGATCGCGGATCAAACGGTCGGTCCACAGGCCAATCGCCAGTGAAATGAGAATTCCGAAGGCTGCAAAAAATACACGCCCGAGCAGGGATCGGCGGCGAGGGGGGACCGGTGGCGGATCAGAGAATGCAGGATCCGGATTGGCGAAAAAATCATCGCTCTCTGCGACCACCACTCCGGCCTCGCCGGGTTCGATTGACCGCGGTTTCCGTTTCGCCGCCGGTTTGTCGGCACTGGCGGATTTTGGTGGATCCATACGAAATGAAGCGGGCGCTCTCTTCATGCGAGGTGGTCTCCCACGAGGAACTGAAGAGCCCGGTCGAGCCTGATATGGGGTAGGGACAGGGTAATGCCTTCCGCGGTGCGTTCCAGTCGCGGAGGGCGAAAGCGCACAAAGCGGAGCGTTTCTTCCGCAGGGGGATCGCCACCGTCCTTACCCGGTTTGGGCTGTTGAAAGATCAAGCCGGGCTTTTCAGGCAGGTCACCCGGAAAGATCGCCGTTTCCGTATCGCCATCGAAGGTGTCACCCGCGATGGTTTCGCCCTTGAGAGGTGTCCCGATAATAACAGGCAAGGTTTCCTTGCCTTGCCTCACCGTTCCTTCGCGTGTGGCCCGCACGGCGGCCATGGCGAGGACATCCACCGCGGCGCCCGAGAAATCGGCCCTGGCAATGGCCCGGTCGGCGAGCCTTCTTACAATTGCCTGCAACCGGTCATGGCTCTCGTGATGAATGTGATCGGCCTTGGTGGCCGCCACGAGTATCCGGTCGATGCGATGGGAAAACAGGCTGGTCAGAATATTTCCCCGCCCCTGTCGAAAACAGGACAGAATTTCGGTCAAGGCCTGCTCGAGGTCGGTAACAGCCTCCGTACCAGCGTTCATGGCCTGCATCGCGTCGATCAGTACGATCTGACGGTCGAGCCGGGCGATATGCTCCCGAAAAAACGGGCGAATGACATGTGTCTTGTACGCCTCATAACGCCGCTCCATCATGGCATGCAGTGAGCCGGGCTGTGCCTTTGTGCCGGGTTGGACGTTGAGAGGAGCAAATGTCAGGGCTGGAGAACCTTCAAGCTCGCCAGGCATCAAGAACCGGCCGGGCGGCAGTGTCGAAAGGGCCCTTTGATCAGATTTGCACGCACGCAGATAGGAGGAGAAAGCCTCGAAGAGCTTGCGAGCAGTCATTTCGTCGGCTGGTTGGCCAGGGTCGCAATCGTGGGTCTGATCACGCCACTCCTTTGAGAGATCGGCGCGTCCCGGTAGGGCTGACAACTCCAATGCTTCACGGCTGAAGGTCTCGAAATCCTTTAGGAGAAGTGGAAGGTCGAGCAGCCATTCTCCCGGATAATCAACGATATCGAAGGATAGTTTTCCGCGAGACAACAACCGATTCCAGGCTGACGCGGATTCGAACTCGACGGTCAGGCGGAGTTCGGAGATGGCGCGGGTCGATTCAGGCCAAATGCGACTTTCCACCAGCGCGGCGATATGGTCTTCGTACTGGAAACGGGGCACCGCATCATCGGGCTGATGCTCCAGGTAAGCTTTGGATATCCGGCCCGAATTTTGTGCGTCGAAGAGGGGCAGGCGCCCTCCATGCAGCAGATTGTGCACGAACGCGGTGATGAACACGGTTTTGCCCGCGCGTGACAGCCCTGTCACGCCGATTCTGAGTGATGGCGACATGAGACCGGCGGCACGTCCGGCCAGTGTGTCGAAAGCGATCCGTGCTTCGTCGGTGTAAGTGGTCAATGAAGCCAAGTGGCGAAATCCTCAAAAATCGCAAGACCTTGCATATAGGAAACCGACGCTGCGATAGAAGAGCGCTTTCTCAGCGACCCGGTTTCAGGAAGGTTTCCAGCCGCCCGCCATTGCGTCTCAAATCAGCCAGAGGACCCTCGAAGCTGATGACGGCGAGACCGCATGTGGGGAAGCCCGAGCCCGCCGCCTGAAACGCTTGCTTGTCGCTTTCGCTCGGCAGTTCAAATGCAAGATCCTCCATCATCGGATTGTGTCCCACCACCAACAATGTATCGGCGGCGGGCGCTTCTCGCACGGCCTGGAGGTAATCTGCCGCGTCGGAGTTGTATAATTCCCGCACCATGTCGGTTTTGGGAGGCTGATCGAAAAGTGTGGAAGCGAGGTGCTCAAGGGTCTCGACAGCGCGCCTGGCCGGTGAGCACAGGACCAAATCGGGAATCAATCCACTGGAACGCATGCGCTGACCGAGTTTTCGGGCGTCATTTTGCCCTGATTGGGTTAGGCCTCGGTCATAATCTGACACGCCAGGCGCGCCCCAACCGGCCTTTGCGTGACGAAGCAAAAGAAGCCGAGACATCAGAAAAATCCGGAAAAAAATGAAGGAAACCTGTCTGAACGCCTCTGAAATAAGCGAAAAATGCGCGGTTTCTCTATCATTTTACCCTCGTCAAAAACCTTTTGCGGCGCTTTCGGGAGTTTATACGCTTCGCGCGTCTGAGGTAGGAGATATCCACTTTTTCCGCTGCAATTAACAAAAGCGTGAAGCAGGTGGCCTTTGTGCTTGTGGTTGTGGGGGTGCGTGAATATATAGGCGCGGGCGTCACAATATCTCAGGGTGACTCGATGAATGAGCTCAGCAATGCCGAATACGTGCCCACCGAGGACGAGCCCTTCATGAATGAGCGCCAACGTTCATATTTCCGTGCGAAATTGCTGCGTTGGAAGAGCGATATTCTGAAAGAGGCGCGTGAGACCCTCGAGGCACTGCAACAGGAAAGTGCAAACCACCCGGACCTCGCTGATCGAGCGTCGTCCGAAACCGATCGCGCAATCGAACTGCGCGCGCGTGACCGTCAGCGGAAGCTGATCTCCAAAATCGATGCTGCACTCCAGCGGATCGAGGAGGGGACTTACGGGTATTGCGAAGAGACGGGTGAACCCATCTCGCTGAAACGTCTCGATGCACGCCCGATCGCAACCTTGTCGATCGAGGCTCAGGAACGTCATGAACGACGTGAGAAAGTCTATCGCGACGATTAATCTTATTACAGGCTTGAACGGAAGTTTGTCTTGTTTGTACGCGCCACCCCCCGGGTTGGCGCTTTTTTCTTGTCTTGAGCGTATTCGAGAATGGTCGAACGCCAATTGTTAGTGCTTCTGCTCCGACAGTTCTTCCAGCAGCTTGCTCATCTCATCCTCAAGGGTGTGATCGCTGCTCTTGCTTGGAGCGCTGGACCGTTCGGTCCGCGATACGTCCAGATCCACCACAGGGGCCTCACGGGTGTGCGCTGCGTCCGCTTCTTGCAGGTTTTCAATGCGCTGCTCAATTTCCGGGTCCCGTTTTGGGACGGATGGCGACACGGCAGCCAGTGTTGCAGTTGACGTCGAAGCCACGGTGGGGCGCGAAGAGATCGGTGTGACCGAATCACGGACAGGCTGCATCGCTTCTGTCGGGTAGCGGCGCGGGGCGGACGTCGGGGCTGGTGCCGGGCGGCTCGCGATCTGGATCTCAGGGTTTGGCGTTGCAGGTCGGCGCTCCGGTAGCGGCGTTCCCCGTTCTTCCGAACGAGGCAGGGGGCGGGGTTCATCTCGCCCATTGTCCGGTTCTTCGGCGTTCTCGATTTCCCTGTCCCTCGGCGAAGGCCGCCCTTGGCTGCCGGGAAGTTTGCGTTCAGCCTGCTCCGGATGTGCGCGCCCGATATTGGTTTCAACGACCAGGTCCGTCGGGCCGCCGATGAGAATGAGGTGCTCCACCTCATCACGACGAACCAGAACAAGACGTCGATTGTTGTCCACAGGAGTGGCGTCCATCACGGCCAGACGCGGCTGCTTACCGCGGGAGCTCGAAATAAAGGTCCCGGCCGTAAAACGACGATTGACCCGTACAAAGACGAGCAGAACAATCGCGACGGCAACGAGAATGATCGTCCAGAAGGCCGCGGTCGCGTACGCCTCTCCAAATATTCCCACAAGCCAATCGCGCATTCGTTCACTCCAGTCTCAATTTAATCTGCCAAAATATGCGTCTCGCAGGTGAGCGGCAACCCATGGAAGCCATGCCACCTGGAAGCACCGTGGTTTTCAGCAGCAAAATTCGCGCAAAGGATGGCGATTTGCGGTTCGATTACACGTGTACGCTTGCAGATGCCGGGAGCCCTGATATATCCCGATGAGGCTGGGTTCGCGTGGAACCCGGCAGGAATTGGGCGCGACAGACGGGAAACGCATGGCCAAGCAGACCGGGGGAGAAATCCACGCAGCACCGATCGTCGACCAGAGTTCTCGACCTGGTGCCATTACGCGCCTGATCATCTTCATTGTCATTCTCA
The DNA here is from genome assembly GCF_057196525.1 of Nitratireductor sp. ATLC21. Lineage (NCBI taxonomy): Bacteria > Pseudomonadati > Pseudomonadota > Alphaproteobacteria > Hyphomicrobiales > Phyllobacteriaceae > Nitratireductor > Nitratireductor sp. ATLC21. Next base: position 579,900 of record NZ_JBXUOU010000001.1, on the reverse strand, counting down.
CGCTTTCCGCGGTTGCTTTTTCTGTTTTCCGCGAACGTCTCGGGGATCCGTTTCTGCTCGGTCTTCTTGGCGTTTTGGCGATGATTGGCGTGGGGTTTCTGTTCGCGACAGCGATCGGTTTCGTGCAGGTCGCCCCGCGTTCGGCAGGAAGTGAGCTCTCCAGGGCTTTTGTCGATTCCATGGAGGAAGGCCTCGTGGTTGCGGACGCCAAGGGCCGCATCCTTTACGCCAACAATGCTTATGCACAAATGACGGGTGCCACATCGGTGGCGGATGTCAAAACGGTCGATGCGCTGCTGGCAGATAATCCGGAAGCTGCACCGGTGGTCGAAAAACTTTCAGCGGGTCTGCGTGACGGACGCGCGGGCGATGGAGAATTTCGCCTCGCGCGCTCGATCCGTCCCGGCGGTGCCTTGGGCGCGCGCTGGTACAGAACGTGGGCGCGTATTTTCAAGCTGCCGGGCTATCGCCAGCCGGTCTCGGCTTGGCAAATTGCGGATATTTCGGAAGAACGCGCGGAACAGGAACGCTTTTTCCTGGATCTGCAGAAGGCCATTGACCATCTGGACCATGCACCAGCCGGTTTTTTTGCGGCCGATCCGGACGGGCGTGTCACCTATATCAATGCGACCCTGGCAGAATGGCTTGGCATCGACCTTGCCAATTTTGTGCCGGGCGCGGTCCGCTTGCCCCAAATCGTTGCGGGTGATGGCATGGCGTTGATAAACGCGGTGAAGGCCGACCCAGGGACGGCGCGCAATGCGGTGATCGACCTTGACTTGTCGACCGTGGGTGGCGAGGTGCTGCCTGTCCGGTTCATGCATCGAGTGACAGCCAGCCGCGAGGGAACGCCAGGGGCGACCCGCACGATTGTTCTGAACCGCCAACTGGGTGAAGACGCTTCTGCGGACCTTCGTGCCTCCGAAGTGCGTTTCACCCGCTTCTTTAACTCCACACCGATGGCGATCGCATCCGTGGATCATGAAGGGCGAATTCTGCGAACGAATGCGCCGTTCCTCTCGCTTTTCTCGCGGGTCGTCGACAGTGATGCGGTTGAACGCCATATCAAGCTCGATACTGTCATCCACGAAAACGATCGCGAGGCATTTGCAGCAGCGCTCGAAAGGGCGAAGCAGCGCCAGGCAGAGATCGCGCCAATCGACACCATGCTGCCCGATGACGCTGAACGGCATGTGCGTTTCTACGTCAATCCTGTGGTCGATCACGAAGGAGGCGAGGGGGCTGAGGAAGCCGCGATTGTCTATGCGGTTGAAACCACGGAGCAGAAGGCGCTTGAGGCGCAGATGGCGCAGAGTCAGAAAATGCAGGCCGTGGGGCAACTCGCCGGTGGCATCGCCCACGACTTTAACAACGTGTTGACGGCCATCATCATGGCCTCGGACCTGTTGCTGACCAATCACCGTCCATCCGATCCGTCCTTTCCGGACATCATGAACATCAAGCAGAACGCCAATCGCGCAGCCTCGCTCGTACGGCAACTTCTTGCGTTCTCTCGCCGCCAGACCCTGCGTCCGGAGGTGCTCAATCTAACGGATGTGCTTGCGGATCTGAGAATGTTGCTTGCTCGCCTTGTCGGCAGCGAAATCTCCCTCTCCATTGAACATGGCCGAGACCTCTGGCCGGTGAAGGCGGATATCGGTCAGTTTGAGCAGGTGGTGGTCAATTTGACGGTCAATGCACGCGATGCCATGCCCGAAGGCGGCAAGCTGGCAGTCAGGACCCGCAATATTTCGGCTGAAGAATGTGCTCAATTCCCGTATCGTGAGATGGTGGCCGCCGACTATGTGACAGTTGAGGTCAGCGACACGGGTACTGGCATCGATCCCGATACTATCAAGAAGATTTTCGAGCCCTTCTTCACAACCAAAGAGGTGGGCAAGGGAACCGGGCTCGGCCTTTCCATGGTCTATGGCATTGTGAAACAGACCGGCGGCTACATCTTCTGCGATTCTGAACTGGGTGAAGGCACCACATTCCGGATTTTCCTGCCACGACACATTCCAAGCGAAGCTGAAAAATCGGCCGAAGAAGCTGCTGCGCGGGGGAATGACGCAGCGAAGGCGAAAGAGGAGAAACGCGATCTTTCCGGCTCCGCGCGCGTGCTGCTCGTGGAGGATGAGGATGCTGTGCGCATGGGTAGCGTGCGCGCTCTTTCCTCACGAGGTTACGAGGTGCATGAGGCAAGTTCGGGCATTGAGGCGCTTGAGATATTCGAGGAACTGGACGGTAAGATCGATATCGTCGTTTCCGATGTGGTGATGCCTGAAATGGACGGCCCGACGCTGCTCGGTGAACTGCGCAAGGCGCAACCCGACATCAAGTTCATCTTTGTGTCTGGTTATGCAGAGGATGCATTCGCCAAGAACTTGCCAGAGGATGCGCAGTTCGGCTTCCTGCCCAAGCCTTTCTCTCTGAAACAGCTTGCGACTGTCGTGAAGGAAATGCTCGAGGAAACCTGAGACCGCTAAGGCCGCAATAGCGGCCTTTGGGGCAGGCTGGATGGCGTCTCAGACTGAGACTTTGCGACTGACACGGTTTTGCGCACCGAACAGCTCGATGTAGCGTTCGATCTCAGCAGGATCGCCTGTCGCTTTTTCCGGATTATCAGACAGCTTGACCGCCGGTCTGCCGTTGGCCTTGCTGACTTTGCAAACAACCGAAATCGCCTTAAGGCCGTTCACTTCGGTCGGCGCGCAATTCTCGAAATCATTGGTGAGATTTGTGCCCCAACCGAATGCCATGCGCACATTCCCTTCGAAGTGCCGGTAGGTGTTCTCGATCGTGTCCACGTCCAGACCGTCCGAAAAGATCAGCAGTTTATCGCGGGGATCTTTTCCGTGCTTGCGCCAGAATTCCATGATGCGTTCTCCACCCTCGATGGGGGGAGCGCTGTCTGGTCGGAAGCCCGTCCAGTCTGCCACCCATGGTGGCGCGTTGCGCAGAAACGTATCAGTGCCGAACGCATCGGGAAGCACGATCAGCAGATTGCCACCGTAGTAGCTCTGCCAGTCTTCGAGCACCCGGTAAGGAGCCTGCAGCAATTCTTCGTCGGTTTTGGCCAAGGCGGCCAGCACCATCGGCAACTCGTGCGCGTTGGTGCCAAGTGCTTCAAGATCCGTGTCCATGGCGAGGAGGACATTGGATGTGCCTGTGAATGAATCTCCGATGCCCTCTTTGAGTGCTTCCACACACCAGCGCTGCCAGAGGAAGGAGTGCCGACGCCTTGTGCCGAAATCGGATATCTTCAGTTCCGGTAGCGTTTTTAGACGCTCGACCTTCGACCACACCTTGGCCTTGGCGCGCGCGTAGAGCACGTCAAGCGCGAAAGGGCCGAGTGAGCGCATGGCAGCCCGCGACCGCAACTCGTTGATAATGGCCAGGGCAGGGATTTCCCACATGGTGGTTTCCATCCACTTGCCGTGGAAATGCAGCTCGTATTGACCGCCACGACGGGTGAGTTCGTATTCGGGTAACCGGAAATCCGCGAGCCAGTTGAGGAATTCGGGCTGAAAGATCTGCTTGCGACCGTAGAACGTGTTGCCGGCGAGCCAGATCATTTCCTTTTTTGTGAACCGGATTGCACGGGCGTGATCCAATTGTTCGCGCAGTTCTCCTTCATCGATCTCGTCTGCCAGGAGAACAGTTTTGTTTCGATTGATGAGGGAAAAGGTTGCATCCACATTGGGATACAGACCCCAGATCATCTGCAGCATCAGGAGCTTGTAGAAATCCGTATCGAGAAGGCTGCGACAGATAGGGTCCAACTTCCAGGCGTGGTTGTAGACGCGACGCGCGATATCGGTTTTCGGCATGGGATGCGTTTCCTGAGTGTGTCATTCACCGGTTCGCGGCGTTTGATCGGCAGACCACACCGGCAGACCGGAATTGTCAACGACCGCCGGCGCCAAACTTGTCTCAATTGGCCGAGATCTTTGGGGGAATATCTTCTGTCATCGCCATTCTTCAGCTTTGAGGCAATTGCGATTTGGATGGTTAAAGCTTCGTTAATGGATGCGGCGGAGACTGTTTGCGGGAGGAGTCTCGAGGAGATGAGTATGATCTACTCTGGCTTTTCCAAACGACGTCTGGCTTGTTGTGGTGCTTTTCTATTGGGGCTTCTGACGTCATTCTGGACCGTGGCCGTCGCGCACGAAGCGCAGAGCGGGTGGCGGTATCCCTACGCTTGTTGTTCTGATCAGGATTGTCAGCAGGTCTCCGACGCAGCCATCGAGGAGGGACCTGAGGGCTACGTGGTCAAGGTCACCGGCGAAGTTCTGCCTTACACGGATAAACGGGTGCGGAACTCACCTGACGGCGTCTATCACTGGTGCTCCGTGGCAGGCAAGAAGGATGGGCGGACCATCTGCCTGTTCGTGCCGCCGCGCAGCTTCTGATGGATCGCGGGACCCGACGTGCAGCGCGGAACCTCAAAGCGGGATGTTGTCGTGCTTCTTCCAGGGATTTTTGAGATCCTTGTTGCGCAGCATCCGTAAGGCACGCGCAATGCGCATCCGGGTGGAATGAGGCATGATCACCTCGTCCACATAGCCGCGCTCGGCTGCCACGAAGGGAGAAAGAAAGCGGTCCTCGTACATTTTTGTGTGGGCTGCGATCTTTTCTGGATCATCGATATCCTTGCGGAAAATGATTTCCACCGCACCTTTGGCGCCCATCACGGCAATCTGGGCGGAGGGCCAGGCGTAATTGATGTCGCCGCGAAGATGCTTCGAGGCCATGACGTCGTAGGCTCCACCGAATGCCTTGCGCGTGATGAGGGTGATTTTGGGCACGGTTGCTTCGGCGTAGGCAAAAAGCAGTTTTGCGCCGTGCTTTATAAGACCACCATATTCCTGGGCGGTGCCGGGCAGAAAACCGGGAACGTCCACATAGGTGACGATCGGAATATTGAAGCAATCACAGAACCGGACGAAGCGAGCGGCCTTTCTGGAAGCGTCTGAATCCAGAACGCCCGCCAAAACCATGGGTTGGTTGGCCACGAAACCAACAGTTCGCCCTTCGACACGACCAAACCCCGTGACGATGTTTTTGGCGAAGGACGCCTGGATTTCAAAGAAATCCGCTTCATCGCAGGTCTTCAGGATCAGTTCGCGAATGTCGTAGGGCTTGTTGGCATTGTCCGGGACGAGCCGGTCAAGAGAATAGTCCGGATCGGACACTGACTGGAAACATTCGAGCTCCGGTAGTTCGCCTGTGTTCGAGGTGGGCAGAAAGTCGATAAGGCGACGCATCTGCAGAAGGGCTTCAACGTCGTTGTCATAGGCACCGTCGGCAATGGACGATTTGACGGTATGAACGGATGCGCCGCCGAGCTCTTCTGCTGTCACGGTTTCGTTGGTCACGGTCTTCACCACGTCCGGACCGGTGACAAACATGTATGATGTGTCGCGGACCATGAAGATAAAGTCGGTCATGGCGGGGGAATAGACATCGCCGCCCGCGCAGGGCCCCATGATCACGGATATCTGGGGAATGACGCCGGAGGCGAGGACGTTGCGTTGAAAAATTTCAGCGTAGCCGCCGAGCGCTGCCACCCCCTCCTGAATGCGCGCACCACCCGCGTCGTAAAATCCGATGATGGGCGCACGGTTCTTGAGCGCCATCTCCTGCACCTTCACCACCTTTTCCGCATGCGCCTCGGAAAGAGAGCCGCCGAAAACGGTAAAATCCTTGGCGAAGACAAAGACCGTGCGGCCATTGACCGTCCCCCAGCCTGTCACAACACCATCGCCGGATATGCGCGTCTTCTCCATACCAAAATCGGTGGATCGGTGTTCGACGAACATGTCGAATTCTTCGAAAGACCCTTCGTCCAGAAAGATCTCGATGCGCTCTCGCGCCGTCAACTTTCCTTTGGCGTGCTGGGCATCAATGCGCCGCTGGCCACCCCCCTCGCGCGCGGCGGCGCGACGGCGTTCCAACTCGAGAAGAACCTCTTTCATGCTTGTCTCCCCCCAAAGGCGATCAATCAACGGCTCCAATGCTGTTAGCATGGTGTCAACGACGCGGAAATACGCCGTGCATCTCATATGACGCACGGCGCGTTTGCAGAATTTACCAGCTTCCGGTGTTTTCCATGGAGGCCCAGGGCTCGGCCGGTTCCTTCGCGCCACCCTTTTGAAGAAGCTCGATGGAGATCCCATCCGGGGAACGAACAAAAGCCATACGACCGTCGCGAGGGGGGCGGTTTATGGTGATACCTGCCTTCATCAACCGGTCGCAGAGAGCGTAAATGTCATCAACCTCATAGGCGAGGTGTCCGAAATTGCGGCCGCCGTCATACTTTTCCGGGTCCCAGTTATATGTGAGCTCGACAAGCGGCGCCTGTTCCTCTTTGGCGCGGTCTTGATCCGCAGGCGCGGCAAGGAAAACCAGAGTGTAGCGTCCTTTTTCATTCTCCGAGCGGCGAACTTCGGTCAAGCCGAGCTTGTTGCAATAGAAATCGAGCGATTCATCAATGTCTTTTACACGGACCATGGTGTGCAGATAACGCATCTTGTCTCTCGCTTGCTGGTTTACGTATACGGTACGGGGTGTCTACCCGTTTTATTCGGCAATGTTGCACGTTAACCGGTTGTGCCATTTCGCCGAAATCTCTCAAATCCGGCTGATTTCACCTGCTGTTGAAAATCAGAAACTGGGTCTTGCTATGCCACAAAGCGCCAATGCTATCTTTGAAACACACAGTGAGTCGGGCGGACTTGAGAAAAGGCTTGATGGGATGGACGACAAGTCCTCGACAACCAAGAGGTACGAGGCTGGCGACAAGGCGCCCAAGGCGGATGACGCTGCGGAAGCCGGGGAACTGGTAGAAATCTCTGGCGCCATTAAATGGTTCGACGTGGCGAAAGGCTATGGCTTTATCCTCCCTGACGATGAAGAGCATGGTGATGTGCTACTTCACGTAACCTGCCTGCGCAAGGATGGGTTCCAAACTGCGCTGGAGGGTGCCAGGATAGAGTGTCTTGCCCGCCAGGGCGATAAAGGCCTGCAAGCCTTCAAGGTGGTCTCTATCGACCTTTCGACCGCGATTCATCCGAGCGAGGACCAGGCACCGCGCACCCATGTTTCGGTGGTTGCGGAAAGCGGTTTGGAGCGAGCGCTCGTCAAATGGTTCAACCGCACCAAAGGCTTTGGTTTCCTGACCCGGGGCGAGGGCACCGAGGATATCTTTGTCCACATGGAGACACTGCGCCGCTACGGACTAACGGAGTTGCGGCCTGGGCAGGTGGTGATTGTGCGCTTCGGTCGCGGCGAAAAGGGCCTCATGGTTGCCGAAATTTATCCGGATAACGGCACACCTCCTCCCACGCATTAGCGCTTGTAACCTGCGCCCCGGAGAGTGCTGAGAATGCCGAGTTTCCTTTCACGCCTGCCATTTTGCATCCGTTCGTTCGGTCTTATGGCGGTGTTTCTGCTGATCGCGATAAACACCGGTTTTGCTCAGACCTCTGCAATGCGCTTGCCAGTCGACCCTGACCCTTTGGTGGTTTTGACATCGGCTGGGGAAGTCGCTTTCAATATCGAGATTGCCGATGAGCCGGCGGAGCGTCAGCGAGGCTTGATGTTCCGTCAGTCCATGCCGGTCGATCGAGGCATGCTCTTCATCTTCCCGGCGGAAAGCAGACAGGGGTTCTGGATGCAGAACACACCGCTGGCGCTTGATCTTCTTTTCGTAAGCGCGGATGGAGAGGTTCGGGCAATCGCACCGGGGACGCCATTCTCGACGGCATCGATTTCGCCGGATGTCGAATCCCAATTCGTGCTTGAACTACTGGCCGGAACCGCGCAGAAGATGGGTATCGAGGTCGGTGATCGTCTGCGTCATCCGCGGATTGGGGCTGCCGGCGCACAATAGTCAGCAACGGCGTTTTCCAGAACATGCAATCTTTCAACCATGACGGGTTCGACCTCTCCTTCATTGATGAGGGGCAAGGTGTTCCCATTCTTCTGATACACGGTTTTGCTTCCACACATTATGTGAACTGGGTGGCCCCCGGCTGGGTGAAAACTCTGCGTGATGCCGGCTTCCGCGTGATCGCACTGGACAATCGTGGCCACGGGCGCTCGACCAAAAGCCATGATAAGAAGGATTACACGCCGCAAAAAATGGCCAGCGATGCGGCGGCACTGCTTGATCATTTGGGCATCGCGAAGGCCCATGTTATGGGCTACTCCATGGGAGCGCGCATCTCCGCATTCTTGGCTCTGGCCCACCCGGAAAAGGTCGCCACCTTGATCCTCGGGGGACTAGGGTTGGGTATGATCGAGGGGGTCGGCGAGTGGGATGAGATCGCGGAGGCGCTGTTGGCGAGCGATCCAGAGACCATTCTGTCGGAACGTGGTCAGATGTTCCGCAAATTCGCTGATCAGACGAAGAGCGACAGGAAGGCGCTGGCTGCCTGTATTGCAACGTCGCGCACGCTTTTAACCGCACAGGATGCAGGCAGGATTACAGCGCCGACGCTCGTTGCGGTAGGGACCCGCGATGACATCGCTGGCTCGCCCGAAGGGCTGGCGGATCTGTTGCCCAATGGCGCCGCGTTTGCCATTGAGAGAAGGGACCATATGCTGGCAGTCGGCGATCGAACATTTAAGGCTCGCGTGCTGGCATTTTTGGAGGAGCACCCTCTTGATCAAACCTAAAGCGATTTCATTTGTCGGCGCAGAAGACAATCGCCTGACCGGCGACATCTGGGACGGTGGCGGCCAGCCTGTCGTTTTCCTACACGGTGGCGGGCAGACCCGTCGCGCATGGGATGCCACTGCGCGGGATGTGGCCAGCCGTGGAATGCGCGCAATAGCTGTCGATCAGCGCGGTCACGGCGAAAGCGCCTGGGTGGAAAGCGGGCATTATGGCTTTCACCATTACGGCGCGGACGCAGCGGCAATTTTCCGCCAGGTTCAAGAGCGTTTTCATACCCGGCCGGCAGCCGTTGGCGCATCGCTTGGAGGACTTGCTTCGCTGACGGCTGAAATGCGCGAAGGCCCGCTGCTGGATGCACTGGTTCTGGTTGATATCACGCCGCGACTTGATCCGGCTGGCGTGAACAAAATTCAGGGTTTCATGGGCGAGCGGATGGAAGAGGGGTTTGCGTCTCTCGAAGAAGCGGCTGACGCCATAGCGGCCTATCTTCCACATCGCGCGCCCCGCCGATCACTGGAGGGCTTGCGCAAGAATCTGCGACAGGATGAAGATGGCCGCTATCGTTGGCACTGGGATCCAGCCTTTATCAAAGGGGCGGCAAACATCAATTCCGGTGCCGAAGCGTTGATGCAGGAACTTATTGCGGGTTTGCCGCGACTACATCTGCCTGTTCTTCTGGTCCGTGGGATGCGTTCCGAATTGGTGCAGGAAGCACATGCCCGGGAATTTGTGACGCTTGCTCCAGCAGCATCCTATGTGGATGTCGGCGGAGCCGGGCACATGGTTGCAGGCGACCGAAATGACGTGTTTGCGACCGAAATTTTGAAGTTTCTGGGCCGAGACAAGGCAGCCTGAACCTTAGCGACCCCGAAAGCGCGCAGGGCGGCGCTCGCGGAATGCCGCACGACCCTCCGCATAATCGGCACTTTCGAAGGTGATGTCACCCAGCTCCTGGGCGCGCGAGATGTCCTCGGAGCGGCATGTGAGTGCCGCGGTGATGGACGCTTTGGACGCGTGGATGGACAAGGGGGCGTTGACGGCGAGCATCGCTGCAATGGCATCAGCTCTGCTCACCAGAACGTCGGTAGGAACGATCTCGAGAATAAATCCGCAGTCTCTTGCCCGGGCCGCATCGATTCGGGCGCCGGTAAATGTGAGATAGCGGGCCATTTGTGCGCCAGTGGTTGCCACAACGTCTCCCATAGCCTCGACCGGGTAGGCGAGGCCGAGGCGCGCTGCGGGGATTGCAAAGAGCGCATCGGGTGTTGAAATGCGCAGATCGCACGCGGCTGCCAAACCGAAGCCGCCTCCAAAACAGACACCGGAAATTGCAGCAATGGTGGGCAGGCGTGTGTTGCGGATGGTGGCAAATGCCTTCGCATTCAGACGTTCATAGACTCGCGCCGTTTCCGCGTTCCGCCGCACGGTATCGAACTCTGCAATGTCGGCGCCTGCGCAAAAATTATCGCCTGCGCCCCGCAATATGACGGCGCGGACGGTTTCATCAGCCTCAAGATCTTCAATAGCCTTGATCAGATCATGCCACATCGCCTGAGAAACCGCATTCATCTTTCCCGGGCGCGAGAGGAGAATTGTGGCGACACCGTTTGCGCAGGAAACGCGCAAGGCTGGCTCAGTGGATTGCGCAGGCACGGTCATACATCAATTTTCCTGTATCTATGCTCACGGATTTTTGCGGTTCAACTACCTTGGCTTCTGACGTATGTTGGCGTGCAAGGCAAGCTTGTGCCTTTGTGAGTTTTCTGGCGGAGGTGCCAGGTGAAAGCCGCACCAATGTGGGAAATGATGAAATGGAGCGTCCTTCACAGGTTGGGAGAGACGTGTGTTGCTCCGGATGGAGAAATCCAATGAACGCACACAATGCAATTCGCCAACGCAGTTCCGGGAAAAGCACACCGCAGCCCGTCGATCCGATTTGGTATGCCGTGCGCGAGGAGGCAGAGGCGGCCGTCGCCAATGATCCGCTTCTCGCAGCGTTTCTCTATGCGACGATCCTCAACCATGACGACCTTGAAAACGCGGTCATACACAGGGTGGCAGAGCGGCTCGACCATCCGGATATGGGTGCAGACCTGATCCGTCAGACCTTCCATGCCATGCTGAGTTCACAGCCTGAATGGCGAACGGCTGTGCGCGTCGATATTCAGGCGTATTATGATCGGGATCCGGCCTGCGACCGTTTTCTGATGCCGGTGTTATACTTCAAGGGGTTTCACGCGATCCAGACACACCGTTTGGCGCATTGGCTCTGGAACGAAGGGCGCCGGGATTTCGCCCTCTACCTGCAAAGCCGTTCCTCCGCAGTTTTTCAGACCGACATTAATCCGGCAGCCCGCATGGGCAAGGGGATCTTCATTGATCATGCGACGGGAATCGTGATCGGCGAGACAGCTGTGGTTGAGGACGACGTTTCTCTGTTGCATGGTGTGACGCTCGGCGGCACCGGCAAGGAAACGGGTGACCGGCATCCGAAAATTCGGCGCGGTGTTCTGATTGGTGCCGGTGCGAAAATCCTCGGCAATATCGAAGTTGGTCATTGTGCTCGGGTGGCCGCGGGATCGGTCGTGCTGAACGATGTGCCCCCCGCGAAGACGGTTGCAGGCGTTCCTGCGAAAGTGGTCGGCGAATCCGGCTGTAGCGAACCCTCTCGCTCCATGGATCAGATCGTGCACGGTGGAGCCTGAACAGCTTTCCGAAGCTACCAGAGAGACTTTTCTCCAGTGCGAAGAGCGCCGTGGTCGGTTGTGGCTTGCCTCTCCAAATGAGGAGGACGCGGTTCACCCTCGGGGCTTTCCGGCTGAAATTCCCGTTTCAGGGTTTACAGTGGCGGCGGGCTCATGTCAGAAGCGCGCGACCGCAGCATTGCCGCCGGTCCGCCCCTCGGGTTAGATGGCGGTACTGCACGAAATTTGAAGCCGCGCATCAGAGCGTCTCACTCGATGTTCATAACTGCGTTGGGCAATGCACTGGAGATGTCTCTTGAATCCTGAGGAAATCAGAAAGCTGGAAGCGTATTTCAAACGCACCTTCAACAATCCCGCATTGAGCGTGAAGGCACGTCCTCGCAAGGACGATTCCTGTGAGCTCTATCTTGGCGACGAGTTTCTCGGGATCATCTTCAAGGATGAGGACGAGGGAGAACTGTCTTACAATTTCTCGATGGCCATTCTCGACATCGACTTGTGATATTCTCTAACGAGAAGAAGTCTTTATAGGCCTGCACACCCGGCTGTGCGGGCCTTTTTCTTGCATGAGAGCATTCGGGCATGTCCGCTTTCACTCGGGCGTGTTGAGGAGGCGAGACGCTTTCTGCCTTATCGCCCGGTCGAGAACCTGCCACTCGCTGAGCAGTGCGGCGGGAAAGCGATAGGTCAAGCTTAGGCGGTTGCCTATGTTGATATCCCGTTCGCAGGGTGCCAGGGCCTCTTTTGCGGCAGTGCCCGTCAAGCAGCGGGCCACAAAGGGTTGCTCGGCGTTGTCGGTCTCCGCGATTGCGAGCACTTCGCCCGCAAAACCCGACTCCTTCTTGAAGCGGTGGAAGCGGACATTGCTCGGGCCGGCAACAGAGCGGGCCTCGATGATTTGCCGATAGACCGGTTCCAATCGACTGCTCATGTCCCGAGACATGACCTGCTCTTCGAATGTGAGGAATATGATTTCGCGGGAGCCGCCGACATGATTGAACGCGTCCCGCCGCTCGGAGGCATATCCTTCGAGCTCGGGCCAGGAGAGATAAAGGTCAAGACGCAGCGTCACACCGTCCATGCGCGCGCTCTTAAAGCGTATCGCGTTTTCAGGGACTGTCAGCACGTTGTTTCGGATCACGATTTCGCGGAGCCGATCCGACGTGGTGTGTCCCGCATCGGATAGGGAAGCCCCATACCAGCGCCCGAAACCGAGAATTCCCAGAGACAGCACCAAAAGAAGCAGGCAAAACTGGAAAACGCGGAACGCAAAACGGTTCCTGCGTGCATCCAGCCCCGGGCGGGGATCTCCTGTGGTTTCGTCGGTCGACAGTATTGTGCCCTCACGCATGCCTTTCGTACGGGAAAGAATCAGCATCAAGCTCGCGAACAAGAATGGAGCCTTGGATAGACATGGTAAAGAGAGTGTAAAATCAGGTTCAGAGATACCCTTAGGGTTGCAGGAGGGGTTTTGTCCGCTCACCGTATTCTGATTTGCGGTTGGATGTTGCACAGTGCGCGTTCATCGAACTGGAGTGAACTATGCCGATTTATGCATTGGCGGGCGAAAGCCCGATTTTCGAAGACAGGGAAACCAACTGGATCGCGCCGGATGCATCGGTCATCGGTCGGGTACGCCTTGGCCGCAACGCCGGCATCTGGTTCGGTGCGGTGCTGCGTGGCGACAACGAGCCCATCGAAATCGGCGAGAACACCAACATTCAGGAACATTCGGTGCTGCATACGGATATGGGGTTCCCGCTGACCATTGGGCGTGGCTGCACCATCGGCCACAGGGCGATATTGCATGGCTGCAGGATTGGCGAGAACAGTCTGATCGGCATGGGCGCTATCGTCCTCAACGGAGCCGAAATCGGCAAAAATTGCCTTGTAGGCGCGGGCGCTCTGGTGACGGAAAACAAGAAGATCCCCGACAATTCGCTTGTCGTTGGTTCGCCTGCGAAAGTGGTGAGAGAACTCGATGACGAGGCCATACGCAACCTCCAATGGTCATCGGCTCATTATGTTGAAACTGGAAAGCGCTTCCTGAAAGATCTGAAGCCGCTCTGATGTTCCGCGGAAAAAGGCGGAGCCGACCCATGGGGTGGGCCGGCTCCTGAACCCGGTCGTTGGGGACGGGGAGGTGGGGACTCGACCGGGTGTCCCAAAGCGGACCCGCCTGCGTGGAGGTCATAAATGCAGGAAGGTCCGTTGGATGTCAGCCTGTCATGGGCGCGCTCCGTCCATCGCGCCCACGATTATGAGATGTTTCAGCGGCTCGAAGCAACGCTGCCGACGGCGATGGAGCGCCCATCATTGATGGTGACCCATTTGCCGGAATGAGACGCCGACTGGCGTTTCAGATAGGTGTAGTCCGTATCCGTCCAGACGGAAACACGCGCCTCCAGATTGTCCAGTATATAGTCCCCCATGCTGGTGACGACCGTCAGAACCGCGTGACCATCGCCGTTGGGCTGACGCACAACCGTAATCAGAAGATTGCCGGCCGGAACACCCGCGCGAATGAGGCGCCGACGCTTCTCAAGGACATAGTCCTCGCAGTCGCCATAAGCCTGTGGGTAGGACCAGTACTCTTCAATGCCCCACATTTCCATGTCTGTGCGCGGCATTACCGTCGAGTTGACCGCGTTGTTGACGTCGATCATGGTCTGCCAGAGCTTGCGCGTCAGTTTGACCGGCCGCGGACGCGCCGTGGTCTGGCGGCACTCTTCCGTCTCGCGCTGGCACAGTTCGTAATGCCCGATCGGCTGACTGGTCAGTCCGCCAACTTTCATGAAATTGGGTGTGGCGAACGCGCTCGTGCTGAGCGCTCCGATCACCATTGATGCTGCGGCGATGAGCCGTGCGCCTTTTGAAAGCCCCATTGTCTTATCTCCCCGTTTGAGGAGACAATGACAGAGGGGAATTTATTCCAGGCAAAATTGCACAGTATAAATCGCGCTAAATTCGAATTGTATTTGGTTTTAATAAGAATAGATTTTGAGTTTTATTTGAGGAAAATTTGTCTAAAATTGTAGCGAATTCCACAATCATACCGAAGTGCCCGGGCTGTCACGGTTTTTGGCGTTGCCGATGCGGTGTTGAGGGGGCCGCAACTCGGCGCGGTGGCGAGGTTGTCGCGAGTGTGTACGAGCTGGCGCTTTGACCCGCCCGGGAACACCAGACCTGGTCGGTGCGAGTGAGCATGGAAGCAAGGCGGTGTTTCACTCGCGCCAGTGCGCCGTGATGGCATGTAGGTGCGCGCCAACGACGATATCGGAGTTGAACGCAGCCGTCGTGCTATGTGAGCTTGCAAGGCTCACTCACTTCATTTCAGGCCTGGAAGCCTCTCGTCGCCCGAGAGAGGGAGGTCATTGCTGGAAAATCAGAAAGCCAGGAGGCGTGGATCGGCGCCCTACGGAAATCAGACTTCCGCCGGCAGGGAGAACTCTGCCTCTAGGGCCTGGCGATCCTGAATGCTGGCGAATTCGATGGCGACGCCGTCGTCGAAGTGACGGACCACCTGACCTCGCATTGTGCCAATATGAACCTGCGTGCCACGTTCGGGCCTGACTTCGCTCTCAATGGCGGCCCCGGAGAGCGATAGGTCGATAATGCGGCAACGATACTCGCGACCGTCCGGCAGACGCAGGACGCTGATCGGATTGCGTGGCGCGATGCGCTCGTGACGGCGATCTTCAGGCAGATCCAGTTCGTGCTTGTTGGCCAGCCAGGTAAGCTGGGCCGCGAGTTTATCACGCTTGCGTTCCGAGGCGACCACCGTCATGGCGAAACCATCACGGTTGACCCGGATAATTTCACCTTCAATGCGACCGACATGATCGAGATAGGCGATCACGCGCTCACCCTGTCGTCCGGATCGCTGGGCAATCAGGCAGACATCACCCGGCGACATGTCTGTCACCCGGCAAGCATGCTCGCTACGGTCTTCCAGCATGAAGCGGCCGTAGATCGACACTTTCACGCGCTGAAAACTGCGTCGCTCATCGTCCAGATTGGACCGGTTTATCGCCGCTGACATGGTGGTATGCGCTCTTCGCTCTGGCGGTTCTTGCTGCCCTAAACAGGCAGCGCAATGTTATGCCTAAGCGGTTAACAAGCGGTAAGAGGCAACTATGCGTTGCGTCCCCCGTCAAAAACCACCAGATGACGGAAGCGTCGACCTTGTCCAGGTTCGATCAGGCTGTCCGTGATGGAGCGTTTTTCAGGAACCAGCGGGGGAACCTCAACCGCGGGCCGGTTTTTAAGAAGCACTGGTTCGCGATCGGCATCTATGAGACGAAGAGACGTTACTTCGCAGTCAACGAGACTCTCTGCGCCCAGCCAGAAAGGCTTTTCGCAGGCGAGGAGGGAGCCCATGGCGCGGGGGCTTTCCATGCCGCCTTCCAAAGGCAGCATCAAAAGCTCGAAGGTTGCTTTGTCGCCGGCCTTGTTCTTTCCGTCGAATGTTAGGATGACGACGGATTTCATGTCGAAGACACTGCGCGCGAGCTTCCCCACGACAGTCTGATCGCGGCCGGCCCATAAAGATGCAAAGGAAAGGCCCTTCAGCTCTTTTCCAAATGTGGCACACAGTCTGGTGCCGGCGAGGCGGAACACGGCTTCACCCCGTGCATCCTTCTCGAGAATAAATGTATCTGCCAGAAGGGATTTGATCTCTGCCGGCTCAACTTCCGTGCGCCTGGGGGCCGGACGATTGCCACGCAACCTGTTCCAATATTGGAACAACGTTACCGAACCATCATGTCTCATGCCTCTTGGCTCCTTACTTTCGGCCCGGGCCTGTCTCATAGGCGGACAGGTGCGGGCATTTTCAATAGCGACATGTGGATGGGGTGCAGGTTGCGTGCCAAAGCGCCCGAGGTTGTTCACCTCACCGTTTTGTTAAGGTTAAAAAAGAGTTTCATTTGTAGGGATTCGCCGAAGCTGGCAGGGTTTTGGGAGACGGCAAGGCCGAATCATTGGCAGGCAGATACGGGCAGGACCGAAGTTCTGAATAGAACAAGAACCGGCAGGGGGGGCTCGGCAAAGCCGTTCAGGTTGTTTGACCTGAACGGCTTTTTTCCTTCAGACAGGTCTGCTAGGCAAAATCATGAACAGTGAAGAAGACCGCCGCGCGGAGCTGTCTGCGCAAAACGAGACCCTACCGCATCACAGCGATGACGGACGCGAACCGGTGTTCAATCTGGCGCCTGTAGTGACGGGGCTAGGCCTTCTGTGCATCGCCATCTACGCGGTGGAGGCGTTCTGGCTTAACTTCGATCAGCAGATTTGGCTGATGGTCCATCTCGCGTTCATCCCCTTTCGCTACACGGGGCCGGTGGCGATGGATCTCTATGCCCTGACCAGTCCTGTTACCTATTCGTTTCTGCATGGGAGCTGGGGCCATCTGCTCGTGAACATGGTGTGGCTCGCCGCGTTCGGCTCTCCGCTTGCCAACCGGATTGGTGCGATCAGATTCCTTTGTTTCTGGGTGGCCGGAGCTTTGGCCGCAGTGGCGCTTCACTTTTTCCTTTACCCTTCATCGATGGTTCCGCTCGTGGGGGCTTCCGGTTCGATCTCGGCGATGATGGGAGCAGCAGCTCGGTTTGCCTTCCGGGTCGATCGCCGGGCGCAGAAGCCGGCGTTCACCGGTCCGGTCCTGCCGGTATCAGTGGTTTTGAGGTCGCGCATGGTGCTGGTCTTTCTTGGTGTTTGGATGGTTGCAAACCTCGTGACGGGCCTATTCAGCGGGACCGCGGTCGATGGGCCACAGATCGCATGGGAGGCCCATATCGGTGGCTTTCTTCTGGGATTTTTTGGCGTTCGGGCATTCGAACCCGGTCAGGCTGCCCGTTACTAGATTCGGCTACTTGTTGAGCGCCTGATGGAATTGCGACACTTGCCAAGCCGTCTTGCTCGGCGCAACATTGGCTTGTTGCGAGGAGAAGGAGATTGCCATGACGGTGAAGGCCATTCTGGACGCCAAAGGGCGCAATGTCGTCACCATTGCCCCAGATATGAAGCTCGCGGACGCAGCAAAGCTTCTGTCGGAACGCGGTATCGGTGCCGTCGTGGTGACCGAGCGCGATGGCCGTATTGCCGGCATATTGTCGGAACGCGACATTGTGCGCGTTGTCGGCAGGGATGGTGCTGTTGCTCTCGATCAGCCGATTTCCAGGGTTATGACGTCGAAGGTGCAGCGCTGTCATGAGCAGAACACCATCAACGAGGTCATGCAGATCATGACCACGGGGCGTTTTCGCCATCTCCCAGTGGAAGAAAACGGCAAGATTGCCGGCATCATTTCCATCGGAGACGTGGTCAAGAAGCGGATCGAGGATGTGGAGCGTGAGGCGGAAGACATCCGCAGCTACATCGCCACAGCCTGAAAAATGAGAGGCTGCCTTTCGGCAGCCTCGCCCAACCTAGCGGTTGTCACCTTGTGAGCGAACCAATTCCAGTCCGCGTCTTGTAATGCGGTAAGGTCCGCCATTGCGCGACTTGATTGCGCGTTTGCGTTTGATTTTTCTGAAGATGATCATGTCGAGGCCGGGTAAATACCAGCCATCGCGGGTGATGCAGTTCAGTTCGATGATCTGGCCGCGGTCATCTTTCTCAATGTCTATGCGGCCGCCCTGCGCCAATATGTGCAGGATGCGCTGTTCTGCGCGGGAAATGTCCATTTCTTGAAGTCCTGGAAAAAACCAGTGGCCAAATGGCCACAAAACATCGCCGCGCCATCTCTGGATGGTGCGGGGGTTTCAAGGTTTTCTCGCCCCGACCCTGTCTTCGTTCAGGTTCGGGGCCTTACCGGGCCTCAAGGCTGATGGACATAAAAACTCCGTTCGTTCGGAGGTTTCATAATGCAAACTTCGGCAGGAATAAAGCGCTTGGCTTGCCACAGGAGAGTGTTTGGTCTAGCGAATGCGCATTCATCATAGAACCATCCGACTGCACGGCACCGTGAACCCATGACAATCATCGATACGCGCACGCCCGATCCCAAGCGTTTTATCTCCGGAGCCACTGGCGACTGGGAAATTATCGTCGGCATGGAAATCCATGCGCAGGTTACCTCTGAAGCAAAGCTCTTCTCGGGTGCCTCCACGTCTTTCGGCGCTGAGCCCAATGCCAATGTTTCTCTCGTGGATGCGGCCATGCCCGGCATGCTTCCGGTGATCAATGAAGTGTGCGTGAAGCAGGCAATCCGCACGGGGCTGGGCCTTAAGGCGCAGATCAACCTGCGCTCCGTTTTCGACCGCAAAAACTATTTCTATCCGGACCTGCCCCAGGGCTACCAGATTTCCCAGTTCAAGCAGCCGATCGTCGGCGAGGGCAAGGTGACTGTTTCAGTCGGCCCGGCCAAGGACGGCTCGTTCGAGGAGATCGAGGTTGGCATTGAACGTCTGCATCTGGAACAGGACGCCGGCAAGTCGATGCATGACCAGCATCCGACCATGTCTTATGTGGATCTCAACCGATCCGGCGTTGCGCTGATGGAGATCGTCTCCAAGCCCGACATACGTTCCGCTGACGAGGCCAAGGCTTTCCTGACAAAGCTGCGCACCATCCTGCGCTATCTGGGCACTTGCGATGGCAATATGGATGAAGGCTCCATGCGTGCCGATGTCAATGTGTCCGTACGCCGGCCCGGTGGTGAATTTGGCACACGTTGCGAGATCAAGAACGTGAATTCGGTGCGTTTCGTCGGGCAGGCCATCGAATCGGAGGCGCGCCGCCAGATCGCCATTCTGGAAGACGGCGGTAAGATCGACCAGGAGACGCGTCTCTTTGATCCTGTCAAGGGCGAGACCCGCTCCATGCGCTCCAAGGAAGAAGCGCATGATTACCGCTATTTCCCGGATCCGGATCTGGTGCCGCTGGAGTTCGACCAGGCATATGTGGATGCGCTTGCCGCTGATCTCACCGAGCTTCCCGATGAGAAGAAGGCACGGTTCATCGAGACATTCGGTCTTTCGGAATATGACGCATCGGTGCTTATTGCCGAGAAGGCCACAGCGGATTTTTTCGAGAAAGTTGCTGAAGGCCGTGACGGCAAGGCCGCAGCCAACTGGGTCATCAACGATCTTCTTGGCGCGTTGAACAAGGCCGGGCAGGGGATCGAGGACACAAGCGTGACCCCCGACCAGCTGGGCGCTATCATCGACCTGATCAAGGACGGTACGATTTCCGGCAAGATTGCCAAGGACCTGTTTGAGATCGTTTTCACTGAGGGCGGCGATCCGCGTGTCATCGTTGAAGAACGCGGGATGAAGCAGGTCACCGATACCGGTGCCATCGAAAAGGCCGTGGATGAGGTGATCGCGGCCAATCCGGACAAGGTCGAACAGGCCAAGGCCAAGCCTACGCTTGCCGGCTGGTTCGTCGGGCAGGTGATGAAGGCTACGGGCGGCAAGGCCAATCCGCAGGCGGTCAACGCGCTTGTGAAGGAAAAGCTCGGGATCGATGCCTGATAACGGCATGGATTTTTTCGTACGCACGGCAAGCGAGCGGGACTTGCCCGCCGTGCGTGCGCTTCTCGTGCAGACGTGGCACGACACCTATGACCCGATCTATGGGCGCGAGCGTGTGGTTGAAATTACCGATAGTTGGCATTCTCTGGATGCACTGAGCGCGCGTCTGAAACGGCCACACTCGGAATTCGTTGTTGCGGATAGTGGCCAGCGGATCGGCGGGATGGCGTTTGCAGTGGCCGGCGATGACGGGAAGAAAATCCAGCTGCATCAGCTCTATGTGCATCCTGATTGCCAGGGAAAAGGCATCGGAATGGCGCTTTTCTCCGAGATTGCTCAGTGTTTTCCTGAAGCGCGTGAAATCACGCTCGAGGTTGAAGAGGCGAACAGCAGGGCAAGAGCCTTTTACGAACATCTGGGATTTGAGGAGGTTGGGAGAAGCGGCGACTGCGGTGGTGCGGGCTTCGAGCTGCCGGCGCTCATTTATCGCCGGGGGCTTTGATGGTGACGGGTGAGGGAGCGCGCACCGAAGGAATGTTGATACGAATCGCCGAAAGGCGTGATGTGGGGGCCATCGTCGCACTCTTTGCTGCGGATGCCGTGGGTGGTCATGGTGACACAACCGACCCCGATTCTGCAGAGGCCTATCTCGCGGCATTCGAGCGCATTAGCGATAGCCCGAATGACACGCTTTACGTGGCCGAACTGAACGGCGAGATCGTCGGTACATTCCAGACAACGCTCATTCCGGGAATGCCGGGTCGCGGTGGTACAAGCTTTCAGATCGAGGCTGTGCAGACGCGGCAGGATATGCGCGGCCGTGGAATAGGTGCGTTGATGATCAACCACGCCGTTTCAAAGGCGAGGGCGGCCAATGCCCGTCTGGTACAGCTTATGTCCAATGAGACGCGCGAGCGCGCGCACGGGTTTTATGAGCGGCTTGGCTTTGCCAAAAGTCATGTCGGTTTCAAGATGAAGCTGAAATGACTCTGGAGGATCGACTGGAGGTCTTGCCTTCCGGCGCAGCGGACGCCATAACGCCAACCACGAGCCATCTGTGACGATGACAGCGAGCGACTTGAGGACGCCATGAAGAAGTTTTTGCTTCAGTTTTTCACCTGGTGGAACGGCCAGACGCTGGGCACGCGCTTCCACACGTGGCGCAAGGGCACACGCGTCGGTGAAGACGAATTCGGAAACATCTATTATGAAGGTGGTAAGGATTCCGAGGGACGCACGCGCCGCTGGGTGATCTATAATGGCATTTCCGATGCTTCGCTCGTTCCGCCCGGTTGGCATGGCTGGCTGCACCACCGTGTCGACGTGGCGCCTGTCGACGAGAACTACACGCCGCGCGAGTGGCAGAAACCGCATCTTCCCAATCTGACCGGCTCCCCCGCAGCCTACCGTCCGAAAGGTTCGATTGCCACTGGGGCGGATCGCCCGCGTGTGACTGGCGACTATGACGCCTGGACGCCCGGCGGCTGAGGCTGATCGCTGATCTCGCCACAATTGCGCAGTAGATTGCTGTTCGTCCATACGGACGCACAAAGGACGATCTGAACCATCGATAGAGCATCGGAACCAGCCGAATACCGGATTCCACTTTTCGGTCTGATGCTCTAGTCGTAAGCTTGACCGGGTTCTGGGCGATTCCGTCTGGTTGTCAGAGCTTGCAAGCGAACAAAACGGGTGTGGAGCCATATGAAGTCAGGCCAGAAGAAAAACGCCAGTTTCGGGCTGCTTATGGCGATGGGACTGGCGATAATGGCGACTGCGCCGGTCCAGGCTGCCAGAATCAAGCATCCGGTTGCCGAATTTACGGGTATCGACAAGATTACCGGACGAATCATCGCCTTTGATGTTTACATGGACGAGACAGTTCAGTTCGGAGCGCTGCAGGTCACGCCGCGGGTTTGTTACACGTCCGAGGAAACCGAAGAGCCACGCACCGACGCGTTTGTGGAAGTGGATGAGATCACCCTGGACCGGGAGATTCGACGCATCTTCACGGGCTGGATGCTTGCCGAGAGCCCTGGTCTGAACGCCGTCGAGCATGCGGTCTACGATGTCTGGCTCAAGGGCTGCAAGGAAGACACTGACGTACCCCCGCCGGAAACCAACTGATCTGAGCTCCGTTACGGATTGAAGCGGGCTTCACCGCTCTGCAGGGCCTCCTGCAAGAGCTGCTCGTAGCGGGCTCTGGGGACATCTATCGCCCCAAACTGCTTCAGATGCGGCGTGGTGAATTGCGTATCGAGGAGCATGAAGCCCTGTGCGCGCAGGCGCTCCACAAGGTGAGCAAGACAGATTTTTGACGCGTCGGTGCGGCGCGAGAACATGCTCTCACCAAAGAAAGCGCGCCCCAAGGTCACGCCGTACAGCCCGCCGACCAACCCTTCATCCGTCCAGGCTTCCACGGTGTGGCAATGGTCATTTTCAAACAAAAGCCCGTAGGCTTCGCGGATCGGAGCATTGATCCACGTTTCATCGCTGTCGCGCCGCGCTTCTGCACAGCCTTCAATCACCCCGTCAAAGTCTGTGTCGAAAGCAATGCGAAAAGGGTTGCGACGCAGGCGCTTTGCCAAGCTTTTGGGAACGTGAAACGCATCCAGCGGGATGATGCCACGCGTCTCTGGCCGCACCCAAAAAACCTCCGGATCCTCCGCGCTTTCCGCCATCGGGAAAACCCCGGTGGCGTATGCCCGAAGAAGAAGATCCGGAGGAATCCGAAATCCTGGTGCGAAAGGTCGTGCCATCGTGTCCAACCGGCGCGGCGCCGGAGAATCACAGCGAGCGGCGAGCCTCAGCTCGTCTTTGCCAGGTAATTCTCCAGCCAGTGGATGTCGTAATCGCCATTGGCGATGTCAGGATTGCCGACCAGATCCTGGAACAGCGGCAGGGTGGTCTTGATGCCATCCACCACAAATTCGTCCAGAGCGCGGCGCAGACGCATCATGCACTCAACGCGATTGCGCCCATGCACGATCAGCTTGCCGATCAGGCTGTCGTAGTAAGGCGGGATGCGGTAACCCGAATAGACGCCTGAATCAACGCGAATTCCCAGACCGCCCGGCGTGTGGAAGTGCGAGATGGTGCCGGGTGAGGGCGTGAAGGTGCGCGGGTCTTCGGCATTGATGCGGCACTCAATGGCGTGGCCCTCGAAGCGAACCTCATCCTGTGTGCAGGAAAGACCGCCGCCAGAGGCAACGCGAATCTGTTCGTGCACCAGATCGATGCCGGTGATGGCTTCGGTGACCGGATGCTCCACCTGGAGACGGGTGTTCATTTCGATGAAGTAGAATTCACCGTTCTCGTAGAGAAACTCAATCGTACCGGCGCCCGAATAGCCGAGATCGGCGATCGCCTTTGAGACGACTTCGCCGATGCGGTTGCGCTGTTCGACATTGAGAGCGGGAGAGTTGGCCTCTTCCCAAACTTTCTGATGGCGGCGCTGGAGCGAGCAGTCACGTTCGCCCAGATGGATGGCATTTCCAGCACCGTCGCCCATCACCTGAACCTCGATGTGGCGCGGCTTTTCGAGATATTTCTCGATATACACCGCGTCGTCGCCGAAGGCTGCACCAGCTTCCGAGCGCGCTGTTGAAAGCGCCTCAGCGAGATCGGCCTCGGTGCGTGCGACCTTCATGCCGCGGCCGCCGCCGCCGGCAGAGGCCTTGATCAGAACCGGGTATCCGATGTCAGCGGCAATCCGCTTGGCTTCCACATCGTCGGTAACGGCGCCATCGGAGCCCGGAACGACGGGAATGCCAAGCTCTTTCACGGTTTTCTTGGCCGTGATCTTGTCGCCCATAATCCGGATATGTTCCGCAGAAGGCCCGATGAAGGTGAGGTTGTGGGCTGCCAGAATCTCGGAGAACTTGGCGTTTTCGGAGAGAAAACCGTAACCGGGATGAACGGCATCCGCACCGGTGATCTCGCATGCAGCCAGAATTTGATGAATGTTCAGATAGCTGTCGCGCGAGGGTGGTGGCCCGATGCATACACTTTCGTCGGCAAGGCGCACATGCATCGCATCCGCGTCGGCCGTGGAATGGACGGCGACGGTCTGGATGCCGAGCTCCTTGGCGGCGCGCAGAACGCGCAGGGCGATTTCGCCGCGATTGGCGATGAGGATTTTGTGAAACATGCGCGCCTGTCCCGGACTACTCGATCACAACCAGCGGCTCGCCGAACTCGACCGGCTGGGCATCCTCAAAGAGGATCGCTGTCACGGTGCCGGAGCGGGGAGCGGGGATCTGGTTCATGGTTTTCATCGCTTCGATGATGAGAAGCGTCTGGCCCTCCTTCACGGACTGACCGACCTGGATGAAGGGGCTCGCGCCTGGCGCGGGCGCCGCATAGGCGGTTCCGACCATCGGGGACGGCACGGCATTCTTTGAATCAGCCGGATTTGCGGTGGGAGCCTCTTCCTTGGGCGAAACCGCGGGTGCAGCAGGAGCGGGAGCGGGGGCTGGCGCCGCGTAGGTCTGCACCGCCGCAGCGGCCTGCTTGGCCACGCGAATCCGCAGATCGTCCTGCTCGACCTCGATTTCAGTGAGATTGGTGTCGTTCAAGATCGTCGCAAGCTCGCGAATGAGTTGCTGATCGACCCCCGTCTTTTTTGTCGACATATTGTTATTCCTGCCTTGTTCTCAATCGGGCTGGCTTGCGGCCAACGCATCCAGCGCGAGTACATAACCGATTGTGCCCAAACCGCAAATCATGCCTTTTGCGGCCGGAGCAATCATCGAAACGTGGCGAAAGGCCTCGCGTGCGTGAATGTTGGAGATATGCACCTCGATCACCGGTAGCGGACTGACGGCGCGGATTGCATCGTGAAGGGCAATGGACGTGTGCCCATAGGCACCGGGATTGATGACGACCCCAATCGCGCTTTCACCTGCTTCATGGATCCAGTCAACGAGGTCGCCTTCGTGGTTGGACTGGCGAAACTCGACCTGCATTCCAAGAACCGAGGCCTTTTCCTGGCATGATGCTTCGATCCCCGCCAGGGTATCGCCGCCGTAAATGCCGGGCTCCCGTTTGCCGAGCGCATTCAGATTGGGCCCGTTCAATATGAAGACTGTTTTCGCCATGAAATTGTCCCCTGGCCCTTCGCAACATGCTCCGTATGCTCCTCTATAGAGGGCTTAGACCGTGCCGCAAAGATGGCAAGGGGCTTCTTTGTCTGTCCACAGCGCGCTCGACGCGCCGATCAATTGCTCTGCGAGCGTGCCTGGTCGATTTTCTCGGCAAGAACATCCTTGCCAAGGGCGCCGAACACCACTTCATCGCCGATGACATAAGCGGGTGTACCGGTGACCGCAAGCTGATTCGCCAGTTCATAAGTCTCGGCAAAAATCTTTTGAATGGCGGGGTTCTCCATTTCCTTGCGCAACTCGGTCTCGTCGATCCCTGCCTCCTTAGCAATCTTGATTGCCAAATTGCCATCGGCGCGCGTTTCTGCACCTAGGAGCTGCTGATGAAACTCGGCGTATTTTTCCGGCGCGATGGCGTGCACAGCCATCGACACCACGTGAGCTTCACGGGATTGGGCGGAGAGGATGGGAAACTCCTTGAGAACGAAGCGAACATCATCATTCTCTTCCACCAGTGCCTGCATATCGGCCATGGCCCGTTTGCAGTATCCGCAATTGTAGTCAAAGAATTCAACCACAGTGATGGCTGCGTCCGGATTGCCGACCACACCGTCATAGGGACTATTGAAAAGCTGGTCTTTCTTTTCTTCCATGACAGCTTGCTGAGCCATTTTTTGCTCTTCACGCTGCTTGGCCTCAAGCGCATCCTGAACCTCCAGAAGGAGTTCGGGATTGTTGAGCAGGTAGTCGCGAACAATCTGTTCCACTTCTGGCTTGCCAAGCGGTGCCGCAGTCTCGGCTTGTGCAGCAACGCTGAACAGCGTGAAGGGCGCAAGCACAGCGGCCGTGGCGGCGAGCACTCGGATTTTTCTCGTGAAGATCATGTCATGTTCCGATTCATCTGTTTGGTTGAGCGGGTGCACTCATGCATCACTCATGGGTGCGGACGGGGCCGCAAAGGTTCATCCTAACCCGGTTTCTTGAATTGAATGATGTCCTGCGCACGCAGCCAGCCGGGCGTGCCGCGTTTCATGCGCTTTTGCGCTCTGGTGGCAAAGATTTTCGCATCCTGATACTGGCCGAGATGGAAATAGCCTTCTGCGGTGGCCAGTTCGGCAGCAGCGATTTCGCCGATCTGGCCATAAGCCTGGGCAAGATACCGATAGCCATTGGCATATTCGGGCTCGCGCGACAGGCCGGTTTGCAGCTCCGAAGCAGCTTTTCTCACCAGGTCCGGCTTGCCAGTCGCAAGCAGGGCCTGTCCGTAGCCCACCTGCAGAAGGCCCGGGGTTCCAGGCGCAAGGGAAAGTGCGCGCGCATACGCATTGGCGGCGTCTTCAGGCCGGTTGGCTTTGATGAGGATATCTCCACGAAGTTCCTGGAGATAGGGGTTGCCTGGCATTTGAGAAATCAGCGCGTCAACCTTTTGCAAGGCGGTACGCGGATTGCCAGTAAGATATGTGGAGATCGCATCGCCATAGCGTGCAGGGATGCCACGAGGATCGTTGCGGAACAGGCGCTGCACAGCCTGGCCGCCCTCCATGTAGGCGGCAATCTTGGCGCGCATCATGTCATGACGCAGCTGCAGTTCAGGCGGATCCTTGCGATCGAAGTGGCTGCTCTTGCGGGCGAGCTCCTCCAGATTGGCGATGCGTTCACGCGGCATGGGATGGCTAATCTGGTAGGGGTCGACATTGACCCCGGCGAGTGCCATGCCACCTGCCAAACGTTCGAACGTTTTAAGCATTCCTCTGGCCGACTGTCCGGTCCGATTGAGGTATTCAATAGCGGTCCGGTCCGCAGTGGCTTCTTCGGAACGCTGATAGCCAAGCAGGCTGCGGCGCGCCATTTCGGCGCCTCCAGCCGCCATGCCAACGCCAGCAGATGCCAGCCCGCGAGAGTCAGAGGCCGCGCCTGCGACGCCCGCACCGATTCCGATCAGGGCAGAAACGATCGCCATGGTTTGGGCCCGCTGCAACTGTTGGCGCAAACGCTCCTGGTGGCCGCCCGCGATATGGCCGGCTTCATGGGCGATCACGCCGATCACCTCGTTGGGGGTCTCCGCATCCGTCAGAGCGCCAGTGTGAATGAAGATACGGCGTCCATCCACAAACGCATTGAAGCTGCGATTGTTGACCAGGACAATATCGATACCAGATCTCGCAAGCCCAGCGGCCTTGAGAATCGGGCGAGCGTATTCCGAGATAAGCGCTTCAATTTCCGCGTCGCGGACAACGGTCACCCGGGCCTGTGCAAATGCGGCAGGGGCCGTGACCATGGTCAGATAAGCGGCAGCTAGGAAGAAGGCAATCGTTCGCGTCACAGTCATGTAGGCCATGGGGTTTCTCACAAGCATTGCCGAAGTGGTAGACGAGCATAAGGGCAATGGGAAGGCAGAACCGCGTGTGATCATGGAGTTGTGATCCATCGCGTCGCTATGTCCCGAACGCAAGAAGCCGGCGCGGGGCGCCGGCTTCCGGTGATGAAAGAACGAAGGCTGGAAGCGGAATTCGGTGTTCTCCAGTCGTCGATCAAAAAGTTGAGCGTCTCACGCTCTTCCAGGTTCGCGGCCTAGAAGAAACTTTTACGTTGCCACCAGCCGGTTTTGCGCGGTCGATCAGTTTCCGATGATTCTGACGACGACACCACGGGTTCGGCTTCTGCCGCAACACCGTCTCTGGCAGGACGTTCGTTTTCCTCTGCCTTGGCTTTTGTTGAGGTCCGCCGGGTGGAGGTTCGACGTTTTTTCGTAGCCGCGGTCACACTCTCTTCAGATGCAACTGTCTCGGTGGACACGTCCTCGGCAGCCTTCTTTTCTGCAGGGGGTGTTGCGCCATTGCTCGTGTCTTCCGGCGTATGGGCTTCGGCTGCGGAAGTTGACGTCTTGCGTGCACGACGGCGCGGTTTCTTGGCCGGCTTCTCATCTGTTGCAGCTTCCTGCTGGGCGTCGGCCGGTGTTTCCTGTTGTACCGCCTCTGCCGATGCTTCGATGTTGTCCGAATTGTCGGCCTGCACCGTTTCGGAAGCGACGGTTTCGCCGTCCTGATTCACATCCTGGGATTGGCTCTCTCGGCGGTTTTTCCGCCCGCCCCGTTTTCCGCGATGGCGCTTCTTGCGTTCGCCTTCACCGGCTTCGGCGGTCGCGGTGTCGAGAGTTTCCTCGGCGGTCGCAATCTCGTCTTTTGCGTTCCCGTCGGTCGCGTTGGCGTCAACTGCGCTGTGCTCTGTGCTTTCAGCTGTGCTCTGCTCGGTCGCAGCCTCGCCATTGTTGTTGCGATTGCGACCACCGCGCCGCTTGCGCTTGCGCCGACGTTTGCGAGGCTCGCCATCCTCACCATTGGTGGCTTCGTGGGAAGGAGCGGCGGCTTCTTCCGGTTCCGAAATTTCGATCGGAGCGGTCGGGGCAGGCTGTTCCATACCGGACTTGTCCGCTGGTTGCTGCCTTGTGATCGCAAAATGCTGCGCGCCGACTTCATCATCCGCTTCAACGGTGATGCTCACGCCGAAGCGATTTTCCATCTCAACGAGGTTGGCGCGCTTGTGGTTGAGGAGATAAAGCGCTGTGGGTGTGGGGGTCCTTACAGCGATATTGTTGCGGGAATCCTTGAGAAGATATTCCTCAATGGAGCGGACCACGAACAATGCCACCGAGGAATCGGAACGAATATGCCCCGTGCCACCGCAATGTGGGCAGGGCTGCATCGTGCTTTCAAGAACGCTTGCACGAATGCGCTGACGCGACATTTCCAGAAGTCCGAAATGCGAGATCCGCCCCACCTGAATGCGTGCGCGATCATTCTTGAGGCAGTCCTTGAGCCGCTTTTCGACGGCACGGTTGTTTCGGTTTTCCTCCATATCGATGAAGTCGATCACGATCAGGCCTGCGAGATCCCGCAAGCGCAACTGACGCGCAACTTCTTCCGCGGCTTCCAGATTGGTCTGGAGCGCGGTGTCTTCAATGGAGTGTTCTTTCGTGGAACGGCCGGAATTGACATCGATCGCGACCAGCGCTTCCGTCTGGTTGATGATGATGTAGCCACCTGATTTCAATGTCACCTGGGGTTGCAGCATCCGGTCCAGCTGCGCTTCGATGCCATTGCCTGCGAAGATCGGCGTGACCTCACGATAGGGCTGCACGACCTTTGCGTGGCTCGGCATGAGCATCCGCATGAAATCCTTGGCTTCGCGATAACCCTCCTCGCCAGCGACTAGAACTTCGCCGATATCCTTGTTGTAGAGGTCGCGTACGGATCGTTTGATCAGGCTCCCTTCCTCATAAACCAGGGCAGGGGCCGTTGATTCCAGCGTCAGGGTGCGGACCTTTTCCCATAGACGCATCAGATAATCGTAGTCGCGCTTGATTTCCGCCTTGGTGCGGTTGGCGCCGGCTGTGCGCAGGATCACTCCCATGCCCTGCGGAACATCGAGCTGTTTTACCACATCCTTCAGGCGTTTGCGGTCCTGAACATTGGTGATCTTCCGCGAGATGCCGCCGCCGCGAGCGGTGTTTGGCATCAGGACAGAGTAACGTCCGGCGAGCGAAAGATAGGTGGTCAACGCCGCGCCCTTGTTGCCGCGTTCTTCCTTGACCACCTGGACCAGAAGTATCTGGCGGCGCTTTATGACTTCTTGGATCTTGTAATTTTTGCGGGCAGCACGACGCGGGGGCTGAACCTCTTCAAGCGCGTCATCGGCGCCTACAGTGTCGACGTTCTCTTCCTCGTCGTCGCCGTTGCTTTCGTCGACGTCGCCATCGTCCTTGAAGCGGCCGCGGCGGGAGCGTTTGGCACGGGGTTCTTCCGAAACGACGTCTCCTGCCGCCTCGGCAGCCATGGATGCGGGCTTGTCCTCGCCTTCATCTTCGACGGTGTCGTCGTCACCGGACGAATCATTTTTCTCTTCGTCGCCGACGCTTTCGTCCTGCTTCGCAGATTTCTTGCGGGTGTTGGCGCGGCGACGCTTCCGTCCGTTCTTCTGTGACTGACGCTGTTCGCCTTCCTCCTCGTCTTCGTCCGCCTTGGCTTCCGCCGCCTCGGCCTCGATGAGTGCCTGACGGTCGGCTACCGGGATCTGGTAGTAGTCAGGATGGATCTCGCTGAAGGCGAGAAAGCCGTGCCTGTTTCCACCATATTCGACGAATGCCGCCTGAAGCGAAGGTTCGACACGTGTGACACGCGCAAGATAGATATTTCCGCGAAGCTGCTTCTTATCCTGAGATTCGAAATCGAATTCTTCGATGCGATTACCGCGAAGGACGACAACCCTTGTTTCCTCCGGATGGGAGGCATCTATTAGCATTTTGTTCGGCATAAATTCTTGTCTCCCCGGCAGGGAACGATTGTCGGGCCGGACTCCACGTGGGTCGCCGCAAGCCAGTGTGACAATCTGTGCCGGATAATCTGAGGTTCGTCGGCGTTGAAGGCCGCGCGAAATTGGGCCGGAACACCGATTTCGCGGTGCGCTTTAATCCGGATCTATTTCCAATCGCGCCTGAAGCCATTCCATCGCCCGGCAGAACCGTTTCAACCAAAGCCCGGATTTACGGGCCAGCTTTTGCTCATAGCGAGCCGGCACGGACGTTTCTTAAGGTCCGGCCGTTTCCTACGTCAGAGCTCTCATGTCTGGAGATTGCCCTGAAAAATTCCTTCTGAATCACCGCCCGTTCCGGTTTGCGGCGGCGGAAAAGGTTCGCCCCATTGCTCATCGCCGTTTGTCAGCAGGGACTCAAACCAAGGACGCTTATCGCGATGATTCATAGATGCTTTTATGATTTGACAGTTGTATTGGCAACCCTGATTTCCATCGGCGGGCTGCGCTGAAGGCTGATGGAGAAGCGCGTCATCAATTGCCCAACGGTTGCCGACAGCGCATAAAAACTGGGAATTTTCCGGCGATTCGAAAGAAAAACGCCATTTTTCTCAGAAGGAATCGGTCTCGATTCGATGGAAATTCGCACAAGGCATCGCAAAGAGGCAGTTTTGCACAGACCGACACTATTCATTTGGGCTCTTTTCGCGGCGATCACTCTTGCTTTCAACAATGCCGTTGGTGGTGAGCCGATCTTCAAGGCGCACGACTACAAGATGGCTGGCGATGCGCAGTACACGCGCATCGTTGTTCATTTCGATCAGGAGCCTGAATTCCGGTGGTTTCTCTTGCGCGATCCCAGCCGTTTGGTTGTTGATCTTCCGCCGACGGAATTTTCGTTCGATCCGTTGGAATTGCGCGCTCGCGGTCTGGTCGAATCTGTCCAGTACGGTGCGGTTGACGCGTCTCGCGCGCGACTGCTCTTCCGGGCGGTGGGTCCGTTCTCTGTCGAAAAAGCCGAGGTGATGAAGAATGAAACCTCAGAAGGATTTCGTCTGATCATTGAGATGCGTGCCAGCTCAGCGGAAGATTTCGATGCAGCGCTTCGTGCGAGCATGTTGCAGCCCCAATCGGTGGAGCCAGCGGAGGGCGCCACACCGGTGCAAGATCGCTTTACCGTTGCGCTGGATCCAGGACATGGCGGTGCGGATGGCGGCGCCCGCGGCATCAACGGGACGATCGAAAAGCAGATCACCTTGCTGTTTGCGCTTGAGCTCGCCCGGAAACTGGAGGAAACGGGGCGTTACCGGGTCGTCCTGACGCGTGAAGATGACCGGTTTCTGCGTCTCGACGAACGGGTCCGGATCGCGCGCGAGAAAGGTGCAGATCTGTTTGTCTCGGTTCACGCCGACGCCATCGCTATCCGCAGTGTGCGGGGCGCAACTGTGTACACGGTTTCAGACAAGGCATCGGATGCCGAGGCGGCGGCGACAGCGGCCCGGGAAAACCTTTCGGACGAGATTGCCGGCAAGGTGCCCGAAGAGGAGCAAGATGAAGTTGAGGATATTCTTGTTGATCTTATCCGGCGCGAGACACATGCGTTCTCCATCCGCTTTGCCCGCACCCTCATCGGCAAATTGTCTGATACGGTTCAATTGGTGAAGAATCCTCATCGCTACGCGGGTTTCCGGGTTCTTCGTGCGCCTGATATACCCTCAGTGCTTCTGGAACTCGGCTATTTGTCGAACCCGGAAGATGAAGCCCAACTTCGGGATCCGAAGTGGCGTGCTGAGACGATGGATGCGATTGTCGAAGCTGTGGGCTACTTTGCGAAGGCCAATGGCGCTGCGGGCGGATGATTAAAAGACGTTGCAAGACTGCAACGCTTGAAATGATTAACGTTGTCAGCGGTTCTGCCGTTTATGCCGCCGCATTTTGCCCACAAGGCTGAGGCAGTAAGAACCCATGCAGGATTTTCCGGAAACACCTGGTGCTCCGGGCGGAAGATCATGACAAAAAGTGGTATATAGAATCGCTGTCAGCGAAGAGGGCGGAGTGTGTCGCAGCGACACGGCAGGACTTCGTCGCTGGTCTTCGTGATGCGGTTGGAATTTGAAAGACAGCTCTGGCGGTTTTGACTTTTTGCAGCAAAAGGCCACGCCGGAGTATGAATTGGAGCGGGCATGGTACGTCTCATCGGGTATTTCTTTGGCGTTGGCATCGTGCTGGCGTTGCTGGTGGCAGCGGGCATCGCGCTATATGTCGGCGATCTTACGAAAGATCTTCCCGACTATGAGGTGCTGGCGAAATATGAGCCGCCGGTGACCACCCGTGTTCATGCCGCTGACGGCGCGTTGATGGCTGAATTCGCGCGCGAGCGTAGATTGTACCTTCCCATCCAGGCAGTACCTGATCGGGTCAAGGCCGCGTTTCTCTCTGCCGAAGACAAGAACTTTTACAAGCACCCGGGCGTTGACGTGACAGGCCTTGTGCGTGCTGTGATCACCAATATCCAGAATTTTGGTTCTGGCCGCCGCCCCGTCGGAGCATCGACGATCACACAGCAGGTAGCAAAGAACTTCCTGTTGACGTCCGATCAGACTATGCAGCGCAAGATCAAGGAGATGGTGCTCTCCTTCCGTATCGAGCAGGCTTATTCCAAGGACCGTATTCTTGAGCTCTACCTGAACGAGATCTTTTTCGGCCTTGGCTCCTATGGCATTGCCGGAGCGGCGCTGACCTATTTTGACAAATCCGTCAATGAACTGACGCTCGCCGAAGCGGCTTACCTCGCGGCGCTTCCGAAAGGTCCCTCCAATTATCACCCTTTCCGGTACACGGAGCGCGCCATTGAGCGCCGCAATTGGGTGATCGATCAAATGGTCGAGAACGGCTATGCGACTTCAGAGGAGGGCGAAAAAGCCAAGGCGACCGGGTTGAACGTTTCTCCGCGCCGACGCGGGACCTATCTCTTTGCGGGCGAGTACTTCACAGAAGAGGTTCGTCGCGACATCATCTCACGCTATGGCGAGGACGCGCTGTATGAGGGTGGCCTGTCCGTTCGCACGACACTCGATCCGAAACTGCAGCTCTACGCCCGTAAGGCGTTGCAGAATGGTCTGATCCGCTACGATACGCTGCGCGGATACCGCGGGCCTGTTGCGCAGATCGACGTTTCGGGAGACTGGGGTGTGCCGCTCGGTGAAATTGACGAGCTGAGCGATGTGCCGGAATGGAAGCTCGCTGTCGTTCTTGGAACCGAAGATGAGAAAATTTCCATAGGTATCAAGCCTGAGCGCACAGTCTCCGGCGCTCTTTCGGAAGACAGGGAAACAGGTACAATCGCGCTTGAGGACATGAAATGGGCCATGCGGCATGTCGTCGACGGCGAACGTCTCAAGGCCAACAAGCAATCGGACGTTCTGAAGCCGGGCGATGTGATTTTCGTCGAGAAGAAGCCGGATACCGAGCGCGCTTGGCAATTGCGTCAGGTGCCGGAAATTGAAGGGGCGCTGGTGGCCATGGATCCCCATACGGGACGTGTTCTGGCCATGGTTGGCGGCTTTTCCTATGCCGATTCCCAGTTCAATCGGGCAACACAAGCCTATCGTCAGCCGGGTTCCGCCTTTAAGCCCATCGTATACGCCGCAGCATTGGACAATGGCTACACGCCGGCTTCAGTCGTGCTTGACGCACCGATCTCGATCCAGGTCGGCAATGAGGTCTGGGAGCCAAAGAATTATGGCGGAAAGTCCGCCGGTCCCTCCACGCTGCGTGCTGGTATCGAGCGGTCGCGCAATCTCATGACCGTGCGCTTGGCCAAGGACATGGGCATGCAGCTGGTGGCCGATTATGCAGAGCATTTCGGCATTTATGACAAGATGCTTCCGGTGCTGGCCATGTCCCTTGGCTCCGGTGAAACGACGGTCATGCGCATGGTGTCGGCTTATGCGGTGATGGCAAATGGCGGCAAGCAGATCGTTCCGTCGCTGATTGACCGTATTCAGGACCGCTACGGAAAAACCGTCTACAAACATGACCGCCGTGAATGCGTCGGGTGTGTCGCAAGCGAATGGAAAGGGCAGGAGGAGCCGGAGATCATCAATGATCGCGATCAGGTTCTCGATCCCATGACCGCTTATCAGATTACCTCAATGATGCAGGGCGTGGTGTCGCGGGGCACCGCGGTCACGGTTTCCGAGCTTGGCCGCCCGATTGCCGGTAAGACAGGGACGACGAATGACGAGAAAGACGCGTGGTTCGTCGGCTATACACCCGACCTGGTCGTTGGCGTGTTCATGGGCTATGACACGCCACGCCCGATGGGGCGTGGCTCCACTGGCGGTGGCCTTGCGGCTCCGATCTTCAAGGAGTTCATGGCGAATGCGCTGAAGGATATGCGCCCCGTCGATTTTCAGGTTCCCGAAGGCATGAACATCATTCCCATCGATCGCAAGACGGGAATGCGCGCCCAGGCCGGGCAACCCGGTGTTATCATGGAAGCCTTCAAACCGGGGACGGGGCCCGCCGACAGCTATTGGGTTATCGGTATGGAGGACCTTGAAGGAGCAGGTACCCCTCGGGTCATTTCTCCGCAGGCCAATCGTGCTGTGAACTCGGGCGCTGGCGGGCTCTACTGATATTGTTGCCTGAGAGTGCGCGTGTCCGCTTTACACAAGCGGGCACGCTCCATATGGTCCGACACGATTCAGGACGCCGTTTCTGAAAAAAAATCCAAACAAACCGAGGTGTTAATCTGCAATGCGCGCAGAAACCGAAAATCTTGTCGACGAAATCAAGCAGGCCATAAGCCTGCTGAGGAGGCATCTTTGACTGGGATGAGGCGGTAAAAAGGCTCGATTATCTCAATTCTCGCGCTGAAGAGGCCGATCTGTGGAACGATCCGCAAGAGGCCCAGAAGCTTATGCGCGAGCGTCAAATGCTCGAAGAAAACATCACCAGTGTTCGCAGCCTTTCGCAGGCGCTCGAGGACAATGTCGGTTTGATTGAACTTGGCGAGGAAGAGGGCGACACTTCCGTGGTTTCGGAAGCCGAAGCTGCTCTCAAGGCGCTCAAAGAAGAGATCGCCGCCCGTCAGGTCGAAACCTTGCTCTCCGGAGAGGCTGACAGCAACGACACTTATCTGGAGATTCATGCCGGTGCCGGAGGCACCGAAAGCCAGGATTGGGCGCAAATGCTGCTGCGGATGTACACGCGATGGGCAGAGCGCCGCGGCATGAAAGTCGACGTGATGGAGGTCCATGACGGCGAAGAGGCTGGCATCAAATCTGCGACACTGTTGATCAAGGGGCGAAACGCCTATGGGTGGCTGAAGACGGAGTCGGGCGTGCATCGCCTTGTTCGTATTTCTCCCTATGACAGCAATGCGCGGCGGCACACCTCTTTCGCCAGTGCCTGGGTCTATCCGGTTATCGATGATACGATCGAGATTGATATTCCCGACTCCGAGGTTCGCATCGACACATATCGGGCTTCGGGAGCGGGTGGTCAGCACGTCAACACGACCGACTCGGCTGTTCGCATAACGCATATCCCGAGTGGCATTGTGGTTCAGTGCCAAAAGGAACGGTCACAGCACAAAAACCGCGCTACTGCCTGGGACATGTTGCGGGCTCGCCTCTATGAAGAAGAGCTCAAAAAGCGTGAAGACGCTGCCAGCGCGACCGAAGCCTCAAAGACGGATATTGGCTGGGGCCATCAGATTCGCTCCTATGTCCTGCAGCCATATCAGTTGGTGAAAGACCTGCGCACCGGCGTGGAAAGCACAAGCCCTCAAGATGTGCTCGACGGCAAACTGGATGCTTTCATGGAAGCGGCCTTGTCGCAGCGTGTTCATGGCAGCGATGGCGCGGAGGTCGAGGACCTGGCATAGTTGCCCGTTTACCTCGGCGCGGCATTTCTTGCGGGCGGACGCATGGCGTTCGCCCGTATCTATTTTCAGGATTCGCTTTTGAGATATTTGGCGATCTTGCGCCCCGCACTAATAAAGCGGGAGGGGTTTATGGCTGCACCGGATCTGCGAACTTCGTAATGGAGATGTGGTCCCGTGGAGCGGCCACTGGAACCGACTTTTCCCACCGTGGTTCCCACATCCACCTTGTCACCAGTCTTTACCAGGATCTTGCTCATATGCGCATAGCGGGTCGTCAGGCCGTTTCCGTGATCAATCTCCACCATGCGTCCATATCCGCCGTTCCATCCTGCTTTGATGACAGTGCCTGCACCGGTGGCATGAATGGACGCGCCGCGTTTGGCTCGGAAGTCGATGCCCGAATGGTGTGCAAGGCGGCCGAGAAAGGGATCTTTCCGCGCGCCGAAACGGCTCGAGATCTGTGCTCCCGGGGCAGGGCTTGCCAGCGGTAGACGCCTTGCCTTGGCCTTGACCTCATTGAGATGGGACAGCGCTTCATCCAGTTCGCGCACCTGATCCTCAAAGACCAGAGCAGATGTGGATGCCAGAAGGGGACCTCCGACATTCTGTTCTCTATGGTCGCTGGCGATTGTCAGCCCCACATCTTCTAACGAACCAGCTATGGCATCAGCCGTCTGGTAGGCATCGTCGGCAAGCAATCTCACACTGTCAATCTGTTCGGTTTCGATAGTCTCCAGCGCGCGATTGAGCTTTACGAAAAGGTAGTCGGCTTTATCGGCAGCCGACAATTTCTCACTTTTCTGCGAGGTCCTTGAGCGGAGTGGCCAGGGGACCGAGCCAGTATGGGAGGGGGCAAACGAAGCGACCGCGATGCTGCCGGTGGCGGTCGGGTCGAGTAGCGGTTTGTTCTCGGCCTTGATCTTGGGCCTTGGCTCTGGCACAGGCGGGTTGGCGGGCAACAATTCGGCCCCCGCGCGGTTGAGCACAGGGTCAAGCCGGCTTTGTCGTTTGGTCAACTGATCCTGCCGTGCGAGCAGCTCACCGACCTTCTCTTGCATGAATTGTTGATCAAGAA
The DNA here is from genome assembly GCF_057196525.1 of Nitratireductor sp. ATLC21. Taxonomy (NCBI): domain Bacteria; kingdom Pseudomonadati; phylum Pseudomonadota; class Alphaproteobacteria; order Hyphomicrobiales; family Phyllobacteriaceae; genus Nitratireductor; species Nitratireductor sp. ATLC21. The sequence continues at coordinate 542,655 of NZ_JBXUOU010000001.1, read as the reverse complement.
GTTGCCGGCTGGTTACGCGATCCAGTTGTGCGCGAAGCGCAGAAATTCGATCTTCGTATGCCTGCTGGAGCCGTGCCTGCCGGGCAACGGTGGCGCCGATGAGATCATCCCGGAACACCAGATACGAGGTGGCAAGGAGATAGCCTATCGCCAGCGCGGCCACAGCCGAACCAGCCATGGCGGCGATCCATGGCCGCACTGTGAAATGCCGGATCGTATCACCCCGCGCGATAATAATCGTATGGGGTTCCTTACGTTTGCCGAAAACCGCAGATTGCTGTGGGCGCATCGAAAATCGTACTTATATTGAGCAGACCTTGTTCGATGCCGATTACACTTGATTAGGGTTAACAAAGTTTTTCGTGCCGTGGTTGAGCGGCATTAAAAAACACAAGAGCTGGTGCAGTCTCTTCTCTGGTGAAATACAGGTTGGGGATGCAGCTGCAAACCAATTGGCAAGGAGAGCCTATCAGCGGCCCGATTCCAGCGCTTTTGTGGCCTCTAGCACTGACTGGGCGTGGCCCGGCACCTTTACTTTGCGCCAACACTCGGCAATGCGGCCCTCACGGTCGATCAAGTAGGTGGAGCGCTCGACACCCATATATTTTCGCCCATACATGCTTTTCTCGACCCAAACGCCGTATGCTTGAAGTGTCTCCTTCTCCTGGTCGGAAACAAGAGACACTGTCAACGCGTGTTTGCTTTTGAACTTGTCGTGGCTTTTGGGACTGTCTGGGGACATGCCGAGAAGCACCGTGTCCAGGACGTCGAATTCGGGTTTGAGCGCTGTAAAGTCGATTGCTTCTGCAGTGCAGCCGCTGGTGTCGTTTTTCGGGTAAAAGAAGAGAACGACGTTTTTCCCGCGGAAGTCCGACAATCTGATTTCGCCGCCACCATCTGCGGGCAATGCAAAATCCGGTGCTTCGCTTCCTTTGACGGGTCCTGTCATTTTCTTTCCCCTGTTTGTGGATAGGCGGTGGAAGGGAGAGATATAATCAAGTCGATGGATTCGTCCATGGCTGCGCGTGTCGACGGGAACGGTTTTGGATCAGCAAGGTGCTTCACATAGAAAGGTCAGGTTCAAGCGCGGCGAGATTGCGGCTCTCGAGACTTACCCCTCCACCCATAAGAGGGCGCGCCGGGTTCTCCGGCGTTCTGTCTTCTGGCGCTGGCTAAGGCGTGGCGTCGCCGGATTGGCATTCGCGGTTGCGCTCCTCGTTGCGCTTGGTCTGGTCCTCCAAGTGGTGGGGACGGGAACCATCGGTCAGGAGCGGCTGCGGTCGGCGGCGCAGCGGGCGCTGACCTCCCTTGCTGGTTATGACGTCGAGACCACGATGGGGGCCTTGAGGTTGGTCCCCAGCGACCGCAGTCTGATCGCTCTTGAGATACGCGATGTGCATCTGACGAAGGTCGAAACCGGCGAAACCCTGATCAATGCCGACACGCTCCGGTTTGGTTTCAGGATGTTGCCCCTGCTCACAGGGCAGATCAAGGTAGGAAGCGCCGAGATTTCCGGTGCGCGCATTCAGCTTGCCGCATTGTCATCACGATCTGAAGAAGTGGCCGCCGTCGCGCGCTGGAGAAAGCCTGTCGATCCGAGCCTGGTTGAGAAAGATGTTTTTGACGGTCTCAGGCGTGTTTATGCACTGACCGAACGTATGGGAACGCGATATCTGCGTCTGCGCGATGTGGAGGTCGTCCTGGATGAGGCCTCCAAGCGGAGCATGGCCATCGACATCAATGCTTCCATGGCGCCTTCAGGAAAGTTCGATTTCAAGAGCAATGTCTCACTCGACGACCATGGTTTTGAAATTGTTGGAACTGCCTTACGCCCCATGCGAGAGGGGCCGATCCAGTCGCTGGATGTGGAAATTTCGGCTCCGAAGCCGTCGCTCCTGGAAACCGCGCGCGCTGTTTCCGGGCGCGATGAACGAACACTCGGCCTTCTTGGGGCGGTCCGCCTATCGCTGAGTGGCAGCGAAAGCAAAATCGGTAATGGCCGGCTGAAACTCGAACTGGCTCTGGAAAACGCCCCCTTTGATCTTGGAGAAGATGGGGTTTTGTCCGCGACGGGCCGTATCCGCGCCGAGGTCGGGGATGATGAGGGCATGATCGTTATCAACCAAGCGAACATGGTTGTCGGTCGCTCTGCGTTCAATTTTACAGGGCGGATTGTCCCTGTCCAAAACACCGGAACCGGGAATGCGGTCTATCGCTTTGATCTCGCCAGCAGCAAATCCACAATCGCACCGATTGATTCTCCTGAGGCTGCCGTTCCCTTCGTTGCAGGCGTTTCTGGACGGATAGACACAGCAAGTGGACGCATCGTCGGAGATACGATCCGCATTGCCACCGCATCCGGTGTGATCACGGCGAGCGCTGCGGTCACCCTCAGGTCTGGAAAGACGCCAGGGCTTTCGCTCGCCGTCTATACCGAAGGTATGCCGACCCATGAGGTGAAGCAGTTCTGGCCGTGGTTTGCTGCCTCAGGCGCGCGCGAGTGGGTTCTTGGGAACCTGTTCGGCGGGCGGGTCGCCGAAGGCAATCTTCGCCTGCGTGTGCCGCCGGGGCGTTTTGGCAATGGAAAACCGCTGAACAATGAAGAAGTCAGTGGAGCCTTCACGGTTGCTGATGCGCGGTTCGACATCGCTGGGCGGATACCGCCGGTGCGGGACGCCGTCGGACGCATCGCATTTCAGGGTTCAGATATCGATATTGCCATCGAAGCGGGCACGGTCTTCATGCCGAGTGGGCGGAAAGTGGCTGCCAGCAAGGGATCGCTCACGGTGCGCAATGCCCATGTAAAGCCACGCATCGGCAAACTTGAGATAGACGTGGCAGGTAAGGCTCCGGCCATTGTCGAACTGGCTTCATATGAACCTATCGACGTGTCCGACAAGATCGACATTTCGCCTCAGGATGTGACTGGTGATGTGACCGGACATGTGACCGCCGACATCCCCTTGAGCGATGGGATACCGCGCGAGGATCTCGGTTGGCAGGCGACTTTGGAATACAAGGATCTTTCGATCGCCAAGCCCTTTGATGGGCAGATGGTTGCGGATGCCAACGGAGTGCTGATCGTTGAGCCGGGCAGGGCGGACATATCCGCTTCGGCGACCCTGAATGGTGTGCCGGCACGTCTGGACCTCGTTGAACCTTTCGGAGAGTCCGAGCTGAAGCGTTCACGCAGGATCGAACTGACGCTCGACGACAAGCTGCGCAACAAAGTGGTGCCTGGCCTGGATGGCATCCTGTCTGGTCCCATGACGGTGGACTATTCTGAACTCGCCGATGGGCGCAAGGCGCTCTCGGTAAAACTCGACCGCACCCGCCTGACGCTTCCCTGGATTAACTGGAGCAAGGGGGCCGGAATCCCGGCTAAGGCGTCTTTCGTTCTCCTGGAGACACCATCGTCGATGGAGCTGACCGACTTTCGACTAACGGGCGAGACATTTTCAGCCGAAGGGCGCATCACCATTGCCGACGGCGAGCTCTCCGGCGCACGTTTCGTCAAGGCCAGACTGAACCGGGGGGACGATTTTTCTGTCTCTATCGACCGGTCAGGCAGGAACTACAAGGTAACTGTCAGCGGTGCGTCGTTGGACGGGCGCGCGATGATCAAGCATTATCTCGCAACCGGGCAGGGCAGCGCCGATAACGGAGGTGGTGCGGGGGCGAATGCCGGCGTCACACTTGACGCGAAACTTGCCCGCGTGACCGGGTTCGGCGGTGCGGTTCTGAGGGATGTTGCCCTCAATTACGCGTCTGCCGCGCAAGGCGCGGGCCGCCTCGAAATCTCTGCGACGACGGCCTCGGGCGGAAAGGTGACTGTGACGCGTGGCCCAAGCGGTATCGCGGCCAATTCATCGGATGCCGGCACGGTGATGCGCTTCGTCGATTTCTACGAGAACATGGAAGGCGGGCGGATGGCCTTGTCGCTGAGCGAAGGGAAAGGCGGTGTATTGAGCGGGCGCGTATCAGCTGAGAATTTTTTCATCGTTGACGAACCGCGCCTGCGTTCGCTGGTGTCCGCAACCGAAAGCGCTGGCGAGGTAGATGCCAACAGAATCAGCTTCGAACGTGGCTATGCAACAGTGCTCAAGGGCCCCCGCCGCCTGGAGCTCAGAGATGGTGTTCTGCGCGGGCCATTGATAGGCACGACCTTTCAGGGAACCCTTTTTGACGCGAATGACAATATCGCGATTACCGGTACCTTCATGCCGCTTTATGGTCTGAACCGCATCTTTGGTGAAATCCCGGTGTTCGGCGAAATCCTTGGAAACGGGCGCGATCGCGGGCTGATTGGAATTACCTATCGGCTTTATGGCAAGCTCGCCGAGCCTCAGATGGAGGTGAACCCCATCTCGGCCATCGCCCCAGGTATCTTCCGGCAGATATTCGAGTTTCGATAAAAAAAAGTGCGCCCGGACGGGGCGCACCTTAGATGTCTTGGCGTTGAATTCCCTCGGTTTAGACCGGGCGCAGGAGCACGTGCTTTTTCTTCCCGAGGGACAGCTTCACCACGCCCTCATCGGTGATGTTTTCGATGGTGACCTCCTGCCTGTCATCGCTCACAGGCTGGTCGTTCAGACGAAGAGCTCCACCCTTCACATGACGGCGGGCTTCGCCATTGGAACCGGCCAATCCTGCGGTCACAAAAAGCGAGAGAACACCAATTCCGTCCTCGAGCGCGGAGCGCTTCACTTCTATGGTGGGAAGCGTTTGCGCCAGAGACCCTTCTTCGAACGTCTTGCGTGCGGTCTCTGCTGCTTCTTCGGCAGCAGCGCGGCCATGAAGCATGGCAGTCACTTCAGTAGCAAGGATCTTCTTTGCCTCGTTCAGCTCCGCTCCCTGCAGCGCCCCAAGTCGCGCAATCTCGTCCATGGGCATGGTCGTGTACAGCTTCAGGAAGCGCTCGACATCCGCATCCTCTGTGTTGCGCCAGTATTGCCAGAAATCGTAGGCGCCGAGCATATCGGGGTTGAGCCACACAGCGCCGTCGGCGCTCTTGCCCATTTTCGCGCCAGACGCGGTGGTCAGGAGAGGTGAGGTGACGGCGTAGAGTTGTGGCGTGCCCATGCGGTGGCCGAGATCGATGCCGTTGACGATGTTGCCCCACTGATCGGAGCCGCCCATCTGCAGACGACAGCCAAGCCGCTTGTTCAGCTCCACATAGTCATATGCCTGGAGGATCATGTAGTTGAACTCCAGGAACGATAGCGACTGTTCGCGATCGAGGCGCAGTTTCACCGAATCGAATGACAGCATTCGATTGACCGAGAAATGGCGGCCCACATCGCGCAGAAACTCAACATAGTTGATGCCCAGTAGCCAGTCTGCGTTGTTGACCATCAACGCATCCTGCGGTCCCTCGCCGAAGGTGAGGTAGTTGGAGAAAACCTTTTTGATTCCGGAGATGTTCTCGGTAATCGTCTCGGGTGTCATCAGCTTGCGCGCCTCGTCTTTAAAGGACGGGTCGCCGATCATACCGGTGCCGCCCCCCATCAACGCGATCGGGCGGTGGCCGGTCTTCTGCAGCCAGTGCAGCATCATGATCTGGATCAGGCTGCCCACGTGCAAGCTGGGCGCGGTCGGATCGAAGCCGATATAGGCTGTGACCGTCTCATTCCGGAACAGTTCATCGAGACCAGCATCGTCGGAGGTCTGGTGAATGAACCCGCGCTCGCTGAGCGTGCGCAGGAAATCGGATTTGAAGGCGGTCATGGTCTTTCAGGCTCTTTGATTTCGGTGGATGCGGCGACACCAGGGCCCGCATCCCTGCAATAGATTATTTCAGGCGTTTGGGGCGAGGTTCGGAAAGTTCACCGCGCAGTCGGCGATCAAGATAATCCGAGCACTCGCCAATCAGCTCGTCGACGTGATCCGTATAGAAGTGGTTCACACCGGGCATGGTCTTCTGGGTAATGGTGATACCCTTCTGAGATTGGAGTTTGTCAACCAAGCCCTGAACGTCGGCGGGTGGGGCAACCTTGTCGGCGTCGCCGTGAATGATCAAACCCGAGGACGGGCAGGGTGCAAGGAACGAGAAATCGTAGAGATTGGGCTGCGGCGAGATGGACATGAAGCCTTCGATCTCGGGTCGGCGCATCAGAAGCTGCATGCCGATCCAGGCACCGAAGGAGTAGCCCGCGATCCAGCAGTTCTTCGAATCGGGATGCAGCGACTGGACCCAGTCGAGTGCTGCGGCCGCGTCGGAGAGTTCTCCGGTACCGTGATCGAACGCGCCCTGGCTGCGGCCGATGCCGCGGAAATTGAAACGCAGCGTGGTGAAACCCCGGCTTTGGAACATGTAGAAAAGATCGTAGACGATCTTGTTGTTCATGGTGCCGCCGAAATGCGGGTGTGGATGCAGGATGAGCGCGATCGGAGCGTTCTTTTCCTTCGACGGCTGATATCGTCCTTCCAGACGTCCGGCAGGCCCGGCAAAAATGACCTCAGGCATGAGTACTCCACATTGGGCATCGCTGCATTTCAGGTTCAACGGGGATCGAAGTCCCTTAACCCTTGACGCGACGCCGACGCCTCCATAGAAGCTAGTTTAGAATTGTTCAAAATTGATGGCGCGCGAGCAACCATCATATCGGCAAGCCGGGTAAATAGGACGGCTCGCCCTGAAAATTCAAGGAAATTACGTCAAGCTAGGCAAGTTTGGCCTGAATGACGTGAAGCAGACAGAGGATTCGCGGAGAAAAGCGGAAGATCAATGTCGGCAACGCGAGCATATCTCGATTTCAATGCCAGTGCACCGCTTGTCGAAAGGGCAAGGGTGGCGATGCTTGACGCGCTGTCCATGCCGGGAAATCCGTCATCCGTTCATGCTGAGGGCCGGGAAGCCAGGCGCGTCCTGGAAGAGGCCCGCAAGCACGTGTCTCGTCTTGTGGGTGGCCGTGCGGAGCATGTTGTTTTTACCTCCGGTGCAACCGAGGCGGCAGCGATGCTTCTTACTCCCAACTGGACAATGGGGCGCGCGGCACTCCAATTCTCCACGCTTTATGTGAGCGCCGCTGATCATCCCTGCGTCTTGAAGGGTGGGCGGTTTCCTCGAAATAAAATCAATATCATACCGGTTCAATCTGATGGACTGATCGATCTGGGCGCGTTAAAGGCGCTGTTGGCCGCGCACGATCGGGATGCAGGCCTGCCATTGGTTGCCGTCCATGCGGTGAACAATGAAACGGGCGTCATTCAGCCGATTGAGGAAATCGGACGTTTGGCCAAGTCACATGGCGCAACCACGATTTTTGACGCCGTCCAGGCTGCAGGCCGTATTCCGTTGGATATTTCAGCGGGTTACGCTGACTATTTTATATTGTCGTCGCACAAGATCGGCGGACCCAAGGGAGCTGGGGCGGTGGTCGGCAACGCCGACCTGATGATGCCGCGGGCGCTGATCGGTGGCGGTGGTCAGGAGAAAGGTCATCGGGCCGGCACCGAGAATCTCGCTGCCATCGCCGGTTTTGGTGCCGCCGCTGCAGAAGCCCTCAAAAATCTGGAACGCGTCGATCTTGTGGCAAAGCTGCGCGACCGCTTTGAAACCGCCATTCTAAAGCATATTCCGGATGCCGTGATTCACGGACTTGGTGTGAACCGTGTTGCGAATACGTGTTTCTTTTCCATTCCGGCCATGAAAGCTGAAACCGCGCAGATTGCCTTTGATCTGGGTGGTGTGGCGCTTTCTGCGGGGTCTGCTTGTTCATCCGGTAGGGTTGGACCGAGCCATGTCCTTGAAGCTATGGGCCTCGGTAACGAAGCCAGTGCCCTGAGGGTCTCCATTGGACATGAGACCACTGAAGCGGATTTGGCCTTGTTTGAGAGTGTTTTGGTGAATATCGCCAGGCGGAGGAAGGGCTCTGCGAAGGCCGCTTGAAGCGGCAAAAGGGAAAAACGAGGGTAAAGCGCATTAAAATGGAAAAAAAGACACATATTTAATATGTGACCAGATGAAACCTTTGCTCTGACGCACTACATGAAGTCTGCCGAAAGGCGACCACGGTGTGCTCAATTTGAAGACGGCCGGGCCTTGACCCCGGCATGGATGGAGAACGCATATGCCTGCCGTGCAGGAAACGATTGATCAGGTCCGCATGATCGATGTGGAGCAGTACAAGTATGGTTTTGAAACGCTTATCGAAAGCGATCTGGCGCCCAAGGGCCTGAACGAAGACATCATCCGCTTCATTTCAGCCAAGAAGGATGAGCCGGAATGGATGACGGAATGGCGTTTGAACGCCTACAAGCGCTGGCAGGCCATGGAAGAGCCAAGCTGGGCGCGCGTCAGCTACCCCAAGATCGACTTTCAGGATCTGCATTACTACGCAGCGCCGAAGAACCAGACCGGCCCGAAGTCGCTGGACGAAGTCGATCCGGAATTGCTCAAGACTTACGAAAAGCTTGGTATACCCCTGAGAGAACAGGAGATTCTTGCCGGCGTTCGCAAGCAGGGCGAGCCGAGTGAGCTGGACGAGAACCCGAGCGACAATGTCTACAGCTCTGGCCGTGTGGCGGTTGATGCGGTGTTCGATTCCGTATCGGTCGTGACCACCTTCAAGGAAGAGCTTGCCAAGGCCGGTGTCATCTTCTGTTCCATCTCCGAGGCGATCCGGGAACATCCCGAACTGGTCCAGAAATATCTGGGATCGGTCGTGCCGGTGTCGGACAACTATTATGCTGCGCTCAATTCCGCCGTCTTCACGGATGGCTCCTTCGTCTATGTGCCGAAGGGCGTGCGTTGCCCGATGGAATTATCCACGTATTTCCGCATCAACGAGCGCAACACCGGCCAGTTCGAGCGCACGCTGATCATCGCGGAAGAGGGCGCCTATGTGTCCTATCTGGAAGGCTGCACCGCGCCGCAGCGCGACGAGAACCAGCTCCACGCCGCCGTGGTCGAGCTGATCGCGCTCGACGATGCGGAGATCAAGTACTCCACGGTCCAGAATTGGTATCCGGGCGATTCCGAGGGCAAGGGCGGCATCTACAATTTTGTCACCAAGCGCGGCGATTGCCGGGGCAACAATTCCAAGATCTCCTGGACCCAGGTGGAGACCGGTTCGGCGATCACCTGGAAGTATCCGTCCTGCATCCTGCGTGGCGACAACAGCCGCGGCGAGTTCTACTCGATTGCTGTTTCCAACGGCCATCAGCAGATCGATTCCGGCACCAAGATGCTGCATCTGGGCAAGAACACGTCGAGCCGCATCATCTCCAAGGGCATTTCTGCCGGCAAGTCGCAGAACACCTATCGCGGACAGGTTTCGGCGCACCGCAAGGCGGCCAACGCCCGAAACTTTACCCAGTGCGACAGTCTGCTGATCGGCAATGAATGCGGCGCGCACACCGTGCCCTATATCGAAGCGAAGAACGCCACCGCGCAGTTCGAGCACGAGGCGACCACGTCGAAGATTTCCGAGGATCAGCTGTTCTACGTCATGCAGCGCGGCATTCCCGAGGAAGAGGCGATCGCGCTCATCGTCAACGGCTTCGTGAAGGACGTCATCCAGGAACTGCCTATGGAGTTCGCCGTCGAGGCGCAGAAACTCATCGGTATTTCGCTTGAAGGTTCAGTCGGTTGAGGAAGGTCATCGGGATCGTCATCGCTGCTTGTGCTATCGCGGTGGTCGTTGCAGCCGCGATGGTGTATTTCGGCGGTGATCGCCAGGAGACATATTACACCGAGACCTTCCTGGATGGATTTGGCGAACTGAGTGACGGGGAACGGCCGGCTCGTGCCAATGCGGATCTGTTCGGATTGCTTTCCGAGCTATGGCCGGGTTCCTCGCTTGCAGAAAGCGCGCCCCTGTCCACGCAGGTTCAGGATTATCTCAAAGAGGAAGGGGGACCTTCCGCTTCGATATTCATCCAGAAGACAGTGGGGGGAGCTCTGGTGGAAATGGTGGCGGACGGATTCGCTGATGACTCTGTGGCAGGAAGTCGCTTTCGCGCAGTCCTTGTAGAGGAAGACGGGCTGTGGCGCGTGGAGCGGATGGGTGTGCAGCAAAGGTGCTATCGCAGTCTTATGCCTGACCGCTGGACCACGAGCAGATGCCCCTGACCTGATAAAGAACGCTAGTAAACGAGAAGATTGATCGGACGACCCAATGCTTGAAATCAAAAACCTGCACGCCCGCATCGCCGAGGACGGCACCGAGATTATCCGTGGCCTCAACCTGTCTGTAAAGGCCGGCGAAGTGGCCGCGATCATGGGGCCGAACGGCTCCGGCAAGTCCACGCTGTCCTACATCCTGGCCGGCCGTGACGACTATGAGGTGACCGAGGGCGAGATCCTTTACAATGGCGAGTCCATTCTGGAAATGGATCCGGCAGAGCGTGCCGCCGCCGGCATTTTCCTTGCCTTCCAGTACCCGCTGGAGATTCCGGGCGTTGCCACGATGGAGTTCCTCAAGACCGCCATTAACGCGCAGCGCAAGGCGCGTGGCGAGGAGGAGCTGAAGATCCCCGAGATGCTGAAGCGCGTGCGTACCGCAGCCGACGAGCTCGACATGAGCATGGACATGCTCAAGCGTCCGCTCAATGTCGGTTTCTCGGGCGGTGAGAAGAAGCGGGCCGAAATCCTGCAGATGAAGCTTCTGGAGCCAAAACTCTGCGTTCTGGACGAGACCGATTCCGGCCTCGACATCGATGCGCTGAAGATCGTCGCCGATGGCGTGAACGCCCTGCGTTCGCCGGATCGTGCCGTGCTGGTGATTACCCACTACCAGCGTCTTCTCGACTACATCGTTCCCGACACGGTTCACGTTCTCTACCGCGGCCAGGTGATCAAGTCTGGCGACAAGGATCTGGCGCTTGAGCTGGAGAAGAACGGTTACGCCGGCGTCATCGACGCAGCCGCTTGAGGTGACGAGATGAACCTTCATGCTCAAAACACGCTGACGGAGGCCGAGACGGCGCTGGTCAACGGCTATTCCAGCCGTTTTTCCGACCTGCCCGGCGATGCCGATGTCACCGTCCGTCGCGATGAGGCGCTCGAGCTTCTCAAGCAGGGCCTGCCCACGCGCCGCGTCGAAGCCTGGCATTACACCGACCTGCGCCGGCTTCTCTCCGTCGTTCCGGATTTCAAGCCGGTCGCCAATGCCGAGGCCGTTGCGCCGCTGATCGAAAACGCGCTCGTCCTGCCTGTGCTGAACGGCACTGCGCATGGCCGCGAGGCAGGACCCGAAGGGCTCACGGTCGCCACGCTCGCCGACAAGCTGCAGGAAGGCGCGCTGCCTGCCGAATGGCTGACGGCTTCCGACCGGTTCGACGCTGTCGGCGCGATCAATGCAGCCTTCGTTTCGGATGGCTACTGGCTCGACATTGCCGAAGGTGCGGAGCTTGACCGCCCGATCGAGCTTCAGAATATCCATGCGGGCGGCCAGGTGCATGGCCGCTTCGTGGTCAATGCGGGAGCCGGCGCAAAGGCGACCATTATTGAGCGCCAGACCGGTGCCGGCGATGCGCTTGCATCGTCCGTCACGCATCTGGACGTGGCCGATGGCGCGCATGTGTTCTGGATTCTGCTCCAGGAGCAGCCGGATGATGCGGCCTATCTCGGCCAGTTCACGGCCTCGCTGGGCAGGGACTCGACCCTCACGCTCTTCATCCTGAACAGCGGCGGCAAGCTGGTTCGCCAGGAAGTGAAGGTTGAAGCGCGGGGCGAGGGTTCCGAGTTCAAGCTTCGCGGCGTGAATCTGCTCGGCGGCGAGACCCATTGCGACGTGACCATGGTGCTCGATCACCTGGCGCCCGACACGGTTTCGACCGAGACCTTCCGCAATGTGGTCACCGGCAAGGCCAATGGCGTGTTTCAGGGTCAGATCCGCGTTGCGAAGATCGCCCAGAAGACCGACGCCAAGATGGCCTGCAATACGCTGTTGCTGTCCGATGAAGGCGGGTTCTCCTCCAAGCCCGAACTCGAGATCTTTGCCGATGATGTGGCCTGCGGCCATGGCGCGACAGTGACCGATATCGAAGAAGATCACCTTTTTTACCTCATGGCGCGTGGCATCGACGAGAAGACCGCACGCGGTCTGCTGGTCAAGGCGTTCGTGGCCGAGGTTATCGAGGAACTCGAGGATGAAACCGTGATCGAGGCGCTGGAGGCCAGGCTGGTCGACTGGTTCGCCGAGCACGGTTAGAGCGCCGTGTGTCCATTCGGACGTACAAAGGTCGCTCTATCCTATTGGAGCTTCGCATCGTGCTTTCCGAAAATCGATTTGGATTTTCGGGCCGATGCGATAATCCCAAACCACTCACGCCCGCCTTTCTGAGCGAGGGGCGGGCACGCGGGGTTCGAAATGGACCATAAGGTCGACACTATGCGTTATGACGTTGAAGCCGTTCGTCGGGATTTTCCGATCCTGGCGCGAGAGGTTTACGGCAAGCCGCTCGTCTATCTCGACAATGGCGCGTCGGCGCAGAAACCGCAGGCGGTGATCGATGCGATCACGCACGCCTACAGCAATGAATATGCCAATGTTCATCGCGGCCTGCATTTCCTCTCGAACGCCGCCACGGATGCCTATGAAAAGGCGCGTGAAACGGTCCGGCGCTTCCTGAATGCGGAAAGCACCGATCAGATCATCTTCACCAAGTCGGCCACCGAGGCGATCAACACCGTCGCCTATGGCCATGCGATGCTGAATATCGGCGAGGGCGATGAAATCGCTCTGTCGATCATGGAGCATCATTCAAACATCGTGCCCTGGCATTTCCTGCGCGAGCGCCACGGTGCCAAGCTCGCCTGGATCCCGGTCGATGAGCAGGGCGTGCTCACGGTCGAGGCGTTCGAGAAGACGCTCACCGACCGTACAAAGCTCGTCGCCATTACGCATATGTCGAATGTGCTTGGCACCGTCACGCCGCTCAAGGAGATCATTCGGATCGCCCATGAGCGCGGGATTCCGGTTCTGGTCGATGGCAGCCAGGGCGCTGTCCATCTGCCGGTCGACGTACAGGCGCTCGACTGCGATTTCTATGTCTGCACCGGGCACAAGCTCTACGGTCCTTCGGGCATTGGCGTGCTCTACGGCAAGAAGGAGCGCCTTGCCGCCATGCGGCCCTTCCAGGGCGGCGGCGAGATGATCGAGGACGTGACGCTCGACAATGTCACCTACAACGTTCCACCGCACCGTTTCGAGGCCGGGACGCCTCCCATCGTGCAGGCGATCGGGCTTGGCGCGGCGCTGGAGTACATCGAAGGCATTGGCCGCGAGGCGATTGCGGCTTATGAGGGCGATCTGGCTCGATATGCGCATGAGCAGCTTGGGAAGATCAATTCGCTGCGTATCTTCGGCACCGCTCCCGACAAGGGCGCCATCGTCTCGTTTGAGATCGAGGGCATTCACGCGCACGACGTGTCAATGGTGATCGACCGGGCTGGAGTGGCCGTTCGGGCAGGAACTCACTGCGCGCAGCCACTCTTGAAACATTTCGGCGTGACCTCCACATGCCGTGCATCGTTTGGCATGTACAACACACGCGAGGAGGTAGACGCCCTCGCTGAAGCGCTGGAGAAAGCGCGGCGTTTTTTCGGGTGAGCAAGATGACTGATACACCGCAGGACACGGAGCAGACGGCTGAGGCCGTGGCTCAACAGGAAACCGAAGCCAAGACGTCTTCCATTCCGCAGGAAGAGCTTGCGCGTCTGACGGACGACATCGTCAGTGCGTTGAAAACGGTCTACGATCCGGAAATTCCCGCCGACATCTATGAGCTCGGCCTGATCTACAAGGTCGACATCGAGGATGACCGCTCTGTGAAGATCGACATGACCCTGACCGCTCCTGGCTGCCCCGTGGCCGGCGAAATGCCGGGCTGGGTGCAGAACGCTGTCAGCACCGTCGAAGGCGTCAGCGACGTTGAAGTGACAATGGTCTTCGATCCGCCATGGACACCCGATCGCATGTCCGAGGAAGCCCAGTTCGCCGTTGGCTGGTACTGAGGTCTGCACTTGCAACACTGGGCGTTCTTGCCCATCTTCACAAGAGAACCTTTCCGCGAGCCTTTCACTCGCCGTGAACGGAGAATTTGATGAGCCGATTTCAAGTGATGACCATGACCGACGCGGCTGCCAGCCGGGTGCGCGAGATCGTTGCCGCCCGCGAAGGTGCCATGGGGGTGCGTGTGGGGATAAAAAAGGGCGGCTGTGCGGGCATGGAATACACAGTCGATCTTGTCACTGAGGCTGATCCGAAGGACGACCATGTGGAACACGAGGGCGCGCATGTCTATGTGGCGCCGGAAGCCGCTCTTTTTCTGCTTGGCACCGAGCTTGACTTCGAAGTAACCAAGCTGCGCACGGGCTTCACCTTCAACAATCCCAACCAGACATCGGCTTGCGGTTGCGGAGAATCCATTGAGCTGAAGCCAGCGGATCTAAAGGCGCTCGCCGAAGCGCGCGGCACTGCCTGACCGTCTGGCCGTGGACGACGACGCCATACGCGATCTGTTTGCGGGCCTCGGGCCGATCTCCATTCGACGTATGTTCGGTGGCAAGGGCATTTACCACCAGGGCGTTGTCTTTGCTTTGCAGGTTGATGGGGAGATATTGCTGAAGGCGGACGCTCGGAGCGCCCCGGCGTTTCAGGCAGTTGGCTGCAGACAATGGATGCCGGCTGGCCGAAAAGGGCGAGGGCCGGTTGCTATGCCTTACTGGTCCATCCCTGAAAGTGCGATCGATGATGCTGAGGAAATGACGCTCTGGGCACGCCGTGCATATGAGGCGGGCGTGCGAAGCACAAAAAAATAGGCTTTTGCATAACAAGAAGCCGCTGCGGATGTACTCCGGCAGCGGCTTGGTTGAGTGCGTCACCCTGTGTCGTGTCAGGTTTTTACCGCAATCTTCATGAAAGCAGGCACATCCTCGCCGAAACCGACCGTGGCTTCATCTTCACGCTGCTGATGGCGGCGCTGCTCTTTTGGCTGCTCCGCTTTGTCCTGCTTTGCCTTGCGATCGGCATTCTCGGATTTGATATCGTTTTTTCGCGTTTTCTTGCCGGAGGACGGCTTTTCCTCCGTCGCCGCAGCGGCTTTCCCGCCGCGCTTTGCACCACGGCCGCGCTTGGTCTCGTTGTCCGTGCTCTCATCCGCTTGCAGCGTGGATAGGTCACCGTCTAGCCATTCCACATCCTGGCCGATCAGCTTTTCGATGGAATCCATGTACTTGCGATCCGCCTTGGTGATCAGCGTGAACGCGGCACCCTTGCGGCCTGCACGACCGGTACGGCCGATCCTGTGCACATAGTCATCAGCATGGGTGGGAATATCGAAATTGAACACGTGGCTGACATCGGGAATGTCGAGACCGCGGGCGGCGACGTCCGATGCGACCAGCAATTTAAGATTGCCCTTGCGGAAGTTCTCCAGCATCGTCATCCGCGCGCGCTGGTCCATGTCTCCGTGGAGCGCGCCAGCGTCATATTCGTGACGGACGAGAGAGCGGAACAGTGTCGCCACTTCGCTCTTGCGGTTGCAGAAGATGATGGCGTTCTTCAACGTGTCGCCCTGTGCGTCGATCAGCGAACGCAAACGCTCGCGCTTCTCCCAGGGCTTGGCACCGCTCTTTACAAAACGCTGGGTAATGTTCGTTGCCGTGGTCGCCGGCCGGGAGACCTCCACACGGACAGGCGCCTGCAGAAACTGCTCGGTAAGCTTGGTGATCTCCGGCGGCATGGTAGCCGAGAAAAACAAGGTCTGCCGTGTAAAGGGGATGAGTTTGCAGATACGCTCAATGTCCGGGATGAAACCCATATCGAGCATGCGGTCCGCCTCGTCGATCACGAGAATCTCTACACCGGTCAGGAGAAGCTTTCCGCGCTCGAAATGATCAAGCAGGCGCCCCGGTGTCGCGATCAACACATCGGCGCCGCGCTCCAGCTTCTTTTCCTGCTCGTCAAACGAAACGCCACCGATCAAAAGCGCGATGTTGAGGCGGTGGTTCTTGCCGTATTTGACAAAGTTCTCCTCGACCTGCGCTGCGAGCTCGCGTGTGGGCTCCAGAATAAGCGTCCGCGGCATGCGCGCCCTTGCGCGACCGCGCTCAAGGCGCGTTAGCATGGGCAGGACGAAAGAGGCGGTCTTTCCCGTGCCTGTCTGGGCAATGCCCAGCACGTCCTTGCCGTTCAAAGCATGCGGTATGGCGCCTGCCTGGATCGGTGTGGGCTGCGTGTAGCCCGCATCGGCCACGGCGGAAAGGACCTTTTGGGACAGGCCCAGATCGGAAAATGTCAACGCTTCCTGAGCGGTGTCTTGTTCTTCTGCTGGCACGTTTCGGCTGTCTTTGTGTTTGCGGCGTAATGCCGCCTTGTGAGGTCTTGGAGACCCGAATCCCTCGAGGGCGTACGGCCTGACGCGTTCGATGTCAACAGATCACTTGCCGTAAAGTCAGCTATTGTTCAGTAACGAAACTGCTCCGAAAGGATGCGTTCGTTCCAGGAATGGCTTTCGTCGAAGAGGACCGTGACGGTTTCGTCGTGCGATTCGCGAACCACAACTGAAACGACGGATTTAATTTCCGTGTGGTCTGCAACCGCATTCACCGGCCGCTTTTCCGGCTCGAGAATATCAAACCGCACAGTCGCCTGATTGGAGAGCAAGGCACCTCGCCAGCGGCGTGGACGAAACGGACTGACCGGAGTAAGTGCAAGAAGCGGTGCGTCCAGCGGAAGAATTGGTCCGTGGGCGGACAGATTATAGGCCGTGGAGCCGGCAGGCGTGGCCACCATCACACCATCGCAAATCAGCTCTTCAAGGCGGACCTTGTCATCAATGGCAATACGGACCTTTGCCGCCTGGTAGGACTGGCGCAGAAGCGAGACCTCGTTAACCGCAAGCGCCCTGACCTTGTTACCATCGGCATCGATGGCTTCCATCTGGAGAGGCCGCACGGTTTCGGGAATCGCTGCGGCCACACGCTCGCGCAAGCCTTCCTCACGGTACTCGTTCATCAGAAAACCGATCGAGCCGCGGTTCATGCCGTAGATGCGCTTTCCTGCTCCCATCGTTTCGCGAAGTGTATGGAGCATGAACCCATCACCGCCGAGCGCCACGATAACGTCGGCATCCTCCGGACGTTCCTGACCGTAGAGGGCGGACAATCGTTTCGCCGCTTCCTGAGCATTTTCGGTGTCGGCGGAAACAAAGGCGAGGGCCATCGGTTGTTGAGTCATGGCAATCAGACTGCCTTGGATTAAGCGGCGGGTTGCTATCGGTTAGCACGCGGAGGTTGGCCTGCAAAGGCAATCGGACTGGCATTCATGTGGGGATCGTATATGGTCGATGCCAGTTTTGATTTTACTCTCGCGCACTTTGTGCTAACGGAGCGCCGGATGCCCTTGTAGCTCAGTTGGTAGAGCACCTGATTTGTAATCAGGGGGTCGGCGGTTCGAGTCCGTCCGGGGGCACCAACTTCTCCTTGTATGTGCCTCTCCGTCCAGACGCGGCGCTGGAAGAAAAAACGCTCAGAAATCGTCGCAGCTTTCCGCAATCTGGGTCTGATCGCTTTCCTCGATTTTTGCTTCCCCGATCACAAAGCGTTCCTTCGTGAGAACGGAATTGTTCGGAAAATCATAGCAGACAGTCACGATTGTTTCGGCATCGCTCTCTTTATCGACGCGATAGCGGATATTGGTGCCGTTGCCCGTGGCTTCCTCCCAGGTGTCCATCGTCTCGAGAAATTCTGCTTTTGTCTGTTCAATTCCGATGTCGTTGAGAATGATCCGCGCATCATCGGACAACAGGTCTGAGAGCGCCTGCCGGTCGGCGGTGCGCAAAGCATCGAACCATTGCGCAAGCACCTTGTCCTCCTCGGCGAGGGAGTGGGAAACAGTCAAAGCCATAGCGGCAATGATCAACTGTATGCGGTGCAGCCTCATTGGAAACCCCAATCGCGTGCGGTTGTGTTCTGTCGACGCCGGCATTCTATCGGCATTGGAGCGAAACGGAAATCCTGCACCGATATGAGGGGTTCAACCGCCTGAAATGGTGTTCAGATGCCTGCAGGCCGCGTAGAGTGAGACCGCGGCGGCATTTGATACGTTCAGCGATCGGATGGCGCCGGGCACATCGAGGCGGGCAAGGGCGGAGACGGTTTCACGGGTTTTTTGGCGAAGACCTTTGCCTTCGGCGCCCAGAACCAGAGCGATCCGATCCGCCTGAAAGGTGTCTTCCAAACGTTCAGGCCCCTCAGAATCAAGGCCGATCGTCTGGAATCCGGCCTGGGACAGCTCCTCGAGAGCCTCCGCAAGGTTACGCACTGTCAGATGGTCGATATGTTCGAGCGCGCCGGAGGCTGCCTTGGCAAGAACACCGGATTCGGCGGGGCTATGGCGCGCAGTCGTCACCAGGGCGTTCACGCCGAAAGCCACGGCAGAACGCATGATGGCACCGACATTGTGCGGATCAGTCACCTGATCAAGCACGAGGACAAGGGCGGCGCCATTTAGATCCCGGAGTGGTTTGGGGCTGAGGGGCTCTGCTTCCAAGAGAACACCCTGGTGAACGGCGTCGGGCCCGACAAGCCGGTCAATCTCGCGCGGCTCGACGGTTTCGACCG
Organism: Nitratireductor sp. ATLC21; assembly: GCF_057196525.1. Classification (NCBI taxonomy): domain Bacteria; kingdom Pseudomonadati; phylum Pseudomonadota; class Alphaproteobacteria; order Hyphomicrobiales; family Phyllobacteriaceae; genus Nitratireductor; species Nitratireductor sp. ATLC21. The sequence continues at coordinate 524,081 of NZ_JBXUOU010000001.1, read as the reverse complement.
GAAAGGGCAGGGACGCCGGGTCATTCAAATCGAGACGCGCGGAAGCGTTTCGGGTGACGGAGAGACGCCTGATTCGACGCTGTGGATTGTCCAGCGCTGCGCGAACGGTGTGGAGCCCATAGAGACGAACGAGACCATCCTCGGTAGCGGCATCGGCATGGACAGGCCCTTTGCCACCTCGCTTTTGTGTGGCGCGTTCTCTGTGCGCGCGGCGCAGGCGAGCATAATGGCTGTCTTTGGGGGTTCTGGAATTGTGATCGTCGCTCATGGCGCTTCTATAATCCGGCGGCGGCATTCTGGAAACCGGATTTGCAGGAGGAAAGTTTTTCGGCGAAGATTTGCGACAGGCGGTTGACACCGGAGAGCCGCCTCGTCATAAGGCGCATCGCGGAACGGAGCAGGGCGATTTGCCTTTCGAAATTCCGCCACGTCGCTGAAGCTCCGACGGAAACGGAGGGGTGTCCGAGTGGTTAAAGGAGACGGACTGTAAATCCGTTCGCTATGCGTACGCTGGTTCGAATCCAGCCCCCTCCACCACCGTCGATCAGAGCCAGCGAAGCGAGAACCCGGCGGGTATAGCTCAATGGTAGAGCAGCAGCCTTCCAAGCTGAATATGCGGGTTCGATTCCCGCTACCCGCTCCAGCTTTTCCCTTGTTTATCGACCACATTTGAATGTCGTTGCGTCGCCTGTCTGTCTTGGCATCGGCGAGAATGTTCTGCCGCAGTTTACCCGCGCAGCGGTCGGCTTTGCGACGTTTGTGCAGCCAAAAGGCGCGCGATCACCCCGGAGATGGTAAAGGGGCTTGTAATTTATCGACTTTGTCGGTAATCGCCCCGCATCTAAAACCCAAACGCATCCACGGCGCCAAAGGAAGTTGCAATGGCCAAAGGTAAATTTGAGCGTACGAAGCCGCATGTGAACATCGGCACGATTGGTCACGTTGACCACGGCAAGACGTCATTGACGGCAGCGATCACGAAGTATTTCGGCGAGTTCCGCGCCTATGACCAGATTGATGGCGCTCCGGAAGAGAAGGCGCGCGGCATCACCATTTCGACGGCTCACGTTGAGTATGAGACGGAAGCCCGTCACTATGCTCACGTGGACTGCCCCGGCCACGCCGACTATGTGAAGAACATGATCACGGGTGCGGCACAGATGGACGGCGCGATCCTGGTTGTTTCGGCAGCCGATGGCCCGATGCCGCAGACGCGCGAGCACATTCTTCTTGCCCGCCAGGTTGGCGTTCCGGCGATTGTGGTGTTCCTGAACAAGGTCGACCAGGTTGACGATGAGGAGCTTCTTGAGCTGGTGGAGCTCGAGGTTCGCGAGCTTCTTTCGTCCTACGACTTCCCGGGCGATGACATTCCGATCGTGAAGGGTTCGGCGCTTGCAGCTCTTGAAGACTCCAACAAGGAGATCGGCGAGGACGCGATCCGCAAGCTGATGGCCGAGGTTGACGCCTACATTCCGACGCCTGAGCGTCCGGTTGATCAGCCGTTCCTGATGCCGATCGAGGACGTGTTCTCGATTTCGGGTCGCGGCACGGTTGTGACGGGTCGCGTTGAGCGCGGCATCATCAAGGTTGGTGAGGAAATCGAGATTGTCGGCATCCGTCCGACGACGAAGACGACCTGCACGGGCGTTGAGATGTTCCGCAAGCTTCTGGATCAGGGCCAGGCTGGCGACAACATCGGTGCGCTTCTTCGCGGTGTCGAGCGTGAGGGCGTTGAGCGCGGTCAGGTTCTGGCCAAGCCGGGTTCGGTTACGCCGCACACGAAGTTCAAGGCAGAAGCCTACATCCTGACGAAGGAAGAGGGCGGCCGTCATACGCCGTTCTTCACGAACTACCGCCCGCAGTTCTACTTCCGTACGACGGACGTGACGGGCATCGTTCACCTTCCGGAAGGCACGGAGATGGTGATGCCGGGCGACAATGTGACGGTCGACGTCGAGCTGATCGTGCCGATCGCCATGGAAGAGAAGCTGCGCTTCGCTATCCGTGAAGGCGGCCGCACCGTCGGTGCCGGCATCGTCGCATCGATCACTGAGTGATCGAAGCGGCGTTGCCGAAAGCGACCGACGCAGCCAATACCAAAACGGGCGCGAGCGCATTTTGGCCCGGTGCCGGCATCGTCGCATCGATCACGGAGTGATCAGGCAGGAGCCATTGTCATAAATGACGATGGCGACACCTATAATTTTCAGGCGGGGCGCTGGAGACAGCGCCCCGTTTTTTGTGCCTGAAGGGTGAGGGGTCTGAAGGGTGAGGGACAATGGCGAGAGTGCTTCTTGGCCTGTTGATCGTTTTCGTGATTGCGGGGATGCCGCAGGCCTCGGCGGCGCGAAACTGTCCCGAACGTCCGCCGTGCAAAGGGTGCGGCTGCAAGGGCGGTCCCGGATATCGCGCGCCGGATGGCAAGTGCGTCAGTTTCAAAAACCTCCACCGCAAATGCGGCACACCGCCTGAAAAACGCTGTATCTTTGAAAACGCCCCAGGCACGGGAGCAAACAAAAGCTGCGCGTTGAAAAGTCCGCGAAAAAAGTGAGGTTTTCGGCGAATGAAGGCAAACTACTTCTTGAACTGAAAATGCGTTTGGGCAATAAGGGCGCCGATAGGGGTATAGCTCAGTTGGTAGAGCGGCGGTCTCCAAAACCGCAGGTCGGGGGTTCGAGCCCCTCTGCCCCTGCCAACATAGCATTGGAGATCCGGTTCAGATCGCCCTCGGGGCAACTCGTCGCCACAATCTTGCGTGGGGGCTTGCAAGAATCGGACTTCGGTTCTATGTAGATCAAACAGACACGCGGTGCGTGGAGCCGGGAAAGCGGCTTTACGCGCCTTTGTCGTATGGGTGGAGTATGAGAATCGATTCGGTTTTCATGTTTCTCCGTGGCTTGGGGCAGGCTTTGCCGGTCTCTTGCATCTCTCCCGATCGGATCGGGAACAATAAATAACCTGGCTTGCCAGGCTTCAGAACCAAGAGCGGCATATGGCGTCGAAAACCACGAATCCTTTCACGTTTCTTCAGCAGGTTCGGTCCGAAACCGCGAAAGTGACGTGGCCCTCGCGGCGTGAGACCTTGATCTCTACGGTGATGGTCATCGCATTCGCCACGCTGGCGGCCATCTTCTTCTTCGCTGCCGATCAGCTCATGGCCTATGGCATCGAGCTTATCCTTGGCATTGGCGCCTGACACTGGACGATTGACGGAGTGCGATTGAAATGACTGCGCGTTGGTACATCGTCCACGCCTATTCCAACTTTGAGAAGAAGGTTGCTGAATCCATCGAGGAGCAGGCCCGTCAGAAGGGTTTGACCGGCAAGATCGAGCAGGTCGTTGTTCCGACCGAGAAGGTGGTGGAAGTGCGCCGTGGTCGCAAGGTCGACGCGGAGCGCAAGTTTTTTCCCGGTTACGTTCTCGTCAAGGCGCAGCTCACTGATGCCGTCTTTTCGATGATCAAGAACACGCCGAAAGTGACTGGCTTTCTTGGCGATTCCAAGCCGGTACCGATCACCGAGGCGGAGGCTGAGCGCATTCTGACGCAGGTTCAGGAGGGCGTTGAGCGTCCCAAGCCCTCGGTCACCTTCGAGATCGGCGAGCAGGTGCGCGTCGCTGACGGGCCCTTTGCTTCCTTCAACGGTTCCGTTCAGGAAGTCGACGAGGAGCGTTCGCGGCTCAAAGTCGAAGTTTCGATTTTTGGACGGGCGGTGCCCGTCGATTTGGAATTCGGTCAGGTCGAAAAGGGCTGACCGTGTTGCTCCTCACGGGGCTTCGTCGGTGGAAGGGAAGGGTGGCTTAGCCGGCTGCTGATTTCCGGACCACCAAACTGCAATGCCGGTCGATCCTTTGCGGGATGGTCGGCGTGAACGACAAGGCAGATGAGATATGGCTAAGAAAGTTGCAGGCCTGCTCAAGCTTCAGGTTCCCGCGGGTTCGGCGACGCCGTCGCCCCCGATTGGTCCTGCGCTTGGTCAGCGTGGCATCAACATCATGGAGTTCTGCAAAGCATTCAATGCGCAGACCCAGGAGATGGAGAAGGGTTCGCCGATTCCGGTCGTCGTGACCTACTACCAGGACAAGTCCTTCACCTTCACGATGAAGACGCCGCCGGTGAGCTACTTCCTCAAGAAGGCGATCAACCTGAAGTCGGGTTCCAAGGAGCCGGGCAAGTCGGTGGCTGGCAAGATTTCGCGTGCCAAGGTGCGTGAGATCGCTGAAGCGAAGATGAAAGACCTGAACGCGAACGACGTCGATGCGGCCATGCGCATGGTCGAGGGCTCTGCGCGTTCCATGGGCCTGGAAGTGGAGGGCTGACGATATGGCGACGAAACTTTCCAAGCGCGTGGCAAAGGCCCGTGAAGGCATTGATCGTGACAAGGAATACGCTCTCGATGAGGCCGTGGCGCTCTTGAAGGATCGCGCGACCGCCAAGTTCGATGAGACCATCGAGATTGCGATGAATCTCGGCGTTGATCCGCGCCATGCTGACCAGATGGTTCGCGGCGTTGTCAATCTGCCGAACGGCACGGGCCGCACGGTTCGCGTCGCTGTGTTCGCCAAGGGCGACAAGGCGGACGAGGCGAAGGCCGCCGGTGCAGACATCGTCGGTGCCGAGGATCTGGTGGAGATCGTCCAGAAGGGCGAGATCGACTTCGATCGCTGTATCGCGACACCGGACATGATGCCGCTGGTCGGTCGACTGGGTAAGGTGCTTGGCCCGCGCGGCCTCATGCCGAACCCGAAGGTCGGCACCGTGACGCCGGACGTTACGGCCGCGGTCAAGGCTTCCAAGGGCGGCGCCGTCGAGTTCCGCGTCGAGAAGGCCGGTATTGTGCATGCTGGCGTTGGCAAGGCGTCTTTCGATGCCAAGGCGATCGCTGAGAATGTACGTGCTTTTGCCGATGCGGTGATCAAGGCGAAGCCGGCTGGTGCGAAGGGCAACTACCTCAAGAAGGTTGCCATCACCTCGACCATGGGCCCTGGCCTGCGCATTGATGTGGCGAGCCTCACGGCTGCGTCCTGATGAGATTTCGGGGAGGGCGCTCCGGCGCCTTTCCCAAAGACTTTCCGCACCCTCGGGTGTGGAAGCCGGAAGGAAACTTCCGGAACATCCTGTCCGAGATTGCAGGCGGTTCGCCTTAATCCCTTTTCGGGGTCTGCATGAGACGGGTGGGACCGGAGACCGGGGCTTGCCCCGTTTGAAGGTTCGAACCGTGTTGGCCTTTTGTCCGATGCCGGAGTTCCGGTTGGCGAAAGGGGACAGGATCCTCGAGCGTCGCTTGGGTGATCCGAGTTTGCGGATGCCCTGCGGCAAAAGGCAAACCGGCGGATGTGTCTTTCGGGACTTTCCGTCAAATGGAGAAGGCAGTGGACAGAGCGGAAAAACGCGAATTCGTCGCGGATCTGAATCAGGTGTTCAGCAACACCGGTTCGGTCGTCGTGGCCCACTATGCCGGTCTGACCGTCGCACAGATGAACGATCTTCGTTCGAAAATGCGCGGGGCAGGTGGCACAGTCAAGGTTGCGAAAAACCGTCTCGCCAAAATCGCCCTTCAGGGAACCCCGTCCGAGAGCATTCAGGCCCTTTTCGAAGGCCAGACCCTGATTGCCTATTCGGACGATCCGGTTGTCGCTCCTAGGGTCGCCAATGACTTCGCCAAGGGCAATGACAAGCTTGTCATTCTCGGCGGTGCCATGGGTGAGACCGCGCTCGACGCCGACGGTGTGAAGGCACTCGCCTCGCTGCCGTCGCTGGACGAGCTCAGGGCAAAGCTGGTCGGCATGATTTCGACGCCGGCTACCCGGATCGCACAGGTTGTCAACGCGCCCGCGGGTCAGCTCGCGCGCGTCTTCGGCGCCTATTCCAAGAAGGACGAGGCGGCGTGATGCCGGTCCTCAAGACCAACAACACAGTTCGAACACAAAAGGAAATGTACAATGGCTGATCTTGCTAAGATCGTTGAAGACCTGTCGAGCCTGACCGTCCTCGAGGCGGCTGAGCTTTCGAAGATGCTTGAAGAGAAGTGGGGCGTCTCCGCTGCTGCGCCGGTGGCTGTTGCTGCTGCTGCAGGCGGTGCTGCCGGTGGCGAAGCTGCTGAAGAGAAGACCGAGTTCGACGTCGTTCTCGCCGATGCAGGCGCTCAGAAGATCAACGTCATCAAGGAAGTTCGCGGCATCACGGGTCTCGGCCTGAAGGAAGCCAAGGACCTCGTTGAGTCCGCTCCGAAGGCGATCAAGGAAGGCGTGTCCAAGGACGAAGCCGAGAAGATCAAAGAGCAGCTCGAAGGCGCTGGCGCCAAAGTCGAGCTGAAGTAATTCGGCGTCCGGCCCGCAGGGATTTCCGATCCGTGCGGGCCGGAACACTGAAGACGGAATCCAAACCTCTTTCCTGTGGGCCGCTCGCGGCTTTCAGGAAACGGGTTTTTATCCGTTTGGATTGACCGCCGGAATGGCGGTTCACGTGGTGCATGCAAGCCAGGCAGGGCAAGGAGCGACGATGGCCGAGACCCAAACGTTTAATGGTCGCAGGCGGGTACGCAAATTCTTCGGAAAGATTCCGGAAGTTGCGGAGATGCCGAACCTTATCGAGGTTCAGAAGGCATCCTATGACCAGTTCCTGATGGTCGAGGAGCCCGAGGGCGGGCGTCCTGACGAGGGGCTGCAGGCGGTGTTCAAATCGGTGTTCCCGATTTCGGACTTCGCCGGGACGGCGATGCTTGAATTCGTGAAATACGAATTCGAGGATCCCAAATTCGATGTTGACGAATGCCGGCAGCGCGATCTCACCTTCGCTGCGCCGCTCAAGGTGACGTTGCGCCTGATCGTGTTTGACGTCGATGAGGACACCGGCGCGAAGTCCATCAAGGACATCAAGGAGCAGGACGTCTACATGGGCGATATGCCGCTCATGACGTCGAACGGTACCTTCATCGTCAATGGCACCGAGCGCGTAATCGTTTCGCAGATGCACCGCTCGCCGGGCGTGTTCTTCGATCACGACAAGGGCAAGTCCCATTCGTCCGGCAAACTTCTGTTTGCCGCACGTGTCATTCCCTATCGTGGCTCCTGGCTCGACATCGAGTTCGATGCCAAGGACATCGTCCATGCGCGTATCGACCGCCGCCGCAAACTGCCTGCGACGTCGCTTCTTATGGCGCTTGGCATGGACGCTGAAGAGATCCTGTCGACCTTCTATGATCAGCTTACCTATGTGCGCGATGGTGAAAACTGGCGCGTTCCCTATACGGTTGAGCGTTTCAAGGGCCTAAAAGCCACAACGGACCTGATCGACGCCGACAGCGGCGAGGTGGTCGTTGAGGCTGGCAAGAAGATCACGGCACGCCAGGCGAAGCAGCTTGCCGAGAAGGGCCTGAAGGCCATCCGTGCCACTGAAGACGATCTTTTGGGCAACTATCTGGCCGAGGACATCGTCAATCCGGAAACGGGCGAGATCTTCCTTGAGGCTGGTGACGAGATCGATGAGAAGACGCTGAAGGTGCTGCTCGAGACGGGCGCGACCGAAGTGCATTTCCTCGACATCGACCACGTCAATGTGGGTGGCTACATCCGCAACACGCTGGCTGCCGACAAAAACGAGTCGCGTCAGGATGCGCTGTTTGACATCTACCGCGTCATGCGCCCGGGCGAGCCGCCCACGCTTGAGACGGCGGAGGCGATGTTCCATTCGTTGTTCTTCGATGCCGAGCGCTACGATCTTTCGGCCGTTGGCCGCGTCAAGATGAACATGCGTCTCGAACTGGACGCGGAAGACACCGTGCGCGTTCTGCGCAAGGAAGATATCGTTGCCGTGGTCAAGACTCTGGTCGAGCTGCGCGACGGCAAGGGCGAGATCGACGACATCGACAATCTCGGCAACCGCCGTGTGCGTTCTGTCGGCGAGCTGATGGAAAACCAGTACCGAGTCGGTCTTCTGCGCATGGAGCGCGCGATCAAGGAACGCATGTCCTCGATCGAGATCGACACGGTCATGCCGCAGGACCTGATCAACGCCAAGCCGGCGGCTGCCGCCGTGCGCGAGTTCTTCGGTTCCTCGCAGCTCTCGCAGTTCATGGACCAGACCAACCCGCTCTCCGAGATCACCCACAAGCGCCGTCTTTCGGCACTTGGACCGGGCGGTCTGACGCGTGAGCGCGCGGGCTTCGAAGTGCGCGACGTGCACCCGACCCACTATGGCCGCATCTGCCCGATCGAGACGCCGGAAGGCCCGAATATCGGTCTGATCAACTCGCTGGCCACCTTTGCCCGCGTCAACAAGTATGGCTTCATCGAAAGCCCGTACCGCAAGATCGTGGATGGCAAGGTCACGCAGGACGTGGTCTATCTCTCCGCCATGGAAGAGGCCAAGCACTATGTTGCCCAGGCCAATGCCTCCATCGGCGAGGATGGCAGCTTCACGGACGAGTTCGTCATCTGTCGCCACGCGGGCGAAGTGATGATGGCGCCGCGTGAAAACGTCGACCTGATGGACGTGTCGCCGAAGCAGCTTGTTTCGGTTGCGGCAGCGCTCATCCCGTTCCTGGAAAACGATGACGCCAACCGCGCTCTGATGGGCTCGAACATGCAGCGTCAGGCCGTGCCTCTGGTGCGGGCTGAAGCGCCGTTTGTCGGCACCGGCATGGAGCCGATTGTGGCACGCGATTCCGGCGCAGCGATCGCTGCTCGCCGCACCGGTGTCGTTGATCAGGTGGATGCGACCCGTATCGTTATCCGTGCAACGGAAGACGTGGACGCATCGCGTTCGGGTGTCGACATCTACCGCCTGATGAAGTTCCAGCGTTCCAACCAGAACACCTGCGTCAACCAGCGTCCGCTGGTGCGCGTCGGCGACCGGGTCAACAAGGGCGATATCATCGCGGACGGTCCGTCGACCGATCTTGGTGATCTGGCGCTTGGCCGGAACGTGCTCGTCGCGTTCATGCCCTGGAACGGCTACAACTACGAGGACTCCATCCTTCTGTCCGAGCGCATCGTTCGCGATGACGTTTTCACCTCCATTCACATCGAGGAATTCGAAGTGATGGCGCGTGACACGAAGCTTGGACCGGAAGAGATCACGCGTGACATTCCGAACGTTTCGGAAGAAGCGCTGAAAAACCTCGACGAAGCCGGTATTACCTATATCGGGGCCGAAGTTCAGCCAGGCGACATCCTGGTCGGCAAGATCACACCGAAGGGTGAAAGCCCGATGACGCCGGAAGAGAAGCTTCTGCGCGCCATCTTCGGTGAGAAGGCTTCGGACGTTCGCGACACCTCCATGCGCATGCCGCCCGGCACGTATGGAACGGTCGTTGAAGTGCGCGTCTTCAACCGCCACGGCGTTGAAAAAGACGAGCGCGCGATGGCCATCGAGCGCGAGGAAATCGAACGTCTCGCCAAGGACCGTGATGACGAGCAGTCGATCCTCGACCGCAACGTCTATGCGCGCCTTGCTGAGATGCTCGAAGGCAAGCAGGCGATTGCGGGCCCCAAGGGCTTCAAGAAGGGAACGACCCTTTCTGCCGAGGTTCTGGACGAGTATCCGCGGTCGCAGTGGTGGCAGTTTGCAGTCGAGGACGAGAAGCTTCAGGAAGCACTTGAAGCCATGCGTGCCCAGTATGACGAGTCCAAGAAGGCGCTCGAGCAGCGTTTCATGGACAAGGTCGAGAAGGTGCAGCGCGGCGACGAGATGCCTCCGGGCGTCATGAAGATGGTCAAGGTCTTTGTTGCCGTGAAGCGCAAGATGCAGCCCGGCGACAAGATGGCCGGCCGTCACGGAAACAAGGGTGTCGTGTCGCGCATCGTTCCGGTGGAAGACATGCCGTTCCTGGAGGATGGCCAGCATGTGGACATCGTGCTCAACCCGCTGGGTGTGCCGAGCCGCATGAATGTCGGCCAGATTCTGGAGACGCATCTGGGCTGGGCCTGCGCCGGTATGGGCAAGCAGATCGGTGAGCTGATCGACAGCTACAAGGAGAGCGGAGATATCAAGCCGCTGCGCCAGACGATCGAGGCGATCATTCCGGACAACGATCGAAATGAGCCAGTGCGGCAATATGACGATGAGAGCATCATTCGTCTGGGCGAGCAGATGCGTCGCGGCGTGTCCATCGCCACGCCGGTCTTCGACGGTGCACACGAGGCGGACGTCAACGACATGCTGGCGCAGGCTGGCATGCAGACCAGTGGCCAGGTCACGCTTTACGATGGACGCACGGGTGAGCCGTTCGACCGTCAGGTGACCGTCGGCTACATCTACATGCTGAAGCTGCACCACCTTGTGGACGACAAGATCCACGCCCGTTCGATCGGGCCGTACTCGCTCGTTACCCAGCAGCCGCTGGGCGGTAAGGCGCAGTTCGGCGGTCAGCGCTTCGGCGAGATGGAGGTCTGGGCACTCGAGGCCTATGGCGCTGCCTACACGCTGCAGGAAATGCTGACTGTGAAGTCGGATGACGTGGCTGGCCGTACCAAGGTCTATGAAGCCATCGTGCGCGGCGACGACACGTTCGAGGCAGGCATTCCTGAGAGCTTCAACGTTCTCGTTAAGGAAATGCGCTCTCTTGGCCTCAATGTGGAGCTTGAAAACTCCCGCATTGACGCAACCGAGACCGAGCAGCTGCCGGACGCTGCGGAATAAGCGTTATCGCGTGTCGCGGGGGCACTCTCGCGACACGCAATCGTCGTTCGCAAGGCAGCTTAGCGGCCAAGCATTTGAACCGGTGGGACACGCGGCGGCAGTCTTCACCGAAGTTTAAAAGGGACAAGGCGTCCCGAAAAGGAGATCGGCATGAACCAAGAGGTCATGAATCTTTTCAACCCTCAGGCGCCGGCACAGACTTTCGACTCGATCAGGATTTCTCTGGCCAGCCCGGAGAAGATCCTGTCCTGGTCGTATGGCGAGATCAAAAAGCCCGAGACCATCAACTACCGTACGTTCAAGCCCGAGCGTGACGGTCTTTTCTGCGCGCGCATCTTCGGTCCCATTAAGGACTACGAGTGCCTCTGCGGCAAATATAAGCGCATGAAGTACAAGGGCGTCATCTGCGAAAAATGCGGCGTTGAAGTCACGCTGTCGCGGGTACGCCGTGAGCGTATGGGCCACATCGAGCTGGCCGCTCCCGTCGCTCACATCTGGTTCCTGAAGTCGCTGCCTTCGCGTATCGGCACGCTGCTCGACATGACCCTGAAGGATATCGAGCGGGTTCTCTATTTCGAGAACTACATCGTGACCGAGCCGGGCCTTACTGCGCTTAAGGAAAATCAGCTGCTCTCGGAAGAAGAGTATCTGATCGCGGTCGACGAGTATGGCGAGGACCAGTTCACCGCCATGATCGGCGCCGAGGCGATCCATCACCTTCTGGAATCGATGGATCTCGACAAGATTGCCGGCGACCTGCGTTCGGAACTGGCGTCTACCACGTCTGAGCTGAAGCAGAAGAAGCTCTTGAAGCGGCTCAAGGTGGTCGAGAATTTCCTCGAGTCCGGTAATCGCCCTGAATGGATGATCATGAAGATCGTGCCGGTCATCCCGCCGGACCTGCGCCCGCTGGTTCCGCTGGATGGCGGTCGCTTCGCGACGTCCGATCTCAACGACCTTTACCGCCGTGTAATCAACCGCAACAATCGTCTGAAGCGCCTTATCGAGCTGCGTGCTCCGGGTATCATTATCCGCAACGAGAAGCGCATGCTTCAGGAGGCCGTCGACGCATTGTTCGACAATGGCCGTCGCGGACGTGTGATCACCGGTGCCAACAAGCGCCCGCTGAAGTCGCTTTCCGACATGCTGAAGGGCAAGCAGGGCCGCTTCCGCCAGAACCTGCTCGGCAAGCGCGTCGACTATTCGGGCCGTTCGGTGATCGTGACCGGTCCCGAGCTCAAGCTGCACCAGTGCGGCCTGCCGAAGAAGATGGCGCTCGAGCTGTTCAAGCCGTTCATCTACGCCCGTCTTGACGCAAAAGGCTACTCGTCCACCGTCAAGCAGGCGAAGAAGCTGGTCGAGAAAGAAAAGCCGGAGGTCTGGGATATCCTCGACGAGGTTATCCGCGAGCATCCTGTTCTTCTGAACCGCGCCCCGACGCTGCACCGTCTGGGCATTCAGGCGTTCGAACCCGTGCTGATCGAAGGCAAGGCGATCCAGCTTCACCCGCTGGTGTGTACAGCCTTCAACGCCGACTTCGACGGCGACCAGATGGCCGTGCATGTGCCGCTTTCGCTGGAAGCACAGCTTGAAGCACGCGTGCTCATGATGTCGACCAACAACATCCTGCACCCGGCCTCCGGCGCACCGATCATCGTGCCGTCGCAGGACATGGTTCTCGGACTCTACTACCTGTCCATCATGAACCAGAACGAGCCGGGCGAGGGCATGGTCTTTGCCGACATGGGCGAATTGCACCATGCGCTGGAGAACAAGGTCGTTACGCTGCACACCAAGATCAAGGGCCGGTTCAAGACCGTCGACGCGGAAGGCAATCCTGTGTCGCAGATCCACGAGACAACGCCTGGCCGTATGATCGTGGGCGAGCTTCTGCCGAAGAATCACAATGTGCCTTTCGACATCTGCAATCAGGAACTGACCAAGAAGAACATCTCCAAGATGATCGATACGGTCTATCGTCACTGCGGGCAGAAAGAGACAGTGATCTTCTGTGACCGGGTGATGCAGCTTGGCTTCAGCCACGCCTGTCGTGCTGGCATCTCCTTCGGCAAGGATGACATGGTTATCCCTGATACCAAGGAGAAGCTGGTTGCCGAGACCGAGGCGCTCGCCAAGGAATATGAGCAGCAGTACAATGACGGCCTGATCACGCAGGGCGAGAAGTACAACAAGGTCGTCGATGCCTGGGCCAAGTGCTCGGAGAAGGTCGCCGACGAGATGATGAAGCGCATCAAGGCGGTCGAGTTCAACGAAGACGGTCGCCAGAAACCGATGAATTCGGTCTACATGATGTCGCATTCCGGTGCCCGTGGTTCGCCGGCGCAGATGCGTCAGCTTGCCGGCATGCGTGGCCTGATGGCCCGTCCGGACGGCTCCATCATCGAGACGCCGATCATCTCGAACTTCAAGGAAGGCCTGACCGTGATGGAGTACTTCAACTCCACCCACGGTGCCCGTAAGGGGCTGGCCGACACGGCTCTGAAGACGGCAAACTCGGGCTACCTGACCCGTCGTCTGGTTGACGTCGCGCAGGACTGCATCGTCACCGTACCGGATTGCGGCACCGACAAGGGCCTGACCATGCAGCCGATCGTGGATGCCGGTCAGGTGGTCGCTTCCATCGGTCAGCGTGTGCTGGGCCGCACGGCGCTTGATGACATCATCAACCCGGCCACGGACGAGGTCATCGTTTCGGCAGGGCGTCTGATCGATGAGCGTGATGTCGAGGCGATTGAAAAGGCTGGTATCCAGACTGTTCGCATTCGCTCGGCGCTCACCTGTGAGGTGCGCAACGGTGTTTGTGCGGTCTGCTATGGCCGTGACCTGGCACGCGGTACGCCGGTCAATATCGGTGAGGCGGTCGGCGTTATCGCCGCCCAGTCCATCGGTGAACCGGGCACCCAGCTCACCATGCGTACCTTCCACATGGGCGGTACGGCGCAGGTGGTTGACCAGTCGTTCCTGGAAGCGTCCTTCGAAGGTACGGTCAAGATCCGCAACCGCAATGTGGTGCGCAACTCGGAAGGCGATCTCATCGTGATGGGCCGCAATATGGCGGTTCTTATCCTTGATGAGAACGGTGAGGAGCGTGCAAGCCACCGCCTGACCTACGGCTCGCGTCTCTTCATCGACGAGGGCGACAAGGTGAAGCGCGGTCAGCGTATTGCCGAGTGGGATCCTTATACGCGTCCGATGCTGACCGAGGTGGAAGGCACCGTCGCGTTCGAGGATCTGGTCGACGGTGTGTCGGTTCAGGAAACGGCCGACGAGTCGACCGGTATCACCAAGCGCGAAGTCATCGATTGGCGCTCGACGCCGCGCGGTACCGACCTGAAGCCGGCGCTCACGGTTCTGGACTCCAAGGGCAAGGTGGCCAAGCTTGCCCGCGGCGGCGATGCACGCTTCCTGCTGTCGGTCGAAACGGTTCTCTCCGTGGAGCCGGGTTCGAAGGTCAAGCCGGGTGACGTGATTGCTCGTATTCCGACCGAGAGCGCGCGCACCAAGGACATCACCGGTGGTCTGCCGCGCGTTGCGGAACTGTTCGAGGCTCGTCGTCCGAAGGATCACGCCATCATCGCCGAGATCGATGGCACGATCCGCTTCGGTCGCGACTACAAGAACAAGCGCCGCATCGTCATCGAGCCGCATGACTCGACGCTGGAGCCCGCGGAATATCTTATTCCCAAGGGCAAGCCGTTCCATCTTCAAGACGGCGACCAGATCGAGAAGGGTGATTTCATCCTCGACGGCAACCCGGCACCGCACGACATCCTGGCAATCAAGGGTGTGGAGGCGCTGGCTTCCTACCTGGTCAACGAGATCCAGGAAGTTTACCGGTTGCAGGGCGTGTTGATCAACGACAAGCACATCGAGGTGATCGTTCGCCAGATGCTGCAGAAGATCGAGATCACGGCACAGGGCGACTCGACCTACATTCCGGGCGACCATGTCGACTCGGTCGAGTTCGAGGAGATCAACGAGCGTCTGGTCGAAGAGGGCAAGAAGCCGGCCGAGGGCCAGCCGGTCCTTCTGGGCATTACCAAGGCTTCGCTGCAGACTCCGTCCTTCATCTCCGCGGCCTCCTTCCAGGAGACCACGCGTGTGCTGACCGAGGCGGCTGTCGCCGGCAAGATCGACACGCTGCAGGGCCTCAAGGAGAACGTCATTGTCGGACGCCTTATCCCGGCCGGTACGGGTGGCGCCATGAGCCAGGTTCGTCGGATCGCGCGCTCACGCGATGATCTGATCCTGGACGAACGGCGCAAGAGCTCCGGCGCGGAAACCGCCGATCCCATGATCGCGGACATGACGACGAGCGCCGCCGAGTAAGGCTCGCGTTAGAAACAACTGAAAAAGGCCGTCGGGGTGATCCGGCGGCCTTTTTTGTATTGCATGATGATCGGTGAGAACCGCAGTGGATAAGCTATGGAGCCAATGCAGGCGTCTCAGACCGGCTCGTCAAACGTAACGATGGCGATTTCGCCTTCAAGTGCACCCTGCCAGGCGGAAAGATGGGGCTCCTCGTCCGGCTCACCTTCCATATCTCCGATCCGATCAAGTTCGGCTTCTGCGTAGCCTTCCCGTGCCAGGGCCTCCAGGGCCAGCCGCACTGCCGTGTCGTCATCTGGAGCAAGCAGCATGATATGCACGCCCTCGCTTTCCTCGCCTTTTTCACGCCAGACCCGACCGGTGATGATGGTGACTGCGCGCTCTTCAGATTCGTTCATTGTCTTTCCTGATTCTTGCAGGTCAGCGAATGCCCCTGTTAGGGCTCGTTTTTTCGCATGGACCCTCTGAAAATGACAGAGGAGACGCGTGGTTTCGCTTCGAAAAGACGTCTGTTTGGGTAATATTCTGTCTTAGCGGCCAACAAGTGGCTCGAAGCAGGCCCATGCGCCATATAATTGCGCAGGTGGGGTTGACGGTTAACCGACATACGAGTAATACCCGCTTCGTCCGAGCCGATGTGAGGCTTTTTCTTTCGGGGCGACACGCCCTGGATCAGGTCTCAAACAGGGTTCGTTTTTGCGAGCGACAGAATTTGCGGCGCATGAAGCGGAAACGCTTCCTCTGCTGTATGTCCGGGCAAGACCGTTAATGCGGTTTGCGGCCCGGATTTATGCATGAACGCAGACTGTTCTTGAAGCGGCCCTCGGGCTTGAGACACGGAATTGTAACAAGGGAAGGTTTGATGCCTACCGTTAACCAGTTGATCCGCAAGCCGCGCATTGCGCCGGTTAAGCGCAATAAGGTTCCGGCCATGCAGGCCAACCCGCAGAAGCGGGGCGTATGTACGCGCGTTTACACAACGACGCCGAAGAAGCCGAACTCGGCTATGCGCAAGGTGGCAAAGATCCGCCTCGCCAACGGGTTTGAGGTCATCGGTTATATCCCGGGTGAGGGGCATAATCTTCAGGAGCACTCCGTGGTGATGATCCGCGGCGGCCGCGTGAAGGACCTTCCGGGTGTGCGCTACCACATTATCCGTGGCGTGCTCGACACCCAGGGTGTGAAGAACCGCAAGCAGCGTCGTTCGAAATACGGCGCCAAGCGTCCGAAGTAGGTTTCCCGGCTTCGGCGCTTTGTTTTTGAGCCGGGCCTTCGAAGGTAAGAGACGAAAAACATGTCCCGACGCCATCGCGCAGAAAAGCGAGAGATCAACCCCGATCCGAAATTCGGTGACACGGTTGTTACGAAATTCATGAACGCCATCATGCTTGATGGCAAGAAATCCGCTGCGGAGCGTATCGTTTACGGTGCGTTCGAGCAGGTGGAAGAGAAGCTGAAGCAGGAGCCTGTTGGTGTTTTCCACCAGGCGCTGGAGAATGTCGCTCCGCACGTCGAGGTTCGTTCCCGCCGTGTTGGTGGTGCAACCTACCAGGTGCCGGTCGATGTTCGTCCGGAGCGTCGTCAGGCGCTGGCCATTCGCTGGCTGATTTCTGCAGCACGCAAGCGCAACGAGACGACCATGGTTGATCGCCTGTCTGGCGAGTTGCTCGATGCAGCGAACAATCGCGGCACTGCCGTCAAGAAGCGCGAAGACACGCACAAGATGGCGGAAGCCAACCGCGCGTTCTCGCACTACCGCTGGTAGCCTTACGGATCGAAGAGGTACACGACGATGTCCCGCGAATATAAGCTCGAAGACTACCGCAATTTCGGTATCATGGCGCATATCGACGCCGGCAAGACGACGACGACCGAGCGCATTCTTTTCTATACCGGCAAGTCTCACAAGATCGGCGAAGTGCACGACGGCGCTGCGACGATGGACTGGATGGAGCAGGAGCAGGAGCGCGGGATCACGATCACGTCTGCTGCCACGACCACCTTCTGGGAAGGCCGTGATGGCAAGAAGCGCCGCTTCAACATCATTGACACGCCCGGGCACGTCGACTTCACCATTGAAGTCGAGCGTTCGCTGCGCGTTCTCGATGGTGCTGTTGCTCTGCTCGATGCCAATGCCGGTGTTGAGCCGCAGACGGAAACCGTTTGGCGCCAGGCGGACAAGTACAAAGTCCCGCGCATGATCTTCTGTAACAAGATGGACAAGATCGGAGCCGACTTCTATCGTTCGGCCGAGATGGTCAAGACCCGTCTTGGTGCGCAGGCTGTTGTTATGCAGCTGCCGATCGGCGCTGAGAACGACTTCGCCGGCGTTGTCGACCTGATCGAAATGAAGGCGCTTGTCTGGCAGTCGGAGAATCTTGGCGCTGCTTGGGACGTCGTCGATATTCCGGCCGATCTTCAGGAGAAGGCGGAAGAATATCGCGAGATGCTCATCGAAGCCGCCGTTGAAATGGATGAGGCTGCGATGGAGCGTTATCTCGAAGGTGAAATGCCTTCGAATGACGAGATCCGCAAGCTGATCCGCAAGGGCACGATCGAGGTCAAGTTCTTCCCGATGTTCTGTGGCTCTGCCTTCAAGAACAAGGGCGTGCAGCCGCTGCTCGACGCCGTTGTCGACTTCCTGCCGTCGCCGCTCGATGTCCCCTCGATCAAGGGCATCGATCCGAAGACGGAAAGCGAAATCGCACGCAAGTCGTCGGATGAAGAGCCGCTTTCCATGCTGGCCTTCAAGATCATGAACGACCCCTTCGTTGGCTCGCTCACCTTCTGCCGCATCTATTCGGGTGTGCTGAACAAGGGTGCTTCGCTCGCCAACACGGTGAAGGACAAGCGTGAGCGCATCGGCCGCATGCTGCAGATGCACTCGAACTCCCGCTCCGACCTGGAAGTTGCTTATGCAGGCGACATTGTTGCTCTGGCCGGCCTCAAGGAGACCACGACGGGTGATACGCTTTGCGATCCCACGAAGCCGGTCATTCTGGAACGTATGGAGTTCCCGGATCCGGTGATCCAGATCGCGATCGAACCGAAGACCAAGGGCGACCAGGAAAAGATGGGCCTCGCGCTCAACCGCCTTGCTGCCGAGGATCCGTCCTTCCGCGTCAAATCCGACGAAGAATCCGGTCAGACCATCATTGCCGGCATGGGCGAGCTTCACCTCGACATCATCGTCGATCGCCTGAAGCGCGAGTTCAAGGTCGAGGCCAATGTTGGCGCACCGCAGGTTGCTTACCGTGAGACGATCACCCGCGAAGCGGAAGTCGACTACACGCACAAGAAGCAGTCCGGTGGTTCCGGCCAGTTCGCCCGCGTCAAGATTGTGTTCGCGCCGAACACCGAGAGCGAGGAATTCGAATTCGAATCCAAGATCGTCGGCGGTTCTGTTCCGAAAGAATACATTCCCGGCGTCCAGAAGGGCATCGAGAGCGTTCTTTCTTCCGGTCCGGTTGCAGGCTTCCCGATGCTCGGCGTGAAAGCAACGCTTATCGACGGTGCCTATCACGATGTTGACTCGTCGGTTCTGGCCTTCGAAATCGCTGCTCGCGCAGCATTCCGCGAAGGCGCACAGAAGGCTGGTGCACAGCTTCTCGAGCCGATCATGAAGGTCGAAGTCGTGACGCCGGAAGAGTATGTGGGCAGCATCATCGGTGACCTGAACGGGCGTCGTGGCCAGATCCAGGGCCAGGAAGCACGCGGCATTGCCACGGTGATCAACGCCATGGTGCCGCTGGCCAACATGTTCAAATACGTCGACACACTGCGTTCGATGTCTCAGGGCCGCGCCCAGTACACGATGCAGTTCGATCACTACGAGCCGGTTCCCAGCGCGGTGGCGCAGGAGATCCAGAAGAAATACGCGTAATCCGCTCAGACACGTTTGTTACGGATTCTCGAGAGTTGAAAGAGCCCGAACGGGCACAAGGAATGGAGAGCTCACATGGCCAAAGGTAAATTTGAGCGTACGAAGCCGCATGTGAACATCGGCACGATTGGTCACGTTGACCACGGCAAGACGTCATTGACGGCAGCGATCACGAAGTATTTCGGCGAGTTCCGCGCCTATGACCAGATTGATGGCGCTCCGGAAGAGAAGGCACGCGGCATCACCATTTCGACGGCTCACGTTGAGTATGAGACGGAAGCCCGTCACTATGCTCACGTGGACTGCCCCGGCCACGCCGACTATGTGAAGAACATGATCACGGGTGCGGCACAGATGGACGGCGCGATCCTGGTTGTTTCGGCAGCCGATGGCCCGATGCCGCAGACGCGCGAGCACATTCTTCTTGCCCGCCAGGTTGGCGTTCCGGCGATTGTGGTGTTCCTGAACAAGGTCGACCAGGTTGACGATGAGGAGCTTCTTGAGCTGGTGGAGCTCGAGGTTCGCGAGCTTCTTTCGTCCTACGACTTCCCGGGCGACGACATTCCGATCGTGAAGGGTTCGGCGCTTGCAGCTCTTGAAGACTCCAACAAGGAGATCGGCGAGGACGCGATCCGCAAGCTGATGGCCGAGGTTGACGCCTACATTCCGACGCCTGAGCGTCCGGTTGACCAGCCGTTCCTGATGCCGATCGAGGACGTGTTCTCGATTTCGGGTCGCGGCACGGTGGTGACGGGTCGCGTCGAGCGCGGCATCATCAAGGTTGGCGAGGAAATCGAGATTGTCGGCATCCGTCCGACGACGAAGACGACCTGCACGGGCGTTGAGATGTTCCGCAAGCTTCTGGATCAGGGCCAGGCTGGCGACAACATCGGTGCGCTTCTTCGCGGTGTCGAGCGTGAGGGTGTTGAGCGCGGTCAGGTTCTGGCCAAGCCGGGTTCGGTTACGCCGCACACGAAGTTCAAGGCAGAAGCCTACATCCTGACGAAGGAAGAGGGCGGCCGTCATACGCCGTTCTTCACGAACTACCGCCCGCAGTTCTACTTCCGTACGACGGACGTGACGGGCATCGTTCACCTTCCGGAAGGCACGGAGATGGTGATGCCGGGCGACAATGTGACGGTCGACGTCGAGCTGATCGTGCCGATCGCCATGGAAGAGAAGCTGCGCTTCGCTATCCGTGAAGGCGGCCGCACCGTCGGTGCCGGCATCGTCGCATCGATCACTGAGTAAGAACGGCAACCTTCCGACGCGGCGCGGTTACCCGCGTCGCAGCGGAACAAGGAAGTGACACATGAACGGACAGAATATCCGTATCCGCCTCAAGGCGTTTGATCATCGCGTTCTTGATGCCTCGACGCGGGAAATCGTGTCTACGGCGAAACGCACGGGCGCGAACGTGCGCGGCCCGGTGCCGCTGCCCACGCGCATCGAGAAGTTTACTGTGAACCGGTCTCCTCACATCGACAAGAAGAGCCGCGAGCAGTTTGAGATGCGCACCCACAAGCGGCTGCTCGACATTGTCGATCCGACGCCGCAGACGGTCGACGCGCTGATGAAGCTCGACCTCGCTGCTGGTGTGGATGTCGAGATCAAGCTCTAGGGCGCAAGACAAAAAGTCAGGAACCCGAGCCTCTGTCCGTGACAACGGGTGAGGGGCTGGGAACCCCGAAAGGAAATCGAACCGATGCGTTCAGGTGTTATCGCACAAAAGATCGGTATGACACGCGTCTACAACGAAGCGGGCGAGCATGTGCCCGTGACGGTTCTGCGCATGGAGAACTGTCAGGTCGTTGCGCAGCGTACCGAGGAGAAGAACGGCTATACGGCTGTTCAGCTTGGCGTTGGACTGGCCAAGGTGAAGAACACGTCGAAGGCGCTGCGCGGCCATTTCGCGACCGCTTCCGTCGAGCCTAAGGCCAAGGTGGCCGAGTTCCGTGTGTCGCCCGACAACCTTCTGGATGTCGGCGCCGAGATCACGGTCGAGCATTTCGTCCCCGGCCAGAAGGTCGATGTGACGGGCACCTCGATCGGTAAGGGCTTCCAGGGTGTCATGAAGCGCCACAATTTCGGTGGTGGCCGTGCAACCCATGGTAACTCGGTTTCGCACCGTTCGCATGGTTCGACCGGTCAGCGCCAGGACCCCGGCAAGGTGTTCAAGGGCAAGAAGATGGCCGGGCACATGGGCGCGCATCGCGTGACCACGCAGAACCTGGAGATCGTCTCTACCGACACCGAGCGTGGCCTTATTCTGGTCCGCGGTGCCGTTCCCGGTTCCAAGGGTGCTTGGATTACAGTGCGTGACGCCGTTAAGGCTCCGCTGCCAGACAATGTGCCGATGCCGGCCGCTATCCGTAGCAATGGCGCTGCAAAGGCTGAAGAAGCTGCCGCCACCGAGGGGGCTGAATAATGGACATTAAAGTTACGACCCTCGCAGGCAAGGATGCCGGGAAGCTGAAGATCTCGGATGAGATTTTCGGTCTGGACCCCCGCGAAGACATCCTGCACCGCGTTGTGCGCTGGCAGCTTGCCAAGAAGCAGCAGGGCACACACAAGACCAAGGGACGCTCGGAGATCGCGCGTACCGGCGCGAAAATGTACCGTCAGAAGGGTACGGGTCGCGCGCGTCACTCTTCGGCTCGTGTGCCTCAGTTCCGCGGCGGTGGCCGTGCTCATGGTCCGGTCGTTCGCGACCACAGCCACGATCTTCCCAAGAAGGTTCGTGCGCTCGGCCTTAAGCATGCCCTGTCGGCCAAGGCGAAGGACTCCAGCCTCATCATTATTGATGATCTGGCACTCGCCGACGGCAAGACGAAGTCCCTGGTGGAGAGCTTCGCCAAGCTCGGCCTGAGCAACGCTCTGCTGATCGGTGGCGCCGAAGTCGATGCCGGCTTCAAGCGCGCTGCCCAAAACATCGCCAACATCGACGTTCTGCCGGTGCAGGGCATCAATGTTTACGACATTCTGCGCCGCGGCACGCTGGTCCTTTCCAAGGCCGCCGTCGAGGCCCTTGAGGAGCGTTTCAAATGACGGAGCTTCGCCACTATGACGTGATCGTCAGCCCGGCGATCACCGAGAAATCGACAATGGCGTCGGAAAACAACCAGGTGGTCTTCAATGTGGACCGCAAGGCGACGAAGCCGGAAATCAAGGCTGCTGTCGAGGCGCTCTTTGGCGTCAAGGTGACCGGCGTCAATACGCTTGTTCGCAAGGGCAAGGTGAAGCGTTTTCGCGGAACGATTGGCCGCCAGAGCGACGTGAAGAAAGCGATCGTCACGCTGGCCGAAGGTCATTCCATCGACATCGCGACTGGCCTCTAATCGGGCGGCGAGGAAGAGACAATGGCACTGAAGAAGTTTAAACCGGTAACCCCAGGCCAGCGCCAGCTGGTCATCGTTGACCGCTCCGGCCTTCACAAGGGCAAGCCCGTTAAGGGCCTGACCCAGGGTCTGACGGGCAAGGGCGGCCGCAACAACACGGGTCGCATCACCGCTCGCTTTCAGGGTGGTGGTCACAAGCGCACCTACCGTCTGATTGACTTCAAGCGTCGCAAGCTTGATATCTCGGCGACGGTGGAGCGTATCGAGTACGATCCCAACCGTACGGCGTTCATCGCGCTGGTGCGTTACGAAGACGGCGAGCTGTCCTACATCCTCGCTCCGCAGCGTCTGGCTGCCGGCGATAAGATCATCGCCAGCGACAAGGCGGTCGACGTAAAGCCGGGCAATGCGATGCCGCTCGCGGCGATGCCCATCGGCACGATCGTGCACAATGTCGAGATGAAGCCCGAGAAGGGCGGTCAGATCGCACGCTCAGCCGGCGCATATGTTCAGCTCGTCGGCCGTGACCAGGGTATGGCGATCCTTCGCCTCAATTCGGGCGAACAGCGCCTGGTGTCTGGTCGTTGCTTTGCAACCGTCGGCGCGGTGTCCAACCCCGACCATGGCAATGTCAGCCTGGGCAAGGCCGGTCGCAAGCGCTGGATGGGCAAACGCCCGCACAACCGCGGCGTCGTCATGAACCCGGTCGATCACCCCCATGGTGGTGGTGAAGGCCGTACCTCCGGTGGCCGTCACCCTGTGTCGCCCTGGGGCAAACCCACAAAGGGCATGAAGACCCGGTCGAACAAGTCGACCGACAAGTTCATCATGCGCTCGCGCCACAAGCGCAAGAGCTAAGGAAAGGTAGCGGCAAGTGTCCCGTTCAGTCTGGAAAGGCCCCTTCGTCGACGGCTATCTTCTGAAGAAGGCCGAGAAGGTGCGCGATAGCGGCCGTAACGAGGTCATCAAGATGTGGAGCCGTCGCTCCACCATTCTGCCCCAGTTCGTGGGTTTGACCTTCGGTGTTTACAACGGCCAAAAACACATTCCCGTTTCCGTCTCCGAGGAGATGGTCGGTCACAAGTTTGGTGAATTTGCTCCGACCCGCACCTATTACGGCCATGGGGCGGACAAGAAGGCAAAGAGGAAATAACGATGGGCAAGGCCAAAGCGCCGCGCAGGCTTGCTGACAATGAGGCCCGTGCCGTATTGCGCACGATCCGCGTCAGCCCGCAGAAGCTGAACCTCGTTGCTGCGATGATCCGCGGCAAGAAGGTGGCGACTGCGCTCGCCGACCTGGAGTTTTCGCGCAAGCGGATCGCCGAAACCGTCAAGAAGACGCTGGAATCGGCAATTGCGAATGCGGAAAACAATCACGACCTGGACGTGGATGCGCTGGTCGTGGCCGAAGCCCATGTCGGTAAGTCGATCGTCATGAAGCGGTTCCATGCGCGTGGTCGTGGCCGCGCCAGCCGCATCGAGAAGCCATTTTCACATCTGACGATTGTCGTGCGTGAAGTGGAAGAGAAAGTGGAGGCCGCCTGATGGGTCAGAAAATCAATCCGATCGGGTTCCGTCTCGGTATCAACCGCACGTGGGACTCTCGTTGGTACGCCAATGACGGCGAGTACGGCGATCTGCTGCACGAGGATTTCAAGATCCGCAACTATATCGAGAAGGAGCTGAAGCAGGCTGCCATCTCGAAGGTCGTGATCGAACGTCCGCACAAGAAGTTCCGCGTGACCATTCACTCTGCGCGTCCGGGCCTGATCATCGGCAAGAAGGGTGCGGACATCGAGAAGCTGCGCCGCAAGGTCTCGCAGATGACGAATGCGGAAACGCATTTGAACATCGTCGAGGTCCGCAAGCCGGAGATCGATGCCACGCTGATCGCTCAGTCGATCGCTCAGCAGCTCGAGCGCCGTGTGGCTTTCCGCCGTGCCATGAAGCGTGCCGTCCAGTCGGCCATGCGTCTTGGTGCCGAGGGCATCCGTATCAACTGTGCGGGTCGTCTTGGCGGTGCGGAAATCGCCCGCATGGAATGGTACCGCGAGGGCCGTGTTCCGCTGCACACGCTGCGCGCCGATGTCGATTATGGCACGGCCGAAGCAAAAACCGCTTATGGCATTTGCGGCGTCAAGGTCTGGGTCTTCAAGGGCGAGATCCTTGAGCATGATCCGATGGCTTCCGAGCGCCGTGCCACCGAGGGTGACCAGGGCGGTAGCAGCAACCGGCGTCGCGAGAACGCTTAGGAATTTTGGAGTAGAGAACGATGCTGCAACCAAAGCGCACAAAGTTCCGCAAGCAGTTCAAGGGCCGTATCCACGGCGCTGCCAAGGGCGGCACGGAACTCAACTTCGGGTCCTTCGGTTTGAAGGCGCTCGAGCCGGAGCGCGTTACTGCGCGCCAGATTGAAGCGGCCCGCCGCGCGATCACACGCTACATGAAGCGTCAGGGTCGCGTCTGGATCCGCATTTTCCCGGACGTCCCGGTCACGTCGAAGCCGACCGAAGTTCGTATGGGTAAGGGCAAGGGCTCCGTTGACTATTGGGCCTGCCGTGTTAAGCCCGGCCGCGTCATGTTTGAGATCGATGGCGTTGGTGCAGACATTGCGCGTGAAGCGCTGCGTCTGGGCGCTGCAAAGCTGCCGGTCAAGACGCGCTTCGTGCAGCGTATTGCAGAGTAGGAAAGGCGAACGCTATGAAGGCTGTTGATGTCAGGGCGATGACGCCGGACCAGCTCAACGATGAGCTGACAAAACTCAAGAAAGAGCAGTTCAACCTCCGCTTCCAGAAAGCGACCGGACAGCTCGAGAAAACCGCGCGCGTGAAAGAAATCCGTAGGGATATTGCGCGCATTAAGACAATCGCGGCCGAGAAGTCGGCCGGCAGCAAGGCCTGAGGACAGCGAACATGCCAAAGCGCGTTTTGCAGGGCACCGTGGTGAGCGACAAGAACGACAAGACCGTTGTCGTCCGTGTCGAGCGTCGCTTTACCCATCCGATGATGAAAAAGACGGTGCGTATGTCCAAGAAGTACAAGGCGCATGACGAAGAGAATGCGTGCAAGGTCGGCGATGTGGTCATGATTCAGGAGACCGCGCCGATTTCGAAGGACAAAAATTGGGTCGTCCTCAAAGACGCCCAGGCACAATAAACATTGAAATTGCCGGGAAGCGGAGTATCTGAGCCGCTTTCCATTGAACGAGAAGGCGGCCAGTCATGATTCAGATGCAAACAAACCTCGATGTGGCGGACAATTCCGGCGCCCGTCGTGTCATGTGCATCAAGGTGCTTGGCGGTTCGAAGCGGAAGTATGCCTCCGTGGGCGACATCATTGTCGTTTCCGTGAAAGAGGCGATCCCGCGCGGCCGCGTAAAGAAGGGCGACGTGATGAAGGCGGTTGTTGTGCGCACGGCGAAGGACATTCGCCGCGCTGACGGCAGCGTCATCCGTTTCGACAAGAACGCAGCTGTTCTCGTCGACAACAAGAAAGAGCCCGTCGGCACGCGTATTTTCGGACCGGTTCCGCGCGAGCTTCGCGCCAAAAACCACATGAAAATCATTTCGCTCGCGCCGGAAGTGCTCTAGGAGGCCGGGGATATGCAGAAGATTAAAAAAGGCGACAACGTCGTCGTGCTCGCCGGCAAGGAC
Organism: Nitratireductor sp. ATLC21; assembly: GCF_057196525.1. Taxonomy (NCBI): domain Bacteria; kingdom Pseudomonadati; phylum Pseudomonadota; class Alphaproteobacteria; order Hyphomicrobiales; family Phyllobacteriaceae; genus Nitratireductor; species Nitratireductor sp. ATLC21. The sequence continues at coordinate 498,218 of NZ_JBXUOU010000001.1, read as the reverse complement.
AAGGGCCGCACCGGCGAAGTGGTGAAGGTGATGCCGAAGGAAGACAAGGCGCTCGTGCGCGGTGTCAACCTGGTTCGCCGCCATCAGAAGCAGTCCGCTCAGGCAGAGGGCGGCATCATTACGAAGGAAGCGCCAATCCACCTGTCGAACCTGGCGCTGGCCGACCCAAAGGATGGCAAGCCGACCCGCGTTGGCTTCAAGGTCCAGGAAGACGGCAAGAAGGTGCGCGTGGCAAAGCGCTCTGGAGAATTGATCGATGGCTAATGCTCAGTACCAGCCGCGCTGGAAGAAGAAGTATGATGAGGTGATCCGTAAGGAACTCCTCGATACTTTCAAGTACGAGAACGAGATGCAGGTGCCGCGCATCGACAAAATCGTCATCAACATGGGTGTTGGCGAGGCGACGGGCGATTCCAAGAAGCCGACTTCGGCTGCTGAGGATCTTGCCAAAATCGCCGGTCAGAAGCCGGTCATCACCCGTGCTTCGAAGTCGATCGCCGGTTTCAAGGTGCGCGAGGGCATGCCGCTCGGCGCCAAGGTGACGCTCCGCAAGGACCGCATGTATGAGTTTCTGGACCGCCTCGTGACGATCGCGCTTCCGCGCGTCCGCGACTTTCGCGGTCTGAACCCGAAGAGCTTTGACGGCCGTGGCAACTTCGCCATGGGCCTGAAGGAGCATATCGTGTTCCCCGAGATCAACTATGATCAGGTCGATCAGATTTGGGGAATGGACATCATCGTTTGTACGACTGCAAAAACCGACGACGAAGCGCGGGCCTTGCTCAAGGCCTTTAACTTCCCGTTCCGGCAGTAACGGCAGGCGAGAAGAAGGACACTTTAAATGGCAAAAGTCAGCGCAGTCGAAAAGAACAAGCGTCGACGCAAGATGGTCGATCGCTACGCTGCAAAGCGCGCAGAGCTCAAGGCGATCGTCAAGGATCAGTCCAAGCCGATCGAGGAGCGCTTCCAGGCGCAGCTCAAGCTTGCTGCTCTCCCGCGCAACTCGTCCAAGACGCGTATCCGCAACCGTTGCGATGTGACCGGGCGTCCGCGTGCGTATTACCGCAAGCTTAAGATGTCGCGTGTCGCGCTGCGTGAACTGGGCAATAACGGGCTCATCCCGGGCCTGGTCAAGTCGAGCTGGTAAGGGGTAAGAACGATGTCCGTGAATGATCCGCTCGGCGATATGCTGACCCGTATCCGCAACGCCATCGGCCGCAACAAGCCGAAGGTTTCTACGCCGGCTTCGCGTCTGCGTGCCCGTGTGCTCGATGTTCTCAAGGCCGAAGGGTATATCCGCGATTATAGCCAGGTCGACTATGACAATGGCAAGTCCGAGATCGAAATCGAGCTGAAATATGCCGAAGGTGGCTCCGTGATCCGCGAGATCGCGCGTGTTTCGAAGCCGGGCCGTCGCGTGTATGTGTCGGTGAAATCCATCCCGCAGGTCGCCAACGGTCTCGGTATCGCCATCCTTTCAACGCCCAAGGGCGTGATGGCTGATCACGAGGCGCGCGAACAGAATGTGGGCGGCGAGGTGCTCTGCCAGATCTTCTGATCCGGCAGCAGGCATACGCAAAGAACGAGGGCAGACAAATGTCTCGCATTGGCAAAAAGCCGGTCCCGGTTCCACAGGGTGTTACTGCCCAGGTCGAGGGCCAGACCGTGACGGCCAAGGGGCCGAAGGGTGAACTGAAGTTCGTCGTCAACGACGAAGTTTTGGTGAAGCTTGAGAACGACGCAATCGCTGTTGACCCGCGCGATCAGTCCAAGGACGCTCGCTCCAAATGGGGCATGTCGCGCACGCAGATCGCCAACATCCTTCAGGGCGTGAAGGACGGTTTCGAGAAGCGTCTTGAGATCAATGGCGTCGGTTACCGTGCTGCGATGCAGGGAAAAAACCTGCAGCTTTCGCTTGGCTATAGCCACGAAGTGATTTACGAGGCTCCGGAAGGAATCAGCATCAGCTGTCCGAAGCCGACCGAAATCGTCATCGCAGGCATCGACAAGCAGGTTGTCGGTCAGGTAGCGGCTGAGATTCGCAAGAAGCGTGGCCCCGAGCCGTACAAGGGCAAGGGCGTCAAATATGCGGACGAGACGATCGTTCGCAAAGAAGGCAAGAAGAAGTAGGAACTCGAACCATGGTCTCGAAAGTCTCCGTCAAGCGGCGTGCGGGACGTGTTCGCCGGAAGATCAAGGCGGTCTCCAATGGCCAGCCCCGTCTTTCGGTCTACCGTTCCTCCAAGAACATCTATGTCCAGGTTATCGACGACGCCAAGGGCCATACGCTCGCGGCTGCTTCGACCCTGGACAAGGACCTCAAGGGTCAGATCAAGACTGGTGCCGATTCCGCTGCTGCTGCCGCCGTTGGCAAGCTGGTTGCAGAACGCGCCAAGAAGGCAGGCGTAGAGGAAGTGGTCTTCGACCGCGGCCCCTATCTCTTTCACGGTCGCGTCAAGGCTCTGGCCGATGCCGCCCGCGAAGGTGGCCTGAAATTCTAAACCGTTCGGGCGCTTCCGAAGGAAGCGCCCGAATTATCATTTTCAACCCCGTGCTTCCGGAAAAGAACAAGGAAAAGGGCAATGGCACAAGGACGTAGGGACGATCGCCGCGAGCGTGAAGAGCGCGACAGCGAATTCGTCGACAAGCTTGTACATATCAATCGCGTCGCCAAGGTGGTGAAGGGTGGCCGTCGTTTCGGTTTTGCCGCACTCGTCGTGGTCGGCGATCAGAAAGGCCGTGTTGGCTTCGGTCATGGCAAGGCACGCGAAGTGCCGGAGGCCATCCGCAAGGCGACCGAGAGCGCCAAGCGTGAGATGGTTTTCGTTCCGCTGCGCGGGGGCCGTACGCTGCATCACGATGTTTCGGGCCGTCATGGCGCCGGTCGTGTTCTCCTGCGCGCCGCGAAGCCTGGTACCGGCATCATCGCCGGTGGTCCGATGCGCGCCGTCTTCGAGACGCTCGGCGTTCAGGACGTGGTGGCCAAGTCGCTCGGCTCATCGAATCCCTACAACATGGTTCGTGCCACTTTCGATGCCCTGAAGCATCAGTTGCATCCCAAGGACGTTGCTGCCCAGCGCGGCATTAAATATTCCACGCTCCAGGCGCGCCGCGGCGCTGCTGCAGGCAGCGAGGAATAAGGATCACGGCAGATCGGCTCGTTTTTCAACGGGCTTTGATCGCCAGGTTTGCAAGGATTGATGAAAATGGCAGAAAAGAAGAAGGGCAAGACGGTCACCGTCGAACAGATCGGCAGCCCGATCCGCCGCCCGGCCAACCAGCGCCTGACGCTGATCGGCCTTGGTTTGAACAAGATGCACCGCCGTTCCACGCTTGAGGACACGCCGTCCGTGCGCGGCATGATCGCGTCGGTGCAACATCTCGTCCGCGTCGTGGACGAGGCCTGAGGATCCCAGGAGCGATATTATGAAACTGAACGAACTCAGGGATAAAGAAGGCGCCACCAAGTCGCGCAAGCGCGTCGGGCGTGGCATCGGTTCGGGCACCGGCAAGACCGGTGGCCGCGGCGTGAAGGGCCAGAAGTCACGCTCGGGCGTGTCGATCAACGGCTTCGAGGGTGGTCAGATGCCACTCTATCGCCGTCTGCCCAAGCGCGGCTTCAAGAACATCTTTGGCAACGACTTCAATGAAGTGTCGCTCGGCCGCATTCAGGCCGCGATCGATGCCAAGAAGCTTGATGGCAAGGCTGTTATCGATGTGGCAGCTCTGGTCTCTGCCGGTGTTCTGCGCCGTGCAAAGGATGGTGTTCGCGTCCTCAGCGACGGTGAACTGAAGACCAAGGTCACGCTCGAGGTCGCCGGTGCCTCCAAGGCTGCTGTCGAGAAAATCGAGAAGGCCGGCGGAACGGTCAAACTCCTTGAAGCAGCGGCCAAGGCCGGGTAATCCGATCCACAGGCGGCGGGCGATTGTCCGCCGCTTGCATCTATGCCTGTCAGACCCTATTTCGGGTTTTCGACAACGTGTGCCCGTATCGATTCGATAATCTGCGGGGCATGACGAAGCGGAGAATTCTTCATGGCATCGGCAGCGGAACAGCTTGCGTCCAATCTCAATTTCGCGGCCTTCGCGAAGGCTGAGGATCTCAAGAAACGCATCTGGTTCACGCTCGGGGCGTTGCTGGTTTACCGGCTGGGCACCTATATCCCGATGCCAGGCATCAATCCGGATGCTTTCGCTCAGGCTTTTCAGCAGCAGTCTGGCGGTGTTCTGGGCATGTTCAACATGTTCGCCGGTGGCGCCGTGGAGCGCATGGCGATCTTTGCCCTCGGCATCATGCCGTATATTTCCGCCTCCATCATTATGCAGCTCATGACGTCGGTCGTCCCGTCGCTCGAGCAGCTGAAGAAGGAAGGTGAGCAGGGCCGCAAGGTCATCAACCAGTATACACGCTACGGCACGGTCATTCTCGCGACGGTTCAGGCCTACGGCATTGCCGTGGGATTGGAAGGCGGCGCGAACATCGTTGCTGATCCGGGCTGGTTCTTCCGCATTTCCGCCGTCATCACGCTTGTCGGCGGCACCATGTTCCTGATGTGGCTGGGTGAGCAGATCACCGCTCGCGGCATCGGTAACGGCATCTCTCTCATCATTTTCTCTGGCATTGTCGCTGGTCTGCCTTCTGCCATCGGCGGCACGCTTGAGCTTGGCCGCACTGGCGCGCTGTCGACCGGCCTCATCCTCGCGATCATTGTTCTGGTCGTTGCGGTGATTGCCGTGATCGTGTTCTTCGAGCGCGCCCAGCGCCGCCTTCTGATCCAGTATCCCAAGCGCCAGGTCGGAAACCGCATGTTCCAGGGCGACACGTCGCACCTGCCGCTCAAGCTCAACACGGCCGGTGTGATCCCGCCGATCTTCGCTTCGTCGCTTCTGCTGCTGCCTGCAACTGTCGCCGGTTTCTCCGACACGACACAGCTTCCTGGCTGGGCGTCCACCATGTTGGCCTCTCTGGGCCATGGTCAGCCGCTGTTCATGTTTCTCTACGCGGCGCTGATTGCATTCTTCGCCTTCTTCTACACGGCCATCGTGTTCAATCCGAAGGATACGGCCGACCAGTTGAAGAAGCATTCGGGCTTCATTCCGGGCTACCGTCCTGGCGAGCGCACGGCAGAATATATCGACTATGTTTTGACGCGTATCACCGTTATCGGTGCCATCTATCTTGTCTTGATCTGCCTTCTGCCGGAGTTCTTGATTTCGGCCACCGGCGTTCCCTTCTATCTCGGCGGCACGTCTCTGCTGATCGTGGTGAGCGTTACGCTCGACACTGTTGCCCAGATGCAGGGGCATCTGATTGCCCATCAGTATGAAGGGCTGATCAAGAAATCCAAATTGCGTGGGGGTAAGAGGGGACGATGAGGCTTATACTTCTTGGACCGCCGGGAGCGGGTAAGGGCACGCAGGCCCAGCGGCTGGTCGAGAAGCACGGCGTTCCGCAACTCTCCACGGGTGACATGTTGCGGGCCGCGGTTGCAGCCGGAACGGAAGTCGGCAAGCGCGCGAAAGCCGTGATGGATGCCGGGGAGCTGGTGTCGGACGAGATCGTCAACGCGATCGTTGCAGAACGTATCGATCAGCCCGACTGCGCGAACGGTTTTATTCTCGACGGATATCCGCGAACTCTTGCGCAGGCTGATGCCGTTGAGGCGATGCTGGCCGAACGCGAAGTCAAGCTCGATGCGACCATTGAGCTTGTGGTCGACGACGCGGCTCTGGTGGGGCGTATCGAAAAGCGTGCGCAGGATGCCATTGCTGCCGGCCAGACGCCGCGCAAGGATGATAATGCTGCGGTTTTCGACGAGCGCCTGCGCGAATACTACAAAAAGACTGCAGCGCTGATTGGCTATTATCATGCCAAGGGTTTCCTGCGGCGGGTCGATGGGATGAAGACCATCGATGAGGTGACAGCAGAGATCGAGCAGGTCCTCGCTTCACTTTAGGCCGAAGCGTTCTTCGGCAGTGCTTGACTGCGTGGTGTTTATCGACTAATGCCACTCGGTCTCCTGATCGAACGTAACGTTGGTCGGGCCGTCAGGCTCGGCCATCTTGTTTGTAGGAACAATCATCTCCCGCAAGGGCCGGCCTCCACCGGACGCGGGCAAACGAAGCGCCGGGGAACCGGCTCACATGGAGAAGAAGATGGCCCGTATTGCAGGCGTCAATATTCCGACCAACAAGCGCGTTGTTATTGCGCTTCAGTATATCCACGGTATCGGTCCGAAGACCGCCGGGGATATCGTCAAGCAGGTCAACATCCCGCTCGAGCGCCGCGTCAGCGAGCTTACCGATGCCGAGATCCTCGCCATCCGCGAGACGATCGATCGCGACCTGCGCGTTGAGGGTGATCTTCGCCGCGAAGTTTCGATGAATATCAAGCGTCTGATGGACCTGGGCTGCTATCGCGGCCTGCGTCACCGTCGTTCGCTTCCGGTCCGCGGTCAGCGCACGCACACCAATGCACGCACCCGCAAGGGCCCTGCCAAGGCAATCGCCGGCAAGAAGAAGTAATTGAGTGAGTAGCGAATAGCGAATAGCGAATAGAAGCCGATCTTGTTTCTACCCGCTACTCGCTAACCACTATTCGCTTCTCCAGGTGGAGCCGCTGGTGTTACGGCGGTGTAGAGATCGACTGAAAGGAAGATTATGGCCAAGGAAGCCGCACGCGTTCGGCGTCGCGAACGTAAGAATATCTCGTCGGGTGTTGCTCACGTCAATTCGAGCTTCAACAACACGATGATCACCATCACGGACGCACAGGGCAATGCCATTGCCTGGTCGTCCGCTGGCGCACAGGGCTTCAAGGGCTCGCGTAAGTCGACCCCGTTTGCGGCCCAGGTTGCTGCCGAGGACTGCGCCCGCAAGGCTGCCGAGCATGGCATGCGCACGCTTGAGGTTGAGGTTTCCGGCCCCGGTTCGGGTCGTGAGTCCGCGCTGCGCGCGCTGCAGGCTGCCGGCTTCACCATCACGTCCATTCGCGATGTGACGCCGATCCCGCACAATGGCTGCCGCCCGCGCAAGAAGCGCCGCGTATAATCAGAGTTTTGCCGCAAGAGCGCTTCGGCGCTCCTCTGTGGTTTTCCAGATCGCCCGTCACGAATGGATGGTGGCGGGGTAACGGAAGGAACCCGGAATGATCCAGAAAAACTGGCAAGAGCTTATCAAGCCGAACAAGGTCGAGTTTTCGTCCAAGGGCCGCACCGTCACCACGCTGGTGGCTGAGCCTCTTGAGCGTGGCTTCGGTCTGACGCTCGGCAATGCGCTGCGGCGTGTGCTGCTGTCGTCGCTTCGCGGCGCGGCCGTGACCGCGGTGCAGATCGACGGCGTGCTGCACGAATTCTCGTCGATCCCCGGCGTGCGTGAAGATGTGACGGACATCGTTCTGAACATCAAGGAAATCGCGCTCTCCATGGAAGGCGAGGGGCCCAAGCGCATGGTTGTGCGCAAGCAGGGACCCGGCACCGTGACGGCTGGCGACATCCAGACCGTAGGCGATGTGGAAGTTCTCAACCCCGACCACGTGCTGTGCACACTGGACGAGGGCGCGGAAATCCGCATGGAATTCACGGTCGACAACGGCAAGGGTTATGTCCCGGCCGAGCGCAACCGCGCCGAAGACGCGCCGATCGGTCTGATCCCGGTCGACAGCCTCTACTCGCCGGTTAAGAAGGTCTCCTACAAGGTTGAAAATACCCGCGAGGGCCAGGTTCTCGACTATGACAAGTTGACCATGACCATCGAGACCAATGGTTCGGTGACGGGCGAGGACGCGGTGGCTTTTGCTGCGCGCATCCTGCAGGACCAGCTTGCGCTGTTCGTCAACTTCGAAGAGCCGCAGAAGGAGCAGCCCGCCGAACAGGTGGCAGAGCTCGCCTTCAATCCGGCGCTTCTCAAGAAGGTGGACGAGCTGGAGCTTTCGGTTCGCTCTGCAAACTGCCTGAAGAACGACAACATCGTTTATATCGGCGACCTGATCCAGAAGACGGAAGCCGAGATGTTGCGCACGCCGAATTTCGGCCGCAAGTCGCTCAACGAAATCAAGGAAGTGCTGGCTTCGATGGGCCTTCACCTCGGCATGGATGTCGAGGACTGGCCGCCGGAAAATATCGAAGAACTCGCCAAGCGCTACGAAGACCAATACTAGGCCCGTAGAGCCCGCCAAGATCGGGCGACGGGGATTGAAGGAGAAAGGCCATGCGTCACGGAAAATCCGGCCGCAAGCTGAACAGGACGGCAAGCCACCGCAAGGCGCTCTTTGCCAACATGGCGGCTTCGCTGATCGAACATGAACAGATCGTCACCACTCTGCCCAAGGCGAAGGAACTTCGCCCGATCGTGGAAAAGCTGGTGACGCTCGGCAAGCGTGGTGACCTGCACGCCCGTCGTCAGGCCATTTCGGCCATCCGCGACGAGAGCTTGGTCAAGCGCCTGTTCGACACGCTCGCTCCGCGTTATGCAGAGCGCAATGGCGGCTACACCCGCATCATGAAGGCGGGCTTCCGCCATGGCGACAACGCACCGATGGCTGTCATCGAGTTCGTTGACCGCGATGTGGAAGCAAAGGGCGCTGCCGACCGTGCGCGTCTCGAAGCTGAAGGCGGCAACGAAGAGGCGGAAGCCGCATAAGCCGGCCAGTCTTGTACGTGCTTTTAAAGAAGGGGCTTCGCGGCCCCTTTTTTGTTGCGCAAATTTCATTCTTTACGAGGCGGAGCCTTTCAATGTGCACAATGCTCTGAAAAAAGCGATTTGCGTCGCTGCACGATCATTTGCATTCTTCAGTAACGGATAGAGGCCAGGCATATGCGGATGCGTTCTGTTTTCCTAAGCGTTGTTCTTCTTGCTTCTTTTGCTGGAACCGTGGTCACGGGTTCGGTCCAAGCGCAGCAGGATGAAAACGGTACTCTGCGCGGATTCCTTTCCAACCTTCTGGATGAAGATGAAAGCAAGACGCTGGCCGTCCCGCGGCAGGAAGCTGCAGAACGTCGCGTTCCTTTCGGGCGGGCCGATATTCAGTTGTCGTTCGCGCCATTGGTCAAGGAAACGTCGCCTGCAGTGGTGAATGTCTACGCATCGTCCACCGTTCAGGTGCGGTCGCCTTTCATGGGCGATCCGTTTTTCGAACAGTTCTTCGGCAGGCCGCAAATGCCGCCGCGCGTGCGTTCCTCCCTCGGTTCCGGCGTATTGGTCGATCCAAGCGGTGTCATTGTAACGAACAATCATGTCATCAGCGATGCAGATGAGGTCAAGGTGGCGCTTGCGGACGGGCGTGAGTTTGAAAGCGAAATCCTGCTCAAAGACAAGGCACTCGATCTCGCGGTTTTGAAGATCTCCGGCAATGATGCCTTTCCGGCCGTCGGATTGGGCAACTCTGACAATCTCGAGGTGGGTGACCTCGTGCTTGCCATCGGCAATCCATTCGGTGTCGGCCAGACGACAACCAGCGGCATCGTGTCCGCGCTTGCGCGCAGCCATGTGGGCGTGTCCGATTTCGGTTTCTTCATCCAGACCGATGCAGCGATCAATCCGGGCAATTCCGGCGGCGCGCTGATCGATATGCGGGGGCAGGTGATTGGCATCAACACCGCCATTGTCAGCCGCAGCGGCGGTTCCATTGGTATCGGTTTTGCTATTCCCGCCAACATGGTGCGTGCGGTGGTAAATGCTGCACTGTCCGGTGCAGAGACTTTCGAGCGGCCATTCTTCGGCGCTTCCTTCGATCCGGTAACTGCACAGATTGCCGAGGCGCTGGGCATGGAGCGTCCCGTCGGCGCGCTAGTGCGTGAAGTGGCGCCGGACAGCCCCGCCGAGCGTGCCGGCCTGCGACCCGGCGATGTGGTGGTCGCCATGGACGGTGCTGATATCCAGCACCCCGATGCGCTCGAGTATCGGCTCGTGACGCATCCACTTGAGGAAAAAGGCGTCATCGGCGTGTTGCGCGAGGGGCGGACGCTGGAACTGGGCTTCACGCTCGAGCGCCTGTCCGACGGAGGAGACCCGGCGCCGGTAACGCTCGAGGGGCGTGGGCCCTTCGCCGGCGCAGCCATTGCCGCTCTCGAGCCGCGTCTTGCCCAGCGTTTGAAACTGCCACTGAACAAGAAGGGGGTCGTCATTCTGGAGGTCGACCGGCGTTCGCCCGCTGCCAGTGTCGGCCTGCGCCCGGGCGACATCATCCGCGAGGTCAACGGGATCGAGATTGAAGACGTGGAAACGATGCAGGTCGTGGCCGGTGACACAAGCCGCCGCTGGGCCTTTTCCGTGGAGCGGGACGGGCGCATATTGCGTCAGCGCCTGCGCTTCTGATCTGCCTGTTCGATGACTGACCAATGAGTGATCTCTTTTCCAATCCCGATGAAAGCGGCGCGCGCGTCAACCGTCCGCTCGCTGATCGCCTGCGCCCACAGAAACTCGACGAGGTGGTGGGCCAGGAGCATCTGACGGGCCCCGATGGGGTTTTGACCCGCATGATCGCAAGCCGCTCGCTGGGGTCGCTCATCTTCTGGGGACCGCCGGGCACCGGCAAAACTACGGTCGCGCGTCTTCTGGCTGGTGAAACGGAGCTGGCCTTCGAGCAGATCTCGGCGATCTTCTCAGGCGTGGCGGACTTGAAGAAAGTGTTCGAGGCGGCCCGTCTCAGGCGCAGTCAGGGAAGGCAGACGCTTCTGTTCGTCGATGAAATCCATCGCTTCAACCGCTCGCAGCAGGATTCGTTTCTGCCGGTGATGGAGGACGGCACCGTTGTGCTGGTCGGCGCGACAACGGAGAACCCGTCCTTCGAGCTCAACGCTGCGCTTCTGTCGCGTGCCCGTGTGCTCAATTTCAACACGCTCGGACCGGAAAGCCTGTTGCGCCTGCTCGAACGCGCCGAGGCGCTGGAAGAAAAGCCTTTGCCGCTGAATGAAGAGGCGCGGGCGGTTCTTGTGCGCATGGCTGATGGCGATGGACGCGCTTCGCTCACGCTTGCCGAAGAGGTCTGGCGTGCGGCGCGGGAGGCCGAGGTGTTCGATGCGGAGGCGCTGCAGCGCGTCGCCCAGCGCCGTGCCCCTGTCTACGACAAGGGGCAGGACGGGCACTACAATCTGATTTCCGCCCTGCACAAATCCGTTCGCGGCTCCGATCCCGATGCGGCACTGTATTATCTCTGCCGCATGTTCGATGCGGGCGAGACCCCGCTCTATATCGGCCGCAGGCTTGTGCGCATGGCTGTGGAAGACATTGGTCTTGCCGATCCTCAGGCTCTCGTCATCGCCAATGCGGCCAAGGATGCCTATGAATATCTCGGATCGCCGGAGGGCGAGCTCGCTCTGGCGCAGGCTTGTGTCTATCTGGCGACAGCACCGAAATCGAATGGCGTCTACACCGCTTTCAAGCAGGCCTTTGCCGACGCGAAGGCCAACGGCTCCCTTCTGCCGCCCAAGCACATTCTCAACGCGCCGACCAAACTCATGAAGGAGACCGGTTACGGGGCCGGCTATGCCTATGATCACGACCAGCCGGATGCGTTTTCCGGGCAAAATTACTTTCCCGAAGAGATGGGGCGCAAGCGCTATTACGACCCGCCGGAGCGTGGTTTTGAACGTGAGATCCGCAAGCGGCTGGATTATTGGGCGCGCCTGCGCAAGGAGCGGGGAGAGCCATGATGTCGACGCTTGTTGATTTTTGCGCAGCTTCTGCGAAAAGGACGGCATGAACCATCTGCTGATCGTAGCTGCCGGCGGGGCAATCGGCGCCAGCCTGAGACATTTGACCGGCCTTGCTGCCATGCGGTTGCTTGGGCCTGGCTTTCCCTGGGGGACGCTGACGGTCAATCTGGCCGGCTCATTTGTAATGGGCGTGTTCGTCGAGTGGCTTGCACGGCGTGTAGGGGCTTCGCCGGAATTGCGATTGTTCATGGCCACAGGGCTGCTTGGCGGGTTCACGACGTTCTCGGCTTTTTCGCTTGATGTTGCCGTCCTGTGGGAACGGGGCGAAAGTTTGCTGGCCGCATCTTATGTGCTTGTTAGTGTCTGCGGCGCGATTGCCGCGCTGTTCGGCGGGCTGTATCTGGTTCGGCATTTCGCCTGAGACGACTTTTTATGGATATTTGAAATGGCTGGCGTACAGCAGATCGAAGTGGACAAGGACGAGAGCGGAATGCGGCTTGACCGTTGGTTCAAGACGCATTTTCCAGGGCTCGGTTTCGGCCATTTGCAAAAGCTCCTGCGCTCTGGCCAGATCCGGGTGAGTGGCAGCCGTGCCAAGGCCGACACGCGTCTCGAGCCGGGGCAGGTGGTGCGTGTGCCCCCTCTGGATGTCGACCGCAAGGGCGATGGCCAGGCGACCGCCCACAGCCTGCGCAACACAGGCGATGCTGAAGCGCTCTCTCAGATGTTGCTCTACGAGGATCCGAAGGTTTTTGTCTTCAACAAGCCGGCCGGTCTTGCCGTGCAGGGTGGATCGGGCGTCAATCGCCATGTGGATGGAATGCTGGAGGCGCTGCGCAACAAGAAGGGCGAAAAGCCGCGCCTGGTCCATCGCCTCGACCGCGACACGTCGGGTGTGCTCGTGGTGGCGCGCACGCGTCAGGCGGCCATGCGGCTTGCCGAGGCCTTTCGCGCCCGCGACACGAAAAAGACCTATTGGGCTCTCGTGAAGGGCGTGCCCAACAAGGACGAAGCGCGCATCTCCACCTGGCTCGCCAAGGAGCAAACGCCCGATGGCGACCGCATGCGCGTCGTGAAACACGGCGAGCCGGATTCCGATCATGCCGTTTCCAACTATCGTATTGTGGAAAGGGCTGGTTCAGCGCTCTCCTGGCTCGAAATGGAGCCCTATACGGGCCGTACGCACCAGCTTCGCGTTCACGCTGCCTATATCGGGTGCCCGATCATCGGCGATCCGAAATATTTCGAAGCCGATCAGAACTGGGAGTTTCCCGGCGGCATCCAGAAACGTCTGCATCTGCATGCGCGCCGCATCGTCATCCCGAATCCGGGTGGCGGCAAGATTGACGTGACGGCACCGCTGCCTCCCCATATGCGCCAGAGCTGGAACCTTCTCGGGTTTGATGAAGCCTCTGCGGAGGAGGGCGCGTGACGGCGCTGTCTCCCGGCCAGACGTTGGGTCGACAAGACGCAATAGATGCGTTCGCGACCGTCATTATGCTCGGCTTGACCCTGACATGGGGCGTCAATCAGGTTGCCATCAAGCTGGCCAATGTCGGCTTCAATCCAATGTTGTCCATGTTTCTGCGTTCTGCGGTGGCTACATTGCTCGTTTTCCTTTGGTGCCGCTACCGCGGCATTCATCTGTTTGAGCGCGATGGCACTCTGAGACCGGGAATACTGGCCGGGCTTCTATTCGGTTTCGAGTTCATTCTGGTATTTCTCGGTCTCGATTACACATCGGCTGCGCGCGGAGCCCTGATGCTCAACACAATGCCGTTTTGGGTCCTGCTTGGCGGCCATTTCTTCCTCGGAGAAAAGATGTCGGCGCTGAAATTCGGCGGGCTTCTCCTGGCCTTTGCAGGCGTGGTGCTTGTTTTCTCGGACAGTCTCAGTCTACCGGGACCCGATGCGCTCTTTGGCGATGTTCTGTGTCTCGTCGCGGGCATTGCATGGGCCGCCACGATTGTCGTTATCAAACAGTCCAGCCTGTCCAATGCAGGAGCGGAAAAGACTTTGCTCTACCAACTTTCCGTTTCGGCCATTGTTACCGTTCCTTTCATCCCGTTCGGCGGGCCGCTTTTGCGCGAGGTAAGCGCACTGGCAACCAGTGCATTGGTTTTCCAGGCCGTGTTCGTCGTCTCCTTCACCTATCTCGTCTGGTTCTGGCTGATGCGCCGTTATCCTGCATCGGGGCTTTCCAGTTTCGCTTTCCTCACGCCAGTCTTCGGCGTTTTGTCGGGCGGCCTTCTTCTGGGCGAACCCCTGACCATCAAAATCCTTCTGGCTCTTTGTCTGATCGCCATCGGACTGACCGTGGTCAACCGGCCGCGCCGTCGCGTCGTCCCCGCATAGCGAAATGACAAACACACACTATATGTAGACCCATGCGCGACCTTCTGAACGATCTTGAAAGCGGAAAGACCCCGTCGGAGCTAGATCCGATCCGACGGGCGCAGAGCACCATTCGCAAACCACTTCCCAAGCGCTTTTACAACGAAGTCTCGCTGAATGCCGACGAGGAGGGTGGTTTCTCCGTTCAACTCGACGGCAAGTCGGTGCGGACCCCGGGAGCAAGCGCCGTTGTTTTGCCCAACGAGGCGGCAGCGCTTTTGGTGGCAGCGGAATATGAGGCTCAAGGTGAGCACATCGATCCTGCGACGATGCCTGTGACCCGGCTTGTCAACACGGCGATAGACGGCGTTGCCGTTCACAGCCAGGCTGTGCTGGAGGATGTTCTGCGCTACAGCACGGGCGATCTTCTGTGCTACCGCGCAGCGTCTCCGGAACGACTGGTGGCACTGCAGGCAGAGGCCTGGGATCCCGTTCTGGATTGGGCGCAGGAGCATATGGGCGCGCATTTCGTGCTGGCGGAGGGGGTGATCCATGTGGAGCAGCCCCGAGAGGCAATCGCTGCCGTGAGCGCGTATTTGCGCCAGAAAAACGATCCCTTCCGACTGGCGGCTCTTCATGTAATGACCACGCTGACAGGGTCGGCGCTGCTGGCACTCGCGGTGGAAGCTGGCGCACTCGATCCCCTGGCGGCATGGAAAGCCGCTCATGTGGACGAGGATTGGAACATTTCCCTGTGGGGAGAGGATGGCGAGGCCGCACAGCGCCGCGCCTTTCGCGAACGCGACATGATGGCCGCCGCAAAGCTTTTGGCTGCGCTCGACTGATACCGGTAGGCTTCGGCTGGCTGTTGCCAGCCGCTACCGGCCACCGAACATCTGGTAGATGACACCGGCAATCTCGCTTTCCAACGGAAACGAGAGCATTCCCATGACCGAGTATCCGAGCAGCCAGGGCATCACGTAGAACCGGATCATGAAGAAGAACCAGGCGACGTAGACCGGCACCAGCGGTTCCAGCAGGAAGCCCGGCGTGATGGGCCGAAACAGTTTCAGTATCGGATCGGTGACGCGCACGAAAAAGCGCATGAAGAAAAAGCTGGAGTCTTCGGGCAGGAATATGCCCATGGCGGCACGCCCGATCAGCGTCCACATGATGACGCCCAACACGTAGTCCAGCACCAGTACCCAGATTGGAAATGCAGCCATGCTTCCCTGCATCAAGTCTCTCCCAGGACGCGAATCGGGGGCGGGTTATCCCGCCCCCGAACGCCGATCATAGCGTGATCAGTGTTTGTCAGAAAGAATGGCCGGACCAGTCGGCACGCGTGTTTCTTCCACCATGCGCTGGATTTCTTCATCGGGCGCAGGCGTCAGCAGCGTGACCACCACCATCGCAACCAGGCTCACGGCCATGCCGACAATGCCGAAGCGCAGATGGTCCAGTCCGAACCATGGCGTTCCGCCAGTGTAGACATAGTAGAGGTAGAGGCTGCCTGCGATGAAGCCTGCGGCCATACCGGCAACCGCGCCTGGCCTGTTCGCCCGTTTCCACCACACGCCGAGGGCGAGCGGGAAGAAAAGTCCCGAACAGGCAAAGCAGAATGCCCATGCAACGGCACCAAGAATGCCTGTCAGCTGAAGCGATGCGATCAGCGCGCCCAGAGCACCAATGCCTACCAGCAGGATGCGTGCCACGATGAGCCGAACCGCCGTGTCGGCCTTCGGGTCGATCATCTTGTAGTAGAGATCGTGGCTCAACGCGTTGGCGATCGCCAGGAGCAGACCGTCAGCGGTTGACATGGCGGCTGCCATGCCACCGGCAGCGACAAGGCCGGATATCACATAGGGAAGCCCTGCGATCTCTGGTGTTGCAAGCACGACGATGTCCGGCCGCATGAAGAACTCGTTGAGCTGCAATATGCCATCGCTGTTCTGGTCGGCAATCGCAAGGAAGCCCACACTTGACCAGTTCTGGATCCAGGCCAGCGATGCCACCTCCTCAAATGGCTTGCCGATGATGGCGGTTGGCAGGTTCGGATCAAGAAGTTGCAATTTGGTGAGGGTCGCCAGTGCCGGTGCCGTGAAGTACAGCAGGAAAATGAACAGCAGCGACCATGCCACGGATTTGCGCGCCGACCGCACGGTCGGGGTTGTGAAATAGCGCATCAGAATGTGGGGCAGGGAAGCCGTTCCGCACATCATGCAAAGAGCAAGTGTGATGAACTTCCATTCTGCATAGTCACCCACCGGGCCGGTATGCGGCGTTGTGAGCACTGAAAGGCCCGGTATAGCTTCGGCTGGCGGGTTCAGGCCGTACTGGGCCTCGAAATTCGCCATGTTTGCTGCCGCTTCGCCATAGGTGAAATGCGGGATGAGACCGAAGCCCTGGGCATTCGACATCCAGATCACCGGAACCAGATAGGCGATGATCAGCACGATGTACTGCGCCACCTGCGTCCACGTGACAGCGCGCATTCCGCCCAGCATCGAGCATAACAGAATGCCCAGAAGGCCGAACCACACACCGTAGGAGAATGGGATGTGGAGCGCGCGCGCGGCGATGGTGCCGGTTGCGTTGATCTGGGCGGTCACATAGGTGAACGATGCTACGACCAGAACGATCACGGCGCACAGGCGTGCGAGATTGCCGCCATATCGTGTGCCGATGAAGTCCGGTACCGTGTAGCAGCCGAACTTGCGCAAATATGGCGCCATCAGCGAGTTGACGAGCACATAGCCACCGGTCCAGCCGACGATGAAGGCCATATAGCCGTAACCGCCGAAATAGACGCCGCCGGCAAGGGCGACAAACGATGCGCCAGACATCCAGTCCGCTGCGGTCGCCATACCGTTATAAACGGCAGGAACCTGCCGCCCGGCCACATAATAGGCGTCCACTTCCATGGTGCGCGAAAGCCAGCCGATAAGGGCGTAGATCGCGATGGTGAAGGCAACGAACAGAATGCCGATCGTGTCGGCGCCGACACCTAGCTGCTCCAGAACCGCCATCAACAGGATGAAGGCAAGGAACCCACCGGTGTATATCGCATACACCCGGCCGATATTGTCGATGAACCGTCCTTGAATCAAAGCCATGCCGGTTCCTCCCTATTCTTCTTCGCCAAAGCCGAACTCGTCGTCGATGGCATCCTGGCGCCAGTTCTGCACCCAGATGATGACGACGAAAGCGATCAGCGAGCCCTGGGCAATCATGTAGAACCCGAAGGGGAAGCCAAGAAATGTGAATTGGTTGAGTGTCGAAACCATTGCTGGAACGACAAGTGAGAAGAACGCCCACAAGGCCAGAACCACGATTGTCAGGTTCCTGGTTTTGGCCCAGTAACGATCCCTCACATCACCTGCGTCATTAGCGGACATGGTGTCCTCCTCCCTAAAAACGTCAGCGACGAAAGTCGTTAACTGCCGCCATTGCGGTTCTGTGGATTAGGAATCACAATGGCATGTCTCAAGCATTGGGCATCTTCTGAGCAATGAAAATCGAGACATTGGTCGTATGACAGGAGGATGTGTCTTATGGGAATTGCCTGGACCAGGGGGATGGCGTTTCTGCGTGAAGCGGCGGCTAGGCTCACGATCAAACGTGACAATGCGCCCATTGATACGGTGGACGCGCTTTGCGCCTTCATTGCCACACGGTCCTCGTTTGTCGCTCAGAAAAAGCTCTACGGCTATCTGAAGGCGCGGATGGGGACGCGCTATCCGTCAATGTTCGAGGATGATGTGTTCGTCCAGTCCATCAACGTGGCCAAGCTCCATGTCTTCGCGGCCTGCCTCTCCGATCTCACCCTTCACGCTGTCGCGAAGATCGCTTCCGATGGTCCGCTAGATCGGGAAGAGGCGGCTGCGCTGGCCCGTCATTGCCATTCAGAGGGGCTCACCCACAATCGGGATGCACTTCCCCAGTCGGAAACGGTGGATGAATGGCGTGACGCGTTTGAAAAGCGCATCGCGAAGACCCATTGGCAGAACGTGGCGGTAGACGGAGGGGCGTTTACCGAGAGCCCGCACGCGCTTTTCCGTTGGGCGCCGATCGCCGATCAATTGAAGCGCCACGACAGGGAAATCGTGGAAAACTCGATCCGTTTCGCGTTCGGTGAAGTGACCCGCGCTTTTCGTGCGCGCGCCGACTTGTCTGCTCTCGCCCGAAGCTGGAAGGACCAGCTGAAAAGCGGCTGAACAAAAAAGGGGGCCCGTCCGTGAACGGAGCCCCCGCAATCGCCTTGGGAGGAGCGATTAGACCGAGTAGTACATCTCAAACTCGACCGGGTGCGGCGTCATTTCGTAACGCAGAACTTCCGCCATTTTCAGTTCGATATAGGCGTCGATCTGATCATCGTCGAACACACCGCCAGCCTTGAGGAAGCCGCGATCCTTGTCGAGGCTCATGAGCGCTTCGCGCAGTGATCCGCAGACGGTCGGAACCTTCTTCAGCTCCTTCGGCGGCAGGTCATAAAGATCCTTGTCCATGGCCTGGCCGGGATGAATCTTGTTCTTGATGCCGTCGATGCCGGCCATCAGCATAGCTGCGAAGGCCAGATAGGGGTTTGCGCCCGGATCGGGGAAACGGACCTCGACGCGTTTGGCTTTTGGTGAGGAGCCAAACGGAATGCGGCATGAAGCAGAGCGGTTGCGGGCCGAATAGGCGAGCAAGACCGGAGCTTCAAAACCCGGAACCAGACGCTTGTAGGAGTTGGTGATCGGGTTGGTGAAGGCGTTGATAGCCTTGGCGTGCTTGATGATGCCGCCGATATAGAACAGGCAGTTTTCCGACAGACCTGCATATTCATTGCCAGCGAAGGTCGGCTTGCCTTCCTTCCAGATCGACTGGTGAACATGCATACCCGAGCCGTTGTCGCCATAGATCGGCTTTGGCATGAAGGTTGCCGTCTTGCCATAGGCATTGGCAACCTGATGAACGCCGTATTTGAACTTCTGAACGCTGTCTGCGCTCTTAAGCAACGTCTCGAACTTGATGCCCAGTTCATGCTGTGCGGCACCGACCTCGTGGTGATGCTTCTCGACGATCACGCCCATCTCGGTGAGAACCGTCAGCATTTCCGAGCGCATGTCCTGAGCTGAATCGATCGGCGGCACAGGGAAATATCCGCCCTTCACGCGCGGGCGGTGGCCGAGATTGCCCGTCTCATATTCCGCATCATCGTTGCTCGGGAGTTCGCTCGAGTCGAGCTTGAACCCGGTGTTGTAGGGATCTGCCTTGTATTTCACATCGTCGAAGATGAAGAATTCCGGTTCGGGGCCGACATACACGGTATCGCCAATCCCTTCCGACTTCAGGAAGGCTTCCGCCTTCTTGGCCGTGCCGCGCGGATCGCGGTTGTAGGCCTCACCCGAAATCGGGTCGAGAATGTCGCAGAAAATGGCCATGGTTGACTGGGCGAAGAACGGGTCCATATGGGCCGTATCGGTCTCCGGCATCAAAACCATGTCGGATTCATTGATGGCCTTCCAGCCGGCGATGGACGAGCCGTCGAACATAACGCCGTCGGCGAACATGTCCTCGTCCACGGCGGAGACATCCATGGTGACGTGCTGCAGCTTGCCTTTGGGATCCGTGAAGCGCAGATCGACAAACTTTACGTCGTTTTCCTTGATCTGCTTCATGATGTCTTGTGCAGTGGTCATATTCGCCTTCCTATTTGCGATGGTCTTGCCTGATGATCCCGGAGGTGTTCCGGGAAAGAGAATAATTGCGGATCAAACGGCGTCGGCACCGGTCTCGCCGGTACGGATGCGGATAACTTCTTCCACATTGGTCACGAAAATCTTCCCGTCGCCGATGCGGCCCGTCTGGGCGGCCTTCCGGATCGCCTCGATTGCCGCATCAACCGTTTCGTCCGGCAGGACAACTTCGATCTTCACCTTTGGGAGAAAGTCGACGACATATTCTGCCCCGCGATAGAGTTCGGTGTGCCCCTTCTGGCGCCCGAACCCCTTCGCCTCGATCACGGTTATGCCCTGAAGGCCGATTTCCTGAAGGGCTTCCTTCACTTCGTCGAGCTTGAAGGGTTTGATGATCGCTTCGACCTTTTTCATGCCTTAGTGGCCTCCAAATGAGTTCAGGAACGGTGATCCCGCGCCCCTTGTTGTTCCGGTTCGAATAAAGCACGAAACATGCCAACTCCAATGAGAGCCTTGCATGAACCGTGCCAATCGCTGCATTGTGTCCGCCGGATGCTACAATCGCACGGGTTTTCAGGCAGCGACATGTTGCGCGCTCACCTTTGAAAATCATCAAGGGACACATGTGGAGCGCGGCACAGTTTGAAGCCTGCTTAAAAAATATGCAATGCGCTCAATAAAACGGCAGCGAGTGATGCATTTGGAGATCGTTACGCCTGAAGAGATGGGCAGGGTGGACCGCGCTGCCATCGCTGATGGGCCGCTGGCCGGTTATTGTCTGATGCGCCATGCGGGCGCGGCGGTGGCAGGTGAAATCCTGGCTCGCTATGCGGAAGCAGAAGGCGTTTTTGTCCTTTGCGGTCCGGGCAACAACGGCGGTGACGGCTATGTCGTTGCGCGCCTGCTGGCAGAACGAGGCCTCCGTGTCCGCGTTTTTGCCGAGGCCAAACCGGTCGCGAGCGGCGATGCGTCGCGCGCGCTTGAGGATTGCCCGGTTGAGGCAGAGCCATTCACCGCTTTCCAACCCACGCCAGGATGGATTGTGGTGGATGCGTTGTTCGGCGCAGGCCTGAAACGCCCGCTTGAAGGGAGGGCAGCCGAGATTGTCGCCAGGGTAAGCAGCAGTGGGCTGCCTGTGGTCGCCATCGATCTGCCTTCCGGCGTTTGCGGGGTATCCGGAAAGCCACTCGGTGCCGCCCTCTCGGCGGAAGTGACTGTCACCTTTTTTCGCAAGAAGCCGGGGCACCTCCTCGTGCCGGGACGGCAAATGTGCGGTGACCTTGTCGTTGCGGATATCGGCATCGCAGACAGCGCGCTTGATACAGTTGGTCGAGCACTTTGGGAGAACCAGCCTGCTTTGTGGCGGGAAGCCGTGCCGAAGCCCTGTGTCAGCGCGCACAAATATTCGCGCGGTCATGTGGCCGTAATTTCTGGTGGGGCAACCTCGACGGGTGCGGCTCGGCTTGCCGCGCGGGCAGCGGCGCGTGCGGGGGCAGGGGCCGTGACGATGCTTTCGCCCACGAACGCGCTTTCGATAAATGCGATGCATTTGACATCGATCATGTTGCGCAAGGCCGACACCGTCGGCGAGTTGCAGGCCTTCCTCGCCCACCGCTTACCCTCCGGGGTGGTTCTGGGACCAGGAGCAGGCACTGGAGAGCGAACGCGCAGTTTCGCACGCGCGCTTCTCCATCAGGCCAATGACGCAAGCGGGTTGGTTTTCGATGCTGACGCCCTCACGGCCTTTAGCGACAAGCCGGATATGTTTTTCGATATGATCAAGGGTTCCGCCGCGCAGGTCGTTCTCACGCCGCACGAAGGGGAGTTCTCCCGACTGTTTCCAGGCCTGGAGGACGCGCCAGCGATTTCCAAAGTGCAAAGAGCGCGGGAGGCGGCAAGACGGTCCGGGGCGACGATCGTGCTCAAGGGGCCTGATACGATCGTTGCGGCGCCCGACGGGCGAGGGGCAATCAATGCCAACGCTACGCCACATCTGGCAACGGCCGGATCAGGCGATGTCCTGTCAGGAATTGCCGCAAGCCTTCTGGCTCAAGGGATGCCGGCCTTTGAGGCAGCGTGCGCTGCTGTTTGGATTCACGCAGAATGCGGTCGGTCATTCGGACCCGGTCTGATCGCCGAAGACCTGCCTGAAATGCTGCCGAAGGTGCTGCAGGGACTCACTTGAGAAAACGCTCTCTGGCCCTCGTCAGTTGGCCCTTGAGCCTCTTGTCGAATTCATGAACAGCAGCTTGGGCATGCTCCCTCGACGCCGGGTCAATAACGGCGCATCAACCCCACCAGACGCCCCTGGACCTTCACCCGGTCGGGGCCGAATATCCGTGTCTCATACGCCGGATTGGCAGCCTCAAGGGCGATCGATGCTCCCTTGCGACGGAAACGTTTCAAGGTCGCTTCTTCCTGATCGACCAAAGCAACCACAATCTCGCCGGGGTTGGCAGTCTGCGTCTCGCGGATGATGACGGTATCACCATCAAAAATTCCCGCCTCGATCATCGAATCGCCTTTGACCTCCAACGCGTAGTGATCGCCTCCACTCAGCATGTCTGGAGGCACGGCGATGGAATGGGTCTGGTGCTGGATGGCATCGATCGGAACACCCGCAGCGATGCGCCCCATGACAGGCACGGAAACGACACCGGCGAGAGCATCGTCATTGCTGGCTGACGGTTTGGGCGGGGCAGGTGGCGCTTTGCCGAGGCTGCCTTCGATAACGCTTGGAGAAAATTTGCGTGCGCCCGCATTCAGGCCCGGCGCAATCGAATCGGGCAGGCGCAACACCTCGAGCGCACGGGCGCGATTAGGAAGGCGGCGGATAAAGCCACGTTCCTCCAGGGCGGTGATCAACCGGTGAATGCCAGACTTGGACGCAAGGTCCAGCGCCTCCTTCATTTCATCGAAGGAGGGCGGGATTCCAGTCTCCTTCAAGCGCTCGTGAATGAACAGGAGAAGTTCGTGCTGCTTGCGGGTCAGCATGGTCGCCACCGAGAATCAGTTAAAAACAAAACCAGAACATACTGTATATGTTCCAGTTGTGTTCCGCAACTGCCGGTATTTGCTTCTCATTTAGGCGCTATGGCGCGTCAAACAGAGCCTTTGCGCCATCCGCTACGAACTGAACGGCGAGAGCAGCCAGTATCACGCCGAGAAGTCTGGTCAGGATCGATCGTCCGGTCTCGCCCAGAAAACGGTCGACGCGCTCTGCGAGTGTAAAAACCGCATAGGTGATGCCGATCGTCGTCAATAGAATTGCCAGCAGTGCGGCGGTTCCGCCAAGGCCGCCGAATGAGCCGGAAAGAAGCACGGTGGCAGAAATAGCGCCGGGGCCGGCAATCAGAGGTATGGCCAACGGAAAAGCTGCGATGTTTCGGATCATGTCGCGCGTGATGGCGCGTTCGGCGCTTTTTTCATGCCGCTCCTGGCGGCGTTCGAATATCATTTCGAAGGCGATGAAGAAGAGAAGCAGGCCGCCTGCCACACGGAAAGCAGGCAGGGTGATCCCGAAAATGGAAAGTATCGCACTGCCGGCCACGCCAAAGAGTGCAAGGACTGCGAAACCGATGATTGCGGCGCGAACTGCGACCTGATTCCGCTCAGATCGGTTCATTCCGACCGTCAACGCCAGAAAGAGCGGTGCCAGACCCGGTGGATCCACGGTCACGAGCAGCGTGACGAATGCGTTGAACAAGGTCTCGTAACCTGCCATCGGGGCCTCCTTTCAAACTGTCTAACCCAGTTGGGAGGCTCCAGAAAAGCTCTGATTGCGACGCTGTGCGCGTGTGCTGCGTCAATTTGTCTACGACACCATTCACAGACCAGCCATATGCGTCTGAAATCGCGTTGGATTTCCTTGGCTTCCGTCACTGCTCCGATTGGAGAATCAACGGCGCTTCATATATAAGAAGTCAGTGATTCCTTATTCTGTGTGTGACTCGATTTGACTGACCAGACAACGCCGACCGGATCGGACGAGCCCGACGATATCGAGCCGATTTCCATCATAGAGGAGATGCAGCGCTCCTACCTCGATTACGCGATGAGCGTTATCGTGAGCCGCGCTCTGCCGGATGCGCGCGATGGTTTGAAGCCGGTGCATCGGCGCATTCTCTACGCGTCGCATGAAAGCGGTTATCACTGGAACCGCAAGTATGTGAAATCGGCACGTCCGGTCGCCGATGTGATGGGTAAGTATCACCCTCATGGCGATGCGGCGATCTACGATGCGCTCGTGCGCATGGCGCAGCATTGGTCCATGCGTTTGCCGCTGATCGATGGTCAGGGCAATTTTGGCTCAATTGACGGCGATCCGCCGGCGGCCATGCGCTATACCGAATCGCGGCTTACCAAAGGCGCTCACGAGCTTTTGGAAGACATCGATAAGGAAACGGTCGACTTCCAGGACACGTATGACGGTTCCGGCAGCGAACCCAAAGTGCTGCCGGCGCGCTATCCGAACCTTCTGGTCAATGGTTCCGGTGGTATCGCGGTTGGTATGGCGACCAATATTCCGCCGCACAATCTGTCGGAAGTCATCAATGGCTGCGTGGCCATGATCGACAATCCGGCGATTGGTCTGCCTGAATTGCAGGAACTGATTCCGGGCCCGGACTTCCCGACCGGGGGCCTCATCCTCGGGCGTTCCGGCATCCGCAGCGCCTATGAGACCGGACGCGGTTCCATCATGATGCGCGGCAAGGTTGCCATCGAACCGGCGCGCAACGACCGTGAAGCGATTGTGATCACGGAAATTCCCTACCAGGTCAACAAGGCCTCGATGATCGAGAAGATGGCCGAATTGGTGCGCGACAAGCGCATCGAGGGTATTTCCGACATCCGAGACGAAAGTGACCGCCAGGGCTATCGCGTCGTGGTTGAGCTGAAACGCGATGCGGTTGCCGATGTCGTACTGAACCAGCTTTATCGCTTTACGCCGCTGCAAACCTCCTTTGGCGCGAACATGGTGGCGCTGAATGGCGGCAAGCCCGAGCAGATGAACCTGCTCGATCTCTTGAAGGCCTTTGTCCATTTCCGCGAAGAGGTCGTCAGCCGCCGCACCAAATATCTGCTGCGCAAGGCGCGTGACCGCGCGCATGTGCTGGTCGGTCTTGCCATCGCTGTCGCCAATATCGACGAGGTGATCAAGCTTATCCGCCATGCGCCCGATCCGCAGACAGCGCGGGAGCAATTGATGGAGCGCCGTTGGCCGGCCTCTGACGTGGAAGCCTTGATCCTTCTGATCGACGATCCGCGGCATCGCATCAATGAGGATGGCACCTATAACCTTTCCGAGGAGCAGGCACGCGCGATCCTCGAATTGCGCCTGCAGCGTTTGACGGCACTCGGTCGCGATGAAATCGCGGATGAGTTGAACCAGATCGGCGCGGAAATCAGCGATTACCTGGAAATCCTGGCATCGCGCGCTCGGATCCAGCAAATCGTCAAGGATGAGCTTATCGCGGTCCGGGATGAATTTGGCACGCCCCGCCGGACCGAGATCACGGAAGGTGGAGCCGACCTTGACGATGAGGATCTGATCCAGCGCGAGGAAATGGTCGTTACCGTCACGCGCAAGGGTTATATCAAGCGCGTGCCCCTTTCCATCTACAGGGCGCAGGCGCGTGGCGGCAAGGGCCGTTCGGGCATGTCGACCAAGGACGAGGATTTCGTCACGCGGCTGTTCGTGGCCAACACGCACACACCCATTCTGTTCTTCTCCTCACGCGGCATTGTCTACAAGGAAAAGGTCTGGCGCCTGCCGGTTGGCACGCCGCAATCCGTCGGCAAATTCCTGCGCAACATGCTGCCGCTTGAGGAGGGTGAGAGCATAACGACGATCATGCCGCTGCCGGAGGACGAGGAGAGCTGGGGTGCGCTGGACGTCATGTTCGCCACCACACGAGGCACGGTGCGTCGCAACAAACTTTCGGATTTTGTTCAGGTCAATCGCAACGGCAAGATTGCGATGAAGCTCGAGGATCCGAATGATGAGATCCTCGGTGTCTACACCTGTACGGAAGATGACGACGTGCTGCTGACCGCAGCTTCGGGCCAGTGCATCCGGTTCTGTGTCTCGGATGTGCGCGTTTTTGCGGGCCGCAATTCGATCGGCGTGCGCGGAATTAATCTGGCGGAGGGCGACCGGGTTATCTCCATGGCGATACTTTCCCACGTCGAAGCAAGCCCGGCTGCTCGTGCCGCTTATCTCAAGCAGGCAGCGGCAGAACGCCGGCAGGCAAACGGGGATGAGGAAGACGTCGCTCTTACCAACGAGGAACTGGGAGAAGAAGAGAGCCTTTCACCTGAACGCTATGAGGAATTGAAGGCCCGGGAGCAGATGGTTTTGACCGTCAGCGAATTCGGCTATGGAAAACGCTCCTCGAGCTATGATTTCAGGGTGACTGGTCGAGGCGGTAAGGGCATTCGAGCCACTGATGTCAGCAAAACCGATGAGATCGGTCCTTTGGTGGCCGCCTTCCCGGTGGAGGAGGATGATCAGATCATGCTGGTGTCGAATGCCGGGCAGGTCATTCGCGTTCCGGTCAACGGAATACGTATCGCCAGCCGCGCCACAAAGGGTGTTACCATCTTCAACACCGCTAAGGGGGAGAAGGTTGTTTCGGTAGAGCGCATTTCGGATACGCAGACCGAAGAGGAAATATCATCCGGCGATGAACCCGTAGCCAGCGAAACGGATACGGAACCGCAAGGAGGGGCCACAGAATGATTGGCCTTTGTACCGTTCCAGACTCTTTCGCGGCTCTGCGCCGGATTTAATGAAAGCGGCGGTTGGCAGAGCTGCGGACCCGGTTTTCCAGCTTGATGCGGCTGGCTTCTTCGTGGAGACCGACGACGGTGGCAATCAGCATCGCGACGGTCATTGCGGCAGCGAGCGTAAAGATCAGCATGGCTTGTCTCCTTTTGGCCTATTAACGTGACGAACCGCGATTTGGTTTCATTTTTCCGCGCGGCGTTCCTGTAGGCATTGGTGACCTGACTAGCCGATTGGGTTCAAACCGCTGTTGAATGAGGCATTCAGGCGTGGTTCATCTTTTGCGACCTAAGCGGTTCTGGCCAGGGCTCAAGAGGCGCGATTGTCGAATTGCCAACCCCTGTTAAGACGGATACAAGCACGCCATGACCGAGCGAACAGCTTTCTACGCGGGATCCTTCGACCCTTTGACCAACGGGCACCTCGACGTGCTCAAAGGTGCGTTGACCGTGGCTGACAAGGTGGTTGTTGGAATCGGCGTGCATCCGGGCAAAAAGCCGCTTTTCAGCTATGAGGAGCGCGTTTCGCTGATCCAGCGTTCCGCGGTGGTTGAGTTGGGTCAAGACGCCGGGCGGATCGAGGTGGTGGCTTTCGACAAGCTGGTGATCGACGCTGCGCGCGCACAGGGCGCCTCGATCATGATCCGCGGTCTGCGCGATGGCACGGATCTGGATTACGAAATGCAGATGGCGGGCATGAACGAGACCATGGCACCGGATCTGCAGACCGTTTTTTTACCAGCAAGCCCTTCGGTGCGCACCATTACCGCCACACTCGTCCGGCAGATCGCTTCCATGGGTGGAGACATCGCGCCATTCGTGCCTTCCGTGGTGCTGGCAGCGCTTAAGGCCAAATTCCCCGCCTGAAACCAAAAGGAGAGTTTTATGCAGCTTCGCAAGCTCGTTTCGTCTGCGCTCGTGGTCGGGGCCTTTCTTGCCGGGCTCGGCGTGGCATCAGCCGCCGAGCCGGAGAATACAATGATTCTAACGCTCAAAAACGGCGAGGTGACCATAGCGTTACGACCAGATCTCGCACCGAAACATGTGGAGCAGGTCAAGGCCCTGGTTGCGGAGGGGGCTTACGACAATGTCGCTTTTCATCGGGTCATCGATGGCTTCATGGCGCAGACCGGTGATGTTCAGTACGGTGATGTCGAGGACGGATTTGATGCACGGCGTGTCGGAACCGGCGGTTCGGACAAACCCAATTTGCCGGCGGAATTCTCTGAGGCTGCGTTCACGCGCGGCACCGTCGGGATGGCACGCTCCCAGGATCCCAACTCCGCCAATTCTCAGTTTTTCATCATGTTCGCCCCTGCCGAACACCTGAACGGACAATACACGGTGATCGGTGAGGTCGAATCGGGCATGGAACTGGTCGACGCGATCAAGAAGGGCGATGCGGCACAGAATGGTATGGTGCAGAACCCGGACAAGATCCTGAGTGCACGCATGGCAAGTGACGGCGCGAATTAAACGCGTCGACAAAAGAAAGGTTTAAGAATGGCTGATATCAAGGATCCGGAAAACACCATCGTGATGGAAACGACCAAGGGCAAGGTCATCATCCAGCTCTTTCCGGACGTCGCTCCCGAACATGTGAAGCGCATCAAGGAACTCGCGCGCGACAAGTTTTACGATGGTATCGTGTTCCATCGTGTGATCGACGGTTTCATGGCGCAAACCGGTGATCCTACCGGCACGGGTATGGGCGGATCGGACAAGCCTGATCTCAAGGCCGAGTTCTCGAACATGGCTCATGAACGCGGCACCTGCTCGATGGCACGTTCGCAGAACCCGAACTCTGCCAACTCCCAGTTCTTCATCTGCTTCAACAAGGCGCCTTGGCTCGATCGTCAGTACTCCGTCTGGGGTCAGGTGACTGAAGGCATGGACAGTATCGACAAGATCAAGCGTGGCGAGCCGGTCTCCGAACCCGACTCCATCATCTCCATGCGGGTCGCGGCGGACGTTGCCTAACATTTTGATACCGGGCGGCGCAGGGTCGCCCGGTCTTTTCTGCCGACCGGTTTGTAATGCGTGTAGACATCTTTGATTTCGAGCTGCCGGAGGAGCGGATTGCGCTGAGACCTGCCAATCCGCGCCATTCAGCACGCCTTTTGAAGGTCGAAGGTGGAGCCCTGACCGATCACGTGGTCCGCGCGCTTCCCGAAATATTACGGCCAGGCGATGCCTTGGTTTTCAATGACACGAAAGTCATTCCCGCCCGCCTCAGCGGTGTTCGCCGGCGTGGGGAGACCGAGGCGCGCATCGAGGCAACGCTGCATATGCGCGAAGGGCCAGATCGCTGGCGGGCATTCCTGAAGCCGGCGAAGCGAGTGAACGCAGGCGAGCGCATCCAGTTTGGCCATGATGGTGAAAGCTGTTTCCTCGGTACGCTTGAAGCAACAGTAGCGGAAAAGGGCGAAGGGGGCGAAGCGCTCCTGGTGTTTGACTTCTCAGGTCCGGTACTGGACGAGGCGATCGCGGCTTCGGGCCACATGCCGCTTCCACCCTATATTGCAGGCAAACGCGCAGAAGATGAGCGCGACGAAGTCGATTACCAGACGATTTATGCCCGTGAAGAGGGAGCGGTTGCGGCGCCGACGGCCGGTCTCCATTTCACCCCGGAACTGATGCAGGCGCTGGACGTAGCCGGGATCGAGCGCCATTTCGTGACCTTGCATGTAGGAGCGGGTACCTTTCTCCCAGTCAAGGTTGACGATACGGACGACCACAAGATGCACTCGGAATGGGGGGAGGTGGATGCCGAGACGGCGGAAGCCCTGAATGCGGTCCGGAAACGGGGCGGGCGCGTTGTTTCAGTGGGCACCACCTCCTTGCGGCTCCTGGAAAGCGCATCTCAGCGCACCGGGACGCTGGAGGCGTGGTCAGGCGCGACCGATATTTTCATCACACCTGGATATCGTTTCCGTACGGTCGACGTGTTGATGACGAATTTTCATCTGCCGCGCTCGACGCTTTTCATGCTCGTTTCGGCCTTTTGCGGGACGGAGACCATGAAGCGTGCCTATGATCATGCGATCCGCAATGAATACCGCTTCTATTCCTATGGTGATGCCAGCCTGCTTTTCAGGGACGATCAGTTGTGAGTGACCAGTTCACCTTCCGCCTTCTGGCGACGGATGGCGATGCCCGACGCGGCGAAATCTCCATGCCGCGCGGTACGATCCGTACCC
The DNA here is from genome assembly GCF_057196525.1 of Nitratireductor sp. ATLC21. Classification (NCBI taxonomy): domain Bacteria; kingdom Pseudomonadati; phylum Pseudomonadota; class Alphaproteobacteria; order Hyphomicrobiales; family Phyllobacteriaceae; genus Nitratireductor; species Nitratireductor sp. ATLC21. The sequence continues at coordinate 468,563 of NZ_JBXUOU010000001.1, read as the reverse complement.
CCGCCTTCATGCCGGTGGGAACGGCAGGCACGGTCAAGGCCATGTATATGGATCAGGTGCATGAGCTGGGTGCCGACATTATCCTCGGCAACACGTATCATCTGATGCTGCGGCCAGGGGCCGAGCGGATGGCGCGGCTTGGTGGATTGCACGAATTCGCGGGCTGGCCATACCCGATCCTGACGGATTCGGGCGGATTTCAGGTCATGTCTTTGGCGGACTTGCGTAAAATCACCGAAAAAGGCGTGACCTTCCGCTCGCATGTGGATGGACAAGTGTTCGAAATGTCGCCCGAGAGGTCGATCGAGATACAGGGGCTCCTTGGTTCGGACATCCAGATGCAGCTTGATGAGTGCGTGGCATTGCCCGCAGAAGAATCCGATATTGAACGCGCCATGGAGCTGTCGCTGCGCTGGGCGGAACGCTGCAAGTCGGCGTTCGGTAATCAATCTGGCAAAGCGATGTTCGGCATCGTCCAGGGCGGAGACAAGCCGCATTTGCGCGAGCGTTCCGCGCGGGCTCTCGCTGCAATGGATCTGAAAGGCTATGCCGTGGGCGGGCTGGCCGTGGGTGAACCGCAGGCGGTCATGCTCGAGATGCTCGAGGCCACCTGTCCGGTTCTACCGGCCGAAAAACCGCGCTACCTGATGGGTGTTGGAACGCCCGATGATATTCTGAAATCGGTTGCACGCGGCATCGACATGTTCGATTGCGTGATGCCGACCCGTGCTGGGCGGCACGGGCTTGCCTATACACGGCGCGGCAAGATCAACCTCAAGAACGCTCGCCATGCTGAGGATACCCGTCCGCTCGATGAAGAGAGCGATTGCCCCGCAGCGCGGGATTATTCGCGTGCGTATCTTCATCATCTGGTGAAAGCGGGAGAGTCGCTCGCCGGCATGTTGCTGACCTGGAACAATCTCGCATACTACCAGTCTTTGATGCAGGACATTCGTGACGCCATCGAAGCCGGTCGTTTCGGGCAGCGAGCAGCGGAAATTCGCGCGGCCTGGGAAAAGGGCGATATCCCACCGCTTTGAACAAGCTTGCCCAAAGAATGAGCAAGTCACTCGACTTGCAGCTCAGGAATTGTGCATCATCTCCCGTTCTCTGCTCCAATTGTCGTAACATTTAGAAACGACTTGCTTTTTTCCGGCTTCCCCGTTGAAATGCTTCTGAGAGGAGCATTTCTTGACGCCATTTGACGAGATGCGCCTGGGGGGCCAGGCCCGAGATCCCTACGAAGATTACCAGAGCTGGTTTGACCGGCAGGACGCCAAACGCCTGAAGCAGAAGGCGGGCGACGCGGAACGGGTTTTCCGCAGAACCGGTATCACTTTTGCTGTATATGGCGATCAGGAGGCGGCGGAACGGCTGATCCCGTTCGACATTGTCCCACGCATCATCTCCGGCAAGGAATGGCGCCGGCTGGTCCAGGGGATCGAGCAGCGTGTTCAGGCGCTCAATGCGTTTCTCGAAGACATCTATCATCGACAGGAAATTCTGCGTGCGGGGCGCATACCCCGCGACATCATCTCCGGCAATGAGGCCTTCTTGCCGGAAATGATCGGCGTGAAACCGCCTGGAGGGGTCTATACCCACATCACCGGTGTCGACATTGTACGGACTGGGGAAGACGACTTCTTCGTTCTGGAAGACAATGCCCGCACCCCTTCAGGTGTCTCTTATATGCTGGAAAACCGGGAGACCATGATGCAGCTCTTTCCCGAGCTGTTTCAGCAGGTCAAGGTGCGGCCGGTTGAGAATTACCCGCAGCTCCTGCGCGATTCTCTCGCCCGCGTGAAACCGGAGCTCTGCGAGGGAAAGCCGACCATCGCCGTTCTGACACCCGGTAGCTTCAATTCAGCCTATTTCGAGCATGCTTTCCTCGCCGACCAGATGGGCGTGGAACTGGTGGAAGGATCGGATCTCCGCGTTGTGGACGGTCATGTGGCCATGCGAACCACGCAGGGCTACAGGCGTATTGATGTTCTCTATCGCAGGATTGACGACGACTATCTCGACCCTCTGACCTTCCGGCCGGATTCGGTCCTTGGTGTGCCGGGCATCATGGATGTCTATCGGGCCGGCAAGATCACCATTGCAAACGCTCCGGGGACCGGAATATGCGACGACAAGGCGATCTATTCCTATATGCCCGAGATTGTGGAGTTTTATACGGGGCGCAAGGCGATTTTGCCCAATGTTCCCACCTGGCGCTGCTCGGAGCCGGACAGTCTTGCCTATGTGCTTGAACATCTTGACGAGCTGGTCGTCAAGGAAGTCCATGGTTCCGGCGGTTATGGCATGCTGGTGGGGCCAGCCGCTTCGAAGAAGGAGAGGGTGGCTTTTGCAAAGAAACTGAAGGCCCGGCCGAAAAACTACATCGCCCAGCCGACGCTATCGCTCTCCACCTGTCCGATCCTGACCAGCAAGGGGCTGGCGCCACGCCATGTGGATCTGCGCCCCTTCGTCCTCGTGTCGGATCGCATTCGGATCGTACCGGGTGGGCTCACGAGAGTGGCGTTGAAGAAGGGATCCCTCGTGGTCAACTCCTCACAAGGGGGTGGAACCAAGGATACCTGGGTTCTCGATGATTAGGGCGCGCTGACATGCTTCTTGGACGTTCAGCAAACGGTCTTTACTGGATGGCCCGTTACATCGAGCGGGCGGAGAACATGGCGCGTCTGGTCGATACCGGGCTGAGGCTTGCTTTGACCCAGACCAGCGCCTCATCTGATGAATGGGCATCGGTTCTCACGAGCGCCGGTGTGCGTGATCTGTTTGAACAGGGCAATGATGCGTTTGACACAGCCACGGTGACAAATTTCCTGCTCCGGGACACGGCGAACCCTTCGAGTGTGCTGTCTTCCATAGATACGGCGCGGATGAACGCGCGGATGGTGAGGACAGCGCTCACACGAGAGACGTGGGAGAGTGTCAACGAAGCATGGATGGCCATGCATCGCATGCTCAAACGGCGCGTCGACGAGCAGGACCTGCCTGCCGTTCTTGATGCGGTCAAACGCGAAACAGCACTTATTCGTGGCGCGTTTCAAGGCACGATGCTGCGCAACGAGATCTTCGATTTCGCGCAGATGGGTACGATGATTGAACGCGCCGACAACACGTCCCGCATCCTTGATGTCAAATACTATGTGCTTCTGCCCTCGGCCGCGTGGGTCGGTTCCCCACTCGACAATATCCAGTGGCAAACGATCTTGCGTTCAGTCTCCGCCCTGCGGTCATACCGCTGGACCCATGAAGGTGATTTCAATCCGGCAAACATTGCCGATTATCTCATATTGAACCGGCGCATGCCGCGGTCCCTGGCGTTCTGTTATCGGCATATCTGTGATTCTCTGGACTATCTGGCGGATGAATATGGTGTGCGGCAACGGTGCAATGAGATGGCCGATGCCAAATTCGAGAAACTGAAAACGGCCGCAGTTTCGGATATATTCGATGAAGGTTTGCACGAATTTTTGAGTGATTTTATCCGCGACAATGCCGCTTTGGGCAATCAGATCGCAACAGATTTCCGCTTTTATTGAGGGCAATCCGATGCGTCTGAAAATCACTCACCGGACAGAATACCGCTATGATGCCCCTCTTTCCTATGCGTTGCAGCGCCTTCGGCTGTGCCCTCAAAGCGGCCCGACCCAGGACGTTGTGGAGTGGTCGTTGAAGACAGAAGGCGCGACTGAGGAAGCACAATTCATCGATGGCTTCGGCAACGACACGCGTCTGGTGAGTATAGATGGCGAACCGCACACGATCGTTCTTTTAGCATCGGGCATCGTGGAAACCCGTGACACCGCGGGGGTCACGGGCAAGCATCAGGGGCTCGCTCCGTTATGGCTTTTTGAGCAGCAGACCCCACTTTGTACGGCTGGTCGCGGGATAGCAGCGTTGGTGCGCGACATTACAGGCGCCGCTGATGTGGAGCGATTGCATGCCCTGATGAATGAAGTGCGCGAGCGCGTCGCCTATCGGATCGGCGCCACGGACGCGGCCACGACGGCGGAAGAGGCGCTCGCAAACGGTGAGGGGGTCTGCCAGGATCACACCCACATCTTCCTGGCATCTGCGCGACTGATGGGCTTTCCCGCGCGATATGTGAGCGGATACCTGCGGATGGATGACAGTGATGATCAGGCTGCGAGCCATGCTTGGGCCGAAGCGCATCTGGAAGGGCTGGGCTGGGTTGCCTTTGATTGCTCCAACGGCATTTCGGCGGATGATCGGTATGTCCGCGTGGCCACGGGGCGTGACTACCGCGATGCGATGCCTGTGATGGGGATCAGGATCGGTCACGCTCAGGAAGAGCTTGCGGTTCAGATCACGGTGGAGCAGTAGTCTTTCAGAACGAATCTTTATGAGGCACGGTCCAGATGACCTATTGCGTCGGGCTGAAAACGCAGCATGGCCTGGTGTTCATGTCGGACACGCGGACAAATGCCGGCGTGGACAACATTTCCACCTTTCGCAAAATGCATTGCTGGCAAAAGCCGGATGATCGCGTTCTGGTGCTGCTTTCGGCTGGCAATTTGGCAACCACACAAGCCGTGGTCAGCCTGCTTGACGAGCGCACCAAGGCGCCGGATGAGCGAACCCCGTCCATGATTGAAACGCCATCCATGTATCAGGCGGCCCGCCTGGTCGGTGATACGGTGAAGGAAGTTATCCGTCAGTCGGCGCCCGTCGGACAGAGTGCTGACGCTTTTGGCGCCTCCTTCATCCTTGGTGGCCAGATCCGCGGCATGGCACCGCGCCTGTTCCTGATCTACCCGGAGGGGAATTTCATTGAGGTGAGCGCCGATACGCCGTTCTTCCAGATTGGCGAGACCAAATATGGCAAACCCATTCTGGTGCGTGCGTTCGATCCGGCCATGAGCCTGGAGGAAACGGTGAAGCTTCTGTTGGTTTCCTTCGATTCCACGCTGAAGTCCAATTTGTCCGTCGGCCTGCCAATCGATCTTTTATACTATGAGAACGACACGTTCCGCATCGGCTACGAAAAGCGCATCGAAGCCGACGATCCCTATCTGCGGGAAATCTCGGAGGGCTGGTCCGACGCGTTGAAGAGGGCTTTCAAGAGTCTTCCTGACTTCAAGCGCTAGGGGATCATGCTACCCGGCTCACATCGTTGCGCGCTACAGATCGCAAGGTCTCATGCCTCTCTCAGTCTGACTGCCGAGATCCGATAGGTACCATCGGCCTGTTGTTTCACTGTGAGGCTTCATGGCTTTTGCCGTTCGGGTCGGTCGTCAGCAGGTGCAAGACAACGGTTGTCCTTTGATCGAAGATTGCGCTGCGCGGATTTCTGCTTCGCCTGCGAAAGCGAAAAAAGGCGCAAGCAGCACCAGCGCGATAGTCGATAACGCGGTTTTCGTGGTGTGGTTCTCCCTTTTCTGCGCCTGACCACCTCTGTTCCTTCAGACAATCCGCATTTTTGGTCCGGTTTGAAGTCACGAGACGCGCGCGGGAATGGTTTGCCGCGTGATGTCGGCCGCGATGACGGCAAGGTGTTTGGCAGGTGCTGGAACCGAGGAGAGCTTGCTCGATTTTCGTTTTTGCATTTAAATGCCAAAAACGAACATTGAGATCATCATGAACCCTTCCTTCCTGACGCCACGGCTGGCCGAAATCCTCGAGCAGGCGAAGGAGCATGGCCGCGTCCTCGTCGATGATCTGGCCGAGCATTTCGGTGTGACGCCGCAGACGATACGGCGTGATCTCAACGAGCTTTGCGATCGGCGCCTTCTGACCCGGATCCATGGCGGGGCTCTGTTGCCTTCCGGCATAGAAAATATGGAGTATGAAGCGCGGCGTAAAATCGCTTCGGAAGAAAAGCGCGCAATCGGACAGGCTGCGGCGCGGATCATCCCCGACAGGGCGTCGCTTTTTGTGAATATCGGCACGACCACTGAGGCGGTGAGTGACGCTTTGCTCGATCATGAAGGTCTCATGGTGATCACCAATAATATCAATGTTGCCAATCGGATGAGGGTTTTTCCTTCCTTTGAGGTGATCATTGCAGGTGGTGTGGTGCGCGGGTCGGATGGCGGGATCGTCGGCGAGGCCGCGGTGGACTTCATCCGTCAGTTCAAGGTCGACTACGCAGTCATTGGTGTCTCTTCCATCGACCCCGATGGTGCGCTCTATGATTTCGATTTTCGCGAGGTGAAGGTGGCGCAGGCCATCATCGCCAATGCGCGTCACGTGATCCTGGTGTCGGATTCCACCAAGTTTGAGCGCGGTGCGCCGGTCCGGATCGGACACTTATCCCAAGTCGACACGTTCATCACGGACCATTGCCCGCTGCCGGCGATGCGGGCGCTCTGCGAGGAGGCGGGTGTCCGGTTGATCGAGACGGAATGTTAACGAATGTTGATTTTCGTTTGACATTCATTTTTCTTTCGAAATAATTCCTTTATCTCCAAGGCAGGAATGTTTCCTGTGATCCCAGAGGCAGGGGAGAAACGCGTGCCCGCTTCCAAGTCCACCAGTTCCAGGATTTTCGACGTGTTCGTCATTGGTGGCGGAATCAATGGATGCGGCATAGCGCGTGACGCTGTCGGGCGTGGATACTCCGTATTTTTGGCGGAGATGAACGACCTGGCGAGCGGCACATCCTCCGGATCGACCAAGCTCATCCATGGTGGCCTGCGCTATCTGGAATATTATGAGTTCCGTCTCGTTCGCGAGGCGCTCATGGAGCGCGAGATCCTGTGGCGCAACGCGCCGCATATCATTTGGCCCATGCGTTTCGTTCTGCCGCTTCACAAGGGTCTCCGCCCAGCCTGGCTCGTCCGGCTCGGGCTTTTCATTTACGATCATATCGGTGGGAGGAAACTGCTTCCCAAGACACGCACGCTCGACATGCGCACCGACCCCGCCGGCAAACCGCTCAAAGGTTCCTACCGCCGCGCGTTCGAATACTCCGATTGCTGGGTCAACGATGCCCGCTTTGTCGTGCTCAATGCCCGAGACGCCGCCGACCGAGGAGCAGATGTGCGGGTGCGCACTCGGGTCACCTCGGCTAAAGACGAAAAAGGGATCTGGAAAATTGGTATCCAGAATCTTTTGACCGGTGAGACCGAGACCGTGCGGGCGCGCTATCTCGTCAATGCAGCTGGGCCCTGGGTGGATCACGTCATTTCGGGCGTGCTTGGTCAGAACGATGTTCAAAACGTGCGTCTGGTGAAGGGAAGTCATATCGTCGTCCGGAGCAAGTTCGACGATCCGCGCGCTTATTTCTTTCAAAACTCGGATGGACGGATCATTTTCGCCATACCCTATGAGAATGATTTCACGCTGATCGGCACCACCGATCAGGATTATGATGGCGATCCGAAGGAAGTCGCGATCAGCGACAGCGAGATCGACTATCTGTGTGCGGCCGCCAGCGAATATTTCGTCGAACCGGTGCGCCGCGATGATATTGTGTGGACCTATTCAGGTGTGCGCCCGCTGTTCGATGACGGCGCCTCTAAAGCGCAGGAAGCCACCCGGGACTATGTTCTGAAATCGGAAACCGGGCGGGGCGGGGCGCCCATGGTGCATGTGTTCGGCGGCAAGATAACGACCTATCGCAAGCTGGCTGAATCGGCGCTGGAGAAAATCGCCGAATCCATCGGCGCAAAAGGTCGACCATGGACCCACTCGGCCACGCTACCGGGTGGCGAGTTCGCTTTTGACGGTTATGAAGCGCAGGTAGAAGCGCTGCTGCGCGACTACGCGTTTCTCGATCGCCATCACGCGGCCCGGCTGGTCAGGCTTTACGGCCTCTGTGCCCGAGAGATTCTCGGGAATGCTCAATCGCCGGGCGATCTCGGGCGGCATTTCGGTGTCGATCTTTACGAAGCTGAACTGCGCTATTTGACCGCTCGTGAATGGGCAGTCACCGGGGAAGACGTGCTTTGGCGCAGAACCAAGCGCGGTTTGCGGCTGACGCCGGAGGAGGCGGCAGAGGTCGACGATTTCATGCGTGATATTTCGGGAATGCAAGACCAGGCGGCCAACGCTGGGGGAGGACATGCTTGAACTGCGCAAGGTTTCAAAGGTCGTTTCCGGCGAAACGCATATAGATGATGTTTCGCTGCGGCTGGAGCCGGGCTCACTCAATGTGCTGCTCGGACCGACGCTTGCCGGCAAAACCAGCCTGATGCGGCTCATGGCCGGGCTCGATCGACCCACATCCGGCAGCGTGTGGATGGAAGGAGAGGATGTTACCGGCATTCCCGTCCAGAAGCGCAGCGTTGCCATGGTCTATCAGCAATTTATCAATTATCCGGCGATGACCGTTTACGAAAACATCGCCTCGCCGCTACGGGTCGCTGGCACAGAAAAGCGGGTCATCGAGGAAAAGGTCCGGCAGGCGGCAGAGCTTCTGCACCTGACACCGCATCTGGAGCGTACCCCGCTGGAACTTTCCGGCGGACAGCAGCAACGCACTGCTCTGGCCCGCGCCATGGTCAAGGAAGCACGCCTCGTGCTTCTGGATGAACCGCTCGCCAATCTGGATTACAAGCTGCGCGAGGAATTGCGGGCAGAACTGCCCAAGATCTTTGCCGCTTCGGGCGCGATCTTCGTCTATGCCACCACAGAGCCGAGTGAAGCGTTGCTTCTGGGGGGCAACACGGCAACGCTCAGCCGGGGACGCCTCACGCAGTTCGGGCCAACCATCGACGTGTTCCGCAAGCCGGTCGATCTCGTGACAGCGCGCACCTTTTCCGATCCGCCCCTGAACACGGTTTCGGTGGAAAAGGCAGCCGGGCAGTTCGTACTCGACAAAACCGTCCAATTGCCTGTGCCGCAGGGGCTCGAGAGCGCGCCGGACGGTTCCTACACGCTTGGTTTCCAGCCGCACCACCTTTCTCTTGCGCCACGTGAGGCCAGTGCGGTTTCTGTCCGCGCCACCGTGTCGGTGACGGAGATCACCGGATCAGAGAGCTTCGTCCATCTCGACTTCGCGGGGCACCGCTGGGTGATGCTGGAAGAGGGGATTCATCGGCTCGACGTAGGCGAAGCCGTCGAGGTCTTCATCGACACCCGCCACATGCTGGTGTTCGACGATGCAAGCCGGCGTGTCACGATCGGCGAAAGCCGGGCTGCATAGGAGGCGGGAATGGCGCGAATTGATCTGAACAACATCCGCCACGCCTATCTGCCCAATCCTGCGAGTGATGATGATTACGCACTGAAGCGGGTCCACCACACGTTTGACGATGGCGGCGCCTATGCGCTGCTTGGCCCGTCGGGCTGCGGCAAGACCACGCTTTTGAACATCATTTCAGGGCTCCTGCGGCCGACCGAAGGCCAGATCCTCTTCGATGGAAAAAATGTCACTGACCTCTCAACCGAAGACCGGAACATCGCGCAGGTGTTTCAGTTTCCGGTCGTCTACGACACGATGACGGTCTACCAGAATCTTGCCTTTCCCCTGCGCAATCGCGGCGTGGCGGCCGACGAGATCGATCGGCGCGTGCGTGAAACACTCGAAATGATCGATCTGGCGGAACGGGCCGACCAGAAAGCCAAGGGACTGACCGCTGACGACAAGCAGAAGATCGCGCTCGGCCGTGGGCTGGTGCGCTCCGATGTCAGCGCCATTCTCTTCGACGAACCGCTCACTGTTATCGATCCGCACATGAAATGGGTGCTGCGCTCGCAATTGAAGGAGCTCCACCGGCGCTTTGCCTTTACCATGGTCTATGTGACCCACGACCAGACCGAGGCGCTGACCTTTGCCGATCAGGTCGTGGTAATGAATGAAGGCGAAATCGTTCAGATCGGAACGCCTGAAGAGCTTTTCGAACGCCCCAACCACACCTTTGTCGGCTATTTCATCGGCTCTCCGGGCATGAATGTCCTTCCTGTGCGGATCGACGGGCAGGGTGCACACATCGGTTCCCACGCCATCTCACTTGACGGGCAGTTGCCGGGAAACGGCGATGCCAGGATGGAGCTCGGTGTGCGTCCCGAATATGTCCGGATTGGCGAGAAGGGCATACCCGCGCAGATCCTGCGCGTGGAGGATACCGGTCGCCGAAAGATCGTTCATGCGACCGTCGAGGGACAGCCCATTGCCGCGATTGTTGCGGAAGGAACGGCTCTGCCGAGCGAACCGCGCATCAGTTTCGATCCGGCAGGCATAAATCTCTATGCGGATTCATGGCGTGTTGCCCCGGTCTCCGCGCGTCAGGGGGGAGCGACATGACCAAGACATGGAACAACCGCGCCTGGTTTCTCGTCCTGCCGGTCCTTCTGCTGGTGGCCTTCAACGCCATCATTCCGTTGATGACGGTTGTGAACTACTCGGTTCAGGAAACCTTCGGCAACAATCTGTTCTTCTTCGAGGGAACGAAATGGTATGAGGATGTGCTCACCTCCGACCGTTTTCACGCCTCGCTTTTCCGGCAGTTTCTGTTCACCGGGATCATTCTTCTGATCGAGGTTCCGCTTGGTGTCGCCATCGCTCTCACCATGCCCCGTTCCGGCCCCTGGGTGTCGGTCTGTCTCGTTTTGATGGCACTGCCGCTGCTCATCCCGTGGAATGTGGTCGGCGCCATGTGGAACATCATGGCCCTGCCGGATATCGGCCTTCTGGGCTATGGGCTCAATGCACTCGGCATCCCCTACAACTTCACGCGTCAGCCCATCTCCGCATGGTTCACCGTGGTGTTGATGGATGTCTGGCACTGGACATCTCTCGTTGTGCTGCTTGCCTATGCGGGCCTGCGTTCCATTCCCGAAGCCTATTACCAGGCTGCCAGGATCGATGGTGCATCGCGCTGGTCGGTGTTTCGCTACATCCAGTTGCCCAAGATGAACCGCGTTCTGACGATCGCAATTCTCCTGCGCTTCATGGATTCCTTCATGATCTACACCGAGCCTTTCGTCTTGACCGGAGGCGGGCCGGGCAATGCCACGACCTTCCTGTCCATCGATCTGGTGAAGGCGGCTCTGGGCGAATTCAATCTCGGCATCGCAGCAGCCATGAGCATCATCTACTTCCTGATGACGCTCATGGTGAGCTGGATCTTCTACACGCTGATGACCCGGGGAGAAGACCAATGAGAGTGACCCGCTGGCTTGTTCCAACGCTCTACATCATCTTCCTGCTCCTGCCGATCTACTGGCTCGTGAACATGTCCTTCAAGACGACCAACGAGATCCTCGGCGGCTTCAGCCCATGGCCGAAAAACTTCACCATCGACAGCTATGTGGAGATCCTCACCAATCCGGTCTGGTACAACGGTTACATTAGCTCTATCAGTTATGTCCTTATAAACACAGTGATTTCGGTCGCCTTTGCACTGCCTGCCGCCTATGCGTTCTCACGCTATCGTTTTCTCGGCGACAAGCACCTGTTCTTCTGGCTCCTGACCAACCGGATGGCGCCGCCGGCGGTCTTTGCCTTGCCGTTCTACCAGCTCTATTCCGCCGTCGGCCTGTTCGATACACCGTGGGCCGTGGCGCTCGCGCATTGCCTGTTCAACATCCCGCTGGCGGTCTGGATCCTCGAAGGCTTCATGTCCGGTGTGCCCAAGGAGATCGATGAAACAGCCTATATCGACGGCTATTCGTTTCCGCGGTTCTTCGTGAAGATCTTCATGCCGCTCATTGCGTCGGGCATCGGTGTCACGGCCTTCTTCTGCTTCATGTTCTCATGGGTGGAGCTGCTTCTGGCCAAGACGCTGACCTCTGTCGCTGCCAAGCCGATCGCCGCCGTCATGACCCGCACGGCGAGCACATCTGGCTACGAGCTGGGGCTTCTGGCGGCTGCCGGGGTTTTGACCATTATCCCGGGTGCCATCGTGATCTGGTTCGTGCGCAATTACATCGCCAAGGGCTTTGCCCTCGGGCGCGTCTAGGGAGGACTTCATGCCCCATTGGCTTGATCTCACATGGATGGCCTGGACGTGGCAGACGGCCACATTCTTCCTCGTCATCTTCGCGCTTCTGTGCGCCATGACCGTCTGGGAATGGGCGAGCCCCGGCGGAGGGCCGCGGCACGGGATTCTCGGTCTCGATACCACGCGGGGAGACCGTCTTTTCATCTCGTTGCTCGGCAGCGCCTTTATCCATCTGGGGTGGCTGGGGCTGACCGATATGCCGCTTTGGGGCGGCACGATTTTGTCTTTGATCTATGCCTATGCGGTGTTCCGCTGGGTGTAGGTTCCAGACAAAGCAAAGCGGGATGCAAAGCGTCCCGCAAACCGGCGGTCAAGAGCTCCCAAATGGGCTCATTGAGCGTCAAACCACATTCATCGAATGAGTGTGGAAACAGGAGGAGGAGTTTGAAATGAAAGCGCATTTGAAGACTTCTGTCGCAGCGCTTGCCCTGCTCTGGCTGCCCGGCCAGGCCATGGCAGACATGGCGGCTGCGGAAAAGTGGATCGACAGTGAGTTCCAGCCTTCCTCTCTCAGCCGTGAGGAGCAGCTGGCCGAAATGGAATGGTTCATTAAGGCAGCGGAACCGTTTCAGGGAATGGAGATCAACGTTCTCTCCGAAACCATACCGACACATTCCTATGAATCCGAAACCCTGACCAAGGCATTTCAGGAGATCACGGGCATCAAGGTGAACCACCAGCTTCTGGGAGAAGGCGAGGTGGTGCAGGCTGTACAGACCCAGATGCAGACCAACCGCAATCTCTATGACGCCTATGTCAACGATGCCGATCTGGTGGGCACGCATTCGCGCCTGCAAAGTGCAGTCAACCTTACCGACTGGATGGAAGGTGAAGGTGCAGACGTCACGTCTCCGACCCTCGATCTTGAGGATTTCATCGGCGTCGCCTCTGCTACCGGACCGGACGGCAAGCTCTGGCAACTGCCGGACCAGCAGTTTGCCAACCTCTACTGGTTCCGAAAGGACTGGTTTGATCGCCCTGAAATCAAAGAGAAATTCAAGGAGAAATACGGTTACGAGCTAGGCGTTCCAGTCAACTGGTCGGCCTATGAGGATATCGCCGACTTCTTCACCAATGACGTGAAGGAGATCGATGGTGTTCGCGTCTATGGTCATATGGACTACGGCAAGCGCGCACCGGATCTCGGCTGGCGCATGACGGACGCCTGGCTCTCCATGGCCGGTGCTGGCTCCAAGGGGCTGCCCAATGGCCGCCCGATCGATGAATGGGGCATCCGCATGGAGGAGGGGTCGTGCAATCCTGCCGGCGCTTCCGTCACTCGAGGTGGTGCTGCCAATGGACCTGCCGCCGTCTACGCCATCCGCAAATGGGATGAGTGGCTGCGCCAGTATGCGCCTCCAGGTGCCGCCGATCTCGACTTCTATCAGTCGCTGCCGGCGCTCAGCCAGGGCAATGTCGCCCAGCAGATATTCTGGTACACCGCCTTCACCGCCGATATGGTCAAGCCGAAAAGCGAGGGCAACAACACCGTCGATGACGAAGGCAATCTGCTCTGGAAGATGGCACCGTCACCGCATGGGCCCTACTGGGAAGAGGGCATGAAGCTCGGTTATCAGGATGTGGGCTCCTGGACGCTGTTCAAATCCACGCCTGTGGATCGCCGCAAGGCGGCCTGGCTCTACGCCCAGTTCGTCACCTCGAAAACGGTCGACGTGAAGAAGAGCCATGTCGGTCTCACGATCATTCGCGATTCCACGGTGAATCACGAATCCTTCACCGAGCGCTCTCCGAAGCTCGGCGGTCTCGTGGAGTTCTATCGCTCGCCGGACCGGGTTCTGTGGACGGACACGGGCGTCAATGTGCCGGACTATCCAAAGCTCGCCCAGATCTGGTGGCAGCAGATCGGCGACGTGAACTCCGGCGCGTTCACCCCGCAGGAGGCGATGGATCGTCTGGCCGGTGAAATGGATATCACCATGGCCCGCATGCAGGCAGCGGACGAAAGCGCCAATGTCTATGGCGGTTGCGGTCCGCGCTTGAATGAGGAAAAGGATCCGTCCGAGTGGATCGGCAAGGGCGGCGCTAAAGCCAAACTCGAAAACGAAAAGCCCCAGGGCGAAACCATCGTTTACGAGGAAATCGTCAAGCGCTGGCAGTAAGGCCGGTTGCAACATGCCTGAATGGCATCAAAATGGACGGGGAGCCGGCAAGCCCGGTTCCCCGTTTGGCAAACGATTTCTGACCGATCCGGAGGACCAATGAGCGGTTATGTATTGGCGATAGACCAGGGCACGACATCCAGCAGGACCATCCTGTTCGACGCTTCAATGCAGCCGGTGGCGACCGGGCAAAAGGAATTTCAGCAGCACTATCCGAATTCGGGCTGGGTGGAACACGATCCCGAAGACATCTGGAAGGGAGTGGTGTCGACCGCGCGCAGCGCCCTGCGTAAGGCGAAGCTGAAAGCAGCCGATTTGGCAGCCATCGGCATCACCAATCAGCGCGAAACCATCGTCGTGTGGGAGCGCGATACCGGCAAGCCCATCCACAACGCAATCGTCTGGCAGGACCGTCGCACCGCCCCCATGTGCGAAAAGCTGAAGGCGGAAGGGCTGGAAAAAACCTTTACGGCAAAAACCGGCCTGCTTCTCGATCCCTATTTTTCCGGAACCAAACTCGCCTGGATCCTCGATGAGGTGAAAGGCGCGCGCGAGCGGGCAGAGAAGGGGGAACTCCTTGCCGGCACCATCGACACGTTTCTGATCTGGCGCCTGACCGGCGGCAAGGCGCATGTCACGGATGCCACGAATGCCTCGCGCACGCTTCTTTATAATATCGAGACCAATGAATGGGATGACGAACTCCTGAAAATCCTGCGCGTGCCGAAAACCCTCTTGCCTGAGGTGAAGGACAGCGCCGCAGATTTCGGTGTCACCGAGAAAAAGCTTTTTGGCACGGCAATTCCTCTACTTGGCGTAGCCGGCGATCAGCAGGCAGCCGTGATCGGTCAGGCCTGTTTCGAACCGGGCATGCTCAAGGCCACCTATGGCACGGGATGTTTTGCCGTGCTCAACACGGGTCAGACGATGGTGTCCTCCAAAAACCGTCTTCTTACGACCATCGCCTACCGGCTCGACGGGGTGACAACCTACGCGCTTGAAGGCTCGATCTTTGTCGCTGGTGCAGCCGTTCAATGGCTGCGCGACGGCTTGAAGATCATCGGCAAGGCTGCCGATTCGGGCGCCCTGGCGGAGAAAGCCGATCCCACCCAGCAGCTCTATCTCGTGCCCGCCTTTGTCGGGCTTGGCGCCCCACACTGGGATGCGGAAGCGCGGGGAGCGATCTATGGCCTCACACGCAATTCGGGCCCGGCAGAATTCGCGCGCGCCACGCTCGAATCGGTCGCATACCAGACACGCGACCTGCTTGATGCCATGCGCAAGGACTGGCACGACGGGGAAAACGACACGGTGCTGCGGGTCGATGGCGGTATGGTTGCCAGCGACTGGATGCTGCAATTCCTGGCCGACATGCTCGACGCGCCGGTCGACCGGCCGACTCAGCTCGAAACCACGGCGCTGGGCGCTGCCTGGCTTGCGGGATCGCGGGCCGGCGTCTGGCCCAGCGCCGAGGAATTCGCTGCCGGTTGGAAGCTCGACCGTCAGTTTTGTCCTTCGATTGACGCAGCCGAACGTGACCGCAAGCTTCATGGCTGGCGCGACGCCATTCGCCGGACCCTCAGTTCATCGTGAAAGCCTTGTGTAGAAGGGGCTTTGAAAGATGAATAAAAAAGTCGGGCGAAAGACGCTTTTTTGCGGTTGACCGGCGATAAGCGCCTCTCTATGTTCCGCCGCAATTTCCGGGGTTCGGAAGAACCCACCGGGAGCGCGTAGCTCAGTTGGTAGAGCAACTGACTTTTAATCAGTAGGTCCAGGGTTCGAGCCCCTGCGCGCTCACCATATTTCTGCTCCATCCAGATAAGACAAAATTCTCGTGTCTCGATGTGTTCACGGGCATTCATCGCGACGGTATGCCACGCAAAGGTGATTGGCGTGTGCGGGTGCGTCTGCTTATAGGGAAGGCGCATTCAAAGACGCGCGGTTTGCGCTTTCAGTTTGAGACGAAGCATGGCGATTGATGTCGGATATTTAAGCGCGGCGGGTGCTGGAGCACTATCATTTCTGTCTCCCTGCGTGTTGCCGCTTGTTCCGCCTTATCTGTGCTACATGGCCGGCGTTTCGGTTGAGCAGTTCCAGGGTGAGGGGGCAAGCGAAGCCAGTTCGTCCTCCACGAGCACCACGCGCTTTGCGCTCTTCTCGGCATCTCTTTCCTTCGTGCTTGGCTTCACCACGGTCTTTGTGCTCTTGGGGGCCGGCGCGTCGACCATTGGCGCCGTCTTGCGGACATGGCAGCAGGAACTCGCCATCGCGGCAGGCATCGTCATCATCTTCATGGGGCTCAACTTCCTTGGCGTGGTGCGCATCCCCTTCCTGTCGCGGGAGGCGCGCATTCAGGCGGGCGGAAAGCCAGCCACGAGAATTGGTGCTTACGTAATGGGGCTCGCCTTCGCCTTCGGATGGACGCCGTGCATCGGCCCGGTGCTCGGCCCGATCCTGACACTGGCCGGAGGGCGCGAGACCGTGGCTGATGGCGCATTGCTTCTGGCGGTGTATTCGCTGGGCCTTGGTGTGCCCTTTCTTCTCGCAGCGCTTTTCTCGGGAAGCTTCATGCGCTTCCTTTCCCGCTTCCGCATGCATCTGGGGCGCGTCGAAAAGGTGATGGGCGGTTTGCTCGTCCTGGCCGGTGTCCTTTTCTTAACCGGCGGCATGCAATCCATGGCGTTCTGGCTTCTTGAGACCTTTCCGGCCCTTGGCAAACTCGGTTGAGAGCGGATTGGTGCCGTAAGGGCAGGATGCTAGAAAAGACGAATCGTCAGAAAGCATTACGGGCATCAATCCATGAGCGAACGCACCTGCCTTTCGGTTATCCTCGCAGCGGGCGAGGGCACGCGCATGAAAAGCGCAACGCCCAAGGTGCTGCACAAGATTGCCGGCCTGGAGATGCTTGGCCATGTAACACGGGCACTCGATGCAGCCGGTGCCGGTGACATGGCGCTGGTTGTGGGCCATGGCGCCGAGGCGGTGTCCCGTGCAGCCGAGGGCTTTGCTCCCGGTGCCGAGACATTCGTTCAATCGGAGCGGCTGGGCACTGGTCACGCGGTGCTGGCAGCACGCGCTGCAATTGCCCGTGGATATGACGATGTTCTCGTCTCCTTTGGCGACACGCCGCTTATTTCGCTCGAGGCTCTTAAGGCGCTGCGCGCAGGCCTTTCCGAAGGCGCACACGTCGTCGTCATGGGGTTTCGCACTGAGCGGCCTTCTGGCTATGGGCGGCTGATCGAAGATGGCGAGGCGCTGGTTGCCATCCGTGAGGAGAAGGACTGCACCGATGAAGAGCGCCGCATCACCTTCTGCAATGGCGGAGCAATGGGGATTGCCGGCAGCCAGGCGCTGGAGCTGCTCGAAGCCATCGGCAATGACAACGCCAAGGGTGAATACTACCTGACGGACATCGTCGAGATCGCAACCGCCCGAGGGCTCAAGGTGCGCGCCATCGAGGCCGATTATGAAAGCGCGCTCGGCATCAACAACCGAGCCGAACTCGCAGCCGCGGAAGCCATCTGGCAACAGCGCCGCCGAAACGCGGTGATGCTTGACGGCGTGACCCTCATCGCACCGGAAACCGTGTATTTTTCGCATGATACCGTTATCGGTCGCGATACGATCATCGAGCCCAATGTCTTCTTCGGTCCCGGTGTGACAATTGGAGAAAACGTCACCCTCAGGGCAAATTCGCATCTTGAGGAGGCGCGTGTCGACGCGGGCGCCTCAGTCGGCCCCTTCGCGAGACTGCGCCCGGGTGCCGAAATCATGGACGGCGCGAAGGTCGGAAACTTCGTAGAGATCAAGAAGGCGCGTGTGGAGCCGGGTGCCAAGGTCCCGCACCTTTCCTATGTGGGCGATGCACGGGTGGGAGCAGGAGCCAATCTCGGTGCCGGCACCATCACCTGTAACTATGACGGTTTCTCAAAACATTTCACCGATATCGAGCCTGGCGCGTTTGTCGGAACCAATTCGTCTCTGGTTGCACCGGTCACCATCGGGGCGGGCGCCTATGTGGCATCCGGTAGCGTGATCACCGAGTCCGTGCCTGCCGACGCCTTGGCTTTCGGCCGTGCCAGACAGTCCAATCGGGAGGGGCTCGGAAAACGCCTGCGCGACCGGCTGGCGGCGCTTAAGGCCCGCCGTTCGAGTAGCTGAAGCAGGGGCGTCAAAACGGCCGTACCGGCTTGATACGAAGTGAAAGACTTGTTGATTTTCATCCCCTTCTTCCGCGACCTAGAAGAATTGCGTGAATCGGGGATCGATTGTTTGGTGGGAGGCTGAGACAGCCATATGTGTGGAATTGTTGGCATTGTCGGGCAGACGCCGGTGGCGCCGCTCATCGTCGACGCGCTGAAGCGGCTTGAGTATCGCGGATATGATTCAGCCGGTGTTGCAACCCTGGATAATGGCAGGCTCGATCGACGCCGTGCCGAGGGCAAGCTGGTAAACCTTGAGAAGAGGCTGGGGGAGGATCCCCTTGGCGGCTTGATTGGCATCGGCCACACGCGCTGGGCAACCCACGGTGTTCCCAACGAAACCAACGCGCATCCGCATTTCGCCGGCGACGTGGCCGTCGTCCACAACGGCATCATCGAAAATTTCGCTGAATTGCGCGATGAATTGAAAGCCGGTGGTGTTTCGTTTTCCTCACAGACCGATACGGAAGTCGTCGCACATCTCGTTGCGAACGAACTGAAGAAGGGATCTGCTCCCCGGGATGCGGCTTTCGCGGCGCTGAAGCGTCTGCGCGGTGCCTTTGCCCTGGCGATCCTGTTCCGCGGTGATGAGGACATGATCGTCGGTGCTCGCAATGGCCCGCCGCTTGCGGTCGGCCACGGTGAGGGAGAGATGTATCTTGGATCCGACGCCATCGCGCTCGCACCGTTCACGAACACGATCACCTATCTGGAAGACGGCGACTGGGTGATCGTGCGGCGTGGGGGCATGGAGATCTTTGGCATGGATGGCCGGCCGGTCGAACGCGCACGGCAACAGTCCGTTGGCACCAGTCTGCTTGTCGACAAGGGTAACCATCGCCATTTCATGGAAAAGGAAATCCATGAACAGCCGGAGGTCATTTCCCACACGCTCGCCCATTATCTCAATTTCGCTGAGGGCGGAGTGGCGGAATTCGATCTGCCCTTCGACTTTGCGAAGATCGAGCGTCTGGCGATTTCAGCCTGCGGCACGGCCTACCTGGCCGGGTTGATCGGCAAATACTGGCTGGAGCGCTATGCACGTCTGCCGGTCGATATCGATATTGCCTCCGAGTTCCGCTATCGCGAAATGCCAATGCCGAAGAACAGCGCGGCACTGTTCATTTCTCAGTCCGGCGAAACGGCCGACACACTGGCCTCGCTGCGCTATTGCCGCGGAGAGCGGATCCCTATCTCGGCTATCGTCAATGTGCGGGAATCGACTATCGCGCGCGAAAGCGATGGCATTTTCCCCACGCTCGCCGGCCCGGAAATCGGTGTTGCCTCCACCAAGGCATTCACCTGTCAGCTCAGTGTCCTTGCGGCACTGACGCTCCGGGCTGCCAAGGCGCGCGGTACCATCTCCGCAGACGAAGAAAAGGCGCTTGTGCGGCAGCTTTCGGAAGCGCCGCGGTTTGCGTCCCAGGCGCTGAAATTGAACGCCAGCGTAGAGAAGGTCGCACGCGAACTCTCGCATGTGCGTCATGTGCTCTATCTCGGCCGCGACACGAACTATCCGTTGGCGCTGGAAGGCGCGCTGAAGCTCAAGGAAATCTCCTACATTCACGCCGAAGGTTACGCCGCCGGCGAACTAAAACATGGTCCCATCGCGCTCATCGATGAGCAGATGCCGGTGATCGTGATCGCCCCGCATGATCGCATATTCGAGAAAACCGTCTCGAACATGCAGGAGGTCGCCGCACGTGGCGGGCGGATTATCCTGATCACGGACGAAAAGGGCGCGAAGAATGCAACGCTTGACACGCTGGAGACGGTGGTTCTGCCGGATGTTCCGGAGTTCGTTGCCCCAATCATCTACGCTTTGCCGATCCAGATGCTTGCCTACCACACGGCCGTCATCATGGGGACGGATGTGGACCAGCCCCGCAATCTGGCAAAATCCGTTACGGTCGAATAGCAAGCACGGGGCTGTCATATGGCGGCCCGAATTCCTATTCTATTGTTCAGCCTGGTGGCGTAATGTCCACCGGGCTGTTCTTCCTTAATCCATCACATTCGAGGCCCGTTTCCGCATCATGATGACTCGTCTGCGCAACTATTTTCTCACGGGCTTTATTGTCACAGCGCCACTGGCCATCACCGCCTATCTCGCCTGGTCAATGATCGGCTGGGTGGATTCCTGGGTCAAACCCTACATTCCCTTCCGATATAACCCTGACAATTATCTTCCATTTGCGGTTCCGGGTTTCGGGTTGATTGTCGCCCTCGTCCTGATCACGCTGATCGGGTTTCTTACAGCGAATTTCATTGGGCGCACCATCATCGCCACCGGCGAGAAAATCCTCGGACGCATGCCGCTGGTTCGCAGCGTCTACCGAGGTCTCAAGCAAATCCTTGAGACCGTGCTTTCGGAAAGATCGGACACCTTCAAGAAGGTTGGCCTCATCGAATACCCTCGAAAGGGACTTTGGGCGCTTGTCTTCATCGCCACCGAAACGCGAGGCGAGGTCCAGGCGAAGATCGATGACGATATGGGGCAGACAATCGCGGTCTTCCTGCCGACCACACCCAATCCGACTTCCGGTTACCTCTTATTCGTCCCTAAAAAGGATGTGATAGAACTCAAAATGACGGTGGAGGAGGGAGCCAAGCTTGTCATTTCGGCTGGTCTTGTGGCGCCGGAATACCAGGCAAAGACAGAGGCGCTTGCCGCCGAGGCGAAGGCGAAATCCGCTCAGCCCGCCCGCAACAAGCGAATCGCCTCATCGCGCCCGAACAAATAAAGGAGAAGCCTAAGCGCTTCGCCACGTGGGGATTGCAGATCTGGATCGCGTGACAGGATCAGGCGCGCATCGTCGCGCGCGGCCTGCAGAAGGTCCAGATGGGCCTCGATCCGGGCGACCCGAAACCCCGGCGTCCCCGACTGTTTTGTTCCCAGAAGATCGCCTTCACCGCGCAATTTGAGGTCTTCCTCCGCGATGACGAACCCATCTTCGGTGTCGCGCATCACTTCCAGCCTGCGCGTTGCCGTCTCACCGAGCGGCCCCTTGTAGACGAGCACGCAGGAGGAGGCGAGCGCACCGCGCCCCACACGCCCTCGCAACTGATGCAATTGCGCCAAGCCGAATCGTTCGGCGTGTTCGATCACGATGATTGTCGCATCGGGCACATCCACACCCACCTCAACCACTGTGGTGCCGACAAGAATGCGCGTTCGCCCGTCCTTGAAGGCACGCATTGCCTCGTCCTTGTCCGCTCCCTTCATGCGCCCATGAATGAGACCGACCTTGTCTCCAAAGACCTTTTGAAGCGAAGCATGACGGTCTTCCGCCGACATCAGTTCAAGCTCTTCGGATTCTTCCACGAGCGGGCAGATCCAATAGACCTTCTGTCCTTCCGACAACGCTTTTTTTATCCGGTTCACCAGTTGCGGCAGGCGCTCGACCGGCAGTGTAACGGTGCGGATCGGCTGGCGACCGGCGGGTTTTTCGGTGAGGCGCGACACATCCATGTCGCCGAAGGCGGAGAGCACGAGCGTGCGCGGGATCGGCGTTGCTGTCATGACAAGCATGTCGGGCGCATTCCCTTTGGCCGTCATCGCAAGGCGTTGATGCACGCCGAAACGGTGTTGCTCGTCGACAACAGCAAGCGCCAGATCACGGAACTCGACCGTTTCCTGAAAGAGCGCATGGGTGCCGATCACAAAATCGGCCGCACCCGTCGCAATCTCCTCGAGAATGCGCTGGCGCTCCCGACCCTTTTCACGTCCGGTCAGGACCGCAACGCGCAGCCCGGCGGCCTCCGCCAGCGGCGTGATGGTCGCTGCATGCTGACGGGCGAGAATTTCCGTGGGTGCCATAAGGGCCGACTGTCCGCCTGCTTCGGCGGCGCGGGCCATAGCCAGGAGCGCCACCACGGTCTTGCCGGCTCCCACGTCACCCTGCAGGAGGCGCACCATGCGCTCTTCGCCTGCGAGATCCTCGAGGATATCAACTACGGCATTTTCCTGCGCGACAGTCAGCGAATAAGGCAGTGCTTGACGGATCTTTTTCTCAAAACGCCCGTCACCCTGGAGGGGCCGGCCAGACAGGCGCTTGACCTTTGCACGCACGAGCGCGAGTGAAAGCTGGCCGGCGAGAAACTCGTCATAGGCGATGCGCCGCCAGGCGGCGCTTTCGGGCTGAATGTCCTCTGGTGCCTGCGGATCGTGAAGCCTTTTGAGGGCGGCATTGAAGGGCGGCATCCGGTTTCGTGATAGAAAGCTCTCGTCCTGCCATTCAGGCAGATCCGGCAGGCGCTCCAGCGCTTGTGAAATGGCGCGGCGCAACACTTTTGCCGAAAGGCCGGCTGTCAGCGGGTACACCGGCTCCAGCATCGGCAGCGTGTGGGCTTCTGCTTCCGGGACAACGAAATCAGGATGCACCATGGAGGCGCGGCCATTGAACCATTCCATCTTGCCGCTCACCAAGACCCTTTCCCCTTCGGGAAGAATTTTCTCGATCCATGGCGCGCGTGCATGGAAGAAGGTGAGGGCGATCTCGCCAGTCTCGTCGAATGCGAAAACCCGGTAGGGAACATTTCTGCGGCCGGGCGGAGAGGGGAGATGGCGCCCCACTGTCAAATCGAGTGTGACGATCGACCCTTCCGGTGCGTTGGCGATGCCGGGGCGGCTGCGCCGATCAATCAGCGAATGCGGCAGCACGAAGAGCAGGTCGCCCACGCGAAGTTCACGCCCTGTCCCGTCGCCCGGAGCTATGTTCGCCAGAAGGTCGGCAAGTTTGGCTCCAACGCCATCGAGCGCAGTCACAGGAGCAAAAAGGGGATCGAGCAGTGTAGGACGCATCCTGTCATGATTAAGGGCCAAATTCGCCGACGCAAGGCTGACAGACGCTCATGCACACGCTATATCCGCCCGGGCGACCGACCGCTGCAGAGCATGAAAGCAAAACCATGACAGGTACCACCCGTTCCAGCCACGATCTCGATCCACGCCGCCGCCGAGCACTCGTGCGTTCCTGGCGCCGTGGCATGCGCGAGATGGATCTTGTGCTGGGTGGCTTTGCCGATGCCGAGATCGATCGGCTCAGCGACCAGGAAATGACTCAGTTCGAAGCGATTTTGAATGTGCCGGATACCAATCTCTTCAAGTGGGTCACGGGCGAACTTCCGGTGCCGCCGGATTATGATACGCCGTTGTGGAGTCGCATTATCGCATCGCAGGGACGCTGAGGCACGACGTCGATGACACTCATCAATGCTTTGAATCTCCCGCGCGCGGGGGTCGGCGCCGTTACCGTCGATGGAGTTGCCGATGGGTTTGAAGCATTCGCCCTGGCCGCCGCGGCGAGAGAGGTGGCACCCGACGGTCCGATCATCTTTGTGTTGCGCGACGGGCAGCGTCTACCGTCGCTCGTCGACACGCTTCGGTTCGTGGATCCCGGTCTGCCGGTTCTTGATCTTCCGGCGTGGGATTGTCTTCCCTATGATCGCGTATCGCCCGGGGCGGATGCAGCCGCGCGCAGGCTTGCCGCCATGAGCGCAATGGCGGAACTGCGTGCGAATCCCCACCGCGCGGCAGTGATTGTCAGCGCCAATGCGCTGTTGCAGCGTATGCCGCCGGCAGACCAGATCGGCGCGCAGGGCTTTTTCGCCCGGCCCGGTAATCAGGTGGACATGACGGCGCTGACGGCGCGGCTTGAAACCAGCGGGTTCGAGCGCGTTTCCACCGTGCGCGACGTGGGCGAGTACGCGGTGCGCGGCGGCATTCTGGATCTCTTCGCACCCGGTTGGGACGAAGCGTTGCGTCTCGATTTCTTTGGCGACACGCTCGAATCGATCCGCGCTTTTGACATCGCTACCCAGCGCACCACCGGCCAGCGCAAGGAAGTTTCGCTCCAGGCCATGAGCGAGATCACACTGTCTCCCGAGGTGATAAGCCGGTTTCGCCGAAACTATATCGAAACGTTCGGCGCTCCCTCACGCGATGACGCGCTTTACAGCGCAGTGAGCGAGGGGCGGCGTTTTGCCGGAATGGAGCACTGGCTGCCGCTGTTCCACGAGCGGCTTGACAGCGTGCTCGATTATCTGCCCGACGCGCCGCTTGTATTCGACCACCTTGCCGAAGAAGCGCTGGGCGAACGGCATGCGCTGATTGTCGATCACTATGAGGCCCGCCGTACGCAGATGGAGGGCACCGAGCTCGGCGGGGCCGTGCCCTATAAGCCAGTGTCACCCGAGACGCTCTATCTCGATCCGAAGGAAATCAATGCAGCCGCAGCTGCACGGCGCGTGATCCATTTTACGCCCTTTGCCACGCCAGAGACCACCAAGGCGCGCATCTATCATGCGGGTGCTGTTGCCGGGCGCAACTTTGCCGAGGAGCGTGCCGACCCCAAAGCCAATGTATTCGATCACGCCGTCAAGCACATTGGAGCGTTACGCGCCAATGGCAAGCGTGTGTTGATCGCGGGATGGAGCGAAGGCTCTGCCGAAAGGCTGTCCCAGATCCTTGCCGAGCACAATCTTGGCAATGTGGCCCGCATCGACACGCTGGGGGAACTGGAGAAACTTCCGCCTGAAAAGGCAGGCATCGGTGTCTTGCCGCTGGAAGCTGGCTTTGAAACGCCCGTCCTTGCCGTGATCGGTGAACAGGACATTCTGGGTGACCGCCTGGTCCGACGGGCCAAGAAGCGCAAGAAAGCTTCGGACTTCATCTCTGAGGTGGCAGCACTTTCGGCAGGAGACATCGTCGTACATGCCGATCATGGCATTGGCCGTTTTGTGGGTCTCAAGACCATTGAAGCCATGGGCGCGCCGCATGACTGTCTGGAGCTGCGGTATGCGGGTGATGACCGGCTGTTCCTGCCGGTCGAGAATATCGAGCTTCTGTCCCGCTACGGGTCTGATGGTCCCGACACCATGCTCGACAAGCTGGGCGGTGTGGCCTGGCAGTCGCGCAAGGCCAAGCTCAAGAAGAAGCTTTTGGAGATGGCGGGTCATCTGATCCGCATCGCCGCTGAGCGCGAGATGAGTCCCGGTGTCAGGCTTGCTCCGCCGGAAGGGCTTTACGGCGAGTTCGCCGCGCGTTTTCCCTACGAGGAGACGGATGATCAGCAGGCGGCCATTGACGCCGTCATTGACGATCTGGGTTCGGGCCGTCCTATGGACCGTCTGATCTGCGGCGACGTCGGCTTCGGCAAGACGGAAGTCGCGCTGCGCGCAGCGTTCGTGGCTGCGATGGAGGGGCTGCAGGTTGCCGTTGTCGTACCAACGACACTGCTTGCTCGCCAGCATTTCAAGACGTTCCGCGACCGATTTGCAGGGCTGCCGCTGCGTGTGCGTCAGGCCTCGCGCCTTGTCGGTTCGAAGGAGCTTTCTGAGACCAAGAAAGGCATTGCCGACGGTACGGTCGACATTGTTGTGGGCACGCATGCGCTTCTGGGCGGCTCGATCTCGTTCAAGAATCTCGGTCTTCTCATCATCGATGAGGAGCAGCATTTTGGCGTCAAGCACAAGGAGCGGCTGAAGGAGCTGAAGTCCGATATCCACGTGCTCACCCTTTCGGCGACACCGATCCCGCGCACCCTGCAACTGGCACTGACGGGCGTGCGCGAGCTTTCGCTCATCACCACGGCACCCGTGGACCGCATGGCGGTGCGCAGCTTCATCTCGCCGGTCGACCCGCTGGTGATACGCGAGACGCTTTTGCGCGAGCGTTATCGTGGCGGCCAGAGCTTCTATGTCGTCCCGCGCATTTCGGATCTGGCGGAGGTGCGCGCATTCCTCGAAGAACATGTGCCGGAACTGAAAGTGGCCACCGCTCATGGGCAGTTGCCGCCGGGCGAACTCGACGACATCATGAACGCCTTCTATGACGGGCAATATGATGTTCTCCTGTCCACCACGATTGTGGAATCAGGCCTCGACATCCCCACGGCCAACACCCTGATCGTACACCGCGCCGATATCTTCGGTCTTTCGCAGCTCTATCAGCTGCGTGGACGCGTGGGGCGCTCCAAGGTGCGGGCCTATGCGCTCTTCACCCTGCCGCCGAACCGGACGCTTACATCGACTGCGGAGCGGCGGCTCAAGGTGCTCCAGTCGCTCGATACGCTTGGCGCAGGCTTCCAGCTTGCAAGCCACGATCTCGACATTCGCGGCGCCGGCAACATTTTGGGCGAAGAACAGTCCGGTCATGTCAAGGAAGTTGGCTACGAACTTTACCAGCAAATGCTGGAAGAAGCGGTTGCCGAACTGAAGGGATCGGACGAGGCGGTCGATACCGGCTGGTCGCCGCAGATCACGGTCGGTACCGCCGTCATGATCCCCGAATCCTATGTTTCCGACCTGCAGTTGCGGCTCGGCCTCTATCGCCGCATCGCGGAACTGGAAACGCCGGAAGAGATCGACGCCTTCGGCGCGGAGTTGATCGACCGTTTCGGGCCGCTTCCGCAGGAGGTGGAACACCTCTTAAAGATCGTTTTCATCAAGGCGCTGTGCCGAAAGGCCAATGTGGAAAAGCTCGACGCCGGCCCCAAGGGCGCGGTGGTGCATTTCCGCAATCAGGAATTCCCCGAGCCCGTGGGGCTCGTGCGCTTTATTGGCGAACAGGGTTCACTGGCAAAAATCCGGCCCGACCACAGCATCGTGTTCATTCGTGACTGGGCGACACCGGAAAAACGCCTCGCCGGCTCCGCCGTCATCATGACGCAGCTTGTGCGGCTGGTCGAGAAAAAGGCGGCCTGAACACTCAAGCCGCCTTTGCCGGGCTCTTTACGCCTGGTCCTGGTCAAGCGTTCCTTCGGCCTTGGCTTGCGCCACCTGACGAATCGCGTCGGCAAGCGTGGCCGGCTCCTGAGCGCCGACCACCGCATAGCGGCCTTCAAGAAGAAAGCAGGGCACGCCCGTCACCCCCATTTGCTGTGCGGTGGCGATTTCCTGTTCCACCTCTGCCTTGTCGGCATCGGTTGCCAACAGTGTTTCGACCACGGCAGCATCCATGCCCGCATCCCGTGCAGCCTGAACGAGCACAGCGGAATTGCCGATATCCGCGCCTTCCTCGAAATAGAGCGCGAAAAGGCGTCCAACCAGCAGATCCTGTACACCAGGTTCGGCGGTTGCCGCCCAGCGGATCACCCGATGTGCGTTGAGCGTGTTCGGAGAGATATCAATGGCTTCGAAATTGAAATCGATCCCTTCCGCCGCACCGAGAGTGCTGATTTGCTCATGCATCTGGCGGATGCGTTCCTCATCGCCGAATTTTTCGGTCAGATAAGCTTTTCGGCTCTTGCCGTCGGGCGGAATGGTGGGGTCGAGCTGGAAAGGGCGCCAGCGTATATCGACCGCCAGGTCCGCAACGGTTTCAAGTGCTTTTTGCAGGCGCGCGCGCCCCACATAACACCAGGGGCAGACAACGTCGGACACGACGTCGACAGTCACGATAAGAGACATGGTTCTGGCCTTAATCTGCGTCTGGCTTGTGCCACCAGGTCTGCAGCTTGTATCCGTAGAGGGGTGTTTTTTCCGGGTGAGCCAGATCGTTCCAGTAGGCCACCCATTCGTCGCTGTCGTGTTGCATCGGAACGACATAGGCCCCCGACATCAAAAGCCGGTCGAGCGCGCGCACGGCAGCAGCATAATCATCCATGTCGCGTGCGTTCAGCATCGCATCGATCATCGCATCGATTGCCGGATCGGCTGCGCCCGAGAGGTTGAAACTGCCTTCGGCTTCGGCTGCGGCAGATCCCCAGCGGTTGATCTGCTCGATGCCCGGCGAAAGAGAACCGGAAAAGCCCACCGACGCGATGATGACGTCGAAGTCGTAGCGCTGTTTGCGCTGCTGCGCCTGTGAATCGTCCAGCAGGCGGATCGAAACACCGATACCGATCTTCCTCAGAGCGCGCTGGAAAACGGCAGCCAGTTTCTCGCCTTCCTCGGATGTGACAAGAATTTCGAAGGTGAGAGCCTCGCCCTCGGCATTCACCAGCGCGTTGCCTTCAAGACTGTATCCCGCCTCCTGCAGCATTTTTAGCGCTTCACGCATCTCGTTGCGTCCGATCGGAGCGCCGGCCATCTCGGCTTTCCCGTAGGTGCCGTCCATAACCTCTGGCGTCACCCGGTCGGCAAACGGCTCGAGAAGGGCGCGTTCGCGCTGATCCGCTGGTTTCCCAAGCGCCGAAAGGTGAGAGCCCTGCCAATAGCTCAGTGTGCGCTCATACTCGCCCCGCAACACATTGGTGTTGACCCAGCCGAAATCGTAGAGTTTGGACAGGGCACGGCGCACCTTGGGGTCGGAGAATTTTTCGCGCCGCGTGTTGAAGAAAAAGCCTGTGACGGCAGGCGGCACGCCATTGCTGAAGGTCTCGCTGACAACCTTACCCTCGCGCGCGGCAGGAAAATCAATGCCATGCTGGCGGCGGACCGGATCGGACTCCGCATAGACCGAGCAAATGCCCTTCTTGAACGCTTCGATCATCGAGTTTGCGTTCAGGAAATATTCGATCGTGACCTTGTCGAAATTGTCGAAACCGCGCTTGGAAGGGATGTTTTCGCCCCAATACTCCGTGTTGCGGGTGAAGACGATCCGGCGGCCGGGTTCGACTTCCGTAATGCGGTATGCGCCGCTGCCGATAACCGGTTTAAGCGTCGTCTGATCGAAGGTCTCGATGTCGAAGGCGTGTTCGGGAATGATCGGCGTCATCGCGATGATCAAAGGAAATTCGCGATCCGCCTTGTCGTTAAAGGTGAAGCGTACACTGTGATCGCCTGTTTTTTCGATCTTTTCGATCTTGGCCATTCGGCTGGAATAGGGAGGCCGGCCCTTTTCCGTATAGGCTTCATAAGTGAAGATGACATCCTCGGGTGTGACAGCCTTTCCATCGGACCACTCGGCCTCCGGGTTCAGATGGAACTCTGCGTAGGTGCGTGCCTCGTCCATCTCGACGCTTTCGGCCAGGAGCCCATAGAGCGTGAAGGGTTCATCCGCGCTTCGCATCATCAGCGGTTCGAACACCAGATTTCCGAAAATCGTGTCGATCACGCCCCGCGCTGTGGTGCGCATGCTTTTAAGGATGAAGGGATTCAGATTGTCGAACGATCCGACAACGCAATAGGTGACGTCTCCGCCTTTTGGCGCATCGGGATTGACGTAGGTGAAATGTTTGAAATCCGCCGGCAGTTCCGGTGTTCCGTGCATCGCGACGCCGTGCATCGGTTCAGCCTGGGCGAGGACGACACCGGATGCGATCAGGCTGGCAGAAATCGTGAAACGAAGGGTTTTGAGGGCTGCAAACATCGACGCACCTTTGGCGGGGAACTCGAACGGACCCATGCGGATCCATGATTCGCCGGGGAGCGTAACACACCACGTGTGTTTTTCCGGGGCATCCGGCGGATCGTGTGATGTTTGCCGCACCTTCTCACAAAGTCCAGCGAAATGCTTTGACGGGCTGGATTCGCGCCGCATGGCGGTGTAACACGCGGCCAAGGGTCATGCTGTCGCCGCATTTTAACAACAGGTGACGCATGGATCGATATTCTGGCGCTGTGCATTTAGAGGAACTGAGCCATATGAAAAGCCTGAACGCGAAAGCAACCCGCACCCTGTTCGCCCTTGCCGGCGCCGCCTGCGTGGCCGCAAGCGGAGTTGGTGTCGCCGCCGCGCAACAGCAGCAGCCGCCGCAGGGCTGGTTCAAGGCCTGCACCAAACAGGAAGATGTGGACATCTGCAACGTGCAGAATGTTCTCGTCGCGGAAACCGGCCAGATGATCACCGGCGTCAGCCTGATCGAGGTGAAGGGCAAGGTGAACCGCAAGGTCTTCCAGATCACCGTGCCGACCGGCCGCATGGTGCCTCCCGGCATCGGCCTGCAGATCGATGGCGGACAGACCCAAAAGATCGACTATGCGATCTGCCTGCCCGATCGCTGCATCGCGGAAGCGCCGCTGACTGATCAGCTCGTCGCATCCTTCAAGCGCGGATCGGAATTGACGCTTACCTCGGTCAACTTCCAGAACCAGCCGAACCCGATCAAGATGACGCTCTCCGGTTTCACCAATGCCTATGATGGTGACCCGCTGCCACAGTCCGACATCGAGGACCGTCAGAAGAAGCTTCAGGACTTCGTGAACAAGAACAACGAAGAGTTCACCGAGAAACTGCGTGAAGCGCAGGAGAAGGCAAAGAAGGCGGAGTAGCCTTTAAGACCTCGAAACAAGAACAGGGCCCGCGTGGCCCTGTTTTCATTTGAGACGGAAACTTCCGGTCAGTGATGCATTCGCTCGCGCGGCTCGTAATGGCCGTCACCGGTTTCCACGAAAAACTCTGCCAATTGTGGGTGCCGAACCGGCACGCCGGATTCATCCGGCACCAGGTTCTGCTCTGAAACATAAGCCACATACTCCGTCTCCTCGTTCTCGGCGAGAAGATGATAGAAGGGCTGATCCTTGCGCGGGCGCACTTCCTCGGGGATCGCCTGATACCAGGCTTCGGTGTTGTTGAATTCCGGGTCTACATCGAAAATCACGCCGCGGAAGTCGAACACCCGATGGCGGACGACCTGGCCAATGCGAAATTTTGCAGTTCCAATCGTTTGCATAATTATACCTCTGACTTCCTATGTGGCGCAGCAGCCGTCACAATTCAATCCCGCAGGCTTGACGGGCAGGGCGCTCGCGGGCTAGCCGGCATGTGTGGGCGATCCGTTTGCGCACCGTTTTCAAGGGGCGTTGAAGCGGGCGGTGGCCCAAGCAGGGATGGGCCATGACCAGTGTCGCAGGACTTGTTCTGCCGTTTTTCGGATTGATCTTCATCGGCTACGCCGTGGCTCGGCTGAAGCCGCATCCGGCTGATGCGCTTGGCTGGATGAACACCTTCGTCATATATGTGGCGCTCCCGGCGCTGTTTTTCCAGCTTCTGGCCAAAACACCTATCGAGCGCCTGACGGAGTGGGGCTATATTTTCGGCGCGGTTGCCTCCACCTACATCGTCTTCGGGATCATGTTTGCTGGCTCACTTTTCATCAGCCGCAGTTCGATCGCCGAAAGCACCATCAAGGGGCTTGCCGCCAGCTATGGCAATATCGGCTATATGGGGCCCGGCCTGGCGCTTCTCGCCTTCGGCGAAGAGGCGGCGGTGCCTGTCGCGCTCATCTTCTGTTTCGAGAATATGATCCACTTCGCGGTGGCCCCGATGATGATGGCGATCTCGGGTGGCAACGGTGAGAAACCTGGCCGACTCGCCCTCGACGTTGTGCGCAAGATTGCGCTGCACCCCTTCATCGTCGCGACCGCGGCTGGGGTTGCTGCAGCGGCTCTTAATTTCGCACCGCCATTGCCCATCGAGCGCCTGCTCGCCTATCTTGCTTCAGCAGCGGCGCCATGCGCGCTGTTCGCCATGGGGGTCAGCCTTGCTTTGCGACCGCTGAAGCGTGTGCCGCAAGAGGTGGGCGCCATCGTCGTCCTAAAGCTCATTCTCCACCCCGCAATCTGCTACGTGATGTTGAGCTGGATCGGCAATTTCTCTGAAAGCTGGGTGTTTTCGGCTGTGCTTTTGGCGTCGCTTCCCACGGCCACCAACGTCTTTGTGATCAGCCAGCAATACGGTGTTTGGATGGAGCGCGCTTCGGCAAGTGTGCTCATCACCACGCTCGTATCGGTGGGGACTGTGACCGCCTTGCTTTACGCGATCACGAACGGGATTCTGCCGCCGGACCTTTTCCCTTAAACGGGAGAAGCGCGGAAAACCCGCTGCCGGGCCGCATGCCTTCACGCATGAAGAGGGCCCGCAGCGGGGGAATGCTTCCAATGATGGAAAGTCCAGCACTGCGCGCCACCTGTGCGGGCAGGAATCCCGAAAGGAGCGAGGCGTTCAGCAGATTGACCGAATTGCTGCGGGCGAGCACATCCGGGCGCCGCGCAGCATGATAGCGGCTCATCGCGACCGTGGTTCCGGGATCATCGGGAAAGGCGTTGGCCACAGAAACGAGATCCTCCACGTCTCTGATACCCAGATTGAGGCCCTGTGCGGAAATGGGAGGGAAGACATGCGCGGCTTCGCCCACAAGCGCCACGCGGTTCTGTCCGAATCGCGACGGCATGAGTGTGCTGAGCGGGTAGATCTGACGTCCGGGCTCCACGGTGACGCGGCCCAGCATGGAGGAAAACTGCTCTTCGATCCGTAGAGAGAGTTCCTCGTCACCGAGGCTGTTCATCCGCTCGGCATCTTCAGGGTGAAGTACCCAGACAAGGCTGGAACGCATTCCGGGGAGAGGGACCTGCGTGCAGGGGCCGCTCTGGGTGTGAAGCTCCGTAGACACAAAGCCATGGTCACGCGCGTGGCTGAAATTCAGCACGAGCGCTGCCTGGGGCAGGGCGCGTGTTTTTGCCGAAATTCCGGCGGCCTCCCGCGCCGGCGAGTTACGCCCGTCGGCGGCAACCGCCAGCTTTGCTGTAACCTCCACACCGTTTTCGAGCGTGGCTGTCACGTGATCGCTTTCACAGGCCCATGTTTCTACGAGACTTTCGTGCCATTCAATCAGCGGCGAAGCTTCCGCTACCTTGGCCAGCTCTTCTGTCAGGCGCGCATTGGGGATGTTCAAGCCGAAATAGTCTTCGCCGATCTCTCCAGCATGGAATGTCACCGTGGGACTGCGCACCAGACGCCCTGTCGCATCCACGAGACGCATCGCGCGCAACGGCGCGGTTTCCGGCATCAGCGCATCAAGCACGCCGAGCGGCGCGATTGTATCAAGCGACGGGCGCATGAGTGCCACGGTCCGGCGATCGCGTCCCTGCGGAAGCGGACCCGCCAATGTCACCGCGTGGCCGTGATGTGCGAGCATCAGCGCAGCGACTAGGCCGGCTGGGCCTGTCCCAGCTACGACAATTTTGCGGTCACGATCGCCCACGGCTTTCCATCCATTTCTGTTTCTGTCTTGATCGACAGGACCGTCCCTGTCTTTCTCATGATGGGGCGGGTCGGCGCAAGCTTCAACGCGGCGAAAGACCCCAGTGAGTTTCATGAGGGCGATGTGAGCACCGAACATGACGACCTGA
The DNA here is from genome assembly GCF_057196525.1 of Nitratireductor sp. ATLC21. NCBI lineage: Bacteria > Pseudomonadati > Pseudomonadota > Alphaproteobacteria > Hyphomicrobiales > Phyllobacteriaceae > Nitratireductor > Nitratireductor sp. ATLC21. Next base: position 435,302 of record NZ_JBXUOU010000001.1, on the reverse strand, counting down.
CCGCTTTGACCGGCTCCCGTCGCACCGTGTACCGAACCGCGCGACAGGCCTATCCCCTCTCCCTTGGTGCGCTTCTTCTGGCCATTGCCATGTCATGGCTTTTTCTTGCGCTGATGGGGGTTAGAACTGCGGTGGTTGCCCCGGGTTCAGCAGGTCCTGGCGCGATGTGGCTTCGGCTTTCTCCAGATATTGCATTGCCATCGTCCTTCGAGGCTTTTTTGGCTCTTTGCCTTGCGCCAGTCCGTGCCGGCAGCGACTGGTCGGCATTCATCCTTCTGGCGTTGATGTGGTTCCTGATGGCGCTGGCGATGATGCTGCCGTCGGCCGGACCGTTGCTTCGAACCTATTGCGAAATTGCCGACACCGCCGCCCGCAAGGGTGAGCCTGCAGTGCATCCCGCATTACTCGCAGCCGGCTATCTCTCCGTGTGGCTTGCCGCCTCACTCGGTTTCGCCGGAACAGCGCTTGTCGTTTCCACGCTATCGCCCGGTGGAACACTCTTTGCTCCATGGACCGGGTTCGCGGGAGCGGCTGTGCTTGCGGTGGCCGGACTTTACCAGTTTTCTGGCCTTAAGGAGGCCTGTCTCGTCAAATGCCGCAACCCATTCGCCACACTGTTCGGACGCTGGAGCACACGGCCTTTATCAATCTACCGCCTGGGGATTGAGCAGGGTGTGTGGTGCCTTGGCTGCTGCTGGGCATTGATGCTCGTCATGTTCGCCGTCGGCATCATGAATGTGTTCTGGATGGCGCTTCTGGGCGTCTTCACCATGGTGGAAAAAACTGGTCATAGTCGCGTTTTCACACGCATTTCAGGCGCGCTTCCGCTTGTGTGGGCACTCGCGCTTCTTGTAATCTCACTTTAGAAGAGGGGCAGACGCCATGGGAAAGAAAGACTGGGCGCTGAAAGGCGAGCTGGTGCTGTCGTGCAATTGCACCGTGTTCTGCCCCTGCGTGCTTTCGCTGGGCAATCACCCTCCCACGGAAGGGTACTGCCAGACCTGGGCCGGTTTCCGGATCGATCAGGGGCATTACGGTGAAACGGACCTATCCGGCATCAATCTCGGTCTGGTGATGGAAATTCCCGGCTATATGAGCCGCGGCAACTGGACCGCCGGTATCTTTCTGGACGAACGAGCCTCGATCTATGCGGAAAAGGCGATTGGCAAGATCTTTTCCGGCAAGGCGGGCGGAACGACAGGTCTCCTTTCCATACTCGTCGGCCAGTTTCTGGGCATTCAGCGCGCGCCGGTTCACTATGAAACCCATGGAAAGACGCGCATCTTCCAAATTCCGAAAATCATCGACGGGGCCATCACGCCCATTGCCGGCAAGGATGCCGATAGCGACACGGTGATCACCAATTCCCAATACTGGATCGCTCCGGAAATCACGGTAGCGCGCTCTGAAAAAAGCCGTATGCGTGCCTTTGGCCGCAATTGGAACTTTGCCGGACGTTCGGCGGAAATATGCCCGCTCGATTGGCGCGGACCTTAGGCATAAAGCATGAAGACCAAGAAAGTAACTGCCCCCCAGGCCAAGGCGTTTTCCGTTCATCTTCTGACGGCGTCGGGGTCGTTTCTCGCATTCCTGTCTCTCGTGGCAGCCAGCGAGGAGCGCTGGGTGGCGATGTTCTGGTGGCTCGGTTTGGCGCTGTTCGTGGACGGCATCGATGGCCCCATAGCACGCAAACTCGACGTGAAGCAGGTTCTGCCCACCTGGTCGGGCGACATGCTCGACAACATCATTGATTACGTCACATATGTGCTGATTCCTGCCTTTGCGCTCTACCAGAGCGGCTTTATGGGCGAGGGGCTGTCATTCCTCTCAGCGGCGATCATCGTCGTCACCAGTGCAATCTATTATGCCGACACTGGCATGAAGACGCGGGAAAACTTCTTCAAGGGGTTCCCTGTCGTCTGGAATATGTTGGTTTTCACCCTGTTTGTGGTCGAACCCGGTGAATATGTCGCCTTCGCCGTGGTGCTGATTTCGGCTGTCACGACCTTCCTGCCGGTGTTTTTTCTTCATCCTGTCCGGGTGCAGCGCTTGCGCGCACTCAATCTTTCGATTTTTTTCGCCTGGTGTGGTTTGGGTGTTGTCGGACTGGTTCAGAACCTTGATGCCTATCCCCTGGTGCGGATTGGTATTGCAGCGACCGGCATCTACCTCTTTGTCATCGGCGGGATCATGCAGGCGTGGCCGAATCTGGGCAAAGGGCGTAAAGGGGAATAGGGCGGGCGCGTTTGAATCTCTTTCAAGCAATGCGGCTCTAATGCGCTGCAAAGTCGTCTGCCTATGATCGAGTTGGGAACAGAACAATAATGTCCGAAATGGGAGCCGGCGTGGATCAAACACACGAAGGCAAAGGTGGCGAGCTTCTCGAAGTTCGCGGGCTGACAAAGATATTCGGCACGTTGAGAGCCTGTGATGCGATCGATCTTTCGATCGGCAAAGGCGAAATTCACGCGCTTCTCGGCGAGAATGGTGCCGGCAAATCCACACTGGTCAAAATGCTGTTCGGCGCGCTGGAACCGGCCGCCGGTGAAATTTTCTGGAAGGGGAAACCTGTTTCCATCCAGTCTCCGGGCGAAGCACGCCGGCTTGGCATAGGCATGGTTTTCCAGCACTTCTCGCTGTTTGAAGCTCTGACAGCGGCAGAAAACATCATGCTGTCTTTGGACGACAAGACGCCTATCCTGCAGGTGGCGGAACGGGCGCGCGAGCTCTCAAAGGCCTACGGTCTTCCGCTCGATCCCTTTGCCCATGTGGGCGATCTTTCCGTCGGCGAGCGTCAGCGCATCGAGATCATTCGATGTCTCCTGCAAAAGCCGGACCTCATCATCCTCGACGAGCCGACTTCAGTTCTCACCCCGCAGGAAGCGGACAGGCTCTTTGTGACGCTTGAGACCCTGCGCGACGAGGGCAAATCCATCCTCTACATTTCCCACCGGCTCGAAGAGGTGAAGCGGCTTTGCGACCGCGCGACCGTCCTGCGCCATGGCAAGGTGGTGTCGCATTGCGACCCGAGGCAGGAGACGTCCGCCTCACTCGCCAAAATGATGGTCGGGGACGATGTCGACACGGTCCGGCGCACGGGGCACGCCGATAGCGAGGGTGCGGCGCTTCTGGAAGTCAAAGCTCTCAAGCGGCCGGCCGCTAATCCTTTCGCGATGCCACTGCGAGGCATCAGTCTCAAAGTCCGTTCCGGTACGGTTATGGGCATTGCTGGCGTGGCTGGGAACGGGCAGGGGGAATTGTTCGAGGCCCTGTCCGGCGAGGTCCTGCAGGACAAGGCGGACGCCATCCGCATTCGCGATACGGATGCCGGACGGCTTGGCATTTCCGGTCGCCGTCTTCTCGGCGCGGCCTTTGTGCCGGAAGAGCGGCTTGGCCATGGCGCTGCACCGCAAATGCGTCTTTCCGAAAACCTGTTTCTGTCACGGCATGTCACCGATAAACGCGCGCTTCTGGGCATGTTCGGCACCGTACGTACGAGTGCGCTTGCAAAGGCGGCTTCCCGCATCGTCAAGGTCATGGATGTTCGCAAAAGCGGGGAGGATCCCGAGGCCTCGGCCCTCTCCGGTGGCAATCTGCAGAAATTCATCATTGGCCGTGAGCTTGATCGTCAGCCGGCCGTCATCGTCGTGAATCAGCCCACATGGGGTGTGGATGCCGGGGCGGCGGCGCGCATCAGGCAGGCCTTGATCGATCTGGCGCGCTCGGGCTCGGCGGTTCTGGTCATCTCTCAGGACCTCGATGAATTGTTCGAGATTTGCGACAGTATCGCGGTCATGCATGACGGGCGACTGTCTGCGCCAATGCCGATCGCCGAAGCAAGCTTTGAAAGAATCGGCCTTCTGATGGGCGGCGCCGAGCCCGAACGTACCGGCCTGCCTGAAAACACGGAGACCGCATGATGCGCCTGGAACTCGTCAAGCGTCCGCAGCATTCCGTTTTGTTCAGTGCAATATCGCCGTTGATCGCCCTGGTGCTGACCATGATCGCCGGTGCGATCATGTTCTCCATACTGGGCAAGAATCCTCTCGATGCGCTCTATTACTATTTCATAGATCCGTTGCGCGAGACATGGTCGTTGCATGAGCTGGCGATCAAGGCAGCACCGTTGATCCTCATCGCCGTCGGCCTGTCGGTGTGTTTTCTGTCAAACAACTGGAACATCGGTGCTGAAGGACAGTTCATCGCAGGCGCAATTGCCGGCAGCATCCTGCCGGTGGTTTTTCCCGATTTTCAGACTTGGCTCGTTCTTCCCCTGATGCTCGTCATGGGGGTGGCTGGCGGTGCGGCTTACGCCGCCGTGCCGGCCTTTCTCAAGGCACGTTTCAACACCAATGAAATCTTGACCAGCCTTATGCTGGTTTACGTGGCGCAGCTCTTTCTGGACTGGATCGTGCGCGGCCCCTGGCGCGACCCAGGCGGCATGAACTTTCCCGAAACGCGTGATTTTCATGCTTTCGCCATCCTGCCCGAGCTGATGCCCTCGGCAGGGAGGGCCAATTGGGGCATCGTTTTCGCCGTTCTTGCTGCTCTCATACTCTGGTTCATCTTGCGCAAGACACGAAAAGGTTTCGAGATTCGGGTCTTGGGTCAAAGCCCAAGGGCAGGGCGCTTTGCCGGCTTCAGCTCGTCGCGGATGGTGATGGTGGCATTCCTGATCTCCGGCGGACTTGCCGGTCTCGCCGGCATTTCGGAGGTCGCAGGCGCCATTGGCCAGCTCCAGCCTTCCATTTCACCGGGCTACGGGTTTACCGCGATCATTGTTGCTTTTCTCGGTCGCCTGAACCCGCTTGGTATCGTTGCGGCAGGCTTCGTTCTTGCTCTCTCCTATCTTGGAGGTGAAGCGGCGCAGATCTCGCTTGGGCTTTCCGACAAGGCGGCGCGCGCTTTTCAGGGCATGCTGCTTTTCTTCGTGCTCGGCTGCGACACGCTCATTCACTACAGGATACGGCTTGCCGGGCGCGCGATGCGGGGCGGGGAGGTCACGACCAATGCTTGAATCCGTTCTCATCACCATCGCCACCGCAGCAACGCCGCTTCTGATTGCCGCCATCGGCGAACTGGTCGTGGAGCGCTCCGGTGTTCTGAACCTTGGCGTGGAAGGTATGATGGTGATGGGCGCCGTCACCGGCTTCGGCGTGGCAATCACCACCGGCTCTCCCTGGCTTGGTGTCTTCGCGGCCATTCTGGTTGGTGCGGCTTTCGCGCTGCTCTTCGGGTTCCTGACGCTGTCACTCGTTACAAACCAGGTGGCGACTGGCCTTGCGTTGACGCTGCTCGGGCTCGGTGTATCGGGTATGATTGGCGAAGCCTTCATTGGATTGCCGGGCGTTAAGATGGCGCCACTGGTCATACCTGTCCTGTCCGATCTGCCCGTGGTTGGGCGGTTTTTGTTTGCGCAGGCGCCGCTCTTCTATATCTCGATCCTGCTCGTGATCGGTGTCAGCTATTTCCTGTTCAACACGCGCGCCGGTCTGACGCTGCGCTCGGTGGGGGACAATCACGATTCCGCCCATGCACTCGGCATCAAGGTGATCGCGGTGCGCTATGCTGCGGTTGTCTTCGGCGGTGCCTGCGCCGGGCTTGCGGGGGGCTATCTTTCACTGGTTTATACGCCACAATGGATCGAGAACATGACGGCCGGACGCGGTTGGATTGCGCTGGCGTTGGTGGTGTTCGCTTCCTGGCGTCCATGGCGTGTCCTGGCGGGAGCCTATCTCTTCGGCGCTGTCTCTATCGGCCAGTTGCATGCGCAGGTGATCGGAGTATCTGTGCCTTCACAGTTCCTGTCTGCGTTGCCCTATCTGGCGACTGTCGCCGTTCTTGTACTAATCTCGCGAAACCGGCGCCTGACAATGGTCAACACGCCTGCATGCCTCGGCCGGCCCTTTGTGCCAGCCAGATAAGCCCTGCACTCAGTCAACAGAGAGGACGTCAAAAATGAAAAAACTCGTTCTGGCACTTGCCGCGACCACCGCGGTCACCGCCTTCGGTGCCGCGCCCGTCGCCGCGCAGGACAAGACCAAGGCCTGCTGGATCTACGTCGGGCCGATCGGCGATTTCGGCTATTCCTATCAGCACCATCAAGGCCTGCTCGATGTCGAGGAGCATTTTGGTGACAAGGTCGAGACGGCCTATCTTGAAAGCGTTCCGGAAGGGGCGGATGCCGAGCGCGCGCTCGAGCGCTTTGCGCGTTCCGGATGCGATATCATCTTCGCGACGTCCTTCGGTTTCATGGATCCGGTACAGAAGGTTGCCGCCAAGTTCCCGGACATCAAGTTCGAGCATGCCACCGGCTTCAAACGCGATCATCCGAATGTCGCCACATACAATTCACGCTTTCACGAGGGGCGTTATGTGCAGGGTGTGATCGCTGCCAAAATGTCGGAAAAGGGCGTGGCCGGCTATATCGCCTCTTTCCCGATCCCCGAGGTGGTCATGGGCATTAATGCCTTCATGCTCGGTGCGCAATCGGTCAATCCGGATTTTCAGGTGAAGATCGTCTGGGCCAATACGTGGTTTGATGCCGGCAAAGAAGCCGATGCAGCCAAGGCACTGCTTGACCAGGGCGTCGACATCATCACCCAGCACACCGATTCCACCGCGCCCCTTCAGGTGGCAGCAGAGCGCGGCATCAAAGGGTTCGGTCAGGCCTCTGACATGATCAAATTCGCGCCGGAAACTCAGCTCACCTCCATCGTCGATGACTGGGGCCCATATTACATCGAGCGTGTCCAGGCGGTCATGGACGGCACCTGGGAACAGAACGATGTCTGGGGCGGCATGAAAGATGGCCACGTCGTTATGGCGCCGTACACGAACATGCCCGACGATGTTAAGGCGGCTGCCGAGGAAATCGAGGCTAAGATCAAGGACGAGGGCTTCAACCCCTTTACCGGTCCTGTCTACAAGCAGGATGGAACGCTCTGGCTTGAAGAAGGACAGGTGGCGCCTGACGGAGAGGTCCTTAGCATGAATTTCTACATCAAGGGCATCGACGACAAGTTGCCGAACTGAGGCAATTCATCGTTGTTCGAGCGAAAAGGCGGCTTCGGCCGCCTTTTTTGTATCTAACAGATCGAACGGGGCAATCTGCTGACAGTCTCCTGTCAGGAGGGAGGTGATAAGGTCGGGCCATGTGAAAAGAGGGATATCCGATGCTGACGTTCTACCATGCACCCTGGTCACGCTCTTCCAGTATTCTCTGGCTCCTTGAGGAGCTGCAGATCCCATATGATCTGGAGATGATCGACATCCGCGCGCGCGAGGGTGTGCCCGAGAGCTACCGTTCCATTCAGCCCAGCAAGAAGGTTCCTGCCATTGTCCATGATGGGCAGGTCGTGACCGAGCGTGCCGCAATAACCATTTATCTGGCCGACAGGTTTTCACAGACCGGACTGGCGCCTGCGATAAGCGATCCGGACCGTGCGGCTTATCTGACAGCGCTGGTTTATTGTGATGCGGTCTTTGATCCGGTGATCTGCGCGCAAGTGCAGAGACTGGATTACACGAGCAACGAGTATCCGTTCGGTATTTTTGCCGATATGCTCGCCTACATCGAAGGTCGGCTAGAGAACCATCCCTTTGCCGCAGGGGAGCGCTTTACCGCCGCCGACACGCAGCTTGCATCCGGAATCAATTACACCATGAACATCCTGCGCGCTCTGCCTGAGAAGCCGGTTTTCAAGGATTATCTCGCACGCGTGGAAACACGGCCTGCCTATCGCAAGGCCCAGCAGTTGGACATGGAACTGGCTGCCAGCGTACCGTTCTTTTCCGGGCAGGGAAGCTGAAAGAGGAGAATGGGCCTTCTGGCCCATTCCTTACGCTTTTAAGGCGTCCTCAAGGAGCGTTTCGATGAAACGCGGAAGGGCGAAAGCCGCCCGATGATGCGCCGGTGTGTAATAACGGGTCTCGATCCCCGCCATACGTTCCCTAAGCGTCGCCTCACTGACCGAGAGTGCTTCCGGATCGTCGCTCGACCATCCCAACGTCATGTGCCCGCCGAAATAGGTGGGCACCGAAACGAGATAACAGCTCGTCGTCTCGAATACCGAGGAAAGCCCCTTCATCGCCTTGGAAAACTCCTCAGGCTGTAGGAAGGGAACCCCGTTCTGGGACACGACGATGCCTCCCGGGCGCAGGATGCGCTTCAGGTTCCTGTAAAAATCGGTGGTGAACAACACCGCGCCCGGACCTGTGGGATCGGTGGAATCGACGAGTATTACGTCGAAACGCTTATCGGTTTCCGCCGCAAAAACCGCGCCGTCGGCAATCTCTACCTGGAAACGGGGATCTTCAAAGACTGGCGCATTGAAATCGGCGAAATGCTCACGCGAGAAATCGAGCACCGAGGCATCGATTTCCACCTGGGTGAGGGTGCCGACGCGCTTGTGCTTCAGGACCTCTTCCGCCAAACCGCAGTCGCCGCCGCCGATGATGAGAACATCGGCGGGGTTTTCATGAGCAGCGAGCGGAACGTGCGCCAGCATCTCATGATAGATGAACTCATCCCGGCTGGTGACCTGCACCGCGCCGTCGAGCACGAGAACTTTTCCAAAGACCGGGTTTCGGATCAGCGAAAGCTGATGGTGTCCCGTTCCTTCCTCGTAAAGCACCTCGTCGACATCGAAAACCATACTGATGCCGTCATGGAGGGTTTCCGATATGGTTTTTCGATCGCTCACGCGTTTCGTCCCCGAAGCAACTCGTTCACATCCATGCGGCCAGGAGCGAATGCTTCCTTCAAGACGTCAATGCACCGCTCGGGCTTTGCGTCACCGCACATGAAAATGTCCAGCGCTGCATATTTCCGCTCCGGCCAGGAATGGATCGAGATGTGGCTTTCAGCCAGCACGGCAACGCCGCTGATCCCGCCATTCGGCTCGAATGGGTGCAAGTGGATATGCAAGAGAGTCGCACCGGCTGCGTTCACGCAATCGATCAACGTTTTCTTGATGTATGGCAGATCGTCCAGGCGTTCGGCCTCGAACAGATCCACGATGAGATGCGAGCCGGCGCAAAGAACGCCGTCCTTCTCGATAAAGTGATCCTTGTCGTCGCAAACCGCAGTGGCGGGCTGCGCGGTGGTGCTTTCTTCCTTTTGGGCGGTGTTCAGTACAACTGAATCCATCCCCAATTGGAAAAGGGCGTCTTGAGACATGGCGTCCTCTCCAACCAGCAGATGCTCAACCTGATCATTCAGGAGTGTGGCCCGTATATATGCAACGAAAGTCGGGACGCAAGCACAATCATACGCAATCCTTAGGGCACATATTGGCTTTGAGGGGCGCCCCCTGCATCCTTCCTGTTCAGAAGCGCTGCTATAGCGACTATGTTTTCGATATAATATTCACCAAAAAATATCAGTATAAAAAGGGCGTTTATTTCACAAAATTCACGATATAAATCCCTTCGTCATCATGTATATTATCCTAAACATGACGACGAAGACCAATATTTGTTATAGCTTTTTCATGGTTGATATTTTTTCTGATTGGTTGCGCGCCAATAGTTTGGATTCTCAGTTCCTTAAACGAAACCTGGTGGATCATCCCCTTCCCATTTTTTTGATCGGTCTGGGGGCCAGCGGTGGCGACAGATTCTTTGATCTGTCTGGAGAGGCGGCTTGGGAAATGGTTGCCGAGGCGCTGACGGCGGGGATCCCTGAACTGTCCTCGCTGATTCGAACCGTGCGGATGCGTGTGCCGAAAAGTTTCGAGGCTAACGAGGAAAGGGGAGGTCGCGCCTACACTTACGACCGAGGCCCGAAGAGCTTACCCTTCGTTCATTGCCCCTATAAAGGGACCGCTTCGGATGTTCTTACTGTCGCCCATGAGTTTTCGCATGCGCTGCAGATCGTTGCGTCCAGGCGCACCGCAATGCCGCCAATGGCCCGCGAACTATGCGCTTTTGTCGGGGAGCGCTTGCTTCTCACCTGGTTACGCGACAACCAGCCATCCTTATCTCCTTTTATGGAGACGGCGTGGTTGGCAGACAATTCCAGCTACCTTGGTACCAGTCTGCAATCGCTTGTTCGTGCTTTGGAGGACGGTAGCGACCTATACGACTACGCCTGGAATTATCCGGTAGCGCGGCTTCTGGCTCATGCAGTTGGGTATGAATGGTCCAGCGGCGAAACAGCTTTGCTCTTCAAAAGCGGCGCGAAGGCACCGTCTCATTTAGCGGAGTTTTATGAGCGGGCGCACATTCTGCCACAGCGGTATGTCCTTCCCGCGTTGACGGACACAGGCGGCACTGTCGCCAATCTCTATCGACAGATCGGTGCACTTTTGTTGTTGGATCTCCAGCGACAGGGAGCCGACACGTTCGAAGAAGCTATCGGCCCGCGATACGCACATCTTCTTCAGGCCATGCAGGGACGCAATGTGTTCCTTGCAACCGATCAGGAGCAGGTGCCGCTTGGTTATATCCTGTGGCAGTGCAGTGAAGGGGGCAAGCCGACCGGGTTTGAGCGCCGGATCGCCTGTGCGCAGCGTCTTCCCGATCTGCTTACGGCCTTCGAAAACCATTGCCCGCAGGCGGCGGCCGAGCTCCGACGCACCGCCCCGGACAACATTGTGGGAGATTTCGTGTCATGAAGCCGATCGATCTGTATTCGGGTGTTGGCTATGCGCTGGAACTTCTGGCACGCTCTGGAAACCATCGGGGTTTCCCTGTGAAACGGTATCTCGACGTGGAAATCCTGCCCCCGTTACATCTAGGTCAGGCGAGGTTTTATCTCACCCCCGACGGGATTCCCACGGGTTTCGTCAGCTGGGCGTTTGTCGATCTCGAAACGGAGAAAACCATCCTGCAAACAGGGCGCGCACTCGCCTTTCACGAGTGGAGAAGCGGGGAGCGCCTGTTCTTCAATGATTTCATCGCGCCCTATGGCACGGCGCGCGAAATTATCTCCGATCTCCGGAAGAACATCTTTCCTGGCTGCCGCGCGACCAGCGTGCGGCGAGCATCCGATGGCGCGCTTCGCTCCGTCAAGCGTTGGAGAAGCAGCGCCTAGTCGCAACACCCGAACCGACCCCTTGCAGGGCGTTGGTTTAGAAGGAATGCCCCGATGTATTTCGTGTCGGGTGCATACCGGTGAACATTATTCGCCGGTGAAACCGCCGATTGTTCGGCTTCATACTCAAAAACATATTTAAAACAGGACTTTGATAATGTTTCACGAGTTTCAGATTGACTACCCTGGCATCGATGCACCGATCAGCTTCGGTGGCGGCGGCGAGGGAGCCGAAAGTCTCGGCCACACCGTTGGCGCTGCTGTCGGTTCGTTCGTTGGCGGAGCCATCGGCGGTTACTTCGGAAGCGTGCCGGGGGCCGAGATTGGTGGCGCAGTCGGAAACACGGTCGGCGGCCTTATCGGCGGTGCCATCGAAGACGCTGTGGCTTAATTTTCAGCCGCGTTAGCCAGATAGCGTAGTGCGAAATTGCTCGCACGAAGGTTGGGGGCCGTGCACGTCCGCGGCCCCCGCCTGACAATGCGCTCCTAGCAGGTTTGTTTATGACGCAACGCTTCAAGACGAGTGAGCAGGGCGTTCCCCAGTCGTGGTTCACAACGACACTGGGCAAGCATATTCCATTATATGCTGAGCTTACGTTTTTGGCTGTCTGTGTGCGGCTCATAGGGCTTCTTGAGCCCTTCGTGTTTCAGGTGGTGATTGATCGGATCTTGCCGTTTCAGCGTGAAGCATCCCTGATCGTCGTTGTGATCGTCATGATTGGCGCCAATGTATTTCAGCTCTGCTTCAACCTGCTTGCAGCATTTCTGGGCGTTTCTGTCGCAAACCGCCTGACCTTGGAACTGGGAACACGGTTGTTTGAGCATCTGTTCCGATTGCCATTGCGCCATTTTCGCAAATGGCCGGTCGGCGAAACTCTCTCGCGGATCGGCGAGACCGATACGATCCGGGCGTTTCTTGTCGGTCTTACCACCGGTGCTTCACTGGATCTTTTCTTCACCTTTCTCTATGTCGCCGTTCTGTTGTCGATTTCAGGGCAACTGACACTGGTCGTTGCGGTGGCTCTGCCACTCCAGGCGGCATTGTATCTGTGCTTTGGCCCCATGCTGCGAAAGCGGCTGCGTGTCCAGTTCGACACGGGCGCTCGACACCAGGCGCGGCTGGTTGAGAACCTGACTGGCATGACGGCCGTGAAAGCACTAACGGCTGAGACCGCGATGCTGGCGCGGCTGCGGCAAACGCTTTCCCAAACCCTTCAGGCTTCGCGAAGGGTCTACACGATGAACGCCGTGAGCGGCCAACTTGCCATGATCTGTGAGAAAGGCGTTTTCATTGGAGTAATCTATATCGGAGCACAGCAGGTGTTTGCCGGTGAACTCACATTGGGCCAGCTCATCGCTTTCCAGCTCATTGCAGAGAAGGTCGCAGCCCCCATCGCAGGCTTTTCAAAATTATGGCAGGATTGGCAGAATCTCCGTGTCTCGCGTCAACGCTTAGGTGACATCCTGAGCAGCGAGCGCGAGCCCTTCGGCGAGAAAAAGCGTCTCCCAAACGGGCTCGAACCCCGGCTGGAATTCCGGTCTGTCTCCTTCTCCTATTCTATCGATCAGAAGCCGGTCCTGGACCGCGTTGACCTTGTGGCAGAACCTCACACCTGCACCCTTGTTGTCGGGCCGTCGGGAGTAGGGAAGTCGACATTCGGGCGCCTGGCTGCCGGGCTGGAAAAGCCGCAGGAAGGAGCAATCTGTATTGGTGGCGAGGATCTCAGCGGGTACGAACCGGAGAGCGTTCGGTCGCGGATCGTTTATGTTCCTCAAGACCCCTATCTTTTTTCGGGCACGCTCCGCGAGAATTTGCAGTTGCGATGCCCAGACGCAACCGATGCGGCGCTGCGCGATGCGCTTGCGGTCGCGGCTGCGGATGATCTCGTCGACCGATTGCCGCTTGGGCTCGATACGCCGGTGGGCGAGCAGGGGAATGCCTTGTCTGGCGGGCAGAGACAACGAATAGCTATCGCCCGCGCGGTGCTTCAAAGCCCGTCCGTTCTCATACTCGATGAACCGACCAGTGCGCTTGATGAAGCCTCACAGCGGCGAATGGTGGCGGAGCTGATGCGGCTCAGGAGAACGATGACGGTGATCGTGATCACACACAGGCCGGATGTTTTTGACGGCCGAGATCAAATCATCGACTTTGCTGCAGGAAAAAATCATGCGCCTGTTTGACACATCGGGTGCAGCCTCCCCGACATTGCATCTCACCGTGCTGATCAGCACGACCATCTTCATCGTCACTCTCATTGCGGCGTGCCTGTTGCGTGTTGAGGTTACCGCACGCGGAACCGTACGGCTCGTTCCGCTGGACAGAGTGCAGGTGGTGCAGGCCGAATATCCTGGCTCCATCACAGGAATCCTCGTGCGTGACGGTGTCAGTGTCAGCAAAGGAGAGCTGTTGCTTACACTCGATGCAACCCCAGCCGAAACGAAACTTCTTACGCTGGTCGAGGAAGAAGCGCGCCTGAAGCGCGAAAACGTCCGCTTCGCCGCTTTCCTGTCCGAACTCGTCGTGCTGCGCGACGGGGGAGATATTCGCAACGGTAAAGAAGACACCTCGTCAACCAGGGCGGGAGAAGACGCTGATGAGGCCATGCAGGCGCGCCTTCTCGAAGCCGAACTCAAGGACTTTGCAGATGGGTTAGCCGCGGCCGATGCTCGCCTGGAAGTCAATCGGAAGGCCATGGAGGTTCTGCAGGGTCGGATTGCCCAGGCGGATACCGCACTCGCCGTTCAGCAAGAGCGACTACAGGCGGCGGAAAAACTCATGGAACGTGGCATTTCTTCACGCGAAGCCTATCTGAAGGTACGCGCAGCCTATGACGATATTCGCAGTGCGAGAGATGTTCTCAAACGCGAGATCGCAAAAACCGCCGCGGAGGCTTCCGTCCTGGACGCCGAGCGGGCAGGGCTCTTCAGCGCGAATTACAACAGGTTCATGCAAAAACGAGACGGGATCGAGGCGCGATTGGCCGCGTTGCGGCAGGAACGCCGGGCTCTGGAGGAAAGAGTGGCCGCCACGCAGCTACGCGCTCCTGTGTCGGGCACGGTCGAACAGCTCTCCGTAACCACCGTAGGAGGCGTTGTCCAGGCCGGACAGGACCTGATGCGCGTGGTGCCAAACGACAGCCAGCTCGAATTCGAGGCCTTGTTTTCGAATGAAGACAGCGGGTTTCTTGAGGCAGGACAGAAAGCGCGCATTCGTCTTGATGCCTATCCTGCCGAACGCTTTGGCGCGATGATGGCCACGATCACTGATATCGCAAGCGATTCGATTGAAGTCGGAGGGAGCGGCCGCTGGGGGTTCGTCGTGCGGCTGAAACCAGAGGGTGATGCGTTGCAGTCACCGGCAGGGCGGTTGGCTTTGCGACCGGGGATGACTGGCAGTGTTGATGCCATCACGGGAGATCGCCGATTGATCAGCTATTTTCTGGCACCGATCACCGCACAGTTCAGTCAGAGTCTGGGCGAGCGCTGACAGGACTTGGCAAACTCGTCGCAAATCCCTCCTGAGCGGATGGTTTCGCGGGCCGGCTTGTTGTAAGGCTTGACCCGGATTGCTCGATGTCAGGGGGAAGAATGCCGGACCATATGATCTTGTTGGAAAGCATGGATTTGCGTGTTCGGGTTTCCCCACGCTTTGGTGTCGTTGTGGACGGATATCATCGGAATGGCCAGCCGTTCATGCGGCCGTTTGCGGGCGAAAACGGTGCGTTCGGGCCGACGGATACGGCGTGTTTTCCGATGGTGCCTTTTTCCAATCGGGTTGGCGGGAACACGTTCGACTATGAAGGTCGGACCTACACGTTCGAACCCAACGATACCCCACCATTCTACATCCATGGCGAGGGCTGGAAGAGCGATTGGACCGTTGTAGAGCGTACAGATGGTTCTGTGACGCTCGAAATGGAGCATGAGGGCAATACACGATCCCCGTACACTTATAGAGCCGAGCAGCGGTTCATGCTCGATCAAAATTGCCTGACAATAACAATCGAGGTGGAGAACAGGGGCGGGGACGCCATGCCGTTTGGCCTTGGTTTGCACCCATATTTCCCCAGAACCTCCGGCATGACCCTGGAGGCACCTGCGCAATCCTGGTGGACTGAAGACGAATACCACGTTCCGGACCGCAACGAGCCGCTGCCTGAAACAGTCGATTTTTCCAAACCCCGGCTGCTGCCTGATCACGGGCTCAATCATTGTTTCGAAGGATGGAACTGCCGGGCCCGGTTCGTCTGGCCCGAGCTGGAGCTTGGGGCGAGCATCGATACCGATCCGGTCTTTTCTCGCTATATGCTCTTTTCACCGCCGCCTGACTTCGAGTTTGTCTGCTTCGAACCCATGTCTCATACGGCAAACGGTTTTCACCACGCAGGTTTCGGTGGCCTTCGTCGTCTTGCTCCAGGTGAGATGATGGGCGGGAGCATGCGCCTGACGGTGGACGAAATTTCGTAGGCGTTATCGGGTCGAACCCTCAAAACACATATTCTGCGCGCAGCGCTGTGACGCGGTGAGAGAGGCGCGGGTGGCGCGTTTTTCTTGCGGAGCCAGCTCGTTGGTATTCATCCGCAAGTCGCGGTCCAAACTTGAACGCACCTTTGGACGTCAATAGATCGCATAAGATAGATTATGGAACTATCGAATATCTGCTCATGATGCAATATCGACCTTCTGAACGCTTGCGGCTTCGAAAAGCGCGGCTGGTTCAGCGGAGAAAACCGCATCGTGCGCTCCTGCTGCGGCCCACACCACATCGAACCCAAGAAGGCTCTCGTCGCCAAAACGCGCAACCTCGTCGGGCTGCCCGAGTGGTGAAACGCCTCCGATCGCAAATCCCGTAACATCGCGGATGTGCCGCGGATCCGCGCGTTTCAAGGGTTCACCGACCAGCGCCGCTGCCTTGCCGGTATCCAGCTGACGGCTACCCGAAACCAGAAACAAATAGAGCTTCTGGCTTTGCTCGCCTTGAAAGATCAGGGATTTCACGATCTGGGCGACGCTGCAGCCACATTGGTTTGCCGCTTCTTCCGCGGTTCGTGTGGATTCGCCCATGCGTTTGATTTCGATTGCCAGCCCGGCCGCATCAGCCGCTTGCTGCACCCGTTTGATGCTCTTGCTCATTCCATATCCTCCTCAATGGGCAACTCAAGCACCATGCCGTCAAAGGCCGGTTCCACGTGGTCCGGCGTTTCCCGCAACACGGTCTCATAGTCGAGCGGTATGTGCATGTGTGTCAGCACTGCGCGTCTTGGGTTGAGACGCTCAATCCAGCCCAGCGCTTCCCCAAGCGAAAAGTGGCTTGGGTGCGGACGATATTGCAGTGCATCGATGATCAGCGTGTCGGCACCTAAAATCAGCTCCGGAGTGTCGTCCGGAAAGGCGCTGACATCCGGGCAATAGGCGAAGCCGCCAATGCGATATCCGAGGGAAAGAATATCGCCATGTATCTGAGGAAGCGGAATAAATGGAATTTTCCCGCCGGCTCCCTGAATGGAAAATTTCGCCTCATGACTGATGGGACACGCCTTCAGGATCGGCGGATAATTGCTGCCTGGCGGCGTTTCGAAGCAATAGCCAAAGGCTTCGTTCAGGCGTTCCAGTGTCGGCTTGTCCGCATAGACGTCCATCAGGTGACGCTGATTGAGGACATAACCGCGAAGATCGTCGATACCGTGGATGTGATCTGCGTGAGGATGGGTATAGACGGCAGCGTCCAACCGGTCGACACCAGCAGAAATCATCTGTTCCCGGAAATCCGGCCCGGTATCGATGACAACACGTGTGGTGCCGCCGTTCTTCGAAATGCGCTCGACCATTGCTGCGCAGCGGCGACGCCGGTTTTTGGGATTTTCAGGGTCGCAGGCGCCCCAGTCGCCGGTAATCCGCGGCGTGCCCGGTGACGAACCGCATCCCAGGATCGTCAGGCGCAGAACATCGCTCACCGCGCAGCGTCCCGTGGCACTTTGGTGAACAGCCGGAAAAAATTCTCCGTTGTCAGGCGCGCCGTTTCTTCCTCGGAAAGACCTATGGTTTGTGCGAGAACACGCGCCGTATGCACGACAAAAGCCGGCTCATTGCACTTTCCGCGCTTCGGGACCGGCGCAAGATATGGCGCGTCTGTCTCGATCAGAAGCCGGTCGTGCGGCACGGTTTTGGCGATATCACGCAGTTCCTGGGAGTTGCGGAACGTCAGGATGCCCGAAAACGAGATATAACCTCCCAGTTCGACACCTGTCTTTGCAAGCGCGGCGCCGGAGGAAAAACAGTGCAAGATGAAGGGGAAGGCGCCCTTCTCTGTTTCTTCTTCGAGGATCGCCATCATGTCGTCATCGGCATTACGCGCGTGTATGACAAGCGGCAGTCCCGTCTGGCGAGCCGCTGCGATATGTGTGCGGAAGCCCTGAGCCTGAGCGTCGCGCGGAGCCTTGTCATAGAAGTAATCGAGACCGGCTTCGCCGATCGCGACCACTTTGGGATGCCCGGCAAGGCGCACAAGATCGTCAGCCGTCACATCCAGTTCCTCATCCGCATTGTGGGGATGGGTGCCAACGGAACAGAAGACGTTCTCATGTGCCTCGGCGATCGCGCGGATTCGCTCAAACTGGCGCACGCGGGTCGATATCGTCACCATGAGGCCGACGCCGACTTCCCCAGCGCGCTTGATGAAACCCGCCCGGTCCTCCTCGAAATCGGGGAAATCCAGATGGCAATGGCTGTCGACCAGCATCAATGTCAGGCCCCCTCACCGTCCGTTTTCGGCTCGACATAGCGTGGGAAGACCGGCTGTGGAGCCGGCAGAGCGGTGCCAGGCACCAGAGCGTTTTCGTCTCCCAGATGGGCAAACGTCCGTGCGTCCTTGTCGACCGCTAGAAGATCTAGCAGTTTTTCTGCCGACCCCGGTATGAAGGGCTGGCAAAGAATGGCCACCCGACGCACCAGTTCAGCGGTTGTGTAGAGCACGGATTGCATCCGCACCGGGTCCGTTTTTTTCAGCGCCCAGGGCTCCTGCCCCGCGAAATAGCGGTTCGCCTCGGCCACCACGTTAAAGATTGCCCCGAGCGCCTGATGAAGAGCCTGCGTGCCCATGGCTCCGCGTGCCGTCTCCAGCGCTTCGCCGGCGCGCTTCAGAATGGCCAGATCCTCCTCGGCAGGTGTGCCCTTCTGAGGAACGGCACCGTCGCAATTCTTGGCGATCATAGAAAGCGAACGTTGGGCGAGATTGCCCAGATCATTCGCGAGATCAGCGTTGGTGCGGTTGACGATGGCATCATGGCTGTAGCTGCCATCCTGCCCGAACGGCACCTCACGCAGGAAGAAATAGCGCACCGCATCCAGACCGTAATGCTCGATCAGCGCGAACGGGTCGACCACATTGCCGACCGATTTGGACATCTTCTCGCCGCGGTTGAACAGGAACCCATGCGCGTAAACGCGCTTGGGCAGCTCTATGCCCGCCGACATCAGGAAAGCCGGCCAGTAGACGGCATGAAACCGCACGATGTCCTTGCCGATCACATGCACGTTCGCCGGCCAGTAAGACCACCGCTCGGCATTCGTGTCGGGGTAACCGGCAGCCGTGATGTAGTTGGTCAGCGCATCCACCCACACATACATCACATGCTTTTCATCACCTGGTACCGGAACACCCCAGTTGAATGTCGAGCGCGAAATCGAGAGATCCTTCAGACCCGAGCGTACAAAGCTCATCACCTCGTTGCGGCGCTCGGCGGGACCGATGAAATCCGGATTGGCCTCGTAGTGGGCGAGGAGCTTGTCCTGATAGGCGGAAAGACGGAAGAAATAGGTTTCCTCCTCGTTCCATTCCACAGGTGAGCCCAGCGGTTCGCGGCGCACGCCGTCTTCGCCAACTGTCGTTTCGCTTTCGTCGAAATAAGCTTCCTGCCGCACGGAGTACCAGCCCGAATAGCGGTCCAGATAGATGTCGCCATTGTCGGCCATCTTCTGCCAGATCGCCTGGCAGGCGCGATGGTGCCGTTCCTCGGTGGTGCGGATGAACTGGTCGTTCGAGCCACCCAGCGCGGCGATCATATCGCGAAACACGGCGGTGTTGCGGTCTGCGAGGGCCTGGGGCGTGATGCCTTCCTTATCCGCTGTCTGTTGCATCTTCAGTCCGTGCTCGTCAGTGCCGGTCAGGAAGAAAACATCCTTGCCATCAAGCCGCTGGAAGCGCGCCATCGCATCTGTCGCGATCACCGTATAGGCATGTCCGATATGCGGTTTGCCGTTGGGATAGAAAATGGGCGTGGTGATGTAAAACTTATCGCGAGCCATTGGGAAGAACGTCCAGAAAACACATTGCTAGATGACGCCCAGATAGCGCATCGCGCATGCGCATGCCAGCCCAACACGCATCTTCAGGCATTGAATGCGGCATTAAGCTTCGCGGCAACGCCGGCGGCATGCTGCTTGCGGTCGAGATTGAAGGTGTCCGCATCCCGGATCGCTGTGTTTATTTCGTCCCAGAGGTCCGCTACCGCTGCTGCCCCTCTTGTGTCGCCGGCTTCAGCGCGCCTCGTGGCAAACTGATTGATCATGTCCAGCACCGTGCGGTTGAAGATCGCAAACTGGACATCCCGCTCGCGCCCGCTGACTGCGTCGCCAAGGCGCAAGGCTTCAGCGGCGTCAAACCTGCGCCCCGAGACCAGTTTTTGCAGGACGTCGGCGATTTCGGCTCCGCCAAACTGCGAGAGAAGGATCGCATTGCGCACACTGCCCTGGGCTCGTGCCGCAATCTCCTCATCGCTCTCACCATCTGCAGCACCCAATGTGCGCAACAAACCCACGAGATCCGGCGCGGCAAGCGGTTGGAGACGTACGATCTGGCAGCGCGAGCGGATCGTGGGCAGAAGCCGTCCGAGCGAATGAGTGATCAGGATGAAGACCGTTCGCGGTGGCGGTTCCTCAAGGCTCTTCAAAAGTGCGTTTGCAGCGCTGACGTTGAGATCGTCCGCCGGATCGACAATCACGACCCGGTATCCGCCATCATGAGTTGTCAGCGACAAAAACCGCTGAATGCGGCGGATTTCATCCACGGTGATGACGGTTTTGAATTTCTTGTCCCGCTCCACGAAGGGCCGTGACAGGTGCAGCAACGAGGGGTGTGCATCCTGCGCGATCAGTCGAAAAGCCTGCGATTTGGGATCGGGCACCAAGAGGCGTTCGGGAGCATCTTCCGCCCGCGGATAGGCGAAAAGATGATTGGCAAGGTGAAAGGCGAGCGTTGCCTTTCCTATGCCCGGAGGACCGGCAAAAAGGAGTCCGTGATGCAGTTTACCTGCCCGATAGGCACCGGCCAGCATGTCGGCCACCCTTTCATGGCCCACCAGAAGCGGATTCTCCGATGGTTCAGGGATTTCCGGCAGTGTATCGAAGCGTTCAGGCGCGGTGCGTTCAAACATCAGGCATCGCTCCTTTCACGTCCTGACTTACGTTTGGCCATGGTCTGCTGAACGACGCGCTGTATGGCAACCGTGACCCTGTCGGCGGGCATCGCTGCGTCGATCACGACACAGCGCGCCGGCTCGGCCTTGGCAATTTCGAGAAACGCTTTTCTTCGGCGGCGATGCGTCGCGAGCGCTTCTTTCTCGAAGCGGTCCGGCGCTTCGTCACCGCGTCTTGCGTTGGCCCTACGCAGCCCCTCCTCAGGGTCGATATCCAGGATAAGCGTCAGGTCCGGGACCATGCCGTTGACTGTGACACGTTCGAGACTTTGCATGAAATCGCGGCTCAGGTCGCCCGTCACCCCTTGGTAGACGCGCGAGGAATCCAAGAAACGGTCACACAGAACGACAGCTCCCTGCTCGATCGCCGGACGGATCACCTGCTCTACATGGTCGGAACGTGCTGCCGCGAAAAGAATGGCCTCCATCGCCGGCCCGAAAGGCTCGGCCGCTCCCGACAGAAGCACATGCCTGACCGCTTCGGCTCCGGCTGAGCCGCCGGGCTCACGCGTAATGATCACATCGTGCCCCTGCTGCCGCAGGCTGGCAGCAAGCCGCGTAATCTGAGTCGATTTTCCAGCCCCCTCGCCTCCCTCGAACGTAATGAAGAATCCGCGAGACAAGAGATCGTGTTCCTCTTCCGAATTGCGTGCGGCGTCATTGCCGGCAACGATCTACTTAGGCGTTCGTTTGTCCAAGGTCCATGCTGTTGTGCGGAGTGTAAACGGCTGTTTTAAACCAGGGCGGCCTAAGAGCGGTATTTGCGCAGCCAGCCGATCAGCAATTCGCCCACGGCATCAAGCGCACGGTCTGGCAGTCCTCCCTGCCCGACGCTCTCTGCCGCATAAAGAGGTGTCTCCTGGCTCAGCGTATCGCCGATCCAGACCTTCAGCGTGCCAACCTGATCTCCTTCCTCCACAGGAGCCGGGATCGGCCCCTGATAGACGATGCGCGCGCGCAAACGGTCTGCGTTGGTGATGGGACGAAAAATGGCGATCGGCCCCTTGGCTTGTACGGCCAGATCCGGCTTGTCACCTCCGAAAACCGAAATTCGACCAACCGTCTCACCCGTTTCGAAAAGCTCGATCTTCTCGAAGGCACGAATGCCCCAATCCAGCAGCTTGCGGGCTTCTTCGGCCCTTTCGCTTTCGCTTGAAAGTCCACTCATTGCGGCAAACAAGCGGCGCCCGTTCCTGTTCACCGCGCCAACGATGGCATAGCCGGAGGCTTCCGTGAAACCGGTCTTGAGCCCCTCGGCCCCGATATCCATGCGCAGGAGCGGGTTGCGGTTGCGCTGGAGGATCTTGTTCCAGGTGAAGGCATCTTGAGAATAGTATTTGTAAAATTCCGGATATTCCCGCTGCAGATGCATCGCCAGCGTAACCAGATCGCGCATGGTCACATGCTGGCCCTCGGCGGGCAGACCAGTCGCATTCACGAAGACGGAATCTCTGAGGCCGATCTTTTTCGCCCGCTCGGTCATCAGCTGGGCAAAGTTTTCTTCCGACCCGGCCATTCCCTCGGCGATGATGATACATCCGTCGTTTGCCGACTGGACAATCACACCCTGGATCAACGCTTCGAGCGGCACGGAGGACTTGATTTCGGCAAACATCGTGGAGGTGCCGGACACCGCTCCGCCGGTCCGCCAGGCGTGCTCGCTGACGTAAAACTCGTCGCTCAGCGACAACCGCCCGCTCTTTATGGCGTGGAAGACGACTTCCATCGTCATCAGCTTCGCCAGGGATGCGGGCGGTATGCGCTCGTCGGGGTTTTTTGAAAAAAGCACCGTGCCGGTTTCGGCTTCGACCAGATAGGCCTGTTTTGCACGGGTTTCAAACAGCTGTGCCAAGGCTGTCTGGCTTCCCAACAGCAGCAGGCAGCAGGCGAAAACCAGTGTTCTTTTGTACGCGGCAAACAAGACAACGCCCCCTAGCGCAGGAATAGATCCTGAAACTAGCGGTAGGAGCGCCCTGAAATCAACTGGTGGCGAGGTGGCGGATCGTGGCTATCGCACGATGAATGCGTCGTCCGCCCCACTTGCCCAGGCTGCCTGCAGAAGCGTATCCACGAGCGACTGCTTTCTGGGCGTCACCTTCAATGCGTAATGAACCACCCCGGATTCATCGTATACGGCTTCAATCTGCGGCTCGCCATAAGCCGCCAGTTTCTGAGCCCGCAGCTCGGCCTGTGCCCGCTCCGCCCAGGCACCCACGCTCACAAATATGCCCGTGTCCCCTGACGTCTCGGGTGGTGTCTCGGGCTGAACCGCGATGTTTTTCTGCCGCCACCAGCGTGTCACGTCTTGTGATCGTAGCGCATTGTCATTCAGCACGCTGTCAAATGCGCCTGCCGCAGCACTGATGCGCTGATCCGCATAAGAAAGTGCCGCCACATCCTGAGGAACCGCGTCGAGCGGTGCCGTGCGCGGACGATCAGGCACGATCGGTCCGGAACTCGGCAATTCAAACGCTGACGATGCCGCGATCGGCGTGGGTGGTGTCAGGCCGGGCTGGCTGGCAAAGGCATCGGCTGCCTTCACGCCTGGCAATGTCGCCGTTGGGGTCGGGCCGTTCATGGCCACCATCACGCCGGTGGCCAGACCGTCTGAAGGATCAGGCGCTGCACCGCCTGGCCTGTAGGATGCCATCAGATACTCGTCGTCACGACCTTCCAGCGGCGCGGGCCCCACATATTCGACCTTCACCTGCGCTACGCCGGCGCTCTGGTAATCGAGAAGTTGCGCGGCGCGTTTCGAAAGATCGATAATCCGGTTGTGCGCGAAAGGTCCACGGTCGTTCACACGCACCAGGACCGAGCTCCCATTGTTCATGTTGGTCACACGCGCATAGCTGGGCAACGGCATCGTCGGATGCGCGGCCGTCAGATGCGTCATGTCATAAATTTCGCCATTGGCGGTCAGCCGGCCATGAAAAGCATCACCATACCAGGATGCTGCACCGACCTTCTGGTAGTCGGGATCTTCCTTCGGGTGATACCATTTGCCCTTCACCTGATAGGGTTTGCCGACCTGATAGCGTCCCCCGCCCCGGCGCAGGTTGGAAGACTTTGTCGAAACGCGCGGGCTGGCTTTCACGCCATATTCGGATTCCGCGAAATATTCCTTGGATTTGCTTTTGCTGACGGCAACCTTCGGTGTCGTGGAATTGCATGCTGTCAACAATGCTGCGCAGGCAGCGATGGCAACGCCGGATGATAAGCGGCGGCTTGATTTGCGGCGCACGGCAATCGAAAAACTCATGCGCCCGCATCTCCCCCAGGCATCGAAATCTCGTTCATGATCGCGAGATATCCCCACTCATCAAAAATAACCGGAATCGAGGCGTTCCAGTCTTCAACAGTACAGGATGCCCTCCGCACCCTGGACCGAAATATCTTAGCAAGCTGTTAATCATTTGTGGCAGCAAAGGGGCAAACCGCTAAAATTGTGCTCTCGGGCGTTATTTCAGAGGCAAGGTTTACTGTAGCCACGTCCGATACGCAGGTCGCAATGGACGTAGAGCCTGCTCTCCGATGGTTCTGCCTGACAGTTCCACATGAGACCCTGTCGCCTGCCGAGAGGCCCCGGTGGTGAGTCAATCGTACAGGCGTAAGGAGAAAGTTATCAAGCTATATCAGCGGCTTTTCGTTGTTTCCTAACGAATGAACTGATCGACGAAATCGCCTCCCAACCCTACCCTTTCATAGTGCTTGCGGCACATCTCGATCTTGGTGAAAACATCCTCGAACCCCTCATGCTTGCCCCACGGGTCGACGTAGTACATCACCCCATTCACCTGAAACAGCGTGATCATCTCTTCGACGTCCTCGGGTACAACGAGGGTGTGGGTTTCGCCCGGCGGTTCATAGACATAGCCGCCCTCTTCCGCCACCCAGTCATGCTCCAGATAATGCCATCGCCCCTTGATCACATAGCCGTGCACCGGGTTGGGATGGCGGTGGCGGGCCAGAACACCCGCCTTGCGTACCTTCAGAAGGTTCACCCAGTAACCCTGCGAGGCGTTGAGGCAGAGCGGCCGAAACCAGACCTGCTCGGCCTGTGGAACCCACACCCGCTCATCCTCCGGAATAACGCTGGGTACCACGATGTCACTGCCTGCTTCCGGCGGCATGGGCAGTTGGTAAGGCATTCTCTTTTCGTCTTCGCTCTGAGCCATTTCTGTCTCTACCTCGCTTACATAACGCCAAAGGTTTCGAATGCCTCGACGGCGGGCATCCCTTCGCGGATCGCGTTTCCGACCCGGTTCTCCGTCTCCGCTTTTTCCAACGAGCGGCGCACCACTTCCTCCTCTGCGTCGTGCGGGATGATGAGTACGCCCTCGCGGTCGCCGAAGACGAGTGCGCCGGGCTCGACCTTGATGCCGTCGATCTGAACCGGTGAACGAAAATCAATGACCTTGCCACGGGGGCCCTGATCCTGCGCATAAACGCCGCGGCAGAAGGTCGGGAAGCCGAGTGCTTCGATGCCATCGGCATCCCGCACATAACCATCGAGCACGGCGCCGGCCGCTTTCAGGAAGCCAGCCCTTGTCGCCATGAGCTCGCCCCACAGCGCATAGCGCAACGACGCGCCGGTGGCCACATAGACCTCCCCCTCTTTGAGATCGTCCAGTGCCTCGAGCATGAGGCCAAACGGCTTGTGCGCGAGCGGACCGCGGGCCTCTTCTCCCGCATTGCCAAATACGTCGGCTTCGAGAACCGGCATGGCGCGGCCGACCGTAACCATGTTTTGTTTCAAAGGCGCAATGCCCGCCGGCAAGAACTGGTTTTGCAGGCCCATCTCGTCGAGAATGTCGCCGAGCACGGCGGTGAACAGGCGCTCGCGCATCAGCGCGAACATTTCCGTGTCGTTGGTGTAAGGTTTGTTCATCAGGGGGTCCTTCTTCAAGAGGCCGAATAACCGCCATCGACGGGCAGGATGACGCCGGTAACGAAGGCAGCTTCGGGAGATGCGAGAAAACAGGCGGGGCCGGCAAGATCCTCAGGCCTGCCCCAGCGTTTCATGGGGGTGCGCGACAGGATCTGCTCGCTGCGCGCAGTGTCTTCAGTCAGCGCCCGTGTCAAATCGGTGGCGATCCAGCCCGGGGCGATCGCGTTGACACGGATTCCGTCGGCTGCCCAGGCAATGGCCAGGGATTTGGTAAGCTGTGCCACCCCACCCTTGGAGGCCGCGTAGGCCGGTGAGGTGGCGCTGCCGAAATAGGTCAGCATGGATGCGGTGTTGATGATGCAGCCACTGGCAGCCTTGAGCGCTTTATGGGCAGCTTCGCAGCAGCGCTGCGTTCCATTGAGGTTGATGTCCAGCACCTCTGCGAAGTCCTTTTGGCGGAACTCCACTCCATTGCGGCGGATGACTCCTGCGCAATTGACCAACACGTCGATACGTTCAAAACCGGCGAAGAAGGTGGTAACGGCGTCGGGGTCCCGCACATCCAGCACCGCCCCCTTCACGTTTTCCGGCAGGTTGGCGATGACGCCGTCTTCGTGGCCGGTTGCAATAACGGCTGCGCCCTCCTCGCCCGCAAATCCGGCAGCGATCGCGCGGCCGATGCCGCTCGATCCACCGATCACGACAACAGTTCTCGTCATGTATTTATTCTCCAGTTGATGCAGCGCGACGCGATCTGGTCGCCCTGTAAAGCGACATGCCGATCAGCAGCGCCCAGATCGCCAGAGTGAGCATGCCCAGCGTTCCGCCAATGGGACGCGCAAAAAACTCAGTCAGTTGCCCGTCCGCCTTGATGATCGATTTCATGAAATTTTCCTCGACAAGTTGTCCGAGGATCAGGGCCAGGATCATGGGCGCCAACGGAAAATCATTCTCTTCCAGAACAAAGGCCACGAGGCCGACAACCAGCATGACCCAGACATCGAACAACGTGTTGTTGGCGGCAAACGCGCCGATGACGCAAAACAGAAGAATGATCGGAAAGAGAATGTCCTGCGGAATGCTGAGGAGACGGCGCGAGCCGTAGACTGCCGCCAGCCCCAAAGGCAGCATCAAAAGGTTGGCGATGATGAACACGGCAAAAATGGCGTTCACAAGCCCCGTATCCATCACGAAAACCATCGGCCCGGGCGTGATGCCCTTCATCAGGAGCACGCCGATCAGAATCGCGGTGATCGTGTCGCCGGGAATGCCGAAGACAAGGCTCGGCACATAGGCCCCTGATAGTGCCGCATTGTTGGCGCTGGACGCACTGACGATGCCCTCAGGATAGCCTGTGCCGAACTTCTCGGGCGTCCGGGAAAATTTCTTGGAAAGCGCGTAGGCAATCCATGCCGCGATATCGGCACCGGCCCCTGGCAGTGCACCGATGACGCTGCCGAGCAGAGAAGAGCGTGCAACCCCACCCTTGAAGCGCCAGATCGTGCTTCCGACACCCGACACCATCGCGCCAAGCCGCACCGGTGGCGGTGCAGGCAAGCGTGAGGGGCGCGCGACCTTGCGCAGGATCTCGGTGATGGCGAACATGCCGATCAGAACCGGGATGATGGAAACGCCTCCAATCAACTCGGTGTCGCCGAACGTAAAACGCTTCACCCCCATCACTACATCGATGCCGATCGTGGACAACATCAGACCGATGCACAGCGAGAGAACGCCTTTGACGGGTGAGCTGCTGGAAACGAAAATCGCACAGGACAATCCAAGCAGGGCCAGCCAGAAATACTCGTAGCTCGAAAAGCCGAGTGAAACCGCTGCGATCTGCGGCGCGGCAAGAATGAGAACGGCAACGCCCACAAGGCCACCAATGGTGGAGCACAGCATGTTGACGCCAAGCGCCAGCTCCACCTGCCCTTTCTCCCGCATGCGATAGGATTCATCCGTGTAGGCGGCCGACGCGGGTGTGCCAGGTATGCGCAGGAGCGCGCCGGGAATATCGCCGGCGAAGATTGCCATCGTAGTAGCGGCAACAATGGCGCCGATAGCAGGGATAGGGTCCAGAAAAAAAGTGATCGGGACGAGCAGCGCGGTGCCCATGGTCGCGGTGAGCCCCGGTATCGAACCGATCATCAGGCCGTAGGCGGAGGCCGCCACGATGATGAAGAAGACCTGCGGCTGAAGAACCTCGCCAAAGGCTGTCAGAACAGCATCCATCAGTAGATCACCTCTGTCAGAAGGCCGAGTGGCAGCGGCACACGCAGGATATAGGCGAACAGCAGCCACAGAGCAGCGGTGCCCAGCACTGCGATGGCGGCCGCACGCACCGGCCTGCCAGTGGTGACGGTAAGGAATGCACCGAGCAACACCGGCACCAGGAGGGGGAACCCGATCGGCTTGCTGAGATAGACATAGGCGATCACGAAGCCTGGCACCCAGGCCATGCGGTGAAGCGTGGTCGCGCCGCGCATCCAGTCCGCCACCGCAAGGAGCGGCGCACGGCTGCGTGCGCCACTCCAGATCAGTGCGAGACCGCATACCATCATCACGGCTGCAATGATGGTGGGAAACGTGCCGGGCCCATAGGGCTGGTCCGGCAAAGTGGGGAAGCCGCGAGCGGCAAACAGGATGAGTGCCGACAGGAGGACGAAAACGCCTCCCGTCACGGCGTCGTTCATACGCATGATCTAGGCCTCCCCACGCAAGGCTACTGTTTCAGGCCGAGCTTCTCGATGACTTCGGCATTGCTCTTGGAGGCGTTTTCCATGAACGTGCCGAACTCATCTGCAGGGAGCCAGCGTACGCCGAAACCGCGGCTGCTCATGAACTCCTGAAATTCAGTGCTCTGATAGACCTTGTCGAGCGCGGCCTCGACCTTGCCGGCAATCTCTGCGTCCAGTCCCTTCGGTCCGACAACACCGCGCCAGGTGCCACCCACCGAGGCGGTGCCGACAGCTTCCTTGGCGGTTGGTACATCGGGATAGGATGCAAGCCGCTCATCCGCCAGGACGGCGAGGGTTTTTACGAGCCCCGCATCGCGCATCGATGCTGCCTCCGGCAGGGAGGAAGGAACGACGGCCACGCCTCCTGAGACCAATTCCTGAAAGCCGGGAGCAGCGCCCTGGCTGGGCACAACGGTCAAAGCGGTCGGGTCGACGCCGTTGTCATTCAGAAAGCCGGCAAATGCCAGGTGGTAAGCAGCACCAACCGGGAAACCGGAAGCCTTGAATTTGCCGGGATTGGCCTTGATCGCTTCAAGTGCCTGGCCTGCGTCTTCCCACTCGCTGTCGGCATGCACATTGAAGGCGGACGCATCGAAGTTGACCAGAGCGATCGGTGTCACATCGGCCGGGGACGCTTCGGATGTGCCGATCGCGGCATAGGTGGTCAGTTCTGCCGTGGCCAGCCCGAGCGTGTACCCGTCCGGGTCGGCATCGATCATCGCCGTATGTCCGACAATACCGCCCGCCCCGGTGCGGTTCACCACGTTGACCGGTGTGCCGAGTTCCTCCTGCAGACCTTTGGCAAGCATGCGTCCGACAGCATCGGTGCCGCCACCGGCCGACCATGGCACGATGAGTGTAATGGGACGCTCAGGATACTCGGCAAATGCCGGCCCGGCAAAGGCCACGGTCGCTGCGAGCAGCGTCGTCAAAGTTACGTATTTCATTGCTTCTCCTCCGTTGATTGGCATTCCTCAATGCCGATTGTCGGTTCGCGTTGAACCGAAAAGCTCCTTCGTGTCGGACAGGCTCTGCTCGAGCAGACGCTCCATGGCGAAGCGGGCCTGATCCGGGTCGTGTGCGGCGATGGCTTCGTAAACCAGCCTGTGGTTTTTCAGATTGCCCTCGAAATTTCCCGGCTGTTCGATGAGCGCCTCGAAATTGGCGCGCACCGCGTGGATGATCGAGCGGATGATGGACTGGATGAATCGGTTGTTCGCTGCATCGGCCACGGATAGGTGGAAGGCGACATCGACCCTCACCTGCTCAGCAGTACTGCCGCTGCCACGCTGTTCTTCCATGTCGCGGTAGGCGGCGGCGATGGCCTCGACCTGGCTTGGCGCGGCCGAACGCGCGGCCTCGAACGCTGCCGCCGGCTCTATCGTCTGCCGCGTCTGAACCAGTTCCTCCATGAATGCGGAGTCGGCGCGAAACAGGGCGCCGAACCAGTCGATCACATCGGGATCAAGCACATTCCATTCCGCTCGCGGCAGAACCACGGTGCCCCGGCGCGGCGCAATCGCCACCATCGATTTGGCCGCAAGCAGCTTCATTGCCTCTCGAAGCGTGTTTCGTGAGACCGCAAAGCGCGATGCGAGTTCAGCTTCCAGAGGCAGCCGTTCGCCCTCCGAAAACTCTCCCTCAACAATCGCCTGACCGATGGCTTCTGCCGTGATGAAGGCTCCCGACCTCCATTGCGACCCAACGCGCGACGTCATGGCTCCTCCCTGCCGTCATTGGTAGGATCAATGAGCCTTGATTTTCAATTTCTGTCAAGACCCTGTCCCGGCAAGCCGGGTACGCTGACGGATTTCTTTCGGCAGAGTGCTGAAGAGATGCAGTGTTAGAGGGGGTAAAAAGTTTGGAAGTTTCTTGGGGATGACCGTGTGCCCCCTGACCAGCATCAGAGTCCGGTGGGCAGCATTGGCGCGATTTCGGTAGCCTGCGAATAGAGCGCGCACAGGCTAAAAAACGGGCGGTGAGAAGCCACCACCCGTTTTCTGTACGATATATCCTGCCTGAAATGGAGACTTGCCCAAGCCACCGTGCAGGAGCACTGATTGCAGGCCATAGAAGGCCAGACTGCTCGAAAGAGGTCCGCAATCAGCCGTTCAGCCAACGTTCCAGATTCGCAGCCACGAACGCATCATCATTGAGTTCCGGGTAATCGCGGCAGATCCGCTCTAGCTCTTCCATCTGGCCAGGTCCCATGGTCTCTTCCGGATTGAGGCACCATGTTCCTTCAAGCAGGCCCTGACGACGCAGGACTTCGTGCAGGCAGGCGATGCAACCTGCAAAATCGTTCGCCACATCGAACAATACGCCGTTGGCGTCGGTGGTGCGGGCATCGAGTTCCAGCCATTCGCTGGCGGTTCTGCTTTCAGGGCGGTCGTGAATTTCTTCAAGCAATGCAACAGCCTTGCGTGTCCAGACTGACCAGTGTCCCAGAAGCCCGCCCTTGATCCGCACGCTCACCGGCGCGCCATCGCGCATGAACGTAAACTTTGTCATCAGATCGGAGACGATGTGGTCGTCATTGCCGGTGTAGAGCGTGATGCGGCCTTCCGCCCGGGCGTCAATGACCGCGCGCACCACGTCGAGCGTGCGGTAACGGTTGAACGGCGCCATCTTGATTGCCACCACATTCTCGATCTCGGCAAAACGCCGCCAGAATGCATAGGGCAGAGCCTGTCCACCAACAGCGGTTTGCAGATAAAAGCCCACCACCGGGATCACATCGGCGACGGCGCGGCAGTGCGCAATCAGTTCATCAATGCTCGCCTCTTTCATTGCCGCCAGGCTGAGAAGCACGGCGTGGTAACCCATGGATCGCGCAAGCTCGGCCTCGCGCACGGCCTGCTGGGTTTTGCCGACTGCGCCTGCCACCATGAAGGGGGTGCTCGCATGAGCCTTTGCTTCTTCAGAGGCAAGTGTGAGAACGGGCTCCAGAAGGCCGTGTTCCCGGATTTCAAACTGGGTGGTGTGCACGGCAACGGCCAGGCCGATTGAGCCCGCATCGAGATAATAGCGCGACAGGGCGCGCTGGCGACGTTCATCGAGTCTGCGGTTGGCATCGAGCGCCAAAGGGTGCGCCGGGATCACGCCTCCCTTGCGCAGGGCGGCAAGCGGTGTGGCGGGAAGATCACTGATTTTCATGGTGAAACTTTCGTCGTCAGGCCTTCTGTGGGGAAGGCAGGTCCTGTCCCTCGGCCTCCGGGCGAAGATAGCCCAGTATGACCTCGATCACGTGCTCGCGGCGGCGCGCAAGCACCTCGGGCGTTTTCGGCAGACCGAAGATGGCCGACAGTGTGGACCGGTTGGCAATAAAGAAGTAGCAGATGCTGGCGATCGATATGTAGAGCTGCACGGGATCGACACCGGCGCGGAACTTTCCCTCCTCCTGTCCCCGCTCCAGGATCGTATCGATCATCGCCACGAGCGGGCTGTTCAGGTCCCTCGCCTTGGCCGAGTGCGCCACATGCACGCCGCCGTGCATGTTCTCGTCATTGATGAGCGATATAAATTCCGGGTGTGCGCTCACATAGTCGAAAGAGAAACCGATGAGCTCCTGCATGGCAGCAACCGGTTCGCGGTGGGCAAGATCAAGCTGCCGCTCGGCGGAGCGAATGGCCTCGTAATTTCTCTCCAGAACCGTGCTAAACAGGGCCTCCTTGTTCCCGAAATAATGGTAGATCAGAGCCTTGTTGCAGCGAGCTCGCTTGGCGATCGCGTCAATGCGCGTTCCTTTAAGCCCTTTTTTTGCAAACTCTTTCGAGGCTGCATTCAGAATGCGCGCGCGTGTCGCCGCCGCGTCGCGCGTCGCTTTCTGCCCTGTCTTGGAGGGGCTTTTCCTGCCTGCCTCGGCGCCGGCTGACGGCCGATCAGTATTTTCCATCGCGAACCTCGAAATGGGTCGGTTTTCCAAGGGAACGCCCGCCCTCTTTCATCCATTGTGCCGTCCACTCTATCAGCCGCGGCAACGGCACTGAGGGATAGCCGAAGAGTTTCTGCTGCAGGCTCGTGTCCACGATCCAAGCCCGCTCCTGTTCCGAACCTGCAAGAACCGGCTTCTTATCGAAAAATTCGCCGAATTTCCTCGCCAGGCTGCGCACATTCACCAGTTCGGGGCCGGAAAGATTGAGCACGAAAGGCGGATTATCCGCATGCGCCAGGGACTGCAATGCAATGTCATTCGCATCCCCCTGCCAGATGACATTGCAATGGCCGCTGTCGATCTGCACGGGCTCGCCCTGCTGGACCGCGTTTGCAACGTCATGCAAGACGCCATAGCGCAGATCGATTGCGTAGGAGAGCCGGATCAGCGCCACGCGCGTGCCATGCACGCTTGCGAAATGCTCGAACATGCGCTCGCGTCCCACGCAGGAATTGGCATATTCGCCGGGCGGGTCCAGCACCACATCCTCGCGTGCGCCCTGCTCCGTGATATTGACGAACGGATAAACGCAGGCCGTCGAGAAGGCGACGATGCGCGACGCCTTGAACGCCTCGGCGACGATTGCGGGCACATGAACATTCATGGCCCAGGTCAGTCCTTGATTGCCGCTCGACCCGAATTTGCGACCCGCCATGAAGATCACGTTTTCGGTTTTCTCCAGGCCTTCCACCGCTTCGCGATCCAGAAGGTCGCAGGAAACGGGTTCAATGCCCCAGCCTTCCAGCTTTTCCTTTAGCCCCGGCTCCGAGAATCTCGCGACGCCGATAACCCTCTTATGGGGCGCGGCGCGCTTGGCCATGCGCGCGAGGGTCGGCCCCATCTTGCCGCCGACGCCGAGAATGGTGATGTCGCCATCCAGTTCTGAAAGCACGGAGACAAGCTGGTCGCTCGGCTGCGACAGCATGTCTTCGAGCTGGGCTTCATCCAGTATTGCGTCTGGCAGTGATCGGGTCATGGTCTCATTCTCCTGTGCCGGCATGTCCGGCATCGCTTTTGTTGAGGCTATCGAAAGTCCAGTCGGCAGCGCGGGTGCGCTGACTGAGATTTGGAAGGCAGGCAAATCCCATGCCGGGGACCTGCAATGAGGCGATGTTGAGGGCACCGCCATCGATGGCGGTGACAATTGAAGACCCCTCGCGCCGATAAAGATCGGGATGGGCCGCCAGAGCAGCCTCTGCTTCACTCTTGGGTAGATTCTCAAGGCCTTGGAAATAATGGTGGCCATTGCGTTCCACATGGGTGATCCCGAGCGTGGCCACGACGGCAAGATCGGCTTGCAGGGAAACCACCGGCAGGCAGGTCAGATCTTCTGCCGACTGGAAGTAGACCCCCTTCCCCGACGTGCGATTGCGCTCGGCAGCGATCATCGCGTTCAACACGGACCGTATTACGCCCTTGCAGTTCTTGTGGCTTACGCCGTGATAGCCAAGGGTGATCGCTTCATGATAGGCGCGCGTCCAGCCATCGGCTTCATCGATGAGAAGCGGCTTGCCTATTGTCTTGAGGGCGTGAGGATCAAGAGGGGCCGAAAGCGCGACCGAGCGTTCCAAAGGCTGTTCAACAAAAAGAATCGATTGATAGAAGCGTCCAAGCGCCGGATTGCTACGGATGGCGTCCATCAGTGCTGCAAAATCCTCAAGCCGGCTATATTGTTCATTGCCGTCGAGCGTGAGTGCGAATGACCTGCCAGTCCGTTCCATCAGTGTGGCAATGCGCTCCAGCCGGGCCATATCCGAGGCTGGGTCACCTGCGATCTTGATCTTGAGATAGCTGAGATCATCCTCTTGAATGTAATCTGAGAGCGTTTCAGGCAGTCCATCATCAAGCCGATCTGCAAAAGCGATATCTTCGGCCTCGATCGGGTCGACCAGGCCGACCGTGTGGCGCAAGGCAATGCGCTCCAGCGGCTTTTCGGGAAGGATTGAGGCTGGCGGCAGACCCGCAAGCTCGGGGAAGACCGCACCGCCCTCAATACCAAAAGCATTGTTGCGCACCATTTCGAAAAAGCTTTGCCCGGTTGCACGTCCCAGCGCATCGATTATGGCGCGCTCCACCATGGAAGCACCGAAGGAAGCACCGAGCCGGTTGAAACCGGCGGCAACCGCCCGCCGATCGATTTCCTCGTCCAGTTGTCGCCACAGGGAGAATACGGACCCTTCCGGCAGAGCACTTGCAACGGTCAGCGCCTCCTCGATCACCCAGAGGAGATCTGCGACATTGTCGGCCGGTGTCTTTTCCGGCCGCTTGTCGAACCATTTGTAGGCGAGAAGATCGGAGGCGTAGCCGAGAACAGGCTGACCATTAACGAAAACTTCAAGCTCCAATGTGGCGCTGGCGGCAGCCTCCATCGTCACGACACCGAAGCGGAACGGCATGCGCGCAAAAGCATTGGCAATGCCGATGCGGCCACCGATGATCTTGAGTCTGGCCGTGCTCATGAACGCTCCTTCCGCATTTCAAAAAGTCCCCGGACATAACCCGCAGCATAGGCTGCCACCGTTGGCCCATCGGGGTGGTAGTCAAAGGGCTCCACGGCGATGACGCCGTCATAGTCATGCCGGACGAGACAATCGACGACTGGTGCAAACAGATCATCACCGAGCCCCGGCCCA
This sequence comes from Nitratireductor sp. ATLC21, assembly GCF_057196525.1. NCBI lineage: Bacteria > Pseudomonadati > Pseudomonadota > Alphaproteobacteria > Hyphomicrobiales > Phyllobacteriaceae > Nitratireductor > Nitratireductor sp. ATLC21. The sequence continues at coordinate 400,592 of NZ_JBXUOU010000001.1, read as the reverse complement.
CGCTTCGAACGGTCGTTGAAATGAATGTGGCGGACATGGTCTCCCGGCAGAAAACGGTCCAGAACCGCTTCTGCTGGCTCGGCTTCGCCGCCCACTGCCGCATAAGTGTCGAGCATGGTCGCAAAGCCGGGCGAGCCAATGGTTTCGACCAGCTTAACCGCGTCGGCAACCGTGTTGACGAAATCGTCCATTGAGGGCGCAAGCGGTTCGATGCAGTAAAGTACCCCGGCACGCGCCGCCGCCTCTCCTGCTGCAGCAAGATGTGCCGTGGCGATCTCACGCGCACGCTCTGGCGAAGCCGCGTCCTGGAGTTGGCGCTGCCCGGGCGATCCGTGAACAAGGACGCTGCCGCCCAGATCCGCGCAAAGCTCTACCATCGCCAGAATGTGATCGCGCGTGCGGGCCGCCACAGCGGCGTCGTCACTCGTCAATGAGAGGCCCTCCGGCGCGGTCAAAAGCCAATGCAGTCCTGTGACCTCAAGCCCGTGATCGGCGACCATTGTGCGCAGACGCAGTCGCTCGGCAGCGGAAATCAAGGCAGGCTCATCCGACAGTGTGAAGGGCGCGATTTCGAGCCCGTCATATCGAAGTTCGGCAGCCAGCCGGCACTGCTTCTCAAAGGAAAGGTCACGCAACACTTCGTTGCAGAGAGAAAGCTTCATCGCGTCACCCCGGCAACCGAACGAGAAAGAGATCGGTGAACACGAAATCGATCGCGTAAGCCGCACCGCCGGCGAGCAGACATCCACCGATCAAAAGTTTCCAGGCGGGCAGGCGTCGTTCGGTATCGATCAGCTCCGCCCCTACCGTGAACACAAAAACGAAAAGCGCTGTGGCATAGAAGAAGGGCATACGGCCGAACAGAAGCGTGCCATAGACAAGCACCATCACGATGGTGAAGAGCGTCCGGATTGCACTGGCACGCGTCCATTGCGTGATGCTGGGCTGCGCACCTTCGGTCAAATTCCGTCCCGACATGCCGCGCAACAGAAGAACGATACCCAGCACGCACAAAACCGCGCTCAAAAGACCCGGCGTAAGACCGGGAACGGTGAACGGATCCGCACCGCGGGCCTCGAAGCGCGGCATACGCAGAGCTTCGACCAGTCCCGCCGCGCCCAACGCCGCCACCACGAGGCCGGAAAGGAAATCGGTCCTGTTGATGGTACGCATGATCACGCCCCCTTCTCTAGTGCGATCTGCGGAAGCGGTTTTTGCAGGAGCGCCTGGTCGATGGCTTCCAGAAGCGCCGCCATTTCCAAAGCGCCCTCATTTGCACTGCAGAGGGTCGGTCCACCGCTTTCGATTGCGGATACGAACAGATCGAAGCTCTTCGCCAGGAGAGATGGGGGCGTGATCCCGATCACCTGTTCGATTGTCATCGCGCCGGGAGACACATTCCAACCGCCCGACTTGGGTGTGTAGGAGACCTGCGCCTGCGTCAGCGTGTTGCGGTTGAAGTCGATGACGATGTTGCCGGCATCGCCGATCAATCGCAGCCGCTTTGTGGTCACAGCACCCGGCATGAAACCGTCTTCCACCTCACCGCAGGCGAGAATGCCAATCCGCAGATTGCCGCTTATGCCTCCCTCGAAAGTCAGGGCGATACGGATATCATCGTTTTTATGAGCACCGAGCAGGCTTGCTCCACGGGCCTCAACAGAACATATGGGAACACCCGCCAGATGGCGCATGAGATCGAGAAAATGCACGCCGTCATTTTCGATGATGGTGGAATCGTCGCGCATCCGCTTCCATCCCGAGAAGTCACCCTCCACCGCAATCAGGCGGCCAATGGCTTCCGAAGCGATGAGCGCCTTCGCCTTTTCGACAAGCGGATGACAGCGCAGAACGAAACCGATCTGGACAGCGCAGCCCGAAGTCTCCACCGCAGCCATCAGCTGCCGCCCCTCATCCAGCGATGTCACAGCCGGCTTCTCGATGAAAACATGTTTGCCGCGCTCAAGAGCCGTCAGCGCGACGGGCAGGTGCAGGCGTGGCGGCGTGACAATGTCAACGAGATCGACCTGATCCAGATAGACGGACGGGTCTTCCGTGACATGCTCGAGGCCCAGGGCACGCGCCCTGTCACGGGCTACGGGGTCTGGGTCGCTGACATAAAGGCGTGGAGCCGTGGTGCTCCGCCGCCAGGCGGCTGCATGCTGCGCGCCGAATGCACCGAAACCGCAAAGGAGTACACTTTTGACGCTCATCGCTCACCTCCGGCAAAGCGTGTGCGCAGGGTGGCCAGGCGGCGACGTACCGGCGGCAGGCTGAAAATGATGATGAGGAAAACCAGCGTCGCGATCACCGCGCTTATCGGGCGCGTCACAAAGGGAATCGGATCGCCCTGCGTCAATGCGAGGCTACGGCGCAAATTGTTGTCGAGGATCGGGCCGAGCACGACACCAAGGATCATGGGAGCGACCGGGAAGCCCGCCTCGCGCATCAGGAATCCGATCAGACCGAAGCCGATCATGACCCAGACATCGAAAATGCGGCCAGCGATGGCGAAAGCGCCAACGGTGCACAAGACGAAGATGATGCCCATCAGCCATTCGCGCCGCACTTTGAGGATGAGCAGCAGCGGCCGCGTGAGAAGCAGGCCCAGTATCAGCATGGCGCAGCTTGCCCAGAACACCATGGCCACCACCGAATAGAAGAAATCGGCCTGCGTGATCATGATCAGGGGACCGGGCCGCAGACCGTGAATGATCATGGCTGCCAGAAGAACTGCTGCCGGCGCAGACCCGGGGATGGCAAGCGTCAGAACCGGAATCAGCGCGCCGGGAACGGCGGCATTGTTGCCGGTCTCTGCGGCGAGCAGCCCTTCGGTCGATCCCTGCCCATACTCTTCCTTGCGTTTGGACGCACGTTTTGCAGCAGCGTAGGAAACCCACGCGCCCATGTCCTCGCCGACACCGGGAACCACGCCCATGAACGTGCCGATGAATCCGGAACGGAGCCAGGTGCGCGCATGACTGAAGGAGGAAAGCGCGGAACGGAAAACCCCGGTCACCTTGCCGGCGACGGCGCGGGTCGCTTCCTGCCGCATGACGATGAACACTTCCGTGCAACCAAATGCGCCGACAAGCACCGGCAAAAGGCCAAACCCGCCTTCAAGGTCGCGAATCCCATAGGAGAAGCGGGCATAGGCATGGATGCTCTCCTGCCCGACCATGGCGACAAGCAGACCGAAAAAGCCGGCGATCCAGCCTTTCAGTGCGTCGTCCATGGCGGTGAGCTGGCCGCAAAGGACAATGCCGAAGACGGCAAGCCAGAAGAATTCGAAAGAGGTGAAATCAAGCGCGAACTCAGCAAGCCAGGGCGCGACCAGAGCAAGCCCCACCATGCCGACGACCGAACCCAGAAACGAACCCGTGGTGGCAACCGCCATCGCCTCGCCTGCCCGCCCTTTCCGGGCCAGCGGAAACCCTTCAAGAGCGGAAGCGGCATTGGCCGGCGTGCCAGGAATGTTGAGCAGAATGGCCGTGCGCCCGCCGCCATAGATCGCGCCGATATAGACGCAGATCAGCACGAGGATCGCCGTGTTCTGTTCCATCGTGAAGGTCAGCGTCGTCACCAGCGCGACGCCCAGTGTCGCCGTCAGGCCCGGGATCATGCCCACGGTGATGCCGAGGAGCGTGGCCCAGAAGACAACGATGATCTGCGCGGAAAATCCGATTTCGGCGATCGCGCCCAGGAAATGATTTAGTCCGTCCATGGCCATGCTTGTCGACAGAAAGGGTCAGCGCGGCCAGGAAACTGGCAGCGCAAACTGTCCGGTTGCGTATAGGCGAAGCGTCGCGGGCTCCCCCGCCTCGCAGCAAGGGGAGCCACGCAACGAGCCTTATTCGGGGCGCGGTATGCCGAACTTGCTCGGGTCGTTCGGTGCAGCGCCGCTGTCGAACTGCTGCCAGGCGTTGATCGAGAGGAAGGGAAGCGCGGTCTTCGCCGCCTCTTCACCGTAGGTCGCCTTGAACAGCGCACCGCGCTCGGCGGCATGCTTCTTCATGACCTCGGAGTTGGCGATCTCTTCAGCCCAGACCTTGTCCATTGCGTCGAGCACCTCTTTGGGCGCATCGGCGGGGAGGAAAATGCCGAAGAAATTGGGGGCGCTGGCCACCTCTGGAAGCCAGTCGGTGACCGGCGGAACCGTGCCATAGCCCTGCAGCTCAAGCGGCTGATCGGCAATCACCGCGAGAGGCTTGAGCCGCCCCGCGCGGATCATGTCCACCTGCTCCGTTGCCGTCTGGGCCGTAAACTGCGTTTCACCCGACACCGTGGAAATCACCGCAGGATTGCCGCCCTCATAGACGATCTGGCGAAACTTGATGCCCGGTGCGGCCTTTTCGAGCGCCTGCATGGAGATGGCGGTGGCCGAGGAAAGTCCGCCCGAGGAAACCGTGATCGGTTCGCTCGCCGACTTCATGGCTTCCAGAAGATCGCCAAAGGTCTCCCATTCGCTGTCGGCGCGCACCGACACTAGGCCAGGATTGGCCACATGGAGATAAAGCCGCCATTGATCAAGCGTCGCATCCAGTGTCCCGAAAACCGGATAGGCGCCGAGATCGGCTGCCGCGCCCGCGGCCATGGTCATGCCGTCATGCGGGGCCTCCCAAACCGCACGCGTACCGACGGAGCCTGACGCGCCTGGCTGATTGATGATCACGAAATTCTGGCCGAAGGCCTTGCTGAGTTCCCCCGCGACAACGCGGGTGACCGTATCGGTGGAGCCGCCGGCGGACCACGGAACGATGATCGTTACGGGCTCGGCCGGCTTCCACTCCTCGGCAATGGCCGGCGCAGCGAGAAATGCAGACGCTGCGAAAGCCGCAGAAACCAAGCTTTTGGCAAGTTTTTTGCTCTTCATTTTGTTCCCCTAATTAAACAAACAGTTAGATAATTAGTGACGTGTTTTAACTTTCTGTCAAGAGCTTTTATGATCGCTCAGCGCGCGTCGCTCCCTGCTTCATCGGCTGCTGGGAGCGCACCTTTCAAGAGATTGCTGGAGAACGTCCGTGACGATCGGGTCATCACAGTGGGCAACGTTGAAGCGCATGAAACCGGTCGCAGTCTGCGAAACGCTGAACACGTTTCCCGGCGCAAGAACAACACCCTGGGCCAGGCTCGCGCGCGCGACATCGGCGGAATCGCAACCGTCCGGCAACTGGCACCAGAGGTAGAAGCCCCCACGCGGCATCAGCCAGGGTTCAATCCCAATGGAGTGCAAGTCGTCGATGGCTTTCTGCCTTGCGCCCGCAAGGCGACGGCGCAATCCTTCCATGTGCTTGCGATAACTTCCACTCGCCAGAACACCGCTGATCATCTGCGCCGCCACCGGGCTCGGACCTCCGAAGCTGGTCGCGACCTGCAGATCCACAAGGTCAGCGATCCAGTCGGGCCGGGCCGCGATATAGCCGCAGCGTACCGATGCCGAAAGCGCCTTCGAGAAGCTGCCGATACGTATCACGCGGTTGAGCCCGTCCAATGCTGCCAGCCTGATGGAAGGCTCGGGCTCGAAATCTGCGAAGATGTCATCCTCGACAATAATCAGATCATGGGCGGCAGCTTCGTTGAGCAGACGATGTGCCGTATTCGCGGAGAGCGTCGCGCCTGTGGGATTGTGAAGCGCCGAATTGGTGATGTAAAGGCGCGGGCGTTCCGCAGCCAGCGTCGCCTGAAAGGAAGTTATATCCGGCCCCGAACGGGTATAGGGAACACCGACAACCTTAACCTGGTGCGCGCGCAACAAGGCCCGGAAATTGAAGTAGCACGGGTCGTCCACCAAAACGGTATCGCCGGGCCGGAGGAGGCAACGACACACCAGATCCACAGCCTGCGTGCCCGATCCAGCGAGCATCAGCTGCTCCGGGGTTATGTCAATGCCTTCGTCGGCAAAACGCCCCATCAGAAGACGGCGCAGCGCAATCGAGCCACGGGTGCTGCCGTAATCCGACAAAACCGCGCCCTCGCCCCTTGAGACGGTCCTCAATGCGCGACGCAAGTCCCCTTGCGGCATCCAGTCCGCGGGAAGCCAGCCGCAGCCAGGCTTTACGGTCGCAGGATCTGCATCAAGCGACTGGCGAGAGACCCAGAAAGGATCGACGGCACGCTCCGTTTGAGGCAGATCCTCCGCCAGCGCCAGAGGTGGCAGCGCGGTGGTGGAGACATAGAAGCCCGAACCGCGCTTGGCGCGAATAACCCCGTCCGCCGCGAGCCGGTCATAGGCCTCGACAACCGTGGATGGGGAAACCTGCATGGTTTTCGCAAAATTCCGGATGGACGGCAGCCGGTCTCCCGGGCCCAGTGCGCGGTTCGCGATTTTCCTCCGGATCGCCCTCATCACATCCAGGGTTCGCGCGCCCTTGGCGCTGAAATCCTGTCGCCCGTCATTCAATTGTATGGCCCCTTTGATCAATACGATTTTTGAAAATTGTAATGGTTTGTAGCTCCCCGCACCACAAGGAATTGCCTATGGCTATCGTGGAAAGCGAGGTGAGATGGGAAAAGCAGCATCATCGGTTGCAGGTTGGGGCAGTGGCCTCCTCGGCATTGTCATCTTCAGCGGCTCACTGCCTGCGACGCGGGTCGCGGTGGCGGATTTTTCGCCTGTGTTTCTGACATCTGCACGCGCTGTCATCGCGGCGCTGCTCGGTGCTGCCCTGCTCTTGAGTTTGCGGCAGGCGCGTCCCCAGCCTTCCGATATCATGTCCCTTGTGGTCGTTTCGGCGGGTGTTGTGATCGGGTTTCCACTGCTAACTGCGCTTGCGCTTCAGCACATCACATCGGCGCACTCGATTGTCTTCATCGGACTGTTGCCGCTGGCGACCGCCATATTCGGCGTTATGCGTGGGGGAGAGCGACCGAAACCGATGTTCTGGCTGTTTTCGTGTATGGGAAGCGCCACAGTGGTCGCATTTGCGCTGTCCAGTGGCGGATCACGTTCGCTCAAGGGTGATTTTCTGATGATTGCAGCGATCATCCTGTGCGGTCTTGGCTATGCCGAAGGCGCAAGGCTGTCGCGTCGTTTGGGCGGATGGCAGGTTATTTCATGGGCGCTGGTTCTCTCTGCTCCCATAATGTTGCTGTTATCGCTTCTAACCCTTCCATCCTCGTGGGAAGGCGTTACGGCACCTGCTTGGCTGAGTCTGGCCTATGTATCCGTCTTTTCCATGCTCGTGGGTTTTGTGTTCTGGTATCGCGGACTGGCCTTGGGCGGCATAGCCGGCGTCGGCCAGCTGCAACTGCTCCAGCCGTTCTTCGGACTTTGCCTCGCCGGCATTCTGCTGGGCGAGCCCATCGAAGCGACCATGATTGCCGCAACCGCTCTGATCGTCATCTTCGTGGCGTTTGCGAAGAGGTTTGCGTGATGCAGGAACTAGACTTCCGCGCCTTCGTTCCAGGCTCCGTTTCAGGCGCCGCATCGGAGATTGCCCAAACCACCTCTCCGACATCAGATGTAAGCCATGTGCCAAGAATGGACCCATGACAAAATGGCGGAGGGAGTGGGATTCGAACCCACGAGACGGTCACCCGCCTGCCGGTTTTCAAGACCGGTGCCTTCAACCGCTCGGCCATCCCTCCGGGCATTGATTTCGTTAGCTTTTTCGGATTTAGCAAACCGCTCGATTTAGGCGTTGCTACCATTTTGCTACCGAATGCCTTTTACGGCTTCGCCTTTACCGCGCCTTGTATTGCGGCGTCAACCTGTTCAGCAGCATCCGCCTGCATTCCGGGCATGACGTGCGAATAGAGGTCCAGCGTGATGCCGATTGTCGAATGTCCTAGGCGCTCACTCGCCACCTTTGGATGAACTCCAGCCGCAAGCATCTGTGATGCATGGGTGTGGCGGAGATCGTGGAACCGTATGCGCGGCAGGGAAGTTTTCTCGATCAATCTCACCCATTCATGTGTGATCGAACGCGGCTGCAAAGGTCTGCCGTCTACCTGCGAAACCACGAAGCTGTTTGCATTGGGTCGGAGCCCGAGACGAAGCAATTGTTCTGCCTGTCGCGCCCTATGCGCCTTCAGCTGTTCTGCTACGCCGGCTGAGAGCGCCACCGTCCGGGCATTGCCTGACTTTGGCTCCTTGTATCTGACACCCTCTACAGTCTGTTCGGCGCTTTCGACAATCGAAATGATGCGGCCTTCGAGATCAACATTGCGCCATCGAAGGGCGGCAATCTCACCGCGCCGTAATCCGCACATGACGGCAAGCAGGACCGGCGCAAACATCCGCGTTGGACGCATTGCCTCCAAGAGTTCTGCTGTTTGCTTCGCATCGTAGGCCAGCATGGGCTTGCGTTCGACTTTTGGCGGTGTCGAGGCATGAGCCGGGTTCTTCACCAGCCTTTCCCAAACAACGGCCTGATTGAGCGCCTTTATTAGCACACGTCGCATGTGATGGACCGTGCGAGGGGAAAGACCACCCTGCCCGTCCCTGCGCCCCTCTGAGAGTGCCTTCGAGAGCGCCGCATCGATCCGGTCTGTCTTCAGATTTGCGAGAGTGACATCACCCAACAGGGGAGCAACCCCCTTCCGAAGTATCTCGGTATAGCGCTCGTGGGTCTTTTGTGAGACTGAAGGCCTTGTGAAGGCCAACCATTCGTCGAGGAACTCCGCGACAGTCTGCTTGGTGGGTTCAACATAGTTTCCAGCCTTCAGCGCCGTCACTAGCCGGGCGCATTCTTCCTGTGCCTGTCGTTTGGTGCCGGAGAAGCTGTGCCACTTCCTGCGGCGCTTACCGCTCTCATCATAGAGATCTATGACGATTGCCCACTTGCCGGGGCTGCGCTCGCGAATATGACCCTTCATTAAAAAAAATCCTCGCGGTCGAATGGCTCAACCAGGTTGCAGCGCACTCGCTGGATGGGAAGTTGACTGATTATCGCGCGAGTTAGGTCGCAAGTCTATCGGTTGATTCGACGCGGGATTGGCAGTTGACAAGCACGAGAACTACGAAAAATTCAGTTGGGGGCGTGGCAAGGTCGCTGTTTCTACATGAGGAGGCCTTTGCGCAATGGGACGACGGCGAACCTTCACCAAGGGCGAAATTATGGACGCAGCAAGGGCGGCTGCCGAGACCGGCCTGAATGCCCGTCTGCTACCAGGTGGCATTATAGAGTTTCAGCACCATACCCCGGAGCGGGAGAAGACACCCGAGGACTACCTTGAAGAGTACATACAATCTCGGGCAGGTTCTCGCCTCTGACGGCGTGCTGGCCAACCGTTAGGCAGAACGCCAACTTCTAAACCAAGCCAGCGGATGAGGGAACTTGAAGAACGCGGACGCATTTTCCTATCCTCCACGGGGCCTATCACGTGTTGAGGCTGCCCGATACATTGGCGTCGGCGTTACCCTGTTTGAGGAAATGGTGCGTGACGGGAGGATGCCGAAGCCAAAACGTGTCAACTCCCGCAGGATTTGGGATAGGATAGCGCTGGATGCTTGTTTTTCCGACCTTCCTGATCATTATGAGAACAAAATTGATGCAGTGCTTCGAAAGGCAGGGCGGCTATTTGAATGACGCCAATGGTGGGGTATGCCGCGAATTCTCATCTAATGACGTTGAGGCCGCTAGGGCCGCCCGCGTGAAGCATATGGCTCCGAGGTAGGGGCTTCGAGGGAACCGGGCTAAGGTGGGTTAAGATTGTTTGTTTGCACACTCGATAACGAAACCGAAATCGTTGCACTGTTCGGGAACGGAGAACACATCTATCGGGCTGCGATAGGCTATGACACGATAACGAACCACGTTTTCTCGGTGTTGGTTGTATTCGCACCCATTGCTGGCTACAGCCATGAGGAGAAATGCGAACTCGTATTCAGAGTTGTCGAGGCCGACGCGGAAGGGGTGGACGTTCACGAATACAGTGATGGCCTGCCGACAAAAAACTTCATTACGGAACGAGACGACCGGGATAGCGTTAGAGATTTGATACAGCACCTAATTGCGAACCACATTGACGCAGTTAGGCCGCCTGCTGTAGAGATGATGACACACACAGAGGGTCTTCCGAAGGCTGCATTACGGAAATTTCATGAAATTGCCGCAGTGTTCCGTGATAAGGGATATACAGCGGGCTTGGCAGACCCGTGGCATGGCCGGTGGATATGGATGATGAGACTTGAGTAATCATGCCGCCGCAACGTTCTCCCAGAGAGGAGTTTATGATGAATGACATTCTTACACGTGACGAGCAAATTGAGCTGCTAAACGGCGCTAAGGAGCGCCATGACAAGCTCTTTGCGCGAGTGCTATCCGATCCTCTTGTTCGTGAGGTAGTCTCACGGCCCGCCCCTACCCAGGTTAAAAGCGTCTACGTGAGATCTGAGAGCCGAATGGCTAAATGCGGATAAGCTATTGGTGCCTTCTACAATGATAAGCCCCGCTCCGGCGGGGTTTTTATTTGCCCCCTATCCATCTATCTCCAAGTCCTGCCGAATGGTGAGTGTCTAGGAAACAAGACGCACTCCGGCCCGCTTCCGTGGACTTCTCTCCCTTTAGCTTTCTCCGATCACGGCTGATTCCGAATTTCCGCCCCTACGGAAGAGGAAGGTCAAGAAGTAGCGCTGATTGCCACGCCACTGGACGGAGCAGCCGGAAACAGTGGGAGCGGTGCATTCAATTGGGTATTGCGAAAGCTGCCCTTCCCTGACCTACTTGCGGATAGCGAGATGGGTTCCGACTTCAATCAGGGCGGAGGAAAGACGTGTATCGGACATACGGCGGCAATCGATTTCTCGTCCGGCCAGCGGATCTGATTGCATTTACTTGGTCAGCACCGATGCGAGATCTGGCGGCCAAATTGGGAATGTCTGATGTTGGCCTGAAAAAACTTCTTCGAACCAAGGGCATCGCGACACCTCCGCAAGGCTATTGGAATAAAGTTCATGCTGGGAAACCAGTGCCTAAAGCGCCGGAGCCAAGCCCCAGAGGACCAGGACATAGCGGTCTGATAGATGTTGACGCTCGATTTGAAGGTCTTGTTCCTTCATCAAAACCGATTCCGTCGACTGGGCCATTCGCCTCCGCTTTGGTCCCCGAGGATCTTGACAAATTGCGCGCCAGAGAACTTGAGGCATTAACAACGTTTCGCCCACCCAAGTCCCTTAGACAGCCGCACAAATCACTTGTACCCATACTGCGGAAGGATCAGCGTCGCCGAGAGAGAAAGGAACTTAATGAATGGCACTGGGATTCTCCAAGATATGACAATCCCTTAGAGAAGCGTCGATTGAAAATTCTGAATGCTATCTTCGGAGCATTAGATTTCAGAGGGCACGAGGGCGACGCATGTGAATCCGACAGTGACCTGAATATTCGGGCGACTATTGGGAACACTGTCCTGGGATTGGTGCTAGAACCCTGCGATAAGCTGTTCACACACACCAACCGCTCACAGGTTCAAGCAGCATCGAAAACAGCCTTGAAACTACAGATTATTCCCGACTACTCCAGCCGTGATCGGACCGACATCTGGCGAGAGGATCAGGATGGAAAGCTAGACGCCAACCTTCCAGCAGCCGTGGCCGATATCATCGTCGCGGGCGAAGCCAAGTTCCGGCGCTCCTTGCGTGAAGCCGAAGAGCGCGAAGAGCAGAGTAGGATCGATCAGGAGCGCCGACAGCGAGAACTTCTTGAGCTTCTTAACCAGCAGCGTGTTGAACAACTATTTATGAGCGGTGAACAACTTCGCCAAGCTCAAGAAATTAGAGCTCTCGTTGAGCAGGTGCGAATTGCGATGATACAAGGGGGCGCAAACCTCGATCCAGTAGCACTTCAGAAATGGGAACAATGGGCGTTGGGTGAGGCCGACAAAATAGATCCGATACTGTCTGGCCAATATTTGGAACACTTTGACGAACCTGAACCATAGGTATCGAAATTGGTAGCCGCGCTTTCCTTCAACCGATTGTGACGCCTTGTGCGAGTGTGTGACAACTGGGTCAATAGCTCAGGGCGCCTGGTCCCAGAACCGCTTTCGTTCCCCCTTCCCCCGATCCCGCTTCGGATCGAATGGAATGCCCTCGAACTCGGCGGCGAATAGCTCCGCGTCTTCCTTCTCCGCAAAGCAGAAGATGATGAAGTAGCGGCCTCTCGGTCCGGCCCATCCGGCGAATACGGATTGTGTCCTGAGATGCAGGGACAGGCCTTTGCAAAAGCCATGCACGACTTCGTAATTTGCACCCATCACCTTGTGATCAGGTAACCCAACCTGGTGCGGGTGGGTGCGGTCGATCTGAGCCCCGCTCGGCTCACCTTTGCGGCGTGACATTGGTGTCTCCTTTTCGTTTTTCAGTCGTCACGTCGCCGCATGCGTAATGAGAACAAAAATGGAACAAACTCTGGACTCGTCAAGAGGGTTTGGATTACGATCGGGCCTTCTGATGGAGAACAGAATGACCACCTACACCGTCTTCAACATGGAAGATGACGACGGGTTCGAGGACGAATCGGGCCTGACGATCGAGCAAGCCGTGGAGCGCCTTATCGAGCGCTCCGGCTGCACCTATCGCTTCGAACGCATTGATGGAGTGATGCACATTTGTGTCGAGCCGTGGCGCTGGTTTGGAAAACCGGATGGTCTCTCTTCGCTCCTGCCGGACGATGAGGACGCCAAGCGGGAAATCCTTGAGCGCTTTGCCACCGGCAAGGCGGACCTGCCGTCCACCTGGTGCATTGAGCCGGATGAAAAACATTCCGATGAGATGAGGAAGAATGAACTGACGGGAGATGGCGCGTGGACCATTCAATGAAACCGCAGCCCGAAGCCGATCCTTACGAGCCGGCGGCCGACGCCATCATCGAGGCTTGCGGAGGCGATCCGCGCGAGGCTGTGATCGCCCTTCTGGGAGAGCGGGATTATCTCTCCGGGCGCATCGAGGCGCTGGAGGCATCTGTCAGTTGGGGATTTGTTCGCGCTGGGGCGGCGCGTCGATGAAAAATGAAACGGTGCGGCAAATGGGTTTTGGAGCCGCCATATGCGCCAGTTCAAGCCACTCCACCTGTCAGAGGTGGTTTTCTTCACCCGTGACGGCGTCATCCGCCTCAAGGATATTGATCATTACTATGTGCTCGGAGCCGTCTGTCGCCGTTGCAAATCGATAGGTGAGCTCGACAGGAAGGCGCTCGAGCGGCGCTATGGCCGGGATGCCATGCCTGCTGACATATCAAAGCGCCTGAAATGCAGGAGTTGCCAAAACACGCGCGGCAATATCATCATGGTCATAAATCAATGGCCGAGGTGATCCCGACCAATGTGCAATCTCTACAACATGACCTCGACGCGCCAGGCGATCCGCGATTTCATCAAGACAACGCGGGAATACGCCTTCAACGAGCCGTCGCTGCAGGTCTATCCCAATCGCTATGCGCCGATCGTTCGCGTCGGCAAAGATGGCGAGCGGGAAATGGTGCGTGCCCGATGGGGCATGCCGACGCCGCCCATGTTCGTGAAGGGGCAGCACGACGGCGGCGTCACGAATATCCGCAACACTTCTTCTGCTCATTGGCGAAAATGGCTCTCGCCGGAAAGCCGGTGCCTCGTGCCGGTGACGAGCTTTGCCGAGCCCGATCCAGCGAGCAAGAAGGAAGGCGACAAGCGAACACCAAATGCATGGTTCGCGCTGAATGAAGACCGGCGGCTCTTCGTCTTCGCCGGCCTCTGGACGCCCTGGCACGGCAAGCGCATGGCGCGTGAGGATCCGGACGATCACGAGGTCTATGGATTCCTGACCACGGAGCCCAACAGCGTCGTTGCGCCGGTGCACAAGAAGGCGATGCCGGTCATTCTCACCACCGAAGATGAAATGGCCGCATGGCTTTCAGAGCCATGGGAAGAGGCAAAGAAGCTTCAACGCCCCCTGCCCGACGACCAGCTGATGATCGTCGATCCGCCTGAGGTGCCGGAGTGATCGTCCCGCCGCGGCACTCCGAGAACCATCCGGACCGGATGACAGATTGCCAGGTTGCCTTGGAGGCTGAGTTCCAGAGCATCGCGCGCCGCGCCATTGGTGCTGGCTGGAGCGAAAGCGAGGTGGAGTTTGCCATGCTGTGCTTGGCCCTGGCGGAGATCAGACGCCGGGAGTGCAACAAGGAGACCGAACAGCAGATACTGGAAGCGATTCGGACAATTGAGGGAAAATGAGCGAAGAACAGAAAGCAGACCCCTCGGGCATCCATGAGCACTATCGCGAGCACCCCGGCTGCGACAAATGGGGCGGCCTCGGCTACAGCCGCATGAGGGAAGCCCCGCGCTGGTTTTGCCATGAGCACAAGGCAGAGGGTGAAAGGCACATCGGCAAAGCCTGAAACGCAAAAAGAAGCCCCGCCAGCGCGAGGCCAGCGGGGCGATCTGCAAAAATGGCAATAAGCATCCAGAAGCTATTCTATGGCAGCGGGCGCCCCGTCAGCCAGGTGTAGGCACCGATGATCCAGCCGGCGAGCGTCACCACCCCAATGCCGATCCGGATAAGCCATCGGCCCACCGTTCCCGCCCCCCCCGTGCCTGTGTCCTCAGCTTGACGATATCATCGGTCACCGCCTGCAACCGAATGAGAGCGACGGGGAACGCCTAAAATTTAAGTTAAGCCTTTTAAGGAAATGTTTGCATTTAATTAGCCACCTCAAAAAAACCTTGTTGAACAACCGCGACTAGGGGCAGTGACAACGACTGGCTGCTTTGCTGTAGTGCACCACAAGCCGAGGAACGAAACCCGGGAGACACACGAGTGAACCTATGCACAACGAAATACTGGCCGTGTCCCGCGATCTTATTGGAATCGCCGACCGACTTGATGAGCAGAACCATTTCGCCCTGCGAGCACAGATTCTAAAATCAGCGCTGACATTGAAGCAAATCATTCAAAATAACGAATGCGCATTGCTGAGCCCGTTTGTGATGAGTTTTATGTCCAAATACGCAAAGCAAGAAGAGATATCCTTGGATCACGCAGTTAACGAGGCACTTATCCGATGGGCACTCAGAGACGAGCGAATTTAGCAACGCCCTAATGATTGGTTCCAAATCGCAGAATGTGTAAACAGCGGAAGAGCGGGCTCTATCAACTGAGCCGTTCCCGATCAGCTCCATCTCAAAATCCTCAGTGAACCCCTTCCCCCCCCCCCCCCGAAACTTACCTCAGTTTGAGGAGAAGGAGGCTTCTTGGGCTGTATCTGCAGTGTGAGTGAGCTTTGGTTGATACACAGAACGTGAAGTGGGAAGCTAGCAACAGGACAGAAGCTATGTGCCGGGACCTCATCCCCCCCCAATTCAAGAAGATCGTAGATACACTCCCTCGATTGACTTGGCTGCACTCCGTTCGGCTCGAGGAATGCCGAATCAATGCCGAATGGGCTTCGTTTCTAGGAAATGAAGACAGTGCGATAACCTTTGGAGTTTTGACTGAGTACATACACCCGGAGGATCGCTCTGCGGTCCTTGAGGGTATGAAGACTGCGATCTCCCACCGTGAATCATATCACATCTACTATAGATTGGCGCACAGATCTGGGAATTATCGAGATGTAGTTACAAGTGGCTTTTGCAAAACATCCAGTGAAACAAATGATCCTACATGGCTGGCAGTGACGAGTGAGCTTAGACACCACATTCGTTCTAGGGCCACCGAGTACAAGATTGAGCAACGACTTGAAGCCCTGCACAAAACAAGCGACATCGTGTTTTGGGTCGCAGACAAAGCTGGTGAGGTTTTCGAACTGTGGGGATGGGATAGCCTAACCAGCCAAGCTGGCAGTGAAGCAGCCGGTTGGGGCTGGATTGACTCCGTCCATCCCGACGACAAGGATTCGCTAGCAATAGCCTGGCAAGAGTCTGTTCGAACCAGCCGACCATTCTATAAAGAGTATCGACTGCGCTCCCGTAACGGCAACTTCAAATGGGTTGAAGGACGCGGAACGCCGATTTGGGGTGCCTCAGGAGAAGTTATCGAGTGGATAGGAACGGTTTCCGACATTGACGAAAGAAAGGTGAGAGAGCGCGAGCTCGCCACAAGCGAGGAAAGGCTACGTCTCGCACTGGAAAGCACACAGTTAGGAATTTGGGACGTCGATTTCACAACAGGACAACATAGCTGGTCTAACACGACTCGAGAAATTCTGGAAATCGACCTAGATTCTCAAATAAATGATGATACTTTTCTCAATTTAGTACACCCGGACGATAGAGAGCGCGTCGAGAAGCATTTCTTCTCTAATTCTCAAGATGACGGATCCATATACAGCGGTGAGTATCGCATCATCACTGCGCAAACTAAATCGGAAAAATGGATATCAGCAACTGGGAAAACACTGACCGATTCTCAAAATCAGCCCATTCGTAAGCTAGGGACGATTAGGGATATAACGGAGCGCGTAAGCACACTTATAGCAATAAAGGAGGGTGAAGAACAATTGAGATTGGCACTAGATGCCGCCAGAATGAATGCTTGGGAAATCGATTTGGAAACTCTACTTGTAAAGCGGAGTTTTAATACTGAAAATTTGCTTGGGTTACGCTCAGGATCGCTTGATGCATTCTTAGAGAACACCCATCCAGAAGACCAACAGCTTGTCCTGAATTTTCTGATGCACCACGAACCAACGCATCAGATCAATCTTCGTTATCATCATCCTGACGGCAGAATGCTCTGGCTCGGCATGAGAGGTGAGCGAACAGAACCCGGCCGGCTACGCGGCGTGACATTTGATATCACAGCGCAAGTTCAAGCCGAGCAAGAACTGTGGCGAATGGCTCACGAAGACAACCTCACCGGATTACTAAATAGAAGCGCCTTCAACAATATTCTGCAGAAGAAATGCACGGGCGAAAAACATGAAGATCTGCAATTTTATGTTGTCATTGTGGACATCGACAATTTCAAAGAGGTGAACGATACATTCGGACACGATGCGGGCGACATACTCCTCAAGCGAGCCGCTAGCCGGATTCAAGCGGCATTCAAAGACCAAGAATCTGTCGCACGGATTGGAGGCGATGAATTTGCAATTGTTTTTACGCCTATCGGCTCCGATTCCGATTTAACGGAAATGATCGATCGACTTCACCGCACCTTACGCAAGCCAATCACTATCTCAGGAAGGACATTCAGCGCACAATCGAGCGTTGGGATCGCCACATTCCCATCCGACGGCACAACGGCCACCGAATTAATGAAGAGTGCAGATATCGCACTTTACCGCGCCAAATCCGATGGTCGGAACCGAACCGCCTACTACGCTCCCCACATGCGCGACAAAATAATCAAACGGGTGGAGCTATTTTCAGAGTTTGATCGCGCACTCTCCCAAAGAGAACTGTTGGTCTATTATCAACCGAAGATTCGTCTCGATAGCGGCCAATTGGTCGGATACGAGGCGCTGCTACGCTGGCATCATCCTTCCCGCGGCGTCTTAACGCCCGGTGTCTTCGGTATGATCTTCGAAAATTTTGAACTCTCCCAGGTGGTGGGGGATCTAGTTCTGGAGCAAATTACAGATGACCTGTGCTACTGGCATTCAATCGGCATAAACCCAGGCCGCATCGCTTTCAACTTAAGCGCTTCCGACTTCTTTGCGGACAACCTCTCCACCAACATTCTCGATAAGCTCGAAAGAAAATCGCTGCCGCCAACTTCTATAGAAGTTGAAATTACAGAGGATGTTTTTCTAAATGATTCAAATAGAAACAACGAGTTTCATATCAAAGCGCTCAGCGAGTCCGGCGTTACGATCGCATTAGACGATTTTGGAACGGGTTTCGCATCGCTAACTCATCTAAAGAGGTTCCCTATCGGAAACATTAAAATCGACAGAAGTTTTATATCGAATATAGATACAGATCACAGAGATAAATCAATCGTTTCAGTTATCACAAACCTCTCCAAAGAGCTAGGCATAAAAACAACCGCGGAGGGAGTTGAAAACATCAATCAAATAAAAATATTAAAAGAAATCTCCTGCACCGACATTCAAGGCTATTTTGTGAGTCCAGCTATTCACCCTCATAAGGTGAAAGAGTTTAATTTCATCAATTGCTTAATTCACCCTGAGACTGACTAGATGCAACGAACGTCGTCGATGAGAGCTGAACCTTTTCGTTTTTCTCTAAGGTGGAGGCCTACCCGTCAGCCAAGTGTAGGCGCTTACGACCCACCCTGCGACAGCGAACAGTGCTAAGACTCCTTTCCAGAGCCATCTGCCAAGAGTTCCCGCTCCGCGTACCCGATTACGCATTTCTAAGTATTCTTCGCTAGTCGGGCGTATAGCCCGCACCTCGTTCTCGACATTTTCCAGCCGATGGTTGATCCGGATGAGGTCGCGCGAGGTCGCTTCCTGAGCCTCATAGACCTTTTTCCGACTTTCGCTTGCCGACTTCATCTCATCGGAGAGCGTTAAAAGTAGCCGCTCGATCGCGTTTAGCCGTTCGTCGAGCCGTGCTACCTGTGCTTCTGTGCTACCTAGCATTAGCCCCTGCTCTTCAACTGCCTAAGGTCAATTCCCGCAGCGGTATTTCTGATACCGGCCACGATGCTGTGCGATGGCGACGGCAGTCATGCGATCATTCGCCACCAGGAAAGAGTTGGTAGCCGGCGCCGGGTTGATCGGCACCAGCACGTCGCAGGGCTCAGTCAGGCTCGTGCTCTGGCAGCTCGCAGCCGCCAAGAAGGGCACACAGGCCAGTGTCGTCAGCGCCAAGCGCTTTCTCATCGATTTTCCTTCCATCTTCCAGGATTGTGATGCGGTCGGATTGAAGGCGCTGGAGAACCGACACAGTGCCCCGGTGGTGGCCATAGAGATAGAGGCCGGTCGCAAGCGCCAGTACCAAAAGAACCGCACCCAGCGCCTGCCCCAGTTTCGAGAACAGGGCTTTGTAGACAATCCCGGCGCCGATCATGTGCCCTTCCCCTCGACCGCACCTTTGATGTCCCGAACTGCTGCCACGATCTGCGAGCGCAGGATCACCAGGACGAGAATAACCCCGACAAGCACACCGCCGCCCGCTGCAATGGCCTTCCAGTCCATCCCGGACAACCAGCCGAGCCCCAGCGCGCCGGATCCGAACAGACCAGTTGACCACTGCCAGAAGCCGGATTTTGCCTTCACCTTCTGCTCGACCTCAACGGGAACGGTGGGGCGCGGAACCGGCACAGGAACACGCTCCACGTCCGCTGGACGGCCAATCATGTTCATCGCATTCTTGCGCACACCGGCGACACGACGCGTCCAGCCCTTCCCGAAGGTTGGCCAATGTTTCAGCTTGCGCAGAAACGCCATGCGCGCATCGCAGAGACGATTGATGACCTCGGCCGGGTCCATGCGCTGAACCGCGGCGATGGTTTTCGGGCCCACCCGGCCATCCACTGTCGCACCGACGATTGATTGCAGATACTTCGCCGCCCGGCTCGGGCCGGAGTTCACGGCAAAATCGAAGACGGCATAGTCAACGCCAGAGGGCAGCGCCTGGGCATTCACGGCAGCCCAGTAGTGCCGATAATAGACTGTGGCGATCTGCTCATCCGTGATGGCTTTCAAATCGGCCTTGGTCGCATCCACCTTCACGTAGCGACGGAAGGTGTGCAGCGTGACCCCTTTCATGGTGGCTCCACCGGGATCGTCTGGATGATCGGCCCAACCGCCCTCGTCATTAAGGACGAGCGGAAGCGCCCGCGCGAAATTGCGGTCCATGTCGTTTCCTTTCGTGGTGATAAAGTCATGCGGAAAGCAACGCAGCCGAAGACACGCGCCCACCGGAGCAACAGATGTCAGTAGAGGTGGCGCACTACGTCATCGCACCAGTGAAGGTTCAGGTGCCGATCGCTACCTTTGGTTGCCGACGAGTGAGTTGTCCCCCTTGAGCGCCCCAAGCCTCGAGGCGTACACCCCAACGCCTCGCTCGTTGGCGCTCATTCTGGATGTACTATCTCCGGCTAAAGCGCAGCCACCCCTTCGCACATTGCGTCAACCTGCTCCGGCGTCAGGCCAATAACCGTCATCGGTGTAGTCCGCCGGGATAGGATCGGAGTCTTTGATCGCCCGCCCGGCGAAAATGTGCGCTTGCTTGTGCGCGAGTGCCGCTTGCCCGAATGCGTAAATCGTCTGCGCATCCATGACGTGTGTGCTGTTATCGGCGGCAATCCATGCGAAGTCATACGCGCCACCGTGCCAGCGCAAATCACCGGGTTGAGCGCCGGCCATGATCGCGCCAAGCGCTGCCGTTGCCGCGCCCGCGATGTTCTCGCGGTCGCTGGGGCGGGATTGGAAAAGGACGCCGTTGAACATGAAACCGGCATCAATGCGCCGGTCGCGTTCGGCGTCAACATCGAAACTCGTCTTTGGTGGAGGCACAAATGCGCCGCCATCCAAAATCATGCCTGGTTCGACGCTGGTGCTTTTCGGCACTTCGAATACGTCGCAATCAACCGGGAACATAGTGGTCGCGTCAATGCTGAAAGAACAGACCTTGCCGTCGCGCACCGCAACAGCAATGCCGCTGCGCTCGACCGAATGCGCAATGGCATACCAGTCATCGCCTTGCTCGTTGCGAATAAACAACCCGCCTGCATCAAGCATGGGGGCGGTTTCAGGTGTTCGCTCAGGGGTGTAGAGCGTGAAATGTCCTAAATGGTTCATAGCTGGCTCACTGTTGTCCAAACACCATTGATCTGCATCTGTACGGGGCGAGAGTATGAATCTTGAAGCGTCCCATCGGCGGCCCTCCAAAAGCCCCCAACCAGGTGACCCGAAGGCGGGTGCTGCCATCCGGGGCCGGGGGTAATCCACGTATAGTCCCGCGCTCCGGTTCTTACGCTCGTTACCGTCTCTGTTACGAGTGGAAGGTTAGTGCCGTTATACTTTGCGCGAGCCCCATTGCCTCGGAGATAGATCGGAATATCAGCCGAGCCGACATACACAGCGTCATCAGACCAGATGCCGATCAGGGTTTTGCTCGCCCCCCCTGTTGTTTTCGCACGAATAAAGGTTTCATTATCGGCCTCGATAGAGCCCGAAACGCTCCCCCCGCTCTTGGGTAGCGCATTGTCGGCCTTTGTGCCTTGCGCAGCCGTGGCAAACGCGCTTGTGGCCTGCGTAGCGGCTGAACCGAGCCCAAGAGTGCTTCTCGCTGCCTCATCGTCCTCGTCATCCAGAACTGTTTGCATGAACGCGGAGACCGAAAACCCATCCTTCAGTAGCTTGCCGCCCGTTCCATCGAAAAGCGCTACATTGCTATCGGTCGAGCTTGCTGGGCCGACGACATCACCGTTACCCGCATAGTCACTCAGGTCTGCCAGATCCATGGCACCGGCTCCGGAAAAGATGGGGAACGTGCCAGCCGCCCCCACCAGATCAGCCAATGCTGAAACGTTGCCGCTTTCAAGCAACTGTCCGATTTCCTGCAACGCCTGCCGATAAGCCACATGGTAGGGCGTGAAGGAAATGCGATACGGCTCGGCTGTCTGTGTCGGCCCAGGCCATGGATATGCCAGCGTGATCTGTGTGTCGCTGTCCACGGAAGCGATCGGCACCGGCATACCGACATGCTTGCCGAAATCATCGGCAGGCCGCACGATCTGCAGCCACGCCGTGCCCTGCCCTGTGACAACGGTCTGGCCTTGCGTAACGGATGCTGTGCCCGTTTCATAATAGCCCTGCTCGTAAAGATTACCCGCCATTGTTGGCATCCTTCTTTTCAGTCTTGGCCGCATCCTTTGCAGCCGCGTCCTGAAGCTGGCCGTTGACCTTGGTCAGCCGGTCGATCTCCACCTGCATGGCGTCCATTTCCTGCTGCTTGCGCTCCAGCGCATCAGCCAGCATGAGGTTGCGGTTTCGGTAATACTCATTGAGCCAGTCGCCTCGATGGCAGCAGCCATCGGGCTGACCTGCTTCTTCGGCTGGTCAGTCATGGAATATCCGGTGTTGTGGAAGCACGTTGTGGTGTGGTCTTAGAGGTTCGCCGGGATACCGAATATGTAGTATCGGATGCCGATTGGCTTATCTTGGTTGGAATAGACAGGATCAGCAGAACCGAGCCCACCACCGGCCCCTACCTCAAGCTGGTATGGGTGCCCCAGCGCCATGTGGAACTTCACGCTTGTGTCTGAAACAATCGCTACTGTTCCATCACTTGTCTGCATTCCGTAGAAATCCTGCCCACCATATATATTCCCGCGGAGGATTGACGCCTTGGGCGCAGTGATTGCGTAGAAATTTCCATCCCTATCTCTACGCTTGACATAGTATTTTAGGAACGGAATGAAGCCCCCATTGGTGAAGCTGATAGTCTTCGCGCGGTCCCCGTATCCCTTGTTTGTCGCGCCCTCGTTGAAGTCCGAGGCGGCAAGGTAACCTTCACTCAAGATCGGCATGTACGGCGCGCGCGTATCAAGCAGGATGTCAGAATCGCTGGGGTTGGTGTCTGACGATCCCGGGCGCTTTATGCGTACATGACCGCCCGAAAGAGTCTCAAAAACTTTGCTTCCACCCGAAGTGGTTTGCCCGCTTTCTCGCGTGATCACATAGGTTACAGTCAGATTCTTATCGCCATTGTTGACCAGCTTCACATGATTTGGATGGATTTCATACTCGAAGCGAAAATTCTGGTCTGAGAAAACCGACCCTGGCACGTGCTGTGGAACCGTTTGTGGCCCACCCTGCTCCCAAACCATGTAATCCACATAAGTATCTGCTGTTAGGGCTGGACCATCGGTATGGACATTGACGGCTTGCCAGGCACTCAGATTGATCCTGCCAGCTCGCGCGATCTTCAACGGCACCTTGTTTGAGTTGATGATAAGATCATCGGGGTCCCCTGAATCCACAGATGCGCCAGCTTTTGCAACCCTCACTGTGGTAGGCGTGATGAGCACACTTCTAGTTCCCCCGCCGGCAGGCGTTTGTGCGGGCATAGGAGTTTCGTCTGCCGGAAGGTCGTAGACAATCGAGAGTATGGAGGGACCGTCATCTCTGTATGGTGAAGTCGCCCCTTCAGCCTTCGTTGTCCACACATAAGGCGGATCAGAGACAGTCCAGAACCGACGCCGGGTGTCCATATTGTAGGTGGGTTGGCCGACATAGGCTCCAACCCATTGCCCATTGGTATTTTCGTCAAACTTCACGGTCCAGACCTTTGGACCTTCGACCCGTTCTCCTATACTCTTTACATTCCTGAATTCAGCAACTGGGGGATAAGCCAACCCCAGTATCCGGCTATAAAATATATGGCGGTCACCAAAAAAATTGTATTGGGAGTATGCCCTCAAGCACGAGTTTATATTCGTACCTGAAGGCTCATAAAACAGGCCATGCTGACCGTGATAGGCCCAATTGTAGCTATGCCGTTCGATTCTTTTGACATAGCCGATTTTCCCGGTTTCCGAGTTGAACAGAAACTTGGAATAATCGGTGTTCGGGGTCGTGAACGGATCATCGCCATTGTTCTTCATGACCTTGACGACGCCGCCTACCCCGGGCTTATGTCCGATGAATAGCCTGCTCATCAGTTGAACACTTCAATTGAGGCATTCGAACCGCTGCCGGTGATCAAGAGCTTTCCGTTGTTGGATGACAGCCGATCAAAATAGACCGTGCCAATGCGCGCATTCTCCATGTATGCAATCCCACTTCGAAACACGAACGGTGTGGTGATGTTGGATCCATCGGTTACAATGAACTCGTCGGCTTTGAAGATGACGCGCGACAGGTTGCCATCCGCATCGATGTAGAAGGCTGCGTCCGTGTTCTCAGCGGTCAGATAAACGCCATACCGCGCTATGCCGCCGCCCGGAGACGCTTCCGCCTCCGCCACGATGGACACGCTTGAAGCAATATCCCCGACCTGCGCTGTCAGCGCCGTTATCGCGCTGGAGTTCGCCGTTACGCGTCCATCCACCTCGTTGATTTCTGTGGTCAGAAGATCGACGGCCTGCGCAATGTCCTCTTCAATTGTGACTTCAAGCGCTTCTATGCGCTGCGCAATGG
Organism: Nitratireductor sp. ATLC21; assembly: GCF_057196525.1. Taxonomy (NCBI): domain Bacteria; kingdom Pseudomonadati; phylum Pseudomonadota; class Alphaproteobacteria; order Hyphomicrobiales; family Phyllobacteriaceae; genus Nitratireductor; species Nitratireductor sp. ATLC21. The sequence continues at coordinate 376,611 of NZ_JBXUOU010000001.1, read as the reverse complement.
CCGATCCCGGACCAACGGCAACAATGATTGCTTCCTGATAGGAAGCTGTGATGTTGCCCGCTGTAACAGCCGCCTCACGACGCAGCCGCTGGATATTGCCATACTGCTGATCGAAATCAGCCATGTCCTTCGTGGCATTGTCCAGCCCACGCTCGATCTCTTCGCGCGTGTTGTAGTTCAGCCAGTCCGTGGCTTCATTGATGACTTCCGGATCAATCGTCACATCCGTAAACGGCTGGTCCGGTGTCGTCACCGCCATTGGCGCCGACCATGCGATCGGCCTTTGCGGGCTGGTAAGCAACCGTGTCCGAACCTGATATTCCGTGTCCGAAACCACCGCTTCCGTCAGAACCGCAATGGTCTGATCATCCGCAACGGTCATACTTACGCGAGACACCGGATCGTCGGTCGGCCACCATTCCAGTTCGACACCGACAACAGTCACGTCTTCGATTGCATCCCATGAGGCCTGAATGGCCGGCATGAGCTTGGTGCCAGAGCCTGCCGTTACCCCCGCAAGCTGCAGGTTCTGGACCTCTTGCAGATAGACCGGCTTTCCGGGCGGATACGGCACCACAGGCGCCGGTACCGTCACCGCGTCATAGATCGAAGCATCGCGCTGCTGGAGCGCAATCCGCACATTGCGCGGTCCCTGGCTATCCAGAGAGTAAAGCGTGGATTCCGTCACCAGATAGGTGAGCGTGCCGTAACGGTCCGACTGCCACGTAATCCAGTCACCGGCTTTCAGACCACGCCAGCGCGGCCGGAGCGTGATCTCTGCCGTAGCCTCCAGACGGTTCTCGGCTGCATAGATTGATGCAAGCTGTTTAGCCTGCCGTGCACTCGTGACCGTGGGGAAGTCCATGACCAGATCGCGGGTGCGACGGTCCACCACGATAGCGCTGTCCAGCACCACCGGGTCATAACCAACCATCGACCACAACTGGCTTGGATCCGGATGCGTGCCGGAGATTGAATTGACCAGTTCGGCCATCGACCGCTTGGCCTGCCAGCGCACCGGTTCACCCACGACAAGGTCATCATCGGTGATCGTGGCAACAACTGGCTGGGCAGCACCAATCATCGGCCAGGAACCGTCCGGGGCATCGATCACGACACCGCCACACGCCTTCATGATGGATTCGATGTTCTCGCCATGGGTGGCGGTGCAATCCAGAAGGATCGAGCACCGATAGCGCTTTTCGCCCTCCACAATCTCATCACAGACGTTTGCCGCCGCCGTGAACTTGTCTAGTGGCAGATCGCTTGCAGGCATCTCCATGCCACAGAACAGATCACCATTGACCGATAGTCCGCGCCGATAATTGTAGTCGATCACAATCGGATTGTCGGTCCACTCATGGGTGGAAGGATCGTTCCAGCGATGCGGGCCCGTGCCACCCACCGTTGAATCCTTGCGCCAGTCATAGAGCTTGGCGCCTTTGAACTCGAAGAACACATCCGGCATTCCGACCGTCTTTTCGCGGTCGTACTTTGCCTTGACGATGACATAGGAGCACCCAACACCGACACAGCTTTCACCCCACCGATCGGTCGGGTTTGCATTGTCCACCAGGTCGGGATCCGCCGTAACCTGTGTGCCGTCATGGAACTTGATCCACGCCAGGTTCGCATATTCGCCCGACGTGACCTTGCGGTATCCGTTGGCCTGCGGGGCATCGAGCGTCACCCACTCGCCGTTGATCGCGACACGTTCAAGGCTGGTGCAGGGATAATCGGATAGCTGGTAGACGTCCTGCAGCCAGCCATTGTCATTGCCGAACGTGTTGACGTGGATCTCATGACCGGCAATGCCCACCAAGCCACAGGCGACTTGTCGCGGTACGTCTGCGCCGTATTCGGTGTGAATCTTGACGCCGGTCGGTTCTGGGGCCTTTTGCTTCTGTTTCAGGAGCGCGGAAGCGGCAAGGTTCAGGCCAAGGGTAAGAACGACCTTTCCCAGAACCGTCCCGGCAACGCCAACAAGGAAGGAGCCGACAGCGCCAACAGTGCTGACAATTGCGCCAATCGCAGCACCAATAAAAGGCATGAGTTACCCTCCGCGCGGTGCTATGCGCCCGCGTTAAACAGTCTGATTGTCTGTGGTTGGTGGCGGTTAGCGGTCGCCTACCCGAAACGCCGCCTTCACCTCGGCAGCCGGCAAGAACTCGAGCGAGCGTTCGCCACGCGTCGCAAATCCTATGGAGGTAAAGACGCCTCCGGAGATGACGCTATCGCGCTCCACGACGCCCAGATCGCCGCGCTGGGCCATCAATCGGCCTATCTCTGGCAGGCGAGCGCGGAAAGCGTCTTCCACGGTCTCAAACCCGCGCTTGCGAAGCTGCTTACCGGCTCCAGCTTCCGTCTTGTATCGAACGCCGGGATAAAGCTTCTCGCCAGTAATGGCCTCGAAAGCATCTGCAGGGATGAGGTAGCAGTCAGACACGCCATATTCGCTCGGCAGTGCCATGTGCTTTTCAATCACCTCGTTGAGGCGCTTTTCCCAATCACGAACCCGTTCAATCATTGGCTAGATTCCGAGACGCTTGTTGATGTCATCAATGAAGCCCTGAATGGACCCGAAGCCCCGCGTCCTCTTCGGGGTGGAGCGCGCCCTGCCCCAGAAGATTTCCTCACGTCCGGTAATGGCGGCATTCACATAGAAGTTGTCGCCCTCAACACGGCGATACTGGTCCGCCATGTTGCGCTTGCGGCCATTGGTGCGGATGTAGTCCAGCGCCCGCGTCTCGCAGTCGGCTATGAGCTTGTAGCCCTCTTCCGGGGCTTCCTCGTGCGATAGCTGGTCGATATATCCGCGCCGCAATGCCTCGACGTGCAAGAGCGCCCCCGTATCGGGATGAAAAAACGCATCGAAAATGGTGACGGGCCGGTCGCGATAATCCTCCGCTTCGATGGTCTTGAGCACATCCGGCGTCAGCCCATCGTCGGGCGATTCCGCAAGCTCAATTGTGAACTGCCGCGCCGTGGTGCCCGTGCCTCCGGGGAGGTCCGACACCTTGATGATGCCACCCGGTTGATAGGTCAGACCATTCCACTCAATCGGCTGGTCCGATTTTGCAAAACCATAGGTGCCGGTGCCGAACTGGAACTTCATAAGCCCGCGAATGGCAATGCGGCCTTCATCCAATAGGTCTTGAACGACTGTGGGGAGTGCCATCTCTAAACCCTGCTCTCGACAAATGAGAAGGAAACGCGCGGCTTGCCCTCGTCTGGAACCGACCAGGAGCCCGGAACAGGACGCATGACTAACTCTGGCTGGATAAAGCGAACCACTGCTCCATTGGTGATATAGGAACGCGGGGGCGGCTCCACGGTCACCGTTCGGCTTGTCCCGGAACCGGACGCCGCCGTTACGCGATGCAGGCTACGGAAATTGCCATCTTCAAGCCCTATCAGATCGCCAGTCGTCAAAGACAGGGACGCGGAAACACCACCGATCGCAAGCACATTGCCATCGGTTATGTTGTCCAGAACACCGGTATCTTGCGCAGGCGTCGGATCTGAAATGTGGGCAAACGGTCGGCACGTCACGTTCTGCGTCACCAACGTGGACCTGATGCCACCGCGCAAGGTCTCCCACCACGCGGTAAGTTCTGCCAGCTTCTTCTCATCGAGCGCGACCGAATTGAAGGTAATCGTCCACACCGGATCGCTAACCTCGGAGTAGTTCATACGCCCTGCCCCAGAGGCGACGGAACGTACATCCCGAACCAGTTGGAACCGTGCGAACCCGAACCGGATATGCGGATGGGTAAAGGGGAAGGCTGTCAAATCGCGTTCCTCTTTCTGGCGTTCCCCATATTGGCGAGGAAGCGCTGATAGTTGCCCTTGTCGTATTCCTTCAGAGCCTGCATCACGATAGAGCGTGTTTGTTCCGGGTTGTCCGAACCACTCGCATCGATGTTGTAAGTTGGAGCGTATGCAGAACCGCCCTGCATGGCCGCACCTCTGGGCAAGACGACCTCGCCTTTCTGAAGGATCGCGGGGATTTCACCCGGCTGGAGACCTGCTACGCCACCCTTGTGATAGCGCTTCGCTCCCGTGAATACTGACGGAGAAACAGCCCGACCATGGCCGTAACCATCCCGCCCGGCAACACCGCCGCTGTGGAGAATGCCGGGAATGATCGCCCCGCCAAGCAGGCCGCCACCGCCACCAAGGCCGCCTCCCAGGGCACCGAAGAGATTGTTGAGCGCCATTTCCAACAGCTTATCGGCAACCTTAGTAAGTGCGTTTGCCAAGGCTTCTGTAGCGCTCACGCCATTGCGCATGTCGCTTATGAACCCGCTGAGGACATCCTTGCCGAGGGCTCGCATGTCTTCGACCTGCTCTCGCGCTTTCTCCTGCGATTCCGCTAAACGCTCTGCCTCTGCCGAAGCCGTTGCATATGCCCCGGCTAGCCCTTCGATTTGGGCGCGAAGCTGAGGCGTTATCTCAAGACCGGCTTTCTTCGCCGCATTCTCCAGCTCGATAATCGAAGCTGCACGTTCGACCGCATAGCCATAATCTTCAACCAACGGGTTGATTGCCGCCTGAGCGGCAGTCATGGCTTCGATGGATGCCGTCCGCTCTTTGATCTGCGCAATCTCGCGCTGATATTCGTTTTCGCGGGTGTCGCCTCTGCTCCCTTTTTTGCCAGACCCGGTGTCTGGGACTGAGTAAGACTTAAGGGAGACGCGCTCAGGCTTCTTACCGGCTCCGAGTGCCTTTCGTCGCGCGTCCTCACTCGCCATGATCGCATCGTCGCGCTCTGCCGTATCGATGCGCACCGCAATCGGGTCAAGCATTGTGTCTGGCATGTTGGCGATTTCTGCCCTGACCTGCGCCAACCGCCCCATGACTTCATCAAGCCGGGACAATGCCTCGGTATTGTCAAAGCCGAGCTCGGTATTCTCTGCGATCCTAGCCTGAAGGAGCTCAACTTCCCTCTCTAGGGCTGCGGCTTCCTGCTTCGCGGCCTCAGCGTCGAGATTGATCATATTGCCTTCGGAATCGGTAATTCCGAGAGCTTCATTCAGCGACTTGAACGCTTGGGCGTTGCCGAGATCATTCAGGAACGTGGTCAACGCGCCGTGAGCCTGACTGATTTTGTTGATAAACGACGAAACGTCGAAATCCGATATCGCCTCGGCGGCACTGTTGATGCCTTGCGCAAAGCGGTTGCTTGCACCAGTTGAACGATTGAATTCACGGGCAGTGTCGATGAGTGAGGTTTGAAGATTGCCGAGCGCTTGGCTTACAGTGAACTGAGCTCCCGCCACCTTTTCTCTGAGCGTATACGCCCCTGCTTCAAATGCCCTAAAGAACGCCTCAGACGATACCTTGCCGTCGATTATAAGTCTTCTGAGGTTAGCGACAGAACCGCCAGCTTCTTCCAGACCAGCGGCGGCCGCCTGCGCGATTGGCAAAGCGCCTTCCAAGATGGCGTTGAATTCTTCGGCGCGGACTATTCCGGCTCCAATAGCTTGGGACAGCTGGATTAAAGCGCCTTTAGACTCTTCAGCACTCTTCCCGGAGACCCTCAATGCGACCGCAACGTTGTTGGAGAAATTGACCATCTCCTGTTGGGTTACATTCAACTCCTTCTGAGCAAGGGCAGCGCTACCATATAATTTCACAAGCGCTTCAAGAGGCGCAGCGTTTGCGATAGCGCTGTCTCTTAGCTGGCCGTATACCTTTTCGAGCTCTGCCCCAGAAAGACCCGCCACCTTTAGGGAGTTGTCAATCCTCGTGGCCGCGTCGGAAAGCTCCTTTAGTTCCCTTGCTGTGAACCCGGCTGCAAATGCACCAACCAGCGACCGGCCAAGCCCTGCAAAGGACTGGCCCAATCGCCTGTTCATCTGTGCAAAACGACCCTCAATGCGTCGGGCTTGCCTTTCAACAGTCCCTGTGGCCTTCTTCATCTCCTTTTCAAGCTTGGTCTGGGTCGCCTCAATGCGGACAATCAGACGCTCGACATCAACCGCCATCGTAACTACCTTTCACCCGACCTTTTGAAGGAGGCTTGATATGAGAAGAGCTTTGCTCGCCGCAGCGATGGTTTCTTTCGCAACGGTTGCGCAGGCGGAGACCTATCGGCTGATCCATGCGATAGGGAACGCGGAAAAGGAAATTGCCCGGGGCCTAAAGAAGGCCGAGTGCGAAGCAATGAAGAGAGACAGGAAACGGATCGCAACCAATTTAGGCGTCCACATTGAAAAGCTCGGTATCGGATCCATAACCTGTTTGCCTGAGAGCATTTTCAGCGATTAGAACCCGGCAATGCCAAGTTCGGAAAGACGCTCGTCGGAAATCTCCTGACCCTTTGGCTTCTCGCCATTGGCAAGCAAGTAACCGTCAACCGCCGCGCCGAACTCCCACAGCGTCATTTCACCGATGTTTGGGTGGAGGATGCCTGACCACCCATAAAAGCCGGAGAAGCGCCATTTTCCTCGCGGGAGAGGTTCGCGTCCACTTCCGCCCCTCCCGCTTCCGATTCCCCCACCGGGTCTTCCTCGCTGCCAAACAGTGCCGATGCCAAAACAGCTTGTGCCGTCATCACCGACAGGGAAAGCGGTTCATCCTCGACATGACGCTTGACCAGTTTGCGGGCTTCCTCTTTCTCAAGGCCACCGCCTTCAAGGCCAAGGCGAATTGGCTGGATCACATCATCAACAAACCATCGACCAGAGGCGAGACGGTTCAGGACATGCGCCGGGCCAGCATCGCACTTGTCCTGGAGAGCCCGAAGAAGCTCAATGGTGAGCAGGAAGGTGTGTTCTCCCCCTGCCCACGTGATCTCCACACCGCGCGCCATTAGGCCTTCGCCGTGCGTGTCGGCACACCGTCAAACTGGATCTCAACCTCAGCCGTGACCTTCTGCCCCTTGGTGCGGGAGTTGTTGAGGTTCACCAGAAGCGCGGGGCCGGATTCGAGTTCGGTATCGCCCGTGGTGCCGTCGTTCTCCACCTTGGCATTGCGCAGGCGAATGTTCCGCGTGCTGCCCTCATACCACCAATCCATCATGGTTTCGTGGCTCTGAAGCGCCCAAACGCCAGAGCCGGAAATCGTGACCTCCTGCGACCGCACGGCACGCTCAAGCGAGACCGGCAAGCTCTCGTCATCGCAGTCCGGAACCTCAGTCGTATCGATGTTGGAAGTGCGATTGATGGTGACATCGGTGAGACCGCAAAGAGCAGCATAGGTGCCGCTCTCTGGTGTGGTCTCCACCTCCAGAATCAGTTCTTCATATTTTGCAGTAGTGGCTCGTGCCATTTCATTTCTCCATGCGGGAATAGGCCGGTAAAGCACCAGCCGAAGCTAAGGGCGTCTTGCCCGTTCTCAGGTGATGGGCGTTATCCCGCCCGCTTGGCGCGCTTGTAGGCGCGTTTCTGTTCCGGCTTGGGGCTTTCAACCCTCTCAGCCGCACCGGCCTTCACAGCCGCGTCTATGACCTTGCCAGGGAACTCCTGCGGATCATCCAATGGCTCGATCTTGATGCAGACAGCACGCTCCGGTCGGAAGTCGTAATTGAAAACTCGCGTGAACTTGGCCCAGGGCATTAATGCTCCTCCACCATACATTCGACCGTCACCACGCCATGAGCCGTGATTCCGTCAGGGTCTTTGAAGTATCGGATGCCAGTCACACGCATCTGCACCAGAGCGTTGACGGTGAGTGTACCGTCATAATCGTGCAGCGCCTTCTTCACCGCATCAGCGAGGGACTTCACCTCTTTGAACTTGCCGGATTTGCGGGACCAACAGTCAAGCTGGATCGTCTCTGTACGGCCTGTGATGCATTCCGCGTCATCTTCGATCGCATCAGACGGGCCGAATGACACGTAAGGGAATGTCGCCTTGCCATCCTGACCGTCAATGATCCGATCTTCGCAGATCGCGTGAACGCCCGCATCAGCCACAAGGCGGTCATAGATCAGGGCTTGAAGCTCGTTTGAAGCACTCATTTCGCACCCTCCTTGATGGCCTTCTTCATCTCACGAGTGATGCGCGATTTGATGCGGCGTTTGAGAAAACGATAACTGACATAGAAATAGGGCTGAGGTGCGTGGTGCTGCGTGCCGAACTCCTGCCAGCGAGCCCAGAATGCCTCGTCACTGCCTGCATAGACCGTTATTCGCTCGCCGCCATCCACTGCATCGGATTCCGCTAGAACCATCGAGCCTTTAGGGGCACCGCCCCAGGTCCAGCCGATACTATCGCGTAGTGCTCCGCTATCCACCGGCACAAGGCCTTTTGCCATCGCGACGAGCTCGTTGGCGCCCTTCTCCATTGCCGCACGGGTCTTCGCTCGGACACGCTCCGGAATAGTTACTGTCAGCTTGCGCTTGAGCGAACTAAGCCCCTGCACCATCAGACAGCCACACCGCTCTCTGCCAGGAACTCGACATATTGCCGATCCTTGGTGATCTCACGGGACCGGATATTGAACTCTTCGCCCGTGCGCTTATCGGTGATCAGCCAATCAGTCCCGACAGCCTTCGTTTCAGACGATGCGCGCACTTTGATGACCGTTGGTTGCCTGCCCGATAGACGCGCCGCCTGTACCGTCTCAGAGCCTCGCAGGCGCGTATATTCAGCCCGGCAAGTAAACTGTGGCTCCCAGCCTTCTTCCCGGCCGCCCTGACCGTCTGATACGCGGTGCGGCTTCGAGAACTCGACACGCTCGTAGAGCTGCGCTGCTTCATTCCGCCTAGCCATGAGCGCGCCTCAGAATGCAAAACTGCGATGGGTGGCAACCATCGCCCGCACACTTGCAGGCGGTGCCTCACCGCTATGGTCGTAGAAATACTCAGCGGTTTGAAGTACCGACACTTTCAATTTCTCAGGGACGTTGCCCGCGCCGATGCCCGCCGTGAAGACGACCGTCGCTTCTGAAACGTCCGGCGCATCCTCGATCACAAGTCTGCCATCCTCAATCGACCATTCCGTGATTGTGCCAGGAGCGCCGAGAGGGTCCAGATAAGTGATGGAGGTAATGACGGGGTTGGGATACCCCTTGAATGACAGACAGAAGTCTTTGCCCGTCGCTGTGAATTCCGTGGTCAGCAGAACCGTTTGACAAACGTCCTGCACCCATTCGACCGCGCCCGCGAGGTACTGCGTCAGCAATGCATCGTCGTCGGGGTTGTAAACGCCGCTGTCGTCTGCATTGCGGACCTGCTTGCGCAAGAGGTCGAGTGAAACAACCTCACCCACAGGTTCGCCAGACTGCACGATATCCATGCCGCACCTCGTCAAATGGGGAAGCAAGGGGCAGTCGCCCGCCCCTCGCAAGTCACAGCCGATCCCTTACGGGGTCGGGACGGTGATATCGCCATAGATGATGCCTTCAGGGCGAAGGGTCTCAAGCTGGAGACGCTCTTCGAGAAGGATCGTCACAAGGTTCTTGACGAAGTTGTCGCGGTCCTCGGTGGAACGACGGACTTCAATGCCTTTGCGCTGCCAGATCAGGGTGTTGCCGACAAAACCACCAACCATGAACTTGCCCTGCGCAAGCCCCTTGGTGCGAACGACCGGCAGACCCCATGCCGTGTTGCCACGGAATGCGGGATGCAGATATTCGCCGTTATTGTCTTTCGCCAGATCGAGCGCAGCAGCGTCGAGATGGTTCATGACAACAGCCGAAGCGACCAGATCGGACTCTGCAACCTGCGCGATGGCAACACGAATGTCGTCCATCGCGTTTTCAGGCGTCACGCCGGGAACTGTGGTGTTGACATAAGCCGTGGAGTTGGTGATGAGGCCATCCACGCGACCCGTAGTGCCGTCACCATTGAGGATTTCAGCCTCTTCCTTCAGCATCAGGCCATAAAGACCGCGCTGATTGATGTAGGCTTCCATGCCGTCCACATCGTCAAGGGTTTCTTCCGTCACGCGGAAGAAGTGAGCCATCTTGACCATCGGAGACGCCTTCGGGGCGAAGGTCAGTTCCGACTGCGGCTTCTGTGCGCCTTCAAGAACCGTGGCCGCATTGTTGGTGTAGCCGGTTTCCTGAAGATATTCGATCACCGCAGCAGCAGTGTTTGCAGACGGGATCACATCACGCAGGAACAGCGCCTGAGTGACAGGCTCAATCAGACCGCGATTGCCACGGCGCACGCCACCAGGAAGCTCCACGGTGCCGAAAGATGCAGTGGAGATATCCTTGACCTCAAAGCGTGCCTTGTGGTCATCCTTGAGCGTCTGGAAGTCCTTGTGCTCCGCGATGATGCGACCGAGGGACTTGCCCTCAGTGTTGCGAGCATTGAGCTTCTTGGTCAGGTCAGTGACCGTCTCGCCAAGCTCTGCCAGTTCCTTGCCGGTCTCTTCCGATTTGGCCTTGAGCTCGTCAATCGCCTCGCCAGAGATGGCTTTTTCTTCCATGGCCTTGAGCTGTTCGGCAAGATCTGCCTGCTTCTTGGACACTTCGGAAAGGGTGGACTTGAAGTCCTTTGCAGTGGCCTCGATGGCCTCTTTGATTTCCATATCCATCTAATTTATCTCCTGTGATGGATCGTTAGACTTTGAAGCTGTCTCGAATGAGCTTCGCGATCTCCCCGGCGGATGCGTCACGCGATCCATCGCCAAGAGCTGTCGGCGCTAGCGCAGCCTGCGCTTTTGCCATCCATGCAGGGAAACCAGCGTCTCGCATGGCTTTTTCCACCGCACGTTTCAGAGGCACCGTGTCACCGGACTTCGATGCCTCAAGAATGAAATCCATGTCTTTGAATGACTCGACCGACGCTTCGACCTGCATCGGGAATGCCACCACGGAAACCTCATAGAGTTTGACCTCCTGAAGAAGCCGTGCGCCGTCTTTCACGCCTGTCTTCGCAGACAGGTAGCCAATCGATAGGCCCTCAATGGCGCCCATTTTGATTAGCTCGTATACGTCCCGGCCCTTCGTTGTCCCGAGCGCGATCTGGCCCTCAACGTAGAGGCCCTTTTCATCTTCCTTGACCACATTCCACTTGCCAATCGGGTGGTCAGGATCGTGGCCCCACAACATGCGCGGGTGACGCTCTTTAAGGCTCTTGGAGTACGCCCCAGGAACGACAATATCGCCGCCCTGATCAATGATGTTGAAGTGAGAGGCGTAACCCGTAATCACACCCTCATCGGTGACGGTTTCAGCCTCAAGCGTGCTGAATTTGCGTTCAAGCTGCATCGTTTGCGGCCCCGTTCGTTGGTAGAGTGTCTCCGCCCTCAGTAGGGTTCTGCCCCATGCGGGCGCGGATATCGTTTGGCGTCTCCCACGCGGCATTGTTGCCGAGCGCCTTGGCCGCATATTCAGCCTGCGTCTTCAAGTCGCCACGGTAGTATTGCGTCTCATCGAGATTGACGAACTGCCCCGGATCCAAAAGCGAAAAGGCAATGGCCTGCTCCCATCGACGCACCCACGGGCCGAGTGTGACGGTCATGTGATAATCCATCGCGTCAGCAATGCGTGTCAGGGATTGCCCGGCTGCATCATGAGCAAGGAAGATCGGATGAATGCCATAGGCCCGCGCAACCTCCTCAATAAGGAAGCGGCGCGTTTCCAGAAGCTGCATTTCCGCTTGGGTCGGCACGATGCTCTTGTACGCGGCACCGCTGTCGAAAATAGGCGTGTTCGGAAGCTTGTCCTTCAGAGCATCGCGGATTCCTTGAGCCGCACCTTCCGAAAGCTGCTCGTTGGTCGAGATATAGCCGGGAACGGCCTTGCGGTTCGCGTCATCGTCCTGCCGGTCTTCCAGCTTCCACGCGAGGTTCAAGACCTTCTTGATCTCGCTGGTGATATCCAGCCCTACAATATCTTGCCAACGCGGATTCGTGACCTCTATGAAATCACGCCGCGTCATGTTGTCCATTTGCCCTACGCCGGGGATTGTGGCGGAATAGATGGCCCTGCCCGTTTCTGGATCTTTGCGCACGTTCACGCCACCATCCAGCAAGGGGATAAGCCGCCGAATTTTCCCCTTGTACCCTCTGTCGATATAAGCGCGCCCAACACCTTCGAAGACCGCGTGGAGCGTTAGGGATTCAACAAATTCGACAGGCGTCATGTAGTCGTTAGGCTGGACGCAAAGGCGGTCGTAAATTGGCCCCTCGAAAACTGGCGTGCGAATGGCCCTGCCCTGCGCATCCCGCTTCTTGGTGCCGGTGACGATATGCATCGCGGCAACGCCTTCTGCAATGCGCAGACCTGCCGCAAGGGCAGAAGTCACGCGAAGCTGCAAGCTAGACGCCTTTATGCCGCGCTCGGTGATATACTCCATGTAGAACCGGTTGCCGTTCCGGTCCCAGTCCGATTTCTTGGAAAACGGCCATAGCTTCATGTGAATAGAACTCCGCTTTCCATGTAGCTGCGCTTGCCAACCCGCTCGGACTTGGATGCGCCAACTGCCATTGCCATCGACACCATTCCGTCGATGCGCCCGCGTGATCTGCGCTTGTCGAATGCTTGGTTACCTTGCCCGTCGGTGACGATAATCGCGTTGGAGGCGCAAACATCGGTCATCTTGTTTGCGTCGATGATAACTTCGCGCTTGAGAATCTTGTCAGTAAACCGGCTGATCGAGTGCGGCATACAAAGCTGCCTATCCTCGAACGCCACGCGCGTTCCCTGCGCATGAGTAACGATCTTCAATCCGATGCCAGCAGGTTTTTCTGGCCCCATGTATCGCCAGACCTGAAGTCCGATTTCATCACAAGCCGCTATGAAGTCCGACACATAGGCCGGATCGACCGTCAGACTATCTACGCGATGCTTCGCAACGAACTCAGATACCTTTTGCGCAACGAAGGTGTAATCGATCACTTCGCTGTCGAGGATTGCGATATGACCGTCCGCAGCATACTTGCGATATGGCACGCGATCATCTGCTTCGCGCCGGTCAATACCGCCCTTGGTAGTCCAGTAATACGCCTTGAGCGCCAAGCGGTCCTTTTCGTCTCGCCAGCACGCAGAAAGCGCGGTCAAATCGTTCTTCTTCGACAAATCCAGCGCCAGGAAGCACGAGATTTCCTTGTAATCGTCTTCGGAAACCGGCTCCTGAACGGCTCGCCAAGCACTCTCGTCTTCCAGCCAAAAGCCAGATGAACCGACCGGTTTGCCGAAATAAAGCCTCTCCGTGGTTAACCGCTCCGATGCGTCATGCTTGGCGGTCTGCACACGCCGCCGCACATTCTCAATCGGATAGGTCACACCAAGCGCAGGTAGCGCTTTGATCCAGCAACTTTCATCGTTGAAAGGGTCATCGTCATCATCGACCCGCGCGATATACGAGAACGCGCTATCGTCCTCGATTAAACCTTCTGCAACGCGCTGGTAGAACTCCGATAAATCCGTGCCTACAGCCTGATCCACCGCTGGCGTATTCGTGCCGAGGATCATCAACGGATCACCCGGCATCTTATCAATCGCAGCCTTCCAGAGACGGATGGCCTTGTCAGTCCGCCATTCGTGTATCTCGTCACCGAAGACGGCAATAGGCTTGTAGCCCGAATTGCTGTCCGTCGCGGCAATCGGCAGGAACTTCGCCTTTTGGTCAGGAACCTCGATCTTCCAGGCATTGTCGCCAACGCCTCGAATGATCACCTTGCCGATACTCTCCAACGTCTCCTCACCCCGTCCGGGGATTGGCGAGCGGCATAGAGCAACCGCGTCCGAAAACAGTACCTTTGCCTGATCCTTGTCATTCGCGATGGCATAGGCTTCTGCACGTGAAACGCCACAGAAGCCGGTCATATACAGCCCTATCGCACCCATGAGCGGCGATTTGGCCTGACCCTTGCCCGTCTCTATCCACGCATGGCGGAAGCGTCTTGCGCCCGTGGCATCACGCCAGCCAAACAGACTGCCAACCACAAAGGTCATCCAGTCCAGAAGATGGAACGGTTCACCTTCCTTTGCACCCGCTGTAACGGTGAACATCGCCGGGAAGAACCGAAATGCTCTTGCCGCCTCTTCCACATCAAAACGAAGCCCGCGCTCGTGGCCGTGCTCCAAGTCATTCAAGTGACGCTGGCAAGCAGCCCGGACAAATCGCCCTGCAACGATTTCCCCCGCGAGAACCTTATTGGCGTAATCCGTTGTCGGGTCCGAGGAATTCGTCACTTGGCGCACTCCTCACAGGAGCCTTCTTCTCAACGGGTTTCGCCGTAGCCTCGCCAAACATGGCCTTTTCAAGCTTTAGAAGGCGGTCGTTCAGCTTCTCGCAGGCCGACCAGTTGAAATTGAAAACGTCCCCGCCGTTCGGGCCTTCCTTGACCGGACCTTCCTGTGCTGCAATCGGATAAAGGCACTCATACTCGACACGAGCGCGCACATACCGATCTGCACGAGCCACATTCGCAGCCGTAACAGCATCAGCGTCCTTCAGCGCTTTCGCGATCTCTTTCCAGAACAGAACTGCCAGTTCCGCCCGCTCCTCGTCTTCCTTGAAGATGGTACGATAGCGAGGCTGAATGAGCTTCGTCATGATGTGACAACAATCGTTCTAACCCCTACCGCCTCTCCCGATCTGATCTCGGTGCATTTGGAGGGGGGGCGCGGGTCTCCAGACAAAGGGGGTGCCTTTAAAATCAGACGGGGCCTAACCCTTTGCTTTCCTTAATCTCTTGCGTTCGGACTGATTGTCGCCTGCCTCTACCGGCTTAGGTGACTGCACCTTGGCAGGCTTGAGGCCCATAGCCTTGGCTTTGGCGTAACCTGTCGTGATGGCGTTGGTGACCTGATAGCTGCGCACCTTGGCCGTGTCTTCGCCATCGATGCGCGCCTTGATCATATCTGCCATGAGTGAAGCTTTGGGCTGGCCTTCGATGCTCTGCCAATAGGCAAGCGCCATGCGTTCGCGTTCCATGTCTCTCACCTATTCCATGGATGATTGGGGTCTAGCGGCTTCCCGTCTTCATCGTGGCCGCTGATATAGCCTCTATGCGTATGCCTCTGGACGCTGCCGTCATGGCATTCCTTGCATACAGCCATGAGGTTCTGTTCATCGAAGAACAGCGCCTTATTGCCCTTGTGGTCCTTGATGTGGTGGACGACCGGCGCGTTAGGCTGGTTGGCCTTGCCTATGAGCGACCGCCCGCAGCCGTGCCATTGGCAGGTGTAGCTATCCCTTAGGAGTATCCGTTCCCGCAAGATTGACCATGCTGCGCTGCTGTATAGCTCGCGATACTCTGGACGGAAGCGTCGCCTGTTGCTCACCCGAACTCCTTGAGCATATCCGCCTGGCGCTCCAGCCATTCAATCACGTCTTTGATCGGCATACTGGTTGCCATGAGGTTGATAGCGCATTCCGCAAACTGCATGGACTGTTCACGCTTGAAGCGTTCCGCCGCCCTGTGCGCCATCTCATCTATGTGGGAATAGTCGCCCATTATCTCATACCTCTTATGCGATGGCCGGGCTTAGGCATGTGTTATGCGGAAGGCGGGACCAAGCCGCCTTCACCGTAGCAATGAATGTTCTCTAACATTGATGCCGACATTATCGCCTTGTTGCCCTTGAAAAGGATGTAGTTCTCATCGTCACCAAATCGGATGGATAGATCGGTGTGAACGTCTGCATCCTCGCTTGGTGCGGCATCCGCCGTCTGTGTCGCCACGCCAGCGAGAGGTGCAGCACCAAGGAAGCGAAGGAAGGAACGGCGTTTCATGTCAGTTCTCCAGGTACTGCTCAGTTGCCTTTGCTGCGAGAGCGTCTAGGTCAGGCATTACCGAGACCGCCCCAGCCTTCACGTTGTGCCGTCATATGCCTGTGCTCCTGTAGGGAGTTAGTCGCGCTTCGGGTCGGCTACGTCTTTCACGTTGTCCACGAGACGGGACAGAGCGTCAGCCGTGTAGGGGCGGTCACGGTCAGTCGTAGCGCCGCCCATCGTGACAACGTCTGCTGCAGCCGAAATAGGGACATCGACAACGGAAGCGGTTGCCTTGACCATGGATTCAAGAAGGCCAAACATTCGCATTCTCCTGTGGGGAGGACTTTGCATTTTTTGCAATTTGCTCAGGGCGGATAACGTCTTATGCTGAGCGCTCTTGCAGCGCATTAATCAGCTACTCAGCAAGCCTTACGGCATTCGCGTGGGCCTAGGGCTTTCGCTTGCGACCGCGCCGCCGTCCTGATGAGGTAGCCCGCTCACCCCGCTAGGCTTAGATAGCTTCTGTGAGGCGATTGTATATTTTACAAACCACAAGCCCAAAGCTACCGTTTCGGGATTGGGAATGGAGGGTTTGGATATGGCTATTCACGACGAAATTTGCCAAGCAGTTAGAGACCGGCAAGTCATCACCTTTTGGTACGAGGGCTCGAACCCGTCGCAACGGACGGTCGAGCCCTTTTGTCTTGGGTGGGACGAAGCAGGAGACGACCTAACCTTGTGTGCTTGGCAGCTATCAGGAGGAAGCGGACAAGGCTGGCGCGATTTTCACGTCGCCAATGTTCGCGGGCTATCCACAACTGGACAGAGTTTCTCAGGCGCACGGCCAGACTATAACCCAAACGACTCAACCATGAGTCGGATTGTCTGTAGAGTTTGATGCCACCACAATTGCACGGCATCGGCCATTTCGCCGGAAAGTCATATGGCGAGCAACTAGACCAGTGATTGGTGAACATGGCCTTCTCCAATAAAAAAGCTCGCTCAATGGCGGGCGTCATTCACAAGGATGACTCTTAATGGTTCAGCATCCTATAGCCTTCTGCTCCACACATGGCTTTTTCCCCGCCACTACAATCGGCATAGGTAGGAATGCTCAGCTATCCATGATCGGCTGCGGAACCAACTGCTACGTTCGCGGCTGCGACAAGACTGCTGAAATTTTGCCAGGGACCTACGAAGCTAATGGCAGCCACCTCAATCTCCTCCTTGATCCTAGCATTTCACCGGGAGCTCTTCGGCATCTACAGGAGTTGGTCGGTAAGCTTCAGCGAAACGAGATCACCCCCGAACAGGCGAAGCTTGAGGCGGAAAAGATATCTCCTCAAGCGGGCAAGCTGTTCGATATTGCGAATTGGTCGGATCAGGCGAAGGCTACACTTTATGCCGCGATTATCGGGGCTGTGAGCGTGGTAGCTGCGGCAAAGTTGGCATCCTCCCCTTCAACAGTGGTTCACAACCATCCTGTAGTGGAGAGGGTCATCGAGAAACACACCAGAGACTTTCAGACCAGCACTAGAATTCAACTAGTCCCCATCCCAACGCCGCGACCAAAAGAACCCCGCTGAAAACGCCAGTGGGGACGCCCACTAACAAGCCCATTTGGAATGTCCAGAAGGCGTCACTTACTCTTCTCGCGGCCATTGGATTTGTCCTCCTTCGGCGGGGTCTTCTTCGCCAACTTCTTTACGATCCGGTCAAAAGCTTCTTCCGACTGGTCGGTTTCGAGTTCGCGGGCGGCAGCGCGGAACTTGTCGGCTTGAGTCTTACGCTCGCCCGACTGCCCCGTATTTTGCGTCGGTGAACCGGGCTGCTTTGATCGTGGTTTCAAGCCTTGTAACCTCATAAATCAACGTAATCGTGGGCTGTTGAATGGAACGGGCACCCTCGTAGGTGAAGACGAGAACAGTACCTCCCTCATTCAAAGGAACCCCGACTGTCGGATCTCGCGCTATCACCCAGGTAGCACACTCCCAAGCCACGGCAATCCCGGGCCATTTTTCTAGCGCGACTTCAAGCGCCTCTGTCGCTTCTTCATCTTCAACAAGATGCACTAGACCAGCCCGAGTTCCTTTGCCTTTGCCTTAGCCCAAGCTAGTTCTTCATCGTTCGGATCACGAACCCGCTCCGCAAGAATGGAGTAGAAAGGAAGCCGCTCGCCCTGCTTGGCGATCTCCCACCCGTAATTGTGTGAAAGATCACTTATGCTTTCAGCCGTGTGTTCTTCATCCGCGTGCTTTATCCAGAAGTCGATTTCTCGCTTTTCGTCGGGAGTGAATACATTGGCGTCCGGTGGTGTGATAGCCTTAAAGCGCCACCCCTCACGGTCGTAAAATCTGTCTTTCCACTGCTGAATAGCACCGGAGTGGACGAGTTCATCCCGGATTTTCCACGCATCGCGGGGCATAGGACCGAACTTCTCACGGACGTAAGGGGCCCCAGTAATCGACTCGCCGGCCAGCACGAAGCGCCGAGCGTCAGAAAACCATGCCACCTTATAGAGTTTAGTCGCACCGAATCCCGGACGCACACCAGCAGCCCAAATCACATAGTGAATTAGGCTCTTCAGTCGGTTCCGGTCATACGCGCGATCAGTCATTTTAAACCTTCGACGCGCAATTAGGTATCTCGCATGGGGATATCTAGCCCTTGCTCATGGTGTGGCAGGATACATCAGTCTGCGCCCCTTTGCACCTTCCAGCGCGCGGAAAGCGCGTTCGTTATCATCCACACCAAGTGCTCATGGCTGGTATGCAATGCAGTGACCGGGGTCTTGTTTAGGTAAAGGATAAACGGCCGGGCTACCCCAACCTAGCTGATTTGCGCCGCCGGGCCTCACGTTGGCTCCCGAACTGCTTGTCGGTGAGCGCAATATCTGGTTACCTTCCAGCTTCGTCGAGTAGTCTTGTTTAGGAGGAACGAAATGGTTCGAAAAATGCTTGTCGTTGCGGTAGCGGCCATTGCCCTAGCTGGATGCACTACTACAGAACGGGACCTCAGTGTCGGAACGGCCGCAGGAGCAGTTGTAGGTGGACTGGCCGGCGGTGGTCGAGGTGCACTTATCGGCGCCGGTGCAGGAGCGCTTGGCGGCCTTCTCGTTCGAAACCTGCGCAATGGCTACTGCGAGTACCGAGGCCGCAACGGTCGGATATACAGGGCGCGGTGCCGGAGGTAGTTTGGTCTGGCTGCAAAGCCTGTCTGATCTTGCTTTTACCGGCGCGAATCGAACGCACGACCTCCAGGTTGTGAGCTTGGCGAGCTACCACTGCTCTACGGTGCTGAAATTGATGCCCGTCGCAGTGTCGAGGGGCTTCCCGTTAAAGTCATCGGCCGCTTCGATTCGATCTATCGCCAACAGCCCGGCTACCAGCACCATTACAAGCAGCAGAATAAGCGATGGCCACCAAGGCCGATCTCTCGAATGCGACCAAACAGGCGCGGCCGCCACCACGAACCCGACGACGATGGCGCCGATCAGTAGGATCATGCCGCTTCCTGGCTTCACGCTGTCGCCTGCGCTCGCTGCAGGTTTCAGCTCAATCGAATTCGATTAGTCTACCTTGTAGATCAAGGTGCAAACGCGATCTACGGCCTAAAGATGCGCTCGCTTCGCTCAGGCCCTTTTCTGACGTCGCTATGCGATCGCTCGCAGAACCTTCTTCCGCTTCTTCGTCTTTCGAAACCAGATGGCAGCGAGCGCCCGCCAGACGGAGATTCGATTCATATGCGCCATCACTTTGGCTTCATCCTCTGCCGTTAGGTAGAGGTCACCAATCGCAACACTTAGATCTACCGGCTCGAAGCGCTGTGCGTAATCCGACGACGTCATGAGCAGCTCAGCTGCCTTTATGTGCTGCGCAGTAATCGGCGCAAGATCGGCGTTGGCAAGAACCTCCAGTATCTTGCGTGCGCCCTGCGCCGAATGCCGATCAATCAAGCCACGCAGTGCCGCAACTGCAATTGTCTCGCGTGGCTTGTACTTTCCGCCGCCAGCAGTGTTCTTGACCAGTGTGACACCTGCACGCACACATACTAACTCGACGGTTTGCGCTTCAGGGTTTCCAGCTACGACAGAGGCCTGATGCAACTGCAGCGGAGTGACACCCACTCGTTCCGTATTTTGGCCAACGAATGCCGCTGCCTGCGCGGCAGTATCGGGTGCCTCAACAATCATCACTGGGATTGCTTTGATATGTGGATTGCTTGCTGCTGCTACAGCAGTGTGTTGGCCGTCCAGCACTTTGAGGATCGTTTGTCCGTCTTGATCAGCGTAGGCGCAGATAGGAGGCTTGAATTTACTCCAACAGAACCCTTCGATGATGCGCCTGATCTGCCGCCGCCCGCGCTCACTTATCTGCCGCTGGTATGAATGGTCAACAAACAGGCTGCGAGGATCAACGCTCTCGCACATTGGCTCACCGGTTTCAGGAACTTTGGGAGTGAGGTCCGATGCCTCAATCGGAGAAACTGGGCTGAGATCGGACATGCGAGGCTCCTGATGTGATTGTTGCTGCTGATCCCTGACGGGAAAAGCGCAAACTTTCAGCAGAAGAGCGGTGTTGCTATGCGCTAGAAGGGATATCCCCGGAACTCCTCGCAGATTCCGTTAAGAGATCGTTAGTCTTGGCAATCAAATGCAATTGAAAAAGCCCGCCTTGGAAAGCGGGCTATCGCTGGCGCAAACCGCCAACTTGCTTACAGACTACAATCTCGGTTCACCAAGGTCAACCTATTTTCGCACAGCAGTTCTATTTCGATGTGCAGAATTTCGATAGCCCCACATTTCTGCTAGATCGTCCAGAAATCCCCTCAGCGCGTCTGCTGCGGAGAGCCTGTCCCGCTTGGTGGGGCCTGCTACTTCAGGTAACGAACGCCCGTCTCCGGCCACATTTGATACCAGTGCGAAACCCCGTGCACCGAGCAACATCCTACATCGCTTAAGTTCCTTGCCGGCAGCAAGTTGACGCAAGCTGATGGGATCGGAGGCCCCACCGCCGTCAACATGCTCTTGTGTGTAGTCGATAGCACCGGCACCAGCCCCGCCCATGGTCTCCCAGAGGGAGCGAAAACGATCTGCCGCCTGCTTCTGGGGGCGATCGAGGCTGCCACGGGCAAAGAGCGTCTCAATCGCGCTCTCACGTACGTTGACGTATGCCCTCACCGTTCTGGGGTTCGATGGGCTTTCTGCATACCCAGGCTGGAAATACGGATTGTCGACCTCTGTGGTCTGCACCTTCAGCTTGAGACGACCGGCCGAAAGGCGTTTGATCTTCTTGCTCACTGCGCGCGCTCCATCTTTGCAAGGAGTTCGTCATTCCAGTCGTTTCCGACGCGAACGGGTAATTCCACAAATGCGGATACGCCTCTCGCCTTTAAGCGTTGCGCGAGCGAGTATGCTGCCGCTTGACCGGTATGGCTGGCGTCGTTGTCCCCAAAAATGAACACTGTGGTTACATCGGCAGGCGGCGACCATTCCTGCAGAAGCCCCGCAGTCAATGCGGCCCAAACAGGGAGATTGAACAGGATGGATGCCGCAAGTGCGGTTTCAATGCCTTCAGCAATTCCAAGTTGATCTGTGTGCGGCATCAATCGTACCGCGCCACCCGACGGCATTGTCCCCATCATCTTGCGTGGTGACTTCACGTCTGCCTTGCCCCCATGTGGGCTAAGATATGTCCGGTGAAGCGCTGCTCGTTCGCCAGCAGCGGCGGCAGCATCCGACGGATCAACCTTGGCCACCATCATGGGGTGCCAGGTGGGGCGGCTACCGGGATCGGAGTATCGCTCGTCTTTTGCAAATCGAAGCACAGACGGGAACTCGACCAAACCGGTGCGCGAATGCAGATATTGACCGGCTGGATCACCCAGAGTGACGGGCTTCGCACGTCCCCAAAGAGCCGCCATTTGCTCACGGCGTTGGTTGTCATTCACGGCCTGACCATTTCGTCGGGCAATCTTCGGCGCTGCGCCAATGTGCTCTTCGATACGCTGAGCCGCTGCCCGAAAATCAACACCAAGAAAGCGCTTGGCGAGCTCAATCCCATCTCCGGCACCACACTTGGAGCAAATCCAGGTCCCGCGTCCGCCCTTATCGTCGAAACGGAAGCGATCTTTTCCACCGCACATTGGACATGGACCGTGGCGGTTTCGCAGTGCTTTCTGAGGCACACCAAGCTCGGCGAGGATGGCAGGCCACTTGCCGATTGCGCGGTCCTTCAGTGGTTCACGCCGCATGCTTCGCATCCTTCTGCTTGCGCTTTGCATAGGCGATCTGTCGCGACTTCAGCCAATTGAGGAAAACCGCGTCCGGGGCCAGCGGTTCATGCTTCAGGCCCACGGGCCAGCTCCCATAGCGCTCCATGAATTTCGCTTTGGCAAAGTTCTGGTTATAATCCCGGTCCCGCTGAACCCAGATCAGCATCGAGTAGACTTCCTGCGGGCTGTGAGGCGTTGCCTCCTTGCGCGCTTTCTTACCGCCCTTGATCTGGATGAGTTCGCCTTGCTGCTCCTCGATCCGCGATTGGCGCTCAGGCGCAAAGCCGCATGAAGGGCACTTGTGAATTCCCGCTGGTTTTAGGAATGAACACGCCTTGCACTCCTGCGGCAGGGGCGTCGCCTTCTCGCGTTTGGTGCGCTTGCCTGACTGGCGTTTCCCATCATCCAGCCGGTCGTGGTGGATGTCATCCACGAAGCCCAGACGAAGGGTCGTATCGGAATGATCAAGGACCAGACACTCGGTTTTGCCCTCTGCCATACGCAGACCACGACCGATGATCTGCGTGAACAAGATTTCCGACTTTGTTGGCCGATTGAGGATGATGCAACGGATATCCCAGTCCACACCTGTCGTCAGGGTGTAGACGTTGCAAACCACCTTGATCTGCCCATTGCGTAGTCGCTCACCGATAGCAGCCCGCTCTTCCGGCGGGGTGTTCATGTCAACGTAGCCAGTCGGGACACCTGCCGCCTCGAATTCATCGGAGAGCTTTCGGGCGTGTGCCCGATCCACGGCAAAGCAGAGCGTGGGCCGATCCTCGCCAAGCTGTAGCCAGGTGGACACCGTATCGGCGATCAGAACCGGATGGCTCATCGCTTCCGACAACTCGCCTTCGTGGTAGTCGCCTGCCACAGTGCGCACCTTGGACAGATCGGGATGCGACGGTGCGAAAACCTTGAACGGCGAAAGCCAACCTTCCGCGATCAATTCCTTGGTCGACGTCGGAACCAGCAGATCATCGTAGTGCTTGCCAAGCCCCTTGGCCCATGGCGTGGCGCTCAATCCCACAAACGGGACATCTGCCCATTCCGGCATTGCCATCCACTTGCCGTAGAAATCAAACCATCGGTGGGCTTCGTCGATCAGTACGATCCCGGCTTTCGGCAAACTCCGCCGCATCAGCGTCTGAACGCTCGCCACCTGAACCGGCTGCTTGGCGTCAGTCTGCGGATGGTAACCCTGCATGACACCGACGCTTTCGATGCCCTGCTCGGCGAACTTCTCGACGGTCTGGTCAACCAACGACAGGAACGGAACCACGAACAGCACCGGGTTGTCCTTGCGCAAGGCACCCTCGACAATGGCAGCGCTGATCACCGTCTTGCCGAAGCCAGTGGGAGCCTGAATCATCGGACGGCGCTTGCCGCTGGCTAGCGAGGCGCGCAGCATGTCGAGTGCACGGTGCTGGAGCGGATGCAGATCGAACTTCATCGCGAACCCTCCGAACCGACACCCCCGTTGACCACTGCCAACCCGGGCCAAGGGCGAGTGTCCCCTTCCCCCAGCACCCTACCTTCAACCTTGGAGCTTCCTTCCCCTTGGCTAGGACTTCCACGTAGTGGATGTGATTGTGGTTGTGACTTGCTAGAGCATTGCTTGCCTCCTTGCTTAAGCATTGCTGTAGCATTGCTAGAATTCTGGGAGGCTCGTTTGGCCTTCGCTTTACCGCCACGACGTCCCGCCTCGGCACGTCGATTGTACGACGCGGCGGTACGTTCGATTTCCTCATCACACCGGTCGTGACGCCATCCATCGCTGAAGAAGGCACGGACGACCGGTCGGTGCTTCCGCCATTCTGACGGACTCATACAGGCAATACGGGCAAGCTGCGCATCGTCATCCGGCAAGCATCCCTGCTGCCAGTAATGCATGATCAGAAGCAAGTATGCGCCGTGCTGCGCAGCGTTAAGGTGGGTGGTGTCGGCGCGATAGTCACCGACATAGAGAGGCATCCAAGGCCGCGTGCTCATTGGTCAAGCCTTTCAACAATTTCGATCATACGGTCTGCGAGGCCCGATGCGCGCTGCCCAAGGACAGAGCGCTGACGGCCGCTCGCGGAAATCAAATCCGGGATCGGAAGGGTTTCGATGACGTCGGCGTGCTCGATGAAGGCTGCGAAGACGTTCGCCGGCTTCGTCGGTGCTGATTCCGCCATTGGCTTGCGGGCTACAGGAGCTCGCGGGGCAACGACATCGCGCTCGACCGCCTTAACCTGTTCGTCGGGCGGCAGGTTCTTGATACGGTCGAGGTATGCCCCCGTGTCGAGCTTTGTCCCGGTGATCTTGTTCATGGCCTCCGGGACGACCTTTTCACCGCGTTCTGCAGCACGCTGTACGGAACGCTCGGATTGACCAGTGGCGGAAGCGGTGGCGGCAGTGAAACGGTCAATGGAGTCGCCAACTTGGCGACTGCTCGAATACTGGTTCACTCCGTGTTTCGTCTCAGGATGCAGTTCCAGGTAGATCGCCTTACGCCGTGCGGTACTGGTCGCACGTTCCGATGCGGACAACTCCGCCCGCATCAGATTTTCATCGATCATCGCCAGTTCGGCATGGAGATCATCGTCGTCGACGATGATGCAAGGCACCTGTCTAAGCCCGATCAGGTCACATGCCGCGAAACGGTGTGCACCAGCGATGACCTCGTAGCCATCGCCCTCACGCCTGACCCGTATCGGGTTCACGACGCCAATCTCTTCAATGCTGGCGCACAGAGATGGGAGAATCGCATCGTTCAAAGGACGGGCGTCCTTGCGGCGGTGGAGCATGTCCACCGCAAGCATCGAAATCGTTTCAGTCACGCCGCACCTCCGACGACGCGGGGCCGCCGACGCAGCTCTACGACATTCCCGTTTGCCGGACCTACCGGGAGCTTCTGCGTGTCGCCAAGATACAGGTTCTGAAACCTCACCCAAGCCTGTGCCGTGTCGTGGCAGTCCGCAAACGACATGGTGCGATCAGATTTCAGCTTGGCAGAACGCCATACCTCGAACGCGTCAAATGCAGCCTGGAATGCCTGCTCATCAGAGGCCACCCCACTTTCGTTGACTGGACATTGTCTCAAGGTTTTGCTGGAAGTCATACTGCACCTCCAGTTCCGTGAAACTGGAAGCCGCGCTCAATGTCGCACACGACACGGGAACATGCTTCTGATGAAACGTTGAGCATCGCGATGGCGGTATCGACGGCCGCGACGTTTGCCTCACTCAGGTTTGCGCGATCCAGTTCGTGGAGTATGGCGCAAGTCTGACCCAAGACCGCTTCGATGTTGGAGATAAACACCGGCGCGTCGATCAATGTGCTGGGCGGCTTCATCGGGCACCTCCCGCAACCAGCTTACGATGGGTCGGTGTTTCGCGAGCAAGAACGACATCGGCGCAGTAGCTGATGTTCTCAAGATAAACGCCGTGCCCTTTGATCGTGCTGGGGTAGATTCTGATCGCCCAGATCTCCCCTTCCAATTCCGCATTCCACTGATCAAGTGCCTTGGAAAGCTCGTTCGAAAGGGAGCGGATTCGTTCGCTAGGAGATAGATTCATGCCGCAACCCTCCGTTTGGGAGCCTTGGCATCAGCTTCCTGCTTGGCAAATTGCAGGGCCATGCTCGCGATATCGAGAAGGTTTTCATCGCACCACGCTTCATATCGAAGAAGTAGACTCGCACGATCGTAGACATCCATGGGATCAGTCGGACGCTTCGTTCGAACTGCATTGATGATCGCCTGCTCGTAGACGCTGAGGAACTCATGGAGATCGTCCAGCAGGCTGCCGGCGGTATTGAGCTCGTAGCAGCGCTCACTAGACTGATGGCATGGACGATTGAGCATGCCGCTCAGAACGTCATTGAGGGTGTGGATATCGTAATACAGCGATTTCAGGAGGCCAACGCCCATCCGATCGAGCGCATTCAGATCAATCTGAACGCTCTGTCGTCCATGAAGGGGTAGTCGTTCAGCGGAATCGGTGTTAATTGTGCACATGTTCTGTACATTTCCTCTGCAGGGATTGTCTGAATCATGGCTCGGAGAGGTTGCCGCCTCTGCCGGGCCTTTTGTTTCTGGGATCGTATTATTCATGCCGCGTCTCCAAACTTGGTGCGAAGGCCAAGCTTAGTAGCCAGCGGCACAACCGGGACCATGATCCGGCCTCCGATCTTCACTGTTGGAATATCGCCGCTACGTGCAGCTTCATAAGCTGCGTTACGGGCAAGCCCAAAAAAGAGTTTTCCGGCGTCAGGGACCGAAATCGTCGGCCGGGAAAGTGCTTCGTCGATGGTCATTGCTGTCTCCATTTGTGCGATTCGTGCGCACAAAATGATCCTCATCCATCTTTAATGGATTTGCAAGTTTTTTGTGTGCACGTTATGCACCTTTGTACGGGAGTGTGAATAAATGGCGCGTCCAAAGCTAGGAAGCAGCGAAACCGAACGTCTGCACGTGAAGATCACGGCCGACGAAATCAAAGCCATTGATGATTGGCGCTACGAAAACCGTGTCCCTTCCAGATCGGAAGCTGTTCGCAGACTAGTGCAGCTAGGACTTCGAACGATCGATCATCTGCAGGGACTTGCAGATCAGTCCTCCGCTATGACTCAAAAAGCGCAGTCAATTGAGGAGCAGTGGACTGAAATTTTGTTGGCCCCAGACTGCCAAGAGGATCTTGCAATATATGCTGCAAAAGCAAGTATTCTGTTTAGCGAGGAATTTAGTCGCTTAGCTGACGAAGTTTTTGACTGTCACAATCGACTGGTTGATTTTGTGCATGAGACTAATGCAATCCAACAGGGTGCCGATGTGAATGATGCAATTGAAGCTGCGGACCGCATCAAGGCAGAGGCGATTGAACAGCGGAAGCGTTGGGAAAAGCAAGTGGCCGAATGGAAGCTTTCACAAGAAGCGAAACTCTTAGAGGAAGAGGAAGATACTTCCACGCCATGGAAGGGCGAGGAATGATAGACCATCTCCTTATTGGGGATGAGAAAGAAGTGTAAGGCCGATATTCTGCAAGCCCAGCCTTGGTCGGTATTGATCAGACTACGTCAGCCTCACCCACAGTTCGGAGAGTGTATCGAGCATCAAGAACAGTCGGTGAACATCCTGCCACCATACTGCTACCATTTTGCTACCGAATTCGGTAGCACAAGGCGATTGAGAACAGTACAGATAAAGACGCCTCTACGCCTATCACCCTGAATTTTAAAGATGACTCAGGATTATCGATAACAAGCCGATACGCGGCTGACCGAATTTCAAGACCGGTGCCTTCAACCGCTCGGCCATCCCTCCGGTCGCTGTCGGGGGCTTTTACAGCCGCGCCGGGCATGGCGTCAACTCGTTCCATTCAAGACGGTGCGAATTGTGCCGTGGAGATTTCTGGAGGACGCAGAAGATCAGGCCCAGGCGATTTGCTTCCCGTATGAGCCTTGCTTAAAAATGATGCCCAGACTCACCCGGCGCATTCGTGCCAAAAGGCAGCTTCTTCATGGCAGATACAATTCCCGTTTTCGACGGTCACAACGATGCGCTTCTGAGACTTTACCAGAGCGGAAGGCGGGACGCCGAGCAACTCTTTCTTGAAGGAACGGATCGAGGACATATAGACCTTCCTCGGGCCCAGAAAGGCGGACTGGCGGGCGGGCTCTTCGCAATATTTCCACCACCGCTCTCAAACATGAAAGTGGATGGAAAACGCCCGCAGGATGTGACCTTCCCAACGCTGGGTCAAGGCGATGCACTGGCCTCCACCATCGCGATGGCAGCGTTGCTGCAGCGGCTGGAACGCGCATCCGATGGGCGTTTCGCCGTATGTCGCAATGCGGCGGCCATTCGTGCGGCGATGGCATCAGACACGCTGGCCGCCGTGTTCCATATTGAAGGCGCGGAAGCCGTCGGTCCCGATCTGGATCTGATCGACGTTCTTTATGCTGCCGGCTTGCGTTCGCTCGGACCGGTGTGGAGCCGTTCCAACATTTTCGGCCATGGTGTTCCCTTCCGCTTCCCGTCGACACCCGACATCGGAGAGGGTTTGAGCGACGCTGGCAAGGCGCTTGTCCGCAAGTGTAATCGCCTGGGCATCCTGGTCGATCTTTCCCACCTCAATGAGAAGGGTTTTCGCGACGTTCAGGCGATCAGCGAGGCACCGCTCGTCGCGAGCCATTCAAACGTTCATGCCATCTGTCCCCAGTCACGCAATCTCACGGATTGGCAAATGCGGGCGATCCGGGAAACCGGCGGATTGGCAGGCCTCAATTTTTCGGTGAGCTTTCTGCGTCCCGACGGCGACACCAACGCCAACACGGATCTAGACATCCTGTTGAGGCATCTGGATGCCATGTTGGAAGCACTTGGCGAAGACGGAGTGGCACTCGGGTCGGATTTCGACGGCGCACTGGTGCCGCGTGGGATCGGAGATGTCTCCGGTTTGCCGAACCTCATAGAGGCCATGCGCGGGCATGGCTATGGAGAGGAACTGGTCGAGAAAATCGCCTGGCGCAACTGGCTGCGTGTGCTCGAACGCACGATCGGCTGAGCGGGAGCATTTTCCGGTCCGATCGGCAGCGGGTTTCATCCGGATCCGCATTAAATCAATTGCTTGGTGAGCTTTTGCCGGTCAAGAAAAAGCGTCGACAGATCAGACACAGGAACGCGGTGATGCAGCCCTCAAAGGATATCGCAAGACTTCTCGAGATCATGAAAGCCCTTCGCACGCCGCAGACCGGCTGTCCGTGGGACGTTGAGCAGGATTTCGCGTCCATCGCACCGTATACGATCGAGGAAGCCTACGAAGTCGCAGATGCGATCGAGCGCCATGATCTTGATGATCTGCGTGATGAGCTGGGAGATCTTCTTTTGCAGGTCGTCTTTCATGCACGCATGGCTGAGGAAGAAGGTCATTTCGATTTTGGTGATGTGGTAGAGGCGATCACCCGCAAGATGATCCGTCGCCACCCGCATGTGTTCGGTGATGCCGAGGCACGGAGCCGGGGCATGGCGAAAGGCATGTGGAACGAGATTAAAGCACAGGAAAAGGCCGAGCGCCTTGCCCGGCGACAACAAAATGGCAGCCCTGAAGAGCTCACCGCCTATCTGGATGATGTTCCGCGCGCCCTGCCCGCTCTCATGCGCGCTTACAAGCTCCAGCAACGGGCTGCCCGCGTGGGTTTCGATTGGGGTAAAACCGGTCCTGTACTCGACAAGATCGAGGAGGAAATCGGTGAATTGCGGGACGCTTTAAACGAACAGGATGACGCTCACGCGGCGGAGGAATACGGGGATCTTCTGTTCGCCGTGGTTAATCTGGGACGCCACCTGGGGCACGACGCGGAAGCCGCACTTGCCCGGACCAATGATAAATTCCGCAAGCGCTTCGATTTTGTGGAACGCGAGCTTAAAAAGGCTGGGCGCTCGCTAGAGGATGCAGACCTTCAGGAGATGGAAGCGCTGTGGCAACGCGCAAAAACCGCAGCCTGCTGACACCCTCTCCATGTGAGTGCCACGTTCGCCATGGGGCCTGGGACCTAATGGCGAGCGGCCTTCTTTCCGGCGAGCTGTTCCTGAAGCTCCTGTTTCGCCGATTCCGTCATCCGCAGTTTCAGTGAGATGCTTCCATCGTCGTTGTTTGTGCGCTCAACAACGTCGCCATTGCGATACACCCAGTCGAGGAGTGACATCCGTTCCGGCGCAAGGACGATCGAGGTCAGGACAATCTGTCCGGAAATATGTTCTTCGATCAGCGCCAGCAGATCGGGGATACCCTCCCCCGTGATTGCGGAGATTGCCAGCGGTGCATCGTCGGCACGCATCCCCTCCAGAAGGGCCCGACGTCGTTCCGGATCAAGACTGTCGATCTTGTTCCAGACCTCCAGCACGCGTTTCCGGTCAGCGGCATCCACCCCCAGGTCGCCGAGAATGGCCTCGACATCCATCGCCTGAGCTGCCGTATCGGGGTCTGCGATGTCGCGCAAATGCACGATCAGGTCCGCTTCAACAACCTCCTCGAGCGTTGCGCGGAAAGCGGCGACAAGGTGGGTTGGCAAGTCGGAGATGAAGCCGACCGTATCGGAAAGGATAATGGTCGTGCCATGAGGCAGCTGTACCCGGCGAAGCGTGGGGTCCAGCGTGGCGAAGAGCATGTCTTCCGCCATCACGCTTGCCCCGGTGAGCCGATTGAACAGGGTCGATTTTCCGGCATTGGTGTAGCCAACGATGGCGACGATCGGGAACGGGACCTTCCGACGCTTGGCGCGATGCAGATCGCGTGTGCGCCGGACCTGTTCCAGATCCTTCTTCAGACGCATGATGCGCTCTTGAAGCTGTCGCCTGTCTGCCTCGATCTGCGTCTCGCCCGGGCCGCCCATAAAGCCGCCGCCGCCGCGCTGCCGCTCCAGGTGGGTCCAGCTCCGGACAAGCCGGCCGCGCTGATATTCCAGATGGGCCAGATCGACCTGAAGCCGCCCTTCCTTGGTTCGCGCGCGGCGCCCGAAAATCTCAAGAATAAGCCCTGTCCTGTCCAAAACCTTGGCTTTGAGCGCTTTTTCGAGATTGCGCTGCTGCACCGGTGTGAGTGGATGATCGATGATCACCACTTCCACATCCTGTTCTTCAACCCGGGCAGCGATTTCTTCCAGCTTGCCCGTGCCGAGCAATGTTGCCGGCCGCGGCGTATGAACACTTACGATCTCGGCGAAAACCACATCGAGATCGATCGCTTCGGTAAGACCGATCGCCTCTTCGTGGCGCGCTTCGGATGCACGCGAAGAAACCGCACCGCTCTCGGCGGCACGGCGATCGGACGGGAGGACAGGCGTAATGACTGCAGCTCGCGTGGTGTCGGGACTTGTGGTCGACCGATCGCCGCCGCGGGCTTCTTCGTCTGACTTGCGTTTTTCTGTCAATCAGGAGTCCCGATTGCTTTCCTCGGCGTCGTAAAGCTGAACAGGCTGGCTCGGCATGATCGTCGAGATCGCGTGCTTGTAAACGAGCTGCGAATGTCCGTCGCGGCGCAAAAGCACGCAGAAATTATCGAATGAAGTAACAATGCCTGTCAGTTTGACACCGTTGATGAGGAAGATCGTGAGAGGGTTCTTGCTCTTGCGAACGGTATTCAGGAACAGGTCCTGCAGGTTTTGAGTTCGTTCCGCCATTTTTGGTCTTTCACCCATTCGCTGCCTTAGGGCAGCCAGTAGCGCAAATATGACACGCTCCTGTCAAGAAAGTCTGTGACAGGGACTGCATGATCAATTGATGCCTATGTTCATCGGTTGCACCGAGCCGCATCATCATGCGCGTTGGTTAACAGCTAGGACTTTTTTCCGCAATCGCAAAAAACGCGTCCCGCAAAGAGCGCGCGACACTGCCGGGATGTCCGTTGGCCACGGGTTTCCCATCGATGTTGACCACAGGCATCACCACGCTTGTGGCGCTGGTTACAAAGGCTTCGCGGGCGTTTTGCGCCTCCTCCACCGAAAAAGCGCGCTCCTCGACCTTCAGCCCGAGATCGGCGGCGACCTTTATCACGGTGGCTCTGGTTATCCCACGCAAAATGCCGAAATCGGCCGGCCGCGTCACCAGATGACCGTCCTTCGTCACGATCCACGCATTGGTGGAAGCGCCTTCCTTGACCGTCCCGTCCGGGTCGACAAACCAGGCCTCCTGCGCCCCGGCATCAACCGCCGCCTGACGTGCCAGGACGTTCGGAAGAAGTCCGATCGTCTTGATATCCACGCGCTCCCAGCGGTTTTCCGGCACGGTGATCACGGTCATGCCTTTTTCGGCCTTCTTTGCCGCGGCGTTCGGATCCATGCGCTTTGCCGTCACCACGAGGGCTGAGCGAACGGGCGTGGTGGGGAAGGCATGGTCACGCGGGGCCACGCCGCGCGTCACCTGCAGATACACCATACCGTTGCGTACATGGTTGCGGCGGATGACTTCACGCATGATGAATTCGAGAGCCTTGCGCTCAACCGGCCAGTCCATGCGCAGTTCGCGCAGCGAACGGTCGAGCCGGTCAAGATGCCCCTTCATATCGATAATGTATCCACGAGAAATCTCGCACACTTCGTAGACGCCGTCGGCGAGCTGATAGCCACGGTCCTCCACGTGAACCATCGCGTCACCGTGATTCGCATAACGCCCGTTCACATAAGCAATGCGTGGCATGTCTCACTCTCCGTCTGCTGAAATCCGCCGGCTGGAATCGTTGCCGCACGAAAGAAAGGTTTGTTTTGCCGCCCTGCGGGAGCTTTTTCAAGCAGCTCAGAAGAACTCCAGGCTGACACGGAACATCTGCTCGACCTGCCGAACCGCGCTTTCGAGCGCAAAGATCACAACCCGGTCCTTCGGTTTGATCTTCAAAGATCCGCTCGGCTTGATAACAGCACCGTCGCGATAGACCGCGCCGATGCGCATTCCGTCGGGGAACTCCACCTCGCTGAGCGGCGGCCCCACAAGCGGCGATGTTTCCAAAGCTTCGGCCTCGATGACCTCGGCTGCACCGCGCTGAATGTTGTGGACGGCGCGAATGCGGCCGCGTCTGACATGCTGGAGAACCTTGGAGATCGTCACGGAGCGCGGGTTCACATGCGCGTCGATCCCCAGCGTTTTGGCGAAATCGTGATAGGTGGGATTGTTGATCAGAACCAGATTGGAGCGGCACCCGAGACGCTTGGCAATCACGCTCGAAAGGATGTTGACCTGATCGTCATTGGTCAGCGCCACCATCAGGTCGGCATGCTGGATATCGGCTTCCAGAAGAAGTTTCTGGTCGAGCGCGCTGCCATGAAGAACGACCGTGCGGCGCAGCTTGTCTGCGAGAGCCACCGCCCGTTCGCGGGTGTTCTCGATCACCTTGACCTTGGTGCGGCTCTGCTTCTTCTCCATGGCGCGCGAGACGTAAAGGCCGATATTCCCGCCGCCGGCGATCACGATCCGCGTTGCCTCGCGCTCCTCATGGCCGAAGAGGCCAAGCGTGCGGCGCACCTGATCCTTGGTGGTCACCACATAGGCCAGATCACCGGCAATGAGCTGATCGCCCGAATGCGGGATGAACAGCTTGCCTTCGCGTGAGACGCCCACAACGGTCGAGGGCAGATCAGGGAAAAGTTCCGTCAGCTGTGCCAGCGGCGTGTTGATGACCGGACATTCCTCCAGACACTCGATCGCCACCATCGATACCTTGTCGTCGGCGAAGCTCACCACATCCGTTGCACCCGGCAGAGCGATGCGGCGCATCACCATCTCGCCAACCTCGACCTCCGGCGAAATGATCACGTCGATGGGAAGATGATCGCGCGAGAACAGGTCCATATAGTGCGATTGCAGATAGGATTGCGAGCGAATGCGCGCGATCTTGGTCGGCACGTTGAACAGCGAATGCGCGACTTGGCAGGCCACCATGTTCACCTCGTCGAACAGGGTCACTGCGATGATCATGTCGGCTTCGCTCGCGCCGGCTGAGGCGAGCACGTCGGGATGCGCGCCATGTCCGACAAAGCCGCGCACGTCGAGCGTATCGCGAACGGCACGAATCAATTCCGGCGATGTGTCGATGACGGATACGTCGTTCTGCTCGGCCGCCAGTCGTTCCGCAATACCGAAGCCGACCTGCCCCGCGCCGCAAATAATGACTTTCATCGCCTGTTCCCTGCCTCAACAAAGACCAAATGCCGGGTCTGCAAGGCCCATGCTCTAGCGCTTTTCCCGCGCCATGAAAACCGGAAAGCCGGATGTCCGCCTTCTGCTGTCTGTCCGCTCCATCTCACTCGCTAGACGCCCAGAGATTTAAGTTTGCGATGAAGTGCCGAGCGTTCCATGCCGACGAATTCCGCCGTACGCGAGATGTTTCCGCCGAAGCGGTTGATCTGGGCAAGCAGATATTCCTTTTCGAAGAGTTCGCGCGCCTCGCGCAATGGCAGCGCCATGATGTGCTGATCCGACTGCGTCGGCAGACGCGGCATGACATCGCCGATTTCCGCCGGCAGAAGGTCGGCAGTAATCGGTGTGTCCGGCCCGTCACCCCGCGTCAGGATCATCAACCGCTCGATATTGTTGCGCAGCTGTCGCACATTGCCCGGCCAATTATGCGCCTGAAGCACAGCCATTGCGTCGTTGCCCAGCGGGCGCGGCTTGATGCCGGCCTGTTCACCGATCTGCTGCATGAAATGATCGACAAGCAGGGGTATGTCCTCACGTCGGTCGGCTAGGGGCGGCACGACCACCGGCACCACTGCCAGCCGGTGGAACAGGTCTTCGCGGAAACGGCCATCGGCTATGAGGGATTCGATGTTCTGCGCGGTGGATGAGATGATGCGCACGTCCACTTTCACACGCCGCGTGCCCCCGACACGTTCGAACTGCTGGTCCACGAGAACCCGCAGAATCTTGCTCTGCGTGCCAAGTGGCATGTCGGCCACTTCATCAAGGTAGAGAACGCCGCCATGCGCCTCCTCAAGGGCACCCACCTTCCTCTCGCCACCATCCGACTCGGTGCCGAACAGCTCGATTTCCATGCGTTCGGGCGTAATGGCTGCAGCGTTCAGCGTCACGAATGGTCCATTGCTGCGTGGCGAGGCGGCATGGATCGCTCTGGCAACCAGCTCCTTGCCGGATCCGGATGGTCCGGTCAGCATGATCCGGCTGTTGGACGGCGCAACGCGTTCGATTGTCTGGCGCAAATGGTTGAGCGCGGCGGATTCGCCAACGAGATCGTATGAGGCGCCACTGCGCTTCTTCAGATCGCTCATCTCGCGCTTGAGCTTGGAAATCTCAAGCGCCCGCTCGCAGATCAGGATCATCCGATCGGTCTTGAAGGGTTTCTCGATGAAATCATAGGCACCGCGCTTGATCGCCGAAACCGCGGTTTCGATGGTGCCATGACCGGAAATCATGACGACAGGCACATGCGGGTGCAATTCCTTGATCTTGTCGAGCAGCGCCAGCCCGTCGAGCTTGGATCCCTGCAGCCAGATATCAAGCAGGATCAGGCGCGGGACGCGCTCGGAGATCGAGGCCAGCGCACTGTCGCTGTCATGAGCCGTTCGTGTCTCGTGGCCCTCGTCGCTCAGAATGCCGGCAACGAGTTCCCGGATGTCTTCCTCGTCGTCTACGATCAGAATGTCGGAAGCCATTTTCTACCTTCTTGTCGTCTCAGCGATGCCGCCGGCGTCTCCGGCGGCAGGAAGTATGATGCGGATCATCGCGCCGATGCCGCCATGGAAATCGGCCGGCGCATCGTGCAGCTCCAACCGTCCCCCATGGTCCTCAATAATTTTCTTCACGATAGCCAGGCCCAGGCCCGTCCCCTTTTCGCGCGTGGTCATATAGGGTTCGAGCAGACGCTGACGGTTTTCCCGTGGCAATCCCTTGCCATTGTCGATCACTTCAACCTGGATGAAGCGGCCGCTCATGCCGGCATTGATGCGGATTGCGCCCGGCTGTCCATTGCTCCGCTCGGCAGCGTCGATCGCCTCTGCGGCATTCTTGATGACGTTGCCAAAGGCCTGCCCCATCAAGCGCGCATCGAAACGACCCATCAGCGGGGTCTCTGAGATATGCCGTTCAAAACTGATCTCGTTGCGGGCAACTTCGACCAGAAATGAAGCCTCACGCAGCGGATCTCTCAAATCGAGGTGCTGAATGTCTGGTTTTGGCATCCGCGCAAAAGCCGAAAACTCGTCGACCATTCGCCCGATATCGCCGACCTGGCGAATGATCGTATCGGTGCACTGATCGAAGATCTCCCTGTCCTGTTCGATCACCTTGCCGAACCGGCGGCGGATGCGTTCGGCAGACAATTGGATCGGCGTCAGCGGGTTTTTGATTTCATGCGCGATGCGACGTGCAACATCGGCCCAGGCCATCGACCGTTGCGCCTGCATCAGATCGGTGATGTCGTCGACCGTTACCACGTATGAATGCTCATCGTCCTCGTTGACGCCCTCTTCCGTTGTAATCTGGATGTTGAAGGTACGTTCCGATCCGCCCCGAAAGAAAGTAGCCTGTTCGCGGTAGACGGGGCGGCCTGATTTGCGCCCGGTTTCGAACACACGCCCGAGATGCGGCAGAACAGCCGAGAGATTTTTGTTCACCGCCTCATGCGCGGAAATATCGAGCATGGCTTCCGCGGAACGGTTGACCATGGCCACCGAACCGTCTGCCTCCACGCCGATGACGCCCGCACTCACGCCTGAAAGGACCGCCTCCGTAAATCGGCGACGCTCGTCAATAACGTCCTTGGCGGCGATAAGCTGATCGCGCTGCGATTTGAGCTGCTGTGTCATCTTGTTGAACGTATCGCCGAGAAGACCGACATCACCGTCGGAGGATCGAACCGGAACAGTGACGTCGAGATCGCCGGTCGATACCGCTCCCGCCGCCCCGATCAACTGACGTATCGGCCGCACAAGGCGATCTGCAACAGCAATGCCTGTCCAGATCGCCGCAAGGACGATCGCAAGTGTCACGACAAGGTATAAAAGCGCGAAAGCGATCTGCGTGTTGCCACGATTGCCCTCGAGAGACCGGTACTCATCCGTGTTGGTTCGCACGATCTGCCGCGCTTTCAGCACCTCGGGATCCAGCAAAGCACCCGTATAGAGATAGGCGTCAGGGATGTCCTGAAGTTTGTAGACAGCGGTCACGAGATTGGTGCCGCCAATCTCGTTGAACGCAATCTGGGAGCTGTTGGCAATTTCCATCGCCTTGCTTCCGGGACGCGGTAGCGGAATATCCTCCGCCATCTGCGCGCTCATGATCACGGACCCATCTTCACGGACGAGTTCAGCATCCGCCAGGCCACGCAGCATGGCTTGGCGCGTCATGAAATCGCGGAACCCATAGCGGTCGAGATTGTAGAGGGTACGAGCCTGATCGAGCCTCACCCCCATGCTTTCTGTAGTGCCCTGCAGGCTTCGGGCATTTTGCTGCACATAGGCATCGGCAATTGATAGTGAGGAGTAGACAATCACCTTCGTGCGCAGTTCGAACCACCGGTCGAGGCCCAGCTCAAGTGTGACCGAGGCAATTACCGCGACGAGAATAGCGGGTATTGCCGCCACCAGCGAAAACATCGCGATAATGCGTACATGCAGACGAGACGCCGCCCTCTGACCCTTCCGCGATTTGTAGATGCGAAGGCCCTCGAGCACGATCAGCCCGAACAAAAGCATGATGAATGCGAAGTTCACCGCGATGAGCAAAAGCGTTGTCTGTGCATCCGGTGTGAAAGGCGTGAGCCCGAGAAGCACCGTGAACGAGACCGCGGCCGTCAGAAGGGCGCCCAGCGCTGCTGCCACGCCGATGAAAAACGTGGCCGACCGCCCACGCCGAACAGGCGAAGCCGCAACAAAAGGCTGCGTCGGCGAACTCTCAGACAAGCTTACCATAACTCCCGCTTCTGCTCTCCAACCCCGCCCCAATGTTGCACATATGCAACGACTGTCACCTGCTGGCAACAGTTGCATTTCTCAACATTGCGGCATTGCTGGGGCAAAATGGGGATCTGCAGGGGCCAGGATGAGTTGCCAGCCAGGTTTTGGCGCTCGCTCAGCCTGCTCCGCGATAGATATTGATGCCGTAGTCGCGAATCTTCTTGCGCAGCGTGTTGCGGTTGAGTCCCAGAAGATCGGCTGCCTTCAGCTGGTTTCCACCCGTTGCCGTAAGAGCGGCTATCAGAAGCGGCTGTTCGACATCCGCAAGGACACGCTGATAAAGGCCGGCCGGTGGGAGTTGGTCTCCGAACTGTCCGAAATAGCGTTGCAGATGCTGCTCGACGGCCTGAGTGAGTGTCGTCTCTTCTGGAAGCGCATCTTGTTGGCTTGCACGCAAAGCCCCTGCGGCACGCAACTCCTGTTCGATGATCTCTGCGGAAATTTCATCCTGCGGATAGAGAGCCGCCAGGCGTCGCACGAGGTTTTCCAACTCACGCACATTGCCCGGCCAGCGGTAGCTCTTAAGCCGGTCGAGTCCTTCCGAGCCAATGCGTTTGGGCTGAAGACCTTCCTGCTCGGCTCGTGCAAAAAAGTGCCGCACCAGATCGGGAATATCCTCGGCCCGCTCGCGCAAAGGAGGTAGGCGCAGCGGGACCACATTGAGCCGGTAGAACAGGTCCTCACGGAACAGTCCCTGATCGATCAGCATTCTGGGGTCCTTGTTGGTGGCAGCCACGATGCGCACATCGGTCCGGATCGGGGTGCGCCCGCCGACGGTCGTATACTCCCCCTGCTGCAGCACGCGAAGGAGTCGTGTTTGAGCCTCCATTGGCATGTCGCCGATTTCATCGAGAAACAGCGTTCCGCCTTCCGCCTGTTCGAAGCGGCCGAAGGAACGCGCCTGCGCACCGGTAAATGCCCCTTTTTCGTGGCCGAAGAGCTCGGATTCGATGAGATCGCGCGGGATGGCGGCCATGTTGATCGCAACGAAGGGGCCTTTGCGCCTGCGGCCATACTCATGCAGCGCTCGCGCTACCAGTTCCTTGCCCGTCCCGGATTCGCCGCTGATCATCACCGTAAGGTCGGTCTGCATCATACGCGCCAGCAGGCGATAGATTTCCTGCATGGCGGCCGAACGACCGATGAGAGGCAAGGCGTCCGGCGCTTCTGCGGTTGCGCTTTCCTTCTGATTCGACTTGGGTTCCGAAAGCGCTCGTCCCACGATGTTGACGAGTTCCGTCAGATCGAAAGGCTTTGGCAGATATTCATAGGCACCGACTTCCGAGGCGCGGATCGCGGTCATGAATGTGTTCTGCGCGCTCATGGCGACGACCGGAAGGTCGGGACGCGCCTTGCGGATTCGCGGCAGAAGGTCGAACGCATTGCCATCGGGCATCACCACATCGGTGATAACCAGGTCCCCCTCGCCCGCAGAAACCCAGCGCCAGAGCGTCTCCACATTCGATGTCACCCGCACATCGTGACCCGCGCGTGAAAGTGCCTGATTAAGCACTGTGCGGATGGCTGCATCGTCATCGGCGACGAGAATGCTGGTCATGCGGGCGTATCCTCTTCGTTAAGAAGGACATCCTTGCGGCGCGCTTCGCGCCAGGCAGGCATCAGGATGCGGAAAACCGTGCCGCGCTGGCCAGAGGATTCGCACTCGATGACGCCGCCATGTGCGCCGACGATCTTGGCAACCAGCGCGAGCCCCAGACCGGAGCCATTTTGTTTGGAAGTCACAAAAGGATCGAAGATGATTTGCCGCAGATCCTCAGGGATCCCCGGTCCATTGTCGTGAACGCAGAATTCCAGCGGCAGGGCCACCCGATCCGGCGAGCCTGGAACCGACAAGCGAATGCCCGGTCGAAACGCCGTCGTCAGCCTTATCTCGCCATCGTCTCGGTCACCGATCGCTTCAGCGGCGTTCTTTACCAGGTTCAGGAACACCTGGATCAACTGATCACGGTTTGCCCATACGGGTGGCAGGGAAGGATCGTAGTCTTCGACGATGCTCACCTTGCGGGCGAAGCCGCTCTTGGCAACGGCTTTGACGTGATCGAGCACCAGGTGAATGTTGATCGGGTCGCGTTCCACGGGGCGTTCGTCGGAGAACACCTCCATGCGATCCACCAGCGCAACGATCCGGTCCGTTTCTTCGGTTATGAGGCGTGTCAGGGCACGGTCCTCATCAGACACCGCATGTTCCAGCAATTGCGCGGCGCCACGGATGCCCGAAAGCGGGTTCTTGATCTCATGCGCCAGCATGGCTGCAAGGCCGGTCACCGAACGCGCAGCACCGCGATGCACCATCTGCCGGTCGATCTTGTCGGCCATGGAGCGTTCCTGCAGGAGAAGCGCCACCGCGCCAGGCACTTCGGAAACAGGTGCGGCATGAATATCCACCATGCGCTCCGCTCCGAGCCGCGGCGAGGAAATGTCGACGCGATATTCGTTGATGGCCACACGCTGCTCACGCACCTGTTCCACAAGTGCGATCAATGGGCTCCCAAAGGGGACGAAATCCTCAAGCCGGCTGCGCGCGAGAATGGAGGCGCCGGAGCGAAAGAAGTCCTCGGCTTCCGCATTGACCTCGACCATGAAACCCTCGCAGTCGATCATCACCATCGGATGTCTCAGCGTGTTCAGGAGAAGACTGGCGGGGCCGATCTCCATGCGTGTGGGCTCCTCCTGCCTGTTCATGCGGCCAGACGCTCCTCGTGTCTGCGGAAAAGCCCCCGCAGAAGGCGTGAGACCTCGCGGTGATCGGTCCCCGTCATGATCGCCTTGCGGCTTTCTGCATCGACCGCGCCGAGATGTCGGTCCATGTACCAACCAAGATGTTTGCGGGCGTGTCGTGTGCCGTGCTCCGTTCCGTAAAGGGCGAGCATTGCTTCATAGTGATCGACCACATAATCAGCCAGCTTCTCAGGCCGGCGGTCGGCATTGGCAGCGACGGCTCCGGCCGTCCATGGCGCACCGTAATGCGCACGACCGATCATCACCGCATCCGCTCCGGATGCCGCAAGGATGCCCGCAGCATCCTCGGGTGTGTTCACATCGCCATTGGCAACAACGGGAATGGTGACGGCATCCTTCACCGCGGATATCGCCTGCCAGTCCGCCTTGCCCTTGTAGAACTGGCAGCGGGTACGCCCGTGTACGGTCACCATTGCGACACCGGCAGCCTCTGCTCGGCTGGCGATGTCCGGTGCGTTGAGCGCATGTTCGTTCCAGCCTAGCCGCATCTTCACCGTAACGGGCACCCGCACCGCCGCCACAACCGCCTCGATCAGACTCAGCGCATGGTCGGGTTCGCGCATCAGCGCAGAGCCGGAGTAACCGCCCGTCACCTTCTTGGCGGGGCAGCCCATATTGATGTCGATGATGTCGGCGCCTTCTGCTTCCGCTATCCGCGCGCCCTCGGCCATCCAGCGCGCTTCCCTACCGGCAAGCTGCACCATATGCACGTCCACCTCGGGACGGCGCAGGCGGCGAGCCGATTCCGCCTTGCCACGCGCAAGTTCACCACTTGCCACCATCTCCGAAACCACAAGCCCCGCCCCGTGCGCATGCGCACGGGCGCGAAAGGCGAGATCGGTCACGCCCGACATTGGTGCCAGAAACACCCTGTTGCGGATGGTTACGGGCCCGACAGTAAGCGGTGTCGACAGAAATTCAGTGAACGAGATGCACAAAATTAAAGCACCTTTTGCTTGTGCTTATTATTTAGCCACTTCGGGCCGCACCTGCAACACACAATTCGCTCGGAATGGGTGTCATGCAAATTCGGCTGGCCTTTCGTGGCGTGTCTTATTATGCGTCTGCCCTATGGACAAGCAGATGCACCAATCCGAAATCCTTGCCGAGGCAGATCCTCGAGCGCCTCGCTCGACGGGAGAAGTCGCTGCCGTCATCGTTGCCGCCGGGCGTGGCGAGCGCGCAGGCCAATCCACCGAGGGGCCGAAGCAATATCGCCTGATCGGCGGCAAGCCCGTTCTGCGTCACACGCTCGAGACCTTCCTCGCCGATCCCCGCATCGGACGCATCGTGGTCGCGATCCATCCTGATGACGAAGCGCTCTTTGCCGAGGCGACGGCGGGGCTCTGCGCCGAACGTGTTCGTGCGATCCATGGCGGGCATTCACGGCAGGCCTCCACCCGGCTTGCCCTGCTCGCACTCTACGATCCGTCTCCCCAGACGGTTCTGATTCACGACGGCGTGCGCCCCTTCATCGACCGGGAGCTGATTGACCGCATCATCAACGCCGTTGAAGAGGGCCAGGGTGCCCTGCCCGCCCTGCCCGTCGCAGACACGGTCAAACGGGCCGGCCCCGCAGGATTTATCGCCGAGACCGTTCCGCGCCACGACCTGCACGCTGCTCAGACC
Source organism: Nitratireductor sp. ATLC21 (assembly GCF_057196525.1). NCBI lineage: Bacteria > Pseudomonadati > Pseudomonadota > Alphaproteobacteria > Hyphomicrobiales > Phyllobacteriaceae > Nitratireductor > Nitratireductor sp. ATLC21. Next base: position 334,877 of record NZ_JBXUOU010000001.1, on the reverse strand, counting down.
CCTCAGGGCTTTCCTTTCGCGCTGATCGCGGCTGCCCATGAGCGCGCGCACAAGCTTGGCCGTGAGGATTTCACCGACGACGCCTCGATAGCCGAATGGGCAAAGATCCCCGTCCGCCTCGTTGCCGGCGCCGTCGACAACATCAAGCTCACCTGGGCGCGGGATATTGCTCTTGCCGATGAGCGACTGAACCGTCCGACCGCCTTTCCCGATGTGCGAACCGGGAACGGTTACGATGTTCACACCTTTACCGATGGCGACGCCGTCATCCTGTGCGGGGTCAGCATTCCCCACACGAAGCGTCTCTCGGGCCATTCCGATGCGGATGTCGGCCTGCATGCGCTCACCGACGCGCTGCTTGCCACTTGTGGCGCCGGAGACATCGGCACGCATTTTCCACCGTCCGACCCCCAATGGAAGGGGGCTGCCTCCCACATTTTCCTCGAACAAGCCGCCCGCATCGTGCGTGATGCCGGCGGCCGCATCGCCAATGCAGACGTTACCATCATCTGTGAAGCGCCCAAGGTCGGTCCCCACCGGGAAGCTATGACCAAAGCCCTTTCCGCCATGCTCGGCATCGCGCCACACCGCATCTCGATCAAGGCCACGACCAACGAGAAAATGGGGTTCATTGGCCGCGAGGAAGGCATCGCGGCCATTGCCGCCGCCAGTGTAATCTATCCCGGCGAGGTTCCTGCATGAGCGGTTTCGAGACGCCCGCCCGCAAAGTGCTGAAGGCCTGTGAAGCGCGCGGGATCATGCTGGCCACCGCCGAATCCTGCACCGGCGGCATGATCGCCGCGGCCCTGACGGACATCGCCGGTTCGTCCTCCGTCGTCGATCGTGGTTTCGTCACCTATTCCAACGAAGCCAAGATGGAGATGCTCGGCGTCTCACCCGAAACACTCGCAAACCATGGCGCGGTTTCGCGCGAGACCGCGCTCGAAATGGCCGCCGGTGCCCTCGCCCGTTCACGTGCTGGCGTGACGGTCGCCGTCACAGGTATCGCCGGCCCCGATGGCGGATCGACAGAAAAGCCGGTCGGCCTTGTCTGGTTCGGTCTGGCGCTAGAAGGACGCGAACCCGTCGCGCAATCGCACATCTTCTCGGGCAAGGATCGAGCAGGCGTCCGGGCTTCCGCAGTCGAAACGGCACTGGGTATGGTGCTTTCGATCCTGAAGGCTTCTTAAACGCCTGTCCCGTAGACCGCATCCGCGCGGCGCTCGAAAGCTTCGGAAAACATGCGGAACGCCCGGTCGAACATCGCGCCCATCAATGCGCCCAGCATCCTGCTCTTGAATTCATACTCGATGAAAAAGTGGATGTCGCACTGCTGATCGCCGGCGGGCTCGAAACGCCACTCGTTTTTCAGGAAGCGAAACGGACCATCCACATAACGCACATCGATGGCCGCATCTTCCGGCTTCAGCGTGACCTGGCTTGTGAACGTTTCCCGCAGCGCCTTGTAGCCCACCGTCATGTCGGCGACGAGGAGCGTGACCCCGTCGCGTTCCTTGCGGGTGCGCACGGAAAGCGCTTCGCACATGGGCACGAATTCGGGATATTTCTCCACATCCGCGACCAGCGCGAACATGTCTTCAGGCGTGTGCGCCACCCGGCGCACGGTCTCGAATTTCGGCATCAGTTCGCAGCAGAATCCGCAGCGCTCAGGCGCGCATCACGTGCGGCCTTCAGCTTGGCGAAATCCTCGCCCGCATGGTGCGAGGAGCGCGTGAGCGGGCTCGACGACACCATGAGGAAGCCCTTCGTGTAAGCCACGGTTTCGTAGGACTTGAACTCTTCGGGCGTCACGAATTTCTTCACCGGATGGTGCTTGCGCGTCGGCTGCAGATACTGGCCGATGGTCATGAAATCAACATTGGCCGAGCGCAGATCGTCCATAAGCTGCAACACTTCGTTGCGCTCTTCGCCAAGCCCCACCATGATCCCGGATTTGGTGAACATGGTCGGATCCAGCTCCTTCACCTGCTGGAGCAGCCGCAGCGAATGGAAATAGCGCGCACCGGGGCGAACTTTAAGATAATTCCCCGGTACCGTCTCCAGGTTGTGATTGAAGACATCGGGCTTTGCTGCAACCACGATTTCCAGTGCGCCATCCTTGCGCAGGAAGTCGGGCGTCAGGATCTCGATGGTCGTTTCAGGCGACGCGGCACGGATCGCGCCGATCACGTCGGCAAAATGCTGCGCGCCGCCATCGGCCAGGTCGTCGCGGTCGACCGAGGTGATGACCACATGCTTCAGCGCCATTTCGCGCACGGCCTTGGCGACGTTTTCCGGCTCGTTGATATCCACCGGCCCGGGAATCCCCGTCGCCACATTACAGAAGGCACAGGCGCGGGTGCAGATCTCGCCGAGGATCATGAAGGTCGCGTGCTTCTTGTCCCAACACTCGCCGATATTCGGGCAGCCCGCCTCTTCGCACACCGTCACGAGCTTGTTGGATTTCACGATCTCGCGGGTTTCCAGATACCCCTGCGAGGTCGGTGCCTTGACCCGGATCCATTTGGGCTTGCGCAGCACCTCCTGATCGGGCCGGTGCGCCTTTTCAGGGTGCCGCGGGCGCGGCTTGGCGGTGACAGTATCGAGAATCGTGACCATGTTTGTCCTATCGCGCCCGGCTGGAAGACGAGCGTCCGAATACCCAGAGGATCAGGATCGCGCCAACAATGGCGATCACCAGATTGCCCAAAAAACCGTAGAACGAGATGCCGACCAGACCGGCAAGCGTTCCGCCGACGAAGGAACCGGCGATGCCGACAAGGATGTTGGTCAGAAAACCATGATCGCGGTTCATCGTTTTCTCGGCCACGTAACCGGCCAGAAAACCGATCACGAGCAGGCCGAAAAAGCCGACGCCGGGCATTCCCAGAAGACCGTAGCTCTCTTCCATCATCCTGTTCCTCGTTCGATGTTCCCCCGCATATAGTCCAGTTGGTGCGGGGGAAACAGGGCCCTTCAGCCCATTTTACGCGTTGAGCGTACGCCCATAGGCATCGAGCACGCTTTCCTTCATCATCTCCGACAGGGTCGGGTGCGGGAAGACCGTGTGCATCAGCTCTTCTTCCGTGGTCTCCAGGTTCATCGCAACGACGAAGCCCTGAATGAGCTCGGTAACTTCCGCGCCGATCATGTGTGCGCCCAGAAGCTCGCCCGTCTTCTTGTCGAAGATCGTCTTGATGAAACCCTGGTCTTCGCCAAGCGCAATCGCCTTGCCGTTGGCCGCAAACTGGTATCGTCCAACCCGGATGTCGCGGCCGGCTTCCTTGGCTTTGGCTTCCGTGAGGCCGACGGAGGCAACCTGCGGATGGCAATAGGTGCAGCCGGGGATCAACCCCTTGCCGAGCGCATGGACGCCCGGCACGCCGGCGATCTTTTCTATGCAGATCACGCCCTCATGCTCGGCCTTGTGCGCCAGCATGGGCGGGCCCGCCACGTCGCCAATTGCGTAGATGCCCTCAATATTGGTGCGACCGTACCCGTCGACCGCCACACAGCCGCGATCCGTCTTGACCCCAAGCGATTCGAGGCCGAGATTTTCGATGTTGCCCTGCACACCGACAGCGGAAATCAGCTTCTCGGCCGAAATCTTTTCCACCTTGCCGTCCTTGGTCTCGATATGGGCGGTGATCCCGTCCTTGGTCTTCTCGACCTTGGCAACTTTCGCCTCAAGCTTGAACTGGATGCCCTGTTTCTCGAACTGGCGCTTTGCAAACTTCGAGACTTCCGCATCCTCGACCGGCAGGATCTGCGGCATCAGCTCTACAACCGTCACCTCTGCACCCATGGTGCGGTAGAAGGAGGCGAACTCCATGCCGATGGCGCCGGAGCCCATCACCACCAGTGACTTCGGCATGGTCTTGGGAACCATCGCCTCGAAATAGGTCCAGATCTTGTCACCATCCGGCTCGATGCCCGGCAGAACGCGCGGGCGTGCGCCGGTTGCGACAATGATGTGCTTTGCCTTGTAGGTGCCGGCACCCTTGGTGTTCTTCGGCATGGGCGGCTGCGGCTGCATCGCTTTCTTGGAGGGTTCGGAAACGACCACCTCGCCCGGCTTGGAAAGCTTCGCCTCACCCCAGATCACGTCGATCTTGTTCTTCTTCATCAGGAAGCCGACGCCGCCATTCAGCCGCTGGGAGACCTTGCGCGAGCGGTCGACAACGGCATTCACATCCGCAGAAATCTTGCCGTCGATGGTCAGGCCGTAATCCTTGCCGTTTTCGGCGTAATGCTTGATCTCGGCCGAGCGCAGCAGAGCTTTTGTCGGAATGCAGCCCCAGTTGAGGCAGATGCCGCCCAGATGCTCGCGCTCCACGATTGCCGTTTTCAAACCAAGCTGTGCCGCGCGGACGGCGGTGACATAGCCGCCGGGTCCCGATCCGATGATGATAACGTCGTAATTTTCAGCCACAGCTGGTTTCTCCTTGTAGTCATATCATTGTCCGGGCGCGGCTTGCACACCGCCGCGCCCCGAAAGTTTTCAGGCCCGCGCAGCCCCACGCAGGCCAAAGGCGATGAACAACAGGAACACGCCGTTCGAAAGCAGTTCAATCGCCAGCAGAATGCCCAGTATCGTTGCCGCAGACCACGGCAGGTCGGCGAGGATCATCACGCCCAGAATGAGCGACACGATTCCGGAAAAAAGCACCCATCCCCAGCCCGAAAGCGGGCGGAAGGAGAAGGAATACATGACCTTTACCGCGCCCAGAACCAGAAACATGATCGCCACGAGAATGGTTAGCGAGATGATCCCCGCAGCCGGCTTGGCAATGATCGATACACCGACTGCAAGCGTCAGGACGCCCAAAAGCAATGCCCACAGAAATCCGCCCCAGCCGCGCACGCGAAAGGCCTGGACGATCTGCACGACCCCGAACAAGACGAATGTCCAGGCGGCCAGGATCGCCGCTGTCATGGTGGCGGCAAACGGGTTGGCCAGGGCCAGAATGCCCCCGATCAGCGAGATGGCTCCAAGCAGAGCCAGCCAGCCCCATGATGCATGTACACTTTCATGGTTCACCGTGTTCGTCATGCTCCCCTCCTTTGTCAAAGCTCAAGCATGTCTCTCACGACCGGGGCGAGCCCCCGGCCAATGGAGCTCGTGTTTTCCGCGTCCAGATGAACGCCGTCAAGCGGGCTTGTGTGCGCCACGGAGCCGGCGTCGAAAAAAACGGCGCCGATCTCCTTGGCAAGCGATGCATAGAGAGCAGCCAACTTTGCCGATTCGATACGGGCGCTTTCAAACAAAGCCGCGAAATCGGGATCGGGCGTTTCACAAGCCGGCGGGGGCGACATGATGAGGACCTTCGGTGCCGGCTCTCCCATCGGATAGTCATGTCCGCGCACGATGTCGATCAGGCGCTGCATGCCCTGTTTTGCTCCGAAAGCGTGGCCACAGATGAAGGGCTTCATGTCGTTTGTGCCCAGCATGATGATGACCAGGTCGAGTGGCGCGTGGCTGGTGAGAAGCGTAGGCAGGACACGCGCACCATTGCGGTCGGCACCAGCCGCAAAATCGTCGAACACCGTGGTTCGGCCATTCAACCCTTCGGCAATCACGCGCGCTTTGCCGCCAAGTTCAGCTTCAAGAACGCTCGGCCACCGATCATCGAAGGAATGCCGTCCGGGGCCGGCGGGGTCATACCCCCATGTCAGCGAATCGCCAAAGCACAGGATGGTCTTCATCGTTTGTCCCCGGAAAGCAGGTCCATATCGCCTAGATCAGCATGGTGAGCGGATTTTCGATGACCTGTTTGAAGGCGGCGAGGAGTTCGGCGCCGAGCGCCCCGTCCACCGCGCGGTGATCGGTCGACAGCGTCACCGACATCACCGTCGCCACCTTCACCTCGCCATCCTTCACCACCGCCCGCTGCTCGCCAGCGCCAACCGCAAGGATCGTCGCATGCGGCGGGTTGATGACGGCGGCGAAGTCCTTGATGCCGAACATGCCGAGATTGGAAACAGCCGTGTTGCCGCCCTGATACTCTTCCGCCTTCAGCTTGCGCGAGCGCGCCCGTGTGGCAAGATCCTTCATCTCGTTGGAAATCGCCGACAGCGTCTTCTCGTCGGCGCGGCGGATGATCGGCGTGATCAGGCCGCCGGGGATCGACACAGCCACGCCCACATCGGCATGTTTGTGCTTCACCATGGCGCTCTCGGTCCAGGAGACATTCGCCTCCGGCACCATGGCAAGCGCCTTGGCATGCGCCTTGATGACCATGTCGTTGACCGACAGCTTGTAGGCCGGCTTCTCGCCATCCTCGGTCTTCACCTTCGGCGCGGCATCGTTCAACTGCTTGCGCAGCGCCAGAAGCGCGTCGATCTCGCAGTCGAGCGTCAGGTAGAAATGCGGGATGGACGACTTCGCCTCGACCAGACGGCGGGCGATGGTCTTGCGCATGCTGTCATGGGGGATGAGCTCGTAGGAGCCTTCCTCGAACAGTTTCATGACCTGATCGTCGGACATGGCCGGCTGTGCGGACGGAGCGGCAGAAGCTGCGGCGGCTGCCTTCGCACCACCATCCTTCGCCGCTGCTTCCACATCGGCCTTGACGATCCGGCCTTTCGGGCCGGAGCCCGAAATCGCCGCAAGATCGAGCCCGGCTTCCTTCGCCAGACGGCGCGCGAGCGGAGAGGCGAACACGCGTTCGCCATCGCCTGCCGGTGCCGCCTTTGCTTCCGCAGGCTTTGCCTCGGATTTGGCAGCGGGAGCTTCTTCCTTTGCAGGCTTTTCCGCCTTGGATTCAGACTTGGGTTCAGGCTTGGAGTCGGATCCGCTCTCGGCAGCTTTCGCCGCCGCCCCGGCATCCTCGCCCTCTTCGGCCAGGATCGCGATCAGCGCATTCACCTTCACGCCCTCGGTGCCTTCCGGCACGACGATCTTGGCGACAGTGCCCTCGTCCACAGCTTCCACTTCCATGGTCGCCTTGTCGGTCTCGATCTCGGCGATCACGTCGCCGGGTGCGACGCTGTCGCCCTCCTTGACCATCCATTTGGCGAGGTTGCCCTCCTCCATCGTCGGCGAAAGGGCAGGCATGGTGACTTTGATCGGCATGGTTTCCTCCCCTTAGCTGCGATAGGAAACGGCTTTCACCGCCTCAACCACTTCGGCCACGCTCGGCAGCGCGAGCTTTTCAAGGTTCGCCGCATAAGGCATCGGCACATCCTTGCCCGCAACCGTGATCACCGGCGCATCGAGATAGTCAAACGCCCGCTGCATCACCTGGCTGGCGATATGCGCACCGACCGAAGACTGCGGGAACCCTTCCTCCACTGTCACCAGACGGTTGGTCTTCTTCACCGAAGCGATCACCGTATCGAGGTCCATCGGGCGGATCGTGCGCAGGTCGATCACCTCCACGTCGATCCCCTCGCCCGCCAGCTCTTCCGCCGCCTTGACCGCGTAGGTCATGCCGATGCCGAAGGAGACGATGGTCGCGTCCTTGCCTTCCTTGTGGATGCGCGCCTTGCCTATGGGCAGCACGAAATCATCCATCTTCGGAACGTCAAAACTCTGGCCGTAGAGAATCTCGTTTTCGAGGAAGATCACCGGGTTCGGATCGCGGATCGCGGCTTTCAAAAGCCCCTTCGCGTCCGCTGCCGTATAAGGCATCACCACCTTGAGCCCCGGGATATGCCCATACCAGGCCGCATAGCACTGCGAGTGCTGCGCTGCCACGCGGGCAGCCGCACCGTTCGGACCGCGGAACACGATGGGCGCACCCATCTGGCCGCCGGCCATATACAGCGTCTTGGCCGCCGAATTGACGATCTGGTCGATCGCCTGCATGGCGAAGTTGAACGTCATGAACTCGACGATCGGCTTCAGACCCGCAAAGGCGGCACCAACGCCAACGCCGGCAAAGCCGTGCTCGGTGATCGGCGTGTCGACCACGCGCTTGTCGCCGAACTCCTGCAAGAGCCCCTGCGTCACCTTGTAGGCGCCCTGATACTCGGCCACTTCCTCGCCCATGACGAAAACATCGCCGTCACGGCGCATTTCCTCGGCCATGGCGTCGCGCAGCGCCTCGCGCACGGTGGTCGAAACCATTTCCGTGCCTTCGGGAATGTCCGGATCGGCCGCCACCTTCACCTCGGGCGCCGCCGGCACGGATCCACCGGCCTTGTCTTCCGGTTTATCCTGTTCGGCCTCGTCGTTCGCCTCACCGGAGGCTTCCGCCGTGGGCTTCGAAGCGGCCTTGTCGAGATCGGCCTCGCTTTCGCCTTCAGTTAGAAGAAGCGCAATGGCCGTGTTGACCTTCACGCCTTCGGTGCCTTCGGCAATCAGGATTTTTCCGAGCGTGCCTTCGTCCACGGCTTCCACTTCCATGGTCGCCTTGTCGGTTTCGATCTCGGCGATCACGTCACCGGGCGCGACGGCATCGCCTTCCTTCTTGATCCATTTGGAAAGATTGCCCTCTTCCATGGTCGGAGAGAGCGCGGGCATGAGAATTTCGGTTGGCATGTCGGCCCTCCCCTCAAAGCAGAATGTCGGTGTAGAGTTCAGACACATCCGGTTCCGGATCCGTCTGCGCGAATTCGGCCGAATCACCGACGATCTCGCGCACCTCCTTGTCGATGGCCTTCAGTTCGTCTTCGTCAGCCCATTTGTTCGCCACCAGACGCTGCTTCACCTGCTCGATGGGATCATGTTCGGAGCGCATTTTCTGCACTTCATCCTTGGAGCGGTATTTGGCAGGATCCGACATGGAGTGACCACGATAGCGATAGGTCTGCATTTCCAGAATGATCGGCCCCTTGCCGGAACGGCACCAGTCCACGGCCAGATCGCCCGCAGCCTTCACCGCGCGCACATCCATGCCATCCACCTGGATGCCGGGGATCTTGAAGGAAAGGCCGCGATGGGAGAAATCGGTTTCCGCCGATGAGCGCGCCACGGCAGTGCCCATGGCATAGCGGTTGTTCTCGATGATGTAGACCACTGGAAGCTTCCACAGCGAGGCCATGTTGAAGCTTTCGTAGACCTGGCCCTGATTGGCCGCGCCATCGCCGAAATAGGTGATCGAAACGCTGTCGTCGCCGCGGTAGCGGTTGGCGAAGGCGAGCCCGGTGCCCAGCGGCACCTGCGCGCCCACAATGCCGTGCCCGCCATAAAACTTCTTCTCCTTGGAGAACATGTGCATGGAGCCGCCCTTGCCCTTGGAGTAGCCGTTGCGGCGCCCCGTGAGCTCGGCCATCACGCCGCGCGCTTCCATGCCGGTTGCGAGCATGTGACCATGATCGCGATAACCGGTGATCACCTGGTCGCCATCCTTCATGCTCATCTGCATGCCGACGACCACGGCCTCCTGGCCGATGTAAAGGTGACAGAACCCGCCAATCAGACCCATGCCGTAAAGCTGGCCGGCCTTTTCCTCGAAGCGACGGATCAGAAGCATTTCACGATAGGCGTGAAGCTCCTGCTCCTTGTCGAAATCTTCCGGCTTCGGGGGTTTGGGTGCCTGAACGGCGGCCCCTGCCGCCCCTTTCTTGGTCGAGCGTGACCTTGCGGCACTTGTCTTGCTTGCGGCTCGCGCCATGCCTCTACTCCCTAGCTGACATTCCGGGGAATTTGTGCAACGGTAGAGCCTGGCATTGGTTGCGCCATGAGCCTCCCGTTATCTCCCGCTTATGGTAGATGAAGCTAGCACGTGGAACAAAATTCGGCCATTCAAAATCCGCATAGCTGCCATGCAGCTAAACGCTTGGATTTTCACATTTTATTGTTGATTAAGTGAAATTCAGTTAATTCACCGATCGGCGCCGATCAGGATAATGACCTCATTTTCCCGGGCCAGATTGAGCGCACGGCGTGCCTGCTCGTCAAGCATGTCCTTCTCAAGACTGCCATCGTTCACCAGGGCTACCCTGTGCTCGAGCTCCTTACGCTTGGCGACAAGCGAGTCGAGACGCGCCTGTGCTTCGGCGATCCGCGTCTCAAGTCGGTACTTAGAGTATATGCCGTAATCGCCGTGATAGGCGTGAAAGCCGAAATAGGCGAGAAACAGCCCCGTGATCGCCGGAACGATCAGACGGCCAGTGTTGCGGCGTTTGTGATGACGTGTCCACATGCGGAAAAATACCCTTCTTCCGCATGTGATCACACGTTGCTTAAAGGACCGTTATTTCCCTACGGTCACCTGCAAACTTTATCCGCGCAGGATCGATTTTCCGGCGTAGCGCGCCTGCGGGCCAAGCTCTTCCTCGATGCGGATGAGCTGGTTGTACTTCGCAGTCCGGTCCGAACGTGCCAGCGAACCGGTCTTGATCTGTCCGCAATTGGTGGCAACGGCCAGATCAGAAATGGTCGAATCCTCGGTCTCGCCGGAGCGGTGCGACATCACCGCCGTGTAGCCGGCCTTGTGCGCCGTCTCCACCGCGTCCAGCGTTTCTGTCAGCGTTCCGATCTGGTTCACCTTGACGAGGATCGAATTGCCGATGCCCATCTTGATGCCGTCGCGCAGGCGTGCCGAATTGGTCACGAACAGATCGTCGCCCACGAGCTGCGCCTTGTTGCCCACCAGATCGGTCAGGATCTTCCAGCCTTCGAAATCGTCTTCCGACATGCCGTCTTCGATGGAGATGATCGGGTAATTGCCGACGAGCTTGGCAAGATACTCGGCCTGCGCCTTGCCGTCGCGCGTCTGGCCTTCGCCCTCGTAGATATACTTGCCTTCCTTGAAAAACTCGGTCGCGGCGCAGTCGAGTGCGATGCCCACGTCCTCGCCGGGCTTGTAGCCGGCCTTCTCGATTGAGGCGAGAACGAAGTCGAGCGCATCTTCAGCACTCTTCAGGTTCGGAGCAAATCCGCCTTCGTCGCCCACATTGGTGTTGTGGCCGGCGTCTTTCAGGCCCGCTTTCAGCGTGTGGAAAATTTCCGAGCCCCAGCGCACGGCCTCACGAATGGACGACGCGCCGATCGGCATCACCATGAATTCCTGGAAATCGATCGGGTTGTCGGCATGGGCGCCGCCATTGACGATGTTCATCATCGGCACCGGCAGGACATGTGCGGAGGCCCCGCCCACATAGCGGTAGAGCGGGAGATTGGTGGCTTCGGCAGCAGCCTTGGCCACCGCTAGCGAAACGCCAAGGATCGCATTTGCGCCAAGGCGGCTCTTGTTCGGCGTGCCGTCGAGATCGATCATGGCCTGATCGATCTGCATCTGGTTTTCAGCTTCAAGCCCGCTCAGGGTCTCGAAGATCTCGCCATTCACCGCATCGACTGCCTGCTCGACACCCTTTCCGAGATAGCGCTTGCCGCCATCGCGCAGTTCCACAGCCTCATGTGCGCCGGTGGATGCGCCTGAGGGCACGGCGGCGCGGCCCATGGAGCCGTCTTCCAGAACCACATCGACTTCGACGGTCGGGTTGCCCCGGCTGTCCAGTATTTCGCGTCCGACAATGTCGAGAATGGCAGTCATTTTAACTCTCTCTGATCTGGAGGTTGGTTCCGGCAGTGTTTGCCGGAAGGAACAGCTCGCGCCTGTCATAGCGCAGACGCGTGAAAACTCAATGTCGCCGCCGGGGTCAGTTCGCCTTGGCGATGCGATCGAATGCCATGAGCCGCTCAAGAAGCCCCTTCATCTGGTCAAGCGGCACCATGTTGGGTCCGTCCGAGGGTGCGTTGTCGGGGTCCTGGTGCGTTTCCATGAAAACACCGGCCACGCCGACCGCGACTGCAGCACGCGCCAGCGTTTCAACGAATTCGCGCTGCCCGCCGGAAGAGCCGCCACGCCCGCCCGGCTGGGCGACCGAATGCGTTGCATCGAAGATGACCGGTGCGCCCATGGCCGCCATCTGCGGCAGGCCGCGCATGTCCGAAACAAGCGTGTTGTAGCCAAACGAGGTTCCCCGCTCGGTCGCCATCACGTTGGGATTGCCCGATTCCGTCACCTTGGCGATCACGTTTTCCATGTCCCAGGGCGCGAGAAACTGCCCCTTCTTCACATTCACCACCTTGCCGGTCTTTGCTGCGGCGATCAGGAGATCGGTCTGGCGGCACAGAAATGCGGGAATCTGGAGCACATCGACCACGTCGGCCACGATCCGGCACTGCTCCTCGGTGTGAACGTCCGTGATCACCGGGAGATCGAATTCCTTGCGGATGTCGGCGAAGATCGGCATGGCCGCATCCAGCCCCGCCCCGCGTTTTCCGGAGAGAGAGGTGCGGTTGGCCTTGTCGAAGCTGCTCTTGTAGACGAGGCCGATTCCCAGCTCATCCGTGATTTCCTTGAGCGCGCCTGCCATGTCGAAAGCGTGCTCACGCGTTTCCATCTGGCAGGGCCCGGCGATCACCGCCAGCGGCGCGTCATTGCCGAACACAACGTTGCCGACAGTCACACGCGGATTGGGTTTCATTGCGAAGACTCCTCAAAGACAAAAACTGCGCCCTGCCCCGCGGCCGGCGGCACGATGATGGAACCGGCCTGCTCTGCGAACAGGACCTCCTGCATGGAAAGCTGCGCGCGCAATCTGGCAATATCCGGACACTGGAACACAATCGCAGCAAGATCGAGCCGGCCATGGGGCGCAACGCGGCCAAGACCAAAGATCTCTCTAAAGCGCCCGGGCGTCATCACGCTCAAAACGGCATTGCCAAGCGGCAGATCGAGTTGGTCCTCCTGAACAGTCTCAGGGGTCTTGGTCGAGAACGCTTCCAGGAATCCCGCATAATCTGCAGGTGCGGTGGCAAGCAGGATGATCCGCGCCGTCCCCGTTACGCCGTTTTTATGCGTTTCCAGCGCGCCGCGTCCCGCCGACGGCAGGTTCACACGCTGGCAGGTGAAAAAGAAATGACCGTCCACTTTTTCCGGTGCGGCAAAGGCCAGCCGGAACGATGCAGTCGCCTCCTGTCCGGAGGAATCGCGAAACGGACGCGAAAATGAAAGCGGATCACCGACCGATATGCCAGAATCGACAAAGCGCTTGTGATCCTCATCGGCGTCGCCGGTTCCAAGAACCACCGCCGAAAAGCCTTCATCACCGAATTTTTCGCGAAACAGACGGTCGCGCTCGACGAACACATTACCTGCGGCCTCCGCCTCGACCGCGACCTGCGGGGCCACCCGGCTCAACGGCTCCAGATAGGATCCGTCTGAGAAGAAGACACAGCAATTCCCGGTTCCGAACGGATGAGCAGCGTCGGCAGCCACCGTGAAGCCAAGTGCGTTGAGGCGTTCACGTGCAACCGCAAGATCAGCGGTTGGCAGAACACAATGGTCGAGCTTGCGTGGAGATTGCACGTCGTCTTCAGAAACCATGCACCGCATGTGCCCCAAGGGCTGACGCTTTGCAAGGCCTTCACCGATGAAGGAAATCACCCCGCCTCGCAGCGGGGTGAGATTTTTACACGAGGCGCGACTGTTCCACCGCTGCTTCAATGAAGGAAGCAAAGAGCGGATGTGGCTCGAAAGGCCGGCTTTTCAGCTCAGGGTGATACTGCACGCCGATGAACCAGGGATGATCGGGATATTCGACCGTTTCCGGCAGAACGCCGTCGGGTGAAAGACCAGCGAAGACCAGTCCGCACTCTTCGAGCTTCTGACGATAGCCGATATTCACCTCGTAGCGATGGCGGTGACGCTCGGAAATTTCTTCCGAACCATAGATCGCCGCAATCTTCGAGCCTTCGACAAGTTTCGATTCGTAGGCTCCAAGACGCATGGTCCCGCCAAGATCGCCGGAAGCTGTGCGCTTCTCCAGCATGTTGCCCTTGAGCCACTCGGTCATCAGGCCGACAACCGGCTCATTGGTTGGGCCGAATTCGGTTGATGAAGCGTTCTCGATGCCCGCCAGCGAACGAGCCGCCTCGATGCAGGCCATCTGCATGCCAAAGCAGATCCCGAAATACGGCACCTTGCGCTCGCGTGCGAATTTGGCAGCCAGAATCTTGCCTTCCGCACCACGCTCGCCAAAGCCGCCCGGCACCAGAATGCCATGCACCTTCTCAAGCCATGGAGCCGGATCTTCCTTCTCGAAGATTTCCGCTTCGATCCATTCGAGCTTCACCCGCACCCGGTTCGCCATCCCGCCATGCGACAGGGCTTCGATCAGCGATTTGTAGGCGTCCTTCAACCCGGTATATTTGCCGACGACGGCAATCGTCACCTGGCCTTCAGGATTGTGAATACGGTCTGTGACCTCTTCCCAGCGCTCCATGCGTGGCTTTGGCGCCGGATCGATGCCGAAAGCGGACAGAACTTCCGAATCCAGCCCTTCCTTGTGATAGGCCATCGGCACATCGTAGATATGCGCCACGTCCAGCGCCTGAATGACGGCTGATTCGCGCACATTGCAGAACAGCGAGAGCTTGCGGCGTTCTTCGGCGGGTATTTCCCGGTCTGCGCGCACCAGAAGAATGTCGGGCGCAATGCCGATGGACCGCAATTCCTTCACGGAATGCTGGGTCGGCTTGGTCTTGAGTTCGCCGGCTGCCGGAATCCAGGGCATCAAGGTCAGATGCACATAGACGGCGTTGCCCCGCGGCAGTTCATTGCCAAGTTGGCGAATCGCCTCAAGGAACGGCATCGCCTCGATGTCGCCGACGGTTCCGCCGATTTCGCACAGAACGAAATCGTAATCCTCATTGCCTTCAAGAACGAACTGTTTGATCTCGTCGGTAACGTGCGGGATCACCTGCACCGTGGCGCCCAGATAGTCGCCACGACGCTCTTTTTCCAGAATGTTCTGGTAGATCCGGCCTGTGGTGATGTTGTCCTGCTTGTTGGCCGAACGCCCGGTGAAGCGCTCATAATGGCCAAGGTCCAGGTCGGTCTCGGCACCGTCATCGGTGACGAAAACCTCACCATGCTGATAGGGCGACATCGTGCCCGGATCAACATTCAGGTAGGGATCGAGTTTACGGATGCGAACGCGGTACCCACGGGCCTGTAACAGCGCGCCAAGGGCCGCTGCTGCAATGCCTTTTCCGAGGGAGGAGACCACGCCGCCGGTTATGAAAACATATCGCGCCATGGGACTCATCGCTTAACCGGACACAGGCGATTCCGCCAGCAAAAAATAACGAGACGCAAATCTTTTTGCGCACCGCGGTGAATAAGTTCTGCGATTGGCAAAGCCGGTCGCAGCTCAGGCGACCGGTCAACCTCGCGGCACGGAGCTTACTGCCCCGTGGGAACCTGATCTTCAGGATTGGCGTCAGCCGGAGCCGAAGGCTCCTCGGTGGGAACCGAAGCGCCAGAACCGCCAAGCTGGTCGAGAACGCCACCCGAACCGTCCGTCTGCTCGCTGCCGGCAGGGATACGGTCCAGAATGTCCGTCGGGCTCGCGCCATAACGCGCAATCAGCGACAGGGCCAGAGATGTGGCGAAGAACGCAGCTGCCAGAATGGCCGTCGTGCGCGTCAGGGCATTGGCCGCGCCGCGCGCGGACATGAAACCGGAACCGCCGCCGATGCCAAGCCCGCCACCCTCGGAGCGTTGCATGAGGACGACGCCTACCAGCGCGACCACGACGATCAGATGAATGACGATGATAACGGTCTGCATGTTTCCTTCCGGCTCTCCGGCTCGAAGCGTCCGCTTCAATGCGGACGCGGCTCATTACACGGCTTTTGCCGATTTTCCAAGACCGGCATAAATCCGTATCCCGGTACCTGAATGTTTTTCCAGAAAACGGGGCGGAATGCACCCGTTTCAGGGCATTTGTCACGGTTTTCGGTCAAACCAGCCGGAATTCCGAATTTCCGTCAAAGCCACTCTCACATAGGCGCTTGCGATGACAACGCAAGCGTTTTCTGTTTTCTCAAACCGGACACGCGGCAGCAATCGCTAGAAAATCCACCGCCTTCAGGCTCGCTCCACCAACCAGCGCACCATCCACATGTTCGATCGAAAGCAGTTCCGTCGCATTCCCCGGTTTGACCGACCCCCCATAGAGAATCCGCATTTTACCGGCCTCTTCTCCCAAAAGAGATGTCAGCTCGTCGCGGATATGTCGGTGTGCCTCTGCCACATCCTCAGCGGTCGGCGTCAAGCCCGTCCCGATGGCCCAGACCGGTTCATAGGCAACCACCGTATTCTTCGCCTGAGCGGTTTTGGGAACCGATCCTGAAATTTGTCGTGAAAGAACCGACAAAGTGTCGCCGGCTTCGCGCTCCGCCTTGGTCTCGCCAATGCAGATGACCGCGGTCAGACCGGCACGCCAGGCTGCCTCTGCCTTGTCGGCGACAATGCCATCGGTCTCACCATGGTCGGTGCGGCGTTCCGAATGGCCGACCAGGACATGGGTTGCACCGGCATCCGCCAGCATTTCGGCAGAAATATCACCCGTATGCGCGCCGGACGCAGCGGTGTGGCAATCCTGGCCGCCCAAGTGCAACTTGCCGTCCAACGCTTCCCGCGCCCGCGTCATGAGAGTGGCCGGTACACAAATGAGAGCATCAGCACCGCCAAACGCCCCTTCAGCCATCGCCTTCAACTCGCCGATATCAGCGCTCATGCCGTTCATTTTCCAGTTGCCTGCGATCAGAGGGCGAATTCCGGGCGTCATGGTCGATGTCCTCAACAAAAACAAACTCGGGGGCTTCCCTAGCAAAAACACGGGCTGATGCAAAAGCAATTGGGGTGGCATTTCCCACTCCGCTATCGACACTTGGCGTCTGGGACGCTATTGCGCTTCGTTGGGGAACGCCCCGAAACACACCAAGGAACTTCGGAAAAGCCATGCTCGACAGTCTGAGAAACGCCGCCTCCACCTGGATCGCCAAGCTGCTCCTGGGCCTTCTTGTCGTGAGCTTCGCCGTCTGGGGCATTTCCGGCCAGGTTCTGAATGACCAGTCCCGCAACGTTCTGTCAGCCGGCGACTCCTCGGTTTCCATGCTGGATTTCCGCCTGGCCTATGACCGGCAGATCAATGCGCTGTCGCAGCAGCTCGGTACGCGTGTGACACGCGAACAAGCGGTTGCCTTCGGCCTGGATGATCAGGTGTTGCAGCAGCTCGCTGCGGGCGCCCTTCTGGACGAAGAGGCACGTCGCCTCGGCCTGGGCCTTTCTGGAGACAAGCTTGCCCAGCTGACCGCGGACGATCCGGCGTTTCGTGGTCCTGACGGCCGGTTTGACCGGCAACAGTTCGATTTCGTGCTGCGCCAGATCGGCATGCGCCCAGAAGACTATCTGAAAAACCGCGAGCAGGTCGCCATCCGCCAGCAGATCGTCGAAGCCGCGACAGATGGCATGAGTGTTCCGGATGAGCTGTTTAAAAATCTTGCGCTCTATCGCGGTGAGGATCGCACCGTGGAATATCTCGCAGTTCCGCGCTCCCTTGTGGAACCGGTCGCGGATCCCGATGAGGCCGCTTTGCAGGCATGGTTCGACGAGCGTAAGGACAACTACGCTGCTCCCGAATATCGCAAGTTCAGCTATGTCAAGCTGGAACCCTCAGACATCGCCGACCCTGAGGCCATTTCGGATGCGCAGGTGCAGAAGGCCTATGAAGACCTGCGTGATCGCTACACAACGCCTGAAAAGCGCACAATTGACCAGATCGTCTTTGCCGACCGCGCTGCGGCTGAAGCGGCGCTGAAAGACCTGCTGGACGGCAAAAGTTTCGCAGACGTCGCATCGTCGGCAGGCAAAAGCAGCACCGACACCGCCCTCGGTACACTGACCCGCGGTGAGGTGGCAGACGACGCGGTGGCTGAAGCAGCGTTCTCTTTGGACGCCAATCAGTTCAGCGATGTGATCGACGGCGCGTTCGGCCCCGTGATTGTTTTTGTCTCTGAAATCCAGCCGGAGGTCGTGCAGCCACTCAGCGAAGTGGAAAGCGAGATTCGACAGGATTTGGCGCTGGAAGAGGCGTCTCGCGTTCTGCTCGACGTGCACGATGCTTATGAAGATGCCCGCGCCGGCGGGGCTTCGATGGCGGAAGCTGCAGAAAGACTGAAGCTTTCCATGCGGACGATTGAAGCCATCGACGCCAGTGCCCGCCGCCCTGACGGTTCAATTGTGGGCGACCTCCCCGTCTCAGCAGAGCTTCTGCGGGAGGTGTTCGAGAGCGATTCCGGAATCGAAAACGCTCCGCTTTCGATGGGCGGAAATGGTTTTGTTTTCTACGAAGTCGAGGGCATCACCCCAGAACGCGATCGATCGCTTGATGAAGTGCGTGACCAAGTGCTGGAAGATTGGCGGAAGGCTGAAACCGACCGGCTTCTGGCCGAGCGTGCGTCCCAATTCGCCAAGCGACTTGAAGAAGGTGCCTCGCTGGACGAAATCGCGCAGGAAATCGGTCAGGAAAAGCAGATCAAACGCGGTCTCAAGCGCAACGCGAATGATGCCGACCTGGGTCAGGCTGGCGTCGCTGCAGTGTTCTCCGTCCCGCGCAACGGAACGGGTGTTTTCGCCAACCCTGCGGGGGACGGTCAGTTCCTGTTCAAGGTGACGGAGGTCTTCGAACCTGCCAGTGCGACAGCGGAAAGCATTCCTGACAATCAACGTGCCACCATGCGCTCAGCGCTTGCCGACGATCTGCTCGACCAGATGGTTGCGCGCCTGCAAGGCAAGTACCCGGTAACGGTAAACCGGGCCGCCATGCAGGAAGCACTCAGCTTCTGAGGCGAAGGATGAACGCTTTCAAGTCCTACATCGCAAAGGTCGCTTCCGGCGCACCTCTGAGCTTTGATGAGGCACGCGAGGCTTTCGACATCATGATGTCGGGCGATGCGACGCCAAGCCAGATCGGCGGCTTTCTGATGGCTTTGCGTGTGCGCGGGGAAACCGTGGAAGAGATTTCCGGCGCGGTGACAACCATGCGTGACAAGATGCTGCCTGTTTCCGCACCGGACGACGCCGTGGATATTGTCGGCACGGGAGGAGATGCTTCCGGTTCCTACAATGTATCCACCTGTTCCGCCTTTATCGTTGCAGGGGCCGGCGTGCCCGTTGCAAAGCACGGAAACAGGGCACTCTCATCGCGCTCGGGTGCGGCTGATACTCTGGCCGCCCTCGGTATCAATATCGAACTGACACCGCAGGGGATTGCCGACTGCATCCAGGAAGCCGGGCTCGGCTTCATGTTCGCCCCTGCCCATCACTCTGCCATGCGGCATGTGGGGCCCTCGCGGGTTGAACTGGGCACGCGCACGATCTTCAACCTTCTTGGGCCGCTTTCCAATCCCGCCGGAGTCCGTCGCCAGTTGATCGGAGTGTTTTCGCCGGAATGGGTGGCCCCGATAGCCAATGTGCTCAAACAATTGGGCACGGAAGCTGCGTGGGTTGTCCATGGTGCGGGCCTCGACGAAATGACAACCGCCGGAACCACACAGGTTGCGGCGCTGGAAGACGGTGAAATCCGCCATTTTGAACTCACGCCAGAAGACGTCGGCCTCAAGCGGGTCACCATGGCCGATCTGAAAGGCGGAGAGGCTGCTTACAACGCAGAAGCGCTCAAAGCGGTACTCGAAGGTGAGAAGAATGCTTACCGGGATATCTGTCTGTTGAACTCCGGCGCGGCTTTGGTGGTGGCTGGACGTGCAAAAACGCTGAAGGACGGTATCACGCTGGCTGCAGAATCGCTTGATCAGGGGCACGCGCTCGCCACCTTGAAGCAACTCATCGAGGTCTCGAACAGGGGAGCCCCGCCAAGCGGGCACGAGCAATGACGACCGATATCCTGCGCAAGATCGAAACGTATAAACGCGAGGAAATCGCAGCGGCGAAGTCCGTTGCGCCCCTGCCCGAGCTTGTGGCCAGAGCACGTGATGTTGAAGCGCCGCGCGGTTTTGCTGAAGCGCTGTTGGAGAAGCAATCGGCAGGACGTTTCGGTCTGATTGCGGAAATCAAGAAGGCGAGCCCGTCACGCGGGCTCATTCGTGCCGATTTTGATCCTCCCCGGCTTGCTGCTGCTTATGAGGAAGGCGGTGCTGCCTGCCTCTCGGTGCTGACCGACGGCCCTTCGTTTCAAGGGGCGCCTGCTTTTCTGCAAGCCGCGCGCTCCGCATGTGGCTTGCCGGCGCTGCGCAAAGACTTTCTGTTTGAGCCCTACCAGGTTTACGAAGCGCGGAGTTGGGGCGCCGATGCGATCCTGATCATCATGGCCAGTGTGTCCGATGATGAAGCGCGCGCGCTCGAAGACACCGCGCTCGAACTCGGCATGGATTGCCTGATCGAGGTGCATGACGAAGAGGAACTCGAACGTTCGCTCGAACTGTCGTCGCGGCTCATCGGCATCAACAACCGGAATCTGCGCAGTTTCGAAACATCCCTCGAGACCAGCGAGCGCCTCGCTCCGCGCGTTCCCGAAGACCGGCTGGTGGTGGGCGAAAGCGGCATCTTCACCAATGAAGACTGCCGCCGTCTGGCGCGTGCCGGGATGAACACCTTTCTCGTCGGCGAAAGTCTGATGCGCCAGGACGATGTCACGGCGGCAACGCGGGCGCTGTTGGGCCTCGATGCGGCCAATCAGGCGGACTGATCCATGAGCGGCGAAACCGGGAAGCTGACGCATATCGGCGCTTCCGGAGAAGCGCATATGGTGGACGTGAGCGGCAAGCAGGAGACCCACCGTGAGGCCGTTGCCGAAGGCTCCGTGCTCATGCAGGCGCAGACACTTGAGGCCATTCTTTCCGGCAATGCAAAAAAAGGCGACGTGCTGGCTACTGCGCGCATCGCCGGCATCATGGGCGCGAAGAAAACATCGGATCTGATCCCGTTGTGCCATCCCCTCGCCCTTTCCAAAGTGGTGGTCGAGATCGAGCCCGACACGGCCCTCCCCGGGCTCAAAGTGCGTGCCCGCGTCAGGGTCACCGGTCAGACGGGGGTGGAAATGGAAGCGCTAACCGCGGTTTCTGTTGCCTGTCTGACAATCTACGACATGGCGAAAGCACTGGAAAAAGGCATGACCATCAGCAATATCCGCCTTTTAGAGAAGACCGGGGGGAAATCGGGCGACTGGCGGGCTCCGGAGCCTGCTGCATGACGCTTTTGCCGGTAGACGAAGCGCTGGAGCGTATTCTCGATGGTGTAAAGGCGCTGCCTGGTGAAAACGTGCCCATCGAAAAGGCCGACGGTCGCGTTCTGGCCACTCCGCTTGCGGCCACGCGGACGCAACCTCCCTTTCATGCCTCCGCCATGGATGGTTATGCCGTGCGGGCGGTGGATGTTCAAACCCCGGGGGCAATGCGGTTGCGTGTGGTTGGGGAATCGGCTGCAGGAAACCGGTTTCATGGCGTTGTTGGTGCTGGCGAGGCCGTGCGGATTTTTACAGGTGCTCCGGTGCCTGAAGGCGCCGACACGATTTTGATACAAGAGAACGCCACATCTGTGGGCGATGACTTTATCGAAGCAACGAGCGCGGTGGCCATCGGGCGTCACATCCGCAAAGCCGGGCTCGATTTCCACGATGGCGATATTGTTCTTGAGCGAGGACGGCTGCTTGGACCCGCCGGTATCGGCCTGGCCGCTGCCGCAGGCCACGCGCTTCTTCCCGTAACCGAACGCCCATTGGTGGCGATCATCGCGACCGGTGACGAGCTGGTGCGGCCGGGAGAAACATGTGGTCCCGATCAGATTGTCGCGTCGAATGGTTTTGCGATTGGAGTCTTGGCGAAGAACGAGGGCGCCCGTATCCTCGATCTGGGTATCGTGAGCGACAACAGCGCTGCAATTTCAGCCGCGGTTCGAAAAGCTGCAGATGCCGGAGCGCACGTGCTGGTGACCCTGGGCGGAGCTTCGGTCGGGGCCCGCGATCTCGTGCGACAGGCCCTTCTCGACGCGGGCATGTCGCTCGACTTCTGGAAGATCGCCATGCGCCCGGGCAAGCCTTTGATGTTTGGCAGACTTGGAGAAATGCGCGTTCTCGGCCTGCCTGGCAATCCTGTCTCGAGCCTGGTCTGTGCTCATCTCTTTCTGCGCCCGCTTGTTGCGCGGTTGGGGCAGCGCAACCACACACCCGATCTGCGCGCGGCAGTTCTGGCGACGGCGCTGCGTGAAAATGACGAGCGCCGCGATTATATTCGCGCTTCGGTCGCCGCAGGGCCCGAAGGGCTGATCGCAACGCCGTTTCCCGTGCAAGATTCCTCCATGCTCACGACACTGGCAGCGGCCAATGCCCTTATCGTGCGGGAACCGGGAGCGCCTGCTGCCGAAGCGGGCTCGCGCTGCCGCGTGCTGATGCTCGGCTGATTTCGAGATCTGACCACGCGTCCTTCCCCGCTCAGGGAAAAGAAGCGCCATCCCACACGGAAGCAACCCACACCCAAACTCCAGGTGTGCGTCCCTATTCCCTCGCCTGTCGGGGGATGGAGATCCTCATCTCCTTGCCGCCATATCCATGAACCGTGTCATGGGCCCGGATGGTCACATGCGCAACACCATTCGGCAGCGAAACCCCAGGCAAGCTGCGCGTGAATGGCTGTTCATTGACATGCGGATGCATGAGTTTGCGCGATCCCAGGACATTGCCCGCATCGTCGAGCACATCCCATCGGTCTGCATAGTGTTCCCAGCCTTCATCGGAATGTGTGAGGGTGACCTCGAAGCGATAGGTTCCGGCCGGCTCGGCAACGACTCTCACATCCACAATGTCCGCTTCTCCGGCAAGCACTGCCGGTGCGAATGTAAGCGCAAGCATAAAGGCCCCGGCTCCACCCGCCCGAACACCATGTCTAGCTGCATGGTGTGGACTGGTCATGCCGGGTCTCCAAAATGTTCAGATTCCGATCAGAACGGGATTTCGTCGTCCAGATTCTGCGAATAGCCGCCTCCGCCGCCGCTATCGGCAGGGCCTGACTGGCCGAAATCGGAACCGCGGCTGCCGCCGCCGCTATAGCCGACCTGATTGTCGCCGCCCTGCCCGCGTGTATCGAGCATCTGCAGTTCGCCACGGAATTTCTGCAACACAACTTCGGTTGTGTAGCGTTCCTGACCATTCTGGTCGGTCCATTTGCGTGTCTGTAGCTGGCCCTCGATATAAACCTTGGCGCCCTTCTTCAGATACTGCTCGGCCACCTTGGCAAGGTTGTCGTTGAAAATCACGACATTGTGCCACTCGGTCCGCTCACGCCGCTCACCCGACTGGCGATCGCGCCATGTTTCCGAGGTCGCAATGCGCATATTGACCACAGGATCGCCGGAGTTGAGCCGGCGAATCTCGGGATCGGCGCCCAGATTTCCCACCAGAATGACCTTGTTGACGCTGCCCGCCATAACGCTTCTCCACGCTTGTCCGAAATCTGCCGCGCACTTTATCGCAAGCCGGGCTGCCGTGCGCTCTCCGCCTGCGGTGCTCCGCCTCTCGTCCACAGCTCATTTGTTCTTATTATGTTCACATTCGATGACCAGCGTCAATGCACCTCCTCCCACGCGCGCGTTGCATGAGGAAAGCCCCGCCGCCATTTGGTCGCACGGGGCTCCGGGTCTTCCGACCCTCCATACCGGGAATGGTTTACCGGTGTCATCAGGCAGGGTGTCTTACCAACCCTGTCTTCAAAGAGATTTGATTTTTCAGGGGCAGCCAGCCGCCAGCGTTGTCATGCCTGCCGGCAATTGCGTTCTCCAGAAACGCAATTCGCCATGGACCGGTAGCGAGACACATTTTCCGCGCCAAGCGCCGAATGTGCCGCGCACCAATCAGCCGGCTGTGGCTTCGCGATCCAGGCGAAGCCCGGTGGATCGGTCAGGTGGAGTCATGCCTTCCTCCTTCTTCGCGTTTCGGTCGGTGCTCGGTTGTCAGCCTGCTCAAGCGGATCGTGCTTGCAGATAGCTCATCAGCGTGTCTGCGGCGCATCTGATCGCGAGCTCTGACAAAGAATATTCTGCGCCTTTGGGCCAGACCGGTCAAGCAAATGCCTTGTGAAGCCGGCAAATGTGATCGTCTGTAACGCAACACGCCTCCAATGGCAGAAATGTCAGGAGAACGTTCGGTTTTTGTTCTTTTTCCTTGCGGAAGGCCGGGCGGCGCGTGCTAAAGGGAATATGCGCGTTCATCTGTGTATTGAGCAGATGGAGCGCGCCCGCGGTGAAGCGCTTTCCGCCCGGTGCCATTCTGGTCCGCGGCGGTCGACATTTGCATCCCGCTTCCTACATGATGCACAGACCGGCCTGCGGCCGGCCAATCCGGTTTCTCAAGACAGGCAGCGACGGGGCATGCCAGAACACAAATTCATTACCATCCGCGGCGCGCGCGAACACAATCTGAAGAATGTCGATCTCGACCTGCCACGCGAGAAGCTGATCGTCATGACGGGCCTGTCGGGTTCCGGCAAGTCGTCGCTCGCCTTCGACACGATCTATGCCGAGGGGCAGCGGCGGTATGTCGAAAGCCTTTCAGCCTATGCGCGCCAATTCCTGGAAATGATGCAGAAGCCGGATGTCGACCAGATCGACGGGCTTTCACCAGCCATTTCCATCGAGCAGAAGACCACATCGAAGAACCCCCGCTCCACCGTCGGCACGGTGACGGAGATCTACGACTATATGCGCCTGCTTTTTGCGCGCGTGGGCGTGCCCTACTCGCCGGCAACGGGCCTCCCGATCGAAAGCCAGACGGTGAGCCAGATGGTCGACCGGGTGATGGCGCTGGAAGAAGGCACACGGCTTTACATTCTCGCGCCCATCGTCCGCGGACGCAAAGGCGAATACCGCAAGGAAATGGTCGAGCTCCAGAAGAAGGGCTTTCAACGCGTCAAGGTGGACGGCGAATTCTACGAGATCGCCGACGTCCCCGCGCTTGACAAGAAATACAAGCACGACATCGACGTGGTGGTCGACCGTGTGGTTGTGCGCGACGATCTGGCGACGCGTCTGGCGGATTCGCTTGAAACCTGCCTGAAACTGGCCGAAGGGCTGGCAGTCGCCGAGTTTGCGGACAGGCCTCTTTCCGATGAGGCAACGGCCAAGGGCGGAAGCGCGAACAAATCCAAGAACGAAACGCATGAGCGTATCGTCTTTTCGGAGAAATTCGCCTGCCCGGTATCGGGCTTCACCATCCCGGAGATCGAGCCACGTCTATTTTCGTTTAACAATCCCGCCGGTGCCTGCCCTACCTGCGACGGTCTTGGCAGCCAGCGCGCGATCGATCCCAATCTGGTGGTTCCCGACGACGGTGTGATCCTGCGTGAAGGCGCCATCGCGCCCTGGGCGAAATCCACATCTCCCTATTACCTGCAGACGCTCGAGGCGCTTGGGCGCGAATATGGGTTCAAGGTCGGCGATCGCTGGCGCGACCTTCCAGCTGAAGGGCAGGATGCAATCCTGAACGGCACAGGCTCCAAGAAAATCGTTTTCGATTATGATGACGGCCTGCGCAGCTACCGCACCACGAAACCCTTCGAGGGCGTGGTGGTCAATCTCCAGCGCCGCTGGAAGGAGACCGAATCTGCCTGGATGCGCGAGGAGATCGAGCGTTACATGTCGGCCCATCCCTGCCCGGCCTGTGGCGGACATCGCCTGAAACCCGAGGCGCTGGCCGTGAAGATCGACGGCCTGCATATCGGTCAGGTCACGGAAATGTCGATCCGCAAGGCGGGTGCCTGGTTTGAGGAGCTGCCAAAACGTCTCAACGACAAGCAAAACGAAATCGCGGTTCGCATCCTGAAGGAGATCCGCGAACGGCTGCGCTTTCTCAACGATGTGGGCCTCGATTACCTGACGCTGTCGCGCAATTCAGGCACGCTGTCGGGCGGCGAGAGCCAGCGCATCCGGCTTGCCTCTCAGATCGGCTCGGGTCTGACGGGGGTTCTTTACGTGCTTGACGAGCCGTCCATCGGCCTGCATCAGCGCGACAATGACCGTCTTCTGGCTACGCTCAGGCATTTGCGCGATCTTGGCAACACGGTCATCGTGGTCGAACATGACGAAGACGCCATTTTGACCGCGGACCATGTGGTCGACATCGGGCCGGCGGCCGGCGTTCATGGCGGACAAATTATCGCCGAGGGAACCCCGCGTGACATCATGGCCAACCCGGCCTCTGTCACCGGCAAGTATCTGACCGGCGCAATGGCGATCCCGATGCCCGAACAACGCCGGGAGATCCCCAAGAAACGGCGCATCCGGGTCGTGGGTGCACGCGGCAACAATCTGAAGGATGTGACGGCGGAAGTGCCGCTCGGCACCTTTGCCTGCGTCACCGGCGTTTCGGGCGGCGGAAAGTCGACGCTGCTCATCGAGACGCTTTTCAAGGCCGCATCACGGCGGATCATGGGATCGCGAGAGCAACCTGCCGAACATGACAGGATCGAAGGTCTCGAGCATCTCGACAAGGTGATCGACATCGATCAGTCCCCCATCGGGCGCACGCCGCGGTCCAACCCCGCCACCTATACCGGTGCCTTCACGCCGATCCGCGACTGGTTCGCGGGCCTGCCGGAAGCCAAGGCGCGCGGCTACCAGCCCGGGCGTTTCTCGTTCAATGTGAAGGGCGGCCGGTGCGAGGCCTGCCAGGGCGATGGCGTCATCAAGATCGAGATGCACTTTCTGCCGGATGTCTACGTCACCTGCGATGTCTGTCATGGCAAGCGCTACAATCGCGAAACGCTGGAAGTCACCTTCAAGGGCAAGTCGATTGCCGATGTGCTGGAAATGACGGTGGATGAAGGCGTTGAGTTTTTCGCGGCCGTTCCTGCCGTGCGCGACAAGCTGGTCACGCTCGCCCGCGTCGGTCTTGGCTATATCCATATTGGCCAGCAGGCCACCACGCTTTCCGGCGGGGAGGCACAGCGCATCAAGCTCGCCAAGGAACTCTCGAAACGGGCAACGGGCCGCACACTCTACATTCTGGACGAGCCGACGACCGGCCTGCATTTCCATGATGTGGCAAAACTGCTTGAAGTGCTACATGAACTGGTCGACCAGGGCAACACGGTGGTGGTGATCGAGCACAATCTGGAAGTCATCAAGACCGCCGACTGGATTCTCGATCTGGGTCCGGAAGGTGGCGATGGTGGCGGCGAGCTTGTTGCCTCCGGCTCCATCGACGACGTCATGGCCGAGCCGCGCAGCTACACCGGCAAATTCCTCAAAGAACTTCTCGAGCGCCGGCCCGCCGGCAAGGCACAGGCAGCGGAGTAGACCGATGACGACTGGCACCATTCGCGCCGGCATGGGCGGCTGGACGTTTCAGCCATGGGAAGGCACCTTCTATCCCGACGACCTGCCGAAGAGGCGACAGCTTGAATATGCCTCACGGCAGGTGCCGACGATCGAGGTGAACGGCACCTATTACGGTAGCCAGAAGCCGGCGACCTATGCCAAATGGGCGAGTGAGGCACCGGAAGGGTTTGTGTTCTCGCTGAAGGGAAATCGCTTCGTGACAAACCGCAAGGTTCTGTCCGAAGCGTCTGAATCTCTCGAGAAATTTCTCGGGTCGGGCATTTCCGAGATCGGAGAAAAACTCGGTCCTCTCGTCTGGCAGTTTGCTCCCACCAAAAAGTTTGACCCGGAGGATTTCGAAGGGTTTCTGCAGCTTCTCCCATCCGAGCGCGATGGAGTTCCGCTCCGACACGTTCTTGAAGTGCGCAACGAGACCTTCTGTACGCCGGAGTTCCCCCGGCTCGTACGGAAATATGGTGCAGCCATTTGCTACGCGCATCACAACACCTATCCGGAGATCGCGGATGTGACGGGAGATTTCGTCTATGCCCGTCTTCAACGCGGTGAGGACGATATTCCGACAGCCTACCCGCCAGAAGACCTTGACGGATGGGCGAAGCGTGCCAGGCTTTGGGCCGAGGGCGGGCAGCCAGACGACCTTCCCCTCATGGACGCGGAATTCACGCCGCAAAGAGAGCCGCGTGACGTGTTCGTCTATTTTATCCATGAAGGGAAAATCCGTGCACCCCATGCTGCCAGAGCTTTCATGGAGCGCGTGGGATGATTTCCCATATGTGACGTCCGAATTCACACCTTGGCGCGAGCGATCACGCGTCGGCGCGCGTTCAACAAACCTCTGTGAAGTTTGATTTAATCATCTGTTTCTAAGGACTTTTGTCAGCTTCATTCGATGTTTTTCGGCTGCGTTTGTAAGGTCCCAATCCACGAGCTGCGCGTGAAAACTGGCGCTGCTCATGCCATGGTCGATACGGCTCGCTGAGCGCAAAGGTGATGTTGACTGTGAACGGATCTCGCGGCTCACCCCCTATGCGTATCTCGGCACTGCCCCATCGCGCCAGGTCTCGTGCGGTGATGGTAGGCGTGCCACTCTCCCCGCAGGGTCGGTCGATACGCGCATCATTGATGATGATGAGATCTGCAACCCCACACAATTCGTCAATTAGCCGGACGGACGGTGGAGAATCGGTCTCCATTACATGCGCGATCAACGCGCCGCGCCGATGGCGCAGCATGCAAATCGTCTCGTTGCACCGAAACTGATCCCCTGCAGCGCGGGCGAAGACCTCTGCGGTCGCCGCGCCATTTTCCGTATCCGGCTTGTGTACTGTTTCTGACCCGGCAGCGCGTAGCCAGTTTTCCAAAGCGAAAGCATTGGGCCTCTTGCGGTTGACCGCAAGCCCCCCTTCCTCGACGCGCACGGCCACCAGCCGTGCATCTTCGGAGACAAAAACGTCAGGCAGACTGCGGGCTGAGATAAGGGCAAGTCCGGCCACAAGAAACGGTATAGCAGCTAATCGCAGGCTGGTGGTCGACATGGTGAGGATTGCCAGCGCCACTGTCAGGCACAGCGTCGCCGAGAGAGGGATCGCGCCGGTCGCATCGATGGGAGTTTGCTCGGAGAACCACCTGGCAATGCCCATGACGGCGGAGATCCCCCACCCCATCACAGCCAGGGGCCAACCATCGAGGTTCAACGGCATTGCGGCGATCGCCGCAACGGCGGAGGGCATAACCACGACTGAGACAACAGGCATCGCCGCCAGATTGGCGCCAAGCGCGAGCGGAGATGCCCGTTGAAAATGCCACACACCGTATAGCGTTGTCGCTGTCCCGGCGATCAGGGATGTAAGCGCGATACCGCCAATGGCCACGAGAATCAGATGGACGAGCCTCGCGGCGCCTTTGCGCTCCACATATGGTTTTCGAGAGAGGCGTTTCATACGGTGCGCATTCCACGCCGCGTAGCCGGCGATGAGTGCTGCAGTTGCCGAAAAAGACATCTGGAAGCCTGGGCCGACGACCTCGTGCGGTGTTGTTATAAGGACGATCAGGGCGGCAACCGCCAGATTGCGCATGGTGAGAGCCGCCCGGTCAAACAACAGAGCCAGGAGCATGACCGCAAGCATCAGAAAGCTGCGCTGCGCAGCCACCCCGCCACCTGAGACGAGCAAATAGAAAAAACACACAATAAGAGCGACAGCGGCAGCGTATTTGCGGACCGGATACCGCGAGGAGAAACCAGGAAAAAAGGCGAACCCCAGCCTGGCAGCCCCAATAATGGTAAAGGCCGCTAGGGCCATATGCAGACCTGAAATGGCAAGAACATGCGCCAATCCGGCCCGGCGCAGATCTTCATTATAATGCTCGGGGATGCCGCCCCGCATGCCCGTGATGAGGGCCGCTGCCACCTCTCCCTCAGCCCCGCCCACCCGGTTTCTAAGCCTTTCGGCAAGGCCTTCGCGCAGTCCCTGCAGTGTGGATAATGCCCACGGCCACGCCCCGTTTGGCTCGTCAATCTGCACTAGAACCGGCTCCTGCATGAAGAAGCCCACAGCGCCCAGACCGTCAAAATAGCTCTCGAAGGAGAAATCATAGGCGTGCGGTCGTACCGGGCCGGAAGGGGGCATGAGGCGCACGAGACCCTTAATTCCATCACCCGGTCTCAATCCCTCCGGGATAGAGCGTGCTGACAAACGAACGCGTGCCGGCGCATAGCGCAATTGCGGTCGTTCGGTGGAAATGAGATCTACGGTCAAACGCGAACGCCCGTCCGCTCGTGGCTCTATGCGCGCAACACGGGCTGTAACCCGCGTTGTCACCTCGGATCCGAGCATGGGGGTGGCCGCTCGCCAGCTTTCGACCTTCGCACATGAAAGTCCCAAAAGACCGATCAACGCGGCGAGAGTGACGGCCCGAACAAAAGGCTTTCCCGAAGCCAGAAAAGCCGTGAGAGCGAGCGCGAGCAAACCGCTGACAACAGCATAGGCCGGCGGTTCGACCGGCAAGGCGAAATACACAAGGGCGCCACTGCCCAGCAGAATAGGGAGCCAAAGAAATAAGGTGCCCCTGGCTGCTTCTTGCGAGAGTGCAACCCGTATTCGCGCGTCCCACACCTGCCAGGACGCGGCGGACAAATCGAATTTTCCTGTGGCAACCCGGCGAAGCGCAGCACTCGCCGGCCAGGTCGCAATGCTATGAGCTGCGCTATCTGTTTGCGGCGCTTGTGTGCCGACGGCGAACTGTGCCCGCTCGTCGGTTTCAGCCACTGCCAGTTCGTCCCCCATCGCCTGGCCTCCCCGTGCCATGCTTGCGCCCGGACCGTTCTATGCTACATGACAGCCAACCAAAGACCACCTGCGGTATCGCTTACCTTTCAATAGGCCGTGAGCCCGCTTCGTATCCCGGGATAGATTCATGAGCAGACCCGTCGTCACGCGCTTTGCGCCCTCACCTACCGGCTTCTTGCATATCGGCGGGGCGCGCACGGCGCTCTTCAACTGGCTTTATGCGCGCCACACCGGCGGAAAGATGTTGTTGCGCATCGAGGATACCGACCGTCAGCGCTCCACTGATGAAGCTACCGCGGCAATCCTCGACGGGCTTGCGTGGCTCGGTCTCAACTGCGATGGCGAGCCTGTCTCCCAGTTTGCGCGGGCAGACCGGCATCGCGCAGTTGCGGAGGAGCTGGTTGCCAAGGGTGAAGCCTATTACTGCTACAGTTCACCCGAAGAGCTGGAAGCGATGCGCGAGAAGGCGCGAGCGGAAGGGCGTCCACCCCGATATGACGGCACATGGCGCGATCGCGATCCCTCCGAAGCTCCCGAAGGCATCAAGCCGGTTATCCGTATCAAAACGCCACAGGATGGGGAGACTGTCGTCGAGGACCAGGTTCAGGGAACGGTGCGCTTTCCCAACAAGGACCTCGACGATTTTATCATCCTGCGTTCTGATGGGTCACCCACCTACATGCATGCTGTGGTGGTGGACGACCACGATATGGGCGTCACACACATTATCCGCGGCGACGATCACCTGACCAATGCGGCCCGACAGACGGTGATCTACAAGGCCATGGGTTGGGACGTGCCGGTGATGGCCCATATACCGCTTATTCATGGGCCAGACGGCGCAAAGCTTTCCAAGCGCCATGGTGCGCTCGGTGTCGAGGCTTATCGCGAAATGGGTTACCTTCCCTCGGCCTTGCGCAACTATCTCGCACGACTGGGATGGAGCCACGGAGATGACGAAATCATGTCCGATGAAGACATGATTCGCTGGTTCGACATCGCTGACGTGAACAAGGGTGCCGCGCGCTTCGATTTCCAGAAGCTGGAGGCGCTCAACGGCGTGCATATGCGGCAGATGGACGACGCAAAGCTGCTCGATATCCTGATCGAGACACTGCCGCACCTGCCTGGAGGGAAAACACTTCTCGACGGGATGGACACGACACGAAAAAATCAGTTCCTACAGGCTCTTCCGGGCTTGAAAGAGCGAGCA
The DNA here is from genome assembly GCF_057196525.1 of Nitratireductor sp. ATLC21. Classification (NCBI taxonomy): domain Bacteria; kingdom Pseudomonadati; phylum Pseudomonadota; class Alphaproteobacteria; order Hyphomicrobiales; family Phyllobacteriaceae; genus Nitratireductor; species Nitratireductor sp. ATLC21. The sequence goes on along the minus strand of NZ_JBXUOU010000001.1, from coordinate 303,288 downwards.
AAGACTCTCGTAGAACTCGTTGATAGCGCTGGGTTTCTATTCGCCGCGAGACCGCTTTCAATCGACGAGAAAGCCAGCCAGTTGCTGGATGAGAATGCGCGTCAACTGCTTGCGGAAATTCTTCCCGTATTGCAAAATGTCGAAGGTTGGACCCTTGCGAATATCGAAGCAGCTGTCCGCGCTTTTGCGGAACAGACCGAACGCAAGCTTGGCAAAGTCGCCCAACCGTTGAGGGCAGCGCTCGTGGGGCGCACCACATCGCCAGGCATCTTCGATGTTCTTTCCGTTCTTGGGCAAGAGGAGAGTTTGGCGCGTATCCGCGATCAGGCTGCCTAGTTTCGTCCTGAAAAGGAGGGGGCTTGCGGACAGGGTTTCATCACCAGGGGCGTGCTGCAGTGCAATATTCAAATGCTGCACGCGCTTGGCACCACGGGGGAAATGCGTTAGCTATTTCGCGCGCTCGACCGCCGGACATATTGTTTGGGCGACAGTTTTCTGGCGCCAAGTTCCTTGAAGTGAGAGGTGATTGCGATGACCAAACCAACTGCGAAGCTGGAAATTGGCGGCCAGGAAGACGGGCACGAATTTGAGATCTTGAAGGGTAGCGTGGGCCCGGATGTCATCAACATCACCTCGCTTTACAAAGACACCGGGATGTTCACCTACGACCCCGGCTTCACTTCCACCGCAAGCTGCGAATCCAAGATCACCTATATCGACGGCGATGAAGGCATTCTTCTCCACCGGGGTTATCCGATTGAGCAGCTGGCCGAGCACGGCGATTTTCTGGAGACCTGCTATCTGCTGCTTTACGGCGAACTGCCAACCAAGGCTCAGAAGGAAGATTTCGACTATCGCGTGACGCACCACACAATGGTGCACGAGCAGATGAACCGCTTCTTCACCGGTTTCCGCCGCGATGCCCATCCCATGGCGGTGATGTGCGGTGTGGTGGGCGCGATGTCGGCCTTTTATCACGATTCCACCGATATTTCGGACCCGCATCAGCGCATGGTGGCAAGCCTGCGCATGATCGCCAAGATGCCGACCATTGCGGCGATGGCCTACAAGTATCACGTGGGTCAGCCTTTCGTTTATCCGAGGAACGATCTCGGCTATGCCGCGAACTTCCTGCACATGTGCTTCTCGGTGCCGTGCGAGGAGTACAAGGTGAACCCTGTGCTGGCGCGCGCGATGGAGCGGATCTTCATCCTTCATGCCGATCACGAGCAGAATGCTTCCACTTCGACGGTTCGACTGGCCGGCTCTTCGGGCGCCAATCCGTTTGCCTGTATCGCCGCCGGCATCGCCTGCCTTTGGGGGCCTGCCCATGGTGGCGCGAACGAGGCAGCGCTCAACATGCTGGACGAGATCGGCTCGGTCGACCGCATTCCCGAATTCATCGATCGCGCAAAGGACAAGAACGATCCGTTCCGCCTCATGGGCTTTGGACACCGGGTCTACAAGAACTACGACCCGCGTGCGAAGATCATGCAGAAGACCTGCCATGAAGTGTTAAGCGAACTGGGTATCAAGGATGATCCGCAGCTCGACATCGCCATGGAGCTGGAGCGTATCGCGCTGACAGATGAGTACTTCATCGAGAAGAAGCTTTATCCGAACATCGATTTCTATTCCGGCATCACGCTGAAGGCGCTGGGCTTCCCCACCACCATGTTCACGGTGCTCTTTGCGCTCGCACGCACCGTCGGCTGGATTGCCCAGTGGAAAGAGATGATCGAGGATCCGAAGCAGAAGATCGGTCGTCCGCGCCAGCTCTACACAGGTGCGACGCAGCGCGATTACGTGCCAATCGCCAAGCGCTAAGCCTCGATAAATCGACGCGAAAATGCCCCGTTGTTATCAACGGGGCATTTTTTTGGAATTGCCTTTCACTTCAAGTTTCAGGTGCGGCAACCCATTGGAAGTATGCTCGCTTGTATACCCGTCAGGACCGACGGTTGCGCGAATGCGTTTGCGACGGTTGGAAAAGCTTGCGAATGTGACGACGTCCACCGGCTCATCCAGGTCAATCATCACCCGAAACCAGCCTCGGCGCAGCCTTTGGGAGGCGACCAGGGTTCCGTTGAACGGCCGCGAAAGGTAGTTGCCGCATACGCGCTGACCGGGCGTCCACGTGTGAGGCTCGTTTCGACCGAAGGCCGCGCAAAGAGTGTTCCAGTCCCGATATCCATGCTGATGAGCGACGATTTCGAGAGCCTGCGCATGCGTAACGCTGCGACCATGATCTTTCAGATCCGTTCGCAGACGCTTTGCAAGCGCCTTTGCTTCCCCGACTGTTGTGAGACAGGACTTCATGCCCGCTCTCCCTTCACGGCCGGAAGAAGCCCCCACTGCAGCTTGTTGTCTCGCGCTGTGCGGAAAAGAACGATCCCAGCGAGGATGAACAGCATCGCCTCGGCGGATGGCCCCGCAGCCCAGATACCCGCTTCGCCAAACAGTGCTGAGAGACCGAAGGTAAGCGGGATGGCGAACAAATAGGGCTTCGAAAGACCGAGTATTGCTGCCCTTGTTGCATCGCCGATCGCCTGAAAGTGCATCGCCAGCATCATCAAGGGGCCTGTTGCAAAGAACAACGCCGTCATCACCGGGAGAATTCGCGCCACCTCAGCCACGACCGCTGGGTCGTTGACGAAGATTTGTCCGATATCCGAGGCGAAGCAAACCATCATCAGCTGGAGGGCAAGACCGTAGACGAAGGCTACAACCACAGCCAAGCGCAGGCTCCGGCGGGTGCGGGATAATTTCTCTGCACCGAAATTATTGCCTGTGATCGTCTGCATGGCGTGGCTCAAGCCAAGGAGCGGCAGAAAGGCGAAGGTCATGACTCTTGTTATGATCCCGTAAGCGGAAACGGTGATGTCGTAACCCGGCGCTCCCACCCACTGGAGCGCTGTCAGGATGGCAGCCGATCCAAGCGCCAGGCCGATGAAATTCAAGCTTTGCGGTGCACCGAGCGCCAAAATACGCGCCCAGCCACTATGCCACCCATGATGTAACAGGATCGAAAAGGGCAAAGGTGTGCGGCCACGCAGCCGGAAAACGATAATGACCCCGAATGCCAGCGCCTGTGCCAGTGCCGTTCCGTAGGCGGAGCCGGCAACCCCAAGGTGAAAGCCAGCGATCAGGATGTAATTGAAGCCGATGTTGACGATCGAAACAAGTAGGCTCATTGCAGCCATCAGCGCAACACGTCCCTCATTGCGCAAAGCATCGGAATGAATGGAGAGCAGAAAAATCAAAGGCGAGGAGAACACCGTTATTCGCAGATAAATCAGCCCCATTCGCGCCAGTTCCTGCGAACCGCCAGCCGCAAGCAGGGAGAATGCGGGTCCGAGCGCGAAGAACAGCAGTATCAATCCAGAGCTCATGAGAAGCGCCAGCCCGTGCGCGCCAGCAAAGATGGCGGCTGCTTCGTGCAGCTGTGCTGCGCCAAGGTGGCGCGCCAGCAGGCTCGACATGCCACTCGAAACGAGCGTGGCCAGTGCAACCACGACCATATATAGCGGAAACATGAGCGTGACGGCGGCAAGTGCTTCCGGTCCGACGAAATGCCCCAGGAAAAGCGCGTCGCATACAGCAAGCAGTCCGTTCATGCCCATCACGAAAATGATCGGAAGCGCGGTACGCGCATAGATGGGTCCGAGAGGACCTTCGGTGAATGCATTGATGGGTTTTTCAGACAAATCCCCGTTCTCCTGTCGCCAGAGCCGCGCTGATAAGGACGGGGTCCGCATTGCCATCCGCGCGACGAGCGTGGAGGAGAAGAAACGAAAAGGCCTGAGGCAGAACTTCACCGAGACATGGTGTCAGCGGACGGCAGGCGTCTGCAGCCGTCCGCTCTCTAGCCGGAAGCCGCCTCGACGTCAATCATCAGCAGATTTGCCCAGCCTATCCTGTTTTGCTGGAACGGCCTGCACACACCTCAGGCGGCACCTGAAACATGCCGCAGCACCACCTGCGCCGCAATCTCTCTGGAAGGCCTTTCGGTGGCCAGTGCGTCAGCGATCTCCTGGAAGCCTGCCATCTGCGCGGCCCGGCCCAGCTTGTCGTCCCACAATGTCGTGATCTGGCGCGCCAGATAGGACGGCCGGACATATTGATTGAAATGTTCGGGCACGACCGGCCAACCGGCAATCAGGTTTGGAAGGGCCGCAGACCACACAGTGATCAATGGTATAAGGGCGCGGGCTGCGAAATCCGTCTTGTAGCAAAGAATGGTCGGTACGCGCGCCAAGGCGAGTTCCAAAGAAACGGTACCAGAACACGCAAGTGCCGCATCGGCCTCGGCAAACGCCTGCCATTTGCGCTTTTGATCGAGGATTATTTCGGGCCTTTTGGGCCAGTCCTTCGCCGCGATCTCGATCAAGGAAGCGACATGCGGAACAGTGGGCATGAGAACGCGGAAGTCGCATCCCATCTCATGAAGATGCCGCACGGTTTCTCCAAAGGGCTGGAGAAGACGCGAAACCTCGCCACGGCGCGATCCCGGCAAGAGAAGCAGGGTCCGTGGTTCGTCAGGTGTTTTCACCGCCCCTGAAAGATGGGCCTGCGCCGCAGCCAGGATGTTCGGATCACTTGCCAGACGATGCCCCACAAAGGTGCCGATCGGGCCGCCCAACCGCTCCAGCTCCGCCGGTTCGAATGGCAAAAGGCAGAGGATCTCGTCCACATGTGGTTGCATGGCAGGCGCCCTCCCCGGCCTCCACGCCCAAACGCTTGGGCATACATAATGTATGATCGGGATGGAGGGCGCGAGGGCGCGCACCTTCTTGGCCACGCGCAGGCTGAACTCAGGGCTGTCGATGGTGACCAGGCAATCAGGTTTTGCATCCGCAATCGCCTTCGCTGTCTGACCGATGCGGCGTATCAGCCTGGGCAGATCGCGCACAATGGCGCTGACCCCCATCAGCGCAATGTCTTCAGCGTTGAAGATTGACTTCAAGCCCAGTGTGGTGAGCGCTCGTCCGCCGACACCCAACAGGTCCACATCTTTATCGCCCAACCGGCGCAGTGCATTTATGAGATCCGCACCCAAAAGATCTCCGGATTCCTCGCCGGCGATAACTGCGATTTTCAGTGCCCGGCGATCAACGGTCATCATCAGCCTCCGGATTCAGCCCTATCAGAAAAAGGCCGAGTTCATCCGCCAGTTTTACCGTCTCGGCGTAATCCAGGATCAGGGAACGTCCAGCTTCAACACCGACGCCGGCGAGCCCCGCATCATGAGCTGCCTGAATCGTCTCCGGGCCGATGGTAGGCATATCGGCGCGTTCCTCTTGCTCCGGTTTGACACATTTAACCAGTGCTCCGCGGGATTTGCCTGCCAGGCGACCATGGTTGCGCATGCCGCGCATCCGCTCCAGGAGGCCCGCCGTTCCTTCGATCCCCTCGAGCGCGACTGCGCGGCCACCCACCGCAATAGCCGCCTGCCCAATATCAAGCGCTCCGATCATTCTTGCTGCCGCGTAGGCGGCTTGAAGATCTCTTCTGTCGGACGCCTTTGGTTTGGTGCTCGTCATGATCCCTTCGGGTGCAAGGAGCTCAGGGGCGATCTCGTGTGCACCCAGCACCCGGATTCCTTTGGCCTCGATATGCGCTATCACGGCGCGCAGGAGGCCATCATCTCCCTTGGCATAAGCGGCAACCAGTTTAGGAAGAGCGCGGAACACGTCCCATCCCAGTCGCACTTTGAGGATCGGCGGGCGGCGGCTCACCCCTCCAGCCAGCACGAGATGCGTCACACCTGCGCGTTGCAGCTTTGGCAGAAACAATGCAAGGCGCTCAGCAGGTGCAGGCCAAAGGTCAAATCCGGCGACATTCTCGCCATTCAGCCAGTCGGCTTCCCCCTCGATCGCAATGACAATCGGCCTGTGCCCGCTCTTGACGAGCGTGCGAACCACATCCCGTGGCAGGGCTCCGCTGCCGGCCACAACCGCGATGCGGGAGGCCTCCGGCAGAACCGGATGTGTTTCAGCCCGTTTCATCATCCTCGGAGGCGCCTCTACCGCGCGCCGGGAGGGTGAAATGACGTTTGTCCCTGCCTCCGACAAAGGCAACGATGTCGCCGATCAGTTCTGAGGAGGGATAGGCGCTCTGGACTGTGCGGGCATTTTCGTCCAGCGAAGCCCCTTCCGCGAAGAGCATCCTGTAGGCCTTGCGTAGAGCCGCGATGTCCTCGCGCGGCATGCCCGAACGTTTGAGCCCGACAAGATTGAGACCACGCAGGCGGGCCCGGTCACCCACGGCCATACCGTAGGGAATGACGTCGCCCACAACAGCGGCGAATCCGCCCAGGAAAGCGTGGTGGCCGATCCGCACGAACTGATGCACTGCAGCATAACCCGAGATAATCACATGATCGCCAATTTCGGCATGACCACCGAGACCCGCATAGTTTGCCATGGTGACATGATTGCCCACATCACTATCGTGCGCCACATGCGAATAGGCCATGAACAGGCCATGCGAACCAACGGTGGTCTTGCCACGGCTCGTATCCGTCCCGGTGTGGAAGGTCACGCCCTCACGGATAACGCAATGGGCTCCAACCTCGAGTGTGCTTTTGCCGCCCTTGTGCTTGAAGTTCTGCGGAGGTGCGCCGAGAACAGCTTGCGGATAGACCTGGCATGCTTCACCCAGTGTCGTATCGCCCATGATGGTTACGTGGCCAATCAGTTCCACGTCATCGTGTAGCCTGGCACCTGACGACACATGGCAAAATGGCCCTATACGAACGCCCTGGCCCAGTTCTGCGCCGGGTTCGATGATAGAAGAGGGATGAATAACAGTGTCGCGCGCCATGAAATGCCCGTCAGCTCGCCTGCTCGACATTCATCATGGCCGAAATGACGGCTTCGGCAACCTTGGCCTCGTCCACCTTTGCGACGCAATCGAACTTCCAGATGTTGCCGCGTTGCTTGACCTTGGTCACGTGGATCTCCAGACGATCGCCAGGGATGACCGGCTTGCGGAACTTCGCATTGTCGATGGTCATGAAATAGACCAGAGAGGGACTGTCATCCCCGGCATTGTTGATACAGATTGCGCCAGCAGTCTGGGCCATCGCCTCAACGATAAGGACACCCGGCATGACCGGCTGCGCGGGAAAATGCCCTGTGAAGTGGGGCTCGTTCATGGTGACATTCTTGATGCCGATGGCGGAACGGTCACCGTCAATTTCGATGATCTTGTCGACCAAAAGGAAAGGATAGCGATGCGGAAGCAGCCGCATCAGATCCATGATGTCCAGGCTTTCAAGCGTGGTCGAAGCGGTTTCACTCATCCCCGTCCCTCATTTTCTTTCTCTTTCCGTCTACCAGCCCCCGCAAGGCAGCCAACTCGCGGAAGGCCTCACGGATAGGCTGCGCGGGAGATCCGGCCCAACGTTCACCCGCCGGCACGTCGTTCATGACGCCGCTGGACGCTGCAAGCTGGGCACCGCTGCCGATATGGATATGGTCAGCGATGCCGACGCGACCGCCCAGCATGACGAAATCGCCGAGCGTCACGGAGCCTGATAGACCACAATTTCCAGCGATAACGCAGCTTCGGCCGATGCGGACATTGTGCGCCACCTGCACGAGGTTATCGATCTTGGTCCCCTGCCCGATGATCGTATCCACGAGGGCGCCACGATCCACGGTGGTATTGGCACCAATCTCCACATCGTCCTGAATGACCACGCGGCCAATCTGAGGCAGTTTTTCAAGCCCCTTGGCGCCCGGAAGATAGCCGAATCCATCCTGTCCGATCCGAACACCCCCGTGGAGGATCACGCGATCACCGATCATCGCGCATTGCACCGAAGCGCCCGGGCCAACATAGCTGTCCCGGCCAATCCGCGTGCCGGCTCCGATCACGGCGTTGGGAGCAATGATCGTTCCGCGGCCGATCAAAACGCCTGCGCCAATGACGGCGCCAGGCTCCACGATCACACCGTCTTCGAGAACGGCATCTGCGGCCACACTGGCCCGATCCGAAATTCCGGTCTCACCGGTCATGGACCCGGGGCTCATGGCCTGAGGGAAGAGAAGTCGTGTTATCTGGGCAAAGGCCGCCTGCGGCTTATCGGCGATGAGCACCGCAACGGTATCCGGGCAATGCCCCGCCGCCTCGCGCTTACACAAAACAGCGGCGGCCGTCGTGTTGCGCACGAGTTCGGCATTGCGCTTGCCCTCGATGAAAACCAGCATGCCGGCGCCGCCGTCAGAAGCGGCGGCCACGCCCTCAATCATAACTTCCGCAAACTCAGGACGAGCAAGCTCAGCTCCCGTCAGCGAGGCAATCTCGCCTGCCGTAATGCGGCGTGCGGGAGGAAAAAAATCAGGGTCCTTCATGGAAACCTTTCGCCCGGACCCTGAGGGCCCGGGCTAAACGGAACTGCTCCAGCAACACGCGACCGTTAGAAGCGCGTCGAAATACCGAAGTTGAAATGCTCCACGTCGTCGGATTCTTCCTTCAGGACGGGATACGCATAATCAACCCGCAGCGGACCGAAGGGCGATGCCCAGATCAGACCAGCGCCAACCGAGGCGCGCCACTGCATATCGGTTCCGATCGCTCCGGCAACATCGCTGCCGTAAAGCGTGGCGGCATCGGCAAAGACCGCGCCGCGAAGACCAAAGCTTTCGGGCAGGATCGGGAACGGGAACTGCGCTTCTGCGGAGGCATTGAAATATGTCGTGCCACCCACATGGTCGATGCTGCCGTTACTCGCCTTCTGATACGGACCGATGCCATTGTAGTCGAAGCCGCGAATGATGCGGTCGCTGCTCGAGAAATGGTCGAACACGCGAAGATCGCCATCGAGCGCCTGAATGTGGCCAGCGCCGACCGTGAAGAGGCCCACAACGTCAAACTCTTCCGACAATGTATGGTAGTAGGTGCCGCGTGCAGTGGCCTTCACGAACTTGGCATCACCACCGAGGCCGGCGACCTCAAGCGTGAGGTTCGCATAAAGACCCGAGTGCGGGTTCTTCATGTCGTCGATCGTGTTGTAGATCAACGAACCGCTGACGGACGACTTGATCCACTTCTCCTGACCGATCGCTTCGACGAGCGCAGGAGCGAGGTTACAATTAGCGTCGTTGGTAGGATCCCCGTCATTCAGGTTCGCGCAGTTACCGATGCCCGTATACTGCTCCTGAGAGAGGTTGTAGGCGAGCTGTGTGGACAGAGCCTCGGTGATCGGCAGGCCGAAGCGGATCGTCGCACCCGTCGTGTCGCGCTCATACTTGTCATCGAACTTGCGCGTGCGGCGGTAAACATCGAAACCAGCCGAGATGCGGCGTCCGAGGAAATACGGCTCGGTGAACGAGAACGAGTAATCGCGCGAGTTCTTGCCGCCGCCGGCAGCAATACGGACATACTGGCCGCGCCCCAGGAAGTTACGCTCGGTAACCGAGCCTTCCACGGAGAAACCGCCGCTGCTGTCGACACCGCCGCTGGTCGAATAACCGGCGCCGATGGAGAATTCACCCGTTGATTTCTCGACCACATCGACGACGAGGACCACCTGGTCGGGCTGCGAGCCCGGCACGGTGGAGATATTGACCGTCTGGAAGAAGTTCAGTGCTTCAAGACGCCGCTTGGCGCGCTGTACCAGCACCTGGTTGAAGGCATCGCCTTCACTCAGATCGAACTCGCGGCGTATCACATAATCGCGGGTGCGCTGGTTGCCGCGGATCTCGATGCGCTGGATATAGGCGCGCGGTCCCTCATCGATGGAATAGACAACATCGATTTCACGGGTTTCGAAATTACGGTTGCCGCGCGGCGTGACCTGGGCAAAGGCATAGCCCATGCCGGCGACATGCTCCGTCAGGGCGATGATGGAATCTTCGACATTCTTGGCGCTGTAGACGCTGCCTTGACGGGTTTCGATCTGCGAGCGCAGCGTTTCCGGATCAATACCGGAAATCGTGCTTTCCACGTCGATATTGCCAAAGCGATAGCGCTCGCCCTCTTCCACCGTAAAGGTCAAGGTGTAAGCGTTCTCGGTCTCGTCGAGATCGGCGGACGAGGAGATCACCCGGAAATCCGCATAGCCGCGATTGTAGTAGAAACGACGCAGCGTTTCCTCATCCGCGCGCAGACGGTTGTCATCATAGATGTCGTTGCGCAGCAGGAAGGAAAGGAAATTCGACTGCTTCGTCGAAATCACGTCTTTCAGACGGCCATCGCGGAATGCATTGTTGCCGACGAAATTGATCGCGGCAATCTTCGTGCGCCCGCCTTCCTGCACCTCGAAGATGACGTTGACACGGCCATCGTCCAGCTCCTGAGTGCGACCGCTGACAGTCGCATCGTCACGGCCAATGCGGCGGTAAGCTTCACGAATGGTCTCCTCATCGGCCTGAAGCGCCTGATTGGAGAAGGACTTGCGAGGCTGCAGCTGCACAGCGCGCGCCAGGTTAGCGTCCTTGATCTTCTTGTTGCCCTGGAAGATCACCTGGTTGACGATCGAGTACTCGTCAACGGTGACGATCAACGCCCCACCCGACTGGCTGATCGAAACATCAGCGAAAAGGCCGGTGGCAAAGAGCCGCTTAACGGCGTCGTTCACGTCGTCCTGTGAGAACGAACGTCCCGGACGGATGCTGATATAGTTGCGAATGGTTTCCGCGTCGACGCGACGGTTTCCACGCACCTCGATTCGGCTGACCGTGGCAGCATGCGCCGCCTCCATTGCGGCCAGCTCAACGGCGATCGTCCCCGTCATCGCCAACCCCGCCGAAAGGGCCACTGCCGAAACGGCGTTCTTAAAGCTCGAAGATGCCTTCATTGGGCCTGAAAACCTCTATTCTCTTTGTCCCCGCAGCGAGAAATAGGAACAATCTTGCAAAGCAGCTAACCTAATAGCCAGATTTTTCCTACACGCAAGCCTTCTGGTTAATTTGCGTTTACGAACCACCGCTTAGTGGCATTCGCGTCACGCCAAAATCAAAGCCATGGTAAATATCGTCTCAATTTTTACACATTTTGCCTTCCCGAGCCTCCCTAGCACCCAAACAGGTCGTTCCAAAAAACAAACCCCATGAATGCGAGAACGGCGAACAGACCAACACGGTAAACCGCGTCCATAACCCTCTCGGACACGGGACGGCGCATCACAGCTTCTATGGCGTAGAACACCAGATGCCCGCCATCAAGGGGGGGAATGGGCAAAAGATTAAGAACGCCTATCCCGACTGACAATAATGCAACAAGTTGCACCACCCACTCGAAGCCGAGTTGTGCGGCCTTTCCGGCCATATCGGCGATCTTGACCGGCCCGCCGAGCTGGCAACGATCTTCCCGGCCAGCCACGAACCGTTTCAGGAACTGGCCGGTGCGGTAGATCACATAGCCGGTTTCGCGCACCGCCTCGCCGAGCGCCTCCAGCGGCCCGAACTCGATGAGCCTGGGCTGCCCCATCTCCTGATCGTTGACGACACCGATCACGCCGATCCGCACCGTGTTTCCCAGAGCGTCCTTTTGTTCCAGAAGCTCAGGCGTGGCTTTCAGGACCACTTCCTCTTCGTTCCTGCGAACAATGAACGACAATTCATCGCCTGCGCGCCCCGAAACGATACGCTGGACATCCCCGAAGGTGCGCACCTGGGTGCCATCGACGGAGACAAACCTGTCACCGGGCTGAAATCCGGCGATGGCGGCAGGCGTATCCGGCCGTACTTCGGCAACCATCGGCTCCATGACATACCGACCGAAGCCAGCAAACATGACCGCGAACACGGCTATGGTCAGAAGAAAATTGAAGAACGGACCGGCGAACACCGTCGCCGCACGCTTCCAGACGGGCTGGGTGTGGAAGGCCACACGCAACTCGTCTGGCGAAAGATGCTCGGTTGATTCGGGGTCCGGCGTGCTGGTCACAGACATGTCGCCGGTGAATTTCACATATCCGCCGAGTGGAATAGCCGACAATTTCCACCGAGTGCCGTGGCGGTCGTTGAACCCAAAGAGCTCAGGGCCGAAACCGATCGAGAACGCCTTCACGCCTATTCCGCACCAGCGGCCGACGAGATAGTGCCCCATTTCATGGACGAACACGACCACAGTCAGAACGAACAGGAACGGGATGATCGTTCCGACCAGCAGGCCATTCGTGCTGAAAATGGAGGTCACAAAGTCGATCACGTCAGTCTCACTCGATCGCGGTTTGCTTCAGCGCATTCATCCGGAAAACCATCTAGACTTTCAGAAGGTCTGACGCATTGTTCCAATAAGTCGCCGGTTAATGCGGTCACGCCCCAAAGAGCCTCCCGAATCCCGACCTCACCACACTCCATGCCATCGCGGCAGTTCCATGGCAAATGGTTCCGGTGTCTTCAGATCCTGAAAAGAGCGTGAGCCGGCGACTCTGCACCGCCCAAAAGCGCTGCCACCAGATAGAGCACCAGGGCAGCCGCCATCAGCCCATCCACCCGGTCCATCACCCCGCCATGGCCTGGGATGAGATTGCCGGAATCCTTCACGCCATTTCTGCGCTTGAGCGCCGATTCGAACAGATCGCCGACCTGAGAGACAATGGCCAGTATGAGCGCGATCAAGGCAATCAGAACCGCACCATGAGCCGCGCTCTCATGAAGCGCGAAAGCGCCACCTGCAAGCACGGCGAAAACCGTTCCGCCGAGTGCACCGCTCCATGTCTTTCCAGGTGAAATGGAAGGAGCAAGCTTCGCCCCGCCCAAGGTCCGGCCGGTAAAATAGGCCATAATGTCCGTCGTCCAGACGACTGCAAACAGGAACAGAATCGCAAACAGCCCCGATCGGTCATCAGCCCTAAGATGTACAAGCGCCAATGTGGGCGCGGTAGCATATGCGAGCCCCGCAACCAATCCAAAGCCGGTTCCGGACGCCCAGCCCTGCAATGCCAGGAGGAGGAGAGCCGCCGCAAGGCCAAGAAACAGGATCGTTGCCGGCTGCCCAAACACCATCAACACCATGATCGCGGCCAGCAATGCAGCACCGAGACCGGTGTGCATATTCAGGCTTCGCTCCGAGCGCATGGCGCACCATTCATAGAAAATGGCGCCCGCCATGACCGCGGACATCAGCCGAAACGGCAAACCGCCAAAATACGTGATCAGGAGAACAGCGAGGCCAAGAACAATCGCCGAAATGATGCGCAATTGCAGATTGCTACGCGGGCGACCAGGTGCCGGCATCCCCTCCTCCCCACGCCCGTTCATAGGACGGCTTCGCGGGCTCCGACACCGCCGAAGCGGCGCTCGCGGGCATTGAAGGTGGCGATGGCGGTTTCAAGATCGGCGCGACCGAAATCCGGCCAATGACAGGGCAGAAAGACAAATTCCGCGTAAGCGGCCTGCCAAAGCAGGAAATTCGACAAACGCTGCTCGCCGCTCGTCCTGATGATCAGGTCCGGGTCGGGAATACCGGCGGTGTCGAGATAAGCACCAAACGCCTCCAGATCGACGGCGCTGGTGTCCAGTCGGCCCGACTGCACGTCGCGCATCAATGCTTTCGCAGCCCGCAAAATCTCGTCGCGCGCGCCATAATTGAACGCGATCACCAGGTTCATATTGGTGTTATCCGCAGTCAGATTCTCGGCTTCCAACAGGAGCGACTTGATGTCTTTTTCCAGGTTTTCGCGGTCGCCTATGATGCGCACACGAACACCATTCTGATGCAACTCAGCAAGATCGCGACGAATGAACAGGCGCAGAAGCCCCATGAGGTCGTTGACCTCAGAGGGGGGCCGCGACCAGTTTTCCGAGGAAAAGGCGTAGACCGTAAGCCAGTTGATGCCCAGTTCGCCAGCCGAACGCACGGCGTTGCGAAGCGCTTCCACACCGGCGCGGTGTCCGGCCCGGCGCGGGAGACCCCGCGCTTCGGCCCAGCGACCGTTTCCGTCCATGATTATGGCTATGTGCGCCGGCTTCAACTGCTAGTCTCCCCTCGCCTCCTGCGGATCCCGCAGTGGCTAAACCTGCATGATCTCGGCTTCCTTGGCGGCGAGCAGCTTGTCGATGGCCGAAATCGTTTCGTCCGTCATCTTCTGCACCTGATCCGACTGCGCGTGCAACTCGTCCTGGCTTATCTCGCCATCCTTTTCGGCCTTTTTGAGGTGCTCCATCCCGTCGCGGCGCACATGCCGGGCGGCGACCTTCGCGTTCTCCGCGTATTGATGCGCGATCTTCACGAGTTCCTTTCGGCGTTCCTCATTGAGCTCCGGCAAGGGAATGCGCAGTGTCGATCCATCCACGATCGGATTGAAACCAAGGTTCGATTCGCGGATCGCCTTGTCTACAGCATTGACCATGCTCTGGTCCCATACCGCGACCGAGATCATGCGCGGCTCCGGAACGGAAACCGTTGCCACCTGGTTGATCGGCATCGCCGCGCCATAAGCCTCGACCTGGATCGGATCGAGAAGATTGGCGGAAGCCCGACCCGTCCTCAGCGAAGCCAAATCGTGCTGGAAGGCAGTGGTCGCCCCATCCATACGCCGCTTGAGGTCTTTAAAATCAACGCCGTCGGCCATCATTAAATCTCCTTACGCACCGGCACGCTGTTCTGCTTCGGCGTCATCGGACACGATGGTGCAATGTCCGCCGCCTTTCAAGATGGCGTTGAATCCGCCCTCTTCATGAATCGAGAAAACGATTATCGGAATGTGGTTCTCGCGCGCAAGAGCAATCGCGGCAGTATCCATGATCGCCAACCCATCTCTGATCACCTGCGCGTGGCTCAGGCGCTCATAGCGCGTCGCATTCGGGTCCTTGCGCGGATCAGCAGAATAAACCCCGTCGACTTGCGTCCCTTTGAAGAGCGCGTCCGCGCCGATCTCTGCCGCCCTGAGCGCTGCGGCCGAATCTGTTGTGAAGAACGGATTGCCTGTACCGCCGGCGAAAATCACCACCTTGCCCGCGTTCATGTAGCTTGTGGCCTGACGCTGTGAGAAGCTTTCGCACAGCTCGGGCATGGCGATGGCCGACATGACCACGGCATCGACACCCATCTTTACCAGAGAGGTGCGCAGCGCCAGCGAATTGATGACTGTCGCGAGCATGCCCATGTGATCGCCGGTCACCCGGTCGCCGCCCTTGGAGGCCACAGCCACGCCGCGGAAGATGTTGCCGCCGCCGATAACGACCCCGACCTCGACGCCTAACTTTCGCGCCTCCAGAATGTCGCGCGCGATGCGGTCAACCACCGAAACATCGATACCGAACCCCTGCTCACCCATCAGGGCCTCGCCGGATGCTTTCAGAACAACGCGCCGGTAGCGTTTCTCGGTCATCTTCAAAGTCTCCAAATTTGACCCTGCGTTACACGAAGGGCGCCGCGTTGTCACGCGGCGCCCTTCGTCTTCAAACAGCTATTCGCAGGTCTCAGGACTTTGCGGCAGCGGCCACTTCAGCGGCAAAGTCGGTTTCTTCACGCTCAATACCTTCACCAAGCGCGAAACGGACGAAGCTGACGATCTTCGCCGGCGCACCGATTTCCTTTTCAGCCTCGGCAAGAGCCTTTTCGACTGTCAGGTCGGGGTTCATCACGAAAGCCTGCTTCAGGAGCACGACCTCCTCAAAGAACTTGCGCAGACGGCCTTCGACCATCTTTTCAATGATGTTCTCCGGCTTGCCGGACTGGCGCGCCTGGTCGGAGAAGATATCCTTCTCGCGGGCAACGGCTGCCGGATCGACATCGGCCTCGGTCAGAGCCAGCGGATTGGTCGCGGCCACATGCATGGCGACCTGACGGCCAAAAGCGCGCGCCGCGTCGGCATTGCCTGTCGTCTCGATCGCCACCAGGACGCCGAGCTTGCCGAGGCCATCGGTGACGGCATTGTGGACGTAGCTTGCAACTGCACCGTTTTCGACGGACAGCTTTGCCGAACGGCGCAGCGCCATGTTCTCGCCGATCGTGCCGATGGCGTCCTTCACCGTGTCGGCAACGGACTTGCCCGTTGCAGGATAGGTCGCGGAGGAGACCGCCTCGATCGATCCATCCGTCCCCAAAGCCACGGTGGCGATGTTGCTCACCAGAGCCTGGAAAGCATCGTTACGGGCAACGAAATCGGTCTCGGAGTTGACCTCGACGACAACAGCGCTGTTTGCATCGGATGCAACGCCGATCAGGCCTTCGGCAGCCGTGCGGCCAGCCTTCTTGTCGGCCTTGGCAATGCCCTTCTTGCGCAGCCAGTCCATGGCTGCTTCCATGTCGCCATTGTTCTCGGTCAGGGCTGTTTTGCAGTCCATCATGCCTGCGCCGCTCTTCTCGCGCAGTTCCTTGACCATTGCTGCTGTAATGCTCATCGTCGCCTCTTCATCAATCTTCTAACAAAAACGGCCGCGTAGCCTTTGGTCTGCCGCGCGGCCGCCGCGGGGCTCAAGCCCCACATTTTCGGAACGGCGCTGGTTAGGCGTCCTTGTTTTCTTCTGCTGCCGGCGCTGCGGCTTCGTCATCGAGTGTGGGCTCTGCCGGAGCCTCGACAGCCTCACCGATATCGAGGCCAAGGGCGCCCTGCTGACGCTCAATGCCGTCGATTGCCGCCTTGGCAACGAGATCGCAGTAAAGCGCGATAGCGCGAGCCGCATCGTCATTGCCCGGGATCGGGTAATCAACAACGTCCGGATCGCAGTTCGAATCGACGATCGCCACCACCGGAATTCCGAGGCGTTTGGCCTCCTGAACGGCAATTGCTTCCTTGTTGGTGTCGATCACGAACATCAGATCGGGCGTGGAGCCCATGTCGCGGATGCCGCCAAGGGCGCGGTCGAGCTTCTCACGCTCGCGCTCCAGGTTCAGGCGCTCTTTCTTGGTAAAGCCCTGAGCATCGGACGCCAGCAGCTCATCGAGCTTGCGCAGACGCTGGATCGAGTTGGAGATGGTCTTCCAGTTGGTCAGCATGCCGCCAAGCCAGCGGGCGTTCACATAATACTGTGCCGAACGCTTCGCCGAATCGGCAACGATCTCGGAAGCCTGACGCTTGGTGCCGACGAACAGGATGCGGCCGCCCTTGGCGACGGTGTCCGAGACGGCCTTCAGCGCCTGGTGCATCAGCGGCACGGTCTGGCTCAAGTCGATGATGTGAACATTGTTGCGGGCGCCAAAGATGTAGTTGGACATCTTCGGGTTCCAGCGGTGGGTCTGGTGACCAAAGTGAACACCAGCTTCCAGAAGCTGGCGCATGCTGATATCGGGCAGTGCCATTCGTTATCCTTTCCGGTTGAACCTCCACGGACCGTCAGGCGGAAACCGCCACCGGAGGCGCTGGCCGGATGTCTCCCGAGCAGAACCAAGATCCGTGTGTGGAATGCGCGCGCATATAGAAGCTTATGGCGCAGAATGCAAGCGTTTGGGCGGAGAATGAGCCTATTTGGTGCAGTCCGCCCCTTCCTTCGTCTCCTCGAACATCGTCAAATCGACAAGCTGGCCGCGAATCGAGAACTCGTCATAGTTCATCTCCAGGCTTCGCGTCACGCCGCTCTCATGAAGGAGAAAACTGATCTCATAATCGGGAAGGGCCTCACCACGCTCCTCATTCGGATCAAAATAGGCGATGCTCACAGGCCAATAGGTTTGGTTTTCAAGTGGGGCGGCGGCGGACCGTTCCGCATCGCTCTTACCGATAGGCTTCGCCTTGCCGATCGTCACCGAGGTCATCATCACCCGGTCCGCGTCCTCGGAGCTGTCATAAAGCGAGGTTTGATAGAAGCCGCCGCCAGCTTCTGCCTTTGCCAGCACTTCTTTCATGTGCTGCACCGGAAATTGCGTCGGCTCGAGCGTCTCGCTGCGACGGTCAGGTTTGGAAAGCTCAACCAGCGTCTCGCCATCTTCCAGCCGGGCGACACCCTTCACCTCCCGATCCAGCATGTTGTCGAGATACATTTTGTTGACGAACTGGAAAACCTTTCCCGCGCCATCCTCGTAGGTGGTGGTCTGCTGGTCCGAAAGCCGCGATGCGTCGTCCGTTTCGAGACGCATGACGAAACGAAAGGTGGTCGTGTAGCCCTCACAGACCGAGCCAGCAAACTCATAGACCATGCGCCCGGTAATACCGTTTATTCCGGAACGGTCGCTCGCCCGGTCCAGGGAGAGGTCGTAAACAGCCCGATGTGGCAGCAATTTCGGGGCAGCCTGAGCGAAGCCCGTCCCAGTAAGCGGTACAGAGAGCAGAGCCAAGGCAAATAGGCGCAATGAGCGCATGAACGACCTCCGATATTCGGCATTTTACGGTCGGAGCACAGCGTGACCGTCTGGATGGTTCCGTTTGAAGGAGAGTCGTGGCGGAAGCGAGGCAAATATGCAACCTCCCCCTGCGGCACATTCCCCCTGCCGGTGGATTCGATTGCGAAAGTGTCGCAACTGACGTTTAGTTTTGTCTGTAAGGCGGCGTTGCCGTGCTGAGACACAGTGAAATTCCAGGAGACCAAAATGGCACGTGAAATCGAGAAAAGATTGCTGGAACTGGGCGTCGAGCTGCCCGAAGCGGCAGCGCCTGTCGCAAACTACGTGCCTTTCGTCCAGACCGGCTCATTGCTGATGACCTCCGGGCAGCTTCCTATGAAAGACGGCAAGCTGATGGCAATGGGGCTTCTTGGCCGCGAATTGGGCACCGAGGCCGGCAAGCTTGCGGCCAAATGGTGCACGGTCAATGTGCTTGCCCAGGCACGGGCAGCCCTCGGCGACCTGGAGAAGATCAAGCGCGTCGTTCGCATTTCCGTCTATGTCGCCTCTACTCCGGATTTCACCGATCAGCACCTCGTTGCCAACGGCGCTTCAGATTTCCTCGTGGCCGCGCTTGGAGATCGGGGGCGGCATGCGCGGGCGGCCGTCGGCATGGCATCGTTGCCGATGAACGCGCCGGTGGAAATAGACGCCATTATCGAGGTCGCCGAATAATGCCCGCGCTCGACTGGCTGACAGCACGCCCGATCGCGCATCGCGGTCTGCATGACATGAACCATGCACGTTGGGAGAACACGCTGTCGGCATTCAGCGCTGCCGCTGATGCCGGTTATTCGATCGAGTGCGACGTGCATCTGTCATCTGACGGTGTCCCAATGGTTTTCCATGATCATGCATTGCGTCGCCTGACGGGGCAGGATGGAACAATTGCGGGGAAATCGGCCCGTGAAATGGGCGCATTGAAGGTTGGTGATACCGCCGATCATGTGCCGACGCTGCGCGAGATGCTCACGCTCGTGGCGGGCCGTGTTCCGCTGGTGATCGAGCTGAAGGGCGCCGAAGGACATGACGATGCGCTTGTCGCCAATGTGACTGAAGCGCTTCGAGACTATTCCGGCGCGGTGGCGCTGATGTCGTTCGATCACCGTCTCGTGCGCCAACTCGCACATCTTGCTCCCCACCTACCACGCGGACTGACGGCAGAAGGCCCTTCTCCAACGGCGATGGAGGCGCATTTTTCCATGTTGGCGAATGACATTTCCTTCGTGTCCTACGCGGTGGACGAATTGCCGAACCCGTTTGTGCGATTTGTGCGCGAGCGCCTTTCCATGCCTGTCATCACCTGGACCGTGCGCGATCCGGAAGCCATCAAGCGCACCTTCGCCTATGCCGATCAGATGACCTTCGAGGGGTTCACCCCCTGACTCACCCGATGTGGCGCACCTCTTGAAGCGTCCCCCTGTGCACGCTTAGTTAGACCTATGACGAAAGCAACAAACGGATGCGCTCATGTCGGATGAAGTGACGCTGACGGTCTCTCCGTCGCTCGCCGATGTGCCGCAAGCCGATTGGGTGGCCCTTGCCGGAGCTTGCCGGGAAACAGGGGAGACACCCTACAACCCTTTCGTGTCCCACGCCTTTCTGACAAGTCTGGAGGACAGCGGTTGTGCGGTGCGCGAAAGCGGATGGCTGGGGCAGCACCTGCTTTTGCGGAGCAGCGACGGCGCCCTGCTTGGTGCGGTGCCGTGTTACCTCAAATCGCACAGCCAGGGAGAATATGTCTTCGACCACGGCTGGGCGGACGCTTTTGAACGTGCCGGTGGCCGATATTACCCAAAACTGCAGGTTTCCATCCCGTTCACGCCTGCTGCCGGACCTCGCCTTCTGGTTCGCAACGGCGCTCCTCAAGAGACTGTTCGCGAGGCACTCGCCGAGGGCATCAAGACACTGACGGAAAGGCTCGGTATTTCATCGGCCCATGTGACCTTTTCAACCAGCGACGACATTTCGGCGCTGGAACGCGCCGGATTCCTGCTGCGGACGGACCAGCAGTTTCACTTCTTCAACCGCGACTATCACAGCTATGACGATTTTCTCGATACGCTTGCTTCACGCAAGCGCAAGGCCCTCAAAAAGGAGCGTCGCACTGCGCTTGAAAACGGGGTCGAGATCGATTGGCTGACCGGCCGTGATCTTACAGAGGCCGTATGGGATGATTTTTTTGAGTTCTATACGGACACAGGAAACCGCAAGTGGGGCCGCCCCTACCTCAACCGCCGCTTCTTTTCACTGATCGGCGAACGGATGGCCGACGACATCCTCCTTGTCATGGCGCGGAGGGATGGGCGCTTTATTGCCGGCGCCATCAACTTCATCGGCTCGGATACATTGTTTGGCCGAAACTGGGGTTGCATCGAACACCACCCCTTCCTGCATTTCGAGGTTTGCTATCATCAGGCAATCGAGTTTGCCATTGCGCGTGGACTGAGGCGGGTGGAAGCCGGTGCACAGGGCGAGCACAAGCTGGCGCGCGGCTACGAGCCGATCACCACGCGGTCGGCTCATTTCATTCCCCATCCCGGCCTGCGTCGGGCGGTGGCTCAATATCTTGAGATGGAGCGGCAGGACGTGGCGGAAATCCACCGCGTTCTGCAAGCGCATACGCCATTTCGCAAAGGCTGATGCCGGTCAGTGCATGACCGATTTCGAGAAAAGATTGATCACCAGAACCCCAGCTATGATCAGCCCCACCCCAAGAATAGCTGGAGTGTCGAGGGTCTGTTGGAACCATAGCCAGCCGATGGCGGTGATGAACACGATCCCGGCACCGGACCAAAGAGCGTACACGATACCCACCGACATGGTGCGCAGCGTCAACGAGAGGAAAAAGAACGCAACCGCATAGCCGATGAGCGTCACCAGCGAAGGGGTGAGACGTGTGAACCCTTCTGTCTGCTTGAGTGCGGTTGTTGCAACGACCTCGAAAAGAATGGCGATGATCAGATAAAGATAGGTCACGCACTCACCTTTTGGAAAACCCGGCGAATCGGCCGGTGCCCGGAGTTGACGGCCCGGAGATTAGCGCAGAAAAATGCCGCCGCAATTGCCCGAGACCAGAGGTTCCCATGACCAGTGCTCCCTATGACAAGAACAATGTTTTCGCCAAAATTCTGCGTGGCGAACTTCCCTCTCACAAGCTCTATGAAGACGATGAAACCTTCGCCCTCATGGACATCATGCCGCGCGGTGATGGCCATTGTCTGGTGATTCCGAAAAAACCAGCACGCAATATTCTCGATGTCGAGGAAGACAGTCTCGCCGCCGTGATGCGCACGGTCCAGAAGCTTGCGCGCGCAACCAAAGCCGCCTTTAAAGCAGATGGCGTGACCATCCAGCAGTTCAATGAACAGGCGGGAGGTCAGGTCGTGTTCCATCTTCACGTTCATATCATTCCGCGCTTTGAAGGGGTTCCGCTGCGTCCGCATACCGGCGAAATGGCGGACAATGCCGTTCTTGCAGAGCAGGCGGAGAAAATCCGCGCTCAACTCTAGGGGCGCCCCCCCCGGGAGCGGCAGTCATCAGCCGATCAGGTAAAGCCCGGAAAGTAGAACGGCTTCGGCGACGGCAATGCCGGCGAGAATCTGCTTGCGTGACAGTAGGTAGGCGGCAAATCCAGCGATGGCCGCCCCCACCCTCAGCGCAAGGGGGGAATCAGCGAGCGCTCCGGAAGGAAAGACAATGAGGTTGGCGATCACGGCAGCCACAAGCGCTGTAGCGATGCAACGCACGAAGACAAGAATGTCGGATTCATCTGACATCTTGCCCCCGAGATAGACGCCAAGATAGCGCCAGGTATCGGTTGCAAGCCAACCGGCAAGAAGAATGAACAGATAGGGCCACCACCAGGCATCGAACGTATCGAAATTCACTTGCCTGCCCCCTTCTTCAGACGGGTTCTGTGCCAGATATAGGCGGCACCGCCGGCAATGCCGCCCGCAGCCAGCAGATCGAAGCCAGGCAATATCAAATGAAACACCGGTCCGCTCAGCAGGCCCAGCACCATCGCCACATGCCCTGCCCGCTCGCGTGCCGAACCCCAGAGCGAGGTCAGAAAGTAGATCGGCGTCAAAAAGAAGAGAGCCGCCGACACCTGCAGCGGCAAGCGTTCAGCAAGAAGGAATACGGTTGCCACCACACCCATATTCACCAGAACCAGCGTGGTTCCGATACCGGTGTAATAGGCGGTCCTGAGATCCCGCGGCACAGTTCTGAAACTTTCCATAGCGAGGACCCATGAGGTAATCGCCACGAAGTGTGAGAGCGCGTACAATACCCATTTGCGGGTACGTGGTCCGCGCATCTCCGGGGTCAGCGCAACCACCATCGGTGCCAGACGAACCGAGGAAAGCGCGACGGCGAAGGCTGCAGCGATGAGACTGTTGCCGGCTATCATCGCGCCGATCAGCACCACCTGCGCCGGCAATGCCCAAACCACACCAGTCATGAAAACAGTCTGCGGCAAGGTAAGCCCTGCCTCGCGTGCAAGGCCCGCAAAACCCACAAAGGCGCTGACCAGAACCAAGCCGGGAACCGAAAAACAGCGGCGCACGCCCCGCAGATACCAGTTGATGTGGCTTTCTTTGCTGTCTGATTCGACTGTCGTGTTTTCATTCATCGATGCAGGAACTAGCACAGCCAGGTCCTGCGGGCGATACGACGAAGGCGTGGGTGCTTGGGACACCCACGCCTTCCAAATTGGTCCACTTCAGGCAAACGCTCGTTTCTCAGCCCTTGCGCGGCAATTGCGGCACCAGGCTGCGCTTGGGTGGTTCCTTCGGCTTTTGTGCCTTGGGTTTCGCTGCCGCTTTGGGTTTGCGGGTTTTCTTGGCAGCGGGTTTCGCCTTCTTTCTGGCTGGAACCTCGTCGCGAGGTTTGATCGGAGCGTCGTCAGGCACCGCATCGAGTTTCAGGCCGCTTTCACCTGAATCATCCTTCTCGACGGTAACCCGAACCGTACCGCCCTTCTTGAGGCGGCCAAAAAGCACTTCCTCTGCCAAGGGCTTCTTGATGTGCTCCTGGATCACGCGGCCAAGGGGGCGCGCGCCCATCCGCTCATCATATCCCTTATCCGCCAGCCAGGCGACCGCCTCCTCCGACAGATCGAAGGTAACGCGGCGCTCGGCGAGCTGCGCCTCAAGCTGCATGACGAATTTCTGCACGACCTGATGGATGACCGGAACCGGCAGAGCGCCAAACGGAATGACGGCGTCGAGGCGGTTGCGGAACTCTGGCGTAAAGAGACGGTTGATCGCCTCCATATCGTCGCCTTCACGCTTCGATGACCCGAAACCGATGGCCGGCTTGGCGAGATCGGCCGCACCCGCATTGGTCGTCATGATCAGGATCACATTGCGGAAATCAATGCTCTTGCCATTGTGATCCGTGAGCTTGCCGTGATCCATCACCTGCAGGAGGATGTTGAACAGATCCGGGTGCGCCTTCTCGATCTCATCAAGGAGAAGCACACAATGCGGATGCTGATCGACACCATCGGTCAGCAGGCCGCCCTGATCGAAACCGACGTAACCGGGCGGAGCACCGATCAGGCGTGAGACAGTGTGGCGTTCCATATATTCGGACATATCGAAACGCAAAAGCTCGACGCCCAGCGATGCAGCAAGCTGTTTGGCGACCTCGGTTTTGCCCACGCCTGTGGGGCCCGAGAACAGATAAGAGCCAATCGGCTTTTCCGGCTCTCTCAGGCCGGCACGCGCCAGCTTGATCGCGGAAGAAAGCGCGGTGATGGCTGCGTCCTGCCCGTAAACGACACGCTTGAGCTCGTCCTCAAGCGTCGCGAGAATCTTCTCGTCATCAGCCGAAACGGTTTTCGGAGGAATGCGGGCCATCGTGGCGATGGTGGCCTCGATCTCCTTAACGTTGATCGTCTTGCGGCGTTTCGCTTCCGGAAGGAGCTTCTGCGAGGCGCCCGTCTCGTCCAACACATCGATCGCCTTGTCTGGCAGTTTGCGATCGTTGATGTAGCGCGCGGACAGTTCGACCGCGGCCTTCACGGCTTCGTTGGTGTAACGGACCTTGTGGAACTCTTCGAAATAGGGCTTCAAGCCCTTCATGATTTCGATGGCATCCTCGACCGTGGGCTCACTGACATCGATCTTCTGAAAGCGCCGCACCAGAGCGCGGTCCTTCTCGAAAAACTGCCTGAATTCCTTGTAGGTGGTCGAGCCGATACAACGGATCGTACCAGACGATAAGGCAGGCTTCAGAAGATTGGATGCATCCATTGCGCCGCCAGAGGTGGCACCGGCACCGATCACGGTGTGGATCTCATCAATGAAGAGAACAGCGCCGGGGAAGTCCTCCAGCTCCTTCACGACCTGCTTGAGACGTTCCTCGAAATCACCGCGATACCGGGTGCCCGCCAAGAGCGAGCCCATATCGAGCGCGAAAATCGTCGCGTCTGACAGCACATCCGGCACATCGCCTTCGACAATGCGCTTTGCAAGCCCTTCGGCAATCGCCGTCTTACCAACGCCGGGATCACCCACGTAAAGCGGGTTATTCTTGGAGCGGCGGCAAAGAACCTGGATCGTGCGATTGATCTCCGGTGCGCGCCCGATCAGCGGATCGATGCGCCCTGCCCGCGCCTTCTCGTTGAGATTGACGCAATAGGCCGTAAGCGCATCCTGCGCCTGCTTCTTCTTGTTGCCGTCCTCGGCCTCTGCCCCTGGTGCTCCGGTGTCTTCGTCATCCGCACCACGCGGCGTTCTTGCCTCCGACCCACCGGGCCGTTTGGCAATGCCGTGACTGATATAGTTGACCGCGTCGTAACGCGTCATCTGCTGTTCCTGCAGAAAATAGGCCGCATGGCTCTCGCGTTCGGCAAAGATCGCTACGAGCACATTGGCGCCCGAGACTTCCTCGCGTCCAGACGATTGCACATGGATGACGGCCCGCTGGATAACGCGCTGGAAACCGGCAGTCGGCTTGGAATCCTCGTCATAACCGGTGACGAGATTGTCGAGCTCGCCGTCAATATATTTGATCACCGTCTCCTTGAGCGCCTCGAGATCGACATTGCAGGCGCGCATTACGGCTGCAGCGTCCGAATCGTCGATCAGCGCAAGAAGCAGATGCTCGAGCGTTGCATACTCATGGTGGCGCTCATTGGCGAAAGTAAGCGCCTGATGCAGTGCCCGCTCCAAGCCTTGGGAAAAAGCCGGCATTCAATACCTCATTTCTTTTCCATCACGCATTGAAGCGGGTGCTGGTGTTGGCGGGAGAAGTCCATCACCTGCGTTACCTTGGTCTCAGCCACTTCAAACGTGAACACGCCACATTCACCCACACCGTGATTGTGTACGTGCAGCATAATTCTGGTCGCGGCTTCGCGATCCTTCTTGAAGAAGCGCTCAAGCACATGAATGACGAACTCCATCGGGGTGTAATCGTCATTCAGCAACAATACACGATAGAGACTCGGTTTCTTCGTCTTGGTTTTCGTACGCGTGATGACTGCAGTTCCACGATCGGAACTGTCACCATCTTTCTCGCCATCCTGCATTCGCCAGACGTCGTGCTGCATGGCTTCACCGATATTCAAAAATTCCATTCCCTATGCCGAGCCCTTACGTGGGACATGTAGGTACCCTTGCGACAATTTTAAGCCCTTATCCGTTCCTGACAATATGGGTGACGGGGTTTTGCGTTCAAAACTACGCCATCATCACCCTGGATGGTTCAGACATTCATTCCAGCCGGTATCCGGACCGGTCAATCCTTCAATTTCGAGTCAATGTTAAGAAATTCCGTCAACGAATAGCTCACCATAAACGGATTGGTAACGCCGCCGCCGATAGGGTGATGGGAAATGGGTCTGCGAGTGGGGATGCCTCGCAGCCTGAAACCAGATGCAAATGGGTGTAATCGTGCGTCAGGCGTTGTTGGGTAGAGCGAATCTTGTGCGGCTATCAGGCAAGATTCTCACTGCACTTTTCATTTCCGGTATCGTCATGTTGGGCGCGGCAGAACAGGCTTCTGCTAACGCCAAATATGCAGGCATCGTCATGGATGCGAAGACCGGCAAGGTTCTCTATGAATCAAATGCCGATGCTCCGCGGTATCCCGCCTCGCTCACCAAGATGATGACGGCCTATATGATCTTCGAGGCGCTTTCGACGGGCCGTATCAGCAAAGATACACGCATTCCCGTTTCGCGGAACGCTGCCGCCGAACCTCCGACGAACATTGCATTGCGTCCCGGTGACAGCCTGACCGTGGACCAGGCTATCCGGGCGCTGGTAACCCGTTCCGCCAATGATGCCGCGACCGCAGTGGCTGAGTTTCTCGGCGGATCGGAAGCCAAGTTCGCTTCCATGATGACCGCTAAGGCGCGCCAGCTCGGCATGTCGCGGACCACGTTCAAGAATGCGCATGGTCTGCCGAACAGCCAGCAGAAGACGACTGCGCGCGACATGGCCAAGCTCAGCATCGCCCTGCGGGAGCACTATCCGCAGTATTACAGCTATTTCCAGACCAAGTCCTTCACTTACAAAAAGCGTCGCTATGGCAACCACAACCGCCTGCTAGGCCGGGTGAAGGGCGTCGATGGCATCAAGACCGGATACACGCGTGCATCCGGCTTTAACCTCGCAAGCTCGGTGCAGGCCAATGGTCGCAGCATTGTCGCCGTGGTCATGGGCGGACGCACGTCACGCAGCCGCGATGCCCACATGGCGGATCTTATCGAACGCTACCTGAATCAGGGGTCGACCGGACGGGATCGCATGCTGATCGCCAAGGCTCCGGGCGGTGCGCGCACCGCGCTTGCTGCCATGATTCCGGGCAAACAGGTTCCCTTGCCGACCGAACGTCCCGAAGTGGAAACGCTGACGGCCTATGCGCCTGAGCAGCCGGTCAAGGCCGCAGCAGTCGTCAATGCATCCGTGCCGCGCCCAAGTGCCCCGGTCGCTGCAGTCGACCCCATGCCGACGGCTTCAACGGCGCCAGAAGCGCAGGGTGCGGGATCTTCTATCGGCGGCTGGGTCATTCAGGTTGCCTCCATGCCCAGCGAGGATGAGGCGCTGATGTTCCTTGCAGAAACAGAGAAGAAGGCTGGCGCCGTGCTTGCAAGCGCAGTGCCGATTACCGAGACATTCGAGAAAGGTGGCGTGACCTACCACCGCGCTCGGTTTGTCGGGTTCGCAAGCAAGTCCGACGCATGGGGCGCCTGCGCGTCTCTGAAGAAGAAGAGCATCTCCTGCTACGCCGTGCAGCAGTAAGACCGGAGTTTTTGATGAGTCAGGATAGTGTAGCGCGTACCGGGAACTCACTCATGAGCGGACAGCAAAACGTCGCGGGCCTGGTTGACACGGGCAGCAAGAGACGAGGTACCTCCCATGTCGGGATGCAGGCGCTGCATCAGGCGGCGGTGAGCCTCTCTGATCTGCGCAACGGTCGCACCTCGTTCAAGACCAAGGACCTCATAGGCCTCCTCCTCGGTCATGGGGCCCGCGCCCGGCGCAACTCCCTCCCCCCGGTCGCCATTCGATTGCGCGCCATCGCGCCAGGCGGGGAATTCGCTGTCAAGATAGGTTTCCAGAAGCCGTAAGCTCTCTTCGTCGCTTTCAAGCTCCGCATAGAGCGAAAGCAGCTCTTCCAGTGTCATATCTGCGAGCCGGCGCCCGTCGTGCCCGCCGGCAAGCACCGAGCCGGACAACGCTCCGCTATCGTGATCCAGTTCCATCTCGAGTGCTGCCGAGCGCACGATTGACTTTTGTCCCGGCTTTTTGACCTGCCCCATCTTCAAACGTGCAGAACCAAACCAGGCGACCGCGGCTGAGAGCAACATGCCGCCGATCCCTGCCCTGCCGGCAAACAGCATCACCACACCGGCAAGCGCCAGCAATGTCGGGCCGGCGATCCGCAACGTGTTGGCCACCCGCTTCGGGTTTGCATTCAAGAAAGCGAAACTACCCAGAGTTAAAAGCAGCAGTAGTGCAAAGAAAAAGAACGGGAAGCTCATTGGTCTGTGCCGCCGCGGAGATGTTCCAGCATTCTGCGATCCTCGGGCCTGTTGCGATCGCTCAGTGCCTTGAGACCGCCCGTGGCATAAACGGCCACAGCCGAAAGGAGCTTACCGAGCTCGGCCGCGGATCGCGCATCGAAGCGAAACCATGCGCCCTTCGACAGACGGGCGATTTCGCGAAAAGCCCGTTCAGCAATCGGATCATGCCCCTCCTGAAAGACGAATACCGGCACGCCGCTCAGGCCAAGACGCCCGGCCTTGTCCGATAGATCGTCGACGCTCTCTTCCATGGCGTCGCCGATATAGACGAGCGCGTTTACCTTCTCGCGTGCGGTTTCCTTGAGAGCGTGCGCCAGAACCTTGCCGATCTGCGTGTGGCCGCCACGGCAGTCAATCTTTGTCATGAGCGTCTTCAACGCCTCTGTATCGCGCACGAAGCGCGAGGCGCGGCTTTCGCCAAAACCCCGGAAATAAACGAGTTGTACATTGAGCGAGCCCGCTTTGCCCACGGCATCAAACATCTCTGCCTGAAGTTTGCAGGCAAGATCCCAGGTGGGTTGCCGGCTCATCGTAGCGTCCAGCGCGAGAATGAGCCGGCCGTTGCCGGCGCCGCGCGCGGGCGCGAGGGCACGCGCCTGCCGCACAAAGGCATCGATGGCGCCCGATGATGAACGGGTGTCGGTGGGTTTTGTGTCTGCGCGACGCGGCGCGGGCGTTTTCTTTTCGCTCATAAGAAGAAAGATGGGCGTCCACAAACTGGTTGCAAGGCTCATCGCCAGCCTGCGCCAGATGAGACGCTACAGCAAGCCGAGTTCTGTCAATTCGCGACGCAGTTCCAAAGGCATTTCTGCATCGTCCCCGGCGCTGCCGAGATCCTGTGGCGCATCCTTTGGCTCGAGATATCGCCACCCCTGGAACGCGCGGCGTGGCTGAAACTGAGTGCGCACCAGTTTGGGCTCCAGCACCAGATGACAGCGCGACACACCTTCTGCATCACGGAACGGCCGAATGTCCAAAAGTCTTTGCCGACACTGCACCGTGCCCTTGATTACCCAATAGAGAGACCCGCCCTCGGTAAGCTCAGCCACACGTTTCGGCACCATGCGCGTGGTGTGAAACTGTTCAGCAGGCTCCCCGCGCGCCTGCTTTTCTCGAAGACGCAGCGCGATCCAGTCCTGCAATTGCTCGACGCTTTCGCAACCGACGCACAATTTTATGAGGTTGAGTGCCATCCTTCAAATGTCGGGCGCTGCCCGGCCAAGGTCAAGCACGATAGCTGCCCCTCCACAGCGTAGAACGCCGCTCAGCATTCCACGACGTTGACCGCCAGTCCGCCCAGGCTTGTTTCCTTGTAGCGCTCGTTCATATCCACACCGGTCTGCCGCATCGTTTCGACTGCAGCATCAAGCGACACGAAGTGCGTCCCGTCACCTTTCACCGCAAGAGACGCTGCCGTGACGGCCTTGACCGAGCCCAGGGCGTTGCGCTCGATGCAAGGGACCTGCACAAGTCCTGCAACCGGGTCACAGGTCATGCCCAGATGGTGTTCGAGAGCTATTTCGGCGGCGTTCTCCACCTGTGCAGGCGTGCCGCCCAGCACGGCGGCGAAGCCTGCCGCGGCCATCGCAGAAGCCGAGCCGACTTCACCCTGGCAGCCGACCTCCGCGCCGGAGATGGAGGCATTGTGCTTCACGATGCCACCGATCGCGGCAGCAGTCAGAAGGAAATCGCGAATGCCGTTGGCATCAGCGTCGACGTGGAATTTCTGCCAGTAACGCATGACAGCAGGCACCACGCCGGCCGCGCCGTTGGTCGGAGCGGTTACCACGCGGCCGCCGCTGGCGTTTTCCTCGTTCACGGCCATGGCGAAAACGGAGAGCCAGTCATTCGCTGCGAGAGGATTAGGGCGGTTATGACGCCAGTCTTCTTCCAGCCTGTCATGCAGCTGCCGCGCACGACGGCGCACGTTCAAGCCGCCGGGCATGATGCCGTCCTGCGAAAGACCACGTTCAATGCAGGCGTCCATGGCCTGCCAAATACGATCCAGACCGGCATCAAGGTCTGCCCGGGTCATATGTGCTTCTTCGTTGGCCCGCTTCATCTCGGCGATCGATAATCCGCTTTCGGCCGCCATGGCGAGCATTTCGCGCGCGCTCGCAAAAGGGAACGGAACATCGGAGGCCTCAGGCTTTCTGGACTGGTTCTTCAGCGTCTGCAGTTCCTCCTCGGAAACCACGAAACCGCCACCGACGGAATAATAAATACGTCTCAGGAGGAGCCTGCCATCCGCATCATAAGCGTTGAATGCCATGCCGTTTGCATGACCGGGCAGAGCCTCTTTCTTGTCGAGCACGAGGTCGCTTTGCGGATCGAACTGGTACGGCTGATGTCCCGCCGGTCGGACCATCTTCTCGGCAGCAATCGTGGCGAGCTGTTCGTCCATGCGGTCTGGGTCGACGGTTAGAGGATTGTACCCAGCAAGTCCGAGGATTACCGCACGGTCCGTGCCGTGGCCCACACCGGTAAAGGCAAGAGAGCCATGCAGGCTGACACCCAGTCGGTGAACGACACTCCCGGCCGGGCGCGGCCAGTCGTCGCCGGCCACCTCAGCCAGAAAACGTTCCGCCGCTGTCATGGGGCCCATCGTGTGCGAACTCGATGGTCCGATGCCGATCTTGAACAGGTCGAAAACGGAAAGGAACATGGGCGAAGGCTCCGGATGTGGCCAGATGAGGAAATCCCGCAGTGGGCCCCTCTCGACAATGAAGAAGAGGTGCGCTGACACGACTGCGACATCGCATGATGTAGGCGATTTCCCCAAACAAGCAAAGGGCGCAGCGATTGCGCTGCGCCCTTCGACTTTAAAGAACCGATGTTGTGCGGTTTTGCTAGTAATTCAGCTTGCCGTTGCTACGACCGCTGCCGTTTCGGCGCCAATCAAGAGCCATGCCAGAAAGATGATTCCCGCAAGCCCGATCACTGCTTTGGCGGTTACGCCCCAGCAGGATCTCTCAACGCTATCGTCCATGCATATCCCGTTTTTTCAATTCAATCTCCGAACGGGATGATCCCGATCGCCGATCTGTGGAGGCGGGAGATACTCCTCCGCGCAGGCTTCTGCAAGTCCAAAAACGGCAAAATCGCGACCTGGAAAATGTTCGGAAACCCCAGAAAACGAGGGTTTTCCAGCATAATCAGGCACTTGGGGCCATAAAGGAATTTTCAACAGATGTGGCGAAATGCGGACATTTTTGCTGCAATGCACCATCCCAATGCCGGGAGAGGCCTCGACTCACCGCGAGGAAGGCTTCGGTCCAGGAAAAAGTGCATCCGTTCTACCGGCCATTCGATAGGCTACGAGGCCGATCCATTCACGTATGCCAAGGGTCGTGTTTCGCAGGGAATCGAGTGCGTTGTCTTCCGCCAGACCCGGCTTTTCGTTGCCCGCTGTTTTGTAATCCACCGGCCAGGGTGTGACTGGAAATCCGGCTTTGCGAAACACGCCCACGGCGCGCGGCATGTGAAAGGCTGAGGTGACGAGAAGCCAGGTCTCACCTGCGACCGGCTCAACCAGCTCTCTGGAAAAAACTGCGTTCTCAAACGTGTCGCGCGAACGGTTCTCCAGAACAAGGCGCTCCGCTGCCACGCCAAGCGCGCTCAAAAGGCGCGGTGCAGTATCCGCATCGCCCTCCCCGGCGAGAAAAACAGCGCCCTGCCCTCCAGAGATCAAGATCCTGGCCTGCGGGAACCTGCGCGCGAGAATCGCGACTTCCACAAAGCGGTCGCCGCTGGCGTTCAGCTCATAGCCGCCCCGCGCCATATTGATGGAGCCTTCCAGCCCGCCACCCAGAACGACGATGCCATCAACCCTGTCCGGGACAGGCTCCGGTTTGTGAAAGCGATCTTCCAGCGGCCCGAGCACCAGCGCTCCGAGCGTTGTCCAGGCTGAAAGAACGACCACCAGAAGAGACAGGCCACTCGCTGCCAGCGAGAGGCGGCGCCAACCGAGAAATGCGGTGAGAAGCGACACCGCGATCATGATTGCGACCAGGCTGAGGGGCTGAAGGAACAGCCAGCCAATTGCAGAAACGAGATGGAACATGGTGCGGCCCCTGTTCTAGGTCAAAACCGCACCATGCGAACTACCACCACCGGTTCGGTGCAAAACGCCCTGCGGCCTGTTCGATCACATGCGCCGTGCGGAACAGTGTCTCTTCGTCGAATGGCTTGCCTATGAGTTGCAGTCCAAGCGGCAGACCTTTTGGGTCGAGCCCGGCCGGCACAGCGATGCCGGGCAAGCCCGCCATGTTCACCGTGACCGTGAAGATATCATTGAGATACATCTTCACCGGATCGGACGCCATATCCTGATCCGCGATGCCAAAGGCGGCCGAAGGTGTGGCCGGCGTCAGGATGGCATCGACGCCCTCATCGAAAACCTGCTCAAAATCGCGTTTGATGAGCGTGCGCACTTTCTGGGCCTTGAGGTAATAGGCATCGTAATAACCGGCGGACAGAACATAGGTGCCGATCATGATGCGGCGCTTGACCTCACGGCCGAAACCGGCAGCACGGGTCTGCTCATACATGTCGGCAATGTCCTTGCCGGGCACGCGCAGGCCGTAACGCACGCCATCATAGCGCGCCAGGTTGGATGAGGCTTCGGCCGGCGCGACGATGTAATAGGCTGGAAGCGCGTATTTGGTGTGCGGCAGCGATATGTCCACGATCTCCGCGCCTGCATCGCGCATCCAGTCAATGCCCTTTTTCCAAAGCGTCTCGATCTCTTCGGGCATGCCCTCCATACGGTATTCCCGGGGAATGCCGATCTTCAGACCTTTGACTGACTGGCCGATGGCTGCTTCGTAGTCCGGCACCGGCAGGTCGACGGAGGTGGTGTCCTTGTCGTCCACAGAGGCCATCGATTTCAAGAGAATTGCCGCGTCGCGGACGTCGCGCGCAATGGGCCCTGCCTGATCAAGCGAGGAGGCGAAGGCCACCGTGCCCCAGCGCGAGCAGCGGCCATAGGTAGGTTTGATGCCGACCGTTCCGGTGAAAGCGGCGGGCTGGCGGATCGACCCGCCCGTGTCCGTTGCCGTGGCGCCCGCACACAGGAAGGCGGCCACAGCGGCGGCAGACCCACCCGACGAACCGCCTGGAACGAGATCGGCATTGGAGCCTTCGGCGCGCCACGGGTTGATAACCGGACCATAGTAGGAGGTCTCGTTGGACGAGCCCATGGCGAACTCATCCATGTTGAGCTTGCCGAGCATCACCGCCCCATCAGCCCAAAGATTGGCCGTGACTGTGGATTCGTATTTGGGCTTGAACCCATCAAGGATGTGGCTTGCTGCCTGGGTGTGGACATCCTGCGTTGCAAACAGGTCCTTGATGCCGAGCGGAATGCCTTCCAGAGCGCCAGCTTCGCCCTTCGCGATCTTTTCATCACTCGCCTTTGCCATGGCGCGCGCTCGGTCATGGGTGACGGCGACATAGGCGTTGAGCTTGTCATTGGCGGTATCGATGGCCGAAAGATAGGCCTCGGTCAGCTCGGTGGCGGTGAAGGCCTTTGAGGTCAGCTTCTCGCGCGCTTCGGCAATTGTGAGTTTGGTGAGCTCTGTCATGGAAGTTCCGTGAAAATCCCTGAAAATCCAGCGCCCCCTCAGGGCGCGATTGATTGGAAGCGGATGAGACTTCTATTCGACCACCTTGGGCACGACGAAAAAATTGTCTTCCGAGGCCGGCGCATTGGCGACGATATCGTCAGCCTTGTTGCCGTCGGTAACGCCGTCCTGGCGCTTCTTCATCGCCATCGGAATGACGGAGGTCATCGGCTCGACGCCCTCCACATTCACTTCGTTCAATTGCTCGACGAAACCGAGAATGGCATTGAGTTCGCCCGTCATGCGCTCGGCATCGGCCTCGTCAACGGCAATGCGGGAAAGGCGCGCAACACGCTTCACGGTATCGATGTCCACGGACATGGTTTTCTCCAGGCGCTTATTGGCTGCGCCCCGGCTATAATCGGCGCGCGGGCGGCGTGCAACCGCCAACGCACTCAGACGCACCGGATTTGCTAAAGAGATATGCTCTCGCCGACTTTGAGCGAGGGCACGTTCACGCCCGATCCTTCCATGCCGTCGATGAATTTCTGCGCCGTCTGATCGATAATCGGGAAAGAGCCGAAATGGCAGGGAAGAACCGTCTCGAACTTGAAGTAGCGACGGCAGGCAAGGGCAGCCACCGCCCCTCCCATGGTGAAGCGATCACCGACGGGCACCAGACCGATTTCAGGCTGATGCAACTCGTGAATCAGCGCCATGTCGCTAAAGATGTCTGTGTCGCCCATATGGTAGAGCGTCTTTTCGCTGGGAAAATGGAGCACCAGACCCGCAGGGTTCCCCAGATAGGTATTTGTGCCGCCCTCGCCTGAGGAAGAGGAGGAATGCTGCGCGTTGACAAAGGTGGTGGTAAAACCGCCGCAATCGACCGTGCCGCCATGATTGCCGGGGTTGATCCGGCTCTGGTCGACGCCTCTGCCCACCAAAAACATGCAGATCTCAAAATTGGCGACGAGCATGGCGCCTGTCTTTTTAAGAATTTCGACGGCATCGCCGATGTGATCATCATGGCCATGGGTCAGCAGCACATGGGTCACGCCTTCCGCCGGCTCCTCCCATCCACCATTCCAGGAGGGGTTGCCGCTCAGAAACGGGTCAATCAGGATGTGAGCGTCACCCGCATCCACGCGGAATGCCGAATGGCCATACCAGGTCAGCTTCATGGGATTGTCCTCCTTGTTTTCTAACGCGCAACCCTCTGAAGGGCGGCTATCGCGTATCGGCTGCTTTCCGTGTAACCGGTGCGGCGCTAAAACGATCCCTCAGTCCTAATCGGAGAAGATAGTTTTGTCAGTGGTTGACCTGCAGGAACTCCCCGCTTTTCTCAAAGCAGGCCAGACACTGGCCGGCCTCGATCTGGGCACCAAGACCATCGGGCTTTCAGTCTCCGATCGCGGCCTGTCCCTTGCCACACCGCGGCAGGTGATCATGCGCAGGAAGTTCACTCAGGATGCAGAAGCACTGATTGCGACTTTCGAGCGCGACAATGTGGGCGGGATTGTCATCGGCCTGCCGGTGAACATGGACGGAAGCGAAGGACCGCGTGCGCAGTCGACGCGTGCCTTCATCCGCAATCTCGAGCGGCTTACCGACCTTCCCGCCGCCTTCTGGGACGAGCGCATGTCGACCGTCGCTGCCGAGCGCGCCCTTCTGGAGATGGATGTGTCACGCAAGAAAAGGGCGGAGCGGATCGATTCGGCCGCCGCCGCCTTCATTCTTCAGGGTGCGCTTGACAGGTTGCGCACTTCCGGAGCTGCCTCCCCCGAGCGATAAGCGGAGCGCTTCTCCTTGAACCAGGCCCAGAGGGCGCGCCGGCGTCGGAACGCGATGATGGCCAGAAGGATGAAGCTGTCGAGCACGCAGGCGCGGGCGACCATGCCTGGAATGATGGTCGGATCGATGCCCAGGATATTGCCATAGATCCGAAACAGCAGATCATTCATCTCGCGGCTGAAAAAACTCAGGCCGAAATTGATGTCATGGTAGGAAAGTCCGTACCATCCCCAGAACAGGCCGAGCGGGAGCGCCCAGAAGATCAGCAGATAACGCATTACGGGCTCCAATGATCGTTGGCGGGCGGCGCGATGTGCAGCCGCTGTCTTCGGGCAACACGCGTTGCCATTGCATCATGTGCGGCGTCGATAATCTGCAGTGTCGAGACACGCGACATGGGCGACGTGGCCGGCACAGATCTTTCCTGTTCGGCAAAGGCCTCTTCCCGACGCAGCACAAGATGAGTCGCCAGAACAGCGAGGAATTTTATCGTTGTGGAGGTGGAGGGCGAGAAGGCGGCTGCATTTGCAGCAACCCCGGAATGAAATACGTCAACAAGCAGCATGACCAGAGCAGCCGCACAGGCAAGGCCTGCGACATTTGCCGTCTCGCGCCTGTCCCCGTTTTCGAGCACGGATACGAGGAAGGTCCATATGAACAGCGCAGCAACCAGCGCTTTGCCCAACACGATTCCAAGATGGCCCAAGAACATCGTGAATTGCCAAGCTCCATTCCCCCCCGAAGAAACGGTCGGCACAACAATGCCTTCGACCTGCGCGGCTGACCACGAAGCCAAACCGAAAATGACGGCCCAGTAGACAGACAGAAGGATTGAAAATGTGCGGTTCATGAGTCTCGTTCCCGGATGAAAGTCACACTGAACCGCCGCAAATCTCCCTGCAACGCTTACCAATCATTAAGGTTAACTTTCACATGTGCGGAGAGCGGCCCTCCGGCTTTACAGACTTGTGGCCGGCCACTAGCAATAAGATCCCTTCTCTTGCCGGTTTCCCATGTTCGCGATCTTCGAAAGCACCCTGCCGATTTTCCTGCTCATCATTGCAGGAAATGCGCTACGGTGGACGCCGCTCATCAGCGATGATACCTGGCCGGGACTGGAGCAGCTTTGCTACTGGTTCCTCTATCCGGCGCTGCTTTTCATCACCATTGCCAATGCGGATTTTTCGAAACTGAGGCTCGACGCCCTGCTTGGGGCCCTGGTGGTTTCGGTCCTCGGGATGATCCTTCTGGTGCTGGCCTTGTGGCCTGCTCTGAAAGCGAGCGGATTGATCAAGCATGGTCAATACTCCTCGCTCTTCCAGACCGCAGTTCGATGGAACGGCTTCATGGCGCTGGCGGTTGCCCAGAAGCTCTTTCCTCCTGAAGGTGCGGCCGTGGTCGCACTTGTGATGGCAACAATCATCATCCCCATCAACATCGCGTCGGTGTTCGTGGTCACACGCTTCGCCGACGGTGGTGCATCCTGGTCCAAGGTCCTTCTGGATGTCGTGCGGAACCCGTTGATTCTGGCGGCGGCGGCAGCGGTGGTGCTGAGATTTTTGCCCTTCGGCCTCTACCCGCCCTTGAACGAGACACTGGACCTCGTCGGTCGCGCCGCGCTCGGAATGGGGCTTTTGACCATCGGCGCCAGCCTGCGTCCGGGCGATTTCCTCGCTGCACCGGCAGCCTTGTGGACGTCTGCCTTCTTGAAACTGATTTTCTTTCCGGCCCTCATGATATCGATGGCGCTCGCTTTTGGCGTCACCGGGCCGGCCCTCGATTATCTGGCGCTTTGTGCGGCGGTTCCCACAGCCATGAACGGCTATCTTCTCGCGCGGCAGCTCGGAGGCGATGCGCCACTTTACGCAAGCATCACCACGCTGCAGACGGCGCTCGCCTTCTTCACGATACCGCTTGTTCTAACGGTTGTTGCTCAGCTCGCCTCCGGATAAAGCACGTCGAGGATGGAGGCCGCGTCGTGGCGCGCATCCAGCATTCCGTAGGTGCTGCGCCACTGGCCTGCGAGACGCGTCTCGATGAAAGCATCCGCAACACGTCCGGCACCCATGCGTTTCAACTCGGCTGCGGCTGCCGCCAGCGCGAGCTGTTCGGTCAGGATGCGGGCCGATCCCTCGTCGGTCTGACAGACGCGGGCAGCGGCGGCCAGAACCTCCAGCGTTGCGCCGCCCTTTTCACCAAGGTCTCTGCCAATCATCCCAAGCACATCGTCAAAAAGCCCGGCGTTGCGCTCAAGCACGCGCAAGACGTCGAGCCCCATCACATTACCGGAGCCTTCCCAGATCGCATTGACAGGGGCTTCGCGATAGTGGCGGGCGAGCGGTGCCTCCTCGACATAGCCATTTCCGCCAAGGCACTCCATCGCCTCATAGGTCACAGCGGGTGCCAGCTTGCACACCCAGTATTTGACAACCGGCGTCATGACGCGCGCGAAGGCCGCATCGCCGCGGCTGTCGGCGGCCTCGTCAAAGGAGCGCGCAAGTCGCATCGCAAGCGCTGTTGCCGCGGCAACGTCAAGTGCCATGTCAGCCAGCACCCGCATCATCAGCGGTTGCTCGATGAGCCGCGTGCCGAACACCTGACGGTGGCGCGTGTGATGAACGGCCTCCGCCAATGCCGCACGCATGATGCCGGCCGAGCCAAGTGCACAGTCGAGCCGTGTCAGCGTCACCATGTCC
Organism: Nitratireductor sp. ATLC21; assembly: GCF_057196525.1. NCBI lineage: Bacteria > Pseudomonadati > Pseudomonadota > Alphaproteobacteria > Hyphomicrobiales > Phyllobacteriaceae > Nitratireductor > Nitratireductor sp. ATLC21. The sequence goes on along the minus strand of NZ_JBXUOU010000001.1, from coordinate 264,973 downwards.
ATGATGGTGCGGATACCACCACCCGGCTCGCCAACCAGTTCGCCCATCGTCCCGTGGAACTCCACCTCCGAGGAAGCATTCGATCGATTGCCGAGCTTGTCCTTGAGACGCTGAAAATGCAGGCCGTTTCCGCTGCCATCCTCCAGCACGCGCGGAACGAGGAAACAGGACAACCCCTTGTCGACCTGCGCCAGAACGAGAAAGGCGTCCGACATCGGTGCTGACAAGAACCATTTGTGCCCGGTCAGGCGATAGATCTTGCCTTCAAGGCGTTCGGCGCGGGTGGTGTTTGCGCGCACATCGGTTCCGCCCTGCTTCTCTGTCATCCCCATGCCGATGGTGATGCCGCTTTTCTGCACGACGGGCTTGTTCGAATGATCGTATTTGCGGACGGCCACGCGTGGCGCCCACCGGCGAAACAGCGTGTTGTCCGCCATCAGCGCCGCCAGCGAGGCGTTTGTCATGGTCAGCGGGCACAGATGGCCGCATTCGAGCTGCGCGGTCAGATAGAAGCGCGCGGCGCGTATCTGATGACGATGGCCCGCCTCAACTTCCGTCTTCTCCCAAATGGAAGAATGAAGTCCATTTGCGGCCGAACGGCGCATGAGCGCGTGATAGGCGGGATGATACTCGACCAGATCGAGCCGGTTTCCATATCGGTCATGCGTTCTAAGTTGAGGTGTCTCGGCATTGGCCAGACGTGCCAGATCAAGTGCTTCCTGATTGCGCACGAAACGGCCAAGCGTATCGAGTTCTTTGCGCACAGGTTCCGAGAACCGCTCTGCCGCCTGCATCAGCAAGGGATCGCTGCGCCAGGCATTGGTGCCGGCGATGGGAGGCGACTGGTTGGTTACGTCATGCGTCACGGCTTTACTCTATCACAACAAAAGCAGCGCGCCGGGAATCAACGCGTGCTCAACGACCCATAGTGGCAAGCACACCTTGCCAATCGATGAAAGCTTGATGAGCCACAAAAACACAAAAGCTGTTATTTGTGCCCGGCAGATGGGTTCAGCACGTGATGCGCGCTTGCAGCGGTTCTGACTGCAGCCTATAGCAGGCTCTTGAGATGACAAACGCCTCTTTCCCACTTTACCCGCACCGCCACCTGCTTGGCATAAAGGGGCTGTCGCCCCTCGACATCGAAACACTTCTCGACCGTGCCGACGCGGCCGTTGCCATTTCAAGGCAGCAGGAGAAGAAGACGGCCGCTCTACGCGGCCGTACGCATATCAACCTTTTCTACGAAGCCTCCACACGGACCCAGTCCTCGTTCGAACTGGCCGGCAAACGGCTCGGCGCGGATGTCATGAACATGTCCGTCGCAAGCTCCTCGACCAAGAAGGGCGAGACGCTGCTCGACACCGCAATCACGCTGAACGCCATGCGGCCCGACATTCTGGTGATCCGGCACGCGGCGGCCGGTGCGGCAGCGCTCCTCGCCCAGAAGGTTTCATGTTCTGTCGTCAATGCGGGCGATGGCGCTCATGAGCACCCGACGCAGGCCCTGCTCGATGCGCTCACGATCCGCCGAGCAAAAGGCCGCATCGGCGGGCTTACCGTGGCGATTTGTGGCGATGTGCTGCATTCGCGCGTGGCGCGCTCGAACATCGTTCTGCTGAATGCAATGGGCGCTCGGGTGCGGGTCGTTGCGCCCTCCACACTTCTTCCCGCCGGCATCGGGCAGATGGGCGTGGAACCCTTTACGAGGATGGACGAGGGCCTGAAAGGGGCGGACATCGTGATGATGCTGCGGCTCCAGCGTGAGCGGATGGCGGGGTCTCTCATTCCCTCAGTGCGAGAATATTTCCGCCATTTCGGCCTCGACGCCGAGAAACTGAAGGCGGCCAAAGACGATGTGCTGGTCATGCATCCCGGCCCCATGAACCGCGGCGTCGAAATCGCCTCCGAGATCGCCGACGGGCCGCAAAGCCTCATTCAGGAGCAGGTCGAGATGGGCGTGGCGGTGCGCATGGCCGTGATGGAAGCGCTGCTCGATCCGCGACGCAACGCGGAGGGAGGCGCGGCATGAGCGCGACCGTCTTTCAGAATGCCCGTATTGTCGATCCTTCGCGCGGCATAGACGAAAAAGGAACAGTCATCGTCGCCGACGGGAAGATTCTTGCCGCAGGTGCCGATGCCCAAAATCAGGGTGCCCCTGAAAACGCGGACATCGTCGATTGCCAGGGACACGCTGTCATCCCCGGCCTTGTCGATTCGCGTGTCTTCATTGGCGAACCCGGCGCAGAACATCGCGAAACCATCGCTTCAGCGAGCCGGGCCGCAGCGGCAGGCGGTGTGACATCCGTTATCATGATGCCCGACACCATCCCGGTGATCGACGATGTTGCGCTGGTGGAATTCGTCAAACGCACCGCACGCGATACTGCAACGATCAACGTGTTTCCGGCTGCATCCGTCACCAAGGGGTTTGCTGGCAAAGAGCTGTCCGAATTCGGGCTGCTTCACGAGGCCGGCGCGGTCATGCTCACCGAAGGGCGTTCGACAATTAGCAACGCTCTGGTCATGCGGCGTGCCCTCACCTATGCCCGTGATCTGGGCATCACCATTGCCCATGAAACGCAGGACCCACATCTGGCTTCCTCCGGTGTGATGAACGAGGGACTTTTCGCGAGCTGGCTCGGGCTTCCCGGCATTCCGCGAGAGGCCGAAACCATACCGCTCAGCCGAGACCTGATGCTTGCCGCCCTGACAGGCGGCCGCTATCACGCCGCGAAGATCTCCACCGCAATGTCGGCAGCGGCCATCGCCCGGGCCAAGAATGAAGGAGCGGATGTCAGCGCAGGCATCTCAATCAACCATTTGACGCTGAACGAAAACGACATCGGCGACTACCGCACATTCTTCCGGCTTTCGCCGCCCTTGCGCACCGAAGATGACCGGGTCGCCATGGTGGAGGCGCTGAAAAACGGGGTCGTCGACATCATCGTTTCCTCGCACGATCCGCAGGACGTGGATACAAAGCGACTACCGTTTGCCGAAGCCGAAGCCGGCGCCATCGGTCTTGAGACACTGTTGGCGGCATCTTTGCGCCTTTATCACAACGGCGACCTGTCACTGATGCGTCTTGTCGAATGCCTGTCCACCGCGCCGGCGCGCTTGTTTGGTCTGCCAGGCGGTACGCTCAGGCCGGGCGCAGACGCTGATCTCACGCTGGTGGACCTGGACGCGCCGTGGATCGTGCGTGAGGCTGACATCCGGTCGTTGTCGAAGAACACGTGCTTCGAGGGTGCGCGCATGCAGGGCCGGGTCTTGCAAACAATGGTTGCAGGCCGCACAGTATTCTCGGCCTGAGCGAAACATGGTTTGAGGGAGAGAGCCAGATGCCGGACCCTATCAGTTGGCAGATTGCGCTGCCCTATCTCGCTGCAGCGCTCCTTTTTGGCTATCTGCTCGGCTCCATCCCCTTCGGCTTGATCGTCACGCGCCTGGCGGGTCTTGGCGATGTCCGCAAGATCGGTTCGGGCAATATCGGCGCGACCAATGTCCTGCGCACCGGCAACAAGAAGCTGGCTGCCCTCACACTGTTGGGCGATGCCCTCAAAGGCACGGTCGCCGTTCTTCTTGCCGGTCTCTATGGACCTGATCAGGCGATCGCGGCAGGGCTTGGTGCGTTTCTTGGCCATCTCTTTCCTGTCTGGCTGGGCTTCCGCGGCGGCAAGGGGGTGGCGACCTATCTCGGCGTCCTGATTGCGCTCGCCTGGCCGGGTGCCATTATCTTCGCCGTGGTCTGGCTCACCGTGGCCTTCGTCACGCGCTATTCATCGCTTTCGGCCCTCGTCGCCGCCCTTGCTGTTCCGGTCGGGCTTTACATCCTCGACTATGTTCAGGCGGCTGAACTCTTTGTGCTGATGAGCGCAATCGTCTTTATCAAGCACCGTGCGAACATTTCACGGCTGATAGCGGGAACCGAAACGCGCATTGGGGGCAAGGGGTGACGGGGCATGGCGCTGCCGCTCGGCTTAGCGACCGACAGCGCCTCGCCTGGTTGCAGCTTCTGCGCAGCGAAAATGTGGGCCCGGTCACTTTTCGACAACTCGTCAATCATTTTGGCTCGGCCGAAACCGCCCTGCAGATGCTTCCAGAACTCGCGGCACGCGGCGGCGCGACACGACGTATTGTCATTGCCTCACAGGCGGATGCGGAGCGGGAACTGGAAGAGGCAAGCCGCCTGGGCGCCCGTTTCGTCGCTGTAGGAGAACCTGAGTATCCCCCGTTGATGCGCCGCATGGATCAGCCGCCCCCATTGCTCGCCATGAAGGGGGATCTTTCCATCCCACTTCGGCCGACAGTCGCACTGGTCGGAGCGCGCAACGCATCACTCACCGGCATAAAGATGGCAAAGCAACTGGCGGCGGAGCTCGGCAAGGCCGGCTTTTCCGTCGCATCGGGCCTCGCCCGCGGGATCGATGCCGCGGTGCACCAGGGCAGCCTCGACAGCGGCACCATCGCCGCGCTTGCCGGCGGCCTCGATCGTCCCTACCCGCCCGAGAATCTCACCCTTTTTGAGGAAATCGCGAAACGGGGAACCGTTCTTAGCGAAATGCCGTTTGGTTGGGTGCCGCGGGCGCGCGATTTCCCCCGCCGCAACCGTCTGGTGGCAGGCATCGCCTTTGGCCTTGTGGTGGTGGAAGCAGCAAAACGCTCGGGCTCTCTCATAAGTGCGCGGCTCGCCGGAGAGATGGGACGGCTTGTCTTCGCGGTGCCGGGTTCGCCGCTCGATCCTCGGGCAGGCGGCACGAACACGCTGTTGAAGGACGGGGCAATTCTGGTCACGGAGGTCGATGATATTGTTTCACAAATCACCCCACTCCTGGAGAAACCACTGCCCGAACCTGACCGCCTGGAAGAACCACCGCCCACGACGGCGGCGGCGCCTCCCAATGACAGAGATCGCGACAAGATCATTCAGTTGCTGGGCCCCTCGCCCGTTCTGATAGACGACATCATCCGTCACACCGGCCTTCATCCCTCGCAGGTTCTTACCGTTCTGCTCGAGCTAGATCTTGCCGGACGACTTGAGCGGCATTCAGGAAGCGCGGTCTCGCTTCTTCCCGGGGACGCCTAGCCCCATTCCACTCCCCTGAAGTCGGTAAGGCTGGTCACCGCGAATGATATCGCTTGCCTCGAGATATGCCATCTCGATCATATAGGCGAGCAAGTCGCAGCGTTCTGCGAGCGCCATGGTTCGCAATTGGCCGAGCATCGCCTGCATATAGTCAAGCGCGTCGGATCGGCCCCCACCAGAATGTTCGCCCATTCGCCGACACTCCCTTCCAGCGCACGGCACCCCTTGGTGTTGCCCGAAATTATCCGTCCCCGGCCATTCTCCATTAAGGACCCAGATGAAGTATACACACCATTATAAACAAATAAACGGAAAATTTACGATAAACAAACACTGTCCACAGGCGCTTTGTAGCGGATGAAATTCCCATTGGCCCTTGACCGCACGACAAAGCACGGCCATTTGACGAGGCTGGATTCGTTCAAAATGCGAGGCGCTGCAAGATGCCGGACGCCTGCGGGGAAATCTGAAAGCTTATGGATCTCGTTATCGTCGAGTCGCCGGCCAAGGCGAAAACCATCAACAAATATCTGGGTTCGAACTACAAGGTTCTGGCTTCGTTCGGCCATGTCCGCGACCTTCCGCCCAAGGATGGCTCGGTGCGTCCTGACGAGGATTTTGCCATGTCATGGAGCGTGGACAGCCCCTCCTCCAAGCGGCTCAGCGACATCGCCAAGGCTGTGAAGGACGCCGACACGCTGATCCTCGCCACCGACCCCGACCGCGAGGGTGAGGCGATTTCCTGGCATGTGCTGGAAGTCCTGAAGCAGAAAAAGGTTCTGAAGGACAAGCCGGTCCAGCGTGTAGTTTTCAACGCCATCACCAAAAAGGCCGTACTCGATGCGCTCGCCCATCCTCGTGAGGTCGATGCGCCGCTGGTGGATGCCTATCTTGCGCGCCGTGCACTTGACTATCTGGTAGGCTTCACGCTCTCGCCCGTCCTGTGGCGCAAGCTGCCGGGCGCGCGCTCGGCGGGCCGCGTCCAGTCGGTCGCGCTTCGGCTTGTCTGCGACCGCGAGGCGGAGATCGAACGGTTTGTCCGTGAAGATTACTGGCAGATCGCCGCCACGCTCGTCACGCCGCGTCAGGAAAGCTTCGAGGCACGGCTGACGACGGTCGACGGAAAGAAGCTGCAGAAGCTCGACATCAAGAGCCAGGAGCAGGCCGACGACATCAAGGCGATGCTTGATGGAGCCACGTTCAAGGCAGTCTCCGTCGAGGCGAAGCCCACGCGTCGCAACCCCGCACCACCCTTCACCACGTCGACCCTGCAGCAGGCCGCCTCCTCGCGCCTCGGTTTCGGAGCGTCGCGCACCATGCAGGTGGCGCAGCGCCTTTACGAAGGCATCGACATTGGCGGTGAGACAGCCGGTCTCATCACCTATATGCGTACCGACGGCGTTCAGATGGCGCCCGAGGCGCTCGATCAGGCCCGCAAGGCGATCGGCGCGGAATTCGGCGAGCGCTATTTGCCCGAAAAACCGCGTTTTTATTCGGTGAAAGCCAAGAATGCGCAGGAAGCGCATGAGGCGATCCGTCCGACAGATTTCTCCCGTACGCCCGACCAGGTTCGCCGCTATCTCGATGCCGATCAGGCCCGTCTCTACGAAATGATCTGGAAACGCGCCATCGCCAGCCAGATGCAGCCAGCCGAGATCGAGCGCACCACGGTCGAGATCGTGGCCGAGAATGGCGCCCGCAATGCGGGCCTGCGCGCCGTCGGGTCAGTGATCCGGTTCGAGGGTTTCCTTGCCGCCTATGCGATCGACAAGGATGAGAACGCCGAGGACGAGGAAAGCCGCCGCCTGCCTGAAATCCACGAGGACGAGGAGCAGACGCGCGAAAAGATCGAGGCCACCAAACACACGACCGAGCCACCGCCGCGCTACTCGGAAGCCTCGCTCATCAAGAAGATGGAAGAGCTCGGCATCGGTCGCCCCTCCACCTATGCGGCGACGCTCAAAACGCTTGAGGATCGTGATTATGTGACGATCGAAAAGCGCAAGCTCATGCCTCAGGCCAAGGGCCGGCTGGTCACGGCATTTCTGGAGAATTTCTTCGAGCGCTATGTGGAGTATGATTTCACGGCGGACCTTGAGGAAAAGCTCGACAAGATTTCCGACGGACAGCTTTCCTGGAAGGACGTGCTGCGCGACTTCTGGCAGGATTTCTCCGGCCATGTGGATGAGATCAAGGAGCTGCGCGTCACCAATGTTCTCGACGCGCTGAACGAGGAACTTGCCCCGCTCGCTTTTCCGGCCAAGGAAGACGGCACCGATCCGCGCGCCTGTCCGCGCTGCGGAACCGGTCAGCTCTCCCTGAAACTCGGACGCCACGGCGCCTTTGTCGGCTGTTCCAACTATCCCGAATGCGGGTTCACCCGCCAGTTCGGCGAGGCCGGCAACGGCGAGAATGGCGAAAACGGTCTCGATGGCGACAAGGTGCTCGGCAAGGACCCGCACACCGAAGAAGAAATCACGCTGCGCTCCGGCCGTTTCGGCCCCTATGTCCAGCGGGGTGAAGGCAAGGAAGCCAAGCGCGCCGGCCTACCGAAGGGCTGGGCGCCTGATTCCATCGACATCGAAAAGGCATTGGCGCTCCTCTCCCTGCCGCGTGATGTTGGCCAGCACCCCGAATCCGGCAAGATGATATCCGCCGGTATCGGGCGCTATGGCCCATTCCTTCTGCATGACGGGGCCTACGCCAATCTGGAAAGCGTCGAGGACGTGTTCTCCATCGGTCTGAACCGCGCCGTCACCATGATCGCGGAAAAACAGGCCAAGGGCGGGCGCGGACGTTCCACGCCGGCGGCCCTCAAGGAGCTTGGCGATCATCCTGACGAGGGCGGCAAGATCACCGTCCGCGACGGTCGTTATGGACCTTATGTCAATCACGGCAAGATCAACGCCACCCTTCCCAAGGGGAAGGACCCAATGGATGTCACCCTTGAGGAAGCCTTGGAGCTGATTGCCGCCAAGGCGGCCAAGGGCGGCAAGAAGAAGCCGGCGGCGAAAAAGAAGGCGCCCGCGAAGAAGGCGACAACGGCGAAAAAGACCACCGCGGCGAAGAAGAAAACCGCAGCCAAAAAAGAGGAATAACGCCTTGGCGCGCAGCATTTCCGGCAAGTCGAAAGCAAAGACCCGCACCCTCGGCAAAGCCGGACGCAACGCGAAATCTGCCACGGCCGCAGCCGGAGACGGTCCTCCCGATCGCGATGCGGTGCTGCGCTTCATCAAGGACAATCCCGACCGCACATCGAAGCGCGACATCGCCAAGGCTTTCGGTCTCAAGGGCGGTGACCGGATCTGGCTCAAGGACATTTTGCGCGAGCTTCAGGACGAGGGGCTCCTTAAGAAGACGCGCAAGCGCCTGTTGCGTCCCGGCGCGCTGCCGCATGTCGTGGTGCTCGATGTCTTCTCACGCGATGCCTCCGGCGCGCTGCTGGCACGGCCCGCAGAGCGGGAGGATCAGGACGAGGGCGAAGGCCCCCTGCCCCTCGTGGAAATCCGCACCCAGAAAGGCGGCAAGGCTGCCGGCATCGGCGACCGCGTCCTGGCCCGTGTCTTCCCCACGGAAAACGGTGAAGGTCCCGCCTATACGGGCCGCGTGATAAAGGTCTTCGAAAAGCGGCGGCAGAGCATTCTGGGCGTCATTCGCAAGTCGAAGGATGGTGTGTTTCGCATCGAACCCGTCGAGCGCACCCAGCGCGAGCTCGTGATTGACGGGAACGATCTGAACGACGCGCAGGATGGCGATCTGGTGGAGATCGAGCCCATCTCCGGCGGACGCTACGGCCCCGCGCATGGCAAGGTGGTTTCGGTCATCGGTTCGCTTTCCAGCGAAAAGGCGGTCTCCATGATCGCCATTCACGCGCATGAGATTCCGCATATCTTTCCCGACGGGGTGATCGCCGAGGCGGAAGCCGCAAAGCCCGTCACGCTTTCAGGCCGCGAAGACTGGCGCGACATGCCGCTCATCACCATTGACCCAGCCGACGCAAAGGACCATGACGATGCCGTCATGGCCGAGCCCGACCCGGACGAAAAGAACCCCGGCGGCTTCATCGCCACCGTCGCCATTGCCGATGTCGCGCATTATGTGCGGCAGGGTTCCGCACTCGACCGGGAGGCCCTGAAACGCGGCAATTCCGTCTATTTTCCGGACCGTGTCGTTCCGATGCTGCCCGAGCGCATTTCCAACGATCTGTGCTCGCTGCGCGAAGCAGAGCCGCGTCCGGCCCTTGCCGTGCGCATGCGTTTTTCGGCGTCCGGCCAGAAGGTCGGTCACAGCTTTCATCGCGTCATCATGCGCTCGGCGGCAAAACTCTCCTACCAGCAGGCACAAAAGGCCATTGACGGCGAGCCGGACGATAAGACGGGCCCGCTTCTCGAGCCCATCCTAAAGCCGCTATGGGATGCCTACGCGGTTCTGAAACGCGGGCGCGACAACCGCCAGCCACTCGAACTCGACCTTCCGGAGCGCAAGATCCTTCTCAAAGAAGATGGCACCGTGGATCGCGTGGTCGTCCCACCGCGTCTTGATGCGCACAAACTGATCGAAGAATTCATGGTGCAGGCCAATGTCGCGGCAGCCGAGACGCTTGAGGCCAGGCGCCAGGCGCTGGTCTACCGCGTCCACGATGCCCCGTCGCTTGCCAAGCAGGAGGCCCTGCGCGAGTTTCTGCGCACCTTCGAGATATCGCTGGCGCGTGGCGCGCAGCTGAAGCCCGCCCAGTTCAATGCAATCCTTGCCCGCGTGCGTGACACCGAACACGAACAGCTCGTCAACGAGGTCGTGCTGCGTTCGCAGAGCCAGGCGGTGTACGCGCCTGAAAATCTTGGCCATTTCGGCCTCAACCTGCGCCGCTACGCCCATTTCACCTCGCCCATCCGCCGCTATGCGGATCTGATCGTCCATCGCGCGCTGATTGCCGCTCTCGGTCTTGGCAAGGACGGGCTGACACAGGAGGAGGAAGCCCGGCTTGAAGAGACCGCAGCGCTGATTTCGGCCACCGAACGGCGTGCCATGGCCGCCGAGCGCGACACGGTTGACCGGCTCGTTGCCGAGCATCTGTCGGGCCGCGTCGGCGAGGAATTCGAAGCCCGCATTTCCGGCGTCGCCAAGGCGGGACTTTTTGTCCAGTTGCCGCAATATGGCGCCGATGGCTTTGTGCCTGTCTCCACACTGGGAGACGAATACTATATTTATGACGAGGCGCGCCACGCCATGGTGGGCGAGCGCAGCGGGCGCGGCTTTCAGTTGGGCGACAGCGTGTCGGTTCGCCTGGTCGAGATCGCGCCACTGGCCGGTGCCATGCGCTTTGAAATGCTGAGCAAGCCCGAGAAGCTGCCGGGATCGATGAAATCCTTCCACAAGGCAAAGGGTCGCTCCGGGCGCACTTCGGGCAAAAGCCGCCGCGCCGCGCAGGGCAGGAGACGGTGATGGAAGAAAAGGTTTATGGCGGTAGAGCCGCCGCGAAACGGCCTGAACGCCCGCTCATGGAAGCCATGAAACGCGGCTTCCTGGGCCGCTGCCCCAATTGCGGAAAGGGAAAACTCTTTCGCGCCTATCTGAAGACGGCCGACGAATGCCCTGAATGTGGCGAGGAATTTCACCACCATCGTGCCGACGACCTGCCTGCCTATCTGGTGATTTTCATTGTCGGCCACATCGTGGTCGGCGCCTTCATGGGCATGGAGGCCCTCACCGACTGGCCAGGCTGGGTGCACCTCGCCATCTGGGTTCCCGTCACACTCGTCATGTCGCTCGCCCTGATCGGCCCCGTCAAGGGAGCGATCGTCGGGCTGCAATGGGCTTATTACATGCACGGCTTCGGTGATGAAGACGACCAGACGGAAACACACCCGGAACTGGGAAAACACTCCTAGGAGATGGACATGAACGAGCGCCCCAATCGCATGGATGGTCTCGACAAGGCCGCCGTCGACCGCGCGGAGGCAAAGGATTTTTCGCTCGGCGGCAAACCCATGCGGCCACGCGATGCGGCAACGCTTATCCTGCTTGACCGCAGCGGTGACGAAGTGCGCGTGCTGATGGGACGCCGTCACCGCAAGCATGCCTTCATGCCGGGTCGTTTCGTGTTTCCCGGCGGGCGCACCGATCCTGCCGATGGCCGCATTCCCGTGGCTTCCGGTCTGCATCCCGACGAGGAACGCCGGTTGATCGGCACCGGGTCACGCGCGACACCGGCCCGGGCCCGTGCCGTCGCCATGTCCGCCATCCGCGAAACCTATGAGGAAGCAGGTCTTTTGATCGGTGAGAAAACCGCTTTCTCCACCACGGCAAAAGACTGGCAGGGTTTTGCCGAAAACGGCGTCTGCCCCTCGCTGTCCGGCCTGCGCTACATCGCCCGCGCGATCACGCCGCCCGGCCGCGTGCGCCGCTTCGACACCCGGTTTCTGGCCGCCTGGCGCGACGATGTGGCGGTGGAACTGCCCGATGGCGGACCGACGCATGAGCTGGAAGAACTGGTGTGGCTTTCCATCCCGGAAGCGAAAAAGACCGAAGTGCCGCTGATAACCTGCACGGTGCTCGATGATCTGGAGCAACGTCTGAAGATCGACCCGGACCTCAATCCGGGAGCGCCGGTTCCATTCTATTCCATGCGCTACAACCGCTTCGAGCGGAAACTGATCTAGGAACGTTCATCCTCAGGATGGTCTGCGCTGCGGGCATGGTGCGTGGTTCGACAAGCTCAGGCATTGCAGCCACCGATCAAGCGAAACATTGAGATCAAGGAGTGGCGGCCCAGCCTAAAGCAGACTCCAGCCAAACCGGGCGGCCACGATGATCATGAAAATGCCGAACGCCGTTTCGAGTTTTCTCTTGTCGAGCGCATGGGCGATCCGCACCCCCAGCGGCGCCACAAGGAGCGTGATCGGTATGATGAGCAGGACGGCAATCCAGTTCACATAGCCGGTGGAGGCCACCGGCAGCAGCGGTTCTCCCCATCCCGCCCAGACATAGCCGAACAGGCCCGGGATCGAGATCAACACGCCCACACCCGAGGACGTCGCAACCGCCTGGTGCATGGGTCGGTCGAAAAGCGTCATGAACGTGTTGTTCAAAACACCGCCGCCAATGCCCATCAGGGTCGATAGAAATCCGATCAATGTGCCGACAAGCGAGCGGATGGGATTTGCCGGCAGCTCAGTTCCCAGACGCCAGGTCTGCCGGTTCAAGAGCAACCGGACTCCCACCAGAAACGCGATGACTGCGAAGATCGCCCGTAGCCCGCCACTTGAGACATAGGCCGCAACGAGGGTCGCCAGAACGACACCGACAGGAACAGCAACAACGAAGCTGCGCAAAAGATCCATGTCCACCGCACCCCTCAGATAATGCGCGCGGAAGGAACGCAGGGAGGTCGGCACGATGATGGCGAGCGAGGTGCCGACGGACAGGTGCATGCGTACTGCCTCGTCCACGCCGACAAGCCCGAACACCTGATAGAAGACGGGCACGAGGATTGCCCCGCCCCCTATGCCGAAAAGACCAGCCAGAACCCCTGCCACCACGCCTGCTGCTGCTAGCGCAGCGGCAAACATGGCGATTTCGCCCATAGGCAGGTTCATGATGTCCCCCTCTCAAACCCGAAGCAGCGTCGCCTAGCTAGCGCTCACGCCGCACAAATGCAATTTCCGTCTGCGAGGATCAGCCTCACGCCGCGTCGCGTTTTGTGGCGAGATCGACCGCTGCGAATGCCTCGCGCAGGACTTCGCTTCCCGCACCCGGTCTCGTGGCCTTGCTGGAGAGGATCTGCCGATAGCGCCGCGCACCGTCGAATCCATGAAACAGGCCGATCATGTGCCGCGTCACATGCGACAGCCGCCCCCCTTGACTGATGTGCCTGTCGGCATACTCGGCCATCGTTTCGATCAGTCCGTGAAAATCCACCGGCTCGGGCGTATCGCCATCCAGGAAAGCGTCAACTCCTGCCAGGAGCGCCGGATTCTGATAGGCAGCCCGTCCCAACATCACCCCATCCACATGCTCCAGGTGACGGCGCGCCTCTTCGAGGCTGAGGATACCGCCATTGATGCCGATAAAGCGATCCGGGTTGGCCTGTTTGAGACGATAGACGCGATCATAGTCGAGCGGCGGGATTTCACGGTTTTCCTTGGGGCTCAGTCCCTGCAGCCAGGCCTTTCGGGCATGCACCCAAAGCGCATCCGCGCCCGCCGTCCAGGCAGCCTCGGCAAGCGCATCAAGCGCTGTTTCCGTGTCCTGATCGTCCACCCCGATCCGGCATTTGATCGTCACCGGAACCGACACCCGCGCCTTCATTGCCGCAACGCCTGTGGCAACCACCTCCGGTGTCTTCATCAGGCAGGCGCCGAAGGTGCCTGACTGGACCCGGTCCGAGGGGCATCCCACATTCAGATTGATCTCGTCATATCCATAGCCGGCGCCGATCTCGGCAGCCTGTGCAAGTTTCTCCGGATCAGAGCCGCCAAGCTGCAGCGCGACCGGGTGCTCGCTTTGATCAAAACCAAGCAGCCGCGCGCGATCGCCATGAATGGCTGCATCGACCACGATCATTTCGGTATAGAGAAGCGCCTTGCCCGTGAGCTGCCGGTGGAAATAGCGGCAATGCCGATCCGTCCAGTCGATCATCGGGGCGACAGCGAAAACTCGCCCTTTACCCGAATGTGATTTTCTTTCGTATTCCAACACTTACACCGTGTTCTTCTCAATCATATTTGATGTCTCGGCCCTCGGATTTATGCGTGAAAACCGACGCTTGCAGCTTCTCACTCAAATCCAGATGACGACTGAAACGGTCACACCGGAGCTGGGGCCGGCCTTAACCAGCGTCAAGCCGCAGATGCCCATGAAGCACCAAAGCGTTGGCACGGTGGTTCTCGTGGCTCACCTAGCACGAGACAAAAGTTTTTGACAGTCGGCGCCTGCCAACACGAGCTTACGGGCTGTTAAACCCCGACCGATCGGCTGTTCAGGCGGAAACTGCGTGCATGTTGCGATGCCAAGGCCCGGTCGGGAAAGCTGCTGCAAACGCTCTTCCAGTCAGGAGCCACCACGCCCGTCAGTCTTGGGATGATGGATGTCGAAATCGAACCTGTCAGGCAGGACAAGGCCTTGTTCGAGGTGGTGCGACACCGCACGAACGGACACACCGTCGCGGTAAAGCCACGGGTCGGCGGTTTCTCGCTGCCAGTGTTCCATTCGCGTACGAAGCTCGGCCAGCAACACCTCGTGATCCGGCTCGTCCGCAAGATTGCGAACCTCATCGGGATCAGCCTCGAGATCGTAGAGCTCTTCCGGCGGTCGGCGTATATAGCTCTCCAGCGATCTCCCCCCGATCATGACCGGTGCGCGGTTGCGCATACCCTCCCAGGAGAGCGAGCCATAGAGATCACCGGAAAAGGGGAAGTCCAGTTTCCAGGCGACATTGCGATGATATTTGTAGCGTGGGGTCCGCAGGAAGCGCGTCGGCCAGTAATTGGTGATCTCATGGAAGGTGTGCGAACCGAACACGATCTGCCAGTCCGGCAGGAGCGCTGTTTCTTCCAGAATGGGCAGCACCGAGCGGCCACGGCGCGCACCCTCCCCACCCTGCCAGCCCGCCCAGTCCAGAAAGGTCGGCAGCACATCGGCGAAGGACACGAGGTTTGGATTGACCGCCCCGCCCAGGCGACCAGGAACGCGCATGATCAGCGGCAGATGAACGCCCGCGTCGTATAAGGTCGTTTTGGAATTCAGAAACGGGGCACCATTGTCGCTCAGAAAACAAACGAGCGTGTCATCGGCAAGACCCGCCGCCTTTAGAGCTGCAAGCACGCGTCCCACCCCCTGATCGAGCCTGTGCACCGAGCCGTAATAGGCCGATAATTCCCGGCGAACCTCTTCGATATCCGGCAGGAAAGGTGGCACCGTGACCTTCTCCGGCGCGTATTGCCGCCGCTCGACGTCCGGATCGAGTTCCTCCTCATTGCCAAAACCGCCGCGGGTCATGTCGCGGTGCGGGTCAACAAACCCGATCGTCAGGAAAAAGGGCCGGTTCTCGCGCTTGGCCCGCTGGAAAAACGCCTCTGACTGGTGGGCCACCCATCCGATGTTTCGGGTCGCGCTCTCTTCGCGCACCGACCAGGGATAAACGTGTGGCGGCCCCACGTGGATTTTGCCAATGATGCCCGTCAGATGGCCGACCCGGTTGAAGAGAGCCGGCGCCGTTTCGACATGATCGAAGGTCATGAAATGGTGATTGTCATGATGCAGGCCATACTGGCCGTTCTCATGGGTATGAAGGCCCGTATAAATCACTGAACGGCTGGCACTGCAGGATGCCGTCGACGTGAAAGCCATGTCAAAACGTGTTCCGGCGGCTGCCAGCGCATCGATGTGCGGGGTATCGACGGCCTTTTCACCGTAGCAACCAAGCATGCGACCGAGGTCGTCGGCGATGAGGAGGAGGACATTCCGCGCCATGGTCACGCCGCAGGTGCCAGTGGAGAAGATGAGCGGGGAAACTCCGAAATCACCCGGCCGGCCACATCAATGCCGCAGGCAAGCGCTGAGCGAATGGAAGCGCCACCCGCGACGGCATGCAAATAACCTGCATTGAATGCGTCCCCTGCTCCGACCGTGTCGAAGACGGAAAGGTCACGCGCTCCACATTCTGTGACCGCCCCATCGCACAGACAAAGCGCGCCTTCCGCCCCACGCTTGACGATGAGCCGGGTTGCTGGTCGCAACCGCGCTTTGAACCAGGGCAATGCCTGCGTCAGCGTCTCCGCGGCGGCGAGGCCGATGGTTTCTTTCTCATTGAGAAGGATATGATCGGAATGTTCGAGCCATTCCTTGGCCTGGTTGCGTGCCTCTGGGGTCCACCCCTCCCCGGGCCAGCCGGGATCGATCGCGGTTTCCGCCCCCCGGCCCTTTAGAGATCGAAGCAATGCGCCGTGGTCGGGCAACAATGCGGGCATGGTGAAGGCACCACTGACCAGCGCCAGAGCGGTTGATACATCCACATTCTCTGTCACCCGCTCAAAGAACGGCAGGTCGAGATGGTCCAGATGGCCGTTGGTGGAAAAGAAGGTGCGTTCCGCCCCGGCATGCAAGATGCCCACGGAAATGCTGGTGCGCGCAGGCAGTGCCCTCACGCTGTCGAGCGGACCATCGAACTGCTGTGCGATCATCTGACCTGCAGGATCACTGCCGACTGCGGAGAGAAACCCACAAGGGTGTTGCAATCGCTTAAGGGCCAGCGCGGTGTTGGCGGCCGATCCCCCGGTTCGAAAATCCGATTGAGGCAAAAAGATTTCCGTCCCCGGCTCCGGCCATTCGTCGATGCAGCCCGTAACGAGATCGAGATTGGCGTTGCCGATGACAAATATCGTACGCGCGCTCATTCCTGTTCCCCTTGCACCAGTTGCCGGTCGATTGGCTTGCCGTCTTCGTTGAAGAGATGAATGCTGCCTGCCCGCGGCGTGAGAAAGACCGTGTCGCCAGCCTGAAAGCCGTGATTGCCGACCGCTCTGGCGTTGATCATGCCCGACTCTTCAGTGGCGACGTGGATGAAGGTGTCGCTGCCAAGCTTCTCCACCAGTACGACAGTCCCCTTCCATCGGCCCTCGGTGTGTGAGACATCCAGATGCTCCGGACGAACGCCAAATGCGTGGGCGCCGGCAGCAATCGGTTCATCTCCTTCTATGAAATTCATTCTCGGCGAGCCTATGAACCCGGCGACGAACCGGCTGGCGGGATTTTCATAAAGCTCGAGTGGCGTTCCAACCTGTTCCACCCGCCCGGCATTGAGAACCACAATGCGGTCCGCCAGCGTCATCGCCTCGACCTGATCATGGGTGACGTACACCATCGTCGTGCCGGCGAGACGCTCGTGCAGACGTGCGATTTCGATGCGCGTATCGACCCGCAGAGCGGCGTCGAGATTCGACAATGGCTCGTCAAACAGAAACACTTTCGGCTGACGGGTGATTGCCCGGCCGATCGCGACGCGCTGGCGTTGCCCGCCGGATAGCTGCTTGGGCTTGCGGTCAAGATATTGCTCGATCTGAAGCATGCTCGCCGCTTCCCGCACACGGCGGTCGATTTCCGGTTTGGAAAGCCGCGCCTGCTCCAGACCGAACGCCATGTTGTCGTAAACGTTCATGTGCGGATAGAGCGCATAGGACTGGAAGACCATAGAGATACCGCGCTTGGCCGGCACCACGGAATTCACACACGTCCCATCGATGAAGAGCTCGCCCCTGGTGATGTCTTCCAGACCGGCGATCAGGCGCAAAAGGGTGGATTTGCCACAGCCGGAGGGGCCAACGAATACGATGAATTCGCCTTTTTCCAGGGACAGATTGATATCGTGTAGCACTTCAACACTGCCGAAGGACTTTTCAACCGATCTGAGTTCGACAGAAGCCATGGTTTACCCCTTGACCGCCCCGGCGGTGAGGCCGGAAACGATCTTTCGCTGAAAAATGAGAACGAGCACCACAAGCGGCAGGGTGACGATGACCGATGCCGCCATGATGTTGCCCCAGGGAATTTCGAATTCACTGAGGCCGGAGATGAGTGCGATGGCGACCGGGACGGTGCGCTGGGAATCGGTCGAGAGGAATGTGAGCGCGAACAAGAATTCGTTCCACGCGTGGATGAAGGCCAGCAAGCCGGTGGTGACCATGGCAGGCCACATGAGCGGCAGGAAAATCCGCCAGATGATGGTGAATGAGGACGCTCCGTCGACGATGGCCGCCTCCTCGATCTCCACCGGCATCTTGCGCATGAAAGTGGTAAGCACCCAGACCGTGAATGGAAGCGTGAAGATCATGTAGGAGAAAACGAGCGACCAGAGCGAGTTGAACAGACCAAGGGCCCGGATCACCTCGAACAGACCCGAAAGAACCGCGATTTGCGGAAACATGGAAACCGAGAGGATGGTCAAAAGCAGCAGGCCGCGACCGCGGAAACGGATACGGCTCAGCGCATAAGCGGCAGTGACGGCCAGAAAAAGAGAGATGAACACCACGACCGTTGCGACGAAAACGGAGTTCAGGATCTGCTTTCCGAAGACGCCATCTGAAATCATGCTCCAGTAGTTCGTCAGCGAAGCCGCCTCTGGCAGATAGTTGACCTCAAAAATCGATTGTCCCGATTCCAGCGAAGTGAGGATCGCGTAATAGAACGGAAACACCGCCTGCAGGACGATCACGCCCACCAGCCCATAGAATGCGGCTGTCTTTATCCATCCGGACCAGGTCATCGCTCGTCAGCCTCCACATTCATGCGCGTCGCCCAGATGAAGCTGATGGTCAGAAGGGCAATGATGAGAAAAAGCAGCGTCGAAGCGGCCGATCCGTAAGCGAACTTGTCAAAGTCGAACAGATTATCGCGCGCAAAGACCGACATGGTGCGCGTGCGCTCATTGTTTGGCGTCAACACATAGATGATGTCGAAGACGCGCAGTGCGTCGAGCGCGCGAAAAACGATGGCGACCAGGACGGCGGGCATGATGAGCGGCCAGGTAACGCGGAGGAACAGCCTTACAGGACCGACGCCGTCCAGGCGCGCGGCCTCATAGATGTCGCCAGGCACCATCTGCAACCCGGCAAGAATGAGCAACGCCATGAATGGCGTGGTCTTCCAGACATCCACGATGAGAACGGCGAGCATGGCCGTGTCAGGCGATGCCGTCCAGGCAATCGGCTCGGCGATGATGTGCAGGCGGAGCAGCATATCGTTCAGGATGCCGAACTGATCATGCATCATCCACGCCCACATTTTCGCCGAAACGATGGTTGGGATTGCCCAGGGGATGAGAACCGCGGCGCGGACGAGGCTTCGCCCGCGAAATTCGCGATTGAGAACCAGTGCGATCACCAGCCCGAAAACGGTTTCGAAGAAAACGGAAATGATGGTGAAGCGCAGTGTATTCCACACGGCGCGCCACCAGTCGGCATCCACCAGGAGACCGAAATACTCGCCTTCCCCGTCACCATAGTCCAGATACTCGAGATAATTGCGGAACCCGACCCATTGCGCCTGCCCGATAAGGTCGATCGATGCATCGGTGAAACCGAAATAGATCGTGCGGATAAGCGGATAGGCCGCAACGGACGCCAGTACGAGCAGCATCGGCGTGAGAAACAGCCAGGCCGAAAGAATCCGTTGCCTGGAAAGCGTTGATATGCCGGCATTGCTCGCCACGTGTTCCGATCCTCCATTTCGGAAACCGCGCTACGCCAGCCCAAGCGGAATGGCGCAGCGCGGATTGCTTCTTACCAGGCAGAACCGCGCAGGCGGTTGAGCCGGGCTTCCAGCTTGCGCAGGTTCTGCTCAGCTGATCCGTCGCCGGACAACGTGTTGTGAACCGCCGTCCAGAACTCCGAAGACACTTCGTTGTATTTGCGCTTGGTTGCAGCCGACGGGCGCGGCAGAGCGTTGTCGACGACCGGTTTCCACAGCGGGATGAACTCCTGTGCTTCGCCCACTTCTGCATCGGCATAGACCGCGTTAAGCGTTGGCGGCCGCGAGGTGATGATCGCACGTTCTTTCTGATTGTCGTAATTGTTCAGGAAGCGCACCAGCTCGATGGCTTCCTCGGGATGCTTTGAATATTTGGAGACCCCCAGATGCCAGCCACCAAGGGTGGCAGCCGACTTCTCACCTTCTGCGCCAACCGGCAACGTGGTCACCGCAAAGCTGTCCTTGACAGGTGAGTCATCGCCGGCAGCCAGTGCATATGCATAGTTCCAGTTGCGCATGAACACGGCATTGCCGGATTGGAACAGGCCACGGGCATCTTCTTCCTTGTAATTCAGCACGCCCTCGGGCGCGATGCTGCCAATCCACGATTTGGCAAGTTCGAGTGCCTCGACCGCCTTGGGGTTGTTGATCCCGATGGATCCGTCTGTTTCGACAATCCGGCCACCGCCAAAGCTGGCGATCCACTCTTGCGCGTTGCAGGTCAGCCCTTCATAGGCCGCGCCCTGAAACACGAAACCCCACATGTCCGAATTCCCAGCCTCGCGCTCGGCTTCCATGATGCGCTTGGCGGTTTCGGTCATCTGCTGCCAGGTTTTTGGCACCGGTTCGTTGTACTTTTCCAAAAGGTCTTTGCGATAGTAAAGCGCGGGAGCGCCCAGGAACATGGGCAATGCAACCAGCTTGTCACCCACGGTCTGCGATTCCACCGCGGCTGGAACGAAATCCCCGATGATGTCCTTGGTGTGCTCGGTGAGGTCGACAAAATGCTCGGCGATCTGCGGCGCACCAATGACGTCGATACGATAGACATCGATATCGCTCGACTGTGCAGCAAGCCAGAGTTTGTATTGGCCAAATTGATCAGTGGTGGATTCGGGCATTGATACAATGTTGACCGTGTGGCCAGTTTGCTCCTCGAAACGGTCGAGTTCTGCGCGCAGGACCTCATTGTCCTTGCCGATGGCGCCGTGAACGATGTTGAGCTCAGCGGCGCTGGCCGAATAGACCATCAGCGAACTGCCGATGATGGCTGTCGCCAGTGCTTTTAGTGGCTGCATGACATTTCTCCCTTGGTTTGTTCCCAGCTTGCTTTCTTGTTTGCCGGCATCTCCCTGCCGGCTGGGCGAAACAGCGTTCTCATGAAGGACTCACCTGACGACAGAACACAGGCGAGGTCCAAGCCATCTGCCCATTCGTTTGGCTAAGCCGCACATAGACGTTTTCGCCATTCCTGAATTCGCCCAGCCCGACGCTACCCTGCCATTGCCATTCGTGCGGGCGCGGTAGAGCGTGAAAACGATAGGCAGGGCTGTCGATCGGGCCGAGATTGCCACTAAGGGCTCCCTCCGCCAGGCGCTTGACCGGGACCACGATTTCCTGATCGTCGAGCCTTGCCCTGATCCTGCCCTTGCGGGCTGTTCGGATGTGCAGCGCCATGCCCTGCGTGGCCGGTGTTACATTGTTCGGGTTGGCTTCGGCGGTCACTTCGAAACGAACCTTGTCGCCTGCAATGCTGATGGACGGCATGGGATGCTCCGCATCCTCTCCCTCCAGCGGCGAAACGATCTCAGCGCCGCGGAACCGCGGTTCGACCCTGAGTATCTCGCCGTCTTCGAGAGCGATCTCGCCAAGCCAACGATGTGAAGTCCCGCGCGCGCCCCAGCCAAGCTCCAGGTGAAGCATGGTCTCGATAAATCCATCGCTTTCAGGCGTAATGGGGGCCGGCGAAAGCGAGGGCGTGATCCTGTGCCAGATCCTGCCATTGCGCATGATGTCGATGGCGTCGATTGCTCCACCACCCACGGCTTCAATGATGAGTTCGGCGTCGGCTTGAGGGGGAATTATACCCCCTTGTATCGCATCGCCCACGACAGTCAGGAGATGAATATTGTCGCCTGTCAGCGCATTGGTCTGGCGTTCTCGCATCGCCGACCATATGGCCGCGCGATCACGTCCACGCGCATAAAGCCCCATGCGACCATGGCCATAGGAACCTGGAAAACCACTGTGGTGATCAGTGTTGCCCACAATGCCGAAGACGTGGCCTGCCGCCAACCCCGCTTCCATGGTCGAACACCCGTCCACCGGCCCCATGGAATGAAGATACCCACGCGCGGATTCTGATGTTTCGGCGCAACCATGCATCGAGAACATCTCCACGAACGGCGAAAGCGATGGCTCGAAGGCCTCCCAGTCAATTCCTCTGGCCCCGTGCCGATATCCGATGTGGTGCGGAAACGAGAGAGCCCTTGAGCCTTTTGCACGATGAAGATTTTCCCGCAATTCGGCCGGGCTCTCGGCAAACTGCATATCGGATGGCTCGAGATCCGCATAGACGATGGTCTGATCGCCATAGGCGCAGGAGTGAATCTCATAGCCAGGGAATACGCTGAAATTGCCCTCATCATCGTAGTGCTGCAGGGTCTTGAAGTGCGCGGGCCAGTTTTTTCGCAGCCGGGCAAAACCTTTTACGTGGAAGTCGACAATGTGAGCCACTTCCGGAACGTCGATCGGCATGTCGGGCCAGGCGGCATGGCCCGTGACCGAGACGAAATCGAGCTGTAGTCGCGCTCTCGCAAGCGCATCCTCGAGACGTCCGTGGCCATATGACATGGCACAATGATTATGGATATCCCCATAGAGCGGCACCACACCCAGCGAGGTAGCCAACGGCATCATATGGTTGGGCAGGTGTTTCACAGGGCGGCCTCAAGGGTCTCGGGGTCGATGGGCTGCCCATGGCGGCGGAGCGATTTCTGTGCGGCCAGAACCATGCGCAGGGACGCCACGCCCTCGGCAACACCCACGGGAGGGGCTTCTCCACCGTAGAAACGGCGGAGGGTGCGAACGAGCTGGAGATCCGCGCCGAAATGCGTGGATCCGCGTTCCGGGTCCTTGAAACCGATCGTTTCGCGGCGGTGGCCATAATCGGCCACGAGGTCGATCTCTCCTGAATGCCGCTCCATGCGCAGGCGACCGGAGGAACCTACAATCTCCAATGTCTCCTGATCTTCTGCCCAGGGGCCGAAGATCGCAAAGAACAGGCAGGCGGTCATGCCATTGGCGTAGCGAACGCTGATGACGGCATGGTCATCAATGTCGGAGCCCGGCAGATAAACGCAATTGTCGTTTCGATGCTCGACCCTGCGGGCACGGGTCCAGCTCGGATTGGCAACCTGGCCAACCCCCTCGAACCGGTCGACGAGCGTTTCATGTCTGCGATAGGGGCACTCCCGCTCGCACTCGCTGCAACGCTCCGGCGCATCCGGATCGGGTTTGAAAATCCCACTTCGCCCGCCCACGGCGGAGACAGAGAGAGCGGGTGCGCCTGCTATCCAGTTCAAAACGTCGAAATGATGGGACCCCTTGTCGTTCAATGCACCGCCGGAGCGCGCATTGTCGCGGTGCCAGAGCTGAAGATAGCGCGTATAGGGTATGACGGACCGCAGAAGGATCATTTGCGGATCGCCGATCGCGCCTTCATGCGCAAGGCGCGCGGCTTCAATCCAGGGCCGTTCATAGCGGCGGGTAAAACCCATCATTACAGGCGCGCCAGACTGCGTTTCTGCCGCCTTTATGGCAAGTGCATCGTCAAGCGTCACCGAGATCGGTTTGTCGAGATAGACCCGCTTTCCGGCGGCAATCGCCGCCTCAACCGGTTTGCGATGCGCATCGGTGTGCGTGGTCACCAGCACCAGTTCGACCGATGCGGAGCCGACGGCATCGTCCAAAACGTCAAAGACCCTGACCCGGTGGTCGATGCGGCGATCTGCATAGATAGCGTTGAGATGCTCTGCAGCAAACTGCGCCCGATCGGGCAATGTGTCGTACACACCTACGATCCGGAACCCGGTCTCGGCAGCGATCTCGGCCATGCGTGTTCCGACGAAGTAGACACCCCGCTCCCCCGCACCGATGATCGACACCCCGACCGTGTTTTGCGGCCTACCCAAATCCATGCCTTCTCTCGCTCCTCCAGATTGCGAGAGAAATCTATTTGAGTATAATTGTCGCTACAATATAACTTATACCCATCAATCGAGCTTAATGATGCTGCCGTGCGGCTTGTAGCTGATCTCCAGATAATGGGTTTCGGGCTCCCTATCCCGAAACGCAACACGGTCTGCAAGAAGCGTCTCGAACAACGCGAATTTTTCGGCGTTACTGTTGCCAACGACATCGAAGCGGTTCAGGTGCTCCGAAGCGAAATCGGTGCTTCCGAGCATCACGACGCTCAGGTTCTCATGAACGGCCGGTCCGAGTTCGTGAATGGCCCGCTCCAGCATAAATCCCTCCGTCACGCCCCAGACGATCAGCGCGGTGAAAGGCAGGCTACCATCCGGTTTCTGCTGTCGCGCGAGAGCTTCCTGGATATCTGCGACACTGTATCCGCCGGGCAACTTGTCGATCTCGATCAACCATTCCGGTCGCGAGGATGGCAAAGACTTGCTCAGCAGCAGATATTCCCGCCGCGCCATGGCAATCTGTCGTGCCTTGTGAGCCGAGGTGAGAAACGCGATACGCTCATGCCCCTTATCGCGCAGGACCCCGAATGCAACGGACAGCGCCTCGCGCCAGTTGGTCCCGACCGCGTCAGCGTCGATGCCAGTTGCGGAAACACCATCAATGACAATGCTCTTCACATGTTTTCGCAGTGCAGCGAGAAACTCTATGGAAAGCACCTCGAAGTGGAGCTGTAAGAGACACGTCTTGAACTTGCCGATCTTGCCCAGAACCGAGAGGGCCTGCTCCTCGGTCGAATACCCGATCTGCAGAACGCTGATACCGCGTTGCTTCAACCGCTGCTCGACCTCTTGCAGAACGTTGCGGGCAATCCGGCTGTCGGAAACCCGATAGAGGACCAGAAGATCTCCTTCCCACGCCTCCTGCTCATCCTGTTCATAAGGATCACAAACAACGATGCCGGCTCCGGGGCGAGCCCGGATTCTTCCCTCGGCCAGATAGGGTTGCAAAGCACGCTCCACGGTGCGTTGAGCCGTGGAAAAGCGCCGCATCATCTCACGAACCGTTGGCAGGTGATCTCCCGGAGCAGCCCCGGAGATCCGGGCGTCAAGCCATTCCGTCAGGGATCTCAATTTGGAGGCCGTGGATTTCTGCATCGCTTGAGTATAAATTCAAAATGAACTCACTTCAATCAAGCGCCGACCTATTTCCTCTTCGCGTCAACGTGCAGCCGTCGCCATGGCCGCCTTCAAGGCGGCGAGGCCTTCATGCACCAGCGCGACGGGAGGGGAAAACCCTGCGGCCAGCATCCGCCGTGCCATCATGTGTTCGCCCGGACGATTGACGGTTTCGACAGCCACAAGCCGCTCGCCGGAATAGAGATATACCGCGAACGCGCCGCTCGCAGGGTCGCCGGTCATGACCTCCCCGTCGACATTGAAGGAAAGTCCCGCCATCTGCAGCTTACGCTCACCCTGATCAGACCAGAACCAGGGCACCGCATCGTAGGTGGCGTCCTTGCCCAGCATCGATTTTGCAGCGACACGCGCCTGATCGGTGGCATTCTGGACCGATTCAAGGCGCAATCTCCGTCCGGTACCGCTCTGCGGGAAGGAAACGCAATCGCCGATCGCATAGATGTCCGCCGCAGTGGTGCGACAGGCGACATCCACATGAACACCGTTGTCGCAGACAAGACCAGCAGACTGGGCCAGGGAGGTGTCTGGCAGTGCTCCAATTCCCACCAACACCAGATCAGCGGGAAGCACGTGGCCGGACGATGTCGTCACACCAGTTAAATGGCCGCGCTCACCATCAAACCGCTCGATACCGGTATTGGTCATGAGCCTTACGCCGAGGCTCTCGTGATAAGCATGCATATGCTCTGCAACGGATCTGCTTACAGCGCGGCCGAGGATGCGATCAGCCGCTTCGATGACCGTTACGCTCATTCCGGCCACGGCAGCAGTGGCGGCCACCTCAAGTCCGATAAAGCCGCCACCGATCACGACGACGTTCTGTGCTTTCGCCAATGCATCGCGCAGACGACGAGCATCCGCGCAGTCTCGGAGATAAAAAATACCCTTGAGCTCGGAGCCCGGGACCGACAGCCGGCGGGGCTGCGCCCCTGTGGCAAGCAGGAGCTTGCTCCATTCAACTTGGTTGCCGTCGTCGAACCTCAATGTGCGGGCAACCGGGTCGATGGCCGTCGCCCGAACACCGCGAAGCAATTCGATATTGTTTGTTTCATAGAACGCCTGCGCCCTCAGGATCTGCGGCTCCGCATCGGCGGCTTTCAGGAATGCCTTCGAGAGCGGCGGTTTATGATAGGGAAGTTCTGGATCTTTCGAGACAAGCGTTAGCCGCCCCTCAAACCCTTCCTCGCGCAGGCTCGAAGCAGCCTGAACGCCCGCGTGGCCTGCACCGATGATGATGATATGCCCGTCCAGTGTCCGTCTCCCGCTTCGAGCCACCCCAGAATGCCAAGCTCGACATAGTGGGCGTTGGCCTCTTGAGCAAGGTGGAACCGAAGATGCCGCCGCTCTCCCTTCATGGCCTGGTTCAAGCGATTTTTGCCCTCCGGCGGGGCTCACACCGGAGGGCAGCGCTGCAACAACCCTGCTTAGAACAGGGCCGCGGTCTTCTGCAGCGTGATCCAGACACCCCACAAAATGGGAATGCCGACGACGGCCCAGGCGGCCAGCGCCTTGCCATCGAAACCGCCCTTGCCGATGCCGAAAGAGCCGGTGGGGCCGGCATCGGCCGCGGCAGACTTTGCCTGAAGCCTGGCGACCTCTTCTTCCGACATGTACCACTTCTCCGAAAGCGGCTTGACCAGCATGTTGCAGACCAGACCGAGAAGCAGCATGCCGGCAAGGATATACATGGTGAAGTCATAGACCTGCTCACGCGGGATGCCTGCATTGAGCTGGGCCTCGCGAATGTAATTCACCACCACCGGGCCAATGATGCCGGCCGTCGCCCACGCCGTCAGAAGACGACCGTGAATGGCGCCGACGAACTGGGTGCCGAATATGTCGGCCAGATAGGCCGGCACCGTGGCAAAGCCACCGCCATACATGGACAGAATGATCCCGAACATCAGAACGAAGAGCACCTGGCTGCCCATATGGGCTGCAGAAGGGGCCAGCGCATAAAGCACGATGCCAATCAGAAAGAAGGCGTAATAGGTGTTCTTGCGGCCGATCTTGTCCGACAGCGAGGCCCAGAAGAAGCGTCCACCGATGTTGAACAATGAAAGAAGACCGGCAAAGCCCGCGGCAATTGCGGCAATGGCAGACTTCTGTGACGCATCCAGCTCGTTGAATGTCAGCTCCGGCATGCCGAGCAGACGCCCGCCAAAAATCTCCTGAAGCATGGGCGAGGCCATACCGATCACGCCGATGCCTGCCGACACATTGAGTGTAAGCACGGCCCAGATCAGCCAGAACTGCTTGGTTTTGTGGGCATCGCGCAGATGGACGTGCCGCGATGTGATCATCGATTTTGCGCTCTTTTCCGGCGGTGTCCAACCCTCCGGGCGCCAGCCCGCAGGCGGAATGCGATAGCCGAACGCGCCGCCCATCATGAAGACGAAATAGATGGCTGCCATGATCAGGAAGGTCTGCCAGACACCTACCGAATGGGCGGTCTTGAACGTGTTCATGAGCATGTCGGCCAGGGGCGCGCCGATCATGGCGCCACCGCCAAAGCCCATGATTGCCATGCCTGTCGCCATGCCGCGCCGGTCCGGAAACCATTTGATCAGGGTCGAGACCGGCGAGATATAGCCAAGTCCAAGGCCGATGCCGCCGATCACGCCGGCGCCCAGCCACATCAGCCAGAGCTGGTGAAACATCACGCCGATGGCGGCCACGGCGATGCCGCCGCACCAGCAGAAGGCTGCAACCACGCCCGCCTTGCGCGGGCCCGCTCGTTCCAGCCAGCCGCCCCAGATCGCCGCGGCAGACCCGAGCAGAACGAAAAACAACGTGTAGATCCAGCCCAGATCCGAAACGCGCCAGTCACAACTCGTCGTGAACAGTGCGCTGATGAGCGTCATGTCCTCGCACACCACACGCTCAGAAATGCCGATGGCCTGCGTCAGCGGAAGCCAGAACACGCTGAAACCATAGGCCATGCCGATGCACAGATGAATCGCGAGAGCAGCCGGTGGCACCAGCCATCGGTTGAAGCCCGGCTGGGCGATGATCCGCTCCCTGTCGAGAATGCCGCCTTCGGGGGCACCGGATAATGTTTCACTTGCTGCGGACATAAGTCTCCTCCTCCCGCCGGGTCACCCGGCAGCCGTCCTGCTGGTTAAACATGTGATGATCCCGATTGATGCGGCCTGCCGCCCTCCGCAACAGGCGCGCCCGGGTCGGGACCCGGATGTCGATAGCGTCCTCCTCTTACCTCGACGTGAGATAAGCAACGCTCGTGCCAGCAAGCACGCTTTAATGATTTCATGGACTTATCGGATGCGCGATCGCCGCAATGGACAATTTGTCCAAATCATCAGGACAAATTGTCCGGCGCGATCACCGGGCTTCGGGCAGCCAGATCGTGAAGCAGGTTCCCTTGCCGGGTCGGCTTTCCACCGAGATTTTGCCGCCCTGGCGGCTTACCAGCGTCTGGCTGATCGACAGGCCAAGACCGGTTCCTTCGCGCCGCTTTGTGGTGAAGAACGGATCAAAGATCTTCTCCAGCATTTCGGGCGTCATGCCGACGCCGGTGTCGGTGACCTCGATGGCGAGCCCCTGCCCGGCCTCCATATCCTCATCCCGGGTGACGATTGAAAGCGTCCCTCCGTCGGGCATGGCGTGAATGGCGTTCACGATGAGATTTACGAGCACCTGCTGAAGTTCCGTGCGGTTCATCAATACGAGCCGGGTGGCCAGATGGTGCTGGTTAACGGTGATTTCCGCCTTGTTAAGCAGGTGTTGAACGAGGGGCAGCGTATCCGCGATCACGTCTTTAGCGGCGTGCCGTTCCAGAAAACCTGCATATTCCTCCGGCTTTGCGAACTGGAGCAGCTTGGTTACGATCTGGCTGATGCGGTGCACCTGCTCGTCCAGCAGGCGGAATTCGGTTTGCGCCTCGTCGGCTCGCTCCCCCATCACCTGACGCACCACTTCAAGGTTGCCCTGTATCACGGCAATCGGATTGTTGATTTCATGCGCGACGCCGGCGGTGATCTCGCCAATGGCCGCGAGTTTTTCCGACATGATGAGCTGCCGGGTTGTGGCCTCCAGCTGCCGGTTTGCGAGGCGCAGTTCGCGTGTGCGCTCCTCGACGCGCGCGTTCAGCTCCTCGTTCCAGGCGCGCAACTGCCTGTCACGCTCCTGCAATTGCTCCAGAAGCAGATCGAGATGCTGCGCCACCCGACCGATTTCATCATCGACGCCGCGTATGCCCGTGCGCGCGCCCAGATCCCCGCCCTCCACCTCGGAGATCGTGCCCGCCATGCGCTCCAGCGGCTTGAAGATCGAGCGTGCCCAGCGCAGGAACAATGGAACGCTCAGCGCCGTGATCGCCAGAAACGCGGCAGCGATGGTGAGGAGCGTTGTGTATTTGGCTTGTGTGAAGGGGGCTTCCAGAAAACCGACATAAAGCATGCCAACCCGCTTGCCGAAACTGTCGGTGATCGGCTCATAAGCGGAGATGTACCAGTCATTGACGACGAAGGCGCTGTCGAGCCAGACGCGCCCCTCGCCAAGCACCGCCGAGCGCACTATGCTCGAAACGCGCGTGCCGAGCGCCCTGCGCCCCTCAAAGAGCCGAACATTGGTGCTGATGCGGACATCGTCGAGGAAGAGTGTCGCGGTTCCCTGGCTGCCCTCCGGCAGGCTCGCCTCGCGATAGACGAGATCGTTGATCGTGTCGATGAACTCGAGGTTCCGGTTGAGGAGGTTGCCGCCAACAAGGGCGGCGGGGCGTTCTCCGGGAAGGCGAACCGGCGTTGCGGAGTGAACCACCATGCCGCGCGTTTCCGCAGCCCTCTCCGTCGGCACGGCGTTGGCTGTGGGCACCAGTTCCAGCCGGGCGCGCGTGGCAAGGGCCGGCGCGATCGCGGCCAGTTCTTCTCCGGAGAAAATGTCGATCCCGGTGGAAGCCTCCCCTTCAAGGGCCTTTCCGATGATCGGCCAGTCCGAGCGCGGTTCGTTTGCAAGTCTTGGAGCGGATGTGACAACCTTCCCGTCTGCCGGTATGAGATACAAAAAATCGAGATCGAGCGCGCGGCGGTGCTCTTCGAGGAGCGCTTCCAGTCCGTCGCCACCGTCTTCCACGATATCGCGAAACCGCGCTGAGTCTCCCAGCGCCGTAATCCGCTCTCCCGTGTTTTCCAGAAGCCGCGCGAAATATTGATGCGCGATGGTCAGATCGCCGTTGACCTTGGAGATCAGCGCGGCATCGAACTTCGCATTCCACCGATAGACTGCCATGCCTAGAAGCAAAGGCAGGATCACAAGTGTCGGCAAAAGCGCGATCACGAGGAGGCGAAAGCGGACCGAACGTCCCTGCCCTCCGCGCCGGGCCGGTTCTAATCGGTCAGACATTCCAGGCCGCGCACTTGCGGTCGATTGTCTTGCGGGAAATGCCAAGTTCACGCGCTGCCGCTTCCCGGTCACCGCCCAGCCTGTTCAGCACCGCCAGGATGTGTCGACGCTCGATCTCGGCGAGGCTCTCTCCCCCCTCGGCGCTTTCAGGCCTAGCGCGCGCGCCTCCACCGAAATCGTCAGGGAAACGGCCGAGGATCAGCGTGCGCTCGATCAGATTGCGCAATTCGCGCACATTGCCCGGCCAGCCATAGGCTGCAAGGGCAGCCCGTGCCTGTGCCCCGATGGGCACTTTGGGCATGCCAAGCTGTTGCGAAAGCTTGGCCATGAAGAGAGCGGCAAGTTCCTGCACATCCTCACCACGATCCCTGAGCGGGGGAAGATGGATCTGCATCACATTGATCCGAAAGAAAAGATCGGCGCGAAACTGGCCGGCCTCGACCAGTTTTTCGAGTTCGGCGTTCGTTGCAAAGACAAAACGCAGATCGACGGGAATTTCACGCTCCGACCCTACGGGCCGGATGCGCCGATCCTCCAGCACGCGCAGCAGCTTGCTCTGTGTGGCAAGCGGCAACTCCCCGATCTCGTCGAGAAACAGGGTTCCCCCCTGCGCATGCATGAAAAGCCCTTCGCGCGCCGCCTCCGCCCCGGTGAACGCGCCCTTGAGATGGCCAAACAATTCCGTCTCGATCATGTCGGGCGGGATGGCCGCGCAATTGACCGGCACGAAGGGCTTGTCGGCCCGTTCCGACAAGGAATGGAGAGAACGCGCCGCAACCTCCTTGCCCGTGCCGGACTGGCCCGTCAGAAGGACCGAGGTCGGAAGCGGCGCAACGCGCGCAATCGTGTCGCGCACATCGCTGATGGCTCTCGAGCCACCGATCAGCTTGTCGCGCAGCAGAACGTGGTCGGAGGTCGATTTCAACTCATAGCGCAGCACATAGTTTTCGCGCTGAAGCCGCATCTGGTCGAGGCAGCGCGCCACCGCGTTCAAAAGCTGGTTGGAGCGGAAGGGCTTCAGGATGAAATCCACCGCACCGGCACGCAGTGCCTGTATGGCGGTCTCCAGATCCGCATAGGCCGTCATCAGAATGGCATTGGAGAAAAAGCCAATGGCGCGCTGCTCTGCGAGCCAATCCACGCCATTCTTGCCCGGCATGATGTTGTCGAGGATCACCACGTCATAATGGTTCGCATCGAGCTTGCGCGATGCCTCTTCGGTGTCAGCGGCCTCGTCAAGCCGCATGCAGCGTGGGCCAAGGGTGCGTGAAAGAAAATTTCTCATGCCCGGCTCATCGTCGATGACGAGGATGGAGGCCTGCGCCAGCCATGGGCCGAATTCCGGATCCGCCGCCATGTTGCGCGGTGCTCTTGCCGCCTGTCCGCTCGCCATATCCTGCCGGTCCCCCTCCCCAAATCCCCTCGAATTTGAGCTGCATGATTAGCCAAGCTTTCGTGGAAATCAAACAGAGGTTGCCTTACTCCGGGCCAGCCGCCTGAAAGGATTTGCGCCACTGGTCCAGAAACGCCTTGCGCTTGGCCTGGTCGAGCCCCACCAACAGAGCCGGCGAAAGCGCGATGGGCCTGAAAGCCGCCTCTTCCGCCGAGGGGCCGGCGCCTGTGTCGAGGCTGTTGAGCATTTCCGGACCGTTGAGCGATGAGAGGAGACGCGAAGGCCCCGACAGAAGGCGCTGCCCGGTATCTGTCAGCGCGAGCGCGATCAGCGCATTGGCGGCGCGCTTGTTGCGGGCGTGGCGCGAAACGAGGGCTGCGCGCGACAATGCCAACGTGTAATCGGAGGGAAAGATGATGCCGATGCGCGGGTCCTCCTCCTGCCGTGCAAGCGCATAGGATCCCAGAACATTGTACCCAAGCACGAGCCTGCCGGTGCGCACACCATCGATCACGTCTGAACTGCAGCAAAAGAGTTGCGCGCGGTTCTGACCGAGGCTCTCCAGCAGCCGCCCCCATGTGGAGGCCTGCGAGGCGTCCTCGAAGGCGAAGATATAACCGACACCGGAACTCTCAATGTCATAGGTGCCGATGCGGCCGCGAAAACGCTCGGTCTGGCGCAGGAGATCGACCAGTTCGAAGCGGTTGCGCGGAACTTCATCCTGCCCCAGACCTTCCCGGTCATAGACGATGACGGCCGGCTCGTAGGTCAGGCCGACGAGTTCATTGCGCCACGAAGCCCAATCCGGCAGATCGGGCGGCAGGCTGAAGCGGAATGGCTCCGAGCATCCGTCATTAACAAGCCGCACCTGTTCGGGAATGGCCGACGAAATGACGGTGTCAGCGAAAAACTCTCCCTTTTCACAGGCATCGGCGACGGCGGCGTAAAGATCCAGACTGGTCATTTGCCGATAGATGACCGCAGTGGAAGGGTTGGTGCGCTGGAACTCGTGAATAAGCGGTTCAATGAAAACAAGATCGGTGACGCTGCCGATGACAAGCATCTCGATTTCCTCGCCGGGCGCATCGAAACGCGTGTCTTCCGCCCTGACTGATAGCGGCACAATCCATGCTGCCAACAGACACAGCCCGAGTATCAGGTGTCTCATGATGCTTTCGTTCCTTCCCGGGCGAGCGGCAGGTCAAGGCTGATCGTGAAGCCTCGCTCCTGGCGATCCAGCCTGATGCGGCCATGGTGAAATTCGGCAACCTCCCGCACGATGGCAAGCCCCAATCCGGCGCTTTCGGGCTTGTTGGGATTGATTGCAAAGCGATGGCCGATTTCGGTGCTATCGCTGACGGGCAGGCCCTCGCCCTGATCGGTGACGGCAATGGATGCCTGGTTCTCGTTCACAGAAACCGTGAGATCAATGGGTGGCTTTCCATGCGCCTGCGCATTGTTCAACAGGTTCTTGACTGCTTCACGCAAGCTGAATGCGTCACCACGAACCATGACGGGCTCTTCAGGGAGATCGAGCCTGATGCGCAATTTGCGCCCGCCTGCCAGTTGAACGAAATCGCGCTCAGCACCAACGGCGATACGGCGCAGGTCCAGCGGCTCGAGCGGGGCAGTATCGGCGCGATGGGTCACGAGCGCGTGGCTCAGAAGCTGGTCCGTCAGACGGTTCAGACCGATCGCGCGGCTGCGGATGCGTCGATGCAGGGCCTTCAGTCGTTGCGGATCATCCTCGTCCAGCGCGAGTTCGCTATGCGCTCTCAACGCGGTAATGGACGTTCGTATCTGGTGAGCGGAGTCTGCAACGTAGTCCTGCATCGCACGCACACGGCGGTCGAGCCTGCCCATAAACCGGTTGATCGCGGCCACGAGCGCAGAAACCTCGTCGGGTGCGTGCATGGAAAAGGGCGAGAGGTCGAGCGGATCACGCTCAAGGATCGCTGTTTGAATACGCTCGAGCGGGCGCATGGCATAGCGCATCGCAAGCAGCGCCAGGATCAGGATCGCCAGCCCCGCACCGGCGATGACGGCGACGGCCTGTGTGACCATGCTGCGCGCCAGTTGCTCGCGGCTGCCTGTCGTGTGCGCCACAATGATATGGATGTCGCCGCTCACCGCCCTTTCAGCCAGTCGGCGCAGCATGACAAGCGCGCGCACGCGCTCACCCCCGAACTGGGTTTCGTACGCATAGCCTCCTTCCGGGATGGTGGCAGCTTCGGGCAAGGGGAAATCCTCGTAGCCGGTGAGTGTGGTGCCATCAGGCTGCGTCACGCGATAGAACACGCGCTCATCCTTGGCGAGCGAGAGGAGTTCGAAAGCAGACACGGGTATGTCGACGCGCACCTCGCCTTCGACAACGAAAATGCGCTCAGCAATCTGCAGGGCGGCTCCCTGCAGGAGCCGGTCAAATGCCTCATTGGCTGCCTGCCGGCCATACCCGTAGGCCGCCCAGATCGTGGCCGCTACCGCCAGTGTCAGCACCAGCGTGAGCGAGATCGTCAAACGATAGACGATTGAAAGGGTGCGGCCGGGCAAGGCCTGACGTACAGGGAGCCCCATCACGTCCCCGGTTCCATCGAAACCGCTTGATAGCCAAGGCCGCGTAGTGTCCGGATCTCAAGGCCGGAGCCCTCGATCTTTCGCCTGAGGCGTCCGACATAGAGTTCCACCGCGTTCGGGTTGCGTTCCTCGTCGTGGCCGAACAGCCGTGTCAGAAGATCCTCCTTTTCGAGCACCCGGTCGCGATTCGTCAGAAAGATTTCCAGGAGGGTCTGCTCGCGCCGCGTCAGTTCGCATGGTTCCCCGTCGATCAAAACCCGCCGGGCAGCCATATCAAAGGTCAGCTTCCCGACCGACAATGTGCGGTCGGCATCGCCGCTGCGCCGACGGACAATCGCACGAATGCGCGCTTCCAGTTCGCCCAGATCGAAAGGCTTGATCATATAGTCATCGGCGCCCAGATCGAGCGCATCGATCTTGTCGTTCACAGCCAGCCGTGCTGTCAAAACCAGCACCGGCACGCGGTTTCCGGCTGCACGAAGTTTCTTCAAGAACGCAATGCCCGACCCGTCCGGCAAGTTGATATCCAAAACGATCAGATCGTGCTGCGCCATGCCCACAAAGTGCTCGGCATCCTCCAGCGTTTCAGCGCGGTCGCTCACATGGCCGGCCTTTTCCAGCCGCCTTTCAATGGCTTCCGCGACGTCGCGCGTATCTTCAACGATCAGGAAATGCATTTTTTCCGGACAATGACAGCTTGTTGACAGGCTCACCCTATAGGCTCTCTTTCGTCATGAGAACAATCTCCTGACAAACCGTTCCGTCCACTGGGAGGTCGGCGGTATCGAAAAGATCGAGACAGGTTGCGCCCTTTTGTGGCGGAATCGCTCAGGAGGAGAAAATCTATGAAAAAGCTGCTCGGCCTTGCGGCCGTCTTCACGCTCGCATCCAGCCTGTCGGCCTTTGCGTTTGAGCCCAACAACACCGAATGCATTGCGCCTGCCAATCCCGGCGGCGGTTGGGATTTCACCTGCCGCCAGGTGGGCAAGACCTTGCAGGATCTCGACCTCGTGCCCGGCACGATGCAGGTGTCCAACATCGCCGGCGGCGGCGGCGGCGTCGCCTTTGCGGAAGTGGTCGGCAAACGCAATTCCGAAAACAACCTGATCGTGGCAGCCTCTTCGGCGACCGCGACACGCCTTGCGCAGGGCGCGTTTCCGGGCAACACCATGGATCAGGTGCGCTGGATCGGCTCGGTTGGCGCCGATTACGGGGTGATCGCGGTCGCCAAGGATTCGCCGATCAACACGCTTCCCGAGCTCATGGAGAAAATCAAGGCAGACCCCTCATCTGTGTCGGTTGCCGGCGGTTCGGCTGTGGGTGGCTGGGATCATCTCAAGGTGCTCATCGCTGCATCCAAGGCTGGTGTCGAGGATGTTCGCCAGGTGAAATACGTTGCATTTGATGGCGGCGGCGAGGCGGTTACCCAGCTTCTGGCCGGTTCCGTGCAGGCCTTTACCGGTGACGCATCGGAAGCCAAGGGATTTGTCGATTCCGGCGACATCAAGGTCATTGCGGTCCTTGCACCGGAGCGCCTTGAAGGCGATTTCTCGTCCTTCCCCACGGCAAAGGAACAGGGCATCGACGTGATCGGCGCCAACTGGCGCGGCTTTTATGCGCCTGGCGACATGTCCGATGAAGCTTATGCCTATTGGGTCGATGCCGTCAGCAAGGTCTATGCGTCCGACGAGTGGAAAGAGATCATGGCTCAGAACGGCCTTGCCCCGCTTGATCTTCAGGGCGACGAATTCCAGGCCTTCGTGAAGGAATCCATCGATTCCATCACCGATCTGTCGAAGCAGATCGGTATCGTGAAGTAACCATCCGAAAACACGCTCGGGCCTGCCGGGAGCATCCCGCAGGCCCGAATTGTATCGAGAACAATCAGGGGAGCGTGTCCGTCATGAGCGACCGCATCTTCGGGGTCTTCGGCTTTCTTCTCGCTGTCTTCTATATCTGGCAGGCAACGCAGATCGAGCTGAGCTTCATTTCCGATCCGTTCGGACCCAAAGCCTTTCCATTCATGATCGGCACCGTACTGGCGATCTCCAGCGCGATCATCGTGCTCAAGCCGGACACCGAACCCGAATGGCCCACCTTCGCGCGCCTTTTCGAGATCGGCATGGCAACTGCCGTGATGATCGCCTATGCGCTTTTTCTCAAGGATTACGGCTTTGTCGCCTGCACCGCGGTTGCGGCGAGCTATCTCTCCTGGCGGCTGGGCTCCAGCCCGGTTTCGGCCATCATCGCCGGCGTACTCATCGCCGTCGGCATCTATGTCATTTTCCATCTTGTCCTGGGGCTGTCGCTGGCACGCGGCCCCTGGGGCTTCTGAGGCGGGAGGCCCAAAATGGACACACTGGCATCACTCGCAGACGGGTTTGCCGTCGCGCTGACCTGGCAAAACCTCATGCTGGCGCTGATCGGCTGCTTTCTCGGCACCATCATCGGCGCCCTGCCGGGGCTTGGCCCTTCAAACGGCGTTGCGATCCTCATACCGCTCGCCTTCACGCTCGGCCTGCCGGCGACACCGGCGCTCATCCTTCTCACCAGCGTCTATTACGGCGCCATGTATGGCGGGCGCATCTCGTCGATCCTGCTTAACATTCCAGGCGATGAACCAGCGCTGATGACAACGCTCGACGGTCACCCGATGGCCAAGGCCGGCAAGGCTGGAGAGGCGCTCGCCATTTCCGGTCTTGCCTCCTTCATCGGCGCGTTTTTCGCCACATGGGGGCTGGTCTTTCTTGCGCCGCAGCTGGTCAAGGTCGCGCTCCTGTTCGGCCCGGCGGAATATTTCGCGCTCTTCGTTCTCGCTTTCGCCACGCTTGGCGGCATCGCCAGCCGCAACCAGGCCAAGGCCGCGCTCGCAGCGGTCATCGGTCTCGGCATCGCCACCATCGGCGTCGATGGCCAGACGGGCGTCCCGCGTTTCTCCTTTGGTGAAGTGCACCTATACGACGGGATCGACTTCCTTGTCGCCATTGTCGGCCTGTTCGCGCTCTCGGAAGTGTTCATCTTTCTGGAGCATCGTGCCGGCAGCGGCGCGGACGACAAGGCGGTAAAAGTGGGCCGCATCGTGCCGCCGTGGAAGATGGTGCGTGAAACACTGCCTGCAATGGGCCGGTCGACAATCTTCGGCTTCATCGCCGGTGTCCTGCCGGGGGCCGGTGCCTCGCTCGGCTCCTTCATTTCCTACACATTCGAAAAGCGCATCTCCGACCGCAAGGGAACGTTCGGAAAGGGCGATCCGCGTGGTGTGGCAGCACCGGAGGCCGGCAACAATTCGGCCGCCGGCGGCGCGCTCGTGCCCATGCTCGCACTCGGCGTCCCCGGTTCCGGCACGACTGCCGTGCTGCTTGCCATGCTGCTTGCGCTCAACATCACGCCCGGCCCCCTGCTCTTTCAGCAGAACCCGGATGTGGTCTGGGGTCTGATTGCGGCCCTCTTCATCGGCAACATCATGCTTCTGGCCATGAACCTGCCGCTGGTCTCGCTGTTCGTGCGGGTTCTTCTGATCCCGACACGCTATCTGATGCCCGCCGTGGCGATGATTTCCTTCGTCGGCATCTACGGCATTTCCGGCTCCACCTTCGATCTGGTGGTGATGGTCATCTTCGGTGTGATGGGCTGGGTGCTGCGTAAGCTCGATGTGCCGCTGGTGCCGATCATTCTCGGCGTCTTGCTTGGCGACCAGATGGAGAAGAACCTGCGCCGCGCCATGACCATCCATGATGGCGACTGGACGATGCTGTTCAACTCGTGGCTGGCCATCGGTCTGTGGACCTTTGCCATTGTCGGCTTTGTCCTGCCGCTGATCGTGGGGCGCTACTTCCGTCCGAAGATCGCGGATGAGGCCATCGCCGAGGGTTCGGATCCCGACTGAGCGGTAGGCTCCGCTCAGTTCCCCGAGGCGGCGTGGCTCCTGAGCCGCGCCGTTCTCAAGGTGAGAAACCCCGTGGCAAGCACGATGATAACGGCACCGATCACCGTGTTGAAACTGGGGATTTCACCAAAGAAGACATACCCGACCAAGCCGGACAGAATGAGGCTCGAATAGCCGAGCGGTCCGAGAAAACCGGCATCTCCGAGCCAGTGAGCGCGCAGGAAACAGAACTGCGCGGCCTGCGAAAACACGCCGACCGCCAGAAGAAACGGCCAGTGCCCCGCCGCGACCGGCTGCCAGCCAGAGAGCGCCGGCCAGGCGGTGATCAGCGCCAGCCCACCCGTATAGAACAGCATCATGACGACCGGCGGTGTGCCCTTGAGCTGCCGCGTGACGATGATGGCCCCGGTGCCAGCCAAAACCGCAGCGAGTGCCGCCAGAAGCGCGGGCGTCCACGGCACGTTGCCCGGACTTGCGGCGATGAAAGCCCCCACGAGCCCCAGTCCCGCCGCCAGCCAGCGCGAGCCTGAAACCGCTTCGCGCAGGATCAGGGCCGAGAGCGCCACCAGCACCACGGGCCGCGTGAAATTCATGGTCATGTAGAGCGCCAGCGGCAGATGCGCGACAGCATAGAAACCACCGGTGAGCGCCACAGCCGACAGGAAAACCCGAAAGAGATGCAATGACACGCGGTCGATCGACCACAGAACATGCCGCTGACGCGCGAGCCATGGAAAAATCAGGCAGAACCCGACCAGCGCGCGCAGGAACACGAGCTGCCACGGCGGATAGCCCGCGCCCAGCGCCTTGACAATGGATATGGCCCAGATGTTGAGGCCCATATCCGCCAGAAGCCAGGCACCGGCGCGTAGATTGTCCTTTGCCGTAGCGCCTGCGCTCACGGCCTTGCCACGAGGTTCGCCATCAGGCGGAACGCGCCCGGCACAAGCTTCTCCATCTGGTGGTGCAGGATAAGCGCCACATGCGTGTGCCGCCCCTTGCCGATACGAGCCGAAAGGAGCGCGCCCTCATGCGCTGCCTCGTCGGGATCGGCCATGGAGAGAAGCGGCTCATAGGCCTCATCCCAGCTCTTGGCAAAATACAGACCCCGCTCCTTGTGCCAGTCTTTCCAGTCCTCATCCGTGATGCGGTTGGGCGTGGTGAGCAACGCATGATCAGGCAAGAGGTGCGTTACCTGCGCATTCTCGTCCGTCACCCGCCAGCGCAGCGATGGCTTGCCGATTTCCAGCCGGCGCGGCGGCACGGTTTCCGGATCCCAGTCATCCCATGGGCGGTGATAGAGCGTGACGAGATTGCCGCCCTCCTTCACCCAGCGATGCACCAGCGGCATGGCATTTTTGAGCGCCGGTCGCGCACGCATCGCAAAGATACCTACCACGACCGTGTCGATGTCTTTCAGCCCTTCTTCCGTAAGGTCGCTGTCCGCCAACTCGGTCACCTCGAGGCCGAGAGCCTTGAGCCAGTGCCCCACCCGGTCGTTCCCGCCACCGACATAGCCCACCCGCACATCCGGCAGTTCCACATCCAGAACCCGCACAGACAACTGCGCCGGAAATGCGCGCGCTCGCTCGCCGATATGTGGATAGGCAATCCGCTTGACGGTTTCGGCAGGCATTCCCTCAATCTTTAGGGAAAGCTCGTAAAGGCCTGCCGCTACGTCCCGTGGTGCCTCCACCAGAAAACCCTCGGTGGCGGGTATTGCGCTCCAGCCGGACGGCAAGTCCAGCCCCACCTTTCCCGACTGAGGAAAAAGCTCGGAAACACGCAGATCGATCTGGCGCAACTCCGAGGCGGCATTGATCAATGCACGGTCGGGAGAAAGTGTTGCCGAACGTGCAGGAAGCACGACCGGTGCCCGCTCAAGCGGCAAAAGCGTTTCAGAAGAAACCCCATCGACGGTCACACCGACACGAATGGCCGGCAGGCGTGCCACACCGGGTCGATATGTGGCCGGATAACAATCCGTGCTTTCGGCATCCACCGACACCTGCACAACGCCATCTGCAAAGCGCCAGCCCTTCGGCAGAACCGGCGATACATCTGATACCGGCCCGGAGCTTTCAATCGTCAGCGCGACACTGTCACCGGGCCGTAGGACATCGCGTTCAAGCCAGGCGCGCACCTCCACACCACTGGCTACCCGCAAAACGTGAGACAGCTGCACTTCCTTTGCCGCGAGGCGGTGCTGCACCTCTTCACGTGCCTTGTCAGGGCAGGCATCGCGGGCAGCACGCACCGCCTTGAGGGCCAAGGCCGCCTGACGTGCCACCTCTTCCATATCCGGAAATGCCTCGAACGCTGCATCACAGGCCGAGTGCGCCGCTTGCAGATCATCGGCAATTTCAGGCGCACCGGCAAAGGAAGCCAGATCGGCCAGTGTGGCCGGAAGCCCGTCCGTGATCTGCTTGTCCGGCCCTTCCACCTCGGACCGCACCAGATGCAGCGGCCAATCGCGCTCCTTACCATTCGGCACCCAGCGCCCCATCCCCTGCGTCAGATGGAAAGCGCGCGACTGTTCACCGATCTGCGCCCAGCTCCAGCCCGTTACCGGGTCTTGTCCGGTGCCCTTGACCGTCAGCGTGGCGCTGGGCGGCGGCAGGTCGTCATCGTAATTGTCTCCAGCTCCTGACCATGCGGGAAGATAGAGCTTCTTCACCTGCCACACCGGCAGATCCACGCCCGGAAATGCCGGATCGGCGGCAGCGCTCATCACGTCATGGGCAAGCTCGGTCATCGCCCGGTGATGCCCGTGCTGCCCAGGAACATCCAGGAATGTGGGGCAGATGATATCCGGTCGCTCCGTGCGGATGATCTCGACAAAGCGTTTGAGCGTGCGCTCACGACCCCATTTTTCAAGTGTCTCGGTGCCGCGTTTTGAAAAGCCGAAATCGAAGATCGTGTCGTCGGGCGTTTCCGATAGCCAATAGAGATTGAGGTTCAGCACTTCGGCGGCGCGCCCCATTTCCGCCGTGCGCACCACGCCCAGATCATGTGTCACCTCGGAGCCGATGGCGTTCTGTCCGCCCTCGCCGCGATTGGCGCAGGCAAAGGAGATCGCAATGCCGTCGCGCAGGGCCAGAGCCGCCAGCATTTCCGACGTCTCGTCATCGGGATGCGCGCCCGTGTTCATGAAGGAGACGCAGGATTTCAGCGGCGCGAGCGCCTGCCACAGCCTGACGATGCGCGGATTGCGCACCTGCGCGGCGATGCGCTCCTGATCGGAAACGGGCATTTGTGAACCTCCCAGAGAATCAAGTTTTTGCGGCAATGCGCGGTGTGATGGTGTCGTGAATGACGAGTGCTGCCCCGCCGAGAGCGGCGGTGAGGCGCCCGCAGGCACCGCGCTGAACGCGCGGCGTGCTCCGTCCGGCCCGCGCAGCAACGGAGCCGCCGGGAAGATCGAGCGTGGCAATGAGGTGATCGAGAACGGCATCCGGCATGGCACCGCCAAGAATGACGGTTTCGGGATCGAAGAGGTTTTCGATCAGGCCAACGGCCTGCGAGAGCGGACCTGAAGCCTCTTCGATCCACTCCATCAAATGCGCGTTGCCCGCTTTGTAGAGGTTTTCGATGTCGGAAGCGCTGCCGATCTCGATGCCCGCACCCGCAAGCTTGCTGCGCGCAGCAATGCGGCTTGCATAGGTTTCGAGGCAGCCATGGTTCCCGCAGGCACAAAGCCGCCCGCCGGGCCGGACAATGACATGGCCGATTTCACCCGCATTGCCGAAAGCACCACGCTGGACCTCGCCCTCGGCGACCACGCCCAGCCCCAGCCCGGCTCCGAAATAGAGAAAGCAGAAGGTGCGAAGCCCCGTTGCGACGCCGCGCACGCGCTCGGCCACGGCAGCAGCCGTCGCGTCGTTTTCAACGACCACGGGCATATCGAGCGCTTCCTCGAACACGGCAACGGGATCGCTTTCCTCCCAGCCATGAAGCGCCGATTGACCCGCGCCTGAAATCCCAACCTTGCCGAAGGGGCCAGGCATCACGACGCCGGCCCCAAGAATCCTCTGGGCCTTGCCACAACGCCCCTCAAGCGCGCTGGCACGAATGCGTCGGGCCACCGAAACGACTGTGGACGGTGCATTGTCCGACAATGCCTCGCGGGTGGTGAACAGCGTCTCGCCTTCGAGGTTCACCAGTGCGCCAAACATCGCGTCGGGCCTGACCTCGATGCCGAGCGCCACTGCGCCGTCCGCATTGAGCCGGTATTTCAGAACCGGCAACCCCCGCCCCTCCGACTGCCGCCCGGCTTCGATCAGAAGCCTGTCTTCCTCCAGTTCGGCAATGATGTTGCTCACGGCCTGTGTCGACAGGCCCGATATGCGCGCAATCTCCGCACGCCCGATCGGTTGCCGCTCACGTACGTGGCCCAACACCACCTGACGGTTGTGAAGCCGGGTGCGTTCAGCGTTCGATCCGACAATGCGCCGTGGATTGTTGATCTTCATATGGGCTTATTAATTCAACTAACTTGAATATTCAACTTGATTGAGTTAATCGTCGGTGGATGGACATGCCGCCTCGTTGAGACGGGTGATCAGAGGGTGACAGGCTGGCTGGCTACATTCCGGGCAGCAATCAAAGGGAGCAAGCAGAATGAAACGCAACAGACTACGCACTTTCATGCTGGGTGCCGCCACGGCAGCCATGACCATGGCGGCTGGCACGGGTGGCGCATCAGCGGTTGAGATCGAGTACTGGCAGTATTTCTTCGAAGCACGCGTCGATGCGATGGACAAGCTGATCGAGAATTTCGAGGCAGCCAATCCCGACATCACCGTCAAGATGACGCATTTCCCCTATGACAGCTACCGCACCAAGGTGG
This sequence comes from Nitratireductor sp. ATLC21, assembly GCF_057196525.1. Classification (NCBI taxonomy): domain Bacteria; kingdom Pseudomonadati; phylum Pseudomonadota; class Alphaproteobacteria; order Hyphomicrobiales; family Phyllobacteriaceae; genus Nitratireductor; species Nitratireductor sp. ATLC21. Next base: position 222,178 of record NZ_JBXUOU010000001.1, on the reverse strand, counting down.
CGGCTGCCATTCCGGCCGGTCAGGGCCCCGATGTCGTCCAGCTCTTCTATGGCTGGCTCAATGACTATGTGGAAGCCGAGCTCATCCAGCCGCTGCCAGCCGACACATTCCCGCCCGAAAAGATCGAGGAAGAGTTTTTCCCCATGGTGAAAGCCATGCGGATGGGCGACAGCTACTGGGCCCTGCCCACCGCTGTGCGCTCGCTGGCTCTCTTCTACAATGAGCGTATGTTCGAGGAAGCCGGCATCGAGAACCCGCCGGCCAATCTCGACGAGCTTGTCGAAACCGCCAAGAAACTCACCAAGAAGGATGGTGCCGGCAATCTGACCGCCGTCGGTCTGACCACCGGCATGACCGCGCAGGATCACCACTGGATCCGCGAAGTGCTCATCCGCCAGTTCGGCGGCGAGCCCTATCTGGATGACTACAAGACGGTCAACTACAACAATGAGGCCGGGCTGAAAGCCTTTGGTTTCTATAATGATTTGCAGGCCAAGCATGGCGTGACCAAGGCTGCCTTCATGGATGAGCCGCAGGCCGCCTTCAAGGCCGGTCGCGCCGGCATGCACATTGACGGCTCCTTCCGCATCGGCGCGCTTGAAAGCGTGCGCGGCCTCAAATGGGGCGTGGCCGAGCTTCCCGCCGGGCCCGATGGCACCAAATCGAACTATTCCTCCTACTGGGTGAACGCCATCACCTCCAAAGCGGAAGGCGAGAAATTCGACGCTGCCGTCAAGTTCATGGAGTATCTCACCTCCGACGAGGCCATGCAGATCTGGCTTGAGACCGTTGGCGAACTGCCAGCCAAACCGTCTGCCGCCATGACCGACGAGAACGTCAATCATCCGGTCTACGGCCCCTTCATCAAGGGCCTGGAATACGCAAAGACCACCGTTTTTGCCAATGAGAGCGCCCAGCGTCAGGCCATGGTGGACATGATGCAGCGCATCGAGCTGCAGGGCCAGGCGCTTGAAGAGAGCGTCGCACAGGCCGCCGAGGAAGAGCAGAAAATCCTCGACGAATACTACAAGAAATAAGGCCTTTCGGGCGTCCGGTCCGCCGGACGCCCATCGAAATTTCGGGACGGGGCCATGCGCTTTTACAACAATCTCACCATCTCGCAGAAGCAGATCGTCTGGGCCTGGATTTTCCTTGCCCTGCCGGTTCTCTTCTACGTCGTCATCCGCTTTTATCCGACAGCCAATGCCTTCGTTCTGTCCTTTCAGGAATGGAACCTGCTCGGCGATCGGAAATATGTGGGCCTTGAAAACTACGCCAAGCTGTTCAGCGACCCGGTCTTCTGGAAAGTGTTCAAGAACACTTTCATGTATCTGATCCTGGGCACGCCGGTCAGCCTCGTCCTGTCCTTCATCATCGCCTATCACCTCGACAAGGTGCGCTTCATGCACGGCACCATCCGTGCGCTCTATTTCCTGCCCTTCATGACAAGCGCGGTCGCCATGGCCTGGGTTTGGCGCTGGTTCTATCAGCCGGTCCCCATCGGGGTGTTCAACAATTTTCTGGCGAGTTTCGGCATCAGCCAGATCGAGTTTCTAAGCTCGACAACCAATGCCCTGCCCTCGGTTCTGGCCTGCGCCGTCTGGGCCGGTCTCGGCTTTCAGGTCATCATCTTCATGGCCGGGCTGCGCGCCATCCCGCAAAGCTATTACGAGGCCGCGCGCATCGATGGTGTCTCCACATGGACGGTTCTCACCGAGATCACCATCCCGCTTCTAAAACCCACCATCGTGTTTCTGGTGGTCTTTTCATCGATCGGTTTCCTGCGGATCTTCGATCAGGTCTTCAACATGACCACCAACAATCCGGGTGGTCCGCTGAACTCCACCAAACCGCTGGTGCTTTTGATCTACGACACCGCATTCAACGGCTTCAACATGGGCTATGCGGCAGCCCAGACCGTCGTGCTCTTTACCATTCTGCTGGTCGTCAGCCTGATCCAGCTTCGACTTTTGAAGGATAGCTGACATGGCCAGTCAGGACATCGCAGTCAAAGCGTCCACCGACGCGCTTTTCTCCGGATCCTCGCGCAATTCCAGGCGCAATATGGGCCAGTTCATTCGCTGGGCGCTTCTGTTCGGCGGCGGCATTCTCATGATCATGCCCATCGTGTTCATGGTCTCCACCTCGCTGAAATTCCCCTTCGAGGTCTACAATCTGAACCTGATCCCCGAAGAGCCGACGATCGAGAACTACACCTACGTGCTTGAGGACGGCCGTTTCTACGGCTGGTTCATCAACTCGCTGGTCATCGCAATCGTCACCACCGCGTCGGCCGTCTTCTTCGACGCGCTGGTTGGTTACGCGCTCTGCAAATTCAAGTTCCCCGGCCGCTACCTGGTCTTCATCGCCATTCTCTCCACCCTGATGATCCCGACCGAGATGCTGGTCATCCCGTGGTATCTCATGAGCAAGAGCTTCGGCTGGCTCGACACCTATTGGGGCATCATGTTCCCGGGCGTCATGACCGCCTTCGGCACCTTCCTCATGAAGCAGTTTTTTGAGACCGTTCCCGACGATTTCCTGGAGGCTGCGCGCATTGACGGGCTGAACGAGTTCCAGATCTGGTGGCAGGTGGCCATGCCGCTCGTCCGCCCGGCGCTTGCAGCCCTTGCGATCTTCGTTTTCCTCGGCAACTGGACCGCCTTCATCTGGCCGTTGATCGTCACCAATTCGGTGGAGATGTACACGCTGCCGGTCGGGCTTTCGAGCTTCGGCGACGAGGTGGACGTGGCCTGGGAACTGATCATGACGGGCGCGGCCATCTCCACGCTGCCGACGCTGGTCGTCTTCCTCATCTTCCAGCGCTTCATCATTCGCGGCGTTGTCATGGCCGGCCTCAAGGGATAAGCGCACGATGAGCCTCAACGAAAAATTCCCTCACCCCGTCTACAAGGACACGGTGCTGGCACCGCTCTTTGAGGGCGTGAAGGCCAATTATGTGGATGCGTTCCGCGCCATCAACCGGGCGCATCTCGTGATGTTGACGGAGACCGGCATCCTTTCCCGGGATGACGCCGCCCGCATCGCTGCGGCCCTTGTCGACATTGACGAGACGGTCGATGTCGACGCCCTCACCTATACCGGCGAGGTGGAAGACTATTTCTTCCTCGTCGAGGCGGAGCTCAAAAAGCGGCTTGGACCGGACCTTGCCGGCATGCTGCACACGGCGCGTTCGCGCAATGACATGGACCACACGGTCTTCAAGCTCACCCTGAAGCACCATGCCGACACGCTGATCGGCAAGGCGCACGCGTTGGCCTCCGCTCTGATCGCCAAGGCCGAAGCCGAGCGCGACACGCTGATTGTCGCCTACACGCATGGCCAGCCGGCCCAGCCCTCCACCTTCGGCCATTATCTTTCGGCTGCCGTCGAGGTGCTTCTGCGCGACATCGAGCGCCTGCAGGCGGCCCGCGCCAATACCGACCATTGCCCGATGGGGGCTGCCGCCATCACGACCAGCGGCTTTCCCATTGACCGCGCCCGCATGGCCGATCTTTTGGGCTTTTCCGAGCCGCTGCGCAATTCCTACGGCTGCATCGCCTCGGTCGACTATGTCACCGGCGTCTACAGCGCGATGAAGCTCACCTTCCTGCATCTCGGGCGTTTCATTCAGGACATGCAGTTCTGGTCAGCCTTCGAGGTGGGACAGCTCCATGTGCCCGGCAGTCTCGTGCAGATTTCGTCCATCATGCCGCAAAAGCGCAATCCCGTGCCCATCGAGCATCTGCGCCATCTTGCGTCGATGACCTGCGGGCGCGCCGATGCGGTCGTCAACACGATGCACAACACGCCCTTCACCGACATGAATGACAGCGAGGGCGAGGTTCAGGTGGCCGGCTACGCGGCTTTCCAGAGCGGCGCACGTGTGCTCGACCTTCTGGCAGCCCTGATCAGCGCCGTTTCCATAAACGGTGAGCGCGTGGTCAGAAACATCGACGCCGCCTGCATCACCGTGACGGAACTCGCCGATACGCTGGTGCGCCGCGAAAACCTGTCCTTCCGGCAGGCGCATGAGATCGCAGCCGCCACGGCCCGCGCCGTGATCGCCGATGGCAAACCACTCGGCGAAGGGTTCGACGCTTTCTCCAAGGCTTTCAGGGAACTGACCGGGCGCGACAGCACGCTCGACGCCGCAGCCTACGGCGAGGCCGTCAGCGCGCGCCATTTCGTGACGGTGCGTGAGCGTTTTGGCGGTCCGGGACCCGACGCCATGAACGAGGCGCTTCAAACCTATCGCGCCACCCTCACCCGCCTTTCAGAACAACAGGCAGCGGACCTTGCCCGCGCCGAAAAAGCCGGGGCCGCGCTCGATGCCGCCTTCGGCGCTCTCTTGCAGGAGTAGACCCTTGGCCACCTTGTCCCTTCGCAATCTCGTCAAATCCTACGGCAAGGTCGAGGTGCTTCACGGCATCAATCTCGACGTGGCCGATGGTGAATTCGTCGTCTTCGTCGGCCCGTCGGGCTGCGGCAAATCCACGACCCTGCGCATGATCGCCGGCCTTGAAGAGATCAGCGGCGGCGAAATCCACATCGGCGAGCGCCTCGTCAACAATCTGGAGCCCAAGGAGCGCGACATCGCCATGGTGTTCCAGAACTACGCAATCTATCCGCACATGTCGGTGCGCAAGAATATCGGCTTCGGCCTGCGCACGTCCAGGCTTTCAAAAGAGGCGAAGGACAAGCGCATCGACGAGGTGGCCGCCATTCTCGGCATGACCGACCTCTTGGAGCGCCGCCCCAACCAGCTTTCGGGCGGGCAGCGCCAGCGCGTCGCCATCGGCCGTGCCATGGTGCGCGATCCCGCCGTCTTTCTGTTCGACGAGCCGCTCTCCAACCTTGATGCGCAACTGCGCACCCAGATGCGGCTTGAAATCAAGAAGCTTCACCAACGCGTTGGAAACACGATCATTTTCGTGACGCACGACCAGGTGGAAGCCATGACCATGGCCGACCGGATCGTGATCATGAAGGATGGCTATATCCAGCAGGTCGGCACGCCGCTTGAGGTTTATCACAAGCCAGCAAACACCTTCGTCGCCCAGTTCATCGGCGCGCCCTCCATGAACATGCTGCCGGGCAACTGGGCCGGAAAGGGCGTCAAACTCGGGGGCGGGCTCGGCATCGATCTGCCCGAGCGCCGCGCCTCGGAAGGGGCCGACGTGATCCTTGGCATCCGGCCAGACGATCTCGTTGTCACCGGCGGCAACGGGCTTTTCTCGGGCACGGTCAACATTGTCGAGCCGCTCGGTGCCGACACGCTGGTCTATGTCGGCGTCAACGGCCATGAGGTGATCGCAAAGGCATCGGGCCGCAAACCGCCAAAAGCCGGCGACACGGTCAAGCTGACGGCAAAGGCCGGCGAAATGCATCTCTTTGATGCCAAATCCGGGGAGGCGCTGCCGTGACGCAAGCCAACCGGTCGGGCCGCGTCCTGAGCGTGGGGCGGCTCTACTGCGATCTGATTTTTACCGATCTGCCGAAAATGCCAACGTTGGGTGAAGAAGTTTTTGCCGGCGGCCTGTCGATCAAGCCAGGCGGCGGCGCGTTCATCACCGCGGCCTATGTGGCCGCCCTCGGTCGTCCGGTCTCATTGGCCTCCGCGCTCCCTTCGGGGCCGTTCGCCTCAGCACTGATGAAAGAGCTTGAGGCAAGCGGTGTCGATCTTTCGGCCTCGCAGCCCATGCCCGACACGCTCGATCCGCAGATCACCGTGGCCATGACATCGGGCACGGAACGCGCGTTCCTCACGCGCCGCGCCGGTCCCGCCGTGCCGGAAACATTTGCGCAAGTCATCGCCAACGGTGACTTCGCCCATCTCCATATCGGCGAGCTCGCTACTCTGGTCGAAGCGCCCTTCCTCATCGAACAGGCGCGCGGTGCGGGGCTTTCCATCTCGCTCGACTGTTCATGGGACGATGCGGTTCTGGCGCGCGATGATCTTGCCGCGCTGATCGGAGCAGTGGACATATTCCTGCCCAACGAAACCGAGGCGCAGCGGCTTGCCATTTCCCCGGGAAAGAAACCGCCCGCACCGCTTACAATCGTCAAGCGCGGGCCGGAAGGATCCATCGCGATCAGCGCCGAAACCACCATCTCGATGCCGACGCAGCCCGTCAATGTAATCGATTCCACGGGGGCCGGAGACGCGTTCAATGCCGGTTTCATCGATGCGTGGCTTTCCGGAAAACCGGTTGAACAATGCCTTGCAGCCGGCAATCGCTGCGGGGCCGAAGCCGTCATGCGGGTTGGCGGCGCAACCGACCTGCCCGATCTGAGCGCACTGGCACGGGAGGCCTCCTAGAGAGAGGCTGCCTCCACCTCTTCGCCTGCCCTTTCCTTCAGGCGAGCAAAACTCATGGCCACATGGGCGCGGCGGATTTGCCCGACGCTTTCCAGCGCCCCGCAGGCAACGGCTGCGGCAATGTCGGAGACTTCGCGCAGGAAAAAGCCGATCTCGCTGGCAAGCGTTTCTTCCGTGCCGTCCTCGCCGGCCGCACGCTTTAGCCAGATCCGCGTGGTCTGATAGTACAACCGTTCGGAAAACTCCTGCAGAGGCTCGTTTTCCGTCAGCGTCATCAAAAGATGGAAAAAATCCATATTGAGCTGCGCAAAGGCGCGCTGGCTGGGCGTTCTCACCAAAGCCTCACAGCGCGTCTTCATGGCAGCGAAGGCGCGTTTGGCGTCTTCATCGGGCTCTATCGGCGAAAGCTTGCCGATCAGCTCGGAAAGCTCCACCCGCAGGCGATAGACCTGTTCAAGCGAGGCGATGTCGATATCGGTGACCATGGTGCCCACGCCATGGACAGAGCGCAGATAGCCCTCGTCTTCGAGCCGCGCCAGAACCCGGCGGATCGGCGTTCGGCTGGTGTCGAATTCCTCGGCGAGATCCTCTTCGCGAAGCCGCATGCCCGGCGGATAGTCGAGCAGGCATATGCGTTCGCGCAAAAGCGTGTAGATACGCTCGAACCGCGCGCGTGCCTCGCCTGTCATCGCTCTCGCTCCATCGCCCTCAGCTCACCTTTCTGCCCAGCCGTTCAAGCATGCCAAGGCATTCTTCGAGCTGTTCCAGAGAAACGAACTCATCTGCCTTGTGGGCCTGCTCGATGGAACCCGGCCCGCAGATGACGGAGGAAATTCCGGCTTTCTGGAAGAGCCCCGCCTCCGTGCCGAACGCCACCACTTCCGCCTCGGTGAGACCGGTAAGCTCCGAAACGATCTGCCGCGCCTCCGATTCGGTTACCGGCTCCAGCCCGTCCACCTCACCGATCACATGGGTGACGATGTCAGCGCCCTCAAAAACCGCCTTCATGACTGGCTTCAGCTCGGATTCGACAAACGCGCGGATACGGTCTTTCACAAAATCCGCATCCTCATTGCGCACCGGGCGCATTTCCCATTCCACGGAACAGTGGTCGGCAATCACGTTGCGGGCCGCACCACCCGAGATCGTGCCGACCTGAAGCGTCGTCCAGGGCGGATCGAACCGGTTGCCCTTCGGCGCGCGCGTCTTCAGCTCTTTGGCCAGCGCCATGAGCCGCGTGATGTAGCGCACGGCATATTCAACCGCATTGACGCCGCGTTCGGGAGAAGAGGCATGGCCGGCCAGCCCGCGAAACTCCGTCGTGTATTCAAAGCAGCCCTTGTGACCCTCGATGATGCGCATCATGGTCGGCTCGCCAATGATGGCGACGGAGGGCCGGAGTTCGGTCCGCTCCAGTTCCTCCACCAGTGCGCGCGCGCCAAAACACCCCACCTCCTCGTCATAGGTGAAGGCGAAATGCAGTGGCCGTTTCAGGTCCAGCTCGGCAAAGTGCGGCGCCATGGCGAGCGTGCAGGCGATGAACCCCTTCATGTCGCAGGTGCCACGCCCATAAAGCCTTCCATCCGCCTCGCGCAGGGCGAAAGGATCGCTCGCCCAGTCCTGCCCCTCCACCGGCACCACGTCGGAATGGCCCGAAAGCACGATGCCGCCATCCCCCTCCGGCCCGAGCGTGGCAAACAGGTTTGCCTTGTGCCCGCTCTCGTCCAGCGTCATTGAAAGCCTTGCACCGAGCGCGCTCAAAAGCTCGCTTGCATAGGCGATCATTTCCAGATTGCTGTCCGCCGAAATGGTGGGAAACCCCACCAGATCGGACAGGATGCGCGTCGTGTTTTCCAGCGTTTCGGATCGCATGGATCAGTTCTTCACGATCAGTTCGCGCGGGCGGCGGCACAGCGCCTCGGCTGGCCCGTCTTCGGTGATCAGGATGCTTTCGGTGATTTCCAGCCCCCAGTCGGCCATCCACAGGCCCGGCATGAAATGGAAGGTCATACCCGCCTCCAGAATTGTCTCGTCCTCACGGCGCAGCGATATGGTACGTTCGCCCCAGTCCGGCGGATATGAAATGCCGATCGGATAACCGCAGCGCCCGTCCCGCGTTATGCCGGCCCGCTCCAGCGCGCCATAGAGCGCATCGGCGATCTGGCCTGCGCGATTGCCCGGTCGTGCGATCTCAAGCCCGGCCTCGATGCCTTCCACCAGCGCCTTTTCCGCATCCAGCATGTGCTGCGGCGGCGTGCCGAGAAACACGGTGCGGCAGAGCGGAGCGTGATAGCGGCGATAGCAGCCGGCGATCTCAAAGAAGGTTGCATGCCCCTGCTCAAAGCGGCGCCCGTCCCAGGTCAGATGCGGTGCAGCCGCGTCCGAGCCGGTCGGTAGGAGAGGCACGATAGCCGGATATTCGCCCCAGTCGTCATCCACACCGCGTATGGCGTCCGCATAGATCTCGGCCACCAGATCGTTCTTCTTCAGGCCCGGCTCGATGCGCTCGACAATACCGTCGATCATCTTTTCGGAGATCCGCGCCGCCCGGCGCATGAAGACGATCTCCTCTTCGGATTTCACGGCGCGCTGCCAATTCACCAGCGCCGTCGCATCGACAAAGGTCGCGTTGGGCAGTTCTTCCTTCAGAACCAGATAAGCCTTGGCGGAAAAATAATAGTTCTCCAGCTCCACGCCGATCCGCTTGTTGCCAAAGCCATGGGCACGCAGAATTTCGGCCAGATGCTGCATCGGATGCAGCGTGTTGGCCTGCACATAGTGGTCGGGATAGCGCAGCACCCGGTCGTCATCCATATAGACGGTGCGCACGGCGCCGTTCCCGTCCATCGACCGGCCCCACCAGAGCGGGTCGGCATCCTTGAAGACGATCACGCCCTGATGGACATAGAACGACCATCCGTCATAGCCGGTCAGCCAGGCCATGTTGGAAGGGTCCTCCACGAACAGAACGTCGATACCCTTCGCCTCCATGGCGTTGCGGGTCTTTTCGAGGCGAGCGGCATATTCCTGCGCGCTGAAGGGCATTTCGGTTGCTGGCATGGTTCCTCCAAAAAGCGAAAGACCGGACGCTTGTGCACCCGGCGAAACCGTACACCGGAAAGGCAATTCGCAACCTTGTGTACAACTATTCCATGATCACATTTTCGAACCGGTGAATCGCAGGAAAACGACATCGAATGTCGCTAGTCCTATTCCCGAGCCAACGATGTTGTGTACAAATCAGCACCATCATGCTGCCTCGCAGACAATCCGGGAGATTTTCATGAGCCACAGGGCTACGCTTGCGCTGGCAGACATTCTGGCTGCGCGTCGCCGCATTGCCGGTATTGCGACACGCGATACCCCTCTCCCGCCGGCGCCCTTTCTCAGCCGTCTTACGGGTGATGACGTCCTCCTCAAGCTCGAAATCGGACAGGCAAGCGGCGCCTTCAAGCTGCGCGGTGCCGCCAATGCGGTCCTCACCCTGCCGGATGACGCCACCGGCGTCACCTGCTGCTCCACCGGCAATCATGGCCGCGCCGTCGCCTATGCAGCGCGCGCGCGTGGCCTGAGCGCCGTCATCTGCATGTCGAAGCTGGTGCCGGAGGCGAAAATCGCCGGCATCAGGACGCTTGGTGCCGAGGCCCGCATCATTGGCGAAAGCCAGGATGAAGCGCAGGTCGAAAGCCGCCGCCTCGCCGATGAAGAGGGTTTTTGCGAAATCTCGCCCTTCGACGATCTGGCCGTCATCGCCGGTCAGGGCACGATCGGGCTTGAGCTTCTGGAGCAGCGCCCGGATCTTCAAACCGTGCTCATACCGCTGTCGGGCGGCGGGCTCGCCGGCGGCATCGCGTTCGCGCTGAAGACGATCAAACCCTCCATCCGTGTCATCGGCATCACCATGGAGCGGGGTGCGGCCATGCACGCCTCGCTTGCCGCTGGAATGCCGGTCGCTGTCACCGAGGTGACGAGCCTGGCCGATTCGCTCGGCGGCGGGATCGGGCTTGAAAACCGACATTCCTTCGACCTTTGCCGCAAACACCTCGATGATGTCGTTCTCGTCACCGAGGAAGAAATCTATCGCGCCATGCAGGCGCATTATTTCGAAGACCGGCTTGTGTGCGAAGGGGCGAGTGCCGTCGGTGCCGCCGCCCTCATGGCCGGCAAGGTCTCCGGAAGAATCGGCCCCACCGCCACGCTTATCACCGGGCGCAATGTCGACATGCAGGTCTTCACCGACATTGTCTGTGGCCGCGATGTCGCTCTCGGCGACACGATCATCAAGGGAGCGCCCCATGCCGCATGACATTCTCGTCCTGACCGAAGCCGATCTGCGCAAAGCCATCCGCCTCGACCTTGAAGCCATCGACGTGGTGGAAGAAGCCTTCCGCGCGCTCGCCTCGGGCTCTGTCATCATGCCCCCCATTCTCTCCATGGACATTCCGCAGGTTCATGGCGAGGTCGACGTGAAGACGGCCTATATTCCCGGTTTCGACGGCTTCGCAATCAAGGTCAGCCCCGGCTTCTTCGACAATCCGAAGATCGGCCTGCCGAGCCTCAATGGCCTGATGATCCTGTTTTCCGCAAAAACCGGCCTCGTGGAGGCGCTTTTGCTCGACAACGGATTTCTCACCGATGTGCGCACGGCTGCCGCCGGCGCGGTCGCAGCCCGCCATCTGGCTCCGTCCAAAATCGAGACCGCCGGCGTCATGGGAACCGGCGTTCAGGCCCGCCTGCAAATGATCGCCGCGCATCAGGTGCGCCCCTTCTCCCGCCTTCTTGTCTGGGGGCGCGATGCGGAAAAGGCAATAGCCTGCGCTGCGTATCTGGCCGAAACCCTCGGCATCGACGCAAAAGCCGAGACGGACCCGGCACGCCTCACCGCCGAAAGCCAGCTTGTCGTCACCACCACGCCGGCCCGAGAACCTGTTCTCAAGGCCGATTGGCTGCATCCCGGCCTCCACATCACCGCCATGGGCTCCGATCAGGAGGGCAAGAACGAGATCGAGCCGACGGCTCTCGCCCGCGCCGATCTCTACGTGTCCGACCGGGTGAGCCAGTGCGAAAAACTCGGTGAACTGGCAGCCGCCATCCGGGCCGGCGTATGGCATGGCGGTACGCCATCCGAACTCGGAGAAATCGTTTCCGGCGGCAGAACCGGCCGCACCGGCGATAACCAGATCACCATATGCGATCTCACCGGAACGGGCGCGCAGGACACGGCCATCGCCACTTTTGCGCGCGTCCGGGCCTTGACAGCGGGGGCCGGGACGACGATCCAGAGCTGACCATGCTCAAGCTCGACGATCGCGATCTCAAAATTCTGGGTATCCTTCAAAGGGAAGGCCGCATCTCCAAGGCGGCGCTGGCCGAACGCGTGAACCTCACGCCCGCCCCCTGCTGGGAACGGCTGAAACGCCTTGAAAAGGCGGGGATCATTACCGGCTACCGTGCAGAAGTGGCGCTTGCGAAACTCGCTCCGCACATCGCCGTCTTCATGGCTGCTGAGCTTGCCGGCCACCGAGCGGAAGACTTTCAGCGATTCGAGCGCAGCGTGCAGGACATCGATGAAATCACCGGCTGCTGGGCTGTTGGCGGCGGGTTCGACTATATCCTGCAGATCATCGCCCGTGACATCGACACCTATCAGCGGCTGGTCGACCGGCTTCTTGAAATGAATGTGGGTCTTGCGCGCTATTTCACCTACATCGTCACCAAGCCGGTGAAACAGCCGGGCGCGTTCCCACTCGGCGTTCTGGTGAACACCGACGAGGCCACGCAGAAGGAATAGCGGGCGCGGGCTGCGAAGTTCAGAAGAAACTTTGGCGCGCCCTGCCAGGATCGTCAGAAAATTTGGCGCCTCAGGCGGCATGATTCCAGTCGAACCGAACACTGGAAATCCGCTTGGGAGAAAGCCGATGTCCGCATTTGCCGCCCTTCAGAAAACCGCCCTGTCCGACCTCGCCGATCCGCGTCTTTTCCGCGAATACGCCTATGCGAACGGTCACTGGATCGCAGCCCCCGGCGACCCGGTCGTGGATGTCTTCAACCCGGCCGATGGCGCACGGCTGGGCTGCGTTCCCGCTCTCACCGCCGAGCAGGTCGATGAGACCATCGAAGCAGCTCACGCGGCATTTCCCGCCTGGGCGGCCCTCCTGCCGCAGGAGCGCGCGCAGATCCTGATGCGCTGGTACGATTTGATCGTCGCCGCCAAGGAGGACCTCGCCCATCTGATGGTTCTGGAACAGGGCAAACCCCTGTCGGAAGCGCGTGGCGAGATCGATTACGCCGCCTCTTTCGTTTCCTTCTACGCTGAAGAAGCCAAGCGCGTTTCGGTCGAAAGCGTCGCCTCGCACCTGCCTGGCGCGGACATGCAGGTTTCGCGTGAGCCTGTGGGCGTCGCGGCCCTCGTCACGCCGTGGAACTTCCCCTCCGCCATGCTCACTCGCAAGGCGGCAGCCGCCCTTGCCGCCGGCTGCACCGTAGTGTCCCACCCGTCATCCGAGACGCCGTTCTCCGCACTCGCCCTTGCAGAACTCGCCGAGCGCGCCGGCGTGCCGGCAGGCGTCTTCAACGTGCTCACCGGCAAGGCAGCCGAAGTGGTCGGCGCGATGACCGCCTCAAAGCATGTGCGCGCCCTTTCCTTCACCGGTTCCACAGAGATCGGTCGGCTCCTCTATGAGCAGTCCGCACCCACCGTCAAACGCCTTGTCATGGAACTTGGCGGCCATGCGCCCTTCATCGCCTTTGCCGATTGCGATCTGGACCATGCGGTCGAGAGCGCCATTTCAGCAAAGTTCGCCACTTCCGGGCAGGACTGCCTTGCCGCCAACCGCTTCTATATCGAGCGCTCCATCTACGACGCCTTCGTCGCCGCATTCGCCCGCAAGGTCGAGGAACTGACGGTCGGGAACGGCCTCACCGATCCCGATATCGGCCCGCTCATCCATGAGCGCGCAGTCGCGAAGCAGAAAGAACAGGTCGCCGATGCGCTTGAAAAAGGCGCGCGTCTGGTAACAGGCGGAAAAGTGTCGCGGCACGGCCCCACCTTTTTCGAGCCCACAGTTCTGGCCGATGTGCCCGAAACGGCCCTCATCTTCCGCGAGGAAACGTTTGGGCCGATTGCCGCCTTCACCCCCTTCGATGACGAAGCGGACGTGCTGGCGAAGGCAAACGACACCGAAACCGGCCTTGCCGCCTATCTGCACACGCAGGATCCCGGCCGCATCGCCCGCCTTTCGCGCGGTCTCGAGTTCGGCATGGTCGCGGTCAACCGCACCAAGATCACCGGCGCGCCCATCCCCTTTGGCGGGGTCAAGCAGGCCGGGCTTGAGCGCGAGGGCTCCCGCCACGGGCTGGAAGCCTTCACCAACATCAAATATGTCTGCCGCGACATCGGTTGAGCGGCGCTGAAAGACACAAAATTCAAGACGAACAGGAGAGCGACATGCTGTTGAAGAACGACCAACTCGACCAGTGGGACCGCGAGGCCTTCTTCCATCCCTCGACCCATCTGGCCCAGCATGCGCGCGGCGAAAGCCCCAACCGCATCGTGACCGGCGGCAACGGCGTCTATATCGAGGACCGTGACGGCAACAAGCTGCTCGACGCCTTTGCCGGCCTCTATTGCGTCAATGTCGGCTATGGCCGCACCGAAATTGCAGACGCCATCGCCGAGCAGGCGAAGGAACTTGCCTATTACCACGCCTATGTGGGCCACGGCACGGAAGCCTCCATCAAGCTTGCCAGGATGATTGTCGACCGTGCGCCGGAAAACATGTCCAAGGTCTATTTCGGCCTCGGCGGCTCCGATGCCAACGAAACCAACGTCAAGCTGATCTGGTACTACAACAACATTCTCGGCCGCCCCGAGAAGAAGAAGATCATCTCGCGCTGGCGCGGCTATCACGGCTCCGGCCTGATGACCGGTTCGCTGACCGGCCTTGAGCTGTTCCACAAGAAGTTCGATCTGCCGCTTGCCCAGGTGGTCCACACCGAAGCGCCCTATTACTACCGCCGCACGGACCTCGCCATGAGCGAGGAGCAGTTCACCGCCCATTGCGTGGCCGAACTTGAAGCGCTGATCGAGCGTGAGGGCGCGGACACCATCGCAGCCTTCATCGGCGAGCCCGTGCTCGGCACGGGCGGCATCGTGCCGCCGCCGGCCGGATACTGGGCCGCGATCCAGAAAGTGCTGCGCAAACACGACATCCTGCTCGTGGCCGACGAGGTGGTGACCGGCTTTGGACGCCTCGGCTCCATGTTCGGCTCCATCCATTACGACATGGAACCCGACCTCATCACCATCGCCAAGGGCCTCACCTCAGCCTATGCGCCGCTTTCCGGCTCCATCGTCGGCAAGAAGATGTGGGAGGTGCTTGAGCGCGGCACGGACGAATACGGCCCGATCGGGCATGGCTGGACCTATTCGGCCCACCCGATCGGCGCGGCTGCCGGCATCGCCAATCTCGAACTGGTCGACAAGCTCAGCCTCGTCAAGAATGCCGGCGAGACGGGCGCTTACTTCGTCAACGCCATGCGTGACGCCATCGGCGACCACGCCCATGTCGGCGAAGTGCGCGGCGAAGGCATGCTGTGTGCCGTCGAGTTCGTGAAGGAGCGTGAGAACCGCCAGTTCTTCGACGCTTCCGAGAAGATCGGCCCGCAGATGGCCGCAGCCCTTCTCGAACAGGGCGTCATCGGCCGCGCCATGCCGCAGGGCGACATTCTGGGCTTTGCGCCCCCGCTCTGCCTGACGCGCGAAGAAGCAGACACGATTGTCGATGCGACCGCCAAGGCCGTGAAGAGCGTCTTCAAGGGCTGATCTCAAACTTTCGGCGCTTCGGGTCCCTGCCCCGGAGCGCCGGTTCGCGCTCTTGCCGGGCTTGCCCCGGAGCGCCAATTAAGCCATCTCTTTCTCCGCAGTCATCTGGGAGAATTTCATGGCCGATTTCGTCTTTCCGCCCGCCAGCCAGCCCTCCGTCGCCGTAGCCGGCGAAGAAGCGCGCTTTCCCGTGCGGCGCATCTTCTGCGTCGGGCGCAACTATGCCGCCCACGCGCGCGAAATGGGCCATGATTCGGACCGCGAGCCGCCATTCTTCTTCACCAAACCCGCTGACGCCGTGATCGATACCGACACGGTGATCCCTTATCCCAGCCTGACCAAAGATCTTCACCACGAAATCGAGATGGTCGTCGCCATCGGCAAGGGCGGCAGCAACATCGACCCGGCCCATGCGCTCGACCACGTCTATGGTTATGCGGTCGGGCTCGACCTCACGCGGCGCGATCTTCAGGGAGAAGCGAAGAAGAAGGGCCGCCCTTGGGACTGGGGCAAGGCGTTCGACCGCTCGTCACCCTGTGGCCCTATCGTGCCTGTTGCCGAGACCGGTCACCCGTCTGAGGGCCGCGTCTGGCTCGCCGTCAATGGCGAAATCCGCCAGGAAGGCGATCTGGACGAGCTGATCTGGCCGGTGGCTGACGTGATCGCCCTGTGCAGCCAGGCTATGGAGCTGAAGGCCGGCGATCTGATCTACACCGGAACGCCTGCCGGCGTCGGCGCGCTCCAGCCGGGCGATCAGGTGGAAGGCGGCGTCGACGGCATCGGCGAGATCGCCATCACCATCGGCGAGGCCTGAGATGAACGAGATCGTCCTGCACAATTATTTCCGCTCCTCCACCTCTTACCGGGTGCGAATAGCCCTCGCCATGAAAGGCATCGACTATCGCTATGCCGCGCATCACCTGCGCCATGGCGAGCATCGCGGCGAGGCTTATCTGTCGGTCAATCCGCAGGGCCTCGTACCGGCGCTGGTGTGGAGCGACGGTACGATGATCGCGCAGTCCATGGCGATCATGGAGTTTCTGGACGAGACGGTGCCCGAGCCCCCGCTCCTGCCCGCCGATGCGCATGGGCGCGCTCGGGTTCGCATGCTCTCCCAGATGATCGCCTGTGAAATCCATCCGGTGAACAATCTGCGCATTCTGAACGCGCTCAAAGAGCGTTACGGCGCAGACGACGCCGAAGTCGGCGCATGGTTCCGCCACTGGGTGAACGCCACGTTCGAACCGCTTGAAAAGATGCTCGCCGAGAGCCCTGAGACCGGCACCTTCTGCCATGGCGAAACGCCCGGCATGGCCGACATCTGCCTCGTCGCACAGGTGGCGAACAACAAGCGCTTCGACGTCGACATGACGCCCTATCCCGTCATTCAGCGCATCAACGAGGCCTGTATGGAACTGGAGCCGTTCAGGAAGGCCGCGCCGATCAACCAGCCCGACGCGGAATAGACCGCTCAGGCGACCTTGTCGTCGAGAATCAGCATGATGATCGTTTCAGCGGCAAGTGCGGGCGTTTCCTCGCCCTCGATTTCCAACTCGCCGTGATGGCGGATGAGAAGCCGGCCCGGCGCCTTTTCCTCGATGCCCTTCAGCGTGCTGCGCAGCCGCACGCGGCTGCCGGCCTTGACCGGCGCCAGAAAGCGCAGCCGGTCGAGCCCGTAATTGATGATCGTGCCCAGATGCACGGGCCAGGCGCCACAATCATAAGACAGGCTCGATAAGAGCGACAGCGTGAGGAAGCCATGCGCCACCGGCTTGCCAAACGGGCTTTCGCGCTCCGTGCGCTCGCGATCCACATGGATCCACTGGTGGTCATTGGTGCAGTCGGCGAAACGGTCGATCATTGACTGATCCACGACCACCCAGTCGGAAACGGTGGGCCCTCCTCCGATCTCCGCTTCCAACACATGCGCGTTCATGGGCGCCGCCTTTCTGAAATCATTGGTTCACCAGTGCCGACGGTCGCTGGAAAGAACTCCTACTCTGGCTTCACTGTCGACCGCTTCCAGCGATTGCTCCAAATATTGTGCATTGCAATACGAATGACAAGTCAGCCGCTCGCACACCTGATGTCGCGGTTTGAGCCGCGATCACTATAAAGTTGATTAATTTGATCAGATTTCACCAGACTCACTCTGGAATTATTCTAAACAATAAGCCATATTGCGGGAACGATATGTGAAAGGACTGTTATGCGCCTAACGCGACAAACTAATTATGCGATCCGGATTTTGATGTATTGCGCCGCCAATGAAGGCCGGCTTAGCCGCATCTCCGACATCGCGGAAGCATACTCCCTCTCCGACCTTTTCCTGTTCAAGATCCTGCAGCCGCTCGTTGAACATGGTTTCGTCGAAACCGTTCGCGGGCGCCATGGCGGTGTTCGTCTGGCAAAACCCGCCGAGGAAATAACACTGTTCGATGTTGTGCGCGTCACCGAGGACAATTTCGCCATGGCGGAATGCTTTGAGAATGACGACGCAGAGTGCCCGCTGGTCGAAAGCTGCGGCCTGAATGAAGCGCTGCGCAAGGCGTTGAACGCCTTCTTCGAAGTGCTGGCCGGCTACACGATCAGCGATCTCGCAGTGGCCAGACCGGATATGCGATTACGTCTTGGCCTCGATGATTTACCCGAGCGCGCTGCCGCACGCTGATTCCGCAAAGGCTCTCTTCGACAGCGTCGATTCTTCCTCAAAATGAGGATTTGACTGAAATTTGGGCGGATTGCGGCAGCACATAGGGACGATTCTCGGCAGGCGGAACACCCACCTGAATTCGACACTCAAACACATCGGATACAAGCTCGTCGTTGAACACCTCATTCGGCGTACCGGAAGCGACAAGCCTTCCACGGTGCATCATAGCCACCTGATCGGCAAAGCGCGCAGTGAGATTGAGATCGTGCAGAACCGCAAGCACACCACCACCAGAAGCCGCGAATGTCTGGGCGATGTTCATGATGATGAGTTGATGTTTGATGTCGAGACTTGAAACCGGCTCATCGAGCAAAAGATAACGCGGTCGGCCGTCGAGCACCGGCAGCCACACCTGGCAGAGGACACGCGCGAGCTGAACACGCTGCTGTTCACCGCCAGAAAGCTCCTGATAAAACCGGCCGGCAAACCCTGAAAGATCCACACGTTCGAGCGCCTTTTCCGGCAGTCGCTTCTCTTCCGCCGGGGTTGCCCCGGAACGGCCGCCCAGAAGGCCGAGTTTGACCACCTCCCGCACCGTATAGGGAAAGGAGAGCGAACTTGCCTGAGGCAGCACGGCCCGATGCGCGGCAGCCTGCCATGGCGGCATATACCGCAAGGTCTCGCCGTTGACCTTCACGTCACCTTCAAACGGCAGATCACCGGAAACCGCTTTCAGGAAGGTGGTCTTGCCCGAGCCATTCGGGCCAACAATGGCCGTAACGGTTCCCGGTTTAACCGACAAGCAAACTTTATGCAGAACCTGATTACGGCCGAGCCGGACCGAAAGATTATCGATATCGATCGCCATCACAGATCCAGAAGCCCCCTCTGGCGCAGCAATATCCATAGAAAGAATGGCGCACCGAGCGTTGCGGTGACAATGCCGATTGGCAGTTCGGCAGGAGCCACAACCATGCGGCTTGTGGCGTCGGAAACGAGAAGAAGGCAGGCTCCCAGAAGCGCTGAGGCCGGCAACAGGTAGCGGTGTTCAGGTCCAATGGTCAGGCGCAGGAGATGCGGCACGACAATCCCGACAAACCCGATCCCGCCGGCCACTGCGACGGATGCACCTGTGGCCGCCGCCACTGTCAGAATGGCGCAATTCTTCACCCGCTGGACGCGCACGCCAAGATGGTTCGCCGTCGCCTCGCCCAACACCATGGCGTCGAGGCCACGCGCCAGAAACGGCGCAGCGGCCAGGGCTGCAAGAATGATCGGCCCAGCCGCCCAGATTTTAGCCCAGCTTGCACCTGCCAACGAGCCAAGCCCCCAGAATGTCAGGTCCCGCAATTCCTGATCGTCAGCGGCATAGACGAGAATGCCCGACAAGGCGCCAGCCAAAGCGCCAAGCGCGATACCCGCCAAAAGCATTGTGGCAATCGAGGTCTGACCACGCCGCGTTGCTACCCGGTAAAGAAGCAGCGTGGATACAATCCCGCCGAAGAAGGCGGCCAGCGGCAGCGCATATATGCCAAATATGCCAATCACCGGTTCCAGCACCGTGTTGCCAAGAACGATAACGGTTATTGCGCCGAGCCCTGCGCCAGGGCCCACACCGACAATGCCCGGGTCGGCCAACGGGTTACGAAACAGCCCCTGCATGACAGCGCCGGACACGGCCAGCGACGCGCCGATGAGACTTCCCAGAACGACACGCGGCAGACGGATATCCCATATCACCACGCGGTCGCGTAGCGGGAGGCTATCCGTCCCGCCACCAAGCCATCCAGAAAACACGCTCCAGAACGATGTATCGGACGCGCCCGAACCAAGGCTTGTGAGAAACAGGAGCAGATAAAGCAGGACAAGCCCCAGTATGATCGCGCGCGCACGGGCCGAGCGGTCCCCATCAGCCTCGGCCCGCCACCGCCAGCCGGACACGGATGCGACATTGTCACGTAAGGCCATTTCAGTCGGTTACCGTTTCCGTTTCCTGCAAGGCGTGAGCAAGGTCTCGCACCGCTTGTGCTGTGCGCGGACCAAAACCCAGCAGGTAGGACCCGTCCATTCGAATGAGTGCCCCACCCTCGCCGGCCGGCGTGCTGGCAATGGCCGGGTGAGAAAGAACATCCTCAGACGTAAGATGATCCGCACCGCCTCGAGCCATCATCAGGACCGCATCGGGTGCAGCCGAAATCACCGCTTCGGCTGAAACCTGGCGATAGCCGGAGAACCCATCCATGGCGTTTTCGGCTCCGGCCATGTTTATGATCCCGTCAGCAGCGGTGTTCTTGCCAGCAACCATGACCCGGCCACCCTGCATGCTAAGGACGAAAAGCACACGCTTTCCATCGGTTTGCTTACGCGCTTCCTTTTGGGCGGCATCGAGATCCGCCTCCACCTGAAGAGCGAGCTTTTCTGCCTTCGCTTCCGCGTTTAATGCGGCTCCAACCACGCGGATCTTACGCAGGATCGCCTCACGATCATAGCCCTCCGGCACCGTAACGACCGGGATACGCGATGCCTTGAGCGTATCCATCGTCTCGATGGGACCGCTTCCTTCCATCGCCAGAATTGCGCTTGGCCCGACAGAGAGCACCCCCTCGGGCGACAGTGCGCGCATATAACCAATGTCAGGCAATTGTTCCGCCTGTGGCGGATATGTGCTCGTTGTATCACGGGCAACAAGCCTGTCTCCTTCGCCAAGACCGTAGATGATCTCGGTGATGGCTCCACCGATCGACACCAGTCTGGAGGCGTCGGGGAACGGTTGAATGGCCTCCTGCGCAGCGACGGAGCCACACCCGACCCCCACGGAGGCAACCAACCCCATAAACAATCGCGCCATCCCTCTGCGCGTCATCGATCCGAACGCTTCGCGCGTCATCCGACAATCTCCCTCAATCCTTGGACATCGCCCGGCGCGCGGACGATCCAGAGATCTGTTTTCTTTGCACTGGAGCGCCGCTCAGCGCTTCCTTCCGATGAGATCGTCAGGCCACCTGGCGGCTTTCCAGCCTCGGCAAGCCCTCGACCATGGAACGCCAGTCAGCACGTTCTGCATGCCCCTCCAGTCGCTCTCCGAAGAACTGGGCGATCAACTGACCTCCGGCACCATAAGCCTCCATGGACGTGACGTGGCCATCCTTGGTTGGCTTGCGCACAGCCCACAATTCCTTCACGTGGTCAGTTCGCAGATGGAGATTGAAGCCCGGATCCAGAATGTTGATCCACGGCCCCATCGGCTTCACCGTCTCGATGGCGCCGGTGTGGATCTGGATGCATCCGCTGCTGCCGACGAAGCACATGATCGGCACCGTCTCGCGGACCGCCTGGTGCAACATCTGTGTCAGTGCATCCTCCTGCAATCGCCAGGCGTAGTCCTCACCGATCAGGTGGACGGCCTGATGGCGCGTCAGCTTCAGCTTGCGCAGAATATTGAAGAGCTGATGCACGTCCGTCATCGCACTCCAGCGCTCGCGTAGGACATTCGCCGCCGGCAGTTCGTCTGTGGCGATTTCCTCGTCGGCCTTCTCGCTCTGGAGATCGAGCGGAGCCTGCTGGTCGGGATGAAGGAGATCCTCGACGAGCTTCTGATATGCATAAAGATTCGATTTTGGCCTCAAATGCACCTTGTGCACGGCATCACCGGCCTCGTCGAAAAACTGCAGGCTGCGCCGGACATCATCGCCATCGCGCTTTTCCACCGCAAAGCCAAATGACCAGCGAGAGGGAAAGATTCGCAAATCGATATCGCGCCCCAGCACAAGCGCGTGCTGCGCAGCCACCGTAATTTTTTCGTAGACCCCGACCTTTTCATGGACGGCGCTTTCATTGCGGGTCAGGGCCATGACCTCACCCACGGCTTCAAGCGCCGGAAGAAGATCAGCGACGCGCGGCTCGATGCGGGTCACGCCATGCCCCACAAATGCGGCGAGCAATTCTGCTTCCGAAATGCCAAGCATTGCCGCCAGGTCGCGCTCGCGCATTTTTGGGTTTTCGTCACGGGCGCGCCTGATGGCTTCAGGCGCGCGTGCTGTATGAACATTCATTCCGCAAACCTATTTGTTGAGAATCAGCTTTCCCTGACGGGTGATCTTCAGGCGATAATAAGCGCCATGATGCTCAATCCCGATTTCGCGACGCCCTCCGAAGAGATCCGTGCTTGAAATCGTTCGATCAGGCGTAACGCCACCTTGCCTGACAGCCAGATGCTGTATGTCTGCCTGTCCGCGCGGGTCGATCGACAAATAGGTCTTCATTGGAAAGAACCTCCATTTTCAGGTCACTGGCTTGGGCTCACATCGACAGCATGTTTTCTGTCATTCGCTTTCTTGACTTTTATTATCATATTTTATAGCCACCGCAATACCGGAGTGAAATTATCAAGATAAATTTCCTAGCCGGATAATCGTCGGCAAGCCAGCGCCAGCCGGCCAATAGCTGTGTTTGATTGCTGGAGAATTTGGGGTATGCGGAACTACACGCGACACACGACCTTTGGTTTGCTGTGCGGAACCTCGATGGCGACATTGGCGCTATCGATGACCGCGATGGCGCAGGAAGCGCCAATCGTAATGTCGGAGCCTTCAGGCGACGTCACACTTCTCGACCGTATCACGGTGGTGAGTCGGACCGGCGAGAGCGCGCTCGAAACAATGGCCTCGGTAAGCCAGATCAGCGGCGAGGAACTGGAGCGCCGCATGGCGACGAATGCCAATGACATCTTTTTCGGCGTCCCGGGGATCAAGGTCTACTCGGATGGTCGCCCGGCGGTTAGCAACATCAACATTCGTGGGCTTCAGGATGCCGGCCGCGTCTCCGTGATCATCGACGGCGCACGTCAGAATTTCCATAAGGCGGGGCATGACGTGTCGCGCATGTTCTGGCTCGATCCGCTGCTCGTAGAACAGGTGGATGTCATTCGTGGCCCCAGTGCCAACACATTCGGATCGGGCGCAATTGGCGGCGTCGTGTATTTTGAGACCAAGAAGCCCGATGATTTCCTGCGGGATGACGAGAATTACGCCCTGTCGCTGACGGGCCGCTACGAATCGAACGGCTCGGGCTGGACCACCAGCGCGATCGGCGCCTATCGCTTCAACGACGCGGCCTCCATTCTCGGCAATATCGTCTGGCGCGACTATGGCGACTACAAGGATGGCGATGGCACGCGCGTCGACAATTCAAGCTTTGATGTGCTGAGTGGTCACCTGAAGGGTACCGTCAGACCGACCGAGAATAGCGAGCTGACCCTGGGCTGGACCGGATCTCGCGATGAATGGTCTTCGACCGAGACACGTGACTACCAACTCGACAGCGACACATTCACAGGAGAATTCAAGATCTCCGACGCCGAAGAAAAGTGGTTGAACCTCAACGTCAAGGCCGCCGTAAACAATATAGATCTGACCCAGACGGATACGGGTTCGCGCCCCGGCACCTCCGGCTACGACCTGCGAACCACCAGTTTCGACATCTGGAACACGTCCCGGTTCGACACGGGAATGATTGCCCATGAACTGACCGTCGGTGGCGATTGGGTCTATGACGATTTTGCCTCCAGCGCAGCTTCCGGGGGATCGGACAGTTACAACCCCACCGGCACTCGACGCGTATGGGGCGCCTACGTCCAGGACAAGCTTTCCTATGATTGGTTGGAGGTTGTCGCTGGTGTGCGATACGATTCCTACGAGCTCGAAGCTTCGGAAAAGAGTTCAGGTGATCGTTTCTCACCTCGGCTCAGCGTGGGCGTTTCTCCCTTCAACGAAGGGCTCCTGTCCGGCCTTCAGATTTATGGTTCCTACTCGGAAGGTTATCGGGCGCCCAACACGTCGGAAGCCTATATCACCGGTGGGCATTCGTTCCCCGGTTTCAGCTTCGCGTTTCTGCCAAATCCCGATCTGAGACCCGAAACCGGCAAGACCTGGGAAGCTGGACTGAACTATAAGGCAGACGGCCTCTTCAATGCCGAGGACACGCTGCGAATCAAGGCAGCGTATTTCCACAATGATATCGACGACTACATCACAATTCCCACCTTTCCAGCGATTCCGGGCAGTGAATGCGCCAGTCTCGGGCACACGATGTGCGCTCAGTATCAAAACGTCTATGCTGCCGAGATTCAGGGGTTTGAGCTGGAAAGCCGCTACGACGCGGGACGCTACTTTGCAGGCCTTGGGATTTCCATCATTGACGGACACCAGACAGACCGGGACGGCATCAGCTCGGACCTTACGACCATACCTTCAGCCAGCGTGACACTTGATGGCGGGATGCGTTTCCTCGAACGTCGCCTGACACTCGGTGGCGAAGTCGAGTTCAACAAGGCGCCCAGCGGATCGACCTTCGCGGAGGATTACACCCTGGTGAATCTCTACGCCAACTATCAGCCCAACGAAAACCTCCGGTTTGATTTCCGCGTCGACAACCTTTTCGATAAGCGGTACGTGCTGCCGATCGCTGATATCTCCGATGGGATGCATGCACAGCCTGGCCTGACCGTAAAGCTCGGTGCAACCGTGCGTTTTGGAGGATAAGATGCCGTCTCGATTATCGCTTCTGATCTCTGTGCCCATCGTCGCCCGTGTTCTGGCGACGATGGCTGGCACCCTGCTATTGACCTTGCCAGGTGCAGCGCAGGAAACGGCCACCCGTTCGATCAAGCTCGAGCTTAATGCTCTTCAGAAAAGCGACAAGGGCTGCCGCATCGCATTCGTGGTCGAGAATGCGATGGGCAAGGATATTGCCAAGGCAGCCTATGAGATTGCCCTTTTCACCAAGGAAGGGCTCGTTGACCGGCTTCTGGTCCTCGATTTTCAGGACCTGCCCAATGAGAAAACCAAGGTGCGCCGTTTCGATCTCGCTGAAGCCGATTGCGACGAGATCGGTCGCGTTCTCATCAACGATGCCTCGGCCTGCGAAGGCGATGGAATCGAGCCTGGAGACTGTATCGGGCGGCTGGAAGCCACCAGCCGCGGCTCAGTCACTTTCGGCAAGTAAACTCCAGAAATCAAACCCGACAGGAATGCCACAATGTTCGACGGCGTCATTTCTTCCATAGGTTCCTTTCTTCAGCTCGGGGGCCCGGTCGTTGCAATCCTGCTTGTGCTGTCGGTCTTCGCCGTGGCTCTGATCCTTCTGAAATTCATGCAGTTTCAACGCGAACGGGTCGGACGGCACGGGCGTTCCAATCGCGCGCTCCATGCCTGGTTTCATCATAATCAGGCGGACGCGCGTGCCATGCTTGCCAATCCCCGCTCACCACTTGAGGAAACCCTTGCGACCACCATGCGGCTTGCTGCTGCGAAGGCTGACAAGGGCGCGATCGAAGACGAAGTCAGCCGTCTGGCGCTTGGTCGTCTGCATGATCTGCAACGGGGGTTTCGCGCGCTGGACGCCATTGCCCAGGTCGCACCGCTTCTGGGTCTGTTCGGCACGGTTCTGGGTATGATCGAAGCCTTTCAGAAACTTCAGGAGGCTGGGAACTCGGTGGATCCGTCGCTGCTGGCGGGAGGCATCTGGGTGGCACTCTTGACCACGGCCTGCGGCTTGGCCGTCGCCATGCCCGTTTCGCTTCTTCTTACCTGGTTCGAGACCCGCATCGAGAACGAGCGTGTTGCCATAGAAACCATGACGGCAACCGTTCTGTCCCACGCCTCAATCGAGAAAGCGGAAGAACAGGCAATGTCTTCGGAGTCCGGCGCGCCACGGCTTGTGACAGGTGAGAGCTATGCGCATTGACGCGGCTGCAGTCAGAAGGAGGAAGCCCCTGTCGCTCACATCGCTGATCGATGTGATTTTCCTCCTGCTGCTCTTCTTCATGCTGACCTCGACCTTCACCCGCTTTGCCAGGGTCGAGATTTCCGGTGGACCGGCTTCCACCTCCGCCGGCGGCAAGCCGCCGGACGTACTGATCCGCATTGATGATCCGGCTGGTTGGCGCATCAACGGTCAGGCTCTGACCGAAGAAGCGGCTATCGCCGAGCTCGCGCGCCTGAAGGACGCCGGCGCAGAGACCGCCGTTCTCCTGGTGCGCGGCGAGCTTACATCCCAACAGCTCGTTGAGGCGGTGGAGGCCATTCGCCGCAACACCGAACTCAACCTTTCCGTCGCGAGGTAACTCCCATGCTCCGCCTTGCCCGTCCCACGCAGTCCCGCCAAAGGGAAAGCACCATCGCCCTGATCAACATCGTCTTCCTGATGCTGATCTTCTTCCTCGTTGCCGGCACGCTGACCCCGCCACTCGACAATGATGTCAGTCTGATCTCCACCATCGAGGCCAATCCGTCGGAACCGCCCAATGCGCTGTTCGTCACCGAAGAGGGCGAGATGCGTCTGCGCGGGTCGGCAACAGATGCGCAGGGTTTCATGCTCGCGCGGGCAGAGACCCTTGGTGAAGACGCTGCGAAGCAGCTCGAAATCAAGGTTGCAGCCGACCGTGACCTGCCGGCCGCCAAGCTCGTTGATATCGTCGGTGCCCTCAAAGCCGCCGGAGCAAGCAAGATCAGCATCATCACGGAACGTGTGGCAGAATGACCAGACGGGCTTTGAAATGGGCTGCGGCGCTGGCCGTCTCGTTAAGCCTGCATGCTGGGGCTGCCGCCTATGTGATGCAGCGATCGACGCATGTGGAAATCGCCGGCGGCGGCACCACGGAGATTGCGATCGCTGGCAATGCCTTCGCCGACATGGTCGCCGCCGGTGAGACCACCGAGGAAGTCCTGCCGGAAACGCACCCGGAGACAGAGCCGGTTCAGCCCGAAAAGGCAAGCGAGGTGGTTCCGGATGCGACGGTCGAAACCGTCGTCGACCAGGCATCACCCGAGGTCGTGGAAGCCGAGCAACCCGTTGTTGAAGCAACAGAGGTCGATGCGGCGGAAACTGTTGAACCGGTTGAGAACGCGCAGGTCGTTGCAGCTTTGTCGGAAGCACCGATCCCCACGCCACGCCCTGCCTACACACCGCCTCCGAAACCAAAGGTCGAGAGGAAGCAGCCACCCAAAGCCAGAACGGCACCGCCCAAAAAGCGTAGCGCCGGCTCGAAGGGGCGCGACACTCAGGATGCGCGCCGCGGAACAGCGTCGGGAAAGCAGAACACTGGTAAGGCTTCCAAGGGACGACAGGTGGCGCGTGCTTCGCAGAGCGGCAATGCGCGTGTCTCCAACTATCCTGGGAAGGTGGTCTCGAAGCTGCGCCGTTCCCTGCGCTATCCCAGCGAGGCAAAACGCCAGCGACTGAAGGGTGAGGTGCGTGTGCGCTTCACCGTGGCGCAGAATGGCTCGGTGAGCGGCATTCGCATCGTCCGCAGTTCCGGCTCGAGCATCCTTGATCAGGCCGCCCTCGACACGGTGCGTCGCGCAGCCCCCTTCCCCCGGATACCGAATGAAGCGGGCCGCTCAAGCTGGGGCTTCACTGTGCCTTTGGCGTTTCGCCGTTGATCCCACAGGGGGCCGCGCAGCCGCCGGGCTGCGCTGTGAGTTTTCAGCCTATACCGAAGCCAAAAGGCTCGCATTGCCACCGGCTGCCGTCGTGTCGACACAGATTGCGCGTTCGTGCGCATAGGCTGCCGGGTAGATCGGTTCCACGATCAACGGGACAATCGCCCCTTCCCGCGCTGCGAGCGCCCGGCGCAGGGTCTTGAGCCATTCAGCGTCGCCATTGGCAGCCACCAGACCAACGGGAAGAACCGTCAGGTCTTCCGGAGAAACCGTGCCGTCAGCGGCCTCCAGCGGAAGCCCCTGCCCCAGCAGCGGCTTGAGAATGCGTCTTGCTTCCGGGTGCACAGCAAGCACTGTGTTTCCGGTCGACAGTGCCTGCACGACCTGCGCCAGCAGAACCTCTTCGTCTGCACCGAGACAGAGCGCGCGCCCTCGTGGCGTCAACATCAGCGTGTTGGCCTCGCCGGTCGGCCCCGGCAGATCAAGCGGCCCCTGATCCAGTGCCGCAGCGGCCGCCATTGCCACCTGTGCCTTGCCGCGCAGCAACTTGCGCAGGACCGGCAACCTGTCCGCTCGTGCTGTCCATTTTCTGTCTATCGCCGGGAAGAGACGGTTCACAGCATCGGCGTCCAGCGTGGCCCCTGAGGCCTTTGCCTGTGCAATCTCCGCGCCGCGCCGGAAGCGACGCAGATAGTGCGGGCCACCGGCCTTGGGCCCCGTTCCCGAAAGCCCCTCGCCGCCAAAGGGCTGCGAACCAACGACGGCGCCGATCTGATTTCGGTTCACGTAGATATTGCCGGCGTGCACGCGGTCGATCACGTGCTGTGCGCGCGCGTCAATGCGTGTGTGAAGCCCAAACGTCAGGCCGTAACCTCTTGCATTTACATCGGAAATAACCCTGTCGATGTCGTCTGCCTCAAACGTCGCCACATGCAGGATCGGCCCGAAGACTTCACGCTCCAGTTCCTGGATGCCCGACACTTTGAAGGCACAAGGAGCGACGAAGCGCCCGCCGGCCGGCACATCGAGCGCTGCAATGAGACGCCCCTTGTCTGACATCTGTTGTGCATAAGAGCCGATCGTCTCGCAGGCTTCATCATCGATTACCGGGCCGACATCGGTCGAAACCTCCCACGGATCGCCAATGCTGAGCGCCTGCATGGCGCCCTTCAGCATCTCGAGGACCCTTTGTTCCACGTCCTTCTGGACATAAAGCATGCGCAGGGCCGAGCAGCGCTGACCGGCACTCTGGAAGGCGGAGGCGACTATGTCGCGCACTGCCTGCTCGGGCAGCGCGGTGGAATCGACGATCATCGCGTTAAGCCCGCCGGTCTCCGCGATCAGCATGGCCTCAGGACCAGCATTGTCGGCAAGCTGCCGCTCGATCAGCCGTGCAACCTCCGTCGAACCGGTGAAACATACGCCGGCAATGCGCGGATCTGCGGTCAGGGGGCCACCCACCGTCGGACCATCGCCGATGAGAAGTTGCAGCACCTCGGCCGGCACGCCCGCCTCATGCATCATTGCAACGGCGCGGGCCGCGATCAGCGATGTCTGTTCAGCCGGCTTGGCAATGACCGCATTGCCCGTCACAAGCGCCGCCGCGATCTGGCCGGTGAAGATGGCGAGCGGGAAATTCCACGGCGAAATGCAGACGATAACACCACGAGCCTGCGTGTCTTTCTCCACCTGTGCCGCCTCGCGGGCGTAATAGCGCAGAAAATCCACCGCCTCCCGCACCTCCGCGATGCCGTCGGCAAGCGACTTCCCGGCCTCGCGCGTGGCGAGCGCAAAGAATTCCGCCGCATGCTTTTCGTACAAATCGGCCACATCACGCAAAATTCTACCGCGTTCAGAGACCGGCGTTTGCGCCCAGCCGGCCTGCGCCCGCAGTGCAACGGTCACCGCCTCGGTTGCCTGTTCCTGCGAGGCATCGCGCACCGTGCCCACAGTCTCGGAAAGCCGCGCCGGATTCGCCACTTTACGCGTTTTTCCCTCTCCCTTGGCAGGGGTGATGGAGCGCGCTTCCCATTGATGCGGGGCCGCAAACGGCGCCCGAGCAGCATCAAGCTCGCGCATGGTCAAGGGGTCCGTGATATCCCAGCCTCTGGCGTTTTTTCTTGTCGGCCCGAAAATTTCCGACGGGCGCTCGATGGCCGGATTGGCTGCACTTGCCGCCTCTTCCACGGAAGCAAACGGATCGGCGGCAATTTCTTCCGCGCTCACATCCTCATCCACGATCTGGTGCACGAAAGAAGAATTCGCGCCGTTCTCCAGAAGCCGCCGCACCAGATAGGCAAGCAGATCCTGATGAGCGCCCACCGGCGCATAGATGCGGCAGCGCGTTCCTTCCCGTTTGCGCACGGTCTCGTGCAGCGCTTCGCCCATGCCGTGCAGGCGCTGAAATTCAAAAAGCGACTTGTCGGGCGCCATGGCCAGAATGGCTGCCGCCGTATGGGCATTGTGCGTTGCAAATTGCGGGTAGATGCGATCCGTCATCCCAAGCAGTTTGCGTGCGCAGGCAATGTAGCTCACATCCGTGTTGACCTTGCGGGTGAAGACGGGGAAACCCTCGAGCCCCATCACCTGGGCGCGCTTGATTTCCGTATCCCAGTAAGCACCCTTCACAAGGCGCACCATGATGCGCCGGTCAAGTCGCTCTGCAAGCTCGTAGAGCCAATCGAGCACGAATGGCGCTCGGGGACCATATGCCTGCACCACCACACCGAACCCGTCCCAGCCAGCAAGCTCTTCATCCGCCAGAACCGCTTCGATCACGTCGAGCGAAAGGTCGAGGCGGTCCGCCTCCTCTGCGTCGATATTGAGGCCCATGCGCGCATCGCGGGCTGCCAAAGCGAGGCTCTTCAGGCGCTCGATCATCACCGGGAGCATCTGCGCCTTCTGCGTTGCTTCATAGCGGGGATGAAGAGCGGAAAGCTTGACAGAAATGCCCGGATTCTCGCGAATGTCTTCCCGGTTTGAGTGGCGCTTCAGCGCCGCGATGGCATCCGAATAGGCCTTGTGATAGCGCAGCGCGTCCGCTTCGGTGCGGGCTGCCTCGCCCAGCATGTCATAGGAATAGGTGTATCCCTTTTCCACCATGGAGCGTCCGCGTTTCATCGCTTCCTCGATGGTGCGGCCAAGCACGAACTGCTCGCCCATCTCACGCATGGCGCGCGATACGGCGGTGCGGATCACGGGTTCGCCCATGCGGCGCACCAGCCCGCGCAGGATCGCTTCCACACCATCGCCCTCGTCGTCCAGAACACGCCCCGTGAGCATCAGCGCCCAGGTGGATGCGTTGACGAAGATCGAAGCGGATTCGCCCGAATGTGCGGACCAGTCATGCGGCGCAATCTTGTCGCGGATCAAATCGTCCATCGTCTCTGCGTCCGGTACGCGCAGCAGCGCCTCGGCGAGGCACATCAGCGCCACGCCTTCCTGCGTCGAGAGACCGTATTCGGAGAGAAAGGCCTCCATCATGTGCATGTCGCTCGAGGCGCGCACCGCCCGCACCAATTCGGCTGCGTTGGCAGATATCCGGCCTCTGTCTTCCCAAGTCAGATCTGCCAAAGCGACCAGCCGCTGCAGCGCCTCCGCTTCATCGACCAGGTAGTGAGCCCTGATTTCTTCCCGAAGGTTATGCGGCGCATTCTTCTGCATGATGTCCTCGATAGTGGATTGGTGCTCCCGGCGCTCCTGCCGCCGCAGCGAAGCCATCATAACATAGGGGATCTGGCCGCTCGACCTAATGTCTTGCTCTTCTCAGATCAATTGGACTATCTTTTCGCAAATTTTGATCTCCAAAGAGCCACACTCTACATGACAACAGAACGTGTTGACCGCATCGATCGAAACATTCTCGATGCCCTCACCAAGAACGGGCGGCTCTCGATCTCCGAGCTCGCGCGCCGGGTGGGGCTCTCCAAAACACCGGTTCAGGCGCGGCTGCGCCGTCTGGAAAAGGAGGGCTATATTCGTGGGTACTCGGCGATTATCGATCGCGCGCGCATCGGCGAAGGCCATATTGCCTTTGTCCAGGTGGAGTTGGAGGACACCCGTTCATCAGCACTCGCGGCCTTCAACAAGGCGGTTCTTGCCGTACCTGAGATCGAGCAGTGTCATATGACGGCGGCCGGCTTCGACTATCTGCTCAAGGTGCGGACGCGCGATATTTCGAGCTATCGCAAGGTTCTGGGCGAGCGCATCTCCGCCCTGCCCCACGTCGCCCGCACCTCGACCTTCGTGACCATGGAAACGGTCAAGGATCGCTAACGGGCGTCGTGTCCAGCGTATTGAGGAAGGCAATCAGCGCCTGCCGCCCGCGGTCCGTGAACACCACGCCGCGAATTTCGCTCTGCCCCGAGGCCGCGGCGGGTGCGCTGCTGTAGTGGTCGATCACCGCCTCAAGCGTAGCGATCTGCCCGGCATGCATATAGGGCGGTCGGCCTGCCACACCACGCAGCGAGGGTGTCTTGTACGCGCGCTCCATCGCGGCCGCGTCGCGTTTCATGAAACGCAGAGCATCGCACGCATCCGGCGCCGCGTCGCTGTAGCCCCCCAGACAGTTGAACGGGTCGGCTTGCACTGCGGCGATGCCAACCGCCCGACCCAGATCCTCCGGCAGTCCCGGGACAGGTGGAACACCCGTATTGTGAAAGTGGTCGTCCGTGAAACGCGGGCCGTTGTGGCATTCAAGACAATTTGCCTTGCCGATAAAGAGCCGCAGCCCCTCAAGTTCCAGATCGCTGAAGGCTGCGTCCCCTGTCGGCTCCTTCCCCGCCGCAATGGCCCTCGCAAAACGGTCAAAGCGGGTTTCGGTGGGTATCAGCGTGCGTTCGAAGGCCTCAATCGCCTTGCCGATATTGGCAAACACCCGGTTGACCGGTTCCTGTTCCTCCAGCTCCATTGCAGACCACTGCGCGCGCTCGGTCTCCGAACCAAACGGGCTGGCGTTTTCCGGAATTTCAGAGATATCGGGAAGCGCCCCGAATATTTCCGAATACGTATCCGCATAGGTTTCCGCCACATAACGGGCATAGGCGGCGCGGTTGCCAGCGTGTTCGCGCTGGTCCTCCAGGGGGGTGAGCGCCTGCGCCCAGAGGCTGTCGCGCCTGCCGTCCCAGAATTGCCAGATATTCCACGCAGCCCCCGCCAGAGGCATGGTGCGCCGGTCGGTTTCATCCGCTCCCAAACCACGCGGACGGGCATCCTGAAACTGCTGATCGGGAACATGACATGTGGCACACGAGATGTTTCCGGTCCCGCTGAGCCCTTCATCGAAGAAGAGCCGTCGGCCGAAGTCCGCAGCCTGCGGGTCGTCCGCATACCGATTTCCTGATGAAGGCGGAAGAGGCCCCAGCGCATCCATGGAAAGAGACGCGATCTTTGCCCTCTCGTCCTCGCCCAGTGCACCGGAATCACAGGCGGACAACGCAAGAAAACCGCACAGCGCGCCGATTGCAACATGGCCGCGCGCCGTCCTCATATCACAGATCCAGATTGAAGACCGCCTCATCGAGCCCCGGATCGGCCGAGATCCCGATGCGGATTTCCCAGTGCCCGCCCATGTTGAAGCGCATTCCTTCCACCCGATATTGCCCCTCGCCGAGATTTTCGGCCAGTTGCGGTTCTGTCGGCAATCCGTGGGCGTGGGCCGGCATACCGCCGTCGATGGACAGAGAGGCATCGGTGACTGGCGCGCCGTCAGGTGTCGTGATTGTCACCACCCAATCATGGGTTTCATTGAGGGGGATGGGCTGTGCTTCCGTCTCGAACATGACCTGATAAATGCCATCCCTGCTCACTGTGTTATAGGCCACATCGATTTCGGGGGCAGGAGGTGTGAAGAGTCTGTAAGCCGCATAAATCGCGACAACCGCCATTAGAAACCCGGCACTCGCAATCACGAAGCGCCTCGATCCGGTTTTATGCTGAAGCGGCATCTGGTCCCTCCGACTCGTCAAGTGCACTACTTAACCCGCAGCCACCTACCCGTGCCATAGGGACTCTGCCGCACTCCGAAAAAGCCAAGAAAAAACCGGCACGTCGATGCCGGTTTTTCATTTCGGACTTCGTAAAGGACTATAGGCCCAAAAAGGTTATAAACCCAATCCGCCGATGCAGACATATTTTGTATCGAGATAATCTTCGATGCCCTGATGTCCGCCCTCCTTGCCGAGGCCCGATTCCTTGAGACCACCAAACGGCGCTTCGACCGTGGTGATAATGCCCTCGTTTACCCCGACCAAGCCGTATTTCAGCCCTTCCATAACGCGGAAGGCCCGTCCCAGATCGCCGGTGTAGAAATAGCAGGCAAGGCCGAACACGGTGTCATTGGCGAGTTTGACGGCCTCTTCTTCCGTCTCAAACCGGAACACCGGCGCCACGGGGCCGAAAATCTCCTCCTTCATGAAGCGCATGTCCGGCGTGGCATTGGAGATGACAGTCGGCTGAAAGAAAGTACCTCCCAGCGCATGGCGCGACCCGCCGGCAGCCAGCTTGCCACCCTTGCTCGTGGCGTCGGCGATCAGCTCTTCAACCTTCTCGACCGCCTTCTCATCGATCAACGGGCCCTGCTGGGTTCCTTCCTCGAGGCCGGGCCCCACTTTGAGCCTCTCGGCGGCGGCCGAAAGTTTTTCGACAAACGCCTCATAGACACCCGCCTGCACGAAGAACCGGTTTGTGCAGACGCAGGTCTGGCCGGAATTGCGGTACTTAGCTGCAATCGCCCCTTCGACAGCGCGGTCGATATCCGCGTCGTCGAAAACGAGGAAAGGTGCGTTTCCGCCCAGTTCCATGGACACTTTCTTCACCGTGCCCGCAGTCTTTTCGATCAGCGTCTTTCCCACCTCGGTGGAGCCGGTAAACGTGATCTTGCGTACAAGCGGGTTCTGGCAAAGTTCATCGCCGATTTCGGATGCCGCGCCGGTGACGATGTTCACCACACCTTTTGGAAACCCCACCTCTTCGCACAACACACCCCAGGCGAGCCCGGAATACGGGGTCTGCGAAGCCGGTTTGGCCACTGCAGTGCAGCCGGAGGCAAGCGCCGGGCCGAGTTTGCGCGCCAGCATGGAGGAGGGAAAGTTCCACGGTGTGATCGCACCGATGACGCCGACCGGTTCCTTGGTCACCAGGATGCGCCGGTCGGACCAGGGCGAAGGCACCACGTCGCCATAGACCCGGCGTCCTTCTTCAGCATACCAGAGGATATAGGCAGCCGACATCCCGACCTCGCCCTTCGCCTCGGCAAACGACTTGCCCTGCTCCATGACCAGAAGTTCGGCGAGTGCGTCCTGATTGTCCATGATCGCGTCATGCAGCTTGCGCAGAAGCTTGGCACGATGGTCGGCGGAAGTCTTTTTCCAGGAATGAAAAGCGGCTTCGGCGGCCTCGATGGCGCGGCGGGTTTCGGCCGTGCCTGCCTTTGGCACAGTGCCGATCGTCTGGCCGCTGGCCGGATTGACCACATCGATGGTTTGCCCTGAATCCGCGTTGACCCAGGCTCCATCTATGAAATTCGCCTGGCGCATGAAATGGCTGGTCTTCTGAAGCATCTGCGTCTTCTCCTGTATGTTCGCGGCACCGTAGCGCCCGCCGGGTCTCGTCGCTAAGGGCTACCTGGCCTCATTGATAGATTCAGTGAAGCACCGATAGCCAGAACGCGGTCGAGAGCACCGCCAAGGCTGTGGCGATGGTCATCGCGTTGGAAGCCAGCGCCTGTCCCGTGCCGAAGCGTGATGCAATCAGATAAGGATTGACCCCGGAAGGCAGACCGGCCGCGACGATCGCGATCTGTGCGCTGAACACCGGCAGACCGATCACCAGCGCCACCCCAAGGGCAACGGCAGGCATCAGGAAAAGTTTCAACGCTGCGATCACGATTGCCGGGCGCACATCGCCCGAAATGCCAAAGCGGCGCAATCCGAGCCCCATGGCGAAAAGCGCGACAGGTCCGGCGACATTGGCAAGGGCGTCGACAAACCGGACCCCCAGAGCCGGCATCTCAAGCCCCGAGTAACGCCAGAGCAGGCCCGCAATGATACCGATGATCAGCGGGCTGGAGAAAAGCCGCGTGAGAAACTCGCGGATGATTGAAAGCGCACTGCCGCCCTTACGTCCGACCAGAGCAAACAAGAGAATCGACATTCCCATCATGATCGGCAGATGGATCGACACGATCAGCGACAGGATCTCGAACCCCTCCTGTCCAAACACGCCGAGCATGAAGGGGATGCCGAGCAGGACAAGGTTCGAAAAACTCGTGGACAGGCCCGCCACCACGCCGGCACGCGCATCGCGGCCGAACAGGTGAACAATCGTAAAATGCCCCACCACCCAGGCGACAGCGACAGCGGTAAAATAGGTGATCCACAGGGCCCATGGCAGGCTGCCGTCGAACACGGCCCCCGCCATGGTGCGGAAAAGCAGAAGCGGCACGGCGATGGTCACGGCGAATTCGCTCAGGGCATCGCCTGTCTGCGGCTTCAGCAGCCCGGTCCAACCGGCCACATAGCCGAATGCAACAAGTCCAAAAACGAAGGAAACGGTTTCAACGAGCGGAGACATGCAGACTGTTTAGCTGCAATGGTTGCCAAGGGAAACCATCCGTCAGACAAATCCACTCAGCGGATGAGGCGGCTTTGAGGCGAGAGGCGGGTTTCAACTCCGGTCCCGGTGCCTATATGCTAAGAGCATTGATTTGAGGATTGCCCTATGCTTCGCCTGGTTGTTGCCGTCATTTTTCTTTTCGCCACCTTTTCGGCGCAGGCAACAGAGGCCGGCTGGGCGCTGTTGCGCAATGGTGGGCAGGTTGTTCTGATGCGGCACGCCATTGCACCCGGTAGCGGCGATCCGGCCAATTTCGACCTCGAGAAATGCGGCACCCAACGCAACCTTTCCGAGCGTGGCCGCCTGCAGGCGCGACGCATTGGCGCTTTGGTCGAGGCGCGCGCTGCGCCGGTGGAAAAGGTTCTTGCCAGCCGCTACTGCCGCACCCGCGACACCGCGACCCAGGCGTTCGGTTCGCAACTGGTGGAGGCCTTCCCCGCGCTCGATCTGCCCGTAGACGACAGCGAAATGGAACAGAAGAAGGCGGAAATACTGGATCGAATCAACAGCTACACCGGCTCGGGAAACCTGTTTCTCATCACCCACCTCGAAGTCATCGAAGCCTTGATCGGTGCATCGGCGCGGGAAGGCGAAGCCATTATTTTGTCACGCGGAGGCGACAATCTTTCGGTGGCCGCACGCATCAAATTCAACTGATCGTGGCATCAGCGGTACCTATAGCCCCTTTTCCTGCCGGCAAAAACCGATTAGAGACCCCACGATCATCCTATTGTAAGAGAATCTCCCCAGACTGAGGGCCGCACGTGACGACATTCGACAAGGTTGCCGACATCATCGCTGAAACCAGCGAGATCGATCGCGAGAAAATCACCCCCGAAAGCCACACCATTGACGATCTGGGCATCGACAGCCTCGACTTCCTCGACATCGTCTTTGCCATCGACAAGGAATTCGGCATCAAGGTTCCGCTGGAAAAGTGGACCCAGGAGGTCAATGACGGCAAGGTTTCGACGGAAGAGTATTTCGTCATGAAAAACCTCTGCGCCAAGATCGACGATCTGGTGGCTGCAAAAGCCGGCTGAGTTTTCCTGACAGTTGAGCGTTGAAGGGAGCGGCATGAGCCCGCGCGACGTAGTTATCACCGGCATGGGTATCGTTTCCTCGCTTGGAGAGGGAGCGGATGCCCACTGGCAGGCGCTGACGGCAAAGGCGCCCTCTCCCGTGCTCGATCGGGAACGGTTTGCACCTTACAGCATCCATCCCCTGCCCGAGATCGACTGGGGCCAGCAGATCCCGCGACGCGGCGATCAGCGGCAGATGGAAACCTGGCAACGCCTTGGCACCTATGCGGCCGGCCTCGCGCTCGACGATGCGGGCATGAAGGACGATGAAGCGCTTTGCGCGACGATGGACATGGTGGTGGCCGCCGGTGGCGGCGAGCGTGACGAGACGGTGGACGAGGCCATTCTCGCCGCATCGCTCGAGCGTGACGACCATGACATCCTGCTCAACGAGAAGCTCACGACAGAGCTGCGCCCGACCCTGTTCCTGGCACAGCTCTCGAACCTTCTGGCCGGCAACATCTCCATCGTCCACAAGGTGACGGGTTCGTCGCGCACTTTCATGGGTGAGGAAGGCGCCGGGGTCTCCGCCATTGAGACCGCCGCCGCGCGCATTCGCTCCGGTCAGTCCTCGCATGTCCTGGTCGGCGCGTCGTTCCAGACCGAACATTCCGACATGCTGCTTGCCTATGAACTCGCCGGTTTTCTGCATCGCGAAGACTGGAAGCCGGTATGGCAGCGCAGCGAGGCAGAGGGCGGTGGTGTGGTCACCGGCTCCGGCGCGGCGTTCCTGATCCTGGAATCGCGCGAGCATGCGGAAAAGCGTGGACGCAAGGCCTATGCATCCATCGGCCCGGTCGTTTCGCGCCGCACCCGCCGCAAGAGCGAACCCTTGGCAGACGGTATCGCAGAAATGCTCGATCACCTCTCCCTTCCCAAGACGCCTGTTCTTGCTCTTTCAGGCGCATCCGGTGCCCATGCGGCTACGGCAGCCGAACGCGAAGCGCTTTCCCGTCACGACAACATCGCGCTGCGCGGGTTCTCTTCGCTTACCGGCCATATGAAGGAAGCACAGTTTCCCTTCGCGGTAGCCCTGGCCGCGCTTGCCGTGCACCATGGCAGCCCCTACCCGGCTTTCGACAGCGCAAGCGAAGCCGCTTTCGACGGAAGCCCAGACGCAGTTCTGGCGACTGCCATAGGCTATCACTGCTATGAAGGCATGGGCCTTATAAAAAGGGCCTGATCCTTCCGGCCCGGAGGATTTTAGAGAAAGCGATCCCGTGAAAACGACCGACAGCTTTGGAAGACCCGTAATCGCCGTCACCGGAATGGGCGTCGTCACCTCTCTCGGCCAGGGCCGACAGGAAAACTGGGACGCGCTGATCAGCGGGCGGTCCGGCATCCACCCCATCACGCGCTTTCCCACCGATCATCTGGCCACAACCATTTCCGGCATGGTCGACTTCCTGCCGTCAAGCACCAGGGGCGCAAGCGTCCACACCCACCATATGGCCGATCTCGTGGCGGCGGAAGCCATCGAACAGTCCGGTCTGCCCGCCTCCGATTTCGGCGGCCCACTCTTTCTTGCCGCTCCTCCCGTCGAGCTCGACTGGCATCATCGCCTTGCGCTTTATGCCAAAGCCCGCAGCCACAATGGCAATCCCTCGCTCATCGAAGCGGCAAGGGAAGCCCGTGCCATGGAGCTTTTCGAGGAAAGCCAGTTCGGCACCATTGCCGATCGCCTCGCCGAGCGCTACGGAACGCGCGGCCTGCCGATCACCATGTCGACGGCCTGCGCGTCGGGCGCAACCGCCATCCAGCTCGGCACCGAAGCAATCCGCCGTGGCGAATGCGACCGGGCGCTTGCCATAGGCGCGGATGGTTCGGCGACCGCCGAAGCGCTGATCCGTTTCTCGCTTCTTTCTGCGTTGACCACCCAGAACGATGCGCCGGAAAAGGCCTCGCGCCCCTTTTCAAAGGACCGCAGCGGCTTTGTCCTTGCCGAAGGAGCCGGTGCGCTAGTCCTGGAATCGCTTGAAAGCGCGCTTGCCCGCGGTGCCGAAATTCTAGGCATCATGCGCGGCTGCGGCGAAAAGGCCGATGATTTCCACCGCACCCGTTCCAAGCCCGACGGCTCGCCCGCCATCGGCGCGGTCCGCGCGGCCCTCGCGGATGCCGGCATGGCCGAAGACGAGATCGAATATGTCAACGCGCACGGCACCTCGACGCCCGAAAACGACAAGATGGAGCATCTGTCGCTCTCGACCGTTTTCGGCGAGCGCATGAAGACAACGCCCATCTCCTCCAACAAGTCGATGATCGGCCACACGCTTTCGGCAGCCGGTGCCATCGAGGCCGTTTTCTCGCTGATGACCATGCGCGAGGGCGTCATTCCGCCCACCATCAATTACGACACGCCAGACCCGGCAATCGAGCTCGACGTGGTGCCGAATGTGAAGCGCGAGGCGCAGGTTTCGACGGTATTGTCCAACTCCTTCGGCTTCGGCGGACAGAATACCTGCCTTGTCATGGCCCGCGAACCGGTCTAATCGACCGGTTCAGATTGCCCAAAACCATCGGAATTCATTATGCGCGCACTTCAACTCGTCGCCGACCGCAAGCTTGAAACCGTCGATCTTGCGCCGCCGCCCCCTCCCGGACAGGGCGAGGTGACGTTGAAGATCCGCGCCGTCGCCCTCAACCATATCGATGTCTGGGGCTGGCGCGGCATGGCCTTTGCCAAGCGCAAGATGCCGCTCGTCGTCGGCGCCGAAGCCTCCGGCGTGGTCGAGACGGTCGGTCCCGGCGTCAGCAATCTGCTTCCAGGCCAGCTCGTTTCCATCTATGGCGCCCGCACCTGCGGTCTGTGCCGCCCCTGCCGCGAAGGCCGTGACAATCTGTGCGAACACGTCTCCGGCGTGCACGGTTTCCACCTCGACGGTTTCGCACAGGAAATGATCAATCTGCCGGCTCGCCTCCTCGTCCCCGCCCCGCCCGGTGTGGACGAAATCGGTGCTGCCGTTGCGCCCGTCACCTTCGGCACCGTCGAGCACATGCTGTTCGACAATGCCAAGCTTGAGCCGGGTGAAACGATCCTCGTTCAGGCCGGCGGTTCGGGCATCGGCACCGCCGCCATCCAGCTTGCCAAGAGCATGGGCTGCACCGTCATCACCACGGTGGGCTCAGAAGACAAGATGGAGAAGGCAAAGGCGCTCGGCGCGGATCATGTCATCAACTACCGTGAAGACCGTTTCGAGGGCGTCGTGCGCAAGATCACGAAGAAGCGCGGCGTCGATGTGGTGTTCGAGCATGTGGGTGCCGACACATGGGCAGGCTCGCTCCTTTCCATGAAGCGCGGCGGACGCCTCGTCACCTGCGGCTCCACCTCTGGTGTCTCGACCAACATGAACCTGATGCAGCTCTTCCAGCAGCAGCTCAAGATTTTCGGCTCTTTTGGCTGCCGCATGGAAAACATGGCAGATGCCATGCAGAAAATGGCGCGCGGGCTTTGCTCCCCGGTGATCGACACCGAGGTCGGTTTTGCCGAGATCGACAAGGCGCTTTCTCGCATGGAAGGCCGCGACGTTTTCGGCAAGATCATCCTGCGCGTGGACTGACCCGCGCCCATGAAGCGCTTTCTCTACACAGCCGGCAAACGCCTGAAGACTTTGGAATACTGGCTCACCGCGCGCCTGGTGATCGGCACGTTGGCGCTCCTGCGCATGCTGCCGCCGGAAAAGGCGCTCGACCTCGCGGAGAAGGTGGCGCGCAAGCTGGGGCCTAAAGTGGGGCGACACAGGCTCGCTGTCGACAATCTGCGACAGGCCTATCCCGAAAAAAGCGCAGCTGAGATCGAGACCATAGCTCTCGACATGTGGGGCAACATGGCCCGACTTGCCGCTGAATATGTCTTTCTCGACAAGCTGTTCGATTTCGATCCCGACGCAGAGACACCCGGTCGCGTCGAGGTAGAGGGTGTGGAAATCTTCAAGCGCCTGCGCGATGAAAAGGGCGTCCCGCATATCTTCTTCACCGGGCATCTCGGCAATTTCGAGTTTCTGCCCATCGCGGCCGCCCGCTTCGAGCTTGCCACCACTTCCCTCTTCCGTCCGCCCAACAATCCCTATGTGGCCGACTACATCCTCAAAACCCGCAGCAGCGCCATGGGTGGGCTTGTGCCGTCACAGGCGGGAGCGGCGCTCCAGCTTGCCCGCGTTCTCGACGATGGCGGTAATATCGGGGTTCTGGTTGATCAGAAATTCCGCAAGGGCGTGAAGACCCGGTTCTTTGGCCGCGAATGCAAAACCAATCCGCTGCTTCCCAAGCTGGCGCGGCAATATGGCTGTGATGTCTACCCCGCCCGCTGCAAGCGCCTGCCTGGCGGACGCTACCGCCTCATCGTGGAGGACAAAATCGCCCTGCCCCGGCAGGCGGATGGCATGATCGACATCGATGCCAGCGCTCAACTTCTCAACGATGTTGTCGAGCGCTGGGTGCGCGAGGATCCCGGCCAGTGGATGTGGTTCCACAAGCGTTGGGAAATGTAGTCATCGCGGGAATATCAATCCGTGACGACAATCCGCGTGTTGCGCGGTCCGACCTTCCGCACCAGCGAGTAAAGCCGCTTCGCGTTGGCCGTGTGCAGGCGCACACATCCATGTGAGGCAGGCCGCCCGAGCTTCGACACCGCATTGGTGCCATGGATCGCGTAACCACCGTAGTAGAAAATCGAATAGGGCATGGGCGACATGTCGTATTTGCGCGAGTGCCACATCTTGTGCATTCGGGTGGGGCGCCACTGCCCCCGCGGTGTCACATAGCCGCGACGCGCGGTCGAAACCCGCCAGCGATGCAACACGCGCCCGCCATGCATCACCGTCATGGTTTGCTTGGACAAGCTCACCTTGGCGACAAGGCGTGCGGCGACACCCTGCGTCACGCCACCCGAAAGAATCAGGCCCGCCAAGGCCAGTGCAAAGAAAATCCGTTTCATGAGCGCCCCCCGCTACATGTGTTAAGTTTCTACCCGTTGTCTTGACGTTTCTAACGTCAATTGATGACAAAACCCCAAATGTCCTTGGTAAATAGAACTATACAGCTAATGGTTGGACAAGTTCTGCCTCTTCACAATTGCGTGCGCGCGATCTTGCCAATCGGGTTTTAGATCGCTCTATTGCCCTCATGAACGAACAGCTTGCCTTGGCGGTGCGGCGCCGGACGGACGACCTCGTCGCACTCACTTCCGATCTGATCCGATTTCCCACGGTGAACCCGCCGGGCGACGCCTATACGCCCTGCTGCGAATACATCGCGCGCCGACTGAAGGCGAAAGGGTTTGCAACCCAGTTCGTCCGCGGGACGGGCGCACCGGGCGATTCCGACCGTTACCCCCGCACCAATGTCATCGCCCGCCGCGAAGGCCGCAGCCCCGGCGCCACGGTTCATTTCAACTCCCATATCGACGTGGTGGAAGCCGGTGAAGGCTGGTCAGTCGACCCCTATGCTGCCGTCGTCAAGGACGGCAAGGTTTTCGGGCGTGGCGCCTGCGACATGAAGGGAGGTCTCGCCGCCTCCATCATCGCGGCCGAAGCGTTTCTGGAGGTCTATCCGGATTTTCCCGGCGCCATCGAGATCTCCGGCACGGCGGATGAGGAATCGGGCGGCTTTGGCGGGGTCGCCTATCTGGCGCGGGAGGGTTTCTTCTCGAAGCCGCGTGTGGATCACGTCATCATACCCGAGCCACTCAACAAGGACCGCATCTGCCTTGGCCATCGCGGCGTGTGGTGGGCGGAGATCGAAACGCGCGGCGCCATCGCCCATGGTGCGATGCCGTTCCTCGGCGATTCGGCCATCCGCCATATGGGCGCTTTGCTCCACGCCTTCGAGGAGGAGCTTTTTCCGGCACTCGACGCCAAGGAAACCCGCATGCCGGTCGTGCCCGAAGGCGCGCGCCGCTCCACCATGAACATCAACTCGGTGCATGGCGGCCAGACGGAGGATTTCTTCCCCGGACTGCCGTCGCCCAATGTGGCCGATTCCTGCCGGCTGGTGATCGACCGCCGCTTCCTGATCGAGGAAGACATTGCGCAGGTGAAGGGCGAAGTGGTTTCCATCCTCGAACGCCTGAAGCGCGAGCGTCCGAAATTCGACTATTCCATGCGCGACCTGATGGAAGTGCTGCCGCTGATGACCGAGGAGGACGCGCCCGTGCCGAGCGCCATCGCCGCCGGCATCCGTGAGGTTTTCGGCAAGGAGCCGGAATATGTCATTTCGCCCGGAACCTATGACCAGAAGCATATTTCGCGCATCGGGCACCTGCACGACT
This sequence comes from Nitratireductor sp. ATLC21, assembly GCF_057196525.1. NCBI lineage: Bacteria > Pseudomonadati > Pseudomonadota > Alphaproteobacteria > Hyphomicrobiales > Phyllobacteriaceae > Nitratireductor > Nitratireductor sp. ATLC21. The sequence goes on along the minus strand of NZ_JBXUOU010000001.1, from coordinate 178,979 downwards.
GCGTCGCCTACGGCCCCGGCATTCTCGACCTCGCCCACCAGCCCGATGAATGGGTCGGGATCGAGGATATGGTGCAGTCGGCCACCGTCATGGCCATGAGCCTCGACGTTCTGTTGCGCGGTGTCGCTCCACCACGTTAAACCTCGTTCCAATGCGTGATTTACAGCCGCGCTGAATCACGCTTCAATCCTGAAAAATCACACGGCCTGCGGGAGAGAGACATGAAGACGATCAAGTCCGTTATCGGCGGCGCAACCCTGTTATTGATGGCAGGCTCCGCCGCGCTCGCTGCGCGCACCGATCTCGTCGTCGGCGTTGTTCTGGAGCCGCCACATCTCGATCCAACCGCCAGCGCTGCCGCGGCGATAGACGAGATCCTCTACGCCAATCTCTTTCAGGGCCTGACCCGCATCGGCCGCAATGGCGAGGTGCTGCCCTCCCTTGCTGAAAGCTGGGAAGTCTCCGACGACGGCAAGATCTACACCTTCAAGCTGCGCTCCGGCGTTACCTTCCACGACGGCACCACATTTGATGCCGAGGACGTCAAGTTCACGCTGGATCGGGCTCGCGCCGAAGATTCGACCAATGCGCAGAAGCAGCTTTTCGCGGCCATAGATACGGTCGAGGTGATCGATCCCGAAACGGTCAAGATTACGCTGTCTTCCCCGCAAGGCGCCTTTCTCTACAATCTTGGCTGGGGCGATGCGGTCATCGTTGCGCCGGAATCGGCTGAGACCAACAAGGAAAAACCCATCGGCACTGGCCCCTTCAAGTTCGAGAAATGGGCAAAGGGGTCTTCCATCTCGCTGGTGAAAAACGCCGATTACTGGGGCGAGCCCGTTGCGCTTGAGAAGGCCGAGTTCCGTGTGGTGCCCGATGCGGCAGCCGCAATTCCAGCCCTCTTATCGGGCGATGTGCAGGCCTTCCCGCAGATGCCCGTAGGCGACGCGCTCAGCCAGATCGAGAGCGATCCGCGCTTCGTGGTCGCCATCGGTGCTACGGAGGGCGAAACGATCCTCTCCACCAACAATGGCAAGGAACCGTTCAATAACATCAAGGTGCGTCAGGCCATTGCCCATGCGCTGAACCGCGAGGAAATCATCGCCGGCAACGGTACCGGTTATGGTACGCCCATCGGCTCTCACTTCTCGCCCGCCAACGAGGCCTATGTGGATCTGACGGGGACCTATCCCTACGATCCCGCAAAAGCGAAGGCGCTGCTCGCCGAAGCCGGTTACCCGGATGGTTTCAAGGCCACGCTCAAGCTCCCGCCGCCGGCCTATGCGCGCGATGGCGGGCAGGTCGTTGCCTCGCAGCTGCGCCAGGTCGGCATTGAACTCGAGATCATCCCCGTCGAATGGGCCCAGTGGCTGGAGCAGGTCTTCAAGAACAAGGATTACGACCTCACCATCGTCTCCCACACGGAGCCGAACGATATCAACATCTACGCGCGCGACGATTATTACTTCAACTACAAGAATCCCGCCTTCAAGGAAGTCATGAACGCGCTTGAGGCGACCGCCGACCCGAAAAAGCGCATCGAGCTCTACCAGACGGCCCAGAAGATCATCGCCGAGGATGCGGTCAACGGTTTCATGTTCCAGCTTCCCAAGATCGGCGTATGGGATGCGAAGCTGAAAGGCATGTGGGAAAACTCACCCATTCAGGCCAATGACCTGACAGAGGTGAAATGGTCTGATTAATGGCTGAACGGACCTCTCACCCGAAAGGAGAGGTCCGGATCTGACCATGCTCGCCTATCTTGCAAAACGCATCGCCATTGGCCTCGTCACGCTCATCGTAGCGTCTGCCGTGGTGTTTCTGGTTTTGGAAATCGTCCCGGGCGACCCCGCCCTGTTGATGCTCGGGATGAATGCGGAACCCGAGGCGCTGGCTGCCCTGCGTGAGGATATGGGGCTCAATCAGCCGGTGGTCCTGCGCTATTTCGGCTGGGTGGCGGGCATGGCGTTCGGCGATTTCGGCAATTCCTACACCTATTCCACACCCGTGCTCGAACTGATCGGTGAGCGCGTGATGGTCTCGCTGCCGCTCGCGCTCATCTCGCTGTTCCTGTCCACGGCGATCGCCCTGCCCGTCGGGATTTTCGCCGCCTCAAGGCGCGGAAAGCCTGCCGACACGATCAGCATGGGCGCGGCCCAGATCGGTGTCGCCATCCCCAATTTCTGGTTCGCGCTCATCCTGATCTATCTTTTCGCCGTATGGCTTCGCCTCGTGCCTGCCGGTGGGTTTCCCGGTTGGGACGCCGGGTTGTGGGCCGGTTTCAAGGCCCTTTTCCTCCCGGCCATCGCGCTCGCCCTGCCGCAGGCGGCCATCCTTGCCCGCGTCACCCGTTCCGCCATGCTTGAAGTGCTCGGCGAAGACTATATCCGTACCGCCCGCGCCAAGGGCATGCCGCGCCGCATTGTCCTGTGGCATCACGCGCTGCGCAATGCGCTCATCCCGGTTCTCACCATTCTCGGCCTGCAATTCGCCTTCCTGCTTGCCGGCACTATCATCATCGAAAATGTGTTCTATCTGCCCGGGCTCGGACGCCTCGTTTTCCAGGCCATCACCCAGCGCGATCTCATCGTGGTCGAGGGTGTGGTGATGCTGCTCGTCGCCACGGTCATCGCCGTCAACATTCTGGTCGACATCGGCTACGCCATCGTCGATCCGCGCCTGAGGACACGAAGATGACCCTGGAAACGCCTTCGCCGGAAGCCCCGCCAGAGCGTCATTTCCTGCAAATGGCATTCGCCAACCGTTCCTTCGTGATCGGTCTTGTCATTACCGCCATTATCGCCGCCATGGCGCTCCTTTCCTTCGTGTGGACACCCTACGATATCACCCATCTCGTCGTGGCCGACCGCATGAAGGGCCTGTCGATTGCCCATCCGCTCGGCACCGATCATCTTGGCCGCGACATTCTTTCCATGATCATGATCGGCGCGCGCAATTCCATTGCCGTTGCCATTGTCGCCGTCGGCATCGGCATGGGGATCGGCGTTCCGCTCGGCACATGGGCGGCGGCACGCGGCGGCCTGGTCGACGAAATCCTCATGCGTTTCAACGATCTCGTTTTCGCCTTCCCCGCCCTACTCTCCGCTATCATGATCACCGCCATTTTCGGTCCCGGCGCAATCAACGCCATCATCGCCATCGGCATATTCAACGTGCCGGTCTTCGCCCGCGTGGCGCGCGCCGGCGCCCTGTCCATCTGGCCGCGCGAATTCATCCTCGCTGCCCGCGCCGCCGGCAAGAGCAAGACGCTCATCACCATCGAGCATATTCTGCCCAACATCGTGGCGCTGCTTCTGGTGCAGGGCACGATCCAGTTTGCGCTCGGCATTCTGGCCGAAGCCGGCCTCTCCTATCTGGGCCTGGGCGCGCAGCCGCCCATGCCCTCCTGGGGTCGCATGCTCTTCGAGGCGCAGACACGCATGATGATCGCCCCGCATCTTGCCATCTTCCCAGGTCTTGCCATCGTCATCACCGTCCTCGGTCTCAACCTTCTGGGCGATGGTCTGCGCGACCTTCTCGACCCCCGGCTGAGGCGCGAGCGATGAGCCTTCTCGAAATCGAAAATCTGTCGCTCTCCATCGCCGGCTATCCGGTTTTGAAGGACATCGATCTTCAGATTGCTCCCGGCGAGGTGCTGGGCGTCGTGGGCGAATCGGGTTCAGGAAAATCCATGACCGCCCTTGCCGTCATGCAGCTTCTCCCTGAGCTTGCACGCGCGAAAGGGCGTGTCACCTTCGACGGGATCGACATTCTCTCTGCACCCGAAGAGGCCATGTGCCGGTTGCGCGGCGACGATCTCGGCATGGTCTTTCAGGAGCCCATGACCGCGCTCAACCCGGTCAAGACCATCGGCGAACAGGTGGCCGAAGGCATTCGCTGGCACACAGGCGCCAACCGACCCGACGCCGAAGCGCGCGCCCGTGCCATTCTCGACCGTGTCGGCCTGCCCGAGGCCCAATTTCCGCTCACACGCTTTCCACACGAACTCTCCGGCGGCCAGCGTCAGCGCGTCGTCATCGCGATTGCCTGCGCGTTGAAGCCCAAGCTCCTGATCGCCGACGAACCCACCACCGCGCTCGATGTGGTGCTTCAGGCACAGATCCTCGACCTCCTGCGCGATCTGGTGGAAGAAAACCGCATGGGCCTCATGCTCATCTCGCACGATCTTGCCGTCGTCGCCGGCATGGCCGACCGCGTCACCGTGATGCGCCATGGCGCTGTCATGGAAAGCGGCCCGACGGCCAGGGTTTTAAGCGAGCAGCAACACCCTTATACGCGCCAGCTCGCCGAAGCCTCCACCCATGTCCCGGCCCGTGCACGTCCTCCCAAAGAAGGCAAAGATCAAGAGCAAACGCCCCTCCTCAGCGTTTCCAGCGTCACACGCGATTATCCCGGCCGCCGCAAGGGGCTTTTCCAGAAATCCGAACCCTTCCGCGCCGTGGACAATGTGAGTTTCTCTCTCATGCCCGGCCATGCTGTGGCGCTGGTCGGGCGCTCAGGATGCGGGAAATCCACACTGGCGCGTATGATCCTGGCGCTCGATACGCCGACATCAGGCGAAATCCGGCTCGATGGCGAGGCACTCGCAGGCAAGAGCGAGCATGAGCTGCGCCACGCCCGCCGCAAGATGCAGGTGGTGTTTCAGGATCCCTATGGTTCGTTCAACCCGCGCCATCGGGTGGAGCGGCTGGTGGCCGAGCCCCTGCATCTGCTTGATCGGAAACCCTCGGCCAACGAGCGCCGCGAACGCGTGGCCGAAGCGCTTCGCTCCGTCGGGCTGAAGCCCGACGACATGCACAAATACCCGCACGAGTTTTCCGGCGGTCAGCGCCAGCGCATTTCCATTGCCCGCGCCATCATCACCGGGCCCAGGCTGATCGTGGCAGACGAGCCCGTCTCCGCGCTCGACGTCTCGATCCGTGCACAGGTTCTGGACCTCTTCGCCGATCTGAACCAGCGCCTCGATCTCACCTATCTCTTTATCACCCATGATCTCACGGTTGCCCGTGCCATCACCGATGAAGTCATGGTCATGCATGAAGGAAAAATCGTGGAAAGCGGGCCCACAGCTGTTGTGTTGCAACATCCGAAATCAGAGGCCGCACGTGCGCTGGTGGCCGCCGCGCCGGATCTGGAACAGGCTGTGGCTGACCGGCTTCAGAAGATGGAAACTTAAAAGCGCCCGAACTGCAAGACGGCCTCAACTCACCCGGAGAGATGAGCAACGTCCTCGGCACCAAGTGCCAACACATCGCAAACACGCGTCGTAAGCCGCTCGGCCCGGCAGCCGAGCTCAGCATCACCCATGGCCAGTTCAAATAAGGTTTCTGCGAGGATCAGGCGCCTTTCATGGCTCATCTGACGAAAATTCGCTCTGGCCTGCATGATGTCGACCTCCAACGCCAGATCTTCAAGCGCAGACATGATCTCCGCGACCTCATCATCGGAGAACTTCAAAACGCTGGCGGCGAAGCGGCGCAACACGACAGCCTCACGCGGACCTATTGCCTCATCGGTCAATGCCAAACGCAATAACAGGAGCACTTCAGCCGAAACGGCGTTCATCGCGGCTGTCATCGCGCGCCCCCTTGCAGGTGAAATGGCTTCTGGTGATGCGGGCATGGGTCGCCTCCCGCTCGCGGGCGCATGATCACGTCACCACAGCGCGTTCCTCCCACGCGATTGCGGGGGCGGCCTCCTAATTCTGCTGAGACGAGAGCGCTCAATCTTGACCCCTTCCAGATTGCTTGACCGCACATTGCCGTCAACGTGGTTCCTTGTTCATTGCGCCACAGCGGAAAGCTTCCTGTACAATCCACAATTCACCTTGCGGTCTCCATCCCCTTGTGATGCAAGAAGCAATCTTCTCGCTGGCTACCTCCTGAATATGTTTGAAGCAAGTCTCGAAATTCTCCTGCTGCTGACACTGGCGGCTTTCTTTGCCGGCTTTATGGATGCGATTGCCGGCGGTGGTGGCCTGGTTACCATCCCTGCCTTGCTGCTCGCCGGTTTCCCGCCGGTGCTTGCGCTAGGAACCAACAAGCTGCAGGGAATGTTCGGCAGCGGGGCGGCGGTCTATGCCTATGCGAAAGCCGGTCACGTCCGCGTTTCAAGCCAGTTGTTTCCAGCGGCATTCTCTTTTCTTGCATCCATCGCAGGCGCGCTCGTGGCCACTGTCTTGCCGGCCGATCTTCTGCGCGGCATGTTGCCCTTCCTTCTCATAGCCGTTGCTCTCTATTTCGCTTTCAAACCGAATTTGAACGACATCGATCAGGCGCAACGCATCTCGCCGTTTCTCTTCGGTCTCACCATTGCTCCGCTCCTGGGTTTTTACGACGGCGCGTTCGGGCCGGGAACGGGGTCCTTCTTCATGCTCGCCTTTGTTGGCCTTGCCGGACAAGGCATGCTCAAGGCGACGGCACACACGAAGTTTCTCAACTTCGCATCCAATGTCGGGGGCTTTGCAGCGTTTGCCGCTGTCGGCGCCGTAGCCTGGAAGATCGGACTGATGATGGGGGTGGCGCAGATCGCAGGAGCGCGGATCGGAGCCGCTTTTGCAATGAAGAAAGGCGCTCGTATCATTAAGCCACTGCTTGTACTTGTGTGTGTCGGATTGGCGATCAGACTTCTGATGGACGGCAACAACCCGCTTTTGCGATATATTGGCCTATAAGTTGCGACGAGCTTTAACCTTCCCCTGCTGAAACCTGACTGGGGATACCCATGACACTCAACGCACCTTCAAAGCTCGTCTTTCTTCTCAGCCTCGTGATTGCCATCATTGCGCTTCTCGCGGCCCTGAATCTGCTTTCCTTCGTGCCGATCCCATCGTTCTGGATCATGAGCCTGGCTTTTATTCTTCTTGCTGGCGGCACGCTGCTGAAGGGCATCTGACCATCTTTCCAGATGCAGCGGGCAGCAGTATCGTGTTCGGATGTACGATGGTTCAGGACTCCCATGTCTGACGACGGCGGCAGGACTTCTCCCGCCGGACCCGGACAGTTTTTTCCTGCACCACCGTCGTCCGCAGCCCGCGTTTTCAGATGCAGTGCTCGGCCTCACAGGCTATGCCGAAATGAAGAAGGGACATTTTCGCCAGATCGAGGCCGCCTCTCTGGCTGTCCCCCTCATAATCAGCTTCTCATCCTCCTTCGTAATCGCGCTGGGCAGGATGCCGAAGCAGGATGAACGGTTCAGTTGCTTCACATCCGGTCTTTTTGCCGGACCGGCCGTCATCGAATCCCGCGGTGACAGCGCTTGCATTCAAGTCGACTTTACCCCAACCGGAGCATCCAGGTTTTTCGGCGTACCCATGCGCGAACTCGCCGTCCGTATGATCCCGTTGGACGAAATTCTCGGGCTGTCTGCCCACCGATTGCGCGACCGTCTGGAGGAGGAACCCGACTGGGATCGGCGCCTTGATCTCGTTGAAGCACTTGTCTATCGGCGCCTGCTTGAAAGACCCGCAGCCGACCGAAAGTCTTCGATGGCAGTTGCTCGTATCATGGCAGGCCATGGAACGGCGCCGATTTCAATGATCGCTGCTGAGCTTGATTGCAGCCGGAAGCATCTAAACGACGTGTTTCAACGAGAATTGGGCGTCGCTCCCAAAACCTATGCGCGCATGGTGCGCTTTCACCGCGTGCGCAGACTCGCAATTACAGGTGAGCGCTCATGGGCTGATATTGCATTGGAATGCGGGTTCTCCGATCAGGCCCATATGAGCCGCGACTTCTTGGCCTTTTCCGGCGAGACTCCATCCGGGTGGAAGCGCCGGACAGGCTGACCGGACGGTTACATTTCTTCAAGACGAAACTGCGAGCTGGTGCCAGGCTACTTCGTGCAAACAAACCGGAGAGCATGATGAACCAGTTCGTCTCACTTGAGCCGCCATGCATCTATCCAACTTTTCGCTACCGCGATGCGGTCTCAATGATTGATTGGCTCACGAGGGCGTTCGGCTTCCGTATTCATAGTCAGCACAAGCACGCAGACCGCATTGTCCATGCCGAACTGGCGCTCGGATCATCCATGATCATGGTGGGTGAAGCGGCCGACGACACTTACGGGGACCTTGTTGGAACCGCCGGTCAGGCGGGTGGAAAATCCACTTATGTAGCGGTGGACGATGCGGACATGGCGTTTGCGAGGGCAAAGGATGCCGGCGCGGTCATTCTTCAGCACATCCGTGACACGGATTATGGCAGCCGCGACTTCATCTGCGCCGATCCGGAGGGCAATGTCTGGTGTTTCGGCACCTATTGGCCCAAGGCGCACGAGAATCCGTCCGTGGAATAATTTAGCGCGCAGCTGCCAACAAGGCATCGCAATCGAGATGGTTTTCCAGTTTTCGCGCGATATCATCGAGAGCCGTTTCGACCTGCTCGCGATAATTCGTTCCGCCCGTCTCTATCCCGAATTCTCTGAGAAAGCGGGCCCGAAATGGATCGGAGCTGAACAGCCCATGGAGATAGGTTCCCAAAACCCGTCCATCCTTGCTCGTTGCACCTTCCGCCCTGTCGCCGATCAACGCGACCGGACGGCTGCAGTCCGTGCCAAACGTTTGGCCGATGTGAATTTCGTAACCGTTGATTGCCACCTGATATGCGTGTGAAATGGCATCGACCTCGCGCAGGGCCTTCTGTGGTTGCATGATCGTTTCCACATCAAGCAGCCCGAGCCCCTCGACACGGCCTGCCGCGCCTTCAAAGCCTTGCGGGTCCTCAACGCTTTGGCCCAGCATTTGATAACCGCCGCAAAGCCCAATGATATACCCGCCGCGTTGCCTGTGCGCTTTAATATCCTCGTCCCAGCCCTGCCTGCGCAGGAATGCGAGATCGCCAATCGTCGATTTTGACCCCGGCAGAACGATCAGCCCGGCATCCCGCGGCAATCGCTCACCCGGCGGCACAAACACCACTTCCACCTCCGGTTCCGCCGAGAGTGGATCGAGATCGTCGAAATTGGCGATGCGTGACAGCATGGGCACCGCAACCTTGAGCTTCGCCGGCAGCGGGCTCGAGCGCCGCGCCAGTGTGACGGAATCCTCCGGCGGAAGCCGATGTGCCTCTGCAAGCCACGGTACGACGCCGAAAGACGGCCAGCCGGTGAAGCGGTGAATGGCGGCGATCCCGTCATCAAACAGCGAGAGATCACCGCGAAACTTGTTCACGATATAGCCGACGATCATCCTCCGGTCCGCTTCCTCGAGGATCAGATGCGTGCCGGCCAGCGCCGCGATCACGCCGCCCCTGTCGATGTCGCCCACCAGAACCACCGGCACGTCGGCCTCTGTGGCAAAACCCATATTGGCAATATCGCGTGCACGCAGATTGATTTCGGCCGGCGATCCTGCTCCCTCGACGATCACCAGATCAGCATCCTGGCGCAGCCGTTTGAAGGAATCCATCACCGGCGCCATAAGCGCGCCCTTGCTGCGCTGATAATCGCGCGCCCGGGCCGAACCACGTGATTGCCCCTGCACCACGAGCTGCGCGCCCGTATCGCTCTCGGGCTTGATAAGAACCGGATTCATATCCACGGTGGGTGCCACACCGCAGGCCAGTGCCTGCAGCCATTGCGCGCGCCCGATTTCGCCCATTTCACTGGATCCTGGAATGGCTGCGATGGCCGCATTGTTCGACATGTTCTGCGGCTTGAACGGAAGAACGTTGAGGCCGCGCCGCTTGGCCATCCGGCAAAGCCCGGCCACCAGAACAGACTTGCCCACATCCGAACCCGTGCCCTGCAACATGATGGCGCGCGCCATGGTCACCCCGTCTTCTTCCTCACCGCGTTTGATGCACAGCGCCTGTGCCACACCTCGCATTGCGCGGTTCCCTCAATGCACTAAAGTGCTCGATCAGGGAAGGAATTCCATTTCGGGAGGACGTTATGGACGCCAGCGTTTCACAGGCTGCGGAGCAGTTCGAGCTCAACGCAGACCAGCGCGCCATCCAGGAAATGACCCAGAGCTTCGCCGCTGATCGTGTCGCACCCCATGCGCTCGACTGGGACCGTGAAAAGCATTTTCCCGCCGATGTGGTGCGCGAGACAGGGCCGCTGGGTTTCGGCGGCATCTATGTGCGTGACGATGTCGGTGGCTCAGCGCTCGGCCGGCTTGACGCGGTGCTGATTTTTGAAGCTCTTGCCGCGGCCTGTCCGGGCTTTTCCTCCTTTATCTCCATCCACAACATGGCCGGATGGATGATCGACACATTCGGCAACGAGGAACAGCGCCAGCGCTTCCTGCCAAAGCTGACCTCCATGGAATGGCTTGCCAGCTATTGCCTGACTGAACCCGGTTCCGGCTCCGATGCGGCGGCGCTCAAGACAAGAGCCGTCAAAGCGGGCGGCGACTACGTGCTGAACGGCACCAAGCAGTTCATTTCGGGTGCTGGCGAAAATGACATTTATGTCGCCATGGTGCGCACCGGCGAAGACGGTCCCAAGGGCGTGTCCACGGTCGTCGTCCCGAAAGATGCGCCCGGCCTTTCCTTTGGCCCGGCCGAGTTCAAGATGGGCTGGCACATGCAGCCGACCCGACAGGTGATCTTCGAGGATTGCAAGGTTCCTGCCGAAAACCTTCTGTCCAGTGAAGGCGCCGGCTTCAGCATTGCCATGGCCGGGCTTGACGGCGGACGTCTCAACATCGCCGCCTGCTCGCTGGGTGGCGCGCAATCCGCGCTCGACAAGGCCCTCGCCTACACGAACGAACGCCAGGCGTTCGGCCAGGCTATCAACCGGTTTCAGGCGCTCCAGTTCAAACTGGCCGACATGGAAACCCACCTGCAAGCCTCACGCATGATGCTCTACACCGCTGCCTCCAAGCTGGACGCCAAGGCTTCGGACGCCTCGAAATGGTCGGCCATGGCCAAGCGCTTCGTCACCGATACCTGCTTCGACATCGCCAATGACGCGCTGCAGCTTCATGGTGGTTACGGCTATCTGCATGAATACGGCATCGAAAAATTGGTGCGTGACCTGCGCGTTCACCAGATTCTCGAAGGCACGAACGAGATCATGCGCCTCATTATCGCACGGCATCTGGTCGGTCGGAGCTGATCCCGCCGCCGAAACCGCATCGCCACCCCCGGGAGGAAATTTATGGCAAGCATCGCATTCATCGGTCTCGGCAATATGGGCAACCCCATGGCCGCCAATCTCGTCAAGACGGGGCACACGGTGCTGGGTTTCGACCTCGTCACGGAAAACCTCGAGATCGCAGCAAAAAACGGTGTCACGGTCATGGCCAGTGCAGCCGCGGCAGTGAAGGATGCAGACGTCGTCATCACCATGCTGCCCGCCGGAAAGCACGTGCTGTCCGTTTATGCAGACATCGCTGCGAAGGTCCGCAAGGGTGCGCTCTTCATCGATTCCTCCACCATCGATGTGGACTCGGCCCGCAAGGCCCATGGCATTGCCTCCGAGCACGGGCTCCTTTCCATCGACGCTCCGGTCTCCGGCGGTGTGGGCGGAGCGGAAGCAGGCACCCTCACCTTCATGGCCGGCGGTTCGGCTGATGCCTTTGCCAAGGCGAGCCCGATTCTCGAACCGATGGCGGGTCGCGTCGTTCATTGCGGCGAAGGGGGTGCCGGTCAGGCCGCGAAAATCTGCAACAACATGATCCTCGGCATTTCGATGATTGCCGTCGGCGAAGCTTTCGTATTGGCCGAAAAGCTAGGTCTTTCCCATCAGGCGTTGTTTGACGTGGCCTCAACATCCTCGGGCCAGTGCTGGTCGCTGACAAGCTATTGCCCCGTGCCCGGTCCGGTGCCCGCATCCCCGGCAAACCGCGATTATAAGCCAGGTTTTGCGGCAGCCTTGATGCTCAAGGATCTGAAACTGGCGCAGGAGGCCGCCCAGAGCGCCGGCGCTGCCACACCGCTCGGCGCGGAGGCCACGCAGCTCTACACGCTCTTCAACGCCATGGGACACGACAGCACCGATTTTTCCGGCATCATCAATTTCCTGCGAGGCAAGCAAAGCTGAAAATATAGAACGCCGGCAAAAAAAAGTGATTTTATACTTCGCGCTAACTTCCCGGTAACCATGAGCAGCTAGAAATGACGTCGAGGCGGCTTTGAAGCCTCCCCGACGCCGGATCAGGTCTCGCGTACCGGTACGGGAACTCTTCGCAGTGTTGCGTATTGGCGAAGAGAAGTATTCGAGTGCTGTAAAACCGCGTCTCTTCCCGCCCGAAGACACGCGGTTTTTCTTTGCTGGATCGTCAACCCTTGCGAAGCTCGGTTTCGGCCTTGTCCAACGCCGCAGAAATACGCTCGCAGGCCATGTCGATGGTTTCGCGCGTCCAGATCAGCGGCGGTGACAGGATCATCGTGTCCCCCACGGCCCGCATCATCATGCCGCCGGCAATGGCGTGGTCGCGCACGCATGCAGCGGCCGCCCCTTCATCAGGGAAGCGTTTGCGGGCTTCCTTGTCCGACACGATTTCAATCGCTGCCATGAGCCCGAAGGAACGCACCTCGCCAACAATGCCATGCCCCCCGATGCGGGCCTGCAATGCCTCGGCCAGATAAGGGCCGGTGTCGTTGCGCACGCGCTCCACCAAGCCTTCCTGCTCGATGATTTCCAGATTCTTGAGCGCCACCGCGCAGGCCACAGGATGGCCCGAATAGGTGTAGCCATGGAAGAACTCGCCGCCTTTTCCGACCAGCGTTTCGGCAATGCGATCACCGACCAGGAGCGCTGACAACGGCTGATAGCCGGAAGTGAGCGCCTTGGCCGTCGTAATCGTGTCCGGCCTCAATCCCAGCCGATTGGCTGCAAACCACTCGCCTGTGCGGCCATAGCCGGTGATCACCTCGTCCAGCATCAGAAGCACATCGTATTTCTTGCAGATGCGGTCTATCTCCGGCCAATAGCTTTCCGGCGGAATCTTCACCCCACCTGCTCCCATCACCGGCTCACCGATGAAGGCTGCGACAGTCTCCGGTCCGGCCGCAAGAATTGCATCCTCAACTGCCCTGGCTGCGCGCAATCCGAAATCATGGTCGCTCTCGCCCGCTTCCCTCAGCTCAAACGCATAAGGCGGCATCACGTGGTCGATGTTCGGCACGGCGCCATAGAGCTGCCCGTGCATGGCGCCCATACCGCCAAGCGATGTCGCCGCAACGGTGGAGCCGTGATAAGCCCAGTTGCGCGAGATGATCCGGTTCTTTTCCGGCCGGCCCTCAAGCGCCCAATAATGCCGCACCAGCCGCAGCGCCGTGTCATTGGCTTCCGAGCCGGACGATCCGTAAAAGACCTGATTGATGTTCTCCGGCGCGATCTCCGCCAGCTTCTGCGAAAGCAGCACCGGTGAAGGCGTCGAGCAGCGAAAGAAGGAATTGTAATAGGGCAACTCCTTCATCTGTTCATAGGCCACTTCGGCCAGCTCGTTGCGCCCGTAGCCAATGTTCACGCACCACAGGCCGGCCATCCCGTCGAGGATTTCATTGCCCTCCGTGTCATAGACGAAGGGCCCGTCGGCACGGGTGATGATGCGTGAGCCGGAAGCCCGCAAATCCTTGTGGTCGGTGAATGGATGCAGATGGTGCGCAGCATCCATTGCCTGAAGCTGCTTCAGCGAAAAATTCCGATAGGTCATGAGTTTGGCCTCTTCTGCTTGAAATCTTCCGGCAATGCCGGAGCCGCGTTCAAACAGAAGCCGGGGGAGAATATCCGATGCGCGCGCAAAGCCGAAGCAACTCCGCGTGCCGTGTACGCGACGACGGCTTGGGCGCCGGCAAGATGCCGTGATCGTGGGTTGCGCGATGTTTCATGAAGCGACTCTAGCCGCACACGACTGCGCTGTTCAAGCAGGATTACCCCCGGCCACCCCGGCCGTTCAGCGGCGAATATGTCGCATCTCTGACGCTACAGGTCGCCAGCCCTGCCTTGTCCCGCCTCTCTTGGCTCCATCATCAAGAATACGCAGCAGTCACGAAGGATGCCCATGACGCAGGACCTCGCAACCGCTGATCCCGGCCCGGCCCGCTCGAGGCGCGGCGGGCGCGCCGCCAAGCGCGCCAGCACGTCACATTTCGAACAGCCTCCCTTCCGACGCCTCGTCAATCCCTTCGAGCCAACGCGCATCGTTTCCGAAGATCAACTTGAAGCGATACATTTGGCCTCATTGCGGGTGTTGAGCGAAATCGGCGTCGAGGTGCTTCATGATGAAGCGCGCGCAATTATGAAAGCCCATGGCGCCGATGTGCGCGCCGATACCCAGCGCGTTCATTTCGATCCCGCGCTGATCCTCGACTACATCGCTCATTGCCCATCCGAATTCGAGGTTCACGCACGCAACCCGGCGCACAATCTGCGTATGGGCGGTAACAGCCTCATTCTCGCGCAGATGGCATCGGCACCCAATTGCTCCGATCTCGACCGCGGCCGCAGACCGGGCAATCAGGAGGATTTCCGGAACTTCATCAAACTCTCGCAGATGCACAACATCATCCAGTGTCAGGGTGGCTATCCGGTCGAGCCCATCGACATCCACCCCTCTATCCGTCATCTGGAATGCCTGCGCGACATCGCCACCCTCACCGACAAGGCGTTCCACATCTATTCGCTTGGACGTGAACGCAACCTCGACGGTTTGGAGATTGCCCGGATCGTTCGTGGTGTCAGCCCCGAGCAATTTGCCAACGAGGTTTCCTGCTTCACCATCATCAACACCAATTCGCCACTCAGGCTCGACATACCGATGATGGAAGGCATCATCCAGATGAGCCGCCACGGTCAGGCCGTTATCATCACACCTTTCACGCTGGCCGGCGCGATGGCCCCGGTCACCATCGCCGGTGCCGTGGTCGAGCAGAATGCCGAGGCTCTTGCCGCAATTGCCTTTTCCCAGATGGTTCGCAAAGGGGCACCCGTCGGCTATGGTGGTTTTACCTCAAATGTCGATATGCGCTCCGGCGCGCCTGCCTTCGGCACGCCTGAATACATGAAAGCCCAGTTGCTCGGCGGGCAACTCGCAAGGCGCTATGGCATCCCCTATCGCAGCTCCAATGTCTGCGCCGCCAACACGGTCGATGCGCAGGCCGCCTACGAAAGCACTTTTTCGCTCTGGGGCGTCATTCAGGGCGGCGCGAACATGGTCAAACATGCCGCCGGCTGGCTCGAAGGCGGGCTGTGCTGTTCCTACGAAAAGATGATGCTCGACATCGATCTTCTGCAGATGGTGGCCGAGCTTCTACAGCCGCTTGATCTTTCCGAAGATGCACTCGGTGTCGATGCCATCCGCGAGGTCGGGCCCGGTGGACATTTCTTCGGCTCCCCGCACACACAGGCCCGTTACAAGACCGCCTTCTATTCCCCGATCATTTCCGACTGGCGCAACTACGAGACCTGGGCTCAGGCCGGCTCTCCCACTGCCATCGATCATGCCAATCGCCTGTGGAAGGAGCGGCTTGCCATGTACGAACCACCCCCAATGGATGACGCCATTCGCGACGAACTGAACGAATTCGTCGAGCGCCGTATCCGCGAGGGCGGCGCACCCACGGATTTCTAGAGCGATTCCAGGAAAAGCGGGAATGCTCTGGTTTCGATTCCAGAAACAGGTACAAGCCTATGAAATCGCATGCAAAAGCAGTCGTGATCGGTGGTGGCGTGGTCGGATGTTCGGTGCTCTACCACCTCGCCCGCGCGGGCTGGCGCGACATCATGCTGATCGAACGATCCGAGCTCACCTCCGGCTCTTCCTGGCATGCCGCCGGCGGTTTTCACACGCTCAATGGCGATCCCAATGTTGCGAAGCTCCAAGCCTATACGGTCCAGCTTTACCGGGAAATCGAAGAGCTGTCCGGCCAGTCCTGCGGTCTCCACCTCACGGGCGGCGTCATGCTGGCCGACAGCCCCGAGCGCATGGATTTTCTGCGCCTTGCCCACGCCAAGGGTCGGTATCTCGGCATGGAGACCGAGCTGATCACACCGTCGGAAGCCAAATCCATGTTCCCCCTCATGGATGAGCGCCATTTCGTTGGCGCCATGTGGGATCCGGTCGAGGGTCACCTCGACCCCTCCGGCACCACCCACGCCTATGCGAAAGCCGCGCGGAAACTCGGTGCCGAGATCGTGCTCAGAAACCGAGTCACGGAACTCTGGCAAACCTCTGATGGCACATGGAAAATCGCCACAGAGCAAGGCACGGTCGAAGCAGAGCACGTGGTCAATTGCGGCGGCCTTTGGGCGCGCGAGGTGGGCCGAATGGCGGGCCTCGAGCTGCCGCTTCTGGCCATGGAGCACATGTATCTTCTTACCGAACCCATGCCGGAAGTGGAGGCTTTCAACCGCGAAACGGGCCGCGAGATGATTGGCGTCATCGATTTCAAGGGCGAGATCTACACGCGCCAGGAGCGTAACGGCATTCTGCTTGGCACCTATGAGAAGGCGGCGAAGCCGTGGTCGCCGCGCGAAACCCCGTGGGATTTCGGCCATGAGCTTCTGGAGCCGGACATCGACCGCATCGCACCTTCTCTTGAAGTGGGCTTCCGCCATTTTCCGGCGCTGGAGAACGCCGGCATCAAGCAGGTGATCAATGGCCCCTTCACTTTCGCGCCCGATGGCAACCCGCTTGTCGGCCCGGTTCAGGGTCTCACCAATTACTGGGTTGCCTGCGCCGTCATGGCCGGGTTCAGCCAGGGTGGAGGTGTCGGGCTTGCCCTTGCCAACTGGATGGTCGATGGCGACCCCGGCTTCGATGTCTGGGGCATGGATGTCGCCCGTTTCGGCGAATGGGCAAGCCTGCGCTACACAAATGCCAAGGTGCGGGAAAACTATTCCCGCCGCTTCTCCATCCGTTTCCCCAATGAAGAACTGCCGGCAGCCCGCCCGGCGCAGACAACGCCGCTCTACGACATCATGGTGCGCGACAACAATGCAGTCATGGGCGATTCCTGGGGTCTGGAAACACCCCTCTGGTTTGCCCCGCAAGGCACCAAGCCGAAGGATGTGGTCTCCTTCCACCGCTCGAATGATTTTGCGCCTGTGGGCAATGAGGTGCGCGCCGTTCGCGAGCGCGTGGGCATCACCGAGATCGCCAATTTTGCAAAGTATGAGATTTCCGGCACTGGTGCGCGGGCCTATCTCGACCATTTGATGACCAACCACCTGCCAAAGCCCGGCCGCATCGTCCTCTCTCCCATGCTCAACGAGTTCGGCAAGCTTATCGGCGACTTCACCATCGCCAATCGTGGTCCAAAAGACGGCGCCGACCGCTTCATGGTCTGGGGCTCGTCCGCCGCGCAAATCTACCACATGCGCTGGTTCGAAAAGCACCTGCCGCGCGACGAAACGGTGCATCTCCACCGCTTCGATCAGACCCTTGTCGGCCTGTCGCTCGCCGGCCCCAAATCCCGCGCCGTTCTCGAAAAACTGGTCGACATCGATATTTCCAAAGATGCCTTTCGCTTCATGGACTTCCGCGAAATCGCCGTCGCCGGCGCGCCCTGCCTGGTCAACCGCCTCACCTATACGGGCGATCTCGGCTATGAAATCTGGATGCCGCCGGCCTACCAGCGCCTCGTTTATACGGCGCTGAAGGAGGCGGGCGCCGAATTCGGCATTGTCGATTTCGGCATGCGCGCCCTGCTCTCCATGCGGCTTGAGAAGAATTTCCCGACCTGGTTTCGTGAGTTGCGCCCGATCTACGGCCCTTTCGAAGGCGCCATGGAGCGTTTCGTCAAAATGGACAAGGGAGATTTCATTGGGCGCGAGGCCGCCATGCGGGAGAAGCAGGAGGGGCCGCGGCTGCGCCGCGTCTCCTTCATCGTCGAGGCTGAAGACGCCGATGTGATGGGCGACGAGCCCATCTGGGCAAAGGTCGGCGATCAGGATTTCGGCACCGTCGAGCCACCCCATGGCTATGGTGCGCCCCGCTTCGATGAAACCGGCATGGAGATCTCCAAGCCCGGCAGCAGCATGGTCGATGGCGCGTGGCGCGTTGTCGGCTGGGTGACCTCCGGCGGATACGCCCACTCGGTCGACAAATCCATGGCGCAGGGCTATGTGCCCGCAGCTCTTTCCGACGACGAGACCACCGGTCTCTTCGAGATCGAGATCCTGGGCCGCCGCTGTCCCGCACGCATCAATGTCACGCCGCCCTTCGATCCCGAAGGCGAACGCATGCGCAGCTAGGCAAGAAGCACTGACCGCAGCGACGCAAGTGTTTTCGCGTCCGTTTCAAGGCTCGTGACATAGGGAAGCCCCAGCCGCCGCGCCGTCCACCCGGCGATACGCAGCCCATCTAAACCAGGCACGAAACGCTGCGCCAGTGCCCAACTTCGGCAATCCACGGCGCACACATCCGCGCGCCCGTCCCGCACGGCCTCCAGCGAAGCGCGGTGCCCCCCGGTCTCTCGCTTTTCCGAAAACATTTCAATCGTTTCTCCCGCCTCTCTCAGATCCTGAATCAAGGCGAGAAAGCCCGAGCGCGAGAGCGTTTCATTATAGGCAAGGCGCATTCCCCGCATCCCATCAAGCGGCAGGAGCGCCCCTCCATCCCCGGGCGCAGCTACATCACGGCCAGCCATGCCCTTGCGCATCACGATGACGCTTGAATAATGCGGGCCCGCCCCACCCTCATAGGCTGAATAGTCCGGCTGCCCGACCACACGCACATGCCGGGCCAGTCCCGCCTCCATCGGTCCCCAGCATGTCTGGGCGAGAAGCAGACGCGGGTTCCGCCACAGCGCCTGCAATTCGTCGCCACGCGAAAGCGCCTCGGGCGCGTTGACACCACGCCCGCGCAGCGCATCGCGCAGCCGGCGCCATTGCGCATCGGTCTCATCCCGGCACTCCAGCCAGTCATACATTGGAAGGGCTGCAATCCAGTCACTCATGCGCTCTTATCCGATACGGAGCGCGCCAGACGCAAGCGCTCACTCCTTCACCGGCCTTGCCGGCACGGGCACGGTCCCCTGCCCGCCAACCCTGCGCCCATGCGCCCGCGGGCGAAAGCCGCGCGCAGCCTCAGGCATGCGCCGCAAGACAGGATGCGGCACCGGCTCCTTGGCCCGAAAGGCAAAGTCCTTCAGAAGCGCCCAGTAACTGGAATAGCTGTAGCCGCCATTCATGGCGAGCCATTCCCCCCGCCTTTCCCGGTAAAGCGCGGGAAGCCGATACCATGGCACACGCGGCATCTTGTGATGAACGAGATGCAGATTGTTGTTCAGGAAAAGCAGCGACAGCGGCGAGCGCTCCACGATGATGGTGCGCCCGTCCGGCCGTTCCGACCACTGATGCTCGGCAAAGGTACGCACGGAAATCAGCGATTGTCCAAGCCAGGCCGGCACCAGACCATAAAGCCACAGCGCCATGTCGAACCCATAGCCGATGACAGGCAGAACAATGATAAGCCCCGCCCCGTGCAGCAGCCAGGCTTTGCGCACACCGGGCGCATTCTCTCCGATCAGCCTCCATTCCGAAACCAGAAAGCCCGCATTCATGATCACCGGCCCAAGCACGAACCGGCCCAGCATGGTGTTGTTGATTGTCAGGAGGCGCTGCACCCAGACGGGCATCTCCTCATATTGCCAGAGCGCCCTGTAATGGCTCTCCGGATCCTCGAAAGGATCGGTCAGCCGTTCATCCGCGTGATGGCGCAGATGCAGCGCCTTGAACCGGCGGTAAGGATAGACAAGGCCGATGGGCAGGAACACCAGCGCTTCATTGATGACCGCCGAGCGTGTCGGATGCCCGTGCAGGCATTCATGCATGAGCGAACTCTGCAGCGCGATCGTCAATGTGAGGAGGACGAGCGCTGCGAGCGGCCAGTGAGGCCAGAGCACGAGACCCGCAATCGCCCAGGCTCCGTAGCAGGCGAAAATCAGGGCGAGCGTTGGCCATTCCACCGCCGCAGAGCGTGTGCCCCGGCGTCTGGTCGTTTTATGCATCGGTTTTCCGGTTCTGCGCCACACCCCAAGCCCGTCGGGCCGCCACGGCAGCGCGTCATTTATCCTGACAATAGTGTGTCAGGAGCACCGATTACACGCAATGCGAGAAAGCGCACAATCCGTTGACATTGCACACTTATCGTCGCATTTGTTTACTAAAGTCATCATTCGTTGAGAGGCGTTATGGAAAAGCTCATGATCGACAAGCGCGATCTCTCAGGCACCTTCCGTGATCGCCTGAAAATCCTGCTCCAGCGCTCCGGCCTCAACCAGTCGGCCTTCGCCGCAGCCGTTGGCATAGATCGCTCCGCTCTCTCTCAGCTGCTCTCCGGCGCGTCCACCCGCCTTCCGCGCGCCGAAACGCTCATCAATATCGCCGCAGAACACAAGGTGTCGCTCGACTGGCTGCTCGGGCTCAGCCAGGACGAGGGCATCACCGGCGACCTGCGCGAAAGCCTTGAGATCGCCGAGGCTCAGGGCGGGTTCGACGACACGATGCTTGCCAGATGGCATGCCGAGGCAGTCGGCACAAAAATCCGTTACGTGCCCTCGGGCATTCCCGATCTTCTGCGCACCGAGGCTGTCATCCACTATGAAGCCGAGGCCATGCCCCAGCGCCGCGACACGCAGATCAGCGAGGCCCGGTATCGTGTGGACTACAACCGCCGGCCCGAAACCGACATGGAGGTCTGCATGCCCCGGCAGACCCTGGAGCTTTTCGCCAAGGGCGAAGGTGTGTGGCGCACCCTGCCCGAACAGGTTCGGGCAGAACAGGTCATCCACATGGCGCGCCTGGTTGACGATCTCTACCCCACCTTTCGCCTTTTCCTGTTCGATGGCCGCCGCCGCTATTCCGCGCCCTACACGATCTTCGGCCCCTACCGCGCGGCCCTCTATATGGGCGGCATGTATCTGGTGATCAGCTCCACCGGCTCCCTCCAGCGCCTCACCCGGCATTTCGACGGGCTGATCCGCGACGCCGAGATCAACGCACATGAGGCAGCCGATTTCGTCAAAAGCCTTCGGCTTGGATGAGAAAGGCGGATTGACGGATATAAAGATTTCTTTATATCCTCACCCCACATCGAAGCCTCGCCAAATGGAAGGCGCACCCATGCAGACCCCGTCTCTCGCAAATCCCATCGATGCTCTGCTTGCAGAACGCGGCGTGCTCCTTGCCGATGGGGCAACCGGCACCAATCTCTTTGCCATGGGGCTCGAATCGGGCGAAGCGCCGGAACTCTGGAACGAGGATGCGCCCGAAAAGATCGAGGCCCTGCACCAGGGCTTTGTCGATGCCGGCGCCGACATCATCCTCACCAATTCCTTTGGCGGTACACGCCACCGGCTCAAGCTGCACAACGCACAGGACCGGGTCCACGAATTGAACCGCAAGGCGGCTGAAATTGCCTGCCGCATCGCCCAAAAGGCAGGACGTCGCGTCATCGTGGCGGGCTCCGTCGGCCCCACGGGCGAGCTTCTCGTGCCGCTCGGCGCGCTCACCTATGAGGAGGCGGTGGACGCCTTCGCCGAACAGATGGAAGGACTCAAGGCAGGCGGCGCGGAAGTGGCATGGATCGAAACCATGTCCGCGCCCGACGAGATCCGCGCGGCAGCCGAGGCGGCGATCCGGGTTGGCCTTCCCTACACCTATACCGGTTCCTTCGACACGGCCGGCCGCACCATGATGGGCCTTGCACCAAAAGACATTCACACCGTTGTCGACGACCTGCCCCAGGCACCTCTCGCCGTCGGTGCCAATTGCGGCGTCGGCGCGCCCGACATCCTGGCCTCTTTGCTGGACATGACAGAAGCGCGACCGGATGCCACGGTGGTCGTCAAGGGCAATTGCGGCATTCCGGAGTTTCGCGGCACCGAGGTCCACTATTCCGGAACGCCGGAACTCATGGCCGAATATGTGCGGCTTGCCGTCGATGGCGGCGCGAAGATCATTGGCGGCTGCTGCGGCACCTCCTTCGAACATCTGGCGGCGATGCGTGCTGCGCTGGACCGTCACAAGGAGCCCGGCAACCGTCCGGGCATCGAAGAGATCGTGGCGCGCGTCGGCCCCTTGCGCAACAAGGCTGCATCCGAAAGCGGCGCAACGACCGGAGCGCGCAGGTCCCGCCGCGGGCGCAATTAACGGCGACTGGACCAAACGAAACCAGCTTGCCTGTCTGGCTGGCAACGTTAAAAGCAATTCTTCGCCGAAGGCATCCTCCTTCCGCGCATGATTCCGGCAGGCGTTGAATGCTCCGCCCGCCACAAGGGGTAGACAACATGACGGCCATCGCTCCCGGCGTCCGCGCGCCGGCCAATCCGTGGACCGCCGAAGCGCGGGCGATGCTGGCGCTTTCTTGGCCGATGGTGCTCACCAATCTGGCGCAGATCGCCATGACAACGACCGACGTCATGATGATGGGGCGTTTGGGCCCGGATGCCCTGGCAGCCGGGACACTCGGGTACAATCTCTATTTCGCGCCGTTGATCTTCGGTCTTGGTCTGCTGTTGGCCACCTCCCCCATGATGGCGAGCGCGCTTGGACGCAAGCTTCATTCGGTGCGAGACGTGCGGCGCACGGTCCGGCAGGGGCTTTGGCTTGCAATCGCGGTCTCCGTCCCGATTTGGCTCCTGCTCTGGCAGTCCGAGCGGGTGCTTCTGTGGATGGGACAGGAGCCAGACCTCGCTGCAGTGGCTGGCAGCTATGTGCGTGCGCTTCAATGGGCGGCTTTGCCGTTTTTCGGCTATATCGTGCTGCGCTCGTTCATTTCGGCGCTGGAGCGACCCGGATGGGCGCTTACCATCATGTTCATCATGGTCGCCTTCAACGTGCTGGCCAACTGGTGTTTGATGTTCGGCAATCTCGGTTTTCCGGCACTTGGCGTGCCCGGATCCGGCATCGCCACCACGCTTTCAAGTCTTTTGATGTTTCTCGGTCTCGCGCTGGTCGTTTCCATCGAACGCCAGTTCCGCCGCTACCAGCTTTTTGGTCGCTTCTGGCGTTCCGACTGGCCGCGCTTCTTCGAACTGATCCGCCTCGGCCTGCCAATTGCGGGAGCGATGACGTTCGAGGTCACGATCTTCAATGCCGCCGCTCTTCTGATGGGCCTCATCAGTGCGCCCGCATTGGCCGCCCACGCCATTGCGATCCAGATTTCCTCCATCACATTCATGGTGCCCATGGGCCTTGCGCAGGCGGCAACCGTTCGCGTTGGCCGGGCGTTCGGTGCGCAGAACCGCGATGCGATCACCCGCGCCGGCTGGACCGCGTTCGTCATGGGAGTTGGCTTCATGGCGTTGATGGCCGTTATCATGGTCACGCTTCCAAAACCGCTTATCGGCGCGTTCCTCGACCTCGATTTGCCCGAGAATGCAGAGGTCATCGCCCTTGCCGTCACCTTCCTGGCCTTTGCGGGTCTGTTCCAGATTTTTGACGGAGCACAGGCGCTCGCCGCTGGCATGCTGCGCGGGCTGCACGACACGAAAGTGCCGATGATCTACTCGCTTCTGGGCTATTGGGGGCTTGGCATGACGTCGAGCGTGGTCCTTGCCTTTGTCCTCGGCATGGACGGGCCCGGCATCTGGATCGGCCTCGTAAGCGGCCTCGCCATCGTTTCAGTCCTGCTTTATGGGCGCTGGTTGCGGCGCGAGCGCCTCATGCCCTGGCTTCACCAGCCCCGCGCGGCTTGAATTTGCCGCGTTTGGCTTCATCAATCAGCATATTCGCCACCTGCATGCGCATCATGGCATTCGCCCGCAGGTGAGCAGGCACACGGTCGGGGTGATTGCGAAAGGCGAATTCCCGCCGCAACCGATCAAGGAGTTTGGGCTCGATGGCCTGGCTCAGACCGAGTTCACGGGCGATATCGTCTGGGTCAGTGGTCAACGGCGGTGACGGAGGCGCTTCGGCAGCCTTGCTAGCAGCCTTGCTCCTTGGCTCGACCGGCTCCGCCATCCGGTGCTCGTCATACTCGACCTGCGCGAGCCGGTCGGTAAAGTTGATGCGTCCGGAATGGAGCTCTTCGGCCACGGAAAGATAGTCGAGTGAATTGAGGCTCGCAGGCACGCCGCCCGCATGCTCATCATCCTCGCTGATCAGTTCATCAAGCAATGCCGCAAAATCGCGGCCTCTCCCGATGGCCATGTCGCATCTCCCGCCGGTGCGAGAGCTCCCATCATCCAATCCGCACCGAACGCACCCATAGCGAGGGGCGGTTAAGAAATGCCCCTCTGTTTCATTCTATTTGAAACAACACCAAAATGCACGACGCGCCGCTACAGGCGATCACAATCTGAGCAATGTTCAAACGCTAATATCGGTGCGAATCGATGTTTCCCGCGTTACCCTGCAGGCCGTTTCGAGCCGAGGAGGCCCTGATGAAACCCGCTTTCGCCGCCATCGCATTCCTTGCTGCGTTGCAAACATCCGTCCTTGCACAGGACGAACCCTATCTGGACGACCGCTCGACGCCGCAAACCTTGTTGAAATCCCTTTACAACGCCGTCAACCGCAAGGAATACGCCCGCGCCTACGACTATTTCGCAACGCCGCCGGCCGATACGCTCGAAGCCTATCAACAAGGCTATGCCGACACTGAACATGTCGAGCTTGCAACGGGAACAGCCACCTCCGAGGGCGCTGCCGGCAGCATTGTCTATTCACTGCCCGTGGCGATCCGTGCGCAGGCAAGCGGTGGCGACGAACGGGTTTTTGCGGGTTGCTATACGCTGCGCCTGTCCAACCCGTTGATCCAGGGAACACCTTACAATCCGCTTCATATCGAAAAGGCGGAAATGAAACCCGCTACCGGCGAACTCGCCAGCGTTCTGCCGCCCAGCTGCGGTGATGGCGCTCCGGATGAAACCGACGCCATGTTGGCCAGCGCAACGGCACTCTTCAAGTCTGTTTATGGCGCCAGCTGCCCCCAGGCATTCGAACAGAAACGCGACGATCAGGTGGAAAGCTACACGATCGCCTTCAACTACTCGCACGAAAGCCTCGACACACCGAAACACGAGGCCAAGCTCTTCCGATTCTATTGCGGTAGTGGCGCGTATAATGAGATTCACGCTTATATTCTGGCCGATGAGGCCGGTGCGCTCACCCCTCTGCAATTTGCCGCGCCCGAAACGAGCGTACAGTATCAAGATGATGATCCCGAGGGGAAAGTGGAGGACATCCGGACGATCGGTTATACTGCCGACAACACGCTTGTGAACTCGTCTTATGATGCCGATACGCTGACGCTCACCAGTTACAACAAATGGCGCGGTGTCGGCGACGCCTTCTCGTCAGGCACCTGGATCTTCCGCGAGGGCACCTTCACGCTCGTGCGCTATGATGTCGATGCGTCCTATGACGGCGAACAGGATCCCATCACCATTCTCGACTATCATACAGGCCCCTGACACGTCGCGTCATTGCTGAGCAAGCATCCAGTTCAGCGTCTCGCGCCAATCGGTCATGCGGATCGGCGTGCCATGGGTGCCGGTCTCAAACCGCACGAAGCGGGCAGGATAACCCTTTGCCGAAGCGCGGATCTTGCGAAAGAACGCCTCCTGCCGCTCCACCGGAAACACGCGGTCATTGCTGCCGTGACCGAAGAACACCGGCACGCGGGCTGCAAAAGCCGGGCTCTTGAGAAACGCCTCATGCCACAGGGAGCCGAGCAGCAGCAGCCCGCCAAGCCGATCCACCATCGTTTCATCTTCCGCGAGCCACCAGCACTGCACGCCCCCCATCGAACCGCAGGCGACAAACACGGGCGCGCCCGGCGAAGCCGCCGCATAATGAGAAATCAGCGCCGCGATCTGTTGTTTCCCACGCGTCTCGAAATCCGCAACATCAGGCGACAGATAAAGCCCGCCGCTCCTCACCATCAGGTTCTTGATGCGGTTGAAATTGCCACCGAAGGTGAAATCGTTCACACCCTGCCGGCGATTGCCGCCCTGCCCGTGCAGGTAGATCACGATCGCGCTCGCCCCGCGGGTCTTGCCCACGGCAAAGAAACGCAGCGTGCCCGCCTCCGTCTTCATTGCGAGTTCCTGCTGCGCACTGCGCACGCCTGTGGAAATGTATCGCCCCTCCACCCGCCGTTCCGGCACGGCATCGCGAGCATTGATGTCGCGCATCTCCTGATAATCGACAACGCGGTAGGCGCCGCCATCGCTGGATGACAGAACCGCGGGATAGGCGAAAAGCCGGTCCTTGTGCGAAGCAAGTTCAAGCGCCTTCACCGACGCTACCGAAACAAACAGGAAAAGAACAGGAAACCAGAACCTTGGCCTGAAAAGAAAACTCATCGATCGAACGTCCCGCCCGCCTTTTCGAGCGCCTCCGGCGTGTCCACGTCGAGATGCGCCGCACCGCCGATCTCCACATCGAACACCGGGACCAGCCCCTGCTCCACCACATGCCTTGCGCCCGTATCACCTTCAAGCCGCGCCACTTCGGCAAAGAGCACGCGCGGAAGGATCACGGGATTGCCGCGTTTGCCATTGTGGGTTGCCCGAACCACGGAATTGCCGCCCGCCTTCACAAAGGCATCCACGAGCCTGTTGAGATCGTCGCAACCAACCTGCGGCATGTCCGCCAGCATGATCAGCGCACCAGAAGCCTCTTCCGGGAGCGCCGCAATTCCGGCCTTCAGAGAAGTGGAAAGCCCGTCCGCATAGGCATGGTTGATCGCAAAGCCCAGTCCGAGACCTTGAAGCGCTGCCTGCACAGGCTCCGCGTCATGCCCAAGCACGGCCACGGCTGCGCCCACACGCGCCTTGGCCAATGCCGCTCCCGTCCGCCGCACCAGCGGCACATCGTCAAATTTGGCGAGAAGCTTGTTGCGCTCCCCCATCCGGCGCGATTGGCCGGCCGCCAGCAAAACACCCCAAACCAGGGGGTCGTCCGCGTCGCGCTTTCCCTCGCGCGGCTGCGGCCGCGTCGGTATTTCGGCGAGCAGACCGCCGACGCCCATCCCGGCAATATCGGCAGAAGAAACGGCGAGCCCCGCCATCAGCCGGTCAAGCACCCAGTCAAAACCATTTGTCTTGGGGCTGCGCGCGCAGCCGGGCGCGCCGATGACCGGCTTGCCGTCAATCGTGCCCAGCACCAGAAGATTGCCGGGATCAACCGGCATGCCGACCCGCTCCACCGCGCCGCCCGCCTTGCGGATGGCGGAAGGGATCACGTCATCCGCATCGCACACCGCCGATGCGCCAAAGACGAGCAGCATGTCGCTTTCATCCTTGAGCGCATCGAGCGCGCGCGCAACCGCTTCGGTCTCATGCGCCGGTCGCAGCTCGCGCGTCACGCGGCTTCCCGAACGCGCCAGCCGCTCACGCGTGATCCGTGCAGTCTTGCCGAGCACGCTGTCTTTCAGGCTGGGCAATGCGGTCTGCACCACACCGACAGAATGCGCGCGGAATGGCGCCAGGCGGAACACGTCCTCTCGGATCACAGCCAATGCCTCATCCACCCTGCCAGAGCCAACAGCAAAGGGGATGATCTTCACCGTCGCCACCATCTGCCCTTCGCCGACCGGGCTATAATCTGGCAGCGTGGCAAGCGTGACGGCCGGGTCCACGGCATTCAACCGGTCCACAGCTTCCTTGTCGACAATGAAGAGACCTGCCTTTTCAGCATAAAAGTTCACCCGCCCCGTGGAGGGAGGCCGCGCGGCAATTCCGTCGACGGCAAGCCGTTTCGCAAGCCGTTCCGCCGCTTGATCCTCGTCCAGATCTCCGGGCTCCAGCTTTGCCGCAATCACGGTCGAGACACCTTCGGCCCGCAAAAGTGCAATGTCTTGTGCCGTAAGCCGGTGCGCCTTGCGCAGCCGCATGCTGCCGGCCAGCGTCGCATGGGCAAGAACCGCTCCCTCGGCATCTTCAACGCAAAGCGGCCCGAACTTCACGACGGGAGCCCCCCACCATCGAGCCCGCGCGTCCGCAGCGCCCGGATCACCGAGCCAAGCACCGCCACGGCGATCTCTGCCGGCGTCGCTGCGCCGATATCGAGCCCTATGGGTGCATCGATCCGCTCCAGCGCCTGCCCTGCCACGCCGGCATCCTTCAGCCTCTCCACGCGCTTGGCATGGGTCTTCCGGCTGCCCAGCGCCCCGATGTAAAAACACTCAGCGTCAAAAGCTGCCTTCAAGGCAGGGTCGTCGATCTTCGGATCATGGGTCAGGGCTGCCAGCGCCGTATAGGCATCGAGCGGCTGGCGCGCCAGCGCTTCATCCGGCCATTCGGCGTGAAGCGCCACGTCGGGAAACCGCTCCGGCGAGGCGAAGGCGGTGCGCGGGTCGATGATTGTCAGATCGAAGCCGGCGATCTTCGCCATCGGCGCCAGCGCCTGGCTGATATGCACCGCCCCGATCACCACGAGACGCGGTGCGGGCAGATGCACGTTGAGGAAAAATTGCCGCCCGTCGACCTCCGCCACACCGGATTTTCCGGAGCGAAAGGCACGCGCCACGGCCTCCCCCAGAACTCCTGCCACCGTGTCGCCCTCGCCGATCACACGGTCGCGTCCGTCGCCCAGATCCGTCAGCAGGATCGCAGCCTTGCGGTCGCGCCGCAGCGCGTTCAGTTTTTTGAGCGAATGCGGATCCACTAGCCAAGCCTCTCCACATAAACCCGGATGCGCCCGCCGCAGGAGAGCCCCACCTCCCAGGCGGTCTCGTCGGCCACACCGAATTCCAGCATGCGCGGCTTGCCCTCAGCGAGCACGTCAGCGGCCTCGGCCACCACCGCGCCCTCGACACAGCCACCCGACACGGATCCTTCGAAATTGCCGTCCGTGTCGATCACCAGATGGCTCCCCACAGGCCGGGGTGCAGATCCCCAGGTCTCGACCACGGTGGCAATCGCCACATCGCGGCCGGCCTTCATCCATTCCTCCGCGATCATCAGCGGATCGCGCGCATGGTCCTTATGCACAAGATCAGACATTGGCGTTTCTCCCGCCTTTCATATGGGCACGCTGAAACTGCCGTGCCAAGTCCCCGCCGCTCGCCGGTGCCGTCAGCGCGGCCACCAGATCGTCCAGCGCATCGAGCGAGTGGACGGGCCGCAGTTCGTCCACATGCGGCAGCATGGCGCGCATGCCGCGTGCGCGCGGCTCGAACCCCTTGAAACCCAGCAACGGGTTCAGCCAGATCAGTCGCCGGCATGATTTCGAAAGCCGCTCCATCTCGCGTGACAGAACCTCGATATGGTCGCGCTCCAGCCCGTCGGTGATCAAAAGCACGATGGCGCCCTGCCCCAGAACCCGGCGCGACCACAGCCGGTTGAAATCGCCCAGCACCGTGCCGATCCGCGTGCCGCCCGACCAGTCGCGCACGGTTCCTGAAGCCTCGTCCATCGCCTCATCGGGATCGCGACGGCTGAGCGCACGCGTGATGTTGGTCAGCCGCGTGCCGAAGGTGAAACTGTGAACGCGCCGACGCTTCTCCGTCAGCGCGTGGAGAAAATGCAGGAAAATGCGCGAATACTGGCTCATCGAGCCCGAAATATCGACCAACGCCACCAGCGGCGGCGCGATCTCGCGTGGTGAACGGAATCTTGGCAGGATCAGGTCACCGCCCGTGCGCAGGCTCGACCGCAGCATGGCATGGGGATCGATCCGCACACCATGGGGATCCGGTCTGAAGCGGCGCGTCGCGATCTTGTCGAACGGCAATGTGAGATCACGCATGGCAAGGCGCGCCTCGGCCAGTTCAGCCGCCGACATCTGCGCAAAATCCTTGCCACGCAGCACCTCCATTGCCGTGAAGGAAAGGCGCGCATCGAGCTCGAATTCCGGGCGTTTCTGGATGATCCCGCGCCGTTCCTCATCGAGCGCATCTTCGGCACGGCGGTCGCCGGCGCGCTTCTTCTCGCGCAGCACTTCCGCCTCCTCGCCGTCCTCGCCATCGTCCGCGTCGTCACGATCCTCGCGCCGCACCCAGTAAAGGCGGAACACCGCGTCGAACACCGCATGGTCCTCGCGCCGCGAAATCATGGTCGAATGCAGGGTCCAGTAAAAATCCTCGCGCTTCTCGATGCCGACCGAAAGCACCGCGCGCACCGCATCCATCACCGCCGCAGGCCCGATCCTGAGGCCGGCGCGGCGCAGCATGCGGGCAAAGCCGACAATGCGGTTTGCCAGCCGCGCGCCCTCCGGCTCAACCGAAGCCGATTTCTGCGTTACCGGGGCGGCGGCCATTCAGCCGACCCTCACCTCTTCCAGAACCTGCACGCCCTCGCCCTCTTCCATGCGCGCAATGTCGTCCTGGTATTTCAGGAGAACGCCCATCGTGTCAGATACGCTTTCGGCGTCCAGCGCCTCCTTGCCAAGTGCCGTCAGCGCCGTGGCCCAGTCGATGGTTTCGGCAACACCAGGCGCCTTGAAGAGATCGAGCTCGCGCAGTTTCTGCACGAACACCACGATTTGTTTTGCCAGCGTCGCATTGGCGTTCGGCACCTTCTTGGCCAAGATGTCGAGCTCGCGCTGCGCGTCGGGATAATCGACCCAGTGATAGAGGCAGCGCCGTTTCAGCGCGTCGTGAATCTCGCGTGTGCGGTTGGTGGTGATGACGACAATCGGCGGTTCGGCAGCCTTGATCGTGCCCAGTTCCGGCACACTCACCTGAAAGTCGGACAACACTTCCAGCAGATAGGCCTCGAAGGCTTCGTCAGCCCGATCCAGCTCGTCGATCAGAAAGATCGGTGGTCCATCCACACTGCTTTCCAGCGCCTCCAGCACCGGGCGGCGGATAAGATACTTTTCGGAGAAAACACCGCTTTCCATTTCCGCGCGGTCATGAACGCCTGCCGCTTCGGCCATGCGGATCTCAATCATCTGGGCGGCGTAGTTCCACTCATAGACGGCAGAAGAGACATCGAGCCCTTCATAACATTGCAGCCGGATGAGTTTGCGGCCGAGCCGGTTGGCCAGTACCTTGGCGATCTCGGTCTTGCCCACACCCGCCTCGCCTTCCAGAAACAGCGGCCGCTGCATCGTCAGGCTGAGATAGAGCACCGTGGCAAGTGAACGGTCAGCCACATAGCCACCCTCAGTCAGCAGCTCCAGTGTTTCATCGATCGATTGCGGCAGGCCGCGTGTGCTCGGTTGGGCCATCATTCCCCCAGTTTTCCTGCCCCCAGTTTTCGCGCCCCCAGTTTTCGCGAAAGCGTGCAAGGTTACAACACCCGGTAACCCCGTTCATGGTAGAGGAGCGGGCTCGATTTGTCGCCGATACTGAGGCCTGCGACCTGGCCGAAATAAACCCGATGCGTGCCAAGCTCCACCGTCTTCACCACGTGGCAGTCGAACACCGCCAGAGCATCTGGAAGCGTGGGAGCGCCGGTGGCAATGGTTTCCCAACGGGCCAGCGCAAAACGCTCTTCGGGCGAAAGTCCGGTCAGCCCCGAGAATGCGTTCGAGAGCTCCTGATGCTCCGCTGCCAGCGTGTTGAGCGCAAAAACGCCGTTCTTCACGAAACTGTCATTGTTGGGGTTTTCGCGGTTGAGGCACACCAGCACCGTGGGTGGATTGTCCGAAACCGAACAGGCCGCGATGGCTGTGACGCCGCGCTTGCCTGCCGGCCCATCCGTGGTGACCACATGAACGGCACCGGCAAAACGGGCCATGGCATCG
Source organism: Nitratireductor sp. ATLC21 (assembly GCF_057196525.1). Classification (NCBI taxonomy): domain Bacteria; kingdom Pseudomonadati; phylum Pseudomonadota; class Alphaproteobacteria; order Hyphomicrobiales; family Phyllobacteriaceae; genus Nitratireductor; species Nitratireductor sp. ATLC21. The sequence continues at coordinate 147,416 of NZ_JBXUOU010000001.1, read as the reverse complement.
CGATAGTGGCGCGGTTCGATCTCGTTGGTCTTCAGCACAATCAACTCTTTTCAACTCTTGGGCGCGATATAGGATATTCCCAAGCCTTACCAAGGCATACCGAAACCCGACAGTGCAAAATCAGAAAAAGCGGTACGCCAACCCAACACGCCAAGCAGACGCATATTGCCGCAAGTGCTTTATGGCACAGTTATTTACCAGTTCAGCAGCTTTGCGGTTAATGTCTGGTGCCGACGGGCTGATTCCCATGTTACTGCGTGACCGTTAAACGGGTAACTGAACCACGATATGCGTTGCTTGGTCTTTTTCATCTTTTGCAGCTTCGCTGCCATCAGCCAGCCTGCCGCTCATGCGCAGGAGCCGGTTGTCGGGCTGGCCGCACCTTTGACCGAGAACTTCGAGCTGCTTGGGCAGCAGCTGCGCGATGGAGCACGCGTGGCGGCTCAATCGATGGGTGCGCGGATTGTCGAGGCCGATACGCAGTGCAGCACCGAAGGTGGGGAGGCCGCCGCCCGCTCACTCATCGATCAGAACGTATCGGTGGTGGTGGGCTTTCTGTGCACAGACGCCATCGACGCAGCGCTCCCTCTCTTCGCGAAAGCGGAGATTCCAGTCATCACCCCCGGGGTGCGCACTGCAACCCTGACCGATCAGCGTGAACGTACCGGCTGGCCCGTTTTTCGTACAGCGCCGCGCGCTGATGCGGAGCGCGATGCGGTCACCCGGCTTCTCCTGCCCCGCTGGCGCGATGCCTTTTTCGCCATTGTGGATGATGGAACCATCTATGGGCGCGAACTGGCGGAGAACCTCCGCGCGTCTGCCGAGCTGCAGGAACTCAAGCCCGTCTTCATCGACACGTTCCGCCCGCAACTCGACAATCAGATTGCACTGGCAGGGCGCCTGAAACGCTCGGGCGCCACCCACGTATTCGTGGGCGGCGATCGCAGTGACATTGCCATTCTCGCGCGCGACGCGGCAGGCATGGATTACCAGCTCGTCATCGCTGGTGGCGAAGCGTTGCGCGCAGAAGAAAGCACCATACCTCTTGCCGACGGAACACTGATGGTCGGCCTGCCGCGTTGGGCCGACATCGCCACTGAGAGCGCCAAAAGCGCGCTGGACGACGCCGGCATTGTGCCCGACGGTTACGTTCTACCTGCCTTCGCAGCCACCGAACTTGCCATTTCCGCGTTGCGTGCGGGGACCGACGCCATCTCGACGACACTCCAATCCGGCACATTTCAAACAGCGCTCGGCCCATATTCCTTCGATGAGAAAGGCGATCTCGAACAGCCCTTGTACCAGCTGTTCCGCTTCGACGGGCAGGCCTTCAAGGCGGTTGAATGATGTGGCGCAAGGGACCGCGGAACCTGATTACGGATGTCGCAGGCCTCACGGTCGGCAATCACACCGACCAGCGCGTGAGGTCGGGGGTCACAGCAGTTCTGTGCGAAACGCCGGCGACTGCCGGTGTGCAGGTTCTCGGCGGCGCGCCGGGCACCCGCGAAACCGACGCGCTGGAGCCACACAATCTGGTCGACGGGGTCGATGCCATCACGCTGTCAGGCGGCTCCGCTTTTGGCATTGATGCTGCGGCCGGCGTTCAGGCGGCGCTGCGCGAAATGGGCCGGGGTTTCGAAATTCTGGGCTTTCGCGTGCCCATAGTGCCCGGCGCCATCCTGTTCGATCTTCCCAATGGCGGCAACAAGGACTGGGGTCGCTTTTCCCCCTATCGGGATTTCGGCTTTTCCGCCGCCATGTCCGCATCGCAGGACTTCGAGATCGGCACGGCAGGTGCCGGCACAGGCGCCACCACGGCGACGCTGAAGGGCGGGCTCGGCTCGGCATCCACCGTGCTCGAAAACGGCATCACCGTCGGTGCGCTCGTTGCGGTGAATGCGGTTGGTTCGGTCACTCTCGGCAACACACGGCATTTCTGGGCCGCCCCTTTTGAGATCGGCGACGAGTTTGGCGGCCTCGGTCTGCCTCACCCAATGCCGCCGAATGCTTCCAGCGTCACCACAAAAATGCGCACGGCCGCGCGCGGCAACACCACGATTGCCGTCATTGCCACCGATGCAAAGCTCGACAAACCGGCTGCAAAGCGTCTTGCCATCGCCGCTCATGACGGTTTCGCGCGCGCCATCTGGCCGGCGCACACGCCGGTCGATGGCGATCTGGTCTTCGCGTTGTCGACCGGCCGCAACGAAACACCGCTTGATCTCGAAGCAGTGATCGATCTCAACGCCGCCGCCGCCGCAACCATGGCCCGCGCCATTGCCCGGGGGGTGTTTGCCGCCAAACCGGCTGAAGGTGATATATTTCCCACTTGGGCGAACACATCTGTCATAGGGCAGTGAGACGAGCATTCAGCCGAAAGGAATGTCATCATGAAACAGTTTCTCATGGCACTGTGCGCCGCCGCACTTCTCGCCGCTTCACCCGCGGCTCATGCAGGAGACACGCCCTCGGTCGAGGTTCTCGGCTTTTCAGCCGACGGTTCCACATTCGCCTTTGAGGAATTCGGTGTGCAGGACGGGTCCGGCTTCGCTTACGCCAATCGCTATTACATCAATACCGCCCATGACAGTTTCCTGCCCGGCACACCCATCCGCGTGACCCTTGAGCAGGACGGGGCCAGTATTTCCGAGGCCCGCGCTGAAGCCAGAACACAGTCTCAAACTGTCATTGCAGACAGCGAGCTTGCAGAAAATCTCGGTTTTACCGCCGGCTGGAACGCTGTGACGGAACAGTCAGCTGATCCCTTCCGCATGGCTGTCAATCCCCGCCCGGTCTTTCCCGCGATCGACAGTCCCCTCGAATTCCGCCTGACTGAACTTCCCATGCCGGACGGTGCGGAGTGCTATGGGTTCGGCGAGCCAGCAGGCTTTCGCCTCACACGTATTGCCACACAGGCCGGGGCGGAAACCGTTCTTGTGCATGAAGACAGCGCGATTCCGCAGAGCCGCGGCTGCCCTCTCGGCTATAGGATCAGCGGCATCCAGACTTTCTATCCGCAGGGTGGCACACCGGTCTTCGCGGTGATCATTGCCGTACGCAAAGTGGGCTTTGAAGGGCCCGACCATCGATTTATCGCCGTTACAGGTCGGCTTTGAACGTTGATGTCGGACGGCGGCAGAGACGTGGTTTTTTCGTGAGGCGGTGTTTTGCCAGCCTGCGGCAGGCGCTGCCATCGCTCACACAGGCGTTGACAGGCGCGCTCTTTTGGGGCGCGCTCATGGGCCTCAACATGCTCGTTTTTCTGTGGGCGCGCGGATGGCAGACACTGCCGCAAGTGCTGGTGCTGACATCGATCTTTGCGCTGGGTGGGGCACTGGCCTTTCCCGTCGGGCACACACTTCAGGCGCTTGTTGCGCGCAGGTCCGGGCCCGAGACGCGCTTTGCTGCAGCCTTTGTTTGCTTCGCTCTCGCCACCATCGGCATCACGGCCGCGCTCTATGCACTGCAGTATCGTGCATACTACGCTCAGTGGCACGGCGATCCCCTGTCGGTCCGGTGGATACTGCATTTCATTTTCACCACGGCGGGTGCCGTCTATCAATTCGCCGTCATCGGGCTCCGGGCCTATTTTCCCTGGGGATTGGCCGCGCTTTTCGCCCTCTCCTGCATCTATGCCGCCAGGCCGCGTTGAGGAAAACGTCAAGCTCTGCTAGTCAGGCGCCGACCCCACTTTCATGGAAGGCAAGGCACGCATGATCCCGCGCTATTCGCGGCCGGAAATGGCTGCAATCTGGTCGCCCGAGACCAAGTTCCGCATCTGGTTCGAAATCGAGGCTCACGCCGCAGACGCAATGGCGGAGCTCGGCATCGTGCCGAAGGAAGCCGCCAAGACCATCTGGGACAAGGCCGGCAACGCCACGTTCGACATCGACCGCATCGACGAGATCGAGCGCGAGACGAAGCACGACGTCATCGCCTTCCTGACGCACCTGGCAGAGATCGTCGGGCCCGAGGCCCGCTTCGTCCACCAGGGCATGACCTCCTCCGACGTGCTCGACACCTGCCTCAGCGTCCAGCTCGTGCGCGCCACCGACATCCTGCTCGACGATCTCGACAAGCTTCTCGCGGCGTTGAAGAAACGTGCCTTCGAGCACAAAGACACGGTCACCATCGGTCGCAGCCACGGCATCCATGCCGAGCCGACCACCTTCGGTGTCAAGCTGGCGCAGGCCTATGCCGAGTTCGAGCGCTGCCGCACCCGCCTCCTCAATGCGCGTGAGGAAATCGCCACCTGCGCCATTTCCGGCGCCGTCGGCACTTTCGCCAACATCGACCCGAGCGTCGAAGCACACGTGGCGGAGAAGATGGGGCTGAAGCCGGAGCCGGTCTCCACACAGGTCATCCCGCGTGATCGGCATGCCATGTATTTCGCCACGCTCGCCGTGATCGCTTCCTCCATTGAGCGCCTCTCGGTGGAAGTGCGCCACCTGCAGCGTACCGAGGTTCTGGAAGCCGAAGAGTATTTCTCGCCGGGCCAGAAGGGCTCGTCGGCCATGCCGCACAAGCGCAACCCGGTTCTGTCGGAAAACCTGACCGGTCTTGCCCGCATGGTGCGCGCCTATGCCATGCCTGCCATGGAAAACGTGGCACTCTGGCACGAGCGCGACATCTCGCACTCCTCCGTCGAGCGCATGATCGGCCCGGATGCCACCGTCACGCTCGATTTCGCGCTCATGCGCTTGACCGGCATGATGGAAAAGCTGGTGGTCTATCCCGAGGCGATGGACAAGAACCTCAACAAGTTCCGTGGCCTCGTCCATTCGCAGCGCGTGCTTCTGGCGCTCACCCAGGCAGGCGTGTCGCGCGAGGATGCCTACCGGCTGGTGCAGCGCAACGCCATGAAGGTCTGGGAACAGGGTGCCGATTTCCTTGAGGAGCTTCTGGGCGACAAGGATGTGCGTGCGGCTCTCTCGGAAGACGAGATCCGCGAAAAATTCGATCTCGGCTACCACACCAAGCATGTGGACACGATCTTCGAGCGCGTTTTCGGCGAAAGCTGATCTCTGCCCCTTAAATGCAAAAACGCCGGCGCATCACCCGATGCGCCGGCGTTTTTTTGTCTGGAGCAATTCCGGAAAACTGGGAACGCTTCAGGCAGATGATGGCTTCCTTCTCCCCGCGTGCGGGGAGAAGGTCCCGGCAGGGGGATGAGGGGCCGACGCCGCGCATGAAAATTTTGCCGTATTGTGGGTTCGCAGAACTTCGCGCCCGCCCCTCATCCTCACCTTCTCCCCGCAAGCGGGGAGAAGGGGGCCTCGAAGTCGGCGTCTGAAGCAGTTCCGGGAAAAGCGGGAACCGGTTCTCCGCGTTTCAGCGAAAGCGGAATGGTCCGGAACCGCGCCACATCAGTTTGACGGTGCGACCCGGATCACCGTGCCCCACGGGTCGGCGAATTCCTTCTCCGCCGTCGCATTCCTGCTCTTCAGCTCCAGCCAGGAAAGTCCGGTGCGGTTTGGATTGCGCTGGCCCGCGCCGGCACTGCGCCAGCTGTTCGCGCCGATATGGTGGTGATAGCCGCCCGTCGCCAGAAACACCGCCTGCGATCCGTAGCGCGTCATCGTGTCGAAGCCCTGCGCCTCGTGCCACCAGGTTTCCGCCGTCTTCGGATCGCCCACCCGCAGATGCACATGGCCGATGACGGTGTTTTCCGGCGCGCCCTGCCAGCCTTCGTCGCCATCCGCCAGGGTGGACAACAGGCTTGAGAAATCAAGCCGCTCGGTCGCCATCGCAATGCCGTCCTCGTTTCTCGCCCAGCTTTCAGGAGCACGGTCGGCATAGATCTCAATGCCATTGCCCTCCGGGTCCGAAAGATAAATCGCTTCACTCACCAGATGGTCCGAAGCACCTTCAAGCCGCATGTTCCTGTCGCGCGCAAACAGTGCCCAGCGCGCCAGATCAGCCCGCTCCGGCAAAAGGAATGCCGTGTGGAATAGCCCTGCCTCGCGCGGATTATCCGGTTCGGCAGAGCGATCCTCGACGATCTCCACAAGCGTGCGACCGCCGACGCCCAGAGCAATCGCACCATCGTCGCTTTCCATTTCCTCAAGGCCCAGGATATCCGCATAAAATGCGGCCAACATCCGCGCATCGCGTGCTTTCAGGCCCACGCGGCCGATGCTCACCGGGGTGGTTGCGGCGAAGGGAAACCCATTCATGGCAAAATCTCCATTAAAGTGGCAGCCGGCCATTTCCGCGGGCCACCTCGCGTTTGCCTGAAACTGGCGTGTCATCCTCCCATGCACAAGCATGTGTCGGGAGAACACTTCGTTCACAGTTTCAATGCCAATAAAAAGCAACCGTTCGATGCAGATCAAAATCGTGCTTCCAACCGGCGAACGCTTGCATGCAACCGATACGATGGCTACATGGCCGGCCATGAAAGCTTCCGACGCAGACATCCTCATCATCCCCGGATACACCAATTCGGGACCCGATCATTGGCAGACGCGGTGGCAGTCTCGTCTCTCCACGGCGCGGCGTGTCGAACAGGAAGCCTGGTCGAAGCCGGTGCGCGAAGACTGGGTCGCCAATGTCGCAAAAGCCGTCAATGAAGCGGAGAAGCCGGTTGTTCTGGTCGCACATTCGCTGGGTGTGGCCACCGCGGTGCAGGCGATTCCGGAATTCAGAAAACCCGTCGCCGGCGCCTTTTTTGTTGCCCCGCCGGACGTCGCCAACAGCAGGATCAGACCGAAACACCTGATGACCTTCGGTCCCTATCCGCGCGACCCGCTGCCCTTCCCGTCAATCACCATCGCCAGCCGAAACGACCATTTCTGTGCGTTTGACGTCGCAGAAGATATTGCAGCCGCGTGGGGGTCGCTGTTTCTGGATGCAGGCGAATCCGGCCATATCAACGCCGAGTCGGGCTTCGGCCCGTGGCCTGAGGGCTCCATGACCTTTGCCAAGTTCCTCCAGCAGCTTTGATCGCTCTCAATCCTGAATGGAATCCCGCGCGGCCTGGAGCATAGCCGGAGCGCCCTGAGCCATATATGTCGCTTCTGATCCCATGGCGAACAGCCTGAATCCCATGGCGTAGAACCGCCCGACAAGGCGTGGATCGACCACATAGATGGCCGCGTGTTTGCCGAGAGCCCGCGCCTTTTGAGCGATAGACGCAATCGCAGGCATCATTTCTTCAAGCGCCGGATCCACGGTCTTGCCGTTCGACCACGCGATGGAAAAATCCGAGGGGCCAACCAGCACACCGTCGATGCCGTCCACAGCCAGAATGTCGTCGAGCGCGGCAAGTGCCTGCCGGGTCTCTATCATGGCAAAGGCGACCGTGCCGGTATTGGCTGTTTCCAGCCACGTCTGCCCGTCGAAAGCGCCTTCACGCGGCATGGCGAAACTTGGCCCCCAGGACCGCAGTCCGACGGGCGGGTATTTCGTCGCGGCCGCGAAGGCGCGGGCGTCCTCAAGTGAGTTCACCATCGGGGCGATCACAGCCTCTGCGCCCATATCGAGCGCGCGACTTGCCATGTCGAAACGCCCCACGGGGATCCGCACCAGAGAATGTTTGTGATGCGAGCGGATGGCACTGATTCCACGCAGCACGCTGTCTTCGTGATGCCCCCCATGCTGCATATCCAGTGTCACCGCGCCGAAGTCCAGTCCGGCGACGAGCTCGACGGTTAGCGAATCGGGGATGGCCGACCAGGCGGAGAAAACGCTCTCTCCTGCCTGCAGCCGGGTGGCCAGGGAGGGAACCGGCAAGCGCCTTACTCGCCGCTCTTGATTTGCTCGAGCGCAGTGGCGAGCAATTCGTCCATTGTACGGCGAATCTGATGATCCGATTGCTGAACCCCTGCCGCATCGAAATCCTTGCGAACCTTCCGGAACACATCGTCGTCCCCGGCTTCTTCGAAATCCGAGTTCATGACCTCGCGCGCATAGGCATCTGCCTCATCACCGCTCTTGCCCAGCTTTTCAGCGGCCCACAGGCCGAGCAGCTTGTTGCGGCGTGCCATCGCTTTGAACTTCTGGGTCTCGTCGTGAACAAACTTGTTCTCGAACGCGTCTTCACGATCTTTCATATTGGCCATCTCGCAATTCCTCCGGCTCGGGCATCGTGTGGCGATGCGGAAACATCTGGTTGAGAAGCAGAAACCAGATGCCCCGTCCCGGGTCAATACGCTCGTTTGGCGCATCCGTTCTTTGCCGGCGGGACACAAACTCGTTGGCTATCACAAATGGCAATTGTGGTATGAGTGGGTTTGCGCTAGAGACCGCGTGAAACGATGCATCCATGAAACTGCCGCATTGCGGAACTTCCGCGCGAAGTTTCCCTGTCTAGGCAACGGACCAGGAAAAGCCATGAACCGTCGTCGCCGCATTTATGAGGGCAAGGCCAAGATTCTTTATGAAGGCCCCGAGCCCGGCACCTTGATCCAATTCTTCAAGGACGACGCCACCGCCTTTAACAAGAAGAAGCACGAGATTGTCGATGGCAAGGGCGTGCTCAACAACCGGATCTCGGAGTACATTTTCGAGCATCTGAACCGAATCGGCATCCCGACCCACTTCATTCGCCGCCTCAACATGCGTGAGCAGCTGATCAAGGAAGTGGAGATCATTCCGCTTGAAATCGTCGTGCGCAATGTGGCAGCCGGCTCGCTCGCCAAGCGTCTGGGCATCGAGGAAGGCACGGTGCTGCCCCGTTCGATCATCGAGTTCTACTATAAGGCCGATGCGCTGGACGATCCCATGGTCTCCGAAGAGCACATCACGGCCTTCGGTTGGGCCAGCCCCCAGGAGATCGACGACATGATGGCGCTCGCCATCCGCGTCAACGACTTCCTGACCGGCCTCTTCCTTGGCGTCGGCATCCAGCTCGTCGACTTCAAGATGGAGTGCGGGCGTTTGTGGGAAAACGAGATGATGCGTGTGATCGTGGCGGATGAGATTTCGCCCGATTCCTGCCGCCTGTGGGACACCACCACGCAAGACAAGATGGACAAGGACCGTTTCCGCCGCGATATGGGCGGGCTGGTCGAGGCCTATCAGGAAGTCGCACGCCGTCTCGGCATCATGAACGAGAACGAACCGCCGCGCGGCAATGGCCCGGTCCTCGTATCCTCCAAAGACAACAAGACGCGCCACTAGGCCGTTTCAGGACATGCAGGGAGCAGCAAAGTGATCAAGGCCCGCGTCACCGTGACGTTGAAGAACGGCGTTCTGGACCCGCAGGGAAAGGCCATCGAAGGCGCGCTCGACGCGCTCGGTTTTTCCGGTGTCGGTTCGGTGCGCCAGGGCAAGGTCTTCGATCTGGAGCTCGAGGGTTCCGACAAGGCCAAGGCCGAGAGCGACCTCAATGCCATGTGCGAAAAGCTTCTGGCGAACACAGTGATTGAGGACTACACTGTCTCTGTTACCTGAGGTTGTGGAGAAAGACTGTCATGGGCGACGTCACCAACGAGCTGCTTTATGAAGTTCTCAAGAGCATGCAGGGTCGCCTGGACAAACTTGAAGCCGGTCAATCGGAGATCCGTCAGGAGCTAATCTCCATCCGGGGGCATATGATTGCGATCCAGCAGGATACCCACAACATCTACGGTATGCTTGGTCGTCATGATGATCGCCTCGAACGCATAGAACGCCGCCTCGAGCTCCGCGAATTGGCCCAAGGCCCTCAGAAACCGTACGATCCCAGCCCAAGCGATCAGAACCCATGAAATCAGCCATCATCCAGCTTCCCGGCCTCAATCGCGACCGCGACATGATTGCCGCGCTTACCAGGATTTCCGGAAAAGCGCCGATCACCGTCTGGCAGACGGAGACCGAGCTTCCCGATGTCGACCTGGTGGTCATTCCCGGCGGCTTCTCCTATGGCGACTATCTGCGCTGTGGCGCAATCGCCGCGCGCATGCCGGTCATGCAGGCCGTGGCCGAGAAGGCTCGCAAGGGCGTTCTCGTCATGGGCGTGTGCAACGGGTTTCAGGTTCTGCTTGAGATGGGCCTCCTGCCCGGCGCGCTCATGCGCAACGCCTCATTGAAATTCGTGTGCCGCGAGGTCAAGCTCGAAGTGACCAACGCCAACACCGCCTTCACGCGCGGCTATGCTCAGGGCCAGATCATTCGCTGCCCCGTTGCCCATCATGATGGCAATTATTTCGCCGATGATGAAACATTGAAACGGATCGAGGATGAAGGCCAGGTTGCGTTCCGCTATGCCGAAGGCACCAATCCCAATGGCTCTGTGAACGACATTGCCGGCATCGTCAGCGACAGCGGCAACGTGCTCGGCATGATGCCGCATCCCGAAAACCTCATCGAGGCCGCCCATGGTGGCGATGACGGTCGCGCGCTCTTTGCCGGCCTTCTTGGAAAGGCCGCCTGATGGGCTATGCCGGCCATTCCGGCTTAAACCTGCGACGCTTCGCTCGCTGTGCTACCGGCGCGGTGTCTATAACAGCGCTGCTTCTGTTGTCAGCATGCCAGACAGAACCTGTGGGTGGCGATCTCAACCTTGAGGTCGATGCGTCGACCCCTGTGGCCGCTCTGCAGAAGATCAACAGCATTGGTGCAAAGTGCTGGATGCGGTCGGGCGATCGCCGCTTCCGTGATCTCCATATGATTCCGGAGCTCGACACGCGCGTCGGGCGGCCACGGCTCCTGATCATGCGCAGCAAAAATCAACAGGGGCTGCCTTTGCTTGTCATCGAAGCAACAGGTTCTCCAACAACGATTTCGACCTACGGCCCCCTGGCGTCGTCACAGACCGGTGCAAGGATCAACGCTGATATCATGCGCTGGTCTGGTGGAGCGTCCGACTGCTGAGCAGCAAAATCGCTTGAGCGGAATTGACGTACCCCACTCCCACATGCATTCCCTTGGCGAAACGCATTCCCTTGGCGATATGGAATTGTTGCGGGGTATCGCGTCAGGACAATACGACCGGATCTTTTGCACAGCGTGGTCGTGCGTTGCCCTTTCGGAACCCGGCCCGTTCTCACGACAATTGCTTTAGGCCTAAACTTTAAATTTAGATTCTCGGACTAATGCAAGCCTGGCAACACGGCCCAGGGGAACCCGCATGACGAAAATCCTGAACATCGCCGGCCTCGTGGTCGGCTTGCTTGCTCTTGTCGTGCAATTCACCTTGACCATACCGGCTTCCATGGAAGCGGGTCGCAGCCTCATTGGCTCCATCATCTACTACTTCTCGTATTTCACGATCCTGACCAACATTCTGGTGGTTTTCGTCCACATGGCTGCTTTGTCCGGAGCTCCTCGCTTCTTCACACAAGCCTGGGTGCGTGCCGGCGTCGCGGTGGCAATTTCGGTGGTCAGTCTGGTCTACTGGCTGCTTCTGTCGGCGATCTGGCAGCCACAAGGCCTGTTCCTTGTGTGCGACATCGCGCTGCATTACGTCGCGCCGGCGCTCTATCTCGTCTGGTGGTTGGTGGCTGGTACGGATGGCAGTCTTTCCTGGCGCCACCTACCGCTTTGGCTCGCTTACCCGCTCCTCTATGTGATCTTTCTACTCGTGCGCGCGCCCATCGCGGGTGAGATCCCCTATTACTTTCTGGATGCACGGTTGAACGGATGGCCGAGTGTGCTCGTTTACTCTGCCGCCATTCTCGTCACATTTGCGTTTCTCGGACGCGTTGCCATGCTGGCGGATCGCCTTATAGCGAGCGGAAAACCCTCTCGCGCCAACGCCTCTGTCTAGAGACAGGCAGCACCAAAACCTTCATCAACCTCGCCCTCTTCTCGGCTATTGGAAAGGCGTTTCGATAGCTACCGGCGTGCTCACCCTTCACTCTCGAGGGACGCGAAAGCAGTCTGCTCAACTCCAGAACGATCTCAGCCCTTCGCGACGGGCCTCTTCCCGCGAGATGCCTATATCCCGCAATTGATCATCTGTAAGGTCGTACAAGGCCAGCCTGCTGCGACGTTTGCTGAGCGCGGCATTGATCCATTCCAGCGCGGAACGAAGCCCAACCCCATACATCCTCTTCGCGGGCCCAGGCGTCGCCGGCTCGCATCTTTTGCCGATTGTCTTGATTGCGTCCATTGTATCACTCCTCGTTTCATATTGGAGCGATTGAACCTATGCATTGACTCAAAAAACGGAGCAATATAGATAATTGTCACCATGACAAATTGGCTCCCTAACCTTCATCGCGGATCCGGCCCGCTTTATGTGCGACTGGCCGACCAGATCGAACGCGATATTGAGAATGGCACGCTCCCGCCCGGGACCAAGCTGCCGCCGCAGCGCAATCTTGCTTACGATGTTGGCGTCACGATCGGCACGGTAAGTCGGGCTTACACGCTCGTCCGACAACGTGGACTCGTGTCGGGAGAGGTGGGGCGCGGCACCTATGTTCTAGAGCGTATACGCAGCGCCCGCTCGACGGATGCGCAAGCACAACCCTTCGGAGGCACACGGTCAACCGTGCCGGAACCCGGCAAGACCCGAATGGATTCGACTGCTGCACCCAATGTCGGCCAAGCGCAAATTCTCACTCATATCGCGGAACGAATCGCTCGCGAACATCCTTCTGATGTCGCCAGTTACACGCGCGCGCTCCCTACGCACTGGCTTGAGGCGGGGAGCCAGTGGCTCGCGCGTGGCGATTGGCGCCCGCAGCCGGGCTCCATTGTCCCCACACTCGGCGGTCATGCCGGCATACTCGCGGTCATTGCTGCCATGACCGTGCCAGGTGATCGGATCGCTTTCGAGGAATGCACCTATTCGCATGTCGCCCGCAGCGCCACCGTGATCGGTCGCCGTCTGCTTTCGGTCGCCATCGATGACCAAGGCATGGTGCCGGAGGATTTTGAACGGGTTTGCGCCCAGCAACATCCCCGCATGGTGTTTCTGGTTCCCTCGCTCCACAATCCGACACTTGCGACGATGCCCGAAGCGCGCCGGCATGCCATTGTGGAGATTGCCAAGATTCACAATGTCTGGCTGATCGAGGATAACATCTACGGCGCGCTTCTTGAGGCGACGCCGCCCCTGTTCGCGTCACTGGCGCCTGAGCGCACATTCCACGTCGGCAGCCTGTCCAAATCGGTGGCGGCAGGTGTGCGCGGCGGTTGGGTGGCCAGCCCCCTGCCCTATGTTTCGCGTGTGCTTACCGCGCACAAAATGATCACCGGCGGCATTCCTTTTCTGCTTGCCGAATTGGCCGCCCAGCTGGTGCTTTCCGAAGAAGCCGCAAGCATTCATGCCCGCGTGCGCGCGGAGATCGCAGCCCGGCAGGCGATTGCCGCATCCGTCCTTGCCGGGAAAGATTTCGCCTCTCACCCCGATGCACCCTTTCTGTGGCTGAAACTGCCCGAACCATGGCTTTCCAGCACCTTCAAACAGGCCGCCATGGAGGAAGGTGTCCTGGTTGACGACGAGGACGAGTTCAAGGTCGGTCGGGGCGGCACCCCACTCCACCGTGCCCGCATCGCTTTCACCGTTCCGGAAAGCCGGGAGACAGTGACACGAGGACTGAAGAAGCTCAGAAGCCTTCTGGACAATCCGATCAGCGGGTTTGACAATTACGGTTGATGAAAACCGGCAAAGGGAAGTGGATTATCCGCGCGCAATACTGTACCGCAGGCGCGAGATAGCCTAAGCAACCCCTTTGCAGGGACCATGCCGACCACATGACCATTCCCAATCACATCCCCATCACCGAAGATCTCATCGCCGCCCACGGCCTGAAGCCCGACGAGTATCAGCGCATTCTCGACCTGATCGGTCGCGAGCCGAGCTTCACCGAGCTTGGCATTTTCTCGGCCATGTGGAACGAGCACTGTTCCTACAAAAGCTCGAAGAAATGGCTTCGCACACTCCCCACTTCGGGGCCGCAGGTCATTCAGGGGCCTGGCGAAAACGCCGGCGTGGTCGATATCGGCGACGGGCAATGCGTGGTCTTCAAGATGGAGAGCCACAACCACCCCTCCTATATCGAGCCCTATCAGGGTGCGGCCACCGGCGTCGGCGGCATTCTGCGCGATGTGTTCACCATGGGCGCGCGTCCCGTCGCCGCCATGAACGCGCTGCGCTTCGGCGCGCCCGATCACCCCAAGACGAAGCATCTGGTGGCCGGTGTCGTCTCCGGCATTGGCGGCTACGGCAATTCGTTTGGCGTTCCCACCGTCGGTGGCGAGGTCAATTTCGACGCCCGCTACAATGGCAACATTCTGGTCAATGCCTTTGCCGCAGGCATCGCCGAAACCAACGCCATCTTCTACTCCAAGGCCGAGGGCGTCGGCCTGCCCGTCGTCTATCTGGGCGCCAAGACGGGCCGCGATGGCGTCGGCGGGGCGACCATGGCCTCGGCCGAATTCGACGAAGGCATCGATGAAAAACGCCCCACCGTTCAGGTCGGCGATCCATTCACCGAAAAATGCCTGCTCGAAGCCTGCCTCGAACTGATGGCCACCGGCGCCGTCATCGCCATTCAGGACATGGGTGCCGCCGGCCTCACCTGCTCTGCCGTCGAAATGGGCGCCAAGGGCGATCTCGGCATCGAGCTCGACCTCGACAAGGTCCCCGTGCGCGAAGAGCGCATGAGTGCCTATGAGATGATGCTGTCGGAAAGCCAGGAGCGCATGCTCATGGTGCTTCAGCCCGAAAAGCGCGACGAGGCCGAGGCAATCTTCCGCAAATGGGGGCTCGATTTCGCCATTGTCGGCAAGACGACCGACGATCTGCGCTTCCGCATCCTGCATCAGGGTGAGGAAGTGGCCAATCTTCCCATCAAGGAGCTTGGCGACGAGGCGCCCGAATATGACCGCCCGTGGGTCGAGCCGAAGCCGCAGACACCGCTCGCCGGCCCCGTTCCGGAAGCCGACATCGCCGAAAGCCTTCTGAAGCTTCTCAACTCGCCGGATCTCTCCTCCCGTCGCTGGGTGTGGGAGCAGTACGACACGCTCATTCAGGGCAACACACTGCACATCCCCGGTGGCGATGCCGGCGTCGTCCGGGTGGACGGACAGGAGAAAAAGGCCCTTGCCTTCTCCTCCGATGTCACCCCGCGCTATTGCGAGGCCGACCCTTATGAAGGCGGCAAGCAGGCGGTTGCCGAATGCTGGCGCAACATCACCGCCACCGGTGCCGAGCCGCTCGCCTCCACCGACAATCTCAATTTCGGCAATCCCGAAAAGCCCGAAATCATGGGCCAGCTCGTTCACGCCATCAAGGGCATTGGCGAAGCATGCGCAGCACTCGGTTTTCCCATCGTGTCCGGCAATGTCTCGCTCTACAACGAGACGCTCGGCGAGGCGATCCCGCCGACGCCCACCATTGCCGGTGTCGGTCTCATCCCCGACTGGCAACAGGCCGCCCGCGCCGCTTTCGCGGCAGAAGGCGAAGCCATCGTGCTGATCGGCGCACCGGAAGGCTGGGGCACGCATCTCGGGCAGTCCGTCTATCTGCGCGACATTCATGGCCGCGCCGAAGGCCCGCCTCCGCCGGTCGATCTCGCTCACGAAAAGCGCACCGGCGATCTGGTGCGCGGTCTGATCCGTTCCGGCGCGTTGACCGCCACGCATGACTGTTCGGACGGCGGCCTTGCCGTCGCGCTTGCAGAGATGGCCATCGCCTCCGGCATCGGAGCCACCATAGATGCGCCCAAAAACGCCATCCCCGCCTTCTTCGGCGAGGATCAGGGGCGCTATGTGGCAACGACGGCAAAGGCCGATGCGGTTCTGTCGGCCGCCAGAACGGCGGGCGTTGCAGCTGTGATCATCGGCACGACCGGCGGCGATGTGCTGGCGCTCGGAGATGCCGCCCCTGTCCCTGTCACGACCCTGAAAGAGGCGCACGAGGCGTGGTTCCCGCACTTCATGGACGGCGCCTGACAAGGGCCTGTCAGCGCGCCTTCGCTCCTGCTAGATTCAGGTAAAATTCGGCCGGAGGCGCGCCGATGTATGACTGGAACGATCTGAAATATCTCCTGGCAGTGATACGAGCCGGGTCCACCGCTGCCGCCGCCCGATTGCTGGGTGTCAGCCAGACCACGGTCGCGCGTCGGCTTGATGCTTTGGAACATGCACTGTCCGCGCCCTTGTTCGAGCGCATGCCGGAGGGGTTTCGGCCCACACAGCTGGCGATGGAGCTCCTGCCCCTCGCAGAGCGGATCGAAGAGCGCGCCTCCAGACTTTCAGATCTGGCCCGCGCCCACGCTCGTCATTCGCGCCAGGTCTTGAGAATTTCAACCACCCCGCTGCTTGCCGCCTATCTCCTGCCGGACCTTCTCGCACACTACAGGCAGAAGGTGTCTGAGATCACGATTGAGATCGATACCAGCGACAGTCCCGCCGACCTCGTCCATGGAGAAGCCGACCTGGCGCTGCGTCTTGGCACATTGCCCCAGAACCCGGAGATCATCCGGTCACGCGTGGGGATCAGCCACTGGACACTTTATGCAAGCCGCGATTTCGTAAGCGTCCACGGTCTACCCACATCGCCGGAAGCACTCATCGCTTGCCCGCTGGCTGTCGGGGAAGGCGCGCTCGCTCGTATCCTGCCGCTGCAGCGTCTTTCCGAATTGCTTTCCACGCATGCACCTGCGTATCGCTGCGACAATCTGGAAGCCCTGATCGCTCTGGTCAGGGCCGGGCTTGCAGCCGCGCCCCTGCCTGTGTGGCTTGCAAACAGGGACCAGACCCTCGTGCCCCTGCCCGTCACCACCTGCAATGTTGCAGCGCCAATCTGGATGCTGTCTCACGAGCGAAATCGGCACGTTCCCCACATTGTAGCTTTTCGCAAAGTGGCAACGCATCGTCTTCGCACGATGCGTCACCAAAATGCCGATCCGGAGAATGCCTTTGATCAGGCTGCATCTTCCTTGGGCCTTACAGGCCCCGCCGCAACCGGGAACCCGAGCTGACGCGCCTGCGCAGCCGCGTCGCGCACCCCCCAACGCTTCTGGACCTGATTGTTCTCGATCTCGAACCACTCCATGGCCACCAGCTCATAGCTGTTGCCCGTAGGGGCATCGAAATCGAGGAATGGTGCAGTCCAGCGTCCCGTTTCGCGAAAACGGACGGCAGCCCTGTTCTTCTCCATCACGCAGTCCTCAACCACCAGCTTCATGTTGAGGGAATCATGAAGCTGACGCCAGATGGAGGCGGCGAACGAGAAGGCACCCGTCCCCGTCACGCCCTGAATTTCGCAGTCCGGCGCGAAGATCTGCCTCAAACGCTCGATGTCGCCATGGTTCATCGCCTCGACATAGGCGTCGATGACATCCCTCACGCCCTGTTCCTTGCTCTCTACTGTCATGTCTGTTCCTTTGGAAAACCGCCCGTTCGGCGGCGCATCCTCATGCGTCTGATCGGGTGCTCGCTTCAACGGAACTTGTTGCAGCCCCCTTCTGCAAATCTGTGGTCCAGATTGCGCAATTCTCCCCACTCGATTGACCTTGTCGGCGCCAGACGCCATATCTCGATTGAGAACACTTCAGGAGGCACCGCATCCATGGCCATGAACGCCGCCGACATTGAACGCCTGATCAAGGAAGGCATCCCTGACGCCAAGGTCACGATCCGCGATTTGGCTGGAGACGGGGACCATTACGCGGCGGAAGTGGTGGCAGAGAGCTTTAGAGGCAAATCCCGCGTGCAGCAGCATCAGATGGTCTACAATGCCCTGAAGGGCAATATGGGCGGAGCTCTTCATGCGCTCGCCCTCCAGACCAGCGCCCCCGATTGAGCGAGAAAAAAGTTTTTATCCGTCGGCGTTGCACCGCAATGGATGGTGCAATACATAACGGTTAACAAGTGAAACGCCGGGCCTTTACCCCGGTCAGATGAGGATTTGCGATGACCGGCATCAACGAATTCATCGATAATGAAGTCAAAAGCAGCGACGTTGTGCTTTTCATGAAGGGCACACCCGGCTTTCCGCAGTGCGGCTTTTCCGGCCAGGTGGTTCAGATCCTCGACTATCTTGACGTCGACTATAAGGGTGTCAACGTTCTGACCTCCGACGAACTGCGCCAGGGTATCAAGGATTATTCCAACTGGCCCACCATTCCGCAGCTCTACGTGAAGGGTGAATTCGTGGGCGGTTGCGACATTATCCGGGAAATGTTCCAGGCAGGTGAGCTGCAGGCTTTCCTGAACGAGAAGGGCGTGGCTGCCAAAGGCGCCGCCTGATTTCGATACCGGATTAGCGCCCCTGTCGGGGCGCTTGCTTTCTTTTGTAGATGCGTTGGCGTTCGCCAGCGCATTTTTTCGCGTCGGTAACTGGTTTCCCGTTTCACTGCCGGCGTTTGTTGTGGCCCCGAGCGCGGTTTCTCGCCTCGGATGGGGTCGCAGCGCCTGCTTGCATTAGCGCGGCCGACTGTCGCCACGAGCAGGCTTGATTGCGTATACCTGATGATCGTTGGAGAGTCATATGAACAAGCCCGTTTCAAATGAAGCCTTGCAACCCCAGAGATCCCTGGGTCGTGCGGAATTCATTGCGCTTGCGGCTGCGCTCATGTCGCTGAACGCGCTTGCCATCGACATCATGCTTCCAGCTCTTCAGCAGATTGGCGCCGAGCTTGGCGTGGATGATGAAAACGCTCGCCAATACATCGTCACCGCCTATATAGCCGGCCTTGGCGGGGGCCAACTCGTTTTCGGTCCGGTTTCCGACCGCTTCGGTCGCCGCGCGCCATTGTTCTTTGGCCTCGTTCTCTATGTATCAGCGGCGCTGATCGCAGCGATCTCCCCCAGCTTCGCCTTCATTCTCGTTCTGCGCTTCCTTCAGGGCATCGGAGCAGCAACGACGCGCGTCATCGCCGTCTCCGCAATCCGAGATGTCTTTGGCGGACGCCAGATGGCCGAAGTCCTTTCCATGGTCATGATGGTGTTCATGGTTATACCGGTCATCGCGCCGAGCATTGGCCAGATCATCATGATTTTTGGCGACTGGTCCGAGATCTTTCTCGCCATGGCGGTCCTGGCGGTGGTCTTTGGCACATGGGCCGCGCTTCGGCTTCCAGAGACACTTTCACCTGAGAATCGGCGTGAGCTAACGTTCTCATCGGTGACCAAGGGCTTCGCCTACGTCCTGACCAACCGGATCGCTCTTTGTTACACGCTCGCGACGACGAGCATCTTCGGTGCGCTTTTCGGGTTCATCAGTTCAGCGCAGCAGATTTATACCGATACGTTCGACCTGGCGGACTGGTTTCCGATCCTGTTTGCCATCGGAGCCGGCCTCATGGCTGTCTCGTCCTTCACCAATTCGCGGCTGGTGGGGCGAATCGGCATGCGCCGCCTCTCCCATACGGCGCTTGTCGGGTTTACGCTCGTCAGCTTCCTGTGGCTGGTGCTTGCCATGGTGGGCTATATGCCGTTTGCACTCTTCTTCGTGTTGTTCTCTGTCGCCATGTTTCAGTTTGGCTGGGTGGGTGCGAACTTCAATTCGATCGCCATGGAACCTCTGGGCCACGTGGCCGGCACCGCGGCAGCAACGCAAGGGTTTCTGACCACGCTTGGCGGAGGTTTGATCGGCGCTCTGGTCGGCCAATCCTTCGATGGATCCACCGTGCCGCTGGCCGCCGGTTATTTTCTCACCGGTGCCGTGGCCATCGTTCTTGTTCTGATCGGCGAACGCGGTCGCATGTTCCACGCGGTCAATCCGCCCGTGTGAGCCCCGCAAAGTCGAACAGGTTCCGGTCAAGCAGGTGAGACGGGCGCGCATTGGTCAGCGCCCGGATCATCGTGTCCTTGCGTCCTGGCATGCGACTTTCGATATCCGTCAGCATCGCCTTCATGGCGTTGCGCTGAAGGCCGTCCTGACTGCCGCAAAGGTCGCAGGGAATGATGGGAAACTTCATGGCCTCGGCGAACTTGGCCAGATCTGCCTCCGCACAATAGCTCAGCGGACGCAGCACCATGACATCGCCCTCATCGTTCAACAGCTTGGGCGGCATCGCCGCAAGCCGCCCACCATGAAACAGGTTCATGAAAAAGGTTTCGAGAATGTCCTCTCGGTGATGGCCAAGCACGAGTGAGGAGCAGCCCTCCTCCCGCGCAATCCGGTAGAGATGCCCGCGCCGAAGACGTGAACACAGCGAGCAATAAGTGCTTGATTTGGGAAGTTTCTCCGTCACCACCGAATAGGTGTCCTGGTATTCGATCCGGTGCGCGACACCGATACTGTCGAGATACTCCGGCAGAATGTGTTTTGGAAAATTCGGCTGTCCCTGATCCAGATTGCAGGCGAGAAGTTCAACTGGCAAAAGCCCGCGCCACTGCAGATCCATCAGCACGGCCAGAAGTCCGTAGGAATCCTTTCCTCCCGAAAGTGCTACCAGCCAGCGCTCACCGGGTTTCACCATGGCGAAATCCTCGATCGCCTGACGCGTCTGGCGCAACAGACGCTTGCGCAGCTTGTTGAATTCCACCGAAGACGGCATGCCGTGCATGAACGGTGGAGTGTCTTGCGCCGCATCCGCCTCTGCGTCCGTCATATCGATCGGTTCTTTCGATTGCGCCAAAGTGGTATGCATGGACACGCCTCTGTCGGTACATATGATTTCGCGTCTTCCTATCAGAAGCCTTGCGGCAAGGCGACTTAACGAATAGGCATTTTCAACTTTCTATTGGCAGAACATCGTTTGATGGAGATTGCGCGCGTGGCCCAGCGGCTCGACATTCTGGTTCCTTTCCTCAACGAACGGGAGAGCGTTGCCGGGTTCAGCGCCCTGGCAAGCGAGCTTGCTGCACAGGTCAAGCAGCGCTTTGATCTCGACACGCATTTCATCTTCATCGATGACGGAAGCACGGATGAAGGCGGCGCACTATATGGCGAGCACATGACCGGCCATTGGTCCCTCATCACGCTTGCGCGCAATTTCGGCAAGGAAACGGCGATCCTTGCCGGCCTCGATCATTCGGAGGGAGATTATGTCCTGCTCATGGATGCCGATCTCCAGCATACGGTGGATGTCGCCCTCGACATGATCGACCGTATCACTCACGATCCCGATCTCGACATGGTCTATGCAGTTCGCGCAGACCGTGCCGAGAGCCGCACGCTGGGGCGATACCTTGCCAACGGTTTCTACTGGCTGATCAATATGGGTCAGCGGTACGAGATCCCGGCCAATGCCGGCGATTTCCGTGTCATGACGAGCCGCTTTGCCGCGGCACTGCGCCAGTTGCGTGATCAGCGCCGCTTCAACAAGGGGCTTTACGCCTGGACCGGCTTCAAGCAGGAACGCATCCTCTACAAACCGGCCGAACGGCAAGGTGGCGAAAGCAAATGGTCGCGGCGCCGTTTGATCGCCTTTTCTCTGGAAGGGTTCACCTCGTTCTCCGTTGTGCCCTTGCGCATGGTCTCGCTGTTCGGGACCGGTGTTGCGGTGCTCGGCTTTCTCTACGGCATCAAGATCCTTCTGGAGGTTCTGTTCACCGGTGTCTCCGTTCCCGGCTATCCCAGTCTGATCGTGGCGGTACTGGTCCTGGGCGGTCTCAACCTGGCTCTGACGGGCCTTGTGGGCGAGTATGTCTGGTCCGCGTTGAGTGAGGCGAAGAACAGGCCGAATTACATCGTGAAGTCCATCACGGGCTCTGGGGCCTCTGCACTTTCGGCCACGAAAGAGCGCAAGCCGCGCAAGGCAACCCATGGCTGAGCCCGGCGCCCGCTCGATCTGGCTGATCGCGGATGACTATGGATTTTCGCCCGGTGTCAGCGAGACCATCCGCGCGCTGCTGGAAGCCGGACGCCTGAGCGGCACGGGCTGCATGACCCTCTTCGATGACTGGTCGAACGAGGCCGGCGCCCTTGCCACGATCGGCGGTCCATTCGCGGTCGGCATGCATCTCACCCTCACAGACTTCCCTGCCCTATCCACGGGCCGGACCATGCCGGACCTGAAACGCCTTCTTGGCAACGCAGAAGCGGACGCCATCATGTCCGAGGCCGATGCCCAGCTGGCGCGCTTTCGCGAGGCGTTCGGGCGAGATCCCGATTTCATTGACGGCCATCAGCATGTCCATTTCCTACCACCCGTGCGACAGTGGCTGATCCAACGGTTTGCAGATATTCCGAGCGACAAGCGCCCATGGTTGCGTGGTGCACCGACGCTGCGCGCAGCGCCTGCTCTTGTGAAAGCCAAGATCGTTGTCGCGCGTTTGCTCGCGCGCAACTTCGACGCGGAAATGCGGCGGCATGGTTTTAACGTCGAGGGACCGCTCTGCGGCTTCTATGACTGGCGCCGCCCGGGTGCGTTCGCCCGCGCGCTCGATCTCTTCATGGACAAGGCTCCCAATGGCGCCGTTGTCATGTGTCATCCCGGCACGGTGGATGAGGTTCTTCGCAGCCGCGACGTGTTCACCGATGCCCGCAACGAAGAACGCGATGCGCTCGCTTCGGAGGCTTTCCCCTTGCGCCTGCAGAGTGCCGGCCTCGTTCTGAAGCGGGCGGCGTCATGAACCATCAGGCCAATCGCCCGTTTGCAAGCAAGCTTGGTCGGTTTGCAATTGTCGGGCTTTTGAACACGGTGATAGACCTTGCCACCTTCAGCGCACTTGTCGCGCTGTCGGTTCCAGCACTGCTTGCCAATTTTCTCGGCTGGACTGTTGCCGTGATATTTTCCTTCGTGGCCAACTCATGCTGGACATTCGAGCGTACAAAGCGCTTCAACCTTCACCGGGCGTTTGCGAAATTTGCGGTCAGCGGGAGCATCATCTCCCTCGGATCGTCGACACTCGCCGTTTATCTCCTGCCACCGTTCACGGGCTTGTTCGCGGCCAAACTCATCGGCATTGTCGTCGGTGCGATCCTCAATTTTTTTGCCGCCCGCTGGTCGATCGAAAATCGGGTAATTTAACGAGCTTTCGGACGAAACGGACCGGTTTTAGCTCGAATTCCGGCAAACCGAGCCATTTTCGGAAAAATGCTTCAAAGCCCGCTGCCGGCGGGTGGAACAAAGAAAATCCGCACCGTCCAGTTTCTGTCTCCGCCAAAGCCGGGAACCGTCAGGTCCTGCGTATCGCGCCCGCCGCTCGATAACTCTATCGCCTTGTTCAAACAGCCTTTCTGGCCTTCGAAGCAGGCAATCAGCATCCCCTTCCGAGCGACATCCTCGGGGCTGATCCAGGGCGTTAGCGCATAGGAGTTCGCCTGCATGGAATAGGGGCGAGAAGCCGTGTAGAACGTCATTCCGCTGGCCAAAATCTTGTCACCGGCCACATAGGTGAGCGGCGTGTCATACCGCGCATACCACGCGCTCTCGATCTGAACCGCGAGTGTCCGAACGGGCACGTTGTTGTAGTGCGAGGTGTTTTTCGCTTCCTCGGCATAGATGATTGGCGTCAGAGCGAGAAGGCAGGCGCCGTAAAGGACAACGATCGCAGGAATGGCAGGCTTCTGCACCTCCAGACGTCCAGCCTTGACGAACAGCATAAGAAAGGCCGGCGCCGAGAAATACAGTGGCAGCGCCCACACCGAACTAAACTGCACGGTGAACGCGATACCAAGCAGAAGCGTCAGCGCTAGGGACCCGAAGCCGGTCCACAAGAGCGCGCGCCCAGTCAGAGTGCTGCGCAGCCCAAGAAAAGGTCCTGCGTCAAACCATGGGCCGCGCCCGTTGCGACGGATGGCGATCAACAAGACAAGAACGGCCGGAAGCAGATAGGCCAAAAGGGCCGCGAGGAACCGCGGGGCGGAGGTAAGCCCGATCCAAGGGGAGCCATCTCCCTGTTCGGAGACATAGGTCAACGGCAGAAAATCGTTCGCAAACAGCCAGAGCAGATGCGGAGTCATCAGCGCCAGAAACACAAGGCTTGCGACCCAGACGCCAGGCTTCAAAAGCAGCGTACGCGCCTCGCGATCAAACAGAACATGAAGACAGATCGCACCCAGAAGTGCAGCCGAAAAATACTTGATCAGCACGGACGCAGCCGCCAGCGCACCCAGGACTACCGCATCGATAAAGCGTTCTCTTTCCAGAAAGCGCAGGTAGAACCATACCGTCGCGGCCCAGAAAGGAAGCATGGCCGAATTTGCATTGTATTTGATCGCGAGAAATGTGACCGGCGGCAGAAAGAAGAAAAGCGCCGTTGCCAGAAACGCGCGCCATGGATCGAGGAACCTGACGGCGATCCGCCAGCTCGCAAACATGAGCGCTGCGCCATTGACCGCCGAGAGGAGATAATAGGCCCAGTCGACATTGGGAAACACTGCAAACCATGCCGCCGTGATCCAGGCAAACAGCGGCGGGTGCTTGTAGTATCCCTGCTCCCAGGCAATGCCCCAGGAGTAGTTTTCCAGCATGTCGCCAAAGCCATCGAGATTGAGCTGGGTCAGGCTGGCATAAACCGTCCATAACGCAACGAAAAAGGCCAGCAACAAGCCCATTCGCACGCCGGACGCAGCGGCCAGTCCTTTCATCGCATTACCCCGATAAATCTCTGAAGACAAAAAAGAAGGCGCCCGGCCAATGGCAGGACGCCCCCTTCCGAATTACCTGCCGAAACGTATCAGCGCGAGTAGTACTCGACAACCAGGTTCGGCTCCATATGCACGGCGTAGGGCACATCGGAGATCGAAGGCATGCGCAGATAGGTGGCGACCATCTTGTTGTGGTCGACCTCGACATAATCCGGAACATCGCGCTCGGCGAGCTGCGTGGCTTCCAGAACGATGGCGAGCTGCTTGGACTTTTCCTTGACCTCGATCACGTCACCGGCCTTGCAGCGGTAGGACGGGATGTTGACGCGGCGACCATTGACCAGAATGTGGCCGTGGTTCACGAACTGGCGCGCAGCAAAGATCGTGGGAACGAATTTGGCGCGGTAGACGATGGCGTCGAGGCGGGACTCCAGGAGACCGATCAGGTTCTCGTTGGTGTCGCCCTTGCGGCGGTTGGCCTCGTCATAGGTCTTGCGGAACTGCTTTTCCGAAATGTCGCCGTAGTGACCTTTCAGCTTCTGCTTGGCGCGCAGCTGCAGACCGAAGTCCGAAAGCTTGCCCTTGCGGCGCTGACCGTGCTGGCCGGGGCCATATTCACGACGGTTGACCGGAGACTTCGGACGGCCCCAGATATTCTCGCCAAGACGGCGATCGAGTTTGTATTTTGCTGAATGGCGCTTGCTCATCGCATTCCCTTTCACATCAAAAATCCCGGAGCAAAGAACTCCGGACGAAGGAAACGCGCCCTCCTCTGGTTTCCGTTTTCGAAACCTGACAGGACATGCCACGCACGCTGATGCGGCTTGTCCACGGGACACGTTAAAAAGCGCGGCAGCCGGAAAGCCATCGCGCTTGTGCGGGTGATTATTGAAGACCGGAGCAAATGTCAACCGAAACGCGACGACTGCTCAGGAGGTTTAGTCTAATCTGAAACCGAAGCCCGAGACCAACCGGCGATAGCCCTCGACCGGTGCGCCGGAGGTGAAATGGGCAATGTCCTGTCCAGGCGCACCTGCGGAGGCAAGAGGCAGATCCGCTGCCAGCGTGAGGGCACGCCTTGCAATCGCTTCGGATGTATCGATCCAGTCCACGGGCCAAGGCGCGGTCTTGCGCATGCGGTTCACCAGAAACGGATAATGCGTGCAGGCCAGCACCACGATGTCGGTGCGCTTTCCCTCCTGCTCGACAAAACAGGGGGCGATTTCCTGCGCCACGGCCGCCTCGTCCACATAGCCCTCGCGCATATACTGCTCGGCAAGAGCTGCCAGGTTTTCGCTGCCAACCAGGCGGACATGGCACTTGGCCGCATAGTCGCGGATCAGATCGCGCGTGTATTGCCGTTTCACGGTGCCGGGCGTGGCCAGAACGGAAACCAGCCCTGATCTTGTGCGCTCGGCGGCCGGTTTGATCGCGGGAACCGTGCCCACAAAGGTTTCACCAGGAAACACCTCGCGCAATCGGTGAATGGCAAGCGTCGAAGCGGTGTTGCAGGCGATCACCGACATGGCTGGCCGATACGTCTCCAGGAGTTCCTCAAAAAGCGTGACCATACGCTCGAGGAGCGCGCCCTCCTCCCATGCGCCATAGGGGAAGGCTGCATCATCGGCCACATAGACATAGGGCCGGCCCGGCAGAAGAATGCGCGCTTCCTTAACCACCGAAAGGCCGCCAATGCCCGAATCGAAGAAAAGGATCGGCCGAGTCTCCATGGTCACCCTTCGTCAGGCGCGCCTGCGCCGCGCGGGTTTTTCGGCGAAAACTTCTCCAGCGAACGCAACACACCGCGCAACACCGCCAGCTCTTCCACAGTGAAGCCAGGACGTGTGAACAATGCCCGCAAATTGTCCATCATCTTCGGCTTCTTGTCCTCGGTTCTGAAGTAGCCACGCTCATCCAGCACCTTGTCGAGATAGTGCATGAGGCTTTCAATATGCAGTTTCTCGGCGGGAGCGAGCGCAATGTCGGGTGGCCGGACGGCCTGATTGCCCGTCTTGATCCACTCATAGGACATGAGCAGCACCGCCTGCGCGATGTTGAGCGAGGCAAACGCCGGATTGACCGGAAAGGTGACGATCTCATCGGCAAGCGCCACTTCCTCATTGGTAAGCCCCCAGCGCTCCCGCCCGAAAAGGATGCCGGTCTTCTGGCCACCGGCAAAGCGGTTCCGCAGATCTGCGGCGGCTTCGACCGGACCGCGCACGGGCTTGAAATTGTCGCGTGGGCGCGCGGTGGTTGCCAGGACGAAGTTCAGATCCGCCACCGCTTCCGCCGGGGTTGCAAAGACCGTGGCCGCGTCGATCACATGGTCGGCGCGACTTGCCGCCGCACGAGCCTTCTCGTTCGGCCAACCATCGCGCGGGCTGACGAGCCGAAGCTCCGCCAGACCGAAATTGGCCATGGCGCGCGCGACCATGCCGATGTTCTCACCCAGCTGCGGCTCCACCAGAATGATTGCGGGGCCTTCAGCGAGCATGTCTTGCTGTTTGTCTGTTCCTGCCATGATGGGCTGCTGTTACCCGCTTCATGCGCCGCGGTAAAGCATACAATGATCAGTTTGCGAACATGGCGCTGCGGACAAGTTCGGGAATGATAGCGACCGCCTTGAGGGCGTCCTTCAATGTCTTCTGCCGAGACGCTGTGAGCCGGTCGACAGCGATCCGGTTGGAGAGCGGTATGCCGGCAGCGATATCTTCCACCTGCTGCTCCAGCACGCGCGCGAGGAGGAAGCGGTGGGCATCGCGCAGCGCGAGAAGATCGCTGCGGGGCATTGCGGGCAGATCCGCGAGAGCTTCCAGACGGGCGCGCGTGGAGGCATGCGGCAGATGATGGCGAATTGCGAGCGCGCGGGCGAGTGCCGAGATCGGAAACAGGCCATGGAGTTTCAGATCCAAGCGCCCATTGTCCAGCCGAAACCCGCCAAAAATCGTGAAGGGATTGGCGATATTGCGAACGCTTTCACCCAGGAGCTTGGCGAATTCAACGCGTTCCGCCCCCTTCTTCCATGCATGGGCTGCAAGCTCGGTCACCAGCCGTTCTTCGCCGTAAACCGCCCGAAGATCGTAGAAAATATCGATATTGAGGAGATCCTGCGGCCGCGCCTTTGACACCCAGCCATCGACACGTTGGCGCCAGGTTTCGGCTGATCCGCGCCAGGGGGGATTGCGCGCCATCACACCACCCTTGCAAAGGGGAATTGCTGCCGTGTGGAGATGGTCGGTGAACCTTTCTGCGAAAAGCGCAAACCAGCTGTCTTCGGGCCCATTGGGTACACCCGTCGAGAAGATGATGGCATTGTCCTGATCTGCGGCCAGGAGACTTTCGCCGCGCCCGCCCGATCCCAGAACCATCACGGCGAACGGCACCGGCGGCGCACCCCGCCCCTCGGCTTCCATTTCACACAGCGCCATACGGCAGGCGCTGGCGGTGATGGAACATAGAATTCCGGAAATGATTTCAGCGATAATGCGCGTGTCGGTCTCCTCGTCGAGAAGCGCTGACGCTATGACCGCGACGCGCGACCATGCGCCAGCGAGATCGGCGGGCGTTCGCGCATTTTCGATCCGCGCCTGGAGGTCGACAGCGGCTCCTGCCCGGAATTTGAGAAAATCACGGGAGGAGAGCACGCCAGCCAGGTTTCCGCCGTCATCCGAGACCGCCAGATGCCGAATTCTCTTTCGGCTCATGAGGCCTAGCGCCTGGTAGAAGAATGCATCGGCCGCCACCGCGATCACCGGCTTTGACGCAATGACCGACACGGGTTCGGCCAGTGTATCACTGCCTCTGGCAGCGACGGCCCGCAGGATATCTCGCTCGGTTACAATGGAATAGGCGGAGACAGGGCTGCCCGCTTGTCCATCCGCTGCAAGGAGAAGCGAACTGATGCGGCGCTCTGCCATGAGGCGTGCGGCGTCCAACACCACAATGTCGTCACGCACCACGACCGGCTCGGGCGTTGCGGCTTCCCGCACACGATGGCGGAAAGCATATGGATCGATGGCTTCAAGCGCATGGCGGGCGGCGCCGCTTCGGCGCAGAAAGGGTTCGCTCCACCCGGCTTCCGCCTGCTGGCGCAGGGCCTGAGAGCGCAGGCTTGAGGCGCGCTCGGCCTCGGCGACCGTGCGGATGCCGCGTTCTGCCAGATGCGGTGCCAGCGCGATGAAGATTTCTCCCGCAATGCGCGCATCTGCGGTTGCCCGGTGACGCCCGGACGTATCCACCTCCAACCAGGCCGCGATTGCCTCCAGGGAGGCATCGGGCAGGTGTGAATTGACAAGACCGGCAAGCATGCGCACGCAGAGCGTTCTCGGAGCCTGCCAAAGCAGACCGGCCCTGTGCGCTTCACGCTCGAGAACGGCCAGATCGAAACCCAGTGCGTAACCGACCAGGAGACGGCCGCCGCAATATGCCTCAAAGCGCGGCCAAGCCTCGGCAAAGCCGGGCGCCGTGCGCAGCATCTGCCCGGTAATGCCGTGAATGGCGGTGGAACGTGGCGGGATGGGGATACCTGGGTCGACCAGTGTCTCGAAAACATCGCCCGGCTGCAGCGCTCCGTCCACCAGCGCCATGCCGCCAAGCTGCAGGATACGTGCTTCCTTCACATCAAGACCGGTGGTCTCGGTGTCGAAAGCCACCGCGTTGGCAGCAATCAGGGGCGTGGCGTCGGTGACCGGTCTCACAACACAATCCAAACAACGGGCCAAACAACGGGCCAATCAAGAGGCCAAACAGGTGGTTCTGATTAAATCTGCACCAGAACCGACGCAATTTCATCCGCAGAAACCGCCTCTGGGACCAAAGTCTGACCTTTCCTCACAGGGCCGGACCGGCAAATCACAGCTCCCCGCTTTGCGCTTTCTGCAAGGGATGCTATAGGGCAGCCGACCTTTGCGCGGCCCCTCTTTGCCGCGTCGTTTTTCACCACAATTGCGGAGCTTTTTCATGGGTAAGATCAAGGTGGACAATCCGGTCGTCGAGCTCGACGGCGATGAGATGACGCGGATCATCTGGCAGTTCATCAAGGAAAAGCTGATCCACCCCTATCTCGACATTGATCTGAAGTATTACGACCTCGGCATCGAGGCCCGTGACGAGACCGACGACCAGATCACCGTCGACGCTGCCGAAGCGATCAAGAAATACGGCGTGGGCGTCAAATGCGCCACCATCACGCCGGATGAGGCGCGCGTGGAGGAATTCGGCCTGAAGCGCATGTATCGTTCGCCCAATGGCACGATCCGCAACATTCTGGGCGGCGTGATCTTCCGCGAGCCGATCATCATGAAGAACGTTCCGCGGCTGGTTCCCGGTTGGACGCAGCCGATCATCGTTGGCCGTCACGCCTTTGGCGACCAGTATCGCGCCACCGATTTCAAATTCCCCGGCAAGGGCAAGCTGACGATCAAGTTCGTTGGCGAGGATGGCCAGACCATCGAGCACGAAGTGTTCGACGCCCCCTCCTCCGGCGTGGCCATGGCCATGTACAATCTTGACGATTCCATCCGCGACTTCGCCCGCGCCTCGATGAACTACGCGCTGATGCGCAAGGTGCCGTGCTACCTCTCCACGAAGAACACGATCATGAAAGCCTATGACGGGCGCTTCAAGGACATCTTCCAGGAGATCTACGAGACCGAGTTCGAGGAGAAGTTCAAGGAAGCCAAGATCACCTATGAGCACCGCCTCATCGACGACATGGTCGCCTCGGCGCTCAAATGGTCGGGTGGCTATGTCTGGGCCTGTAAGAACTATGATGGCGACGTGCAGTCCGACACGGTGGCGCAGGGTTTTGGCTCGCTCGGCCTGATGACCTCGGTTCTGATGACGCCGGACGGCAAGACGGTGGAAGCCGAAGCCGCGCACGGCACGGTGACGCGCCACTACCGCCAGCACCAGAAGGGCGAGGAAACCTCGACCAACTCCATCGCCTCCATCTTCGCGTGGACGCGTGGCCTTGCCCACCGCGCCAAGCTGGACGACAACGAGGAATTGGCAAACTTTGCCCAGACGCTGGAAAAGGTCTGCATCGACACGGTGGAATCCGGTCACATGACCAAGGATCTGGCCCTGCTCATCGGCCCCGATCAGCCCTGGCTCTCCACCACCGGCTTTTTGGACAAGATCGACGAAAACCTGCAGAAGGCCATGGGCTGACCACCAGCCCTTCGCCAGGCAAGACAAAGAGCCGCGGTTTCATCCGCGGCTTTTTTCGTGTTTCCTCGCAGATAACAAAAAACGCGGGCTCACTCCGGGACCCGCGTTTTCCTTTTCGCACCTGCAGGAGGGGGGGGCGCTAGCCTTCCATGGCAGCCTTCACGGCGGCGATGGCGTCGGCAGCTCTGGAGCCATCCGGCCCACCGGCCTGCGCCATATCCGGCCGCCCACCGCCGCCCTTGCCGCCGATGGCAGCGGAGGCGACGCGGACGAGATCGACCGCGCTGAAGCGCTCTGTCAGATCCTTGGTTACGCCGACCACAACGCTCGCCTTGCCCTCTTCGGAGGTTCCCACAAAGACCGTGACGCCGGAGCCGAGCGAGGCTTTGCCATCATCGGCCAGCGGCTTCAGATCTTTTGGCGAAATGCCCTCGACCACCCGGCCCATGAAGCCGACACCGGCGACGGTTTCCCGACCGCCATCCGCTCCCCCGGCACTGCCGCCGCCAAGAGCCAGCTTGCGCTTGGCTTCGGAAAGCTCGCGCTCCAGCCTGCGGCGCTCTTCAAGGATAGTCTCCAGGCGTGCGGTGACATCGGCGGGAGCGACCTTCAATGCGCCTGCAGCGAGCTTCAACTGCTGCTCCTGATGGCCGAGATAGTGGCGAGCCGCATCGGCAGTCAGCGCCTCGATGCGGCGCACGCCTGAGGCAACGGCGCCTTCAGAGACGATGCGGATCAAGCCGATATCGCCGGTCGCCTTCACATGCGTGCCGCCGCAAAGCTCCAGCGAGTAGGTCTTGCCGGCCTTATCGCCTTCGCGCGCGGTGCCCATGGAGACAACGCGCACCTCGTCTCCGTATTTTTCACCAAACAGGGCCATGGCTCCAGCCTCGATGGCATCGTCGACTGCCATCAGATGGGTCTCGACCGGTGCGTTCTGCAGAACGATGGAATTGGCAATGTCCTCGATGCGGGCCAGTTCCTCGTCCGAAATGGGTTTCGGATGCGAAAAGTCGAAGCGCAGGCGCTCGGGCGCCACGAGCGACCCCTTCTGCGCCACATGCGTGCCCAGCACTTCGCGCAAAGCCTCGTGCAGAAGGTGCGTGGCAGAGTGATTGGCACGAATGCGCGTGCGACGCCCATGATCCACCTTCAGCGCGACCACATCACCGGTCCTGACCCTGCCGCTCTCGACACGGCCGAAATGAACCAGAAGCCCGTCACCCTTTTTCTGGGTGTCGGCGACGGCAACGGAAAAGCCTTCGCCCGAAATCAAACCGGTATCGCCCACCTGACCGCCGGATTCGCCGTAGAACGGGGTCTGGTTGGTTACGATGGCCACCTCGTCGCCTTCTGCCGCGTGATCGACCATCGCGCCATCGCGCACCAGCGCGGAAACAACGCCTTCGGCTTCCTCGGTCTCATAGCCCAGAAAATCGCTGCCGCCGGTCTTGTCCTTGACGGCGAACCAGACGGCCTCGGTGGCCGCTTCGCCGGAACCGGCCCAGTTTGCGCGGGCCTCGGCCTTCTGCCGTTCCATCGCGTCATTGAAGCCGCCGAGATCCACATGGATGCCGCGCTGGCGCAGCGCATCCTGCGTCAGATCGAGCGGGAAGCCGTAGGTGTCGTAAAGCTTGAAGGCGGTTTCGCCGTCGAGCAGGTCGCCCTCGCCCATCTCGCTGGTTGCGTCGGACAGCAGCGTCAGGCCGCGCGCCAGCGTCTTGCGGAAACGGGTTTCCTCGAGCTTCAGCGTCTCGGTGATGAGCGCCTCACCGCGCACCAGTTCCGGATAGGCCCGACCCATCTCGCGCACCAGCGCCGGCACGAGGCGCCACATCAGCGGGTCCTTCGAGCCCAGAAGCTGGGCGTGGCGCATGGCACGCCGCATGATGCGGCGCAGCACATAGCCGCGCCCCTCATTGGAGGGCAGAACGCCATCGGCAATCAGAAAGCTGGACGCGCGCAGGTGATCGGCAATGACCTTGTGGCTTGCATGCTGCGCGCCCTCGGCACGCACGCCGGTCGCCTCCTCCGACGCGTGGATGAGCGCGCGGAAAAGATCGATGTCGTAATTGTCATGCACGCCCTGCAGGACAGCCGCCACGCGTTCGAGCCCCATGCCCGTGTCGATGGAGGGCCGAGGCAGGTCTACCCGCTCGTCCGGCGTCACCTGCTCGAACTGCATGAAGACGAGGTTCCAGATCTCGATGAAGCGGTCGCCGTCCTCATCCGGGCTTCCGGGCGGGCCACCGGGAATGTGGTCTCCATGATCGTAGAAGATTTCCGAGCACGGGCCGCACGGGCCGGTATCTCCCATGGCCCAGAAATTGTCGCTCGTCGCGATGCGGATAATACGGTCGTCGGGCAGACCGGCGATCTTCTTCCAGAGGCCGGCGGCCTCGTCGTCCGTGTGGTAGACCGTGACCAGAAGCCGATTGGGATCGAGGCCGAACTCCTTCGTCACAAGGTTCCACGCAAGCTCGATGGCGCGGTCCTTGAAGTAATCGCCGAAGGAGAAATTGCCCATCATCTCGAAGAAGGTGTGATGGCGGGCTGTATAGCCGACATTGTCCAGATCGTTGTGCTTGCCCCCGGCGCGCACGCATTTCTGCGCGGTGACCGCGCGGTCATAGGGCCGCGTCTCCAGGCCGGTAAACACGTTCTTGAACGGCACCATGCCCGCATTGGTGAACATCAGGGTCGGGTCGTTGCGGGGCACAAGCGGGCCAGAAGCCACGATCTCGTGTCCGTTCTTCTTGAAATAGTCGAGAAAGGTCGACCGGATGTCGTTGACGCCACTCATGATTCAGCCTTTGCGAGAAGCCCGCCCAGACAAGCGGGGAACAGAAGCCCGCCTTTTAACGTCAGCGCTCAAGCCTGTCCAGAAATCCCGTCAGGACGCAATCAGGCAAGCAACCGAGGCCGACAAAAAAACACCGCCAACAGGTGGCGGTGTCCTGACTTCATCGGATTAAAGCACGCCGGCCCTGCAGATTGTCAGGGTCAGCGAGAATGCGGTGCTACTCCTCGGCGTCGCCGCCGTCCTGGTCGCCTGGTCCGGTATCATCAAGGAACTTCTCGGCAATCAGGCCTGCATTCTGCCGCAGAGCCAATTCGATCTCCTGCGCCGCCTCTGGATTGTCACGCAGGAACTGCTTGGCGTTCTCACGCCCCTGCCCCAGACGCTGCGAATTGTAGGAGAACCAGGCGCCTGACTTCTCGACAATGCCAGCCTTCACGCCGAGATCGATCAACTCGCCGGTCTTGGATACGCCTTCACCATACATGATGTCGAACTCGACCTGCTTGAAGGGCGGGGCCATCTTGTTCTTCACGACCTTGATACGGGTCTGATTGCCCACCGTCTCATCACGATCCTTGACCGAACCGATACGGCGAATGTCGAGACGCACCGAAGAATAGAATTTTAGCGCATTGCCGCCCGTGGTCGTCTCCGGCGAACCGAACATGACACCGATCTTCATGCGGATCTGGTTGATGAAGATCACCATGGTCTTCGACCGGGAGATGGAGGCCGTGAGCTTGCGCAGCGCCTGGCTCATGAGTCGGGCCTGCATGCCCGGCAGGGAATCACCCATTTCACCTTCGATTTCGGCGCGCGGCGTCAAGGCCGCAACCGAGTCCACGACAATCACATCCAGCGCTCCGGAACGCACGAGTGTGTCGCAGATCTCGAGCGCCTGCTCTCCCGTGTCGGGCTGCGAGATCAGAAGGTTTTCCAGATCCACACCCAGCTTGCGGGCATAGACGGGATCAAGCGCATGCTCGGCATCGATGAAGCCGCAAATGCCGCCCTTCTTCTGCGCTTCAGCGACCGTATGGAGCGCCAGCGTCGTCTTACCGGAGCTTTCCGGACCGTAAATCTCGATAATGCGGCCACGTGGCAGTCCGCCGACGCCCAGTGCAATATCGAGGCCCAGCGACCCGGTGGAGATGGTCTCGATCTCGACCACCTGATCATTGGCGCCGAGCCGCATGATCGATCCCTTGCCGAAGGCACGTTCGATCTGCGATAGCGCCGCATCCAGAGCCTTGGTTTTGTCCACCGAATTATCCTCTACAAGCCGCAATGAATTCTGAGCCATGATACAACACCCCTTCGAGGTCAATGGAGGCGGTTCCGCCAAATCCGCGATAGCCATCTGTACCCTTTTTGTTCTCTTTTTGCAATAGGCATTAGAGCATTGATAAAAATACATAAATACAATTTGTTCTATTTTTGTGCGCACAAGATCACAATCACTGCCCTGATGCACACACCTGGCGCCTGGCTTGAGAGCAGAGGAGCATTCCCGCATCAGGCGATTCGGAAAGCGCCCCTATGAGCGCTACCAAGCGACCGCGTCTGCTTGCCGTCGGCGGTGCCCACATGGACCGTCGCGGACGCCTTGACGCACCGCATATCCCCGCCACCTCCAACCCCGGATGGATGCGCGAAGACGTCGGCGGGGGCATATTTAATGCCGCGCGCACGGCAGTCCGGCGCGGTATGGCCGTGTCACTCCTTTCCCTGCGTGGCGGGGATGCGGCGGGCGAGACGGTGGCACGCGCCATTGAGGACGCCGGCTTCGAAGACCTCTCGGCGACCTTTCTCGACCGCGTGACACCGAGCTACACGGCGATCCTCGATCATGATGGAGAGCTTATCACCGGCCTTGCGGACATGACCCTCTATGATACGGCGTTCGCCAAGCAGTTGCGGCGTTCGAAGATACGGCAGGCCGCGGCTGCGTCCGATGCCATACTCTGCGATGCCAATCTCCCCACGGAAGCGCTGGCGCAGCTGGTCTCCATCCGTGGAGCAGCACCCGTTTATGCAATTGCAGTCTCGCCGGCAAAGGCCGGACGGTTGAGCTCCCATTTTTCCGAACTCTCTGCACTATTCATGAATGCGCGGGAGGCGCGCGGGCTGGCTGGGCTTCCATCCGCAGCCCCCATCCTTCAGGCCGCAAAAACACTTCAGATTTCAGGCTTGCGCGCCGGCGTCATCACCGAGGGCGGCGGTGCCGTGACGGTCTTCACGTCCGCAAACCAGTGGCAGATCGACCCGCCACGGGTAGAGAATGTGGTGGATGTGACCGGCGCCGGCGATGCCCTGGCTGGTGCAAGTGTTGCGGCGCTGGTCCGTGGACTGCCCCTGCAGGAGGCCGCGCGCGAGGGCGTGGCCGCGTCCGGGCTCGCAATTGCCTCTGCCTCGGCAGCGCCTGAATTCGATCATACCGCCTTCAAAGCGGCGCTTGCGCGGGTGCCAGCCCCGCGTCTTGTTTCATAAAGGAGTTCCCCCTTGCGTTCCAACAACATTATCGATGTCCATGCGCCGGTCGCCGAAGCCATTTCCCTAGGAAGGCCGGTGGTGGCGCTGGAAAGCACCATCATCACCCATGGCATGCCCTGGCCACGCAACAATGAAATGGCCAGAGACGTGGAAGCGCTGATCCGCCAGGAAGGCGCGATACCGGCCACGATTGCGGTGGTGGACGGGCGCCTGAAAATCGGCCTTTCGGAGCAGGAACGCGAGGCCCTGGCGCAGGCGACAGATCCAATGAAGCTCTCTCGCGCCGATCTCGCCTTTGCCATCGCCGAGGGCAAAAGTGGGGGCACAACCGTGGCCGCAACGATGATCGCCGCGCACATGGCCGGCATTCACGTTTTCGCCACAGGCGGCATCGGTGGGGTTCACAAGGGTGCAGAGACGAGTTTCGACATCTCGGCCGATCTTGACGAACTGGCGCGGACGCCCGTCATCGTCGTTTCCGCGGGGCCGAAGGCGATCCTCGACACCGAGAAGACGCTGGAGGTGCTGGAAACCCGCGGCGTTCCCGTGGTCACCTATGGCACTGACACAGTGCCAGCCTTCTGGTCGCGCCATTCACCCTACCCCGCTCCATTGCGTCTTGACAGTGCAGAGGCAATCGCGCGCTTTCAGGCGACCCGCACGGCGCTTGGCATCAACGGCGGCATGTTGATTGCCAATCCGGTCCCGGCAGAGGACGAAATCCCCGCAGATGCGATGGCTGGATACATTCTTACGGCTCAACGCGAAGCCGATGAAAAAGGCATTTCAGGCAAGGATGTGACACCGTTCCTTCTGGCCCGTATTCTGGAACTGACAGACGGGGCAAGCCTCGTGACCAATATCGCGTTGGTGAAGAACAATGCGCGGCTGGCGGCAGGCATCGCCAAAGCGATGGCCGCCGGATAGCATGGCCCGCAATGAAAAAAGCCGCCAGCAAACGCCGGCGGCTTTTTTTTGCAGTGTGCGGGAGGGATCAGGCGCCGGTAAGCGGCGACAGTTTGATCTCCACACGCCGGTTTTCTGCGCGACCTTCCGGCGTGGCGTTGGAGGCGATCGGCTGGGATTCGCCCTGACCGATAATCGCGAAACGCTGGCTGCTGTTGCCCTGGCCGATAAGGTAATTCGCGACAGCTCCCGCGCGGCGCTGCGAAAGCTCCAGATTGTAATTCGCATCGCCCGTGGAATCGGTATGACCAAAAACGTCCACCAGCGTGCGATTGTACTTCTGGAGAACCAAAGCGACGGAATTCAGCGTGGAGTAGAAGGCCGGCTGGATGTTGGCCGAATCGGTAGCAAAGGTGATGTTGGAAGGCATATTGAGGATGATGTAGTCGCCCTGGCGGGTGACGCTCACGCCCGTGCCCTGCAGTTGGCCACGCAACTGCGCTTCCTGCTGATCCATGTAAGAGCCGACCGCGCCACCGGCCAGCGCGCCGATGCCTGCGCCAATCAGCGCGTTGCGACGATCATCGCCACCGGCCAGAAGTCCAACGCCTGCACCAGCCAGCGCACCGAGCGCAGCCCCGCCGGCCGTGTTGGAGATCTTCTGCTGACCGGTATAGGGATCCGTGCTGGTCACGCAGCCGGCAGAAAAGCCTGCCACGAGCGCAACTGCGATGGATTTCTTCAACATAGTCCGTGTCCTCACTTGTCAATATCTGCGACGTGAATCGCGCGCAAATCGCCCCTTAAGCCCCGGTGTATCACAAATCGGGCAGAATTCGGCGCAGTTCTCGTCAAACTATATGCGAAGTCGAGAAAAATGCATCCCGGCGCGGGCACGTCTATCAATCGTTTCTGTAGAGCAGCCAATTCTTCATGAATTTGCCCTTGGGAATGCTGGAAAACAGGGTAACGCGGTTTCGCCCATCCACCTTGGAGGCGTAGAGCGCCTGATCCGTCTTGGCGTAGAGTTCGTCGGCATTGGCGGCATCGCTTGCCATGCAAACCCCGAGGGAAATACGAATGGGCCCGCATTTGCGGGCGCCGGAGCCGATAACGAACTCGGCCTTTTCAACGGCGAGCCGCATTGTTTCGGCAAGTTTGACGGTCGCCTCCTCGGTAAGTCCGTCCACGATGATGGCGAATTCCTCTCCACCCGTTCTTGCGACGAAACACTCGTCAACGCATTGGGTTTTGAGGATCTGCGCGACGCCCTGCAAAATCTTGTCGCCGACCGGATGACCATATTGGTCGTTGATGGCCTTAAAGCCGTCGATGTCCGCAAGAATCAGCGCATGAAACATGATCGAACGCTGTTCATCGAAGATGCCGGCCATGCGCTTGTCGAAGGCGCGGCGATTCCAAATTCTTGTTAAGGGGTCGGTGTCGGCAAGCCTCTTGTACCTTTGAAGCTGCGAGCGCATGGCTTCAAGCTCGCTGGATTTTTCTTCCATCGCCTGCGTTATCTGACGCCCCTGAGCGATGGTCGTCTCTGTAGCCGCGGCCATGATGCCGACGATCTTGCGCATGAGATCATGCGAGATGGCGCTGCGACCGCTAAGCCCATTGGAGGTTTGATCGAGAATGACGCCAAATTTCTCCAGGGAACTGCGTTCACGGCCGAGCAGCGACAGAATTTCCTGGGCGCGCGTGGCGATCTGTTCCTGCGCGTCCTCAACAACGGCCTGCCGGTTGTTCTGCGTGAAATATTTCAGCGCCAGCTTGTCCAGTGCGTCCTGGGTGGGCCGACCGTTCAGCGCTTCGAAATCGCGCACGAGATCGCGGTTGGAACCGGTGAAAACCTCGTAAAATATTTCGTAATTGCGCGGCAGACCGGTCACCCCCATGCGCCGCATGGAGCCTGCAATCATGCCGGCAATGTCGGTGGGCCCCTTCTCCGGGGCGCCTGAAGTCTGCAACATGCGCCGTCCACCTTCCCCCAAAGGCATGACTGTCAGACACCACACAGGAGCGGAGCCGATGACAACCGTGAGTACCCTATTTTAGATCAGCTAACGCAGGGTTAACCTGCTGTCTTCCCGGAGGTTCAGACCGGGTCCCATACGGGCGAAAAATCGTAATCGCAGATTCGGCTGCCCCGCTGCCGCAAGGCGGAAATGGACCGCATTTCCTCCTCGCTGAGCGAGAAATCGAAGATGTCCGCATTCTCGGCAAGGCGCCCTGCATTGCTGGTCCGTGGAATGGCGATCACGCCTTCCTGCTGTACATGCCAGCGTAACACGATCTGCGCCGGCGTCTTGCCATAGCGCTCTGCGGGCCCTGCCACTTCCGGTTGTGAGAACAGATCACCGCCCCGTGCCAACGGGCAATAGGACACCATCGCCAAGCCCGCATCGCGGCATGCGGCATAGACCCGGTCCTGATTCAAAAATGGATGATACTCGACCTGGTTTGCAACGAGGGGGGCTTCGGACAGGCGGACAGCCTCTGCCAGAAGAGCCGTCGGGAAATTGGACACGCCTATGTGCCGCGCGGCACCGCTCGCTCTCACGCGGTTCAGGGCTTTCACGCTTTCAGCGAGGTCGATAGCGGGGTTCGGCCAATGGATCAAAAGAAGATCGACCTGATCAACGCCCAACCGGTTCAGGCTTGCTTCCGCCGAGCGCTCAAGCTCGCCACCTGCAATATCGGTCCACCAGACCTTGGTGGTCAGAAAAATATCGTCCCGCTTCACCCCCGAGGCCCGGATGCCTTCGCCCACGGCTTCCTCATTGTCATAGGCAGCAGCCGTATCGATGTGGCGGTATCCAACCTTCAATGCATGCGAGACGAGTTCCGTGCAGGCCTGCCCCTTCAAAGTCCAGGTTCCCATTCCCAAGACCGGGATGGATGCTCCGTTCGCCTCAACTGTCTGCATTGAATACCTCTCCGTCTTTCGGCCACTTTTAGCGCCGACTAATATAATCACAACATAAAACAATAATTATACCGGGGCGACCACACGATGCGGCACCAAGCGGCCGGCAAATCACGCATCGAAATTATCGATGTTGCGCGCGGCGGCGCACTCGTCGCGATGGCAGTCTATCATTTCGGCTGGGACCTTGAGTTCTTTGGCTATATGGATGCAGGCACCACAGTGACCGGCGGATGGCGCCTCTTTGCTCGCGCGATCGCAACCTCCTTTCTGTTTCTGGTTGGCGTCAGTCTGTTTCTAGCTCATGAGAAACACATCCGCTGGACAGGATTCTTGAAACGCCTGGCCATGGTTACGGTGGCTGCGGGCGCAATCTCGGCGGCAACATGGTTCGCATTCCCGCAGGGCTTTATCTTTTTCGGGATTCTGCATCATATTGCGGTGGCAAGCCTGCTCGGCCTTGCCTTTCTGCGCTTTCCGGCCTGGCTTCTTTTGGGGCTCGCCGCCGGGCTGGTGGCCGCGCCTCATATATTTAGTGCGCCATTTTTCGACACGCCGGCTCTGTGGTGGATCGGCCTTTCCACCTTTCGTCCGCCGTCAAATGATTATGTCCCGCTGCTTCCCTGGTTTGGTGCCGTCATCGCGGGCATCGCGACCGCCCGCATTGCAAGAGATACAGGCGCTCTACACTCGATCGCCCTTCTGAAGCCGGGGAATTGGCAGAAGCCCCTCGCCTTTGCCGGCCGCCACAGCCTCGCTTTCTATCTTCTCCACCAGCCAGTTCTTATTGCTTGTGTCTGGGTTCTGGCGCAGCTCTCGCCGCCGGCAGAAGTGCCTGCCGATGTGCGCTTTACCCAAGCATGCATGAGCCAGTGCGCGGAAACGCGCGGTGGCAACTTTTGCGCAACCTACTGCACCTGTTTCACCGACACGCTGGAGGCCGAGGATCGCCTTGATCTGGTCATGTCAGGCAAACCGGAAGAAGAGATGCAAAGCCGCTTGAGCCAAATCGCAACCGAATGCACTATGCGCGCGGAAGTGGGGAGCGATTTCACGCAGGGGGATAGGACCAATGAGCGGCCCTGAACAGCAACCGGCCCGTTTTCCCTGGCCACCGGTCATCTATCTGTCAGCTATCGCCATTGCGGCAACGCTGGGTGTTTTCTATCCGTTGACATGGTTCGGCCCGCCACTGGCCGACATACTTTTTGCGATAGGCTGCCTGCTCATCGTCGGATTTGTGATACTCGACGTGCAGGCCATGCGGACACTCCACAGGGCGGGAACGGCGATCCTGCCTACACGCAGCGCGGATGCACTGGTCACAAGCGGGCCATTCGCCATCAGCCGAAACCCTATCTATCTCGGTAATTCGATGCTTCTTGCAGGCATCGCCCTGGTAACAGGCAATCCCTGGTTTCTTCTCTTGCTCGCCTTTGCCTGCTTCCTGACACAGAAGCTTGCGATCGAGCCCGAGGAACGCCATCTCGCAATGCGGTTTGGGAAAAAATATCGCGATTATCAGAAACGGGTACGTCGCTGGTTCTGATTGGCCGTACCACGATCAGGTGGTCACACCGAGCTCAGCCAGACGCTCGACACAGGCTTCCTCCGCGCGGGCCAATTCTTCAAGCGTATCTTCAAGGTCCCGGCGCTTCTGGCGCAAATCCTGCTGCTTTTCAGAAATACGAGCCAGCATGAGCTTGAGCTGGCCGATCTCTCCGGGCGGCGCCTTGTAAACCTCTATGATCTCGCGAATCTCGGCGATTGAGAAACCGATACTGCGTCCGCGCAAAATCTGCCGCACCAGGTGCCGGTCAGACGGCCGGTAAAGCCGCGTTCGACCGCGCCGCACGGGTTTGATCAACCCTTCATCCTCGTAGAATCGCAGCGTCCGTGTGGAAATCCCGAACTCACGCGTCAGCTCGGTGATGGAGTAGTAATCGCGCATCGCGCCCTGCCCTTTGATGACGGCTCCCCTTTCGCCCGTGCCGGACGATGCCCCAATGGTGAGTGCCGCATTTTCTTCTACCGGGTAATGCGGTAGATCATGATCTGCCGATGCCCGCCCCGCTGCGTCTCCGATCAGGAGCATTTGTTTAGCGAGGAAAAACAAAGTCGCACGGTTCTTACGTAAAAGTCAATTTCTTGAACCGCTAGAGCGAAGACTTGGGGAAAGAGCGTTTTTGAGATGCGGAGGCGTTTCCGGGTGCCGCCTGCTAACGTGAACAATTGTGCTGGCGAAACCGACCACCCAATTGTGGGCGCGCCCGGAACAACCAGCTTCCCTGACCACCGCCGGAAATCGGCAACACCCCACCCGACCGTTCGCATGGACAGGCACCGAAGCGGGCGTGGCCCTACGGGACGATGTATCGCTGAGCTATGACAGCGACGAGTTCGCGCAGATTGAATGGGGCGCGGACAAGACGCTTTCGAACAGGGAACGAGCAGCTTGCAACAGGGCCCCGCCTATAGCGCCAGCGATGCCGTGATCGACGGTTCCTATGCCTGGTTCCGTATGACAATCGCTTTGCTTCTGGGCACGTTCGGCACGGTGGGGCTTTGGGCCTTCGTGGTCGTTCTGCCGCCCATCCAGGCGGAATTTGGCGTCGATCGGGCGGCGGCATCCCTGCCCTATACGAGTACCATGATTGGCTTTGCGCTCGGCAACGTGCTCATCGGGCGGTTTGCGGACAGAATTGGTGTGGCACTGCCCGTGGCCATTGCGGGCGCCCTGCTTGGTGCAGGCTTTGTCGTCTCCAGCTTCACGACTGCTCTCTGGCAGTTCGTCATCCTGCAGGGGCTTATCGGGCTAGGCGGCTCAGCCTGTTTCGGTCCGCTTCTGGCAGACATATCCCA
Source organism: Nitratireductor sp. ATLC21 (assembly GCF_057196525.1). Taxonomy (NCBI): domain Bacteria; kingdom Pseudomonadati; phylum Pseudomonadota; class Alphaproteobacteria; order Hyphomicrobiales; family Phyllobacteriaceae; genus Nitratireductor; species Nitratireductor sp. ATLC21. The sequence goes on along the minus strand of NZ_JBXUOU010000001.1, from coordinate 104,879 downwards.
CTGGTTCGAGAAGCGGCGGGGCATCGCGGTGGCGGCGGTCGCCTGCGGCAATTATCTGTCCGGTGTCCTTTGGCCAACCGTCATCAAATTCGCGCTGGAACACACGAGCTGGCGGGTCACGTTTCTCGGCATCGGCATTTTCTGCATCGTCAGCATCGTTCCGCTGGCCATGCTCATGCGGGCCAGACCTAATGTAAATCAGGCTGACGACATCGCAGCCATACATTTACGGCGCCCCGGCGGACGAAAACCCATCGACCTGTCCCCTCGCATGCTGCAGGGGCTTCTGGTGCTCGCCGGATTGGGATGCTGTGTCGCCATGTCGATGCCGCAGGTGCACATCGTCGCCTATTGCATCGACCTGGGCTTCGATATCGCGCGTGGTGCCGAGATGCTCTCTCTCATGCTGGGCGCTGGGATTGCCAGCCGACTGATTTCGGGTCTGCTCGCCGACCGCATCGGTGGTGTGCCGACACTTCTGATCGGTTCGGTGCTACAATGCCTTTCATTGTTCCTCTACATTCCCTTCAACGGCCTCGCCTCGCTCTACATGGTGTCGTTCATCTTCGGGCTTTCGCAGGGCGGCATCGTGCCCAGCTACGCGATCATCGTGCGCGAATATCTGCCGGCGCGCGAAGCGGGTCAGCGCATGGGTGTGGTCATCATGGCGACCATTATCGGCATGGCGCTGGGCGGATGGATGTCGGGCTGGATTTATGACCTGACTGGCTCTTATCAGGCCGCTTTCATAAACGGGATTGCCTGGAACCTCAGCAATATGGGCATCGCTTTCTTCATTCTCTATCGCGCGCGCCGCTCGACTACCCCCCTGCCCGCTTGAACTAGACTCCAAACCACCAGGTGGCGAGGCCGAGGAAAGCGAGGAAGCCGACCACATCCGTGACTGCGGTGACGAAAACCGCCGATGCCACCGCCGGGTCGGCGCCAACGCGATCAAGCAGAAGCGGAATGAGGATGCCGCCAAGAGCGGCGACAAACATGTTGATGATCATCGCCGCCGCAATGATGCCGCCCAGATTGTAATCCTGAAACCAAGCGGCCGCGACCACGCCAATCAGCGTGGCGAAAACGACGCCGTTCAGAATGCCGACACCCATTTCTCGACGGATGATGCGGCCGGCATTGTAAATATCGATGTCCCGGGTGGCGAGCGCACGCACCGTAACGGTCATGGTCTGCGACCCTGCGTTGCCCCCCATTCCTGCAACAATGGGCATCAGAATGGCGAGCGCGACGACCTTTTCGATCGTGTCATCGAAGAGGCCGATGACGGAGGCGGCAAGGAATGCTGTGATGAGGTTGACCATTAACCAGGGAACCCGCGAGCGCGCGGCGGTCCAGACACGGTCGGAGAGTTCTTCGTCACCGACGCCGCCAAGGCGCAGAAGATCTTCCTCCGCCTCCTGCTGGATGACGTCGACCACATCGTCAATGGTGAGCACACCGACCAGGCGCTCATTCTCGTCGACCACGGCAGCCGACAGAAGGTCGTATTTTTCAAAAATCTGCGCGGCTTCCTCCTGATCCATCGTGGCCGGGATGGCGTGGCGCGTCTCGCGCATCACATCCTCGATCTTCACTCCTCGCTTGGTGCGCAGGATCCGATCGAGATCGACAGCGCCCACCAGCCGAAATGTCGGATCGATGACGAATATCTGCGCGAAGCTTTCGGGAAGGTTTTGCTCCTCCCGCATGTAGTCGATCGTCTGGCCGACGGTCCAGAAGGGCGGCACAGCGACAAATTCCGTCTGCATGCGCCGGCCGGCGGTTTCATCCGGATAGCCGAGCGAACGACGCAGGCGCACACGCTCGGTGAACGGTAGCTCGGCGAGGATCTCGTCCTGGTCCTGCTGATCGAGATCTTCCAGAATGTAGACCGCATCATCCGAATCCAGCTGTTCGACGGCACGCGCCACCTGTTGATTGGGCAGGTTTTCCAGGATTTCGAGACGGATCGCCTCGTCCACCTCGGTCAGCGCGGTGTAATCGAAATCATCGCCCATGAGCACGACAAGCGCGAGGCGCTGGTCAGGGAGAAGGGCTTCGAGCAGGTCACCGACCTCGGACTGATGGAGCGCGCCGATTTCCTGACGTAGGGTGATGGTGTCCCGGTCGGCAATCGCTGCGCCGATATGCGCCAGAAACGGTGCCGCCACCACACCATCTGCATCATAGATGCCCATTGCCTCAGCGCCTTCGGCTTCGACGTTTTCGTTCAGTCCTTCGGATTCGCTCAAATGGACCTCCCTGGCTGGGATGTTGGGCTCTGCGAGTGGGCGCAGCGTTCTTTCGGCAATACAGACGCGTGTGCCGCACCGCAACCGGGGCGCCACGCTTTCCGCTCGAGATTTTTGATTGTGTGCCCAACCTTTCGGCGCGGCAGGAACACAAGCCCCCTTGGAACGTTAATGCACTATGGCATTGGCTGGTTCCAACCTGAGCAGGTTTTGCCGATCCGAACCACGAAACAGGATAACATGATGCCTCTTCTTCGCACTCTCCCCTTTTTCCTAATTCTCGTGGTCGGTGGCGGTCTTGCCATTGGTTACCTGACAGCACCCGGCTCCTGGTATGCAGGGTTGGAAAAACCGGTTTTCAATCCACCCAACTGGGTATTCGGCCCAGTGTGGGGAATGCTTTATGTCCTGATTGCTTTGGCCGGCGCGCGCGTATGGCTGCGCGAACGCCAGAGCAATGCCATGCGTCTGTGGTGGTTGCAGCTTGTTCTCAATTTCGCCTGGTCGCCGACCTTCTTTTCGCTCCACATGGTCGGGGCCGCACTCGTGATTCTCGTGCTTCTTGTGGCTGCGGTTATCTCCTTTATCATCGCGCGCTGGCGGGTGGACCGACTGTCGGCCCTGATGTTCCTGCCCTATGCGGCCTGGGTCCTGTTCGCCGGTTTCTTGAACGGAGCCATTCTCATTTTGAACTAGGAAGCGTTGCTCCCCTGTTTAAACGCTTACGGGAGTCCTAAATGAGAGCCATGAAAATTCGTTTCAATCACATGGTCTTGGCCGCCATTGGAGCGGTTATGCTGGCGGGCACTTCGGGATATGCGGAGAACAGATCCAAGAGCGAAGCGGAACAGGCGCGGGAAGCGCGCATCGACCGTGAACTGGAACGCAGCCGCGACATGCTGGAAGACCAGCATCAGGAATGGATGCGCAGTCAGCGGAACATCCCGCATCTGACGGCGCCCGGCCCGCGGGATCTCGATGTACCGATCTACACCTCACCACCCCGGCTACAATAAACACTGTTGGCGGCACAGCTCGTCGTGACATGAAAAGACCGCACGCCGGACAAGGCGCGCGGTCCAATTTTTTTCTAGGGCCTCAAACATCGGGCCCATGACGGCAAGCAGATTTATTCGCCGGCCTTGCGGGCAGCTTCCAGCCAACCGTCAACAGTATCGCGATTGTCGGAGATCCAGTCGGAAGCCTGCATTTTGATATCTTCCGGCTTGTCGGCGCCGTCGTTCATGGCCGCGTTCTGGGCAAAAATGTCCTCGAGCGGGATCGAAGCCGATTTGAGCAGCGTCGCGACAGCCGGATTTTCCTCAAGGAACTCGGAATTGGCGACCGGCACGATGTCGTTCGCCTCAAAGCCCATGACGCAAGGATCAGCAACACAGCCATCGATCCCGGCTGCAGCGTTCTCATCCGTGGCCTCTTCAGGCACCTGAATCCAGACAACATCCTCGCCGATCTTCAGCTCGTTGACGGTCCAGTTGGGGGTCCAGGTATAGAAGAGGATGGGCTCACCGCTTTCATAAGCCGCCACAGCATCGGCCATGGAGGCAGAGTAGCTGGCCTTGATCTCGTTGATGTGATCCTTGAGCTCGTATTTTGTGAGATGATCCTCGATCGCCACCTCGCAGCCCCAGCCGGGAGGGCATGCGACCAGGTCAGCCTTGCCATCGCCATCGCGGTCGAAAGCTTCCTTCACCTCATCCCGCTTGAAATCGTCAAGCGACTTGATCTCGAATTTCTCTGCCGATGCCTTGTCGACGAGATAGCCCTGAAGCGCACCGCCCGCTGCGACCGCACCGACGATCTCCGCCGTTGCCTCGAAAGCCGGGCGATAGGTGTCGTGGATCGGGAACCAGCCGTTCACCCAAAGGTCCACATCGCCATACCCGACCGCCTGATAGAAGGGCGGGTTGTCGAGCGTGGTCGGACCTTCGACCGTGTAGCCAAGCTCTTCGAACATCTGCTTGTAGATTTCAGCGTGAAACCAGCCCGTGTCCCAGGTGGCCTGTGCCATCTTGATCGTTTTACCGGCGCCGGGGCCGTCCTGCGCCATCGCCGGCATGGCCACGGAGCCGAGCAGCGCGAGGGCTGCGATTGCGGGAATGCTTTTCTTAAGACCAGTCATATCGAGCAGTCTCCATAAATACGTGTTCGACAATTGTGGCAGGGCGTAGCCGCTGCCGTGAATGCGGAACGCCAGGTCGCGCTCCGCGAGACGGACGAAGCCTTATGCGGCTTTGCCCGCTTTTTCTTCGTCACCCGGCTTGCCGAGCGCAAACATCGAGCGCAGCGTCTGCCAGAGCGAAGGCGTGTGCACGGCTTTCTTTTCGCCGAGCGATTGGGTGATGCGGTCAAGGATGATCGCCAGAAGCACGATGCCGATGCCACCGGCGGTTGCCGCCCCCACATTGAGGCGACCGAGGCCGGTGTAGACGGTGAGGCCGAGCCCGCCAGCGCCGATCAGTGCTGCAATGACCACCATCGACAGAGCCAGCATCAGGGTCTGATTGAGGCCCGCCATGATGGTGCGCAGGGCCAGCGGGAACTGGACTTCCCACAACATCTGCCAGCGCGTGGAACCAAACGCTTCCGCAGCTTCGATCAGGTCACCGCGCACATTGCGGATTCCCAGATTGGTGAGGCGGATAATGGGGGGAAGAGCAAAGATGATCGTGGCGATGATGCCAGGCACCATTCCCACACCGAACAGCATGACGATCGGCACCAGATAGACGAAGGACGGGATCGTCTGCATGATGTCCAGAATGGGCCGCACGACAAAGAGCACACGGTCGCTGCGTGCACTCCAGATGCCGAGCGGAATGCCGATTATGGCGCAGAACAGCACCGAGGTGATGATCATCGACAAGGTGGTCATGGTCTCCGACCAGAGCCCGATCATGTCAATGAAAGCGAGGGCGATCAGCGTGAAAACAGCAACCCCGCGGCCCGCCGTACGCCAGGCAATCAGCGTAAGGCCTGCGGTAAACACCAGCATGGGCAACCAGTGGAAGAACGCATCGAGCCAGCCGAGAACGGCCGTGACCGGTGTCTGCATGGCGCGGAAGAAGGGACGGAAATTGGGCACCAGGAAATCGCGAACAAAACTGTTCACCCAGTCGTCAAGCGGGATCTGAACGAGATCGGCAGGGCTGATCATTGGCGTTCTCCTTTCTGTGCGGAGCTGGCCTCGGTTTCATCCGTTGTCGGCTGTGCCTCTTCGTTCTCCTCGCCTGAAAGCTGAGAGAACACCGCCTGCGGTTCGATCACCCCGGCAAGACGGCCGCGCTTGTCGGCCACCGCGATGGGATAACCAGCACTTGCAGCACCATAAAGCTCGTTGAGGGGCGTATCGCGAGAGACCGTGGGGACCTCCGTCACCAGGACTTCCGAAAGGTCCGTGCGGCCCTCCTCGCGGGCGGCCACCGCCAGCTCCTGGTAGGTGACGAGACCGGCAATCCGATCCTCCTCCACCACGTAGAGGGCATTGCGATTGTGCTCCTCCATCAGGTCGAGCGCCTTTTCGGCTGCATTCCTTTCGCCGAGCTCAACGGTGATCGGGCGCTCGGCGACGTGCGCGGCGTCGAAAACACGGCCCCGGTCAATGTCACCGACAAAGGCGGCGACATAATCATCGGCCGGATTGTCGACGATCTCCTGCGCGGTGCCGACCTGAACAATGCGACCATCCTTCATGATGGCGATCTTGTCGCCCAGAAGCAGCGCCTCGTTGAGATCATGGGTGATGAAGATGATGGTCTTCTTGAGCTTCTTCTGAAGATGAAGGAGCTCTTCCTGCATCTCACGGCGAATGAGCGGATCGAGCGCGCCGAAAGGCTCATCCATCAGGAGAATTTGCGGATCGGTTGCAAGCCCACGTGCAAGCCCCACGCGCTGTTGCATCCCGCCCGACAGTTCGTCGGGGTAGCTGTCGGCATAGGCCGCAAGACCAACCTGCTCCAGAGCTGCAAGCGCCTTTGCGCGACGTGAAGCGGCGCCTTCACCCTTGATCTTCAGTCCATAGGCGGCGTTCTCGGCGACGGTCTTGTGCGGAAAGAGAGCGAAATGCTGGAAAACCATGGTGATCTTCTCACGCCGCACCTTGCGCAGGCGCTCGGCCGAGCAGTTCGCCACATCGTCTTCGTCAATCAGGATTTTCCCATAGGTCGGCGGAATCAGGCCATTCAAGGTTCTGACTAATGTGGACTTTCCGGAGCCAGAAAGCCCCATGACCACAAAAATCTCGCCTTCATGGACATCAAAACTGACATCCTGAACGCCGACGGTCTGCCCTGTTTCCTCAAAAATCTCGATCTTGGTCTTGTTCTGCTTCAGACCGTCGAGCGCCTGTTCTGGATGTTCTCCAAATATCTTGTAAACATTCTCGACCCGTAGCTTGGGTTTCATGATTCCTCTTGGCTGATTATTTTATGGAAAATGAAATACAGGTCGAACACCTGTAAAATATTTCACATACGCTTGCATTCAGCATTCGCCTTGCGAGACTTCATTATGCCTCACACGTCATGTGAAAATACCATACATGGGTCCTGACATAACGCGCGTTATTTCGAATCGCAACAGTCAGTGAAAATTAATTCAGCAATCAATGCGATTGACCCATCCGCTCCAACGCTTGCTGGGTAGCCCCCGCAAGAAGCGTTTCTTTCGACGGGATGACCTGCTAGTGGTAATCCTGCGGGAGGGCGTCCATGACGCCATAAAGTGCATTTTGAAGGGACGAAGAATGAACGACCGCTACGACGCCTATGCTGCTGCAACCATCGTAACGTTCGGAGCCATCGTGATCGGCGGGCTTATGGCTGCTGCGCTTTCCTTTGGAGAGCGGGATGCATTTTTTTTCGCGCTCGGAGCGGGCACCTCGGCATGGGGCGCGGGATACGCCATGTTTCTCGACAAGGCACGCGTGTTTGTCGGCCTGACGGCTTTAGCGGTGGCCATGTCGATCGCAGCGGCCATTCTGCTGGGCTTTTAAAGCTAGGAAGAATCAAAAAGGGCAGGTTTCCCTGCCCCTTCCTACCCCTTGTTCAAACACGCGTTATGTGGCGTTCAAGCGCCCGCAGCTTCCTCACGCACCCTGCCTGTCCAGGCAGTGCGGTCGATATCCAGATCAGGAAACTTGTCCGGATCGAGCACCGGCCGATCGACACCGGCTTTCAGCTGCTCCCGGAAATCTTTCAGTATCCTCAGACATGTGGGCAGAAGCATCATGATGGCGATAAGATTGACCAGCGCCAGAATGCCCATCATTGGATCAGAGAAGAAGAAGACCGCGGTCGCCCCGGGCGCCACCGCGCCAAGAAAGACAATCCCCATCACAACCAAGCGCAGTGCGTTGATGGCCAGCGGGTGTTCGCTGATCACTGTCAGCGCGTTCTCGCCCAGATAGTAATTGTAGATGATCGAGCTGAATGCAAAAAGAAGTAGAATGAAGGTCAGGAAATACTGGGTCCATTCGCCCAGGTGAGAAACCAGCGATTGCTGAGTGAGAACAACGCCGTCGATGGCTTCGGCGCCCGGCGCATACACATCGCCCAATAAGATAACGAAGGCGGTGCAGCTGCAGATCACAATCGTGTCGATAAAGACCGAGAATGACTGAGTGATGCCCTGGCTGATGGGATGGCGCACATCGGCCGTGGCGGCGACGTTGGGGGCAGAACCAAGTCCTGCCTCATTGGAAAAAAGGCCACGCCGCAAGCCCTGTGCAAGCGCTGCCCCCATGCCCCCACCAACGGCCTGCTCCAGACCGAATGCATTCATGACGATGGAATAGAGAACGCCGGGAAGCTCGGTGATGTTCAACAGGATAATGACGACCGCCATCAGCAGATAGGCAATCGCCATGACAGGAACCACAACATCGGCTGCCTTGGCGATGCGGCGGATGCCGCCAAAGACAATGAAGCCGGCAATCACGGTCAGAAGGAGACCCGACCACATGCGGTCAATCCCCAGGCTCTCCTGCGCCGCTCCGGCAACCGTGTTGCCCTGAAATGCGTTGAAGCCAATGGCGAACGCCGCGATGAGGCAGATCGCGTAGAGCACGGCGAGCCACTTATACTCCTCACCGAGACCATGAATAATGGACCGGGCCGGGCCGCCACGAAACGTTCCGTCCGCTTCGCGGCGTTTGTAAAGCTGCGCCAGCGAACATTCAACGAGACTGGTCGCCATGCCAACCAGGGCGATAGCCCACATCCAGAACACTGCACCTGGACCACCAAGCGTGATGGCCACGGCCACGCCGGCGATATTGCCGCCGCCGACCCGTCCCCCAACGGAGACAAGAAGTGCTGCACGCGCGGAGATCGCATTGGGGTCTCCGCTCTGATTTTTGGAAGAGAGGACGCGGAACATGCGCCTGAAGAACTGAAGTTGAACAAACCCGGTCAACGCGGTGATGAAAATGCCTAAGACGACAAGAATTGGGATGAGGGACCACCCCCAGGTTAAGTCTCCGATAACGCCAAATAAGCTCTCGATGAATGTCACTGTCGCACCCTCGCTTTTCGCTAATGCACTTTCCGGCCTCTCGGCCCATGCGGCAGAATAGCCCACAATCAAAAGCGGCACACCATAAGAAACACACGCCCACAAGGGGACTGGTGCTCGAGAGCCCAAACCATCCACACCTTCCCAACCCCTTCGGTTGTGCGGCAATCGCGATGGCTTTAACTCTTTCGTAACGCTCGCCGGCGGCAACTGGGACTACCTCGATCAGCGTACTCGTCCAGAGAGCTGGGTTGTGGTATCCCACCAGCACAATCAATTTGCCTATCAATCTGAACTTAACGACGGTTCCCGGGGGGAAAGCATGTCGCTCGCATTTGAGACCTGCGCACCGGTCGACTTTGTCGTCGAGGCGCAGACCTGCCGAGACGCGATAGAGCCGGCACTGAGGCGCATTGTGACAACCGCACGGGAGCGCGGCTGGAGCCATCAGCAGATCCATCTCGCGCTGTTCGAAATCGCGATCGCATCCATAAAGACCGAAAAGCTCGATATCGCGACGCTTGTTCGCCTGCGCCGCGCTGCGTGGTGTGCGACGCCAATGGACTGATCCACTTCCCGTCCAGCCGGTTTGGGGCCCCGCCTGCGTGCTCGCCGCCACTGGAGATTTGGGAAGACGCGACAATCGGTGTATGCCTGTACAGTCACTGCGGATCCGGGGAGCGGTGTTGCCTCAAAAGCGACGCGTCTGCGTCGGTTGCCCGGCAGCACGACAAGCGTGAATGACGCGATCCTCGAATCTTGATGAGAACGCGGGACAACAGGGCCACATGCTCCACAATCCAGAAAACTCGCCGCTGCAAAACCGCAAACGGCAGGTGAACACGCCCATACGGTTCGATTCCGGCCGCAATGAACGCGCGAAGATCGGCTTTGTTCTTCTGCCCAACGATCAACTGGTGGAAGAGGATATGGTGCGCATGGCTCCGCCGGGTGTCGGCGTCTACTTCTCCAGAGCGCGCATGCCTCATGAAATTTCCACCGGCACGCTTGCGCAGCTAACCGAAAGCCTTGCCGAAACAGCCGGGCGCATCCTGCCGGATGACATTCTTGATGTGGTTTGCCTGGCCTGCACCTCAGGCACGGTGGCCGTGGGCGAAGCACGCGTTTGTTCAGAGCTCAACAAGGGTGCTCCCAACGCCCACGCCACTTCTCTCATGGGTAGCGTGACAAAGGCCCTCGCGGCCCTGCAGGTGCGCCGCATCGCGGTGGGCACGCCTTATGCGCATGAACTGACGGACACTGTCGTTGGATATCTGCAAAATGAAGCCGGTTTCGAGATCACCGCTTATGCGGGGCTTGGTCTGGATTATGACCGCGATATGGTTCGGGTCACGCCTGACTACCTTCTCGAGTTCGGGGCCAGCCTCGACACACCGGAAGCAGAAGCGCTTTTGATAAGCTGTAGCGCGTTGCGGTCGCTCGAGATCGTGGAGGCGCTGGAAAAGGAAATCCGGAAACCGGTGATCGTGAGCAATCAAGCCATGATGTGGAACTGCCTGCGCCTTGCAGGCGTCCAAGATCGCCTTTCCGGTTTTGGTGAATTGCTGCGCCAATTCTAACAAAACGTGGAAGATGCCACATCGGCAATTCTTAAGACCGCAAAGAAATCGTGATGCAGCGTATTTCGTCCCGACGAGTTATCCTGTTGGCGAAACACAGCATGAAACGGTTGTTATGTTTCTGGATTTTCTAAACACGCTGGCTTTGTTGATTTCCTTTGTGGTGCTCTCCACCGCTGCAGTGGAGTTTCTGTCCCGGATGATCAGCCGCATCTACCTTGGCGGATATCCCAGCCCTCTTGCACACGATCATCCCACCATCTGAAAGCAGGAGTTCCCAGATGGTTCGGCGATGACCGGAATTTGGTTGCTCCAACAAAAAATCTTCCTCGACGCAAATCGAAGAAGATTCCTTGTTCGCTCAATCGATGATCGAGAGCGAAGCGCCCCACCCATCGCCCCCAACGGTCGGGACGCCCCTCGTTAGCACGCATACAAACCACGTGAATTAACACAGGTTAAGTTCGGGGAGGTTTGCTGGGGATGGTAAATTGACGACGCGGTTGCGGACGTTCCGGTCCATAAGCCAAGTCAGCCGCTCGTCAACTCGGCGACCGGTTGAACCGATGCGTTACGCGTATGGTTTTGACCTGGGGCAAGCTCAAATGACCTGAGGAAAACTCAAACCCAAGTCATCATAGAATATACTCTTCGGAAGAGAGCTTGGTGCGGTCGAGCGGCCCGCGTTGTTACGCCCTCGCCCCATTGAAGTTTGCTTCCCGCCTTGTTCACAAGCGGTCTGTTTTGGAGCTTTGAGTGATCGCTTTCGCCGCCAGCCTCATATCCTGCCTGTCCCTGTCCGCAACCGATGGAGACACCATCAGGTGCAACGGACAGAATATGTGCATCATGGGACCGGGCGCTTCGTTCAGATCCTGGATCGATACTCCCGGAGATTCGCAATGCAAAATGTCCGGAGGAGAAACACCTGGGGAGGCAGGACAAACTGAGGCTTACCGAGCTTCTGCGAGAGGACGTGACGATCGAAGACAGTGGCGAGAGGGATCGTTCAAACCGGCCGCTTGTGTGAGTACGGATGCCCAGCGGAGAAGCAGCTAAATCTATCAGACAGGAGCGTAATGCCCCTGTCTGATGTCAATGTTGGCTTTCCTACCAGCGCACTCGGAACCCGGCGTTTGCTTTCACCTGATAGCTATCGCCGAAATGCCTTACACTGCTGTTCAGTGAGGCTTCGCCGTAGAGGGAGTATTGATCGTTGTTCCAGTTGTAGGATCCACCTACACCTGCACCAACCCACAACGGCTCTTTCTCATTGACGAACTCGACTCCCGAAACTGTCGAGCGTGAACCATCGAGGAAATCATAATAGAGATTTGCGATGCCATAGATGTGGCTACGGCGCGCCTTCCCCGCTGGGTCATTCCACTCCTGTGTCCGATCAACGCTGATTCCGAGCCTGGAAATCAGAGAATCGCCATTTTCCAGGCCAACGACCGCTCCAAAGGCGTCCGTGAAGGTGTCAAAGTTCACATCGGAATAGACAAGCTGCGCCTGCGGTGTAACCGACCAGATTTCGTCCAGTGCGATCTGCTTTCCCACCTCAACGCCGAGTGCGTAACCGAAGCCGTTGTTCCCGCTAACAAGGTTGCGCGACGCTGTGCTGGAAACCAGGTCACTATCAAACCAGGTCGCCTGCGCCTGAGCATCCACGTAGAGGCCAGAGTTACCGTACCAGGTCAGCGTGCCGCTCAGGCCGTATCCGGTCGAATCAATCGATCCATTTCCGAACAGGGAAGTGACCTCCGATGAAACCGTTCCGTAGTGAACCGAGACGCCACCGATAAAGCGGCCACTCTCGTTCTCATGGATCAGACCGTCTGCTCCAGCCTGCATTTTCCACAGATCCAGATCGTATTCCGCGCCGCTTGTGGAGGCCTTGGGATCAATCTTGCTGTGGCTGGCCACGATGCGGCCCCATATGCCGGAATTGTCCTGCGTGGTTTCGGACCACATGCGGTTGCCCACCCTCTGCTGGAGGGTTTCAAGTGAATTGAAGCTGCCCAGGACGCTTGCGTAGGTTTCATAGATTGGGACGCCCGGCTGATAAAGCGGCGTTGGGCTGGGTGTCGGACCCGGTGTGGGGTCTGGAGCCACCGGTAGAAGTGACGACCGCAGATACCAGTCGCCATCTGTGGGTGTACTTATTCCATTTTGATAGAGCCGGTAGGCATAAGCCCCCCCGACCACCGCCTGATCACCCTCAAACACGTAGTCGCCGTTCAGGACAAACGCATCTGCGTCTGAAGTGCCTGCAACATCGACAATGCGAATGCCTTCGACGGTGGGGGCGCCAACTCCTCCAAGATTGGTGACTCGCACCTGTGTCGCCCCCGTACCCAGAATTGAGTTACCGGTAATGACAAGAACGTCGGTGTCAGAAGCATCGTCCCCGAGCACGGATTCGATCTCCAGCGCGCCGCCATTGCTGGTGTAGTCTCCGTCGATCGTGAGCGTGCCTATGGAGTTGCCTGGCGCGATCGTGCCACCAGCATAGTTGGTGGTTGCGCCAACCGTGCCCGTGCCAGACAGAATACCGCCATGAACTTCCGTGGTTCCTCCCAGAACACCGTTCACCTCAAACGTACCGGCTTGAATGGTGGCAAGTCCGCTGAAGCCGAGTTGATCCGCGGTGAAGATTGTCTTCCCGGGACCCGTATGATTGATGGCTCCATCGCCGGTGATCGCGATGTCGAAGCCGTACGCTTCCTCGGTGTGATTGAAGTTTACTTCACTGTTGGTCGCGAGTTGTATGCCTGACGTACCAAGTGTTCCTGCTGCTGAGGCCGGCTGCCCGACCGCACCACCGATGTTCAGCACAGCTTCGCTGTTGGCATCGGCACTTCCGAGGATAAATGGCGCACCACCACTGCCCACAATTACGGCGCCGCCATCAGAGATGGTCAGAGTGCCCCGACCATTGTGACCCACTCGCAGCGTATCGGCAATCATCTGAGATCCACCGCCGGACACCAGAACATCGAACCCGGGCACTACAGGTCTAACCCGCTTGAAGGCGATCTCGACATCTGTTCCGGAAAGTACACCACCATCCAGAACTGAGATCGAGCCCTGATAGCCGGTGATGGCGTCAGACTCGTATCTGGAGCCTGGCCCGGTTATTTCCAACCTGGCATCTGAAGTGTCAAAGACTTGCAACGCACCACCGATGTGAGTACTGCCGTTGACCTTGACTGTACCTCCTTCACTGACGCGTAAGAGCGTCTCGCCATTTGCCATAGTCATGCCGGTCGTTTCATACCGCGAGCCCGCGCCGTTCACATAAATCGAGGCTTTGGCGTTACGAAAGCTGGTTGAGTGGACCCTCGTACCGCCATTGGCGATGAAGTGAGCACCATCCGTAATCGACAATGTCGATTGCGATGAAATGCCCATGCTTAGGTCCACTGTACCTGTTCCCGAGGCGAGTAGACGTGTGCCAGTCCCGGTTACCGTCAGGCTCGAAACCGCGTTGTCAGATCGAGACAGATCAAGCTGGGCGAACGTAGTGCTGTTTGACGTCGAGAGTTCGGTATCTCTCCCGCTATTTATGACTGCACTCCCTCCGTTTACGTGGAACCGGGCGAACCCTGAAGCTGTGCTCGATATCGTGAGCGCCCCATCTCCAACCTTGTTGAGGGCGTCACCCGTGCCGGTGATGTTTCCAGTAATCGTAAGTGAGGCGCCAGCAGCGACGTTAAGGTCCGTAGCAGGGAAGAACGACAGGGTGTTCGCCCCTGTTTCAATCGAGATGTTCTTATCATTGACGACCGGCAATGGACCCGTGATTGAAAAGCTGTTGGTGAGAGTGATGGTCGATGAAGCGTCTCCACTGGCCTGAGCAAGTGAAATCGCACTCGCCAACTCCGCTTCGCTAGACGCAGTAAAATTTGCAGCGTGAGATGTCGTTGCCAGGGTCAGCAATGCCACGCCTGTCATAAGAAATTTATGGCGTTTGCGTATGTGGTTATACCCAACCAACCTGGCTTCCGTGCCTCTTATCGGCATCACCGTCTCTCCGTAAAATGCTTCAATTTCCGAAATCGTCAGCCGGCTCACTGACTCGGACATACTGTTATCGTGAAACACGATTCTATCAACCACTTATTGATTGAAATCGAAATGAGACGCGCCATTGCTTAATTGAATCTAAAACTCTGAAAATACCATTTTTATTTATGGAAATACGCCTCTGATTACATTTATGTTTACAATGTTATATCTTTTTTTAATTAGCTCACTCTCTTTGTCCTAATAGTTGACCCTATTCTGGCTCACTCTGACATATGACACGCTCTCAACCTGCGGCACGAGATCATCTTCGCGTTGAGCGCTCGGAACGCTGTTGATCGCTGCGCTTTGGTTTGATTGCGAGTTCGGTTGGCTCTGCGTTCCTGTTCGGGGCCAGATCCCAAAACCGTTTTCGATCCCTCTTCCCTCGGTCCCGCCTCCTCAAACATCCCGACCGGAAGATGCTCATTCCCCACGAAAAGCTTATCGAGATGCAGGACAGCATGGGCGCAACACCGGCCCAGGCAGATGCATTCATCGAATCCGTGGCCGTGATGTTCGATTGGGCAATTGAACGCAGAAACCTGCAACAGAACCCGGCGCGCGGCATCAAGCCGATCTACCGCAAGGGTGATGGCGCGAAGCCTTGGAAGGCGGCTGACGTTCGAAAGTTCCTGAAAGTGCACCTCCCAGGCTCCAAGGCACATGTGGCACTGTCCGTCCCGCTCTGGACCGGTTGCCGCATTGAAGACCTGACAGTGCTGGGCCGCGAGAATGAGTGCCGGATCGAAGGCATCGAGGCACTACGCTGGACGCCCTTGAAGAAGGGCTCAACAGAAGTTTCCATTCCCCTGCTTCCACCGCTCAAGAAAGCAACCAGGGCGACGACCGTGCAGGGTGCAACTTATGTCCTCGGAAGCGGTGGCAAACCGTTTGCCAGCGGAGACAGCATGTCGGCCATGTTCAAGAACTGGTGCAAGGATGCCGGACTGGCTCACCTCTCCGCTCATGGTGTCCGGAAGGGGCTTGCAGAACTGCTCGCTGAGCTGGGCTGCAGCCAGTATGAGATCATGGCCATCTTGGGCCATTCGGAAGCGAAAACGAGTGAGGTTTACACCCGGCGCGTAGAGCGCTGGAAGCTGGCCAAATCAGCGACCGGGAGAATCAACGTGTCCCACGCATGGGTCTGACGTGGGACACTTTCGCATCCAAGTCATTAAAAACCATACTTTTTTGGGAGTGAGCTTGGTGCGGTCGAGAAGACTCGAACTTCCACGGGTTGCCCCACAGCGACCTCAACGCTGCGCGTCTACCAATTCCGCCACGACCGCACGCAGCTGGAGGCCGGTTCACACCGGCACCGGGCATGTAGCAAATCGGATTTCGGGAAACAAGCGCCCTTCTTCAAAAAGACGAAAAAAATCACCGGAACCCGCAGGGACGCGGTGCACTGGACCTGCAACCAGTTTGTCTCCATATGTGTCGGGCAGTTTCAGTACCTGACGGGATGATGCGATGAGCGAACGCGGCCAGATCGATACGGAATTCCTGCCGCGCGTGGCGGGTGCGCCCGTGGAATGGCGAATCGAACCGGGTTTGACCGATTACGAACAGGCCGTCGCCTTCATGGAAGAGCGAGCCGGCCTGATTCGCGAAGGGAAAGCGCCTGAGCTCGTATGGCTGGTGGAGCACCCGCCACTCTACACAGCAGGCACAAGCGCCAACAGTGCAGACCTGCTCGAAGCAGGCCGCTTTCCCGTCTACAAGACGGGGCGTGGTGGCGAATACACCTATCATGGGCCGGGCCAGCGGGTCGCCTATGTGATGCTCGACCTCAAGACCCGTCGCGAAGACGTGCGCGCCTTCATCGCAGCGCTGGAGGCGTGGATCATCGCCACACTCGAACGTTTCAACGTGAAGGGCGAACGCCGAGAGGATCGCGTCGGTGTCTGGGTTGCGCGGCCGGACAAACCGCCCTTGCCCGGAAGCCTGCCTGCCGAAGACAAGATTGCTGCCATCGGCATTCGCCTCCGACGCTGGGTGAGTTTTCACGGCATCTCGATCAACGTCGAGCCGGATCTGGCTCATTTCGGCGGTATCGTTCCCTGCGGTATAAGCGGCTACGGTGTCACCAGCCTGGTCGATCTCGGTCTGCCGGTGACGATGGAGGATCTCGACCTCGCGCTCAAGGCCGCGTTTGCCGAAGTATTCGGTCCCGCGGAAAGCCTTTGACGACTGGGCGAGGTCCGGCATGAATATGAACAGGCAGGGTGCGAACGGCAAGTCGCTTGCAGTTGTGCCACACGAGGCTTGAGAGCGTATCGGCGATCCGTATCAGGATCTACGGCGCTCTGACGGAGGAGCGCCAAAAATGCGATTATCACAGGCTTTTGGGGCCTTTGCCCTCATTTCCCTCTCCATGGCCACGCCTGGAGCGTTTGCCCAACAGGCAACAGACGCCCACGCCCCGGAAAGTGCCAGCGGGGTTACAAACAAAACGACAGTCCACGCAAAAGAGCAGATGGTGGCTGCTGCCAATCCGCTTGCAGCGGAGGCCGGTCTCGATATCCTGCGCAAGGGCGGGAGTGCGGCCGATGCACTGGTGGCTGTTCAGACGGTTCTTGGCCTGGTGGAGCCGCAATCTTCCGGCATTGGCGGCGGTGCGTTCCTTGTCTGGTATGATGCTGAAACCGCCAAGGTGACGACCTTCGATGGGCGGGAAACCGCGCCTGCTGCGGCAACGCCTGAGCTCTTCCTCAATCAACAGGGTGAGCCGCTTGCCTTCTTCGACGCCGTGGTTGGCGGCCGCTCGGTGGGCGCCCCGGGCGTGGTGCGTTTGATGGACACCATCCACAAGCGGGCCGGGAAGCTTGAGTGGCAAACGCTTCTTGAACCGGCGATCCGGCTGGCGGAAGGAGGCTTCACCGTTTCGCCGCGGCTTCACGCGCTGATAGAGGAAGACAAGGGCCGGCTGGACACGCAACCTGCCGCCCGTGCTTATTTTTATGACAAGGATGGCGATGCGGTCGCGGTCGGATCGATCCTGAAAAATCCGGACTATGCCGCAACACTGAAACGAATTGCCGAGTATGGAGCCGATGGGTTCTATAGGGGGCCGGTCGCCGAACAGATTGTGGCCGCGGTGAAAGCACATGAAGGCAATCCGGGGCTTTTGACGCTTGATGACCTTGCCGGGTACGCCGTGAAGGAGCGTGAAGCGGTGTGTGCTCCCTATCGCGACCTTGAGGTCTGCGGAATGGGGCCACCCTCCTCCGGCGCCCTGACCGTCGGGCAAATTCTAGGCATGGTTGGCACATTCGACCTGGGTAGTCTTGGACCCGAAGATCCCGAAAGCTGGCGCATCATTGGCGATGCAACGCGTCTCGCCTTTGCCGACCGGGGCCGCTACATGGCCGACAGCGATTTCGTCAAAATGCCGAAGGGTCTTCTCGACCAGGAATATCTGAAAGCGCGTGCGGCACTGATCCGCCGTCCCACCGCCCTTGGTGCGGATGACGTGAAGGCCGGAGATCCGCCATGGGATAAAGCCGAATTGCGCATCGACGGCATGAGCCTTGAACAGCCCTCGACATCGCATTTCGTTATTGTCGACAAGGCGGGCAACATCGCCTCGATGACGACATCGGTGGAAAGCGCTTTCGGCTCACGCCAGATGGCGGCCGGTTTCATCCTCAACAATCAGCTCACGGATTTCTCGTTTGCGCCTGAAGCCGATGGTGAGGCCGTGGCCAACAGGGTGGAACCAGGCAAACGTCCACGCTCCTCCATGTCGCCGACCATCGTTCTCAAGGACGGCAAGCCGCTCCACGCGCTTGGCTCGCCCGGCGGTAGCAACATCATACCCTATGTCGCGAACACGATCATCGCGCTGACCGACTGGGGCATGAACATGCAACAGGCCATCGACCTGCCGCATCTGACAAATCGTTTCGGCACCTACACGCTGGAAGCCGGCACCGAAGCCGAGGAGATGCAGAACGATCTCGATGCACTCGGCTTCAAGACATCCATCGGCGACCTCAATTCCGGCCTGCACGGCATCACTCTCACTCCCGACGGCCTGGAAGGGGCTGCCGACCCGCGCCGCGAGGGCGTGGCTGTCGGCGACTAGTCAACAGCGTGGTTGTGATAGAACAGGGCCGGTCTGAACGGCAAAACTTCATGGGAAGTAAAGCAACGCAGATCGAGAGGCGGGCCTTCCCGCCTCTTTTGCATTCGGGCGGTGCCTGACATGACGCATGGCACCGGCAAGCATCAAATGGCGCCGATCACCACAGCAGCCATCATGATAAAGGAACTGACGGCAACGAGCGAGACGACATCCTGGACAAGATCGGTCATTTATCCCTCCTGATCACTTTATAATCCCTTTATGTTCTATTTTTGTTCTATCGTCAAGCGCGATAGAAGGCGCCTCTTCCGGGCCTGGAAATCAGGGTTTACGTGGGGTTAATTCGCAAACAGACGTTCAGAAGCCCCTCGGTCGTCCGGAGGCTATCGACACACGGGGACGCTGCTGATGCGTTACCCGGTCCAGGCGACGACCTTGCCGCCGCTCAGCGTGACGACGCGGTCCATCCGCGCGGCCAGTTCATGATTGTGGGTAGCAATCAGGGCTGCGAGGCCTGACTGACGCACAAGCGCCTCAAGCGCGTCGAACACATAGCCGGCCGTCTTGGGGTCGAGATTGCCGGTCGGCTCATCCGCGAGAAGAATACGCGGAGCGTTGGCGACAGCGCGGGCAATGGCCACTCTTTGCTGCTCGCCACCCGACAGTTCTGCCGGTCGGTGGCTCGCCCGATGACCGACCCGCAAGTAATCGAGAAGCTGTCCCGCACGCGCCTTCGCCTCGGCCGGCGCCATGCCGGTGATCATCTGCGGGATCATGATGTTCTCTTCTGCAGAGAACTCCGGCAGCAGATGATGGAACTGGTAGACGAAGCCGATTTCGTTGCGACGGATCGCGGTGCGCGCATCATCCGACAGCTGGCCACACGCCTGACCTCCGACGATCACCTCTCCAGAATCCGGTGCCTCAAGCAGCCCTGCCAGATGCAGCAATGTCGATTTTCCGGCCCCTGAGGGAGCGACCAGTGCCACCATCTCGCCCGGGTTCAGAGAAAACGCTGCATCCTTGAGAATGGTGAGCCGGCCCTCGCCTTCGCGGTAGCTGCGCTCAATGCCCTTCAGTTCGAGAATGGGTGCCGCCATCAGTCATACCTCAGAGCATCGACCGGATCGAGCCGGGAGGCCCGCCAGGCAGGAAAGAGCGTTGCCACGAAGGACAGGACCAGCGCCATGATGATAACGGCCACCGTCTCGCCCGCTTCCATCTTGGCCGGCAACTGGCTCAGGAAATAGAGTTCGGGATCGAAGATCGTCGTGCCAGATAGCCAGGAAAAGAACTGGCGGATCGATTCCACGTTCCAGCAAATGACGACACCGAGGATCACGCCGGCAAGGGTGCCGGCAACGCCGATCGCAGCACCGGTCATCAAGAAGATGCGCATGATGGCGCCGCTTGTCGCGCCCATGGTGCGAAGGATCGCAATATCGTGACCCTTGTCCTTCACCAGCATCACAAGGCCGGAAATGATGTTGAGCGCAGCAACAAGCACGATCATCGTCAGAATCATGAACATGACGTTGCGCTCCACTTCGAGCGCAGAAAAGAAGGTGCTGTTGCGCTGGCGCCAGTCGGACAGCAGGATCGGCCGTTGCGCAGCCTCTTCCACCCTGGGGCGCAGGACGTCCACCGCATCGGGATTGTCGACGAAGAGTTCGATCGACTGCACGAGCCCCTCTGCATTGAAATAGAGCTGTGCCTCCTGGAGCGGCATGTAGATGATGGAGGAATCGTATTCCGACATGCCGATCTCGAAGGTCGCAGAGATCGGATAGGTTTTCACGCGCGGCGTGGTGCCGAAGGGGGTGATGTCGCCCTCGGGGGCGACCAGCGTCACGGAATCGCCGACCGTCAGGCCGAGATTCTGCGCCATGCGCGAGCCGACCGCCAGCCCTTCGCCGGCGGCGAAGCCGACCAGCGAGCCGTCCTTGATGTTGTCGGAAACCAGTTCGAGACGGGACAGGTCATCCGCCCGCACACCGCGGACCACAGCGCCGGTTCCCGCTCCGCTGCGGCCGGAAACGAGAACCTGCCCCTGCACCATCGGCATGGCAAGACGCACGCCCTCAACGCCCTCAATGCGGCTGGCAACGGCCTCATAATCATCCATCGGCATATCGATCGGCTGCACGATGAGATGGCCGTTGACGCCCAGAATGCGGGTCAGCAGCTCGGCACGGAAACCGTTCATCACCGCCATCACCACGATCAGCGTTGCCACACCCAGCATGATGCCGATGAAGGAGATCGAGGCGATCACCGAGATCACCGTCTCTTTCCGGCGAGAGCGAAGGTAGCGCCAAGCGATCAGCCGCTCGAAACGGGAGAACGGTCCGGCACCCAAGGGTTTCCCGGGCGCGCTTTGCGCGGCTTCTCCGCTGGTGGCGGCTTCACTCATGGCTCGACCTCAAAGGCTTTTGCGCAAACAGAAATCGCGGCGCCGCCTCATGCTGCGCCCTGAGCAAGGCGGTTGAGCGCATCCGCAACCGACAGGGAGACCCGTTCGCCGGAGGCCCGGTTCTTGAGCTCGACCTCGCCATTGGCGACACCGCGCGGGCCAACCACCAATTGCCAGGGAAGACCGATCAGGTCCGCAGTGGCGAACTTGCCGCCGGCGCGCTGGTCCGTATCGTCGTAGAGCACATCCTTGCCCGCGGCCTGCAGCTTTCCATAAAGCTCTTCGCAGATGCGGTCGCAGGCCTCGTCGCCCACCTTCATGTTGATCAGACCCACATCGAACGGGGCGACGCTCTCCGGCCAGATGATCCCGTTCTCGTCATGGCTCGCCTCGATGATGGCCGCCAGAAGGCGGCTCGGACCAATACCGTAGGATCCCATGGACACATGATGCTCCTTGCCGTCCGGACCGGTGACGGTCGCGTTCATGGGCTTGGAATACTTGGTGCCGAAGTGGAAAATATGGCCGACTTCGATGCCGCGCGCAGAAACCTTCTCATCTTCGGGAATGGCGTCCCAGGCGGCTTCGTCGTGCATCTCGTCGGTCGCCGCATAGGGCGTGGTCCAGGTGGTGACGATGTCGGCGATTTCCGCGTCATTGCTGAAATCGACATCCGCGCCCGGCACCTGCAGTTCAAGGAACTCCTTGCGGCAGAACACCTCGCTCTCGCCGGTGGAAGCCAGAATGATGAATTCGTGGCTCAGATCACCGCCAATGGGGCCGGTGTCTGCGCGCATCGGGATCGCCTGCAGCCCCATGCGGGCAAATGTGCGCAGATAGGCAACGAACATGCGGTTGTAGGCGGCCTTTGCGCCCTCGAAGTCGAGATCGAAGGAATAGGCGTCCTTCATCAGGAACTCGCGCGAACGCATCACGCCAAAGCGCGGGCGCACCTCGTCGCGGAACTTCCACTGGATGTGATAGAGATTGAGGGGCAAATCCTTGTAGGACTTCACGTAGGACCGGAAGATGTCCGTCACCATCTCCTCATTGGTGGGGCCATAGAGCATCTTGCGCTCGTGCCGGTCGGTGATGCGCAGCATCTCCTTACCGTAATCGTCATAACGCCCGCTCTCCATCCACAGATCGGCAGACTGGATGGTGGGCATCAGGATTTCCTGGGCCCCTGCCCGGTTCTGTTCCTCGCGGATGATCTGATTGACCTTGTCGAGAACGCGCTTGCCCAGCGGCAGCCAGGAGAAGCTGCCGGCGCCCTGCTGGCGGATCATACCGGCGCGCAGCATCAAACGGTGCGAGACGATTTCGGCCTCACGAGGAGTTTCTTTCAGGATCGGCAGGAAATAGCGCGACAGTCGCATAAACGTATCCATGGAAGCGGCTCGAGAGAGCCTGTTCGGAATCAAGATGACAAACGGTTCAAGGCCGGTGTCTTAACCATTTCGCAACGGAATGAAAAGCCGCAGCCATATGGCCGCCGCGTGCTCCGTTCTTCAAAACCGCCACCGCAGAGCAATTTGATAACAAAGCATTTCAAAGGCAATTTTCCTCGTGACATTTCGTCTCAACTTGCTCTATGGTGCCCTCCCATAACAAGAGGGTGGAGCTGAAATTCATCCTCATTACGCGGTCAAAGTCTTGGGAGGATGCGGTCCAGGCGCGGTAACTCGCAGCCGCCGACGATGATACGGCAAAGGATCGGACGCGTTGAGTTAGCAAGGCCTTTTGGCCTTGCATTTTTTTTTGGGGGAAGCCCCATCCCCTGCTTCTCTGGATAAACGGATCCCCCTAGCCGGGCGGGATAAGACTTTCGCAGCCAGCGTCAGTCGAATTTCGGCACGACCCTTGGAATATCGTCGAAAGAGTATCCGAGCCCACGCGTCAGCAGGATCAACAATCCACAGATCAGAAGCGCGATGATCGTCGTGCGAACCAGGGCGCGCAGCATGTGCGGCCCGCGCGGCGCGCTTTCGGTGGTGCCGAGCGTCACCTCACCGTCTTCCTCCTGCGTGCGCAGACCGAACGGCAGTGCAATGAAAAGCACCGTCCACCAGACGATGAAAAATACGGCGAGAAGAGAAACCCAGCCCATCGATGAACCTCAGACCTGTTCGAGTTCGACAAGGGTGCCAGTAAAGTCCTTGGGGTGCAGGAAGAGGACTGGCTTGCCATGGGCACCGATCTTCGGCTGTCCGTCTCCAAGAATGCGTGCGCCATCCGCTTTCAGCCGGTCGCGCGCGGCGATGATGTCGGCCACCTCATAGCAGATATGATGCATACCCCCGTCGGGGTTCTTTGCCAGAAAGCCCGCGATGGGTGAACCTTCTCCCAGCGGTTCCAGAAGTTCCACCTTGGTGTTGTCGAGCTCGACAAACACCACGGTGACACCGTGTTCGGGCAAGGCCTGCGGGGCCGAGACATTCGCTCCCAGCGCATCACGATAAAGGGCCGTCGCCTTTTCAAGATCAGGCACGGCAATTGCCACGTGATTGAGCTTTCCGAGCATCGGCCTTTTCTCTCCTGCAACAGGGGGATAAGCCCCCACCCTCTTGCTTATTGCGTGACGAAAACCGTCACAATGGGCTTTTTGCCCCAGGCTGCATTTGCCGCATTGCGCACGGCACGCCGGACCGATTCCGACACCAGATCGAGATCCTTGCGGCGGTTGCGCGGAATGCTGCGCACGGCGCCGGATGCTGCGTCCAGCATGATGTCCTCGAGAAGCTCTCCCCGCGCATCACGCTCGGCCACTCCGATGGCGACGATATCGGGGTCGCCATCGAGATTGAAGCGCTCATCAAGCACAACGTTGAGCACGACATGGCCGGCATAGGAGAGCTTGCGGCGATCGCGGATGCCAATCTCCTCATCGTCCCCCAGAAGCCGGCCGTCCTTGAAGAAACGCCCATGCGGAACCTCGCCGATGATCTCGGCCGGTCCGGGGGCAAGGCGCAGCATGTCGCCATTGCGCACCTGCGTGACCTCTGGAATGCCTTCCATGGCGCCGAGCGAGCCCTGCGCCACCAGATGAGCGGCCTCGCCATGCACCGGCACGAGGATCTGCGGCCTCACCCAGGAATACATCCGCTTCAATTCGCTGCGGCGGGGGTGGCCGGAGACATGAACCAGCGCGTCGTCATCCTCGATGATCTCGATGCCCATCTCGATCAGACGGTTCTTGGTTTCCAGAACCGCCTTCTCGTTGCCGGGAATGAGACGCGAGGAATAGACGACCGTGTCGCCTGCCGTCAGCGCTACATTGCGCATCTCGTCACGGGCGAGTTTGGCGAGTGCGGCGCGGCTTTCGCCCTGGCTGCCGGTGCACAGCACCACGACCTTGTCGCGCGGGACGTGCTGGAATTCGTCCTCGTCCAGATACTCCGGCAGGCCGTCGAGATAGCCAAGCTCAGTCGCCACATCGATAACGCGTTTCATGGAGCGACCAAGCACAAGAAGCTGGCGGCCGGCATCGCGCGCGGCCTCCGCAATGGAGCGAATGCGGCCCACATTGGAGGAGAAGGTGGTCACGACGACACGGCCCGATGCCGCCTCGATCACTTCCTTCAGCCCTTCGCCAACGGCCTGTTCGGTGGGCGATTCACCTTCACGCATGGCGTTGGTGGAATCGCAGACCAGCGCCAGAACGCCTTCATCGCCGATCGCGCGGAAACGTGCCTCGTCGGTCTTGGGACCGATGGCGGGAGCCGGGTCGATCTTCCAGTCGCCCGTGTGCACCACCGTGCCGAGCGGGGTGGTGATGGCGAGCGATACCGGCTCGGGTATGGAGTGCGCGACGGCAACAGCCTCGATGCTGAAGGGACCAATTTGGAAGGTTTCGCCGGCCCTGAAGATCTTCACCGGCACATCGGGTGCGCCGGATTCCGACTGGCGCTTGGCGTCGAGCAAACCGGCGGCAAAAGGTGTCATCCAGACATCGGCCTTGAGCAGCGGCCAGAGATCGAGCACCGCGCCGTAGTGATCTTCATGGGCGTGGGTGATCACGATCCCGCGCAGCCGGTCGACCTCACCGCGGATAAAGCTGATGTCGGGCAGAACCAGATCGACGCCTGGAAGCTCCGGCCCCGGAAAGGTGACGCCGCAATCGACAACGATCCATTCGCGCTTTCCGGCGGGCCCAAACCCATAGAGGCCAAAATTCATGCCGATCTCGCCGACACCGCCAAGCGGGCAGAAAACCAGCTCGGCATTCTTCAGATCGCCGCTCTTGGCCGGCTTTTTTGTGCTGGAACGCGCCATGGGTCCCCTTCTCTTAATCTGCCTGCGCAGAGGCGACCGCGCCGAAATGCACGTCGCCTGCTGCAATTCTCAACAATGAACCGTCCGCTTCGCGGATGACGAAGCGACAGGCCTCGTCGATGGTCTCGAATGTGCCGCGCGCCACGCGGCCGTCGACACGGATGGACACCTGAGTGCCAAGCCCCGCCGCCCGCTTCAGCCAGCGGCTACGAATGGCATCGAGCCCGCGCCCGCCATTCCAAAGGCGACTGTTATCGACCCAGGCGTCCGAAAGCGCAAGGAAGAGATCGCCTGCGTCACCGCCGAACCCCAGAGCCCTGAGCGAGGTTGCCGGGTAAGGTGTGTTGTCCGGATGGGAGACGACATTGACGCCGATACCAACCGCAATCGCAAAGCGGCCATCGGGAAGAATGGTCGATTCCAGCAGAATGCCGGAAAGTTTCGCCCCGTCGGCCAGAACGTCGTTCGGCCATTTGAGCGCAAAGCGCCCGCCCGGCATGTCGCCGCCATCGGCGGCAACCGCAATGCGCTTTTCCGGCACCACTGCCAGAAGCGCATCGGAGAGGGCGAGCCCGGCAACAAAGCCGAGCGTGGCCGCCGTCGCCGGCTCGAAATGACCGACATTCAGAAGCGTTGCGGCAAGATTGCCGGGCGGTGTCGCCCATTCACGGCCGCGACGCCCTCGTCCACTCTCCTGCCTGGAGGCGACAACCCAGAGATTGCCCGGATCGCCGGCGCGCGCATGATCGAGCGCCAGCGCATTGGTGGAGCCGACGCTCTCATGGGCTTCCAGCCGATAACCGGCCGTTTCCGCCGACGGCGCCAGACGAAAGGCCATGACCTAGAAGAAGGTCTTTGCGGCAGCCTCGGCAAAGCGCCCGACGGGGCCACCGATCAGAACGTAGAGCAGCACAAAGGCGCCCGACAGGAGCATGACGAAGCGCAGTTCACCCGCCATGGGCTGGAAGCCGCCCGCCGATTCGTCGAACCACATGATCTTGATAACGCGCAGATAGTAGAATGCGCCGACCACGGAGCTGACCACACCGATCACTGCAAGCGCATAGAGCTTGGCGTCGATGGCCGCGAGGAACACATACCATTTTCCCCAGAAGCCCGCGAGCGGCGGAATGCCTGCCAGCGAGAACATGAGAATGGTCATGATCGTCGCCATCATCGGATTGGTGGATGAGAGGCCCGCCAGATCGTCGATCTGCTCGACATTCGCGTCATTGCGGCGCATGGCCAGGATGACGGCAAACGTGCCGAGCGTCATGGCCAGATAGATGAGCATGTAGATCGCCACGCCCTTGACGCCGGCCTCGGAATTCGCGGCAAGCCCGACAAGGGCATAACCCACATGACCGATGGAGGAATAGGCCATGAGGCGCTTGATGTTGCGCTGGCCAATAGCCGCAAACGCGCCAAGGATCATGGAGGCAATCGCCACGAACACGATGATCTGCTGCCAGTCGCTGGCGATCGGCTCGAACGCGCCCATGGTGACACGCACCAGAAGCGCCATGGCGGCCATTTTGGGCGCTGCCGCAAAGAAGGCGGTGACCGGGGTGGGAGCGCCTTCGTAAACGTCCGGCGTCCACATGTGGAAGGGAACAGCGGAAATCTTAAAGGCGAGCCCCGCAAGCACGAAAACGAGACCGAAGACGAGACCGAGCTGACGCTCCGCACCCGTGAGCGTTGCAGCGATGACGTCGAAGCCGGTGTTGCCGGTGTAGCCGTAGACCAGCGAAATGCCGTAAAGCATCATGCCCGAAGAGAGCGCGCCCAGAACAAAATATTTCAGGCCCGCCTCGGTAGAGCGTGCGCTGTCGCGGTTGATGGCGGCAACGACGTAGAGTGCGAGCGACTGCAGCTCGAGGCCGAGATAGAGCGCGATCATGTCATTGGCCGAGATCATCAGCATCATGCCGAGTGTGGCCAGCATGATGAGAACCGGGAACTCGAACTTGTCGAACTTCTCCGCCTTGGCAAAACCGACCGACATGACGAGCGTCACAACGGAGCCGACCAGCGTCAGGATCTTCATGAAGCGGGCGAACGCATCGCTTACGAAGGCGCCGCCGAAGGCGCGGCCATCGGCCGGGAAGATCACCATCAGCGCAATCACGGCGACCAGAAGCGCGACCGCAAGGCCGGTGACGGTGGAATTGGCACGGGGGCCGGAAAAGACACCGACCATCAGGAGCGCCATAGCGCCCACCGCCAGGATCAGCTCCGGCGTTGCAAGGATCAGGCTTATCGTCAGATCAGGCGTCATTCGCTTTCAATCCGTTTACTGCGCGGCAGCCGTTGCCGCTTCCCGTGCCATGTCGGCCGAGAGGGAGACATTGTTCACAAGTGCTTCGACCGAAACCGCCGTCGCATCGAGGATTGGTGCCGGGTAGACACCGAAGAAGATGACCAGCACCACCAGCGGGTAGAGAATGAGCTTCTCGCGTGCGGAGAGGTCGAGCATGCCCTTCAGGCTTTCCTTGGTGAGCGAGCCGAAGATCACCCGGCGATAGAGCCAGAGCGCATAACCCGCCGACAGGATGACGCCGGTGGTGGCAAAAAGCGCGACCCAGGTGTTGACCTTGAACACCGACAGAAGTGTCAGGAATTCGCCAACGAAGCCGCTGGTGCCCGGCAGGCCAACATTCGCCATGGTGAAGATCATGAACACGGTGGCGTATTTGGGCATGTTGTTGACGAGGCCGCCATAGGCCGCGATCTCGCGTGTGTGCATGCGGTCATAGATGACGCCGACACACAGGAAGAGCGCGCCCGAGACGAGGCCGTGCGAGAGCATCTGGAAGATCGCGCCCTGCACGCCCTGCTCGTTGATGGCGAAAATGCCCATGGTGACGAAGCCCATATGGGCGACCGAGGAATAGGCGATGAGCTTCTTGATGTCCTCCTGCATCAGCGCCACCAGCGAGGTGTAGATGATGGCGATCACCGAAAGGGTGAAGACCAGAGGAGCAAGATCGATGGAGGCGACCGGGAACATGGGCAGCGAGAAGCGCAGGAAGCCATAGCCACCCATCTTCAACAGGATGCCCGCAAGGATGACCGAGCCTGCCGTAGGCGCTTCAACGTGCGCGTCGGGCAGCCAGGTGTGGACCGGCCACATGGGCATCTTGACCGCGAAGGAGGCGAAGAAGGCCACCCATAGCCAGTATTGCATGCCCTCGGGGAAGACGTGAGTCAGAAGCGTCGGGATATCCGTCGTTCCTGCCTGCCAGTACATCGCCATCATGGCGAGCAGCATCAACACGGAGCCGAGCAGCGTGTAGAGAAAGAACTTGAAGCTCGCATAGACGCGCCGCTTGCCGCCCCAGACACCGATGATGATGAACATCGGAATGAGGCCCGCCTCGAAGAAGACATAGAAGAGCACGATATCGAGCGCGCAGAACACGCCGATCATGAGCGTTTCCAGAATGAGGAACGCGATCATGTATTCCTTGACGCGGTGCTCCACCGCCTCCCAGCTCGCCAAAACGCATAGCGGCATGAGGAAGGTCGTCAGGATGACGAACAGCATGGAAATGCCGTCGACACCCATGTGATAGGAAATGCCGGAGCCCAGCCATTCCTGCTTTTCGACCATCTGGAAACCGGGCGTCGACGCATCGAACCCGATCCAGATGAAGAGCGACAGGACGAAGGTGAAGACGGTCGTCAGAAGAGCGACATTGCGAATGTTGCGGCGCGCACCGGCACCGTCCTCCCGGATCAGGAGGATGAGAAGCGCACCCACCAGCGGCAGGAAGGTGACCGTGGAAAGAATTGGCCAGTCGGTCATGGCTTAGAACGTGCCTCCAAGCATCATCCAGGTAACGAGGGCCGCAACGCCGATGAGCATGGCGAAGGCGTAGTGATAGAGAAAGCCGCTCTGCAGCTTGACGATCCGGTTGGTGACATCGACCACACGGGCCGAAATGCCATCCGGGCCGAGACCGTCGATGACCATTCCGTCGCCCTTTTTCCAGAGGAAGTGGCCGAGGCGCTTGGCCGGACGGACGAACAGGAAGTCATAGAGCTCGTCGAAATACCACTTGTTGAGCAGGAAGGCGTAGAGCCCGCTGAACTGCTGGGCAAGCCGCTTGGGACGCTCTGGCGACCGGATGTAATAGACCCAGGCGACATAGAGGCCGAGAAGCATCGCAACGAACGGAGCAAGCTTCACCCAGACGGGCACGTGATGGAACTCTTCCAGCATGTGGTTGTCGGGCAGCGTGAAGAGCGCGCCCTTCCAGAAGTGCTCGTACTCATGGCCGACGAAGAACTCCTTGAAGGCAACGCCGGCGAAGAGTGCGCCCACGGCCAGGATGAACAGCGGCACAAGCATAACCAGCGGCGATTCATGCACATGATGCATCACATCGGCGGAAGCGCGTGGCTTGCCATGGAAGGTCATGAAGATAAGGCGCCAAGAATAGAAGCTCGTGAAGACGGCAGCCACGGTGAGCAGGATAAAGGAGAACACGGCGAAATAGTTCTCAGCGGCAAATGCGCCTTCGATGATCGCATCCTTGGAGAAGAACCCTGCCGTGCCGATGACCGTCAACGGGATGCCCACGCCCGTGAGCGCGATCGTGCCGATGATCATCATCCAATAGGTCTGCGGGATCAGCTTCCTGAGACCGCCCATCTTGCGCATGTCCTGCTCGTCGGAAACGGCATGGATGACCGAACCGGACCCAAGGAACAGGAGTGCCTTGAAGAAGGCGTGCGTGAACAGGTGGAAGATGGCCGCGCTGTAAAAGCCGGTGCCAAGCGCGACGAACATGTAGCCGAGCTGCGAACAGGTCGAATAGGCGATGACGCGCTTGATGTCGTTCTGCACCAGACCGACGGTCGCGGCGAAGAAGGCCGTGAACGCGCCAACAAAGGTCACGACGGTGAGAGCCGTGTGCGACAGTTCGAAGATCGGCGACAGACGCGCGACCATGAAGACACCGGCCGTCACCATGGTGGCGGCGTGGATGAGCGCGGAGACCGGGGTCGGGCCTTCCATGGCGTCGGGCAGCCATGTGTGCAGCGGCACCTGCGCCGACTTGCCCATGGCGCCCATGAACAGAAGAAGGCAGATCGCCGTCAGCGCGCCGCCCTTGTCGAGCGCGTAGCCGAGGAAGGTCAGCACCGGCTCTCCAGCCTCTGCGCCTTCAGCGGGCAGATAGGTGGCCGCATTGGCGAAGATGGTGCTGAAGTTCACCGAACCGAACAGCATGTAGACGCCGAAAATACCGAGCAGGAATCCGAAGTCACCGACACGGTTGACGATGAAGGCCTTCATGGCCGCGGCATTGGCCGAGGGCTTCTTGAACCAGAAGCCGATCAGGAGATAGGAGGCCAGACCCACGCCTTCCCAGCCGAAGAACATCTGGACCAGGTTGTCCGACGTCACCAGCATGAGCATGGCGAAGGTGAAGAGCGACAGATAGGCGAAGAAGCGCGGCCGATGCGGATCGTGGTGCATGTAGCCGATCGAATAGATGTGAACCAGCGCCGAGACCGTGTTCACCACGATCAGCATGACAACAGTCAGCGTGTCGACGCGGATCGCCCAGGACACATCCAGATTGCCCGAGGTGATGAAGGAAAGGAGCGGCACGGTGAATGCCTCGCCACTGCCCATGGCGACCGAAAAGAAAGCCACCCAGGACAGAAGCGCGACAATGACCATCAGGCCGCTGGTGATCAGCTCGGACCCCTTCGCGCCGATGGAGCGGCCGAACAGCCCGGCAATCAGAAAGCCGATAAGCGGGAGAAATACGATCGCTTGATACATGGCCGTATGCTCAGCCCTTCATCATGTTGATGTCTTCGACGGCGATGGTGCCGCGATTGCGGAAGAAGACGACGAGAATGGCAAGACCGATCGCAGCTTCCGCCGCCGCGACGGTGAGAACGAATAGCGCGAAAACCTGTCCGACGAGATCTCCCAGAACCGAGGAGAAGGCGACGAAGTTCAAGTTGACCGCAAGCAGGATAAGTTCGACCGACATCAGGATGATGATGACGTTCTTCCGGTTCAGGAAGATGCCGAACACGCCGAGCGTGAACAGGATGGCCGAGACGGTCAGATAATGTGCGATGCCGATTTCCAGCATGATCAGAGTCCCTCGCCCGTTTCGACTTTCTTGATTTCAATCGCCGTTTCAGGCGTGCGCGCCACCTGGGCAGAGATGTTCTGCCGCTTGACGTTTTCCTTGTGGCGCAGCGTCAGCACGATGGCGCCGATCATGGCGACCAGGAGCACCATGCCGGCGATCTGGAAGAAATGGATGTAATCCGTGTAGAGAATATCGCCGAGGGCTGCCGTGTTGTGGCGCACATCGATCGGCGGCGTGGGCTGGGCAACCTCGCCCGAAAGCTCAGGCGCGAAGGCATAGCCTCCGAGCACAATGACGAGCTCGGCGGCAAGGATGATCCCCACCAGCGCACCCACCGGCGCATATTGCAGTGCTCCGCGC
Source organism: Nitratireductor sp. ATLC21 (assembly GCF_057196525.1). NCBI lineage: Bacteria > Pseudomonadati > Pseudomonadota > Alphaproteobacteria > Hyphomicrobiales > Phyllobacteriaceae > Nitratireductor > Nitratireductor sp. ATLC21. Next base: position 73,179 of record NZ_JBXUOU010000001.1, on the reverse strand, counting down.
TTCAGTTCGGCGAAATCCACATCCAGCATCATGACGACGAACAGGAAGAGCACAGCGACCGCGCCCACATAGACGACAAGCATGATGAAGGCGAGGAACTCCGCGCCTGTCAGAAGGAAGAGACCGGCCGAGTTGAAGAACGCGACGATCAGAAAGAGCACCGAATGCACGGGATTGCGTGCCGCGATGACCATGAAGGCCGCCGCCACGGTGAGAAAGGCGAACAGATAAAAGAAAATCGCCTCAAGTCCTGTCAGCATGGTTCCCTCGGTACCTAGCCTGCCACGGCAAACGCCATGGCTTTTCAAAAAACCCGGCGCGCCGGGCATTCACGATGCTTCGTTTAGACGGGTGCCCTGCCCCCGTCCACAGGTCAAACCGTCACCGGTATGGCGCATCCAGCGCGATGTTGCGCGCCAGTTCCCGCTCCCAGCGATCGCCATTGGCGAGCAGCTTGTCCTTGTCGTAGTAAAGTTCCTCACGCGTTTCCGTCGCGAATTCGAAATTCGGCCCCTCGACGATGGCGTCCACCGGACAGGCTTCCTGGCAGAAGCCACAATAGATGCACTTCACCATGTCGATGTCGTACCGCACCGTGCGGCGCGTGCCGTCATTGCGGCGGGGCCCCGCCTCGATGGTTATGGCCTGGGCCGGGCAGATCGCCTCGCACAGCTTGCATGCAATGCAGCGCTCTTCGCCATTGGGATAGCGACGCAGCGCATGCTCGCCACGGAAGCGCGGGCTGACCGGGCCTTTTTCATGCGGATAGTTGAGCGTGTATTTCGGCGCAAAGAACTGCCGCATGGACAGGATGACAGCCCCGACGAACTCTTTGAGAAGCAGCGATTTGGCTGCCTGTGCAAGCGCACTCATCGATTTTCTCCGAAGCGGTTTTCAGGGATGAAAAAGGTCATGGTCATGCCATCCCCGTGAATTTCAGGAAGGCCGCGGTGGCAACGACCATGAAGAGCGACAGCGGCAGGAACACTTTCCAGCCAAGGCGCATCAACTGATCGTAGCGGTAGCGCGGCACGAACGCCTTCACCAGCGCGAACATGAAGAAGACCATGCACATCTTCAACACGAACCAGATCACACCCGGCACCCAGGTGAAGGGCGCGAAGTCGAGCGGCGGCAGCCAGCCACCCAGGAACAGGATGGTGGTGAGCGCGCACATCAGGACAATGGCCACATACTCGCCGAGGAAGAAGAGAAGGAACGGCGTCGAGGAATACTCGATCATGTGACCGGCCACGAGCTCGGATTCAGCCTCCACCAGATCGAAGGGAGGACGGTTCGTCTCGGCGAGCGCCGAGATGAAGAACACGATGAACATGGGGAACAGCGCCAGCCAGTTCCAGTCGAGGAACGTGTTGGGCAGGCCAAGCATGGTGCCTAGACCATCACCCTGCGCAAGCACGATGTCGGTCAGGTTGAGCGAGCCGACCGTGAGCAGGACGGTGACGATCACGAAGCCGATGGAGACTTCATAGGAGACCATCTGTGCCGCAGAACGCAGCGCGCCGAGGAATGGATATTTCGAGTTGGAGGCCCAGCCGCCCATGATCACGCCGTAGACTTCCAGCGACGCGATGGCGAACACATAAAGAATGCCGATGTTCACATTGGCAATCGCCCAGCCTTCATTGACCGGGATCACGGCCCATGCGGCAATCGCCAGAACCGAGGCAACGACCGGTGCCAGAAGGAACACGCCCTTGTTGGCGCCGGACGGAATGACCGGTTCCTTGAAGACGAACTTGAAGAGGTCGGCAAACGCCTGGAACAGGCCCCACGGGCCGACCACGTTGGGACCACGGCGACGCTGCACGGCAGCCCAGATCTTGCGGTCGGCATAAAGAATATAGGCGACGAAGATCAGGAGGATGACGATCATCGCCACCGACTGCAGAAGGATCAGAAGCCCCGGAAGGACGTAGGTTGAAAAGAAGGTATCCATTCGTCTCTACTCGGCCGCCTGTTTTACGTCGCCGCGCGCCAGCGCCGAACATTCAGCCATCACAGCCGAGGCACGGGCGATCGGGTTGGTGAGATAGAAATCCTTCACCGGCGAGGTGAAGGGAGCCTTGGTAAGCCGCCCGCCAAGCTTGGCGAGTTTCTCGACATCGCCCGCATCGGCTGGCGCAACCGTGTCGATGGCCGCGAAATGCGGGAATTCGGCATAAAGGGCTGCGCGCAGGGCGGCCAGCGAATCGAACGGAAGCTTGTGGCCGAGCACATCGGACAATGCCCGCAGGATCGCCCAGTCTTCCTTGGCCTCGCCCGGCGCGAAACCGGCGCGGTTGGTCATCTGCACCCGGCCCTCGGTGTTCACATAGGTGCCGGACTTCTCCGTATAGGTCGCAGCCGGCAGGATGACATCGGCGCGGTGTGCACCGGCATCGCCATGGGTGCCGATATAGACGGTGAAGGCCTCACCGATCGCATTCATGTCGATCTCGTCGGCGCCGAGCAGGAAGAGCACGTCCATCGCGCCCATCATGCCCTTCACGTCCTTGCCATCTTTACCGGGCACGAAGCCGAGATCGAGACCGCCGACGCGGGACGCCGCCGTATGCAGCACGGCAAAACCGTTCCACTCGGCAGACACTGCCTTGACCGATCCAGCAAGCTTTGCCGCGAGACCGAGGATCGCCGCACCGTCGGAGCGGGCCAGAGCCCCCTGCCCCACGATGATCATCGGCCGCTTGGCCTTCTTGAGGACCGAAGCGAACTTGCCCTTGCCTTCGGCCAGTTCCTTGAGCGTTTCGGCCCCGGCACCGAGCATGTCGTAATCATACCGCAGGTCACCCATCTCGCCGATGACGCCAATGGGGAAATCGCCCATGCGCCAGCGCTTGCGGATGCGGGCGTTGAGAACCGACGCCTCGAAGCGCGGATTGGCGCCGATGATCAAAAGCGCATCGGCGTCCTCGATGCCCTCGATGGTCGGGTTGAAAATGTAGCTCGCACGACCAAGCGCCGGGTCGAGTGCCGCCCCGTCCTGACGACAATCATAATTCGCCGAACCAAGCGACTGCATCAGCGATTTCAGCGCATACATTTCCTCGACGGCGGCCAGATCGCCGGCGATGGCGCCGATCTTTTCCGGCTGGGCCTTCGATACGGCCTTGGCGATGGCATCGAACGCCTCGGGCCAGGTGGCCGGCTGAAGCCGCTTGCCCTTGCGCACATAAGGGCGGTCGAGACGCTGGGTTCTAAGGCCATCCCAGACGAAGCGGGATTTGTCGGAAATCCATTCCTCGTTCACCGCCTCGTTGATGCGCGGCAGGATGCGCATGACCTCGCGGCCACGCGTGTCAACACGGATGGCCGAACCGACCGCATCCATCACGTCGATGGACTGGGTCTTGCTGAGCTCCCACGGACGCGCCTGGAACGCATAGGGGCGCGAGGTGAGCGCGCCCACCGGGCACAAGTCGATCACATTGCCCTGAAGCTCGGACGTCATCGCCTCTTCGAGATAGGTGGTGATCTCGGCATCCTCGCCGCGGCCGATCAGACCAAGCTCGGAAATACCCGCCACCTCGGTGGTGAAACGGACGCAGCGCGTGCAGTGGATACAGCGCGTCATGATCGTCTTGACGAGCGGGCCGATATATTTGTCTTCGACGGCGCGCTTGTTTTCCCTGTAGCGGGACGAATCCACGCCGAAGGCCATCGCCTGATCCTGCAGGTCGCATTCGCCGCCCTGATCGCAGATCGGGCAATCGAGCGGGTGGTTGATGAGCAGGAACTCCATCACGCCTTCGCGGGCCTTCTTGACCATCGGCGTGTTGGTGAAGATTTCGGGCGCCTCGCCATTGGGGCCGGGGCGCAGATCGCGCACGCCCATGGCGCAGGAGGCGGCAGGCTTGGGCGGCCCTCCCTTCACTTCCACCAGACACATGCGGCAATTGCCTGCGATCGACAGACGCTCATGGAAACAGAAGCGCGGCACCTCCGCGCCCGCCTCCTCGGCGGCCTGCAGCAGCGTGTAGTGATCGGGTACCTCGATCTCCGTGCCGTCGACTTTCAATTTTGCCATGGTCGCTGTCCGCTTACCTCTCGCCCCTTACGGAGCAAACCTTCACTTTTATTCCGCCGCCACCAGCGCCGGCCGGGCCTGATGCGCGTTGCGGGTGAACTCGTCGATGCGCCGCTCGATCTCCGGGCGGAAATGACGCACGAGGCCCTGGATGGGCCATGCAGCCGCATCGCCAAGGGCGCAGATCGTGTGTCCTTCCACCTGCTTCGTCACGTCGAGCAGCATGTCGATTTCGTGTTTCTGGGCCTGGCCTACGACGAGACGCTCCATCACGCGCCACATCCAGCCGGTGCCCTCGCGGCACGGCGTGCACTGGCCGCAGCTCTCGTGCTTGTAGAAATAGGAGAGCCGCGCAATCGCCTTCACAATGTCGGTGGACTTGTCCATCACGATCACGGCGGCGGTGCCGAGACCGGACTTCAGTTCGCGCAGGCTGTCGAAGTCCATCGGCGTATCGATGATCTCACTTGCCGGCACCAATGGCACCGAAGAGCCGCCCGGAATGACCGCCAAAAGATTGTCCCAGCCGCCGCGAATGCCGCCGCAATGGCGCTCGATCAGCTCGCGGAACGGGATCGACATTTCCTCTTCCACCGTGCACGGATTTTCCACGTGTCCGGAAATGCAGAAGAGCTTCGTGCCCTTGTTGTTCTCGCGCCCGAAGGACGAGAACCACGATGCACCGCGACGCAGAATGGTCGGTGCAACGGCGATGGATTCGACGTTGTTCACGGTCGTCGGGCAGCCATAGAGGCCGACATTCGCAGGGAATGGCGGCTTGAGGCGCGGCTGGCCCTTCTTGCCTTCAAGGCTTTCGAGAAGTGCCGTTTCCTCACCGCAGATATAAGCGCCGGCGCCGTGATGGACGTAAACGTCCATGTCCCAGCCGCATTTGTTGTTCTTGCCAAGCAGGCCCGCTTCGTAACACTCGGCAATGGCACGCTCGAGCGCCTCGCGCTCACGGATGAACTCGCCGCGCACATAGATGTATGCGGTGTGGGCGCCCATGGCGAAGCCGGCGATCAGGCATCCCTCGACCAGCGTGTGCGGGTCGTGACGCATGATGTCGCGGTCCTTGCAGGTGCCAGGCTCCGATTCGTCGGCATTGACGACGAGGTAATGCGGACGGTCGCCCGGCTCTTTCGGCATGAACGACCATTTGAGACCGGTCGGGAAGCCGGCGCCACCGCGCCCGCGCAGGCCCGACGCCTTCATCTCATTGATGATCCAGTCGCGGCCCTTGTCGATCAGCCCCTTGGTGTTGTCCCACAGGCCGCGCGACTGCGCGCCCTTCAGGGAACGGTCGAACTGGCCGTAAATATTGGTGAAGATGCGGTCTTTATCCTGGAGCATGGCTCAGTCCCTCACCTCGGCTTCTTGCCGAAGACCCTGATGTATTCGGCTTCGCCGCCCTTGGCGAGCGCCTTGGCCTGTTTGACCCAGTCCTCGCGCTCGATGCGGCCATGAAAACTCAGATAGCCGTCGACCCATTCGCGCTCGGCCTTTTTCCACTTCGAAACCTGCTCGAAGGTGAAAATGCCCAGATCGTGCAGAATGCCTTCGATCTTCGGGCCGACGCCGGAAATCATCTTGAGGTCGTCGGGCTCTGCCGGACGCTCGATGCCGGCCGGACGGTTCTTGTCCTCAAGCGCAGGCTTGGCCGGTTTTGCTGTTTTTGCGGCCCCAGATGCTTTGGGTGCGGTGGCGGTTTTGGGCGAGGTGCCAGGCTTCCTCTTCGGAGCAGCCTTGGCAGAAACAGCGGCGGCTGCCGATGTCTTGCCATTGTCCGCCTTGACCGGGGACGGCGACTTGATTGCCGGATCGGTTTCGGTGGCAGACGTGTCGGGCTTGGCCGCGCGTGACGGCGGCACCTCGGTGCCTGCGGTCGCCTTCCTCCGGCTGCCGGGCTTGCCCTTCGTCTTGCCGGTGACGGCCTTTTCGTCGGTCAGCGCCGTGAGGCCACTGGCAGGAGCCGAATAGATGCGGTCGATCTGCGGACCGGGCTTGATCGTGTCGCCCTTGCCTGCCTCGAATGCATCGATGATTTCTTCCAGACGCTCAGGCGTCAGATCTTCATAGGTGTCCTTGAAGATCATGACCATCGGCGCGTTCACACAGGCACCCTGACACTCCACCTCTTCCCACGACAGCGTGCCGTCGGCATTGGGGTGGAAGGGTTCGGGATTGATCTTCTTCTTGCAAAGTTCGATCAGTTCGCCGGAACCGCGCAGCATGCAGGGCGTGGTGCCGCAGACCTGAATGTGGGCGCGGGTGCCAACGGGTGCAAGCTGGAACTGGGTATAGAAGGTGGCCACTTCGAGCACGCGGATCAGCGGCATGTCCAGCATGTCTGCCACATGCTCGATGGCTGCGCGCGTGACCCAGCCTTCCTGCTCCTGCGCGAGCATCAGAAGCGGGATTACCGCCGACTGTTTGCGGTCCTTCGGATATTTGCCCAGCCAGCGCTTCACCTCCCCGTTCATGGCACGGGAAAAAGCGAAGCTCTGCGGCTGGACGGCTTCGTCTGCGAGACGGCGGACTGACATTTATCTGTCTACCTCACCAAACACGATGTCGAGGGAGCCAAGCACGGCGGCGACGTCGGCCAGAAGATGGCCGCGGCACAGGAAATCCATTGCCTGGAGATGAGCAAAGCCCGGCGCGCGCAGCTTGCAGCGATAGGGCTTGTTGGTCCCGTCGGAGACGAGATAGACGCCGAACTCGCCCTTGGGCGCTTCCACGCAGGCATAAACCTCGCCTTCGGGCACGTGGTAGCCTTCGGTGTAGAGTTTGAAGTGGTGGATCAGCGCTTCCATCGACCGCTTCATCTCGCCGCGCTTGGGCGGGACGATCTTGCCGTCGGTGTTGGAGACCGGGCCGACACGCTCCTTGCCAAGCAGCCGATCAACGCACTGGCGCATGATCTTCGCCGACTGGCGCATCTCTTCCATACGGATGAGATAGCGATCATAGCAGTCGCCATTCTTGCCGACCGGGATGTCGAAATCCATCTCCGGGTAGCATTCATAGGGCTGGCTCTTGCGCAGATCCCATGCCGCACCCGAACCGCGCACCATGACGCCCGAGAAGCCCCAGGCCCATGCATCTTCCAGCGTCACGACGCCGATATCGACATTGCGCTGCTTGAAGATGCGGTTGCCGGTCAAAAGATTGTCGAGATCGTCCACCGTCTTGTGGAACGGCTCGATCCAGTTGCCGATGTCCTCGACGAGCTGATCGGGAATGTCCTGATGAACGCCGCCGGGGCGGAAATAGGCCGCGTGCATGCGCGCGCCGCAGGCCCGCTCATAAAACACCATCAGCTTTTCGCGCTCTTCAAAGCCCCACAGCGGCGGGGTGAGCGCACCCACGTCCATCGCCTGCGTGGTGATGTTGAGCAGGTGGTTGAGGATGCGGCCGATCTCGGAAAAGAGCACGCGGATGAGCTGCCCGCGGATCGGCACGTCAATACCGATCAGCCGCTCGACGGCCAGCGCGAAAGCGTGTTCCTGGTTCATCGGCGCGACATAGTCGAGCCGGTCGAAATAAGGCACGGCCTGCAGATAGGTCTTGTGCTCGATCAGCTTTTCGGTGCCGCGGTGGAGAAGCCCGATATGCGGATCGACACGCTCGACCACCTCGCCGTCGAGCTCTAGCACAAGGCGCAGAACGCCGTGCGCCGCCGGATGCTGCGGGCCGAAGTTGATGTTGAAGTTGCGGACGGAGTGTTCAGTCATGACGCGCTCCATCGACGGCCACCGCCGCGTGAATGGTGAATGGTGAATGGTGAATGGTCATGCTTCACCCTTTGCGCGCTGTAGTGATCTCACGAATGACACCAGCATTTTTCCAAGTTTCTCATAACGGGGTTCAAGCGAACGCAACTGATGATCGGCGAGCAAACCAACACGCGCCGCGAGTATTGTGTGCGTTTCAAGCTCCTTTAGCGAGCCCTGAGCCATTCGTAGGTATTGCACAAACACCTTGCGTTGCGCGCGACCAAAACCCTCTGCAATGTTGGCCGGAATCGAAGATGCAGAACGGCGCATCTGGGAAGTCATCCCAAACATCTCCTCACGCGGAAAAGCGCGTGTCATTGCATAGATGTCTGCTGCCAATTCCATCGAATCCTTCCAGACGTTCAGATCACGATAATCGTGAATTGCAGGCCGTTCTGGTGTCGCGTCATCCATTCACTATTCACTATTCACTATTCACCATTCACTCTTTCGCCTTTTCATCGCCGGGCAGAACGTAATCCGTCCCCTCCCATGGCGAAAGGAAATCGAAATTGCGGAATTCCTGTCGCAGCTCGACGGGCTCATAGACGACACGCTTCAGATTGTCGTCGTAACGCACCTCGACAAAGCCGGTCAGCGGGAAATCCTTGCGCAGCGGGTGGCCCTCGAAACCGTAGTCGGTGAGGATGCGCCGCAGGTCCGGATGCCCGGTGAAGAGAACACCGTACATGTCATAGATTTCGCGCTCGAACCAATTGGCCGCGGGAAACACTTCGATGGCCGAAGGCACCGGCGTGTCCTCATCCGTCGAAAGCTTCACGCGGACGCGCTGGTTCTGGCGCGGCGAAAGGAGATGGTAGACCACCTCGAAACGCTTCTGGCGCGAGGGGTAGTCCGCTCCCGAAATGTCGACGAATGCGAAGAACTGACACTGGACGTCGTTCTTCAGAAAATTGAGCACATCGACGATGTCGCCCGGCTCGACCAGGAAGGTCAGTTCGCCATAGGCGACGACCGCATCCTGGATCTGCGCGTCGAGCTTTTCCGTGACGTATGCCGCCAGGTCCTTCAGCGCTTCGCTCATATCCGCCTCTAACGTTCGATCGTGCCAGTGCGACGGATCTTCTTCTGCAGAAGAAGAATACCGTAAAGCAACGCTTCCGCCGTGGGCGGGCAGCCAGGCACATAGATATCGACGGGCACGACGCGATCGCAGCCGCGCACCACCGAATAGGAATAGTGATAATAGCCGCCGCCATTGGCGCAGGAGCCCATGGAGATGACGTAACGCGGCTCGGGCATCTGGTCATAGACCTTGCGCAGCGCGGGCGCCATCTTGTTGGTCAGCGTGCCGGCAACAATCATCACATCAGACTGGCGCGGTGACGCGCGCGGCGCGATGCCGAAACGCTCTGCATCGTAGCGCGGCATGGAGATGTGCATCATCTCGACAGCGCAGCAGGCCAGGCCGAAGGTCATCCACATGAGCGAGCCGGTGCGCGCCCAGGTGATCAGCGCTTCCGAAGACGTGACAAGAAAGCCCTTGTCGGAAAGTTCGTTGTTGATGCCCGTGTAGAACGGATCGTCCGAACCGATCGGGTTGCCGGTGTTCGGATCAATCAAACCCTTGGGCTGGGGCGCTACGAGCGTGCCGTTGTTCAGTCCCATTCCAGCGCTCCCTTCTTCCATTCATAGATGAAGCCGATGGTCAGAACCCCGAGGAACACCATCATAGACCAGAAGCCGAGCCAGCCGATATCTCCGAACGCCACCGCCCACGGGAAGAGAAAAGCCACTTCCAGGTCGAAGATGATGAACAGGATTGCCACCAGATAGAAACGCACATCGAACTTCATGCGCGCATCGTCGAATGCGTTGAAGCCGCATTCATATGCGGAGAGCTTCTCCGGATCCGGATTGCGATAGGCCACCAGGAATGGCGCAACCACCAGCGCAAGCGCGACGACGAGCGCGACGCCGATGAAAATAACGATAGGTAGGTATGAACTCAGAAGCTCATTCATGGTCCGACTTTCCGTTGCCCGCCGCGGGCGAGGCTGCGTATCAAGGCCCGTGACCGGGTTTTTGCGCCTACGGCCAAGGCAGCAAGGCTAGGCTCATGTTGCAACGCGGCGAGGGTTAGCGCAGGGCGCTTGGCGACGCAAGTCAAACCTTGGCCAGATTGCGGCATTGTCGCACGCATATCCGCCTTTGTTCACAAAACGCGCCCCTGCGCGTGTGCCGCAACAGCGGAGATAACGCACAAAAAACGCGTGTAAAGCATCCTCGCCTTCATGTCAGGAGACTGCGCTGTTTTGGAACAATCGGGTGGCATATGCCCGATCGACTGGCTAGGTCTTTTATGAATCGAATGAGCGGGATGAACGCAGGCCCATGCGAAGAGAGCGACTCACACCGGCTGAGGTGCGGCGAATTGCCCTTGGCGCCCAGGGATTTTCCGCTCCGCTGCCCCAAGGCCCTGTCACGCGACAGCACATCAAGCGAACGCTGGCCCGCACCGGTTTGTTGCAGATCGACTCAGTCAACGTAGTCGCTCGCGCGCATCTCATGCCGCTCTATGCCCGACTTGGCCCCTATCCAGTGGAGCTCCTGGAGCGCGCCCAGGCGAAAAAGCCGCGCATGCTGTTTGAGTACTGGGCGCATGAGGCCTCCCTTCTGCCGGTGGAACTGCAGCCCCTTCTGCGCTGGCGAATGGAGCGCGCGCGAGACGGTGAAGGCGTCTACAAAGGGCTCGTCCATTTCGCTCGCGAAAAGCGAAACCTTGTCGAACGCCTGTACAAAGAGGTCGAGAGCCGGGGGCCGATGGCTGCGTCGGATTTCGAGGGGGAAAGTGGAAACGGCGGCTGGTGGGGCTGGAGTGAAACAAAGAAAGCGCTCGAATGGCTTTTCTGGTGCGGGCGCATCACCACCCATTCCCGCCGCCCAAGCTTTGAGCGGCTATACGACCTGCCCGAGCGCGTGTTGCCACGCGATATCATCGCTTCTCCCACCCCGCGAGAAGAGGACGCACAGCGCGCTCTGGTCAACATCGCAGCGCGCGCCCTCGGTGTTGCCAGTGAGCCGGATATCAGGGACTATTTTCGATTAAAGCCCGATGTATCGAAGGCCCGTGTCGCCGAACTTGTCGAGGATCGCATCTTGCATCCCGTAGAGATCCGCGGCTGGCGTCATACCGCATATCTTCACGAGGACGCACAGCTGCCAAGACGCATCGACAGGGCCGCTCTGCTCGCTCCGTTCGATCCGATTGTATGGGAACGCGCCCGGGCCGAACGTATCTTCGGATTTCGCTATCGGATCGAGATTTATACTCCCGCTCATAAGCGTGAGCACGGATATTACGTTCTGCCCTTTCTGCTCGGTGATCGTATTGTTGCTCGCGTAGACCTCAAGGCGGAACGGTCAAAACGGGTTCTGATCGTTCAGTCGAGCCACGCGGAGCCCGATGCACCCGCTCACACAGCAGAAGCCCTGCACAAGGAGCTTGAGCGGTTCGCTTTTTGGCTCGGTCTCAATTCCATTCTGATCATGCCGCGCGGAAACCTGGCGCCAGCATTGAAAATGCTCTGACTGACGCGACGTCACCCTTCAATCCTTCGATTTTCGTGGTGTTTTTTGCAACCATTTCAGGAATTACTCTGACAGTTACAAAACTTTTCGAATTTTTTTTGCAACCTCTGCTTTTTGAGAGTGATGTCTTCTTCGCGCTAAATCGAATTTGCTTTTGAGAGACTGAAATCCGCATTTTACAATCTCAAGGTGATATTCCCGACCCAGCGAGCAAGGGAGAAAGCCCACGAAACCAACGCTCTCAACGTGAACATTGAAATACAAATCTTAATTGTGTAACCCTGAGTTGTTTTCAAGAAAAGACATGACTGCAAATCAGCGGTTGCTTCTAAAAAAAACACAACCGATCAAGCACAATCTACAGTATTAAAGACCACCTCTCTTGTTTAATCTTTGTTTATTTCTGCTCATCAATCCTGCTTACGGGCTTGGGAGTACTGAAAATGGACAGAAGATATTTCGTAAAATTTCTCCACCGATCAGACGGCACAGCAGCGCTAGAATTCGCCATTATTGCGCCGGTGTTTTTTCTCACCGTTTTTTCGATGATTGCTTACGGAATCTATCTAAGCGCTGCCCATTCCGTTCAACAGGTCAGTGCTGACGCCGCTCGTGTTGCAGTCGCGGGGCTTTCTCAGACAGAAAGGCAAACGCTGGCGCGAGACTACATCCAAAGATCGATGACCGATCACCCGTTCATCGACGCGCAGAAGTTCGACGTTCAAGTGGCGGACGATGCTGGCAACCCTAACCAGTTTACCGTTTCCGTCGAATACGATGCCGGCGACCTGCCTATATGGTCACTTTACTCATACGCAATGCCCGACAAGAAAATAGTAGGGTATTCAACGATCCGGCTTGGGGGGCTTTGACATGCCCGGAACCCGCTTTGCGTTTATCAGCAGGTTCGCCGAGGATCGCCGGGCAAATGTCGCAACACTTTTCGCGCTGTTCGTGCCCGTCATGATTGGGTGCGTGGCGTTGGCCGTGGATTACGGCAACCTTACTTTACAAGACAGAAAACTTCAGAAGACCGCTGATCTCGCTTCGATCGTTGCTGCTGCGGACATTACAAGGGCAGAGAAAGCTGTCGCCCAGTTTTTCTCACTCAACAAGCAAGAGATCGCCGTGGAGACGGATGAAGGTCTTTTGCTTGACGGACGCTATCTGTCCGCCGACCAATATATTGAGCAGGAAAAGCGAGGTATCGCACGCCTTGTCCGCGGGCGTTACTACCCAGACCCTTCCATCTCTACAAACCTGCGTTTCGTGGAGATGGAAACCTCGCCCGATGCCGCAAGGGTGACGATCAGAAAGCGCGGAGACCTCTATTTCGGCGCCATGTTCGCAGACCCGCCCGAATTGTCTGCGGTCGGCACCGCCTCGGCGGAGAAACTCGCAGGCTTCTCGGTAGGGTCGCGGCTTGCAAGCCTCAATCACGGCATACTCAACGGACTGCTCGGGGGGCTTCTCGGAACGACGATCTCGCTGAAAGCGATGGACTATGAGGGACTGCTCGACACCGACATCGATCTTCTGTCTTTCATGCAGACCCTGGCAACACGCCTCGACCTGACAGGCCTGACATACAGCCAGATACTCGAAACTGACCTTTCGCTACCTGAATTGTTGTCGACGATGCGCCTGACAAGTGGCGTTCAGCCAACGGTTCAGAGCGTTCTGAAAACGCTCGAAACGGCAACCTCGAAAAACAACAACTCGATCAGGCTGGAGCAGCTTCTGAATCTCGATTCCATCGGTCCGCTGAGCATTGCGACAAATGCTCCGTGGGAGATGAGAATTTCGGCGCTCGAAATGATTACGATGGCTGCTGCCCTTGCCAATGGAGACAATCAGGTTGCCGTCGACACCGGCTTGGCGCTGCCTCCCCTCAGCAACCTTTCGGTCAAGCTTGCAATAGGCGAACCGCCTGCCGGGACGCCCAGTCATGCGTTAGCGCCGATAGGGACGGCTGTACGCACCGCGCAAACGCGCCTGAAGGTCACTTTTGAGGTCGGCATTGACCTGGTGGTCCTGAAGACGAAATTGCGTATCCCGCTCTATGTGGAAGTCGCACACGCGGAGGCACGCCTCGCCGACATCCAGTGCAGCCCCTCGCAACCAAACAGAGGCAGCGTCTCCGTTGACGCGATGCCAGGTCTGCTGGAGATCGCGCTGGGCGAGGTCGATGACCGTGCCCTGTCGACCTTTTCAGATCAAGCGCGCGTGACGCCCGCCAAGATGATCGACGTCGGAGGTGTGCTGAGTGTATCCGTCAACGGTCAGGCGCATGTTGAAACGCAGAACATGGAAACGAGCCGGTTGAGATTCTCAAGTTCGGATATCCAGCAGGGGCGCATCCGAACCGTTTCGACCCGGGATGTTCTCGGCTCGACAACCAGCTCGCTGCTGAACAATCTCCATCTCGACGTAGAGGTTCTGGGCGGATCGGTGCTCGGCGGAACGCTTTTGAACAATTCGCTTGTGAAAGGGACGGTTAAGACGCTCCTCTCCAGCCTTTCCGACCCTATAGACGAACTCCTTTACAATGTGCTGGCGCTGGCCGGTGTGAAGATCGGCGAAGCCGATGTAAGGGTCACCGGCGTCCGCTGCAAACGCCCGGTGCTCGTACAATAGCTCCCAAGCAGAATGTGCAGCCACCTGCCCCGCAATTGAAATTGCGGGGCTTTTTTTGTCTTTGTGCTCTGCATGGCTCATCGGCGGGAGCCGTTTCGTTCCGATTGGTGTCTGACGCGGAAGAGGTGTAAGATCGCCTGCATAGCCGCATGACCAGTCGTATAGAATGCCTGACATATGCAACATGCGGCCACGTGGAGGAAGACATGAAACCCTATGCACTTGTTGTAGCGCTGATCGGCCTGTGGCCGGCGGCGGCCCTTGCGCATTTCTGCCCCAGCCTGATGAGCGAAATCGATCAGGCCATGCAGACAGCCTCGCTCTCCGAGAGTGACAGCGCTCGTGTGAAAGAACTGCGGGCAATGGGGGAGGAGCAACACAAGGCCGGCGATCACGACGCATCGATGTCGAGCCTGGAGGAAGCCAAGGCCCTGCTTGGCCTTTAGCCTCTGAGTGCATGTCTTTGACGTGCTCAAAAACAAAAAAGCGGGCCTCGGCCCGCTTCCTTCGTTCCCGAGAGCCATCTGGGTGCCGGTACCTTCATGGTCACCACAGGGTCGTTCGGATCGAATACAGCGAATGTCCGGGGAACCTCGCCACATATCCTGCAGGACGTCCCACGCCGGTTCAACCGCCGCTCGACAGGATATGGTGTTGTCCGGCACACAATGCAACAGCGCCTGTGAGGAAATTCGCCACCATCGTTGAACCTCTTCCTGCCACACCAAGGCGGAAAAGGACTTATGCGGGCCTCCAGCCCGGCGTCTGATCATGTATCTCGGAACGGTTGCGCCCGAGATGCTTTGCACGATAGAGCGCCTTGTCGGCTTCTTCCATAAGGGCTTCGACATCAGCCGAGCCATCATGTGAGGCAGCCAAGCCGACGCTCACAGTGACACTAATCGGAGCTCTGTTGTCTGGCGTCACCTGCGCTTGCGCAAAAGCGCGCCGTATCCTTTCGGCGATCTCAAGGGCCTGCTCGCGCGTGCATTTTGGGAGAAGGATGGCGAATTCCTCGCCCCCTACCCGCCCGATAATATCGGCAGACCGCAGGCACGCAGAGATCTTTTCTGCTGCAATCGAGATCACCTGATCACCGGTTGCGTGGCCGAAGCGGTCGTTGATGGACTTGAAGTGATCGATATCGAGCATAAGCGCCGAATATGGATGGCTCTGTTTGGCGCAGTACCGAGCAAGCTTCTGCGCCTCCTCACCAAATGCACGCCGATTGAGGAGGCAGGACAAGGGGTCGTGCCGTGCGAGATGCGAGAGTTGCGCAATCAGATCCTTTTGCTTCGCCATGGCGCTGGCGAGCATGAGAGGGGCCAGGGTAATCAAGCTCACTCCCAGACGCATCGATATCAACGCGTTTTCCGCGGATGCACCGGCCATATAGTTGAAGAGATCGGCCGACAGAGCGATCAGACTCCAGAAGCTGAACGCCGACGTCAAAAGGACGGTCACAAAGCGCGGGTAGACGATGGCTGCCCACAGAAGGGCCGGCACAGGAAATGCCAATGCTCCGGGCCCGCCGATCTCGAAACTGGCAAAGCAGCTGAGAAGCAGAGCAAGCACCGGCAGTGCGAGATAAGCCAGCCGTTTCAGCGAAATGCCTCGCGGGAATGAGAACAGGCGTATGGTCAGAATGACAGGAAGGATGGCCACATAGTTCGCAAATTCCGTGACGAACCAGAAGGCCCAGCCCCCGACGGCACTGCCGCCGAACAGCACAGGATTGGCGACCGCTCCGACAAAACCTGCCATGCACGCGCCAAAACCGATAGCGGAAACGAGTTGTGGAACCGATTCTGGTGTTTGAAGACGGATGGCCTCACGCGAATACAGACGCAAAACCGCGTAAGCTCCCCCGATCCCGGCGAGGTTGGCACCGGTCAGTATCAACGCTTTACCCCACGGCGAGCCGGTCATCAGATCAGCGAGGATGAATCCCGCGGTGGCTGCAATCCAGCCCAAAGGCGTTGCTGTTGTCGGGAACCGTAAAAGCAGGCCAAGCATCACAGCGTTGGCAGGCCAGACATTTGCAAGAAAATCGAGCGGGCGGGTGTATATGCCAAAAAGACAGGTGCCAAAAATCACAACGCCCAGCAAAAATGCAGACTGGATCATCTTCGAGACTGATCCTCTGCGCGCTCCTTCGCTGGCTTCGATCTTCGTCAGCACCACTTCAGGCCCCCACACTAGAGAAGCAGTCTAGTATCGAATGATATCACGCAGGTTAAGAGAAACAGGTGCCTCCTCTTTTTCGCAGCCCGATGAGCATTGGTTAACGCTTCCGTGCAGGGTCCATTAAAGTTCCTGCATTATCTTTCTCGGCATGAGCCTTACAAAGCTGTTCTCGTGTGTGTTGCGCGTAGCGCTTTTGCTTTCACCGGCAGCCGCCGCTGTGATCATGTTCGTCTATCTTCTGGGAGTGGCAGAACGAGGTGACGAGCCACAGAGCGTCGATCCTTTCCGCACTGCAACGATACGTTGACAACCCCGCTACGCGTTGAAGCAGGAGCGCGAGAGCGCAAGACCGAGCACGCCGTCCGTTTTTCACGCGATCACGTGCGCTGCGGAAGGACATCAGAGAAATTCTTGAAGCGAAACAAAATGATCTGGGATTTTTTCCCAGCGCCACTTCCCGATGTTTATGAGAAGTGGCGCGAGTGACGGGGCTCGAACCCGCGACCTCCGGCGTGACAGGCCGGCACTCTAACCAACTGAGCTACACCCGCGCTTGAGGCGTTGTGCCGAAGCAGCAACGCGTCGATGAGCGCTGAATTAGGGGGTTCTTGATGTGGTGTCAAGCAGCCAATCTGCAGTTTGTGAAACTTTCTTGATGTTGGTTCAATATGCGTTGGAGAAGGCGTTTTTTGCTTGCGATCCGTGCGCGAACCCCCTAAACGATCCGCTTGGAATGGGCGATTAGCTCAGTTGGTAGAGCGCTTCGTTTACACCGAAGATGTCGGCAGTTCGAGCCTGTCATCGCCCACCATTCCCTCCCCATTATCGAAGTGTTGCTGCTTCTTCACTCCTGGGTGCTGCCTGGCTGCACACTTGCCTTCCTGCCGCGGAACAGATGCATGGCAAAGATTCGCAAATCCCGCAAAGACGACCTCGTTGATCTGATGGAGATCTGGCGGCGGTCAGTCCGTGCGACACATGATTTCCTTGCCGAATCAGATTTCCGGGCGATCGAGGTTGAGGTCGCCGGCAGCTATCTCCCGGGCGCGGAACTTTGGGTCGCGGTCGATGATCAGGATTCGCCCCTCGCCTTCATGGGGCTTTGCCAAAAACATATTGACAGTCTTTTCGTGGATCCGGATTTGCGCGGCTCAGGCCTTGGTGCGCGTCTCATCGCGCATGCGCGCGCAATTGCCGGCAGAAATATCACTCTGGATGTCAACGAGCAGAATGAGCAGGCGCTTGGCTTCTATAAGAAGATGGGTTTCGAGATCAAGGCGCGCTCGCCGAGAGATGGCGCCGGACGCCCCTATCCGCTTCTGCATATGAGCCTCGAGAGCCGAAAGACGCGCACCGGAACGGCGGGATAGACCGTCTCCCCGTCCGGGGCTCGCCGGAGAATGACACCGGCGTCGCTCCCGACTTTGCCTCAAAAGAAAAGCCGGGTTGAAACCCGGCTTTTCTTGTATTCCGTTAAGAGCGCGATCAGCTGTTGACCGCGTCCTTGAGGCCCTTGCCGGCCGAGAACTTCGGCACGTTGCGAGCCGGGATCTGAACCGTGGCACCGGTCTGCGGGTTGCGGCCCGTGGAGGCTTCACGCCGCGAGACGGAGAAGTTGCCGAAGCCGACGAGGCGCACGTCCCCACCCTTTTTGAGTTCGCCTTCGATCACGGAGAAAACCGCATCGACCGCGGACTGGGCGTCGCCTTTGGAGAGGCCTGCCTCTTCTGCGACTGCGGATACGAGCTCGTTCTTGTTCATGTAATTACCCCTTCCTGATAAGGACCAAGTGATGCGACTCACTCGGCTCGAGGCAGTCTAGGGAGAACAGTTGCCGCCACCAAGCACGAAATGCTTTCAAGCGCTCTAAAACCCACGTTTTCTGCGGTTTTCGACAGAAAAGCCGGACAAAATGTCCGGCTTCTGAAGATTCTGCCGAAAATACGGCAAGGAAATGCCTCAATCCCTTGCGCCGCACCGGTTACACGCTCTTGCTGAACCGGCGCGGCGAACGGAATCAGTGAGCGATGGTCTGCCCTTCCGTCTCGCCTGCCGCGACCTTTCCGGCAGGCTCCACGGGCTCCACCCATTCGATCGGCTCCGGCATGCGTGTGAGTGCATGTTCCAGAACCTCGCCCACACGGCTCACAGGCACGATCTCGAGACCGTTTTTCACATTCTCGGGAATGTCGGCCAAATCCTTGGCGTTCTCTTCCGGAATGAGCACCTTCTTGATCCCACCACGCAGGGCGGCAAGAAGCTTTTCCTTCAGACCGCCGATGGGTAGCACGCGACCGCGCAGGGTGATCTCGCCGGTCATGGCGATGTCCTTGCGCACCGGGATACCCGTCATGATGGACACGATGGACGTTGCCATGGCGACGCCTGCCGACGGGCCATCCTTGGGGGTGGCGCCTTCCGGAACGTGCACGTGGATGTCCTTCTTGTCGAAGACAGGCGGCTCGATGCCGAAATCGACGGCGCGCGAGCGGACATAGGATGCCGCTGCCGAAATCGATTCCTTCATCACGTCGCGCAGATTGCCGGTGACCGTCATCTTGCCCTTGCCGGGCATCATCACACCTTCGATGGTGAGCAACTCGCCACCAACTTCCGTCCAGGCGAGACCCGTCACGACACCAACCTGGTCCTCACCCTCGGCCTGTCCGAAGCGATAACGCTGCACGCCCAGATAATCCGACAGGTTGTCCTCGGTCACTTCGACCTTGTCCTTGCCGCCGTCCTTCTTTGCGTTGCGCAGGATTTCCGTCACCGCCTTGCGGGCGAGCTTCATCAGCTCACGCTCAAGGTTGCGGACACCCGCCTCACGCGTGTAGGTGCGGATGATCTGCTGGAGCGCGCCATCGGTCACGGAGAACTCGTGCGCCTCCAGAGCATGCTCGCGCACGGCCTTGGGCAGGAGGTGGCGCTTGGCGATCTCCACCTTCTCGTCTTCGGTGTAGCCGGCGATGCGGATGATCTCCATGCGGTCCATCAGCGCTGGCGGAATGTTCAGCGTGTTGGCCGTGGTGACAAACATCACGCTCGACAGGTCGTACTCCACCTCGAGATAGTGATCCATGAAGGTCGAATTCTGCTCCGGGTCGAGAACCTCAAGCAGGGCCGAAGACGGATCACCACGGAAATCCATGCCCATCTTGTCGATCTCGTCGAGCAGGAAGAGCGGGTTGGACTTCTTGGCCTTCTTCATCGACTGGACGACCTTGCCAGGCATCGAGCCGATATAGGTGCGCCGGTGGCCGCGGATCTCTGCCTCGTCGCGCACGCCGCCGAGGGCCATGCGGACATATTCACGTCCGGTGGCCTTGGCGATGGACTTGGCGAGCGAGGTCTTGCCGACGCCGGGCGGTCCGACGAGGCACAGGATCGGGCCCTTGAGCTTCTTCTGACGACTCTGAACAGCCAGATACTCGACAATACGCTCCTTGACCTTCTCGAGGCCGAAATGGTCCGTGTCGAGCACGTTCTCGGCGAACTCGAGGTCGTTCTTGATCTTGCTGGGCTTTTTCCACGGAATGGAGAGCAGCCAGTCGAGATAGTTGCGGACCACCGTGGCCTCGGCCGACATGGGCGACATGGTCTTGAGCTTCTTCAGCTCGGCTTCCGCCTTTTCGCGCGCTTCCTTGGAGAGCTTGGTTTTGTTGATCCGCTCTTCCAGTTCCGCGGCCTCATTGCGACCGTCCTCGCCCTCGCCGAGCTCCTTCTGAATGGCCTTCATCTGCTCATTCAGATAGTACTCGCGCTGGGTCTTCTCCATCTGGCGCTTGACGCGCGAACGGATACGCTTTTCCACCTGCAGAACGGAAATCTCGGCTTCCATGAAGCCCATGGCCTTTTCCAGCCGCTCACGCACGGAGAGCGTCGCCAGCATTTCCTGCTTTTCAGGAATCTTGATGGCCAGATGCGAGGCGACCGTATCGGCCAGCTTCGAGTAATCCTCGATCTGAGTCGCGGCGCCCACCACTTCAGGCGAAATCTTCTTGTTGAGCTTTACGTAATTCTCGAAATCGGAAACGACCGACCGTGCCAGGGCCTCGATCTCGACCTGATCCTCTTCGGGTTCGGGAAGCAGATCGGCGGTCGCCTCATGGAACTCCTCTCGGTCGGTGAACTGCGCGATGCGCGCACGCGACGTGCCCTCGACGAGCACCTTGACCGTGCCGTCGGGCAATTTGAGAAGCTGCAGGACATTGGCAAGCGTACCGACATCATAAATGCCACTTGGCTCCGGGTCGTCATCGGCGGCGTTCATCTGCGTTGCCAGCAGAATCTGTCGCTCGGCACCCATCACCTCTTCCAGCGCCTTGATCGACTTGTCGCGGCCGACAAAGAGCGGAACGATCATATGCGGGAACACCACGATATCGCGCAGCGGCAATACGGGGAAAGCAGTGCCAGCAGCGGTCTTGGGGGTATCAGTCATGTTTCAGCCTTTTCAAACCGCGACCGCTCGAGAGCCGGCCGCGGGTTTCAGTCTATCCGGCCAGAGCGTTATCCACCAGAAGCAACCGCATAATTGCGCGATGTCCGTATGGAAACCACCCCACCTTTACTCCTCCCTTAGTTGGAGACATGAACCGAGAAGATCAAGGGCCTGGGCAAGATGCGTGGACCGGACACACAGCCTGCCGCCTGTCACCGTCCCGATTCGGTGGTTTTGGGGTATATCGACGCTGCAAAAAACGCGAACGTCACCGAAGCCGGACTTCGGTGACGCAAACACGCACACTTCCAAACGCGGACGATTCGTCAGGCGCTGGCGTTGCCCTTTTCCTGCTCGCGCTCTGCATAAATATAGAGCGGGCGGGCATTGCCGGCGACGACTTCGTCAGAGATTACAACCTCCTGGACGCCTTCCAGCGCCGGCAGCTCGAACATGGTGTCGAGCAGGATCGCTTCCATGATTGAGCGCAAACCGCGCGCACCCGTCTTGCGCTCGATCGCCTTGCGGGCAATCGCGGCAAGCGCGTTTTCATGGAAGGTCAGTTCCACATTCTCCATGTCGAACAGGCGCTGGTACTGCTTGACCAAAGCATTCTTCGGCTCGCTCAAGATCTGAACAAGAGCAGCCTCGTCCAAATCTTCCAGCGTCGCCAGCACCGGCAGACGTCCAACGAATTCAGGGATGAGACCGAATTTCAGAAGGTCTTCCGGCTCCACCTGACGGAACAGCTCGCCCGTAGGCCGATCCTCCGGTGACGCGACCGTCGCGCCGAAGCCGATGGAGGTTTTGCGGCCACGGTCGGAAATGATCTTGTCGAGGCCTGCAAATGCACCGCCGCAGATGAAGAGGATGTTGGCTGTATCCACTTGCAGGAATTCCTGCTGCGGATGCTTGCGACCGCCCTGGGGAGGAACCGAAGCGACCGTGCCTTCCATGATCTTCAGCAATGCCTGCTGTACACCTTCGCCCGACACGTCACGCGTGATCGACGGATTGTCGGATTTACGCGAAATCTTGTCGATCTCGTCGATATAGACGATGCCGCGCTGCGCCCGCTCGACATTATAGTCGGCCGACTGGAGCAGCTTGAGAATGATGTTCTCTACATCCTCGCCAACATAGCCAGCTTCGGTAAGCGTCGTTGCATCGGCCATGGTAAACGGTACATCGATGATGCGGGCGAGCGTCTGAGCCAGCAATGTCTTGCCGCAGCCGGTGGGGCCGATCAGCAGAATATTCGACTTGGCCAACTCCACATCTGCATTCTTCGATGCGTGGGCAAGGCGCTTGTAGTGATTGTGGACCGCCACGGAGAGCACGCGTTTGGCATAGCTCTGGCCGATCACATAATCGTCAAGCACTTCGATGATTTCCTGCGGTGTGGGCACGCCCTCGCGCGACTTCACCATCGAGGATTTGTTTTCCTCGCGGATGATGTCCATGCACAGTTCAACGCACTCATCGCAGATGAAGACAGTCGGTCCCGCAATCAGTTTGCGGACTTCGTGCTGGCTCTTGCCGCAGAAGGAGCAGTACAGCGTGTTCTTGGAGTCCCCGCTGCCGTTGCTGGCCTTGCTCATGTCTTACGTCCTTTCACTACCCACCGGCATGTCGCCCCGTACCTGCCGGGCGGTCATGGCGCCTGAAGACGGAACAGCCCCCAAGCGGTCCACGCTCTGTCTTCGAAACGAAACACAAATCCGAAAACGCGGCAACCATACCGAGCCCCTTACCAGACCTTGGCTCTGGAAACTCAATATAGGCTTAACGTAGGCGTTCACACACCGGCTGCAAACACAAAAATGTGACAGAATTGACGCAATCGACCGCAAATGCATGCCGAATTGCGCCGCACCCGGCGCCAGGCCGGGCCCGTGGTTGATGAAAGCCAGACCGGATATCAGGAATCAGAAGCTTTCTCGACCGCTTCGCGTGAACTGATCACCTTGTCGATCAGCCCGAACTCCTGTGCCTCGTCCGAGGTCATGAAGTGGTCACGGTCGAGCGTCTTTTCGATCGTCTCGTAATCCTGGCCGGTATGCTGCACATAGACTTCGTTCAGACGGCGCTTCAGCTTGATGATGTCCTGCGCATGACGTTCAATATCGGACGCCTGCCCCTGGAAGCCACCGGAGGGCTGATGCACCATGATGCGCGCATTGGGCGTGGCAAAGCGCATATCCTTGTGGCCGGCGCACAACAGCAGCGAGCCCATGGACGCCGCCTGACCGATGCAGAGCGTCGAGACCGGAGGCTGGATGAACTGCATCGTATCGTAGATGGCCATCCCCGAGGTCACCACACCGCCCGGCGAATTGATATAAAGCGCAATTTCTTTCTTGGGGTTATCGGCCTCAAGAAACAGAAGCTGGGCGCATACGAGCGAGGCCATGCCATCCTCGATCGGGCCGGTGATGAAGATGATGCGCTCTTTGAGAAGGCGCGAGAAGATGTCGTAAGCCCGTTCACCCCGGTTCGTCTGCTCGACGACCATGGGCACCAGATTCATGGCGGTATCGACGGGATTCGGCATGAATATACCTTTCGGTTGGAAGTCGCACGCCGCAAATCCGGCGCGCGCAAAAGCGGCAGAATCGTTTGGTTCAAGGGGATAAATAGGATGCCCCCTTCCCCTGACGCAAGAGCAAGCGCGTATCAAGATGCTCGGCGGGTGTCGTTTATCTCATTTCAAACGGCGATAGACGCAGGTGGCGCCGCCAGCCAAAATGCCTGCGTTCCCGCGGGAGGCGCAAAGGAGGTTCATCTCTCTCCAATTCAATGCCGAGTGGGCGCACGCGCCTCCACAGAACCAGAATTGTGGTTGAGGAGCTCCTGTGACGGAATACGCAGCTACGGCTCTGCGCTCCGTGAGACCGTGCACTATGTTGCCGCGAGCAATACACTGAATCCAATCAGCACTGCCCCCAGGCCACGGGTGACCCAGGAGAGAATTCCTTTCCCGTTTGCCGCACGCCCCAGACTGGCGCCGAAAAGGCAATAGAAACCGGCAGCAATCCATTCGAGTGTCAGCGAAACGGCCACCATGGAGGCAAACAAAACAGCGAAGCCCGGCTGGCCCGGCGTGACGAACTGCGCGTAGAAGGCAGTGGCAAAGATCACGGCTTTCGGGTTCATGATCGCAATGATGAATTCCCGCCGCATCAGGCCGAGAATTTTTCCGCTTTCAACCGCATTCGTCGCCGACGAGATCTCGAGCGCCGAGCGGATCAGCCGGCACCCCATATAGGCGAGGTAAAAAGCGCCACACCATTTGATGAGCGTGAACAAGAGAGGCGAGGTGTTCAACACGGCGCCAAGGCCCAGTCCTGCAGCAAGGAAGATAAGAAGATAGGCCGGATAGCGGCCAAGCGAGCCCAGATGGCCCGCCCAATAGCCCATTCGAATGGCCCGCGAGAGGGCGAGAATATTGTTAGGTCCGGGAGAAAAATGCACTGGCAATGAAGCCAGGATGAAGGTGAGCCAAAGCTGCGTGGACATGGGTAGCACTCCTGAAGTGCGCGCATATTGGCTCCGGCAGGCCGCGCATGTCCTTGCGAAATAGTCTTCTTTAGCGCTCTAAATTGGCATAAACTGCCAACAGGAAAATCAAAATGGCTTATGCATGCCAATATCACTGGATTCTATCGATCTGCGAATTCTGAGTGCGCTGCAGGCGGACGGGCGTTTGACAAATGTCGAACTTGCAGACCTTGTGGGCCTCTCGCCCTCGCCATGTCTGAGGCGTGTAAAACGGCTGGAGCGCGAGGGCGTGATCCGTGGCTACCGCGCCATCATCAATCGCCGTTCCGTATCGCTCGGCCTCACCGTTTTCACCGAGATCAAGGTCAACCGCCACAACCGGGCGAACGCTGACGGGCTCCAGAAGGCCCTTGAAGCCATCCCCGAGGTGGTGGCCTGCCACATGGTGTCCGGCGCACCGGATTTCATTGCTGAAATCGTGGTACCGGATCTGGCCGCCTACGAGGTTCTTCTGAGCAACGTCCTCCTGGAACTGCCGATGGTGGAGGACATTCGTTCAAACTTTTCCATGCGCACCGTGAAGACGGAGGGGCCCCTGCCCATCCCGCAAAAATAAAACGGCACGGACCGAAAGCCCGCGCCGTTCCGATTTCTCAGAAGCTAGCCCGATCAGATCTGGGCCAGCGCCTGCTCCAGATCGGCAATGATGTCTTCCACATCCTCGATACCGATCGACAGACGGATTACATCGACGCCTGCACCAGCTGCAGCCTTTTGCTCATCGGAAAGCTGGCGATGCGTGGTGGACGCCGGATGAATGATCAGGGATTTGGTGTCGCCGATATTGGCCAGATGCGAGAAGAGCTCCACGCTCTCCACCACCTTCACACCCGCATCGAAGCCGTCCTTAAGGCCAAAGGTGAAGACCGCACCCGCGCCCTTGGGGGAGTATTTCTTCATGAGGCCGTGATTGGGATCGTCGGGCAGGCCCGGATAGGAAACCCAGGACACCTTGTCGTGCCCCTTCAGCCATTCGGCCACCTTGAGCGCATTGTCGCTGTGGCGCTGCATGCGAAGCGCCAGCGTCTCGATGCCGGTGAGAATCTGGAAGGCGTTGAAGGGCGAGATCGCCGGGCCGAAATCGCGAAGGCCCAGAACGCGGGCGGCGATCGCAAAGGCAAAATTGCCGAAGGTCTCGTGCAACACCATGCCGCCATATTCCGGGCGCGGCTCGGACAGCATCGGATATTTCCCCGATTTCGACCAGTCGAACGTGCCGCCATCGACCAGAACGCCGCCGACGGAATTGCCATGGCCGCCCATGAATTTGGTCAGAGAGTGCAGGACAATGTCTGCGCCATGCTCAATGGGGCGCAGCAGATAAGGCGAGGCCATCGTGTTGTCGACGATGAAAGGCAGACCGTGCCTGCGGGCAATGTCGCCGATCTTCTCCAGATCGACAAAAGTTCCGCCGGGATTGGCGAGGCTTTCGACGAAGATCGCCTGTGTATCGTCGTCGATCTGGCTTTCGAAACTGTCGAGATCCTCCGGATCGGCCCAGCGCACATGCCAGTCGAAATTCTTGAAGGCATGGCCGAACTGGTTGATCGACCCGCCGTAAAGTTTCTTGGCCGCAATGAAATTCGCGCCGGGCTTCATGATCGTGTGGAAGGTGAGAAGCTGTGCCGCATGGCCCGACGCCGTGGCAAGCGCCGCCGTACCACCTTCCAGAGCCGCGACGCGCTCTTCGAGAACAGCCTGCGTCGGGTTCATGATGCGGGTGTAGATATTGCCGAAGGCCTTGAGCCCGAAAAGCGATGCCGCGTGATCCGCATCGTCGAACACATAGGAGGTGGTCTGGTAGATCGGCGTGGCGCGCGCGCCTGTGGCCGGGTCGGGCTGAGCCCCTGCATGCACTGCCAGCGTGTCGAAACCGGGCGTACGCTCACTCATCACTATTCCTCCAAAAACGCATAATTATCGGCTGCATCAATACAGAGCGAGCCCCCACAGGAAAAGGCGTTTTGTCCCGATAGGCGGCTCCACACTGGAAAATCAGCGCTGGCGAATACCGAAACTCTGGAAACCTTTGCGCATGATCGGCTTTTTTGACGAAATGACCCGGCTGTTGACGCCATTCCAGCCGATTTCGCGTGAAAGCCGGGCATATTCGATCTTCGGGCAACGGTCCATCACCACCTGAATTCCCTTTTCTTCCAGTCTTTCGGCCGAGGCATCATCGCGCACGGTGAGCTGCATCCACACGACCTTTGGGAGCGGGTTCATCGCCAAAATCTCATCAGTCACGCCGGGGATGGCGGCGGAAGGGCGGAAGATGTCGACCATGTCGACCGGTCCGGACAAATCTGCCAGACGGGCAACGACCGGACGCCCCGCAATCTCCTTGCCTGCCTGCCCCGGATTGACAGGGAACACGGTATAGCCCTTGTCGATCAGATATTTGGTGACGAAGAAGCTCGGTCGAACCTCATTGGCGGATGCGCCGACAATGGCGACGGTTTTTACCGCATTCAATATACCGGAAATATAAGCGTCATCATATTTGTCGTGGTTCATCGTCGCTCCCAGAGATTCGGTTCGCCAGTGCCGTTTTTTCCGTCGATTGCCCGCTTCCCATCAGGTCAATCTTGAAAATTCCACCGACCGCATTGTTGGCGCAAACAGGCTTCATGATAGGTATCTGCTCATCCCAGCCAGCAGAACACCAGGGGTAGAACATGTTGAGATACGCAACACTTGCCGTCGCAGCGACGCTCATCGTCAGCCCGGCCGAAGCCATATCCCGTTACACGTCAACTGCCATGAGCTGCGCTGAGGTGCAAGCGAGGATCGCGGCGGAAGGTGCTGCCATCATGCGTTACCAGTCGCGCAACAACCCGAACCTGCCGCGCTATGACCGTTATGTATCCCATGAAAGCCTTTGCCCCGTTGGGCATATCGGCGCGCGCGCCAGCATTCCCACGGCAGACCGGGAGACCTGTCCGGTAATGCGCTGCAAACCGGAGATGAAGGAGCGGCTTTTCAGGCGTCCCTGGCTTCACTCCAACTGAGATTTCGCACTGTCTTAGACTGTTTTAGAAAGACAGGCTTGCGTCCCGATCCACACGCTGGCGCAAGGCGGAAAGGTATGCATAAAAACAGAAAAAATCCTTTATTTATTTATGTTTATATCAGCTTTTTCCCTCAACTGACCTCGGGCATTACTTCCCGCCGCGCATCGCCGGTACGCCGTTTTCACCGGGGATGGTGCGGCTTTGCAACGATGCTCAGAAAGGGAAACCATGCAAAAGCTGTTGGTCACAATCGTGGGTATGGTCTTGCTGTTTCCAAACAACAGCACATGGGCTGCAGGTCTGACCTGCCAGCAAATACAGGCAAGCATAAAGAAGCACGGTTCTGTTATCCTGCGCTATCCCTCGAGGAACGGGGGGCCCATTCAGCGGTATGACAGGTTCGTGGCAAATCTCGAAGAGTGCCCGACTGCGTTCAACACGCTGCGGGTCCGGCACATTCCAGCCTTCGATACGGATGCATGTCCGGTGCACATCTGCTGGACCGAAGATTGACAAGAAATCTTGGGGGGCGGCGTCCGCCACGGCCAGTCTGCCTGCCGACCCCAGCAGGCCTTTCTATTTGCCCTGCCATTCCGGCCTGCGTTTCTCGATGAAGGCACCAATACCTTCTTCCGCATCGCGTGCCATCATGTTCTCCACCATCACCCGCACCGTGTAGTCATAGGCCTGCGAAAGCTCCATTTCGGCCTGCGCATAGAACGCCTCCTTGCCGATCCTGAGCGTCAAAGGTGATTTGGAAGCAATGGTTTGTGCAAAACTTATCGCAGTCTGATTCAATTCGTTCTCCGGCACCACGCGGTTGACGAGACCGAATGAGAGCGCCGTCTGCGCGTCGATCATCTCTCCCGTGAGCAGCATTTCCATTGCGTGTTTGCGCGAAACATTGCGCGACAGGGCGACCATGGGCGTCGAACAGAACAGGCCGATATTCACACCGGGCGTTGCAAACCGCGCTGATTCACTGGCCACGGCCAGGTCGCAGGAGGCAACAAGCTGACAGCCAGCAGCGGTGGCAACCCCGCTCACCTCGGCAATCACAGGCTTGGGGTTGCGCACGATGGTCTGCATCAGGCTGGAGCACAACAGCATGGTCTTTTCGAAGAACGCCCTGCCCCGGTCCGCGTCGGCGCGATGCGCCGTCATTTCCTTCAGATCATGACCGGCACAAAACACCTTGCCTTCGGAGCGCAGAACTATGACCCGTATCGCTTCATCGTCGCGGGCGCGTTCAAGAGCGCCTTTCAGCGCCTCCATCATGGCGATGGACAGCGCATTGGCCGGCGGGCTGGCGAGCGTCAGCTGCAGGATGCCATCGGCCTCGCTCACAGCGACTGGTGCCTGTATCCTCTCCTGAACTGCAGCCGCTTCGGCCATGGTCTTCCTCCCTGCGTGAGATCCGCTGCCACCTTAGTGCCGCTTGTGTTGCTTCGGCAATCCGGCAATTCTCTCACTGATTGGTCGCCTTCGCAAAGCACCAGTCAGGCAAAATGGGGAGGACAAGGTTGATGGATGCACGCAGCGGTGGACAAAGGTTCCAACCGGTGATGAACGCCGAAGACGTCAATTCCTATCTGCGCGAAGTATTTCCGCAAGCCTGCAGCGGAGAGGTTCCCGATTATCGCGCACTCAGCATCTCCCCGGGGCGCTGTACGGTGCGGCTGGAAGCCGGATACCAGCACCTGCGCCCCGGCGACACGGTTTCCGGTCCCTCGCTCTTCGCCCTCGCCGACATAGGCGGCTATGTCTGCGCCCTCTCTCATATCGGTCGCAGAGCCCTCACCGTCACCACCAATCTCAACATAAACTTCATGCGCAAGGCCGGCGCCGGCACGGTGGATGGTCATTGCCGCATCCTCAAACTGGGGCGGCGCCTGATGGTTTTTGAGGCTGAACTGATCGCGGGTGAGCGCGAAGAAATCGTCGCCCATGCCACCGGCACCTATTCCATTCCGCCTGCGGATTGAGCAGCTTTGCCGCGGAATTCCTGGTATCAGCGCCATTTTCATGCGGTATTATAATACCATATTTTTAATTCATTGTTTTTATTGACATTTTTAGAGCGCCCACCAAGAAAATCAACTTGACGCCATCCCAAACGCTCTATAGGAAACCATCGCTGCATCGTGAACTGGTGATGCATAGGTTTGTGATGACTGTTTCCTTCGTGAAACAACGCCTTGCAAACACAAGCAACAAGAAACGCCCTGCCTTTGGGCCGGGTTCATGAAAGTGGAAAAAGACCCATGAAAACCTTTTCGCAGAAGCCTGCGGAAGTGACGAAGAAGTGGATCCTGATCGACGCCGAAGGCGTTGTCGTCGGCCGTCTCGCTTCCATCGTCGCAAACCGTCTCCGCGGCAAGCACAAGCCCACCTTCACCCCGCATGTGGATGATGGCGACAATGTCATCATCATCAATGCCGACAAGGTTGTGCTGACCGGCAAGAAATACACCGACAAGAAATACTACTGGCACACGGGTCACCCCGGCGGCATCAAGGAGCGCACCGCGCGCCAGCTGCTCGAAGGCCGTTTCCCCGAGCGTCTGCTGGAGAAGGCCGTTGAGCGCATGATCCCGCGTGGACCGCTTGGCCGCCGCCAGATGAAGAATCTGCGCGTCTACGCCGGCGCCGAGCATCCGCACGCCGCCCAGAACCCGGAGACGCTCGACGTCGCCGCCATGAGCAAGAAGAATGTGAGGGCCCAGTAATGGCCGAAATCAATTCCCTCGAAGAGCTGGGTGCGGCAACGGCTGCGCAGACCACCGAGCAGGAAGCTCCGGTCCATGTGCAGAAGCTGGACGCCCAGGGCCGCGCTTACGCCACCGGCAAGCGCAAGAACGCCATCGCCCGCGTGTGGGTCAAGCCGGGCTCCGGCAAGATCACCGTCAACGGCAAGGAATTCCAGGCGTATTTCGCTCGCCCGGTCCTGCAGATGATCCTGCAGCAGCCGATCGTCGCAGCCGACCGCAACGGCCAGTATGACATTGTCGCCACCGTCGTCGGCGGCGGTCTGTCCGGTCAGGCCGGTGCCGTTCGTCATGGCATCTCCAAGGCTCTGACCCACTACGAGCCGGCGCTGCGCGGCGTCCTCAAGAAGGGTGGCTTCCTGACCCGCGACAGCCGCGTGGTCGAGCGTAAGAAGTACGGCCGCGCCAAGGCTCGCCGTTCGTTCCAGTTCTCCAAGCGCTAAGCTTCCAGAACTGCCAGACACGAAAAAGCGGGCCCTCGGGTCCGCTTTTTTCTTGCGCAGAGTTGGGCTTCACCCTACCCATCTGGATCATCACAGGAGGAGCGCCATGCCGTCGAATTCGATCGACCACGCCTTCACCGCCCGCAGCCTGACCGGTGCGGCCAGCGACCCCACCTATGCGGGGGCGCTCTCCTTCATGCGCCGCAAGTTCACCAAATCACTGAAGGGCGCTGACGCCGTGGTCTGGGGCATCCCGTTCGACGCAGCCGTCTCCAACCGGCCGGGCGCGCGCTTCGGTCCACAGGCGATCCGCCGTGCCTCGGCGATCTTCGACAACGATCCTCAATATCCGTTCGGCGCGGATCTGTTCGAAGGATTGTCCGTCATTGATTACGGCGACTGCCTGCTCGATTACGGCAACCACCAGAAGACGCCGGCGACCATCGAACGCGAAGCGGCGAAAATTCTCAAATCCGATGCGTTTCTACTGTCGCTGGGTGGCGATCATTTTGTCACGTGGCCCCTCCTGAAGGCCCATGCGGCAAAATACGGCCCCCTCGCCCTCGTTCAGTTCGACGCGCATCAGGACACCTGGTACGACGACGGCAAGCGGATCGACCATGGCTCCTTCGTTGGCCGCGCGGTGCGCGATGGCGTCATCGATCCGGCCGTGTCCATTCAGGTCGGCATCCGCACCCACGCGCCGGAGGATTGCGGCATCGCGATCCTCCATGGCTATGACGTGGAAGAGATGAAGGCCGGGGAGATCGCCGAGGCCATTCTTGCCCGTGTGGGCAGCCGCCCCGCCTATGTCACCTTCGACATCGACTGCCTCGACCCGGCCTTTGCACCGGGCACCGGAACGCCGGTGGCCGGCGGTCCTTCCAGCGCGAAGATGCTCTCCGTGCTGCGCCAGCTGGGTGCACTGGAGATTGTCGGCGCGGACATTGTCGAAGTGGCGCCTGCCTATGATCATGCGGATGTGACGGCCATCGCCGGTGCGACCATCGCCATGCACTATCTCGGCCTTCTCGCAGCGCGCAAGCGACGATAAGAGCTGAAGCATCGATTCAAGCGCTTCGCGAACTGAATCCGAGGCTGCGCGCAACCAGTTGAAATCTGACTCTTTTCCAGGACTGACATCATGACGGCGAAAATCTTCATCGACGGCGAACACGGCACCACCGGCCTGCAGATCAGGGCGCGACTGGCCGAGCGCCGTGACATTGAGGTGATTTCCATTCCCGCCGAGAAGCGCAAGGATCCGGCAGCACGTGCAGAATTCCTCAATGCAGCCGACATCGCCATCCTGTGCCTGCCGGACGATGCAGCGCGCGAAAGCGTCTCGCTGATCGACAATGACAGGACGCGCGTTATCGACGCCTCCACGGCCCATCGCGTCGCCGAGGGCTGGGTCTATGGCTTTGCCGAGATGGACAAGGCGCAGAGTGCAGCGATCCGCGATGCCAAACGTGTCGCCAATCCCGGTTGCTGGCCGCAGGGCCCCATCGCCTTCTTGCGTCCGCTCATCGCTGCAGATCTTTTGCCCGCCAATCTCCCCGTCACCGTCAATGGCATCTCAGGCTATTCGGGTGGTGGGCGCACCATGATCGAGGACTATGAGGCCAAAGGCGCTGAAGCACCGGATTTCATGCCATACGGGCTCACCCTGAATCACAAGCATCTGCCGGAACTGCAAACCTATGCACGGCTTGCCGAAACACCGCTGATGCAGCCAGCGGTCGGCAATTTTGCACAAGGAATGCTGACCGCCCTCCCCCTGCAACTCGGCCAGCTCGACCGTGTGCCCTCCGGCGCCGAACTCCATGCAGCACTTGCCGACCATTACGGGGCGATCGACAATGGCGTGGTCAAGGTTGCCCCGCTCGCGTCAGTCGAGCGTACGGCGGATATCGATCCGCAAATTCACAACAACACCAACACGATGACGCTCCATGTCTTCGCCAATGACGCCCGCGCGCAGGCGCTCCTCATCGCTGTCTACGACAATCTGGGCAAGGGTGCCTCAGGAGCGGCCGTTCAGAACATGGACCTGATGCTGGAAGGACTCTGAGCTTCGTCTCAGGTAAAAAATGAAGGCGCGCCGTGAAGGACGCGCCTTTTTTCTTTGGCGATTTGCCTGAAATTATACGGCGGCGTAGACCTCGTCCTCGTCACGGCTGTGGCGTGACGGCTCAGGCAGAGGATAAGGCCCCTTGGTCGCGCGCCAGTGAGCGCAGGCGAAGAAGAGCACGACAAGCGCCATTCCCTGATGGGTGAGCGCCACATCGATGGGCACGACCATGATGAGAGTCATGATGCCAACGGTCGCCTGAGCCATCACGAGAACCCCGAAAAGGATGGTGCGGCGCGCATGCGGCGTTCCCGGCTCCCGGCGCATCACGAACACGATCTGCCAAACTGCAAGGATCAGAAGCGCATAGGCACCGAGCCTGTGCACGAATTGCACCATTTTCGGGTTCTCGAAGAAATTGATCCAGGCCGGCGTCTGCACAAACAGCCCCCCTGGGACCAGCGCACCGTCCATCAGCGGCCAGGTGTTGTAGGTCATACCGGCGCGCAGGCCGGCCACGAGGCCGCCGAGATAAATCTGAAACAGAACTGCAATCACCATCCAGCCGGCGAAGCGGCGAACACTTTCATCGGCTTTGCCGGTCGTGTGCGGTGCAAGGCCACGCGCAACGAGAGCGGTGGCAGCGAAGATCAGGCAGGCGATGGTGAGGTGCGTGGCAAGCCGGTACTGGCTCACATCGACCCGATCCACCAGTCCGGAAGCAACCATCCACCAGCCGACCGCCCCCTGCAGTCCGCCCAAGGCAAGTATTCCCAGAAGCTTCGGTTTCAGGCTGTTTTCAAGTCGCCCCGTCAGCCAGAAAAAGGCAAGCGGAAGGGCGAAAACGAATCCGACCCCGCGCGCAAGAAGCCTGTGCGCCCACTCCCACCAGAAGATCGTCTTGAACGCATCAAGGCTCATCCCCTTGTTGACCTGCTGATATTCGGGAATTTGGCGGTACTTCTCCAGCTCCTCTTGCCATTCGGCCTCGCTGAGCGGTGGGATGACACCGTGTATCGGCTTCCACTCCGTGATGGAAAGGCCTGATTCCGTCAGCCGCGTCGCCCCGCCGACGATCACCAGGGCGAACAAGGTCAAAAGCACGAAGTAAAGCCAGAAGCGAACGAATTTGCGGTTCCGCAGAAGGGTCTCCTGCGAGACATCTGCCCTTTCAGCACTGGAAGCGGTCATATTCACAGCGTCAGCCATCGTCATTTTGAACGTTGACCGTTGGTGAACCAAAGCCCTCCGACTTGCAAGCTGAACTGCCACCTGCGCGACAAGCCGTCGCGCAGGATAAGGTGCGCGATTGCATCGCCTCGCCCCGCGCTCTATGAAGCACGCAAAAGGTGTTTTTCATGCCCGTACGTCTGCGAAAATTCATTGGCATGGTTGCGCTCGTTGCGCTTGTGGCCATTTACGCCATCCTCTCGACAGCGATCGCCGTCGCCCAGCTTGCCCAGTCAGGGCCACTGATCCACCTCGCCTATTTCTTCCTGACCGGCCTCCTGTGGATCATACCAGCCATGTTCATCATCCGGTGGATGATCGGCAAGCCTGAGCACGGCGCCTGACCCGTCGATTGTTCTTTCACCTTTTATCGCTACAAAGAAACGGCGCTGCCGGAAGGCGGCTTCGACGACAGCGATGGAAGATGACGTTTGCCGAGCAACCAAAACGCATTCCTTCTGCCAGCATGAACGGCGAAGGCAATCTCAGGGTCGAGGTTTGCGATGCCAGTGCTGTAGCCCTGGAGCGCTACCGCAAAGACTGCGCCGAGGCGGGCTTCATGCCGGCCCAAAGCCCCGATTGGGTTTCGGCCTGGACGAAACATACGCCTCATCCTGCCATCCTAGTGCGCCTTTGCGACGGACAGGGGCACCTCATGAGCCTGGCCCTCGAAATCGTCAAAAAGGGCGGCTTCCGCCTCGCCCGCTTCATAAGCAACAGGCACGCCAACGGTAATTTCCCGGCATTGCACCTGCGGGTTCGTGATGGTCTTCCCGAAACGCATCGGACTGCACTTCGCGATGGCATCCGGCAAGCCCGGCCAGACATTGACGCTTTGGTTCTCGAACGACAGCTGCGCCATTGCAACGGTCAGGAAAACCCCCTGCTGGGCTGGCCACACAATGACAGTCCCAATGTCTCGCTGGCGGTCAACCTTGACGGTGGCTTTGACGCCGTGCTCGCGCGTTCAAGCGGCAAACGGAAGCGAAAGCAGCATCGCTCTCAGGCCCGCAAGCTGGAGGCGGCCGGTAAGGTCGAGCGACGTCTCGCCCGTTCACGCGCCGAAGCTGAAGTGATGCTGAACGCGTTCTTTGACATGAAGGCGCACCGCTTCGCCCAGATGGGGATTCAGAATGTTTTTGCACCTGACGCGGTGAAAGACGCGTTTCGGACACTGTTTGGTGATGCGGCTGAGACGCAAGATCCGCGCTTTGTGCTTCACGGGCTTGAAGTGGCCGGAAAGCTTCGTGCCGTAACAGGCTCAAGCTGCACGGGCGATCGACTGGTCTGCGAGTTCAGTTCAATCGCGGACGATGAATTGACCGATGCCAGCCCCGGCCGTTTCCTCTTCTATGAGAACATTCAGGAAGCCTGTTCGGAAGGGCTGAAGGTCTATGATTTCAGTGTTGGCGACGAGTATTACAAACGTCTGTGGTGCGACCTGGAAACCATCCAGTTCGACACTTTCGTGCCCCTCACCGGAAAAGGCCGCATTTTGACTTTTGGGTTGTCCGCGGCCGCGCGCGCCAAACATGTGATCAACAATGATCCGCGTCTATGGCGTGTCGCGAAGGCCTTGCGTCGCCGGCTCAGCTCAGCGCATGGCTGAGCCCAATTGCGGGAATCAGGCCGCGTCACGTCCAGGAGGCGCAGGCGGCATGCTGTAGCCAGCAGGCGAAACCAATATGGGTGCGTCGACACCGCTGTCCCGCAACTCGTCCAGCATTTCCAGAACGAGTTCCCCCTCTTCCGGATCAATCATGCTGACAAGCACTTCCGTATCGGAGGAGAGAAGACGACGGATTGCCTGCGCATCCGTCGGGCCGCATTCGACAATCACCACATCATAGGCAGCCGACAAAGACTCCATGATGATCGGCAGCCGGTCCGCCGCACGCATGGCGCGCTGCGGGTCAGCCGTACCGACTGGAATAATGTGACACTCCGAAAAGAGGTCGTTGTGGATCACATCGGCAAATTGCGCCTCGGAGGCGAGAAGGTTGGTGATGCCGGCATAGGCTGTGCTTTCGAGCATGGGCAAAGAAGCTGCACCGGATGCAGTCAGATCAAGAAGCAGAACGCGCAGGCCGGAATCGGCCACATCCCGCGCGACCAGAACCGATGCCGCAGCAGCCTCATCGCCTTCCGGCGAGATGAACAGGGCGCGGGTGGCGCCTCCGGTCACGAGCCGTTCAGATGCCTGTTCAATATTGATTTCGCCGTAGCGGGCCACGGGTTCCGGCTTACGCTGCTCCTCCGGTTCAGGAATGGAGGCCGAGACCATCTTCCCTGCAGGAACGGATTTGGAAACCCCGGACAAGGGGGCCCCGACATCAACCAAAGGCTCAGCACGCGGCATTCGCGCGGTCGCGGGCACCGGAGCGGCAACACCGCTGGTCGGACGCATGGCACGGCCGCTGAACAGCTCCTGCAGTAGCGTGATGATGGCCATGATCAACAGCGATGCGACAAAGGCAGCCACCGTGATTGGCATGATCTTGGGAAAATATGGCTCACTTGGCGTGATGGCGCGCGAGAAGATGCGAACATCCGCGGGCAGATAATTGCGATCACTGCGGGATGCCGCTTCGCGGTAGCGCGTCAGATAGGATTCCAACAATTCGCGCTGGGCGGCTGCCTCCCGCTCCAACGCGCGAAGTTCCACCTGCTCTTCTTCTGCAACCGCGGATGCGGCTTTCAGTCTATTGAGTTCCGCAGTCAGTTCTTCTTCGCGTCTTTGCGCCGTCGCGGCTTCGGCCTCGAAGCCGGCGAGAACCTTGTTGGCTTCGCTCCTGATTTGCGTGTCAAGATCAGCGAGCTGCGAACGCAGAGCGCGGATCCGTGGATGATTGCCAAGGAGCGTTGTCGAAAGGTCGGCTATCTGTGCGTTGAGTTCCACCTGGCGTTCACGCAAGCGCTGAATGAGGGGCGATGCCATGACTTCTGGCAGAGTTTCCACGGCGGCACCGCTTTGCAGCGCGCTACGCACGGACTCTGCCTGGGCCGTCGCTGCTGAGCGATTGGCGCGGGTGCGAGACAGCTCGCTCGACAGTTCGGCAAGCTGCTGCGTGGCCAGAACGGTGTTGTTCTGACCAAGCAAAAGATCAGACTGCGCGCGATATTCGGCGACGCGGGCTTCGGCTTCCTTTACACGCTCGCGCAGATCCTCGATTTCCGGTTCAAGCCACTGAGTCGCGCTGGTGTTTGACTGGAGCTTCGCCTCGCTTTGCATGGCGACATAGGCGTCGGCCACCGCGTTTGGAATTTCAGCCGCAAGCTTTGGATCCTCGGAAGAAAACTCGATAACGATGACTCGCGAATTCTCCACGCGATAGACGGTAAGACGCTCACGGAAAGCGCGCAGAACCTTTTCTTCCTGTGTCCCTTCGACAGGAGCGCTCTTCAGCCCCGCCATCACCAGCAGGCCGGATAGGAAAGAGCCACCGCCGCCGGCGAACTCTCCCCGATTGGCGAGATTGTATTTCTCGGCCACACTCGTGAGGATCTCAGTGGATGTGATCAGTTCGACCTGGCTTGCCACGCCCTCGCCGTCAAGGATCGGCCGGTCCCCGTCATTCACGCCCTGCGGGCGGGTATAAACGGATTCGCGGGTCTCGATCAGCAGCCGCGTTTGGGCCCGATATTGTGGTGTGACGGTGTAGGTGACGGCAAAAACCAGTCCCGTGATGACAAGCGCGGCGAAGAGAATGCGTGGCCATTTACGCCGAACGCCGGCAAAAAGCCGACCCAGGTCGACATCCACGTCACCATGCGCGATCTGATCGCTGTTCATCCAGTTGGCTCCCAATCTGCTTGCCGCCAAGGTAAACGGGCATAGTAACCAGCCGGTTAAAGCCTCGCGTCAGCCGTTAATGGGAAAATACATGCCCGTTATGGGGGCATAAGGCGTGGCTTTACCCGACATTAACCCTAACGGATGGATAAAACGAGCATGGTGCCTGCTCTGGCGGCGACGTCGCAAGCGGTTCAGAGGCGGGACTCGATGACGTCAGAGGTTTGCAGTCGGTCATGATGAAAACAGCCAAACTCCTCCCTGTGCTGGCAGCACTCGTTCTTGCTGCGGGCTGTTCGGGGTATCGCCCGGCACCAGCGGCATTCCACGAAGCGCTCTATCAGCCTTATGTGCTCGACGCGGGAGACTCACTGCGGGTGACCGTTTTCGACCAGGACAATCTGACCAACACCTACAGTGTCGACCAGTCCGGATACATTGCCTTTCCGCTGATCGGCTCGGTTGCTGCCCGGGGCAAAACCTCCAAACAGGTGGAACAGGCAATCGCCAGCATGCTGAGGCAGGGTTATCTTCGCGACCCCGATGTGACGGTCGAAATTGATCGCTACCGTCCGGTGTTTGTCATGGGTGAAGTGGGGTCTCCCGGCCAATACTCCTATGTTCCGGGGATGACGGTTCAAAAGGCTGTCGCTGCTGCCGGCGGTTTCAGCGCCCGGGCCAATCAGAGCAA
This sequence comes from Nitratireductor sp. ATLC21, assembly GCF_057196525.1. Taxonomy (NCBI): domain Bacteria; kingdom Pseudomonadati; phylum Pseudomonadota; class Alphaproteobacteria; order Hyphomicrobiales; family Phyllobacteriaceae; genus Nitratireductor; species Nitratireductor sp. ATLC21. Next base: position 34,958 of record NZ_JBXUOU010000001.1, on the reverse strand, counting down.
TGTCGACATCACCCGTGACATCAATGGCAAGGTCCTGACAGGTCGCGTCGTCACCTCCGATCCGCTTCTCCCTGGTGACACGGTCTATGTCCGCGAACGCCTTTTCTGAAGCGTATTCACCAACAAGGGTCGAGGCCTTGTCCTCTCGGGAAAAACTGAGGATCGTTCACTGCTTTCGCTCTCCGGTTGGCGGAATCTTTCGCCATGTTCGCGACCTTTGCGATGCACAGCGTGCGGCAGGGCATGAGGTCGGCATCATCTGCGATTCCACCACGGGCGGCAGCTATGAAGCAAGCCTCATTGCCGAGCTCGAGCCACGCCTTTCCCTGGGAGTGAAACGCACTCCCATGCAGCGCCATATCGGACTGGGCGACATTTCGGCAGCACGGCGTGCATATGGCGTCGTCCGTGACATGCGACCCGACGTCCTGCACGGACATGGCGCCAAGGGCGGCGTATATGCACGGGTCTTCGGCACCTTGATGCGCATGTCGGGGCAGAAGCCGGCACGCATCTATTCCCCCCATGGTGGCAGCCTACATTATGCGGCGGAGACCGCTACCGGTCGCTTCTTCTTCTCGATCGAACGCATGATGGATCGCCTGACCGACCACATCCTTTTCGTGTCGGATTATGAGCGACGTACATTTGAGCAGAAGGTCGGGATTCCCCGCGCGCCCTCCACATTGGTCTATAACGGGCTGACGGCGGATGAATTCGCGCCCGTTGAAACTCTCTCCGGAGCTTCTGATTTCCTTTACATCGGCATGATGCGTGACTTGAAGGGCCCAGACCTTTTTATCGACGCGCTTGCCCTGACGGAGAGGAAAATCGGTCGCAAGCTCAATGCTGTGATGGTCGGCGACGGCGACGACCTCGACCGCTACAAGCATCAGGCACTTCAACTTGAATTCGGTGAACGCATCAGTTTTCTTCCGGCCATGCCGGCTCGCGATGCGTTTTCACTGGCCAGGATCATGGTTGTCCCTTCACGCGCCGAAGCCATGCCCTATATCGTATTGGAGGCGCTGGCAGCCGGACGCACGCTGATCGCGAGCGCGGTCGGCGGTATTCCCGAAATTTTCGGACAGAGTTCCCCAGCGCTTACCCAGCCGGATGCTGACGCTATCGCCCAAAAAATGCAGCTGGCCCTGGCCGACGAAGCCGCTTTCCATGCTTTGATGCCGGAAAAAGCTGACCTGCGCGCACGTTTCGGCGCGGACGTCATGGCGGCCTCCATCGAGACGGCATACAGAGCCAGCCTGGACACCAAACGTTAAGCACAAATACGAGCAGTTTCAGCTCCACTGCGCCTGAAACATATTTTTAGCCCCTGGCACCTAACGTAGGGTCGCAAACGTCAGGGGGCATTGCCAGTTCATGAATCAGATTGACCCGAAACGGCTTCAGGTGTCGAAGGCGCCGAAACAGTCGGGCATGCTGAAGGCCGGTGATGAGCAAAACAAGCTCAATCCCATTGCCTGGCAGGTCGCACAACAATACAAGCGCGAAACCATGTCGCCAGTCATGGTTCTCGGCGTCATGCGGCTGGTCGAACTGACGATGTTGCTTGCGACCGGCTTTGTTCTCTATGCCATTTATGTGGGCACCTCGCCGGTGCTATTTTGGCACTATATGACCGTTATCGGCGGCGGTTCCCTTCTCATGGTGGTGCTGTGCGAATTCACCAGCTGCTACCAGATGCGTGCTCTGCGCAATCCCACCGGTGCCATGGGGCGCGTGTTCATCGCCTGGATGGCGACATTCGCAGCGTTGGCTCTGACGGGCTTCTTTCTGAAAATCTCCGACAGTTTCTCACGTTTCTGGCTTGGATCCTGGTTTGTCTGCGGGTTCATGGCGCTTCTCGTTCTGCGCATCACCATGTCGCAGCTCCTGCGCCGCTGGGCGCGCAATGGAACGATCGAACGGCGCGCGGTTATCGTGGGTGGAGGCGCCAATGCCGAGCAGCTTATTCGATCCATCGAGCAACAGCCCTACAATGACATACGCATCTGCGGGCTGTTCGATGATCGCGACGATCTGCGTTCCCCGCCCGTTGTGGCCGGCTACCCGAAGCTCGGCACGATCACCGAGCTCGTGGAGTTCACCCGCATTGCCCGTATCGACGTGCTGATTGTGGCATTGCCGATTTCGGCGGAGAAGCGCGTGCTGTCGCTTTTGTCGAAACTCTGGGTGCTGCCGGTCGACATCCGCCTCTCGGCTCATGCAAACCATCTGCGGTTTCGTCCGCGCGCCTATTCCTACATCGGCTCGGTGCCGATGCTGGATATTTTCGACCGCCCCATCAACGACTGGGACTCGGTCGCCAAGAGAGGCTTCGACATCGTCTTCAGCCTGCTCGGCATTCTCGTTTTCTCTCCGATCATGATCGCCACGGCCATCGCCATCAAGCTCGACAGCAAGGGGCCTGTGCTGTTCAGGCAAAAACGCCACGGATTCAACAATGAGTCCATCGAGGTGTTGAAGTTCCGCTCCATGTATGTGGACCAGTGCGATCCAACAGCAAAGAACGCTGTCACAAAGAATGACCCTCGCGTCACCCGTGTCGGCCGCTTTATCCGCAAGACCTCCATCGATGAGCTGCCACAGTTCTTCAACGCGCTATTCGGCAGCCTCTCCCTTGTGGGTCCACGGCCGCACGCAGTGGCTGCCCAGGCCCACAATCGGCTTTACGAAGAAGTCGTCGATGGTTACTTCGCGCGTCACAAGGTGAAGCCCGGGGTTACCGGCTGGGCGCAGATCAATGGCTGGCGCGGCGAAGTGGATTCAGATGAGAAAATCCGCAAACGCACGGAATACGATCTCTATTACATCGAAAACTGGTCGCTCTGGCTCGACCTGAAGATCTTGTTCCTGACACCAATCAGCCTGTTCAATACGGAAAACGCCTATTGAGCCTGCTCACCTACGATAGAGAGCCGCCCGGGCTTGCCCGCGCCGCCATAGACGCCAAGCTGGTTTCTCTCATGAAACTGGCGGCAATCGGGCTTGGGGTTTTCCTGTCGGGCTTCGTTATTCGCGAACCCGCACCCTATGAGCTTTACATGGTGGGCCTGATCGCAATCTGGGCACTCGCGGGCTTGCGGATATCGCGACGCATCGCGCCGCTTCTGGCGCTGCTCGTCGCCTTCAATATCGGTGGTCTCATCTCACTGTCCCAACTTGCAGATCTGGGCACCATCCCGCTTTACATCGCGGTGTCGCTGTTTCTTGCACTCACATCCGTTTTCTTCGCAGCGATCATCGAGGCGGAATCCGACCTGCTTGCGGTTGTCTTCCGCGCCTGGGTGGCTGCCGCCGCAGCCACTGCGCTTTTCGGAATTCTGGGATATTTCAACGCCTTTCCCGGCGCCTCGATGTTCACCAAATTCGGGCGCGCAGCCGGTGTCTTCGAAGACCCCAACGTCTTCGGCCCGTTTCTCACGCTGCCGGCGATCTATCTGCTTTACCTTATCCTCACCGCGCGGCCATCCATCGCCCTTGTCTCCGCACCGCTGCTTCTGATTGTCACCGGCGGCATCTTCTTTTCTTTTTCGCGCGGCGCTTGGGGACTTCTCCTCATGACGGCAAGCCTTCTCGTTCTTGCCGTCTTTCTCAACGCCGGCACAGCCAGTGCACGGCTGCGAATTGCCGTTACAGCGCTGCTTGCAATCGCCGCCATCGCACTTGCCCTCATCCTTGCGCTTCAGATTCCTGCGGTCTCGGAGCTCTTCACCCAACGCGCGCAACTCGTGCAGGATTATGACAGCGCCCGGCTTGGCCGCTTTGCCCGATTCGGAATTGGCTTCGGATGGGCGACTGAAAACCCCCTCGGCATCGGACCTCTGCAATTCGGCCAGATTCTCGGTGAGGACACCCACAATATCTGGCTCAAGGCATTGCTCGATTATTCCTGGCTGGGTTTTGCGGCTTATCTGACGTTGATCCTGTGGACGGTCACAGCGGGCTTCCGCATTCTGTTCCGCCGCCGTCCCTGGCAGCCATATTTGATCTGCGTCTACATCGTCTTCGTTGGTCATGTGGCCCTGGGAACCGTGATCGATACCGACCACTGGCGCCATTTCTACCTGCTCCTCGGCCTCCTCTGGGGCATGATAGCGTTGGAGCAGAAATGGATGGCGCGGCGCCTGTAAGTCGACACAAGACCGGCAAAAGAGTCCCGGGACCAGAGGCCAAACCTCTTCCCCAACCTAGTTGGCGTCCTGCGACCCCACCGGTTCTTCGCTTCGCGTGATGGTGAGATGAACGCCCTCATCACGCCGCAGTTCCAGAAGCGCGCCCACCCGACACCATTTGCCGCCGAAGCAAGGCACAGCCCATTCACTGAGAAGACTGTACTGCTCCTGCGCGGTGAAGCCATCATCTGGCCGTGAGACACGCACAGCCTTGAGCGCGTAGGAAAACCAGGGATCGAACAGCACTGCCATGCTGTCCATGATGCGGTCCACATCCTGCGAATAGTCCCATTTCCTTCTCCAAGCCACACGGCACCCCCCGCTCGGTGCCGCGTCGGTGGCGAATGTCAGTTCGACATAAGGAGGTGCCCCCTCGGCATAGTCATTTGCTTCATCCCCAGTCCTGGAGAGCACCACCGCTTTCGGTTCAGAGCCGGTCTCAAAGCCGAGAGCATGCAGGCTCGATGAGACGATCTCGTAGTCTTCGGGCAACAATTGCTTAGGGAGATCCTTTGTCACGGGTTGAGCAAGGCAAGCAGCTCTGGCAGCTTCAAACACGTTGAGGACGCCGCGAAGGTCCGACCAGTTTTTATGCGCGAAGATGATGCGCGCCGGCTCAGCTGAAGCGGTGGATAAAGCGCCCAACGAACAGACCACTGACAGGCACGCGATCTGTGCAAACTGCGGAAGGCATGCGATTCTCATCAAAATCAGCTCCAGCAGTGGTGTCTATCGGCCCAGCCTAGCACAAAACGCCCATTCGGGCTCGTGCCACACGAGGAAAACCAGGGCGCGACCGAAGTCCATGGCTGTCATCGGGTCTGACAAAGCAGTGTGATTGTGATCTTGAGCAACGCGCCTCAGGACGCGTTCCAAGCCGAACAGGCACATGCGCAGACCAGCAAACAGTTCACGGGAGGAAGTGGACTGCAAACTGTTGTGATGTAAAGGAAAAATGGTCGGAGCGGCGGGATTCGAACCCACGACCCCTTGACCCCCAGTCAAGTGCGCTACCGGGCTGCGCTACGCTCCGAACCGGCGCAAGGGATATAGTTTCCTCTTCCCACGCGCAAGGCCTAAAAACCGCTCAGGGACAAAAAGCCGTGTGCGAGGCCAACTTTCTCCACGAGCGTCTCCAGGAATGGAGAAAAGAAGCTACCGCACCTGATCAAGCAGGCGCTTGCATTCCAGAAGATCGAACAGCGCCTCCTGGAGAAGCGCCCGGTTGTCGCGCGAAAGGCTCGTGGCATCGGCGGCCACAGGTCCATCCTGCTCGCCACGGCCCAAACCGAAAAAACGTTTGCTCGGCTTGGCTTTCGGCGTACCGACCAGAACCTCCTCTTCAGAGGCAGCCTTCTCGGCTTCGGCCTGGTGACTCTGGGCGATCGCTTCGACAGCGGCCACATCGCCGCGACCAATGGCCACGACAAACTGGTTGCCGTTTTCACGCAGAAGCTTCTGAACACCTTTGATCGTGTATCCCTGATCATACAGCATATGACGAATACCCTTGATCAGGTCGATGTCCTGCGGCCGGTAATAGCGGCGTCCGCCGCCCCGCTTCAGCGGCTTGATCTGCGAGAATCGCGTTTCCCAGAAGCGCAGAACGTGCTGAGGCAGATCGAGTTCTTCAGCCGCTTCGCTGATGGTGCGGAAAGCGTCGGGGCTCTTGTCCATGATCGCGCAATCTCCTGAAGGCCGGCGCCCTGCGCCATCCCTTTCAAACCGGGCGTTCCGACCAACGTTCTTGAAGCGTCAGAACACCCCACCGATTCGGAAGTCTAAACCACTTCCCGGCCAGGAAAAATGAGAGCGGGGCGGTTTCCGAAAAATGCGGGTCAGGCGCTCTTGCGCATCCGCCTTGCCTGGTGCGCCTTCAGAATTTTTTCCTTGAGCACATTCGAAGCCTTGAAAGTCATCACACGACGCGGAGAGATCGGCACTTCTTCGCCGGTCTTCGGATTGCGGCCGATGCGCTCGTTCTTGTCACGCACCTGAAAGGTGGCAAAAGAGGAAAGCTTCACCGTTTCGCCGCGGACCACCGCGTCACAGACTTCCTGAAGAACCATTTCGACAAGCTGAGCGGATTCGGTTCGTGACAGTCCGACCTTCCGATAGACGGCCTCAGCCAGCTCGGCACGCGTCAGTGTCTTTCCCCCCATAGGGCTACCCATCCAGATCTTGAAAATGCATGTGATTTCAATACGCGGCGCTGACGTTACAAAAATTGCTTCGCAACGGTCAAGGACGATACACGTGATTTACGTCCGCTACCAGCGTACCAGCACCGCACCCCAGGTAAAACCGCCGCCCATGGCCTCCAGAAGCACGAGATCGCCCTTCTTGATCTGGCCGCGTTCGACTGCAACTGACAACGCCAAAGGCACAGAGGCTGCCGACGTGTTGCCATGGAGATCCACCGTCACGACAACCTTCTCCTCGGCAATGCCGAGTTTCCTGGCCGAAGCGTCGATGATCCGACGGTTGGCCTGGTGCGGAACGAACCAGTCGATATCGTCGGCGGTGATGCCGGCCTTGGCGAAAACGTCCTCGATCACATCAGTGATCATACCGACTGCGTGTTTGAACACTTCCCTACCCTGCATCCGCAGATGACCAACCGTGCAGGTCGTCGAGGGTCCACCGTCAACATAGAGTTTGTCTCGCTGGCTGCCGTCGGAACGCAGCGATGAAGCGATAATACCGCGCTGGTCCAGTGCGGCTTCACCGTCTTCGGCCTCCAGAACCACCGCGCCCGCGCCATCTCCGAACAGCACACAGGTCGTGCGGTCATTCCAGTCGAGAATGCGCGAGAAGGTTTCAGAGCCGATCACCAGCATCCGTTTTGCCTGACCCCCACGAATGTAAAGATCGGCCGTGGTGATGGCATAGACGAAGCCGCTGCAGACGGCCTGCATGTCGAAGGCGAAGCCGCCCGGCATGCCAAGACGCTCCTGGATTTCGACGGCTGTTGCCGGAAAAGTATTGTTTGGGGTGGAGGTGGCCAGAATGATCATGTCGATGTCGGCGGGCATCAGTCCCGCGCTATCGAGAGCGGCGCGTGCCGCCGCCTCTCCCAGCGATGCGGTCGTCTCATCTTCCGACGCGATATGACGCTGGCGGATGCCGGTCCGCTGGACGATCCACTCATCGGTTGTGTCGACAAGTTTCTCGAATTCCGCATTCTTCATGATGCGGCGTGGCAGGGCGGAGCCAATGCCACGCACAACGGATCTAGTCATCACAGCGTCCTATTCATTCACGGCTGTAACGCCGGCAGCCGCTTGCGGCTTGCGGGCGTGATAGAGGTCCAGGGTGGCGCGCGTTCTGTCGAGCAGATGACTGCGCGCCATTTCATATCCAAGCTCGACGGCGGCAGCAAATCCCTCTGCATCCGCCCCTCCATGGCTTTTGACAACAATTCCGTTAAGGCCCAGAAAGACGCCGCCATTCACCTTGCGCACATCCATCTTTTCGCCGAGGCGCCGGAAGGCGCCGCGCGCAAAAAGATAACCGATACGCGCCATGAGCGTACGTCCCATGGCCTCGCGGAGATAGCCGGCAATCTGTCGCGCTGTGCCTTCAGCGGTCTTCAACGCAATGTTGCCGGCGAATCCTTCCGAAACCACCACATCGACCGTGCCCTTGCCGATATCGTCACCCTCCACGAAGCCCTCATAGCGCATCGTGTTGAGTGCGGCCTCGCGCAGCATGCGCCCAGCCTCTTTCACCTCTTCCTGCCCCTTGATCTCCTCAACCCCCACATTCAGGAGGCCGACCGTGGGGCGATCAAGATCGAAAAGCGCGTTGGCCATGGCAGCACCAAGGATGGCGAAGTCGACCAGTTGCTGCGCATCGGCGCCGATGGTCGCGCCCACATCCAGCACGATGCTTTCGCTGCGCATGGTCGGCCAGATTGCCGCGATAGCCGGTCGTTCGATATCGGCCATGGTGCGCAGGCAGAATTTGGACATGGCCATGAGCGCACCAGTGTTGCCGGCAGAAACACAGGCATCCGCCTCGCCGTTCTTGACCGCTTCGATGGCTTTCCACATGGAGGACTTCCAGCGCCCCTGGCGCAGCGCCTGGCTTGGCTTGTCGTCCATCCGCACCGCTACCTCGCAATGCGTGAAGTCGCTCACGTCCTTCAGGCCTGGTAAGCCGTCGAGAACCGGCAGGACAGCATCCTCCCGGCCATAAATGAGAAAACGGGCGTCGGGACGTCGTTCGATAACCTTGGTCAGGCCACGCAGCGTGACCTCGGGACCATGATCCCCACCCATAGCGTCAATCGAAATGCGTACCACGCGTGATGTGCCTCAATGGTTGATCGGGCGCCGGTATCGGCTCAAATGTGCGGCGAAAATAGCGTTTTTGGCCGGAGGCACAACCTCGTTTCGCGCCTTCAACATGCAATTCAGGACTTTTGTCCAAGCTTTCGCAGCCCTTCATACAGCGGACCGGGCTCTTTCGGCGCTTCGTCCTGAGGCTGCCCGGCTTCCATAACAGCCCCTGCCTTGCGCGGATAGGGGTCGATGCCGAGCGTGAAGAATTCTTCTGCGAGCGCACCCACGTCAATGATGCTGCCGTGAAAAGTGTCGGGCATGTCTGGACCTTCTGCGTCGAGCACGAATTCTCCACCGTCCACTTCGTTCCGCGCCAGCCGAGAACCTTCTGGCACAAGCGTGGCGGACACGTCTTCCCTGATATGGCTTGAAACGGGCTCAAGCGTCACCACGCAGGCCTGAGTTATCTCCGCCTCCACCGTACCCGTAATGCGCACCCCGTCAGCCTTCCACGGCCGCACGGTGAGATCCGCGACAAAGCGCTCGACAGAAAGAAGATCGTGCTCCTCAGCCAGGGCTCCGCGTTGGCCTGCATCGGCCTCGATCGATACCGGCATGCCCTTTCGGGCTAGGCGATGAACATTCACCTGGTGTGAGACCGGCGTTTTCCTGGGTTTGTCTGTCATGGTCCTGTCGATCATGGATCAGCGCTCCCTTTCTGCATCAGGGAATGAAATGTCGGCGGCGATCAGGTGTTCCACGTTCTGCGTTTCCAGCAAGGCCGCCGCCTCAAGCGCATAGCGGGCAAGCGGTTCGGCACCCATCCAGGTTTCGTCGTCCGGACGGATATTGCGCCGCATGGCCGCAGCCAGCGCCTCGGCATCATTCGCGTCGATGGCTTCACCATAGGTGGCGGCGCGGCCATAGAACATGCGCGCCAGCTTCTTGATCCGCTTGGGAACCCCCATGTCGCCAATGCCCAATTCGCGGATGGCGTGCTCCACATCAGCGAAGAATACGTCTGTGACCTCCTGCGCCACCTCGCGAACGGCCGCCCCATCCTCGTTGCGTACCCGGCGCAGAAACAGAATCATATGAAGTGCAATCATCTCAAAACGCCCAAGTGGCGTGTCGGGCACATCCCAGCGCGCATAGAAGACAGGCTGCCGCGAGGCCGCCACGATTCGTTCATACAAGCCGTCGATGACCATACGGCGCGAGCGCTGTCCAAAGCCAAACAGCTTCTGGAACATGAGAATTGCCCTCCCTTGGGGCCGGTTTGGGACAGGATCAGGTTGCATCGGCGCTTAAGCTGGTTTACCCGTTTTGCCGGCGGGGACAAGGGTTTTCGATCGAAAGCCCTCGCGCCGGGGACGCTATGGAGATGTCGTTGCAGGTGAAGAAAATCAACAGTTATCCTGTCGGACGCACAATTTTGGCTGCCGGTCTCGCCGGCGCTGCGGCTGCATTGTCCGGCTGCAATGTCGCGAACACGCTCGATGCGCGCGAAACGCTTACCCAGGGTTACGTCATCGACGAGCAGGCCTTGGAGCTGGTTCCCGTGGGTTCCAGTCGCGAGCAGGTGCTGCTGGCGCTCGGTTCGCCGTCCACAACAGCAACCTTCGACAACGAAGCCTTCTACTACATTTCGCAGAAACGCGTGCGCGGGGCCGCCTTCATGCGTCCTCGTCTCGTCGAGCAGCAGGTTCTCGCCGTTTACTTCGGCGACGACGAACGTGTCTCGAAAATCGCCCGATACGGAATGGAAGACGGGAAGGTGTTCGATTTCATTTCCCGCACCACACCGACGGGCGGCAAGGAACAAACTTTCATCGGCCAGATTCTCGCCGGGGCTTCCAAGGGCGGCCCGCCTTCGGGCCTCTTCGGCGGCGGCGGCTGACCGATCACAGATCTCAGGCAACAACAAAAGCCCGCGAGCCATGCTCGCGGGCTTTTTCATTGACGGCTACAAATGCAGCCCCTGTCAGCCTGTCAGTGTGCCAGAACCGCCAAGAGCAACAGCGCGATGATGTTGGTGATCTTGATCATCGGGTTCACAGCCGGCCCTGCGGTGTCCTTGTAGGGGTCTCCCACCGTATCGCCGGTCACCGAAGCCTTGTGGGCCTCCGATCCCTTCTCGTGCTTGGTGCCGTCAGCATCCACGAAACCATCCTCGAAGGATTTCTTGGCATTGTCCCAAGCGCCGCCTCCGGCGGTCATGGAAATTGCCACGAACAGACCTGTCACGATGACGCCGAGGAGCATCGCACCAAGGGCCGAGAAGGCCTCGCTCTTTCCAGCAATGGCGTAGACGACCGCAAACGCCACCAGCGGCGATAGTACCGGCAGGAGCGAAGGCACGATCATTTCCTTGATCGCCGCCTTGGTGAGAAGGTCGACCGCCGCGCCATAGTCAGGCTTCTCCCTGCCTTCCATTATGCCCGGCTTTTCACGGAACTGCCGGCGCACTTCCTGCACGATGGCACCGCCGGCGCGGCCCACCGCCGTCATGGACAGACCGCCGAAGAGGAAAGGCAAAAGGCCACCGAAGAGAAGGCCGGCGACCACATAGGGGTTTGAGAGAGAGAAATCGACGCTTACGCCCTCAAAGAAAGTACCCGGCTGCGCATTCGCCGCGAAATATTTCAGGTCTTCCGTATAGGCCGCGAAAAGCACCAGCGCACCGAGACCGGCAGACCCGATGGCATAGCCCTTGGTCACCGCCTTGGTGGTGTTGCCGACCGCATCGAGCGCGTCGGTCGTCTGGCGAACTTCGCTCGGCAGATCCGACATCTCGGCGATGCCGCCGGCATTGTCCGTCACCGGACCGAACGCATCGAGCGCCACGACCATGCCTGCCAGTGCCAGCATCGTTGTCACGGCGATGGCGATACCGAAGAGCCCCGCAAGATTGAACGACAGGATGATGCCGGCAATAATGACGATAGCTGGAAGCGCCGTTGCCTCAAGCGAAACCGCCAAGCCCTGAATGACATTGGTGCCATGGCCGGTCACCGATGCCTGGCTGATGGAACGCACCGGCCGGTAGCCGACGCCCGTATAATATTCGGTGATCCAGATGATGAGCCCGGTGACACCGAGCCCCACAACGCCGCACCAGAAGAGCGACATGCCGGTAAACTCGGCACCATTGCTCGCCGAGAAGGTTGTGGAAGCACCGAGCCAGCCCCAGACAATGCCGCCAAGCGCGACGACCGAAAGAGCGGCGGTCGCCCAGAAGCCTTTGTAGAGCGCGCCCATGATGGAGTTGTTGGAGCCCAGCTTGACGAAAAACGTCCCGACGATCGACGTCACCACGCAGGCAGCACCAATGACCAGCGGGAAGAGCATGAGCGTCAACGCCACCTCGACCGTGAAGAAGATCGAGGCGAGCACCATGGTGGCGACGACGGTCACCACATAGGTTTCGAACAGATCGGCGGCCATGCCGGCGCAGTCGCCGACATTGTCGCCCACATTGTCGGCGATGGTGGCCGGGTTTCGCGGATCGTCTTCGGGGATGCCCGCTTCCACCTTGCCCACCAGATCGCCGCCGACATCAGCACCCTTGGTGAAAATGCCGCCGCCGAGGCGCGCGAAGATGGAGATGAGCGACGCGCCGAAGCCGAGCGCCACCAGCGCGTCGATGACGATACGGTCTGTCGGCGCATGGCCGAGCGGCCCGGTGAGGACCCAGAAATAGACTGACACCCCCAGCAGCGCGAGACCCGCCACCAGCAGGCCGGTGATCGCACCGGACTTGAAGGCGATGTCGAGGCCGGCTGCCAGGCTGTTGGAGGCAGCCTGTGCCGTGCGCACATTGGCGCGCACCGAAACGTGCATACCAATAAAGCCGGCTGCGGCCGAAAGCACTGCACCGATGAGGAAGCCGATGGCCGCCACGCCGGTGAGAAGCCACCATGCGAGAACGAATACCACGACGCCAACAATGGCGACAGTGGTGTACTGCCTTGTCAAATAAGCCTGCGCACCCTCCCGGATTGCACCGGCGATTTCCTGCATGCGTGCATTGCCCTGATCGGCGGCGAGCACCGACCGGGTTGCCCAGATGGCATAGAGTATGGAAAGCACACCGCAGGCGATGACCACGTAAAGCATGTTCATTGCCAATCTATCCCTTGATTTCGACCCGCGACTGGAACCCCCTCCCGGGTCACGCTGAAAAGGCCGGCGGCATTCGCGCCCCTCCCGGCCCAATGCGCGCAGCTTGGGCGAAGGCGCGCGGAGACGTCAAGCGTGTGCTGGGATAAATTGTCGCAGACCCGAAGGGAATCAGCCTCGGGGCCTTGTGCTGACCGGCATTGCCGGCTCAGGCAAGCTGACGTCTACGCCGGCTGATCGCCATGACTCCCAATGCCAGAAGGCAGGAACCGGCGACGGGAATCACAATCCATGCGAGCATATTCCAGCCGAACGCATTGTAGATCTGGCCCGACATAAGCGAGGAGAAGGCAGTGGTCGAAAACAGTAGGAAGTCGTGCACACCCTGAACGCCGTTCTTCTCCGATGGCCGGTAGCATTCGGCCACCATCGCCGTTGCGCCGATAAAGCCGAAGTTCCAGCCAATGCCAAGCAGGATCAGTGCAGTCCAGAATTGCCACAACGCAATGCCCGACAATGCCACGATGGCGCAGGCAATCAGGGTCAGCAATCCCGTAGCCACAATGGTTTCCTTGCCGAAGCGAGCGATCAGCCGGCCAGTGATGAAACTCGGCGCAAACATTGCCATCACGTGCCAGGAAATGCCGAGCGTGGCCTCGTCAGGCGTAAAACCGCAGCCAACCATGGCAAGAGGCGCACCCGTCATGACGAAGCTCATCAGTGCATAGGAAGCAATGCCGCAGAAAAGCGAGACCAGAAAGCGGGGCTGCAACAGAATCTGGACCAGCGGGCGGGCCGGTTCTTGATCATCAAGCACCGTCGACGGTGTTTCCTTCGGCAGGCGCAGGAAAGACAGGATGCACGATCCCATAAGTCCCAGCACGACGAGGGCTGCAAAAGCGCCGGCAAACTGCACCGGAGCAAAAAGGTCCCGGGTGTAGATGACGGTTTGCGGGCCGATGATTGCGGCAAAAATGCCGCCGCCAAGAACCCACGAAATGGCGCGGGGCTTGAAATCGGCCGGCGCGTTGTCGGCGGCGGCGAAACGGTATTGCTGCAGAAAGGCATTGCCTATGCCCGTGAGAAGGAGGCCAATTGCAAAAAGCCAAAAACTGCTTTGAAACAGGGCTGTTGCGGCCACGAAACCGCCGCTTGCCGTGACAAGTCCGCCGGCCATAAAACCGTTGCGACGCCCCACCGCGCGCATCAGCGCGGCAGCGGGAAGCGCGCCAAGCGCGATGCCGAGATTGAAACCCGTTACGGGTGCCGTTGCGAGCGACTTGTCGCTGCCGAGCAGATAGAAACCGGCGAGACCGCCCATGGAGATGGCGATCGGGGCAGCGGAGCCGACGATGGCCTGTGCTGAGGCAAGAATCAGAGCGGTGCGTTTTGCCTCGCGGTACAGGTCATCGCGTGTTCCGGTCATTCGGGGTCTTTCCCCCTGCCCTCATTGCGGCTGCGCCGGGCAACCCGGTCGAGCACTGCATTGACGAGCTTCGGCTCGTCCTCGGTGTAGAACGCCTTGGCGATGTCCACATATTCCGAAACGATCACGGCCACCGGCACATCCTTGCGCCGTGTAAGCTCGTAGACACCGGCGCGCAGGATGGCACGCAGCGTCGAATCGAGGCGCGAGAGCGGCCAATCCTCCGTCAGCGCCTTGCGGATCACTGGGTCGATCGTCTTCTGGTCCTCGACAACGCCCGACAGAATGGCGCGAAACCACTGCGGATCGGCATCGCGGTAAAGCTCGCCGTCGATTTCCTTCCCAAGCCGGAAAAGCTCGTATTCCGCCGTGGTCTCGAGCAGGCCCGTGCCCGCCACATCCATCTGGTAAAGCGCCTGAACGGCTGCAAGGCGGGCTGAACCCCGTTTGTTGGCCGGGCGAAAGCCGTCTGCGGTCGGTTCGGTCACATCAAGCTCCCATGCGCTGCTTGAGCGCAATCATCGTCAGTGCCGCTTCGGCGGCGAAATATCCCTTGCCCATGCTTTCGCCGCTGGTGCCCTCGCTCTTCTCGATGCGGGCAAGCGCCTGGGCCTCGTTCTCGACGGTCAGGATGCCATTGCCGATAGCAAGATTCTTCTGCACGGCGAGGTCCATCAGCGCGCGGCTCGATTCATTGGCAACCACATCGAAATGATAGGTCTCGCCGCGGATAACGCAGCCGAGCGCTACGTAACCATGATAAAGCGGACCGCTATTGCCAGTCGCGGCGAAGGCAATCGCTGCGGGCACTTCAAGCGCTCCGGGAACCGTTACCACATCATAGGCCGCACCGGCGGCATCCAGTGCTGCCTTTGCACCTTCAAGAAGGCCATCGGCCAAATGGTCGTAAAAACGGGCTTCGACGATCAGCAACCTAAAGGCGCGCGCATCGGCCATGGACATTCTCCACACGGCATTAAATTTAGAATGAGAGCGCTGCCTTAAGCCTCTTTGGCGGCATCCGCAAGCCGTGCGGCGTATCGCGCCATCGTATCGACCTCGATATTCACCCGGTCGCCCACCTTTCGCTCTCCCCAGGTGGTGACGGAAAGCGAGTGGTGAATGAGCAGGACATCGAATTGCGCGCCGTCAACGCTGTTGACCGTGAGCGACGTGCCGTCCAGCGCCACCGAGCCTTTCGGCGCAATGAACTTCGCCAGTTCCTTCGGCGCTGCGAGTACGAAGCGAACGGCCTCGCCTTCATCCCTGCGCTCGACGATTTCCGCCATACCGTCCACGTGACCCGAGACGATATGTCCCCCCAATTCGTCGCCCACCTTTAGCGCGCGCTCCAGATTGATGCGCTGTCCCTGCTGCCAGTCGGAAACCGTGGTCAGCCGCAGGGCCTCTTCCCACGCCTCCACCTCGAACCAGCGCGTGTTCGCGCCCGCTTCTGACAGTTTCACCACGGTGAGGCACACACCGGCGCACGCAATGGAAGCACCGATATCGATCGTCTCGGGATCGAAATTGGTCTCGATGCGCAACAGCACCCCTTCGTCGCGCGGGGTGACGGACTGCACCACGCCTATGTCCGTGACAATGCCGGTGAACATCGCTCGCCTTTCACATATTCCAGGTACACATCGTCGCCGAACCGCGCCTCGCGCAGCAGGCGAAAACCTTCCGGGATATGGTCGCGATCAAGAGGCGCGGCAATCCCTCCAGGGCCGATTTTCGATGGCCCAACAAAGAGTGCGAGCCGGTCAACCAGCCCTTCCTCGAGGAACATCCGGGCCGTGTAGGCTCCACCCTCCACCATCAGGGTGAGGATGCCCCGCGCTGCCAGATCTTCCAGAAATTCCGGCAGCGCGATCTCTCCGTCATGGAGCTCGACACCGAGAAAATCGACGCCGGCTTCTGCCAGTGCCTTTCGGCGTTCCGGCTGGCAGTCTTCCGCCGCTGTCACCAGAACCGGCACATCGCGGGCGGTCCGTGCCAGAGCGGACTGCACCGGAAGCCTCATTCCCCGGTCGAGCACGACGCGCAGCGGCGAGCGATGTTCAAGCCCCGAAAGCCGGCAGGTCAGCGACGGATCGTCGGCCAGCGCCGTCCCGATACCGACGAGAATCGCGTCGCTTTCCGCTCGCATCATGTGAACCTGCCGGCGCGATACCGGACCTGTGATCGCGACCTGCCCCTCGCCTGTCCGCCCGATCATGCCATCGGCGGATATGGCAAGCTTGAGAATCACTTCCGGCCGTTTCTTCTCGGATCGCGTGAGATACCCACGCAGCATGTCGGCCGCCTCTTGTGCCAGTACACCCTCGACCACCTCGATGCCCGCCTCGCGCAGAATGGCGTAGCCCCTGCCGCTCACGCGCGGATCGGGATCGCTCGCCGCCCCCACCACACGGGTAACACCGGCAGAGACAAGCGCATTGGCGCAAGGGGGTGTGCGACCGTGATGGGCACAAGGTTCGAGCGTAACATAGGCGGTCGCACCACGCGCCGCCTCGCCAGCTTCCGCCAGCGCCTGCGGCTCGGCGTGCGGGCGCCCGCCAATCGCGGTGACGCCCCTGCCGACGATGCGTCCATCGCGCACGATGAGCGTTCCAACGGAGGGATTGGTGCCGGTCAGACCGAGATTGCGGCGCGACAGCCGGATCGCAGCCGCCATAAAGCGCCGGTCGAGCTCGCTTGCCGGCCCGCTCTCCATTCTCAGTCCTCTTTGCCCTTCAGCTCGCCCAGCACGTCCTGAAAGTCCTTCGCTTCGCGGAAATTGCGGTAGACCGAGGCAAAACGCACATACGCCACGTCATCCAGCGCCTTCAGCGCATCGATGACCAGCAGGCCGATGTCGTCGGAGGGGATTTCCGTCTCGCCCGAGCTTTCGAGCTGGCGCACGATGCCGGTCACAGCACGTTCCACGCGCTCCGGCTCCACATTGCGTTTTCTGAGCGCGATGTCGAAGGAGCGCATCAGTTTGTCACGGTCGAATGGCACCTTGCGGCCCGACCGCTTGACCACCACCAGATCGCGCAGCTGAATGCGCTCGAAAGTGGTGAAACGCCCGCCGCAATCGGGACAGGCGCGCCGTCGCCGGATCGCCGCCCCGTCTTCTGCGGGGCGGGAATCCTTTACCTGTGTGTCTTCCGACTGGCAGTAGGGACAGCGCATGTTGAGCCCTTGTTCACGAATCCGTTCGTGATTGCTTACCCCAGATAGGGGTAGAGCGGGAAGCGCTCGGTGAGTGCGATCACCTTGTCCTTCACAGCCTGTTCGACCTTGGCATTGCCCTCGTCAGAGTTCGCTGCCTTGAGACCGTCGAGCACCTCGGCGATCAGCTGGCCGATTTCGCGGAACTCGGCCGTGCCAAAGCCACGCGTGGTGCCGGCAGGCGTGCCAAGACGGATACCCGACGTCACGAAGGGCTTTTCGGGATCGAACGGAATCCCGTTCTTGTTGCAGGTGATGTTGGCGCGGCCAAGGGCAGCCTCGGCACGCTTTCCCGTGGCGTTCTTCGGACGCAGGTCCACGAGCATCAAATGGTTGTCGGTGCCGCCCGACACGATGTCGAGGCCGGTCTCCTTCAGGCTTTCGGCCAAGGCACGCGCATTCGCCACCACATCGCGCGCATAGGTCTTGAATTCCGGCTTGAGCGCCTCGCCCAGCGCAACCGCCTTTGCGGCAATCACATGCATAAGCGGACCGCCCTGAAGACCGGGGAACACGGCCGAATTGAACTTTTTCGCCAATGCTTCGTCATTGGTCAGGATCATGCCGCCGCGCGGACCACGCAGAGATTTGTGCGTCGTGGTGGTGACCACATGGGCATGCGGCAGCGGCGACGGGTGCTGGCCACCGGCAACGAGGCCGGCAATGTGCGCCATGTCGACCATCAGATAAGCGCCGATCTCGTCGGCGATCTCGCGGAAGCGCTTCCAGTCCCAGACGCGTGAATAAGCAGTGCCGCCAGCCAGAATAAGCTTCGGCTTGTGTTCCTTGGCGAGCCGTTCCACCTCGTCCATGTCGAGAAGATGGTCGTCCTTGCGCACGCCATAAGAGATGGGGTTGAACCACTTGCCGGACATGTTGACCGGAGAGCCATGCGTCAGGTGGCCGCCTGAGTTCAGATCCAGCCCCATGAAGCTGTCGCCGGGCTGCAGGAGCGCGAGGAACACGGCCTGGTTCATCTGCGAACCGGAATTGGGCTGCACATTGGCGAACTCGCAGCCGAAAAGCTTCTTGGCGCGCTCGATAGCCAGTTCCTCGACAATGTCGACATACTGGCAACCGCCATAATACCGCTTGCCCGGGTACCCTTCCGCATATTTGTTTGTCAGGACCGTGCCCTGCGCTTCCATCACGGCGCGCGAAACGATGTTTTCCGAGGCAATCAGCTCAATCTCATGACGCTGGCGGCCAAGTTCCTGACGGATTGCGGAAAAGATTTCCTGGTCGCTGTCTTCGAGCGGCCGGGTGAAGAATGCGTCGGTCTCGCTGGAAGCGGCGGCGGTCGCAATTGCCATGGCGGTGTGTCCCCTTCGATGATGGATCAAATGCGGAAGTGGCGCATCTAGCACTTTTCCCCCGACCTCACCACGCCTGCCGGCGAAATTTTATGCTCCAAGAACGCAACAGCCGCCCGTTTCCGGGCGGCTGCGGCAATTCACCATGGGTGGATGGATCAGAGCGCCGTCGAAATCTGCAATTCGCTCGCCCCGTCCCGTCCATAAATGTCGTCGCGCAGATGCACAGCACCGTCGCCCGTCGACCAGGCCGAGATGTAGGTGAAATAGACCGGTACCGGATTGCTGAGCGCCACCCGCACATCTTCCTCCGTCTGGATCGTCTGCTCGATGCGCCGGCGGTCCCAGCCATCGGTCTCGCGCAGAAGCCAGGTGACGAGGTCGCGCACGTTTTGAACGCGTACGCAACCCGACGAATAAAACCGGTCGAGATCGCGGAACAGGCCCTGCTGCGGCGTGTCGTGCATATAGACCGCATGCGGGTTCGGGAAATTGATCTTGATCGACGCCATGGCGTTGATCCGGCCCGGATCCTGGCGGAACCGGTATTTGGCCGCGTCGTCTGTCGACCAGTCCACCGTCAACGGATCCACCTCGCTGCCATCGGGCGCGATCAGGCGGATATTGTTGTCCGTCAGATAGTTCGGGTTCTTGCGCATCAGCGGGATAATGTCCTTGCGGACAATCGAAACCGGCGCATTCCAGTAAGGATTGATGATGATTTCGTTGATCTTGGAATTCAGGATCGGTGTCTGGCGGTCGACCTTGCCGACGATCGCCGTATGGCGCAGCATCACACGGCCGTTGTCCACCGCTTCAATTTCGGCAGCGGGAATGTTCACAACCACATACCGGTCGCCAAGGAAGCCGGACATGGACCGGAGCCTGACCAGATTGGTTTCGAGCTGGCCAAGACGGATTGCTGCGGGAACATTGAGAGCAGCGAAGGTATGGCGCCCGGTCACGCCGTCCGCCGGAAGACCATGTCTCGCTTGAAAACGCTTTACTGCGGCATCGACGTAGGAATCGAACGATTGGGAAATCCCGGCCCGCTGGGAAAGATCGCCGGAAATCATGAGACGGCGGCGAAGAATCTCCACATTGGGGTCAACGACACCGAGTTCCAGTTTCTTATCGTCGGGCACACGGGGCCAGCCGCCCTGCGCGACAATGTTGGAATACTCCATGATCGCGCGCTCGAGATAGGCGACCGTTTCCTGGCTGAAGATCGGAAGGTTGGTTGCCACCTTGCCGCCGCTGCTTGCCCGTGCATCGAACTGGTCGTTCCAGGCCCCGCGCCGCGGCGAACGGATGATTGCCTCAATCAGATCCTGCGCGTTGGCGGCTCCGGTCATCGCTGCCGTTGCGGCCGCGCCGGCTCCGGTTAAAAACATGCGGCGGTTCGTGTTCATACGCGTATCCGTGCTCTCTAGGGTCGTCAGCCCCTTCAAAGGTGCTGCATGCAGTCCTGCAGCCTTACATGCCGCAACTGCGTTAAGAATCCGCGAACCCTGATGATAAATTGGCAAATTCTGCCACGCGGTCTTCAGGAGGCTCAATTCCACTGGATTATGACTTTAACGTGACCACACGTCACTTTGAGCCTGATAACAAACACGTGAAGGCCGGCGTCCCGCCACGCCGGCCTTCATTGGCTGCACACCGGCGCGCAGCCAGGTGATCAAGATGAGACTACATGCGATATGCGATCGAGTCGTTCCAGAAGCGATCCAGCCGCTGCAGGGCGCGATTCATCTGGCTGAACTCGTCGGGGCTGATGCCACCCACCTGCTCGATGGAGCCGATGTGGCGGTTGTAGAGCCCCTCGACCACCTTGGCGACCTGCACACCCTTGGGCGTCAGGCTGATGCGCACCGAACGACGGTCCACACGCGAACGCTGGTGGTTGACGAAGCCGAGATCAACCAGCTTCTTGAGATTGTAGGAGACGTTGGAGCCGAGATAGTAGCCGCGAGAGCGCAGCTCGCCTGCTGTCAGTTCCGTGTCACCAATGTTGAAAAGCAGCAATGCCTGAATGGCGTTGATGTCGCTGCGTCCGTTGCGCTCGAACTCGTCCTTGATCACGTCGAGCAGACGGCGGTGCAGTCGCTCCACGAGCTGGAGAGATTCGAGATAAAGAGAACGCAGTGCATCTTTGCGTTCATCATTGTTAGCGGCAGGTTTCGCCGCGGGTCGCGAAGTATTCATAACTAAAGCCTCTCGTTTGACGCCGGTGATTTTTGTTTTTTGTCTCACCTTGGCCTGACCCTATCGAATGCTTCTAAAATTCGACTTAAACACTAGCCTTAACAACGCCTTACAAAAGTCGACCCTGCAAATACAGCTAACAGCCGGTAAACCGGACCGCAGACATTCGATGAAAGCTTGAGAGGAGGTTGGACGCGCCACTGAAGACGGCGCGCGCTACTGCAGGGCTTTGCGCCTGCTGTGATAACGGACAAACCGCAACGCGCCATAGCTGACGGCCACCAGAAGATGAAAGCCGATCAGTGGATAATTGTCTCCAAACAGATCCGATAATGGGCCGTACATCACCACTTCGGCGGCCGCGCACAAAAACCAGATGACGGCACCCCATGGGGCGATCAGCCAAAGGCCAACCGAAGCAAAGGGATAGATGACGGCTAAAATGACGCTGGCAATCTGCCAGTGGACCGGCATCAGATCAAACCGCCACATCAGCCCGGGATAGAAACCCAGAAGGCGCACCCAATAAAAAATGCCCATGGCCAGGCAGGCGGCCGCTATGGCGCGATGAAACCCGGAATAGAGAGTGTCGAGTTGGGACGGTCGGGAAGGCGCCAGGCCCGATAGCGTCTCGCCGTTCACAAGCTCAGCTCCCCGCCGGTCAATGGCGCGAAATACGCGTTGATGTGGTCTTCACTGATCTCGTCCAGCGTTTCGGGCTGCCAGCGAGGGGTGCTGCCCTTTTCCACCAGGACGGCGCGTATGCCCTCGTAGAAATCATGCCCTGCAAGCATCCGGTTGAGGATTCGGAACTCCATGGTCATGCATTCATCCATTTCCAGCATGGCGCCTGCCCGCAACTGGCGGAACGCGACACAAAGGCTGGTGGGGGAACGCTTTTCAATCGTTGCCAGGGTCTGACGCGCCCAGTCGTCCTGATCCTGAGACAACGATTCCAGAATTTCAGCCAGGCTTTCGAAGGAAAAATGGCGCGCTATTGCATGTCTGATGCCCTCATTCAGTTCCGGCTCGGCAGCGACACCAAAGGAGGAAAGCGTGCCGTCCACATTGTCGGCATCGCAGAGTGCTTCGGTAAGTGCCGTAAGGCTCCCGGCATCGACCGAATGCGTTGCCAGCCCCGCCGCGCAGGCATCGCCACGACGAATGCGGTTTCCGGTCAGGGCGAGGTACATGCCCAGTTCGCCGGGCAAACGCGACAAAAGATGACTGCCGCCAACATCGGGGAAGAACCCGATTCCCACTTCGGGCATAGCGAAAACCGCATTTTCGGTCATCACGCGATGGGAGCCATGGAAGGAGACGCCGACCCCTCCGCCCATGACGATACCGTCGATCAGCGCAATATAGGGTTTTGGAAAACGGGCAATCGCGGCGTTGAGCCGGTATTCGTCAGCAAAGAAATCAGGGCTGGCTCTGCCTTCGAGGCCGGCACGGTACACATCCAGAATGTCGCCGCCCGCAGAGAAGGCCCGCCCCTCCCCGCGAATGATGACGCGCTCGACCGCATTGTCGGCTTCCCAGGCCGAAAGCGCCCGTGCAAGAGCGCTGACCATGCTGTGATTGATCGCGTTCAAGGATGCAGGCCGGGAAAGGGTCACAATGCCGGCACGCCCGACCTGTTCGAACAGGATATCTCCAGCGCCACCGAAATCGACCTTCACCGGAACCCCCAATCGTTGCAGAAACAGCAAACCCTTTCAGGTGATTATTCGCCGCTACCCGGGCCGTCAATGCTATAAGCGGATGCGACCACAGGACACCGGACGCGGACTTGGTCCGATTTCACCAGCATGATAGAGAGACGCCACACTGGAGTCGAAGCCGTGAACAAGTTTTCCAGCACCATCAACAGCCTGGGCACCCGCCGCACCGTCGATGAGATCACGGGTGGCCGCCGCCTGCGCCGCACCCGCAAGGCCGACTGGTCGCGCCGCCTTGTGCGCGAGACCCACCTGACGGTCGATGACCTTATCTGGCCGCTGTTTCTGATGGAGGGCGACAACCGGCAGGAACCACTCGAGGCCATGCCCGGTGTTATGCGGCACACCGTCGATCATGCGGTGAAACAGGCTGAACGAGCGGCGAAACTCGGCATCCCTGCCATCGCCACCTTCCCCAATATCGATCCGGCACGCAAAGATGAAACCGGGTCACACAGTCTCGACCCAGACAATCTGATCAATCGGGCCACGCGCGCGATCAAGGATGCGGTGCCGGAAATCGGCGTGATAACCGATGTGGCACTCGATCCGTTCACCAGCCACGGGCATGACGGGATTTTGCGCGACGGCGAGATTGTGAACGACGACACAGTCGCCCTCATCGCCATGGCAGCCGTGGGCCAGGCCGCGGCAGGCGCCGACATCATCGCCCCCTCCGACATGATGGATGGGCGTGTCGGAGCCATCCGAGATGCGCTCGATCAAAACGGCTTCCAGAATGTTGCGATCATGTCCTATGCGACCAAATTCGCTTCCGCCTTCTACGGACCATATCGTGAAGCGATCGGTACGGGCGGCCTTCTGAAGGGCGACAAGAAGACCTATTATATCGACCCTGCAAACAGCGACGAGGCCATCCGGGAAGCCGAGCAGGATCTACTGGAGGGAGCGGACATGCTGATGGTGAAACCGGGCCTTCCCTATCTCGACATTGCCCGCAGACTGAAAGACACGTTTGCCGTTCCGACCTTCGCCTACCAGGTTTCCGGAGAGTACGCGATGATCAAGGCTGCAGCGGCCAATGGGTGGATTGACGGCGAGAAAGCCATGATCGAAAGCCTTCTTGCTTTCAAACGCGCCGGTTGCGACGGGATTCTCACCTATTTTGCCCCGGAAATGGCGGAATTGTTGTGATTCCACACCGAAAAGCTTGAACCACAGGCAAGGCTCCCCATCTGTGCGCTGAACCAACCGAAAGGCATTGTTCATGACAGCCCGGCCTCTTGATGGCGAAATCCTGAATACCGCACAGGATGACGGATATCTTTATCGCGGTGTTCGCACACGCCGTATTGTGGCGTTCTTTATCGACTACCTGCTGATCGGCCTGTTGATGATCCCCGTCGCAATCGTGGTTGCCCTGCTCGGTGTGATGACATTGGGCCTCGGCTGGCTTCTGTTCGGCATTCTCGCGCCCCTCACCGCCCTTCTCTATGTCGCGATGACTTTGGGAGGCCGCCGACAGGCGACGCTTGGCATGCAGTTCATGGACATTCGGCTTGCGCGTCTTGATGGCGGGCGCGTCGACGCACTTCTGGCTGTGGTGCATACCGTCCTTTTCTGGGCGGGCAATGCGATCCTGACCCCTCTTATTCTTCTTGCGAGCCTCTTTCTCGATCACAAGCGCACCGTGCACGATCTTCTGTTGGGAACCGTTGTCGTTCGCTCGAGCTGAATACTCCTAAAAGTTGCATCATTAACGCAACCATATACTTTGGATTTATACGCTGTGGGCGCCGCTGTATATTGATGCCTCTACGGGGGCATATTCGATACAGTGAGTATTTCGATGACCGATACTTTTGACGACGCCCACCGGTGGGAGATCACTCCTGAGAGCCGCAGAACGGAAATTCACATTCGGCAGGGAGATTGGCTGCACCTCCGCCGCGTTCTCGCGCTTTTCATCGATTATACGCTTTATGTCGCTTTGGCTTTCGCCCTCGCTGTCGGTGCGACGTTATTGATGGAATATCTGACCGGGGTCGGCGGAACGCAGGGGCTTACGACGCATGGATTTTCCGAGCAATCCGTCAATGCCTTCTATACGATGTCCGCAGCGATTGCCTCTGTGGCGACGCTGGCCATAGTCCTGCTCTATATCGGCATCACCTTGGGAGGGCGTCGCCAAGCGACTCTCGGGATGCGCGTTCTCGGGCTGCGGCTTGAGCGCCTCGACAACACGAAGATTACGGCCCGCTACGGCATAGCCCATTTTCTGTTGTTTTTGGCGACCTCCACGATCTTTACACCGCTCGTCCTGTTTGCGCCTTTCGTTCTGGCCAACAGGCAAACCCTCCATGACCGCTTGCTCGACATTGTCATCCTCGGCTCGGCCGAAAACCTGATACCGGGCGCGAAGCCCTGAAACCTGACCATCAGCCGACGGCAAGCAAAAATCTTTCCCAATGGAGGCGACCGGCTCCTCTCATTTGTTCGGCTTTTCACTGCACGAAACAAATCCATGCTTGCGGCGCGCCTGCCCGTGCTTATTCTCCTCAGCAGATTGCAGGCGCAAATCATCGCCTGCGCTGACAGCGTCAAGCGACGGGACCTGCATGGCCGATTTTCACCTCTGGGCGACCTACGCGATCATTCTCGTGACTGTCGCCGCCTATGTCAGTGAGCGCTTCACCCTAGAGAGCGTCGCCCTTGGCAGCCTGGTCGCCTTTCTGGCGCTCTTCGCGTTCTTTCCCTATGAAGGCGCCTCCGGTGCGTTGCCACCCGATGAGCTTCTGTCGGGTTTTGCCAATCCGGCACTCGCAACAGTTCTGGCATTGCTTATCGTCGGACAGGGGCTGTTCGCCACGGACGCACTCGATAAACCAGCACGCATATTGGCAAAGTCCGCCGGAAGTTCGAGCACACGGACCATCATCATAACGCTGATCACGGCGGCGATGCTGAGCGCCATTCTCAACAACACCCCTGTGGTGGTCATCTTCATTCCGGTTCTGATCGTCTTTGCTGCACAGCGCAATTTCCCCGTCTCCAAAGCGCTGATGCCCTTGTCCTTCATGACCATTCTAGGGGGCATGACAACGCTGATTGGCTCTTCCACCAACCTGCTGGTGGCTGGCGTTGCGGGCAAGGCCGGCATTTCGATCGGCTTCTTTGACATCACCATGCCTGGTATGCTTTTGGCGGCTGCAGGGGCGCTCTACGTCTTTTTCGTCATGCCGCGAATCCTGCGCGATTCGAGCAGTGAAAAAACATTCCGCCAGATGCAGTCTGGAACCCAGTTCATCGGCGAAATCCGCGTGGTGCCGGGGCATCCATTCATAGGCAAGGAATCGAAGGCCGGCCTGTTCCAAGGTCTCGGCGATCTTACACCGCGCCTTATCGTTCGGCGGGGAATGAGTTTTCACCCCCCTTTCGAGAATGTGGTCCTGTCTGAGGGGGACCGTCTTATGGTCACGGCCACCCGCCGGGCCTTCACGCAGGCGCTTTCCCACGGGGCGGCAGGTCACATTGCCGAAGCGGACACAGCCACCGTCGGGCCCGATTATCACATCGCCGAAGCAGTTATTCCGCCGGGTTCCCGCCATGCCGGACGGACCATTCGGAACGCAGGGATCGAGACCGAGCACAGTGTTCACATGCTGGGTGTGCAACGGAAAAGCCGAATGGGGCGCACCCCGGTTTCCGACATACGGCTCGAGCCAGGCGACACCATCCTCGTCGGCGGCACAGACAGGGCACTGGAGGATCTGCGGGAGAGCCATGACCTTCTTGTCCTGGAATGGTCGGCAGAGCCCGTTCCCCAGCGCCGCAAGGCCTGGATCGCCTTCGTGATCTTCGCCGGAATCGTCGTTACGGCAGCACTCGATATCGCTCCCATCGTCGCCACGGCCGTCGCCGGAGCCTTCGCGATGATTGCGACGGGCTGTCTGACGCTCGCACAGGCCGGCCGTGCTTTCGACCGGCAAATTTTCCTGCTGGTGGGTTCGGCCATTGCCGCCGCAACGGCGCTGGAGCGCACAGGTGGTGCCCAACTCATTGCCGATGCCGCCGTTTCTGCACTCGAAGGTCAGGCTCCCGCCGTCATCCTGTCGGGATATTTTGCCGTCGTTGCGATCCTCACGAATTTTCTTTCCAACAACGCCACCGCGGTCCTCTTCACCCCCATCGCTTTGGGAATTTCGTCTGCAATAGGTGCGCCTCCCGAGGCCTTCATTGCTGCAACGATCTTCGCGGCCAACTGCTCCTTTGCAACCCCCATCGGCTACCAGACCAATCTGATGGTCATGGGTCCCGGTCACTACTCCTTCCGCGATTTCATCAAGGCTGGAACACCTCTGGTCGCGATAATTTGGTTGACGTTTTCGTTTGTCGGCCCATGGTATTATGGGCTTTAGGATCAGGAGTGACGCCCTACCGACATGACGCAGCAACCCGCCCAATCGCCACAGTTCTTTCTGACCGCGCCCTCCCCCTGCCCTTATCTGGAAGGACAGTTTGAGCGGAAGGTCTTCACCCATCTGGTGGGGGACAAGGCCCCTGAACTGAACGATTTGCTGACCCAGGGCGGCTTCCGCCGCTCGCAGAACATCGCCTATCGCCCTGCCTGCGAAACCTGCCGGGCCTGCGTTTCGGTGCGCATCCTTGCGCAGGAGTTCCAGCCGACAAAAAACATGAAGCGCATTCTCAGACAGAATGCCGATCTCATCGGCACCGCGCACGAGGCCGAACCGTCCACGGAGCAATACACGCTTTTCCGCTCTTATCTCGACGCCCGACACAAGAAGGGCGGCATGTCGGACATGACCGTTCTCGACTACGCGATGATGGTGGAGGACACCCATGTGAGTACGCAGGTCATCGAATATCGCCGCCGCGGACCCGACAGTTTCATCACCGGCAAGGGACAAGGCGAATTGATGGCCGTAGCCCTCACCGACACAATGGGTGACGGGCTTTCCATGGTCTATTCCTTCTTCAACCCGGAGCTCACTGACCGGTCGCTCGGTACCTTCATGATCCTGGATCACATCAACCGAGCGGTTGCTGCCGGTCTGCCGCATGTCTATCTGGGCTACTGGGTCAATGGCTCGCGCAAAATGGCCTATAAGGTGCGCTTCAAGCCACAGGAGCACCTTGGCCCGCAGGGTTGGGAACGCGTCGACTGAAGGACGCATCCACCGCCCCCGCCTGCATCCGACACGCAGTCCCGGAAGGGTCCTTCATGCCCACTCCCTCGCCATCTTCCCACGCCAAGGGCCTTGCGCTGACCGCCTTTGGCGGCATGGCGCTCACCATCGACATTCCGCTGATCCGGCTGGCCGATGGCGACCCATGGCCGATCCTGATGGTGCGCAGCGCCTTGACGGTCGCGGTGGCGCTTACCGTATGGTTCGTGTGGCGGCTTTTTACGCGCAATGTCCCGCCGCTCGTCCCCGGTCGCGTGGGCCTTGTGGTCGCCGCCCTTTATGCGCTTTCGGCACTCTGCTTCATCACCGCCGTCTACAACACCTCTACCGCCAATCTGGTCTTCATTCTTGCCTTCAACTCCATGTTTGCCGCGCTTCTCTCATGGTTGTTCCTCAAGGAAAGACCAAGACCCGCCACGCTGATAGCGATGGGCGTTATGCTGATCGGTGTCTTGATCATCGTCGGCGGTGGCATCGGGGCGGGAAACCTGTTCGGTGACGTGATGGCGCTGAGCGCCGCATTCCTGCTCGCCACGGCGATCACCATCACACGTGGCAGCGGTCGCGATATGGGCTTTGCCGCGCTGGTGGCCGTGGCGCTTCCTTGCGTCGTCGCGGCGATCATGACCGCCAGAACCGGTTATCGCATCGAAGCCCCGTGGTGGATCATCCTCAACGGGGCCGTGATCATGCCGATCTCGTTCTTCTGCCTGTCCAACGGCCCCAAATACATTTCAGGGCCGGAAGTGGCGATGTTCTATCTACTCGAAACGGTGCTGGCGCCGGTCTGGGTGTGGCTGATCTTTTCCGAGGTGCCCAGCCGTGCCACCCTCATCGGCGGCACGATCCTCATCGTCACACTGGTCGTGCACTCGCTGTGGCAACTCCATTCAGGCCGCAAGCGGCGATTGGCGCAAGGCGTGGTGCGTCACCCGCTATGAGGGCGGAATGACGAACGCCCTCTATTTCTTCTTCATGGCCTGAGCGAGCGCTGCGGCCAGCGCGCCCTGCGGTTCGCTGCCGCGTCCGCCCGGTTTGCCGCCGCCATTGCGTGGCATCGCGGCACGGGCGGGCTTGCCCTGATCGCGCGATCGACCGGCACCGGTTCCTGCGCCTGCGCCGACCCCAGCTGCGCTGCCGCCATCCTTGCGCATGGAAAGGCTGATACGCTTGCGCTTGATGTCCACCTCAAGCACCCGGACCTTCACCACGTCTCCGGCCTTCACCACCTCATGAGCATCCTTCACGAAGCGGTCGGCAAGCTGCGAGACATGCACGAGCCCGTCCTGGTGCACGCCGATGTCAACGAAGGCGCCGAAGGCGGCGACATTGGTCACCGTGCCTTCGAGGCTC
Organism: Nitratireductor sp. ATLC21; assembly: GCF_057196525.1. Classification (NCBI taxonomy): domain Bacteria; kingdom Pseudomonadati; phylum Pseudomonadota; class Alphaproteobacteria; order Hyphomicrobiales; family Phyllobacteriaceae; genus Nitratireductor; species Nitratireductor sp. ATLC21. The sequence goes on along the minus strand of NZ_JBXUOU010000001.1, from coordinate 5,943 downwards.
ATGCCGGGCTTCAGGTCCTTGATGTCGTCGATCCCCTCGGCAAACGTCGCCGTGCGGAAGGCCGGACGCGGGTCGCGGCCGGGTTTCTCAAGCTCGGAAATGATGTCACGCACAGTCGGCAGACCGAAGCGATCATCCACGAAAACACGTGGATCGAGCGCCTTGAGCGCACCGGCATCGCCCATCAGCGCGCGCACGTCGCGGCCGCATGAGGCGACGATCTTGCGGGCAACGCCATAGGCTTCCGGGTGGACGGATGACGCGTCGAGCGGCTCTGTGCCGTTCTGGATGCGCAGAAAGCCGGCACATTGCTCGAAGGTACGCTGTCCGAGCCGCGCCACTTCCAGAAGCTCCTTGCGGCTGGAGAACGCGCCATTGGCATCACGATGCGCGACAATCGCCTCGGCGATCGATTCACCAAGGCCGGAAACCCGCGCCAGAAGCGATTTCGATGCCGTGTTCAGGTCGACGCCCACCGCGTTCACCGCATCTTCCACTACGGCATCGAGCGCCTTTGCCAGACGGTACTGATCCACATCGTGCTGATACTGACCGACGCCGATGGACTTGGGTTCGATCTTCACCAGTTCGGCCAGCGGATCCTGAAGCCGGCGCGCGATGGAGACCGCCCCGCGCAGCGACACGTCGAGATCGGGGAACTCGGCCGCGGCCGTGGGCGAAGCCGAATAAACCGAAGCCCCCGCCTCCGACACCACCACCTTGAGCGGCTTGGGTGCTGGCATGTCGGAGAGCATGTCGGCCACCATTTTTTCCGTCTCGCGGCTGGCGGTACCATTGCCGATGGCAATGAGTTCCACCCCATGTTTTCGCACAAGCGCGGAAAGTGCTGCCTGGCTGCCGCGCAGATCGTTGCGCGGCGGGAACGGATAGACCGTTTCCGTGTCGAGGAGCTTGCCGGTGGCATCCACCACCGCCACCTTCACGCCGGTGCGGATGCCGGGATCGAGCCCCATCGTCGCGCGTGTGCCGGCGGGAGCTGCCAGAAGCAGGTCCTTCAGATTGCGCGCGAAGACGTTGATTGCCTCCTCCTCGGCCCGTTCACGCAGATCACGCATCAGATCGAGGCTCAGATGCAGGAAGAGTTTTACACGCCATGTCCAGCCGGCGACGTCCAGCAGCCATTGGTCGCCGGGAAGCTGCCCGCCGATCTCGTAGGCTGCCGCAATCATGCGCACGGCCGGTTTTAGCGGGCTCGTGTCGTCGGCATCCACTTCCAGATCGAGTGCCAGAATGTCCTCATTGCGGCCGCGCAGCATGGCAAGCGCGCGGTGGCTCGGCACGCCTGCCCAGCGCTCTGAATGATCAAAATAATCGGAAAATTTCGCACCCGCCTCTTCCTTGCCCTCAACCACCCGGGAACGCAGCACGGCGCGCTCCTTCATGTGGTTGCGCAGTTTTCCAACCAGGTCGGCGTTTTCCGCAAACTGCTCAGCCAGTATGTCACGCGCGCCCTCCAGCGCGGCCTTTTCATCCGGCACCTCTTCGCCCAGATAGTCCTTTGCGAGATCCGCCGGCACCTTTGAGCGGTCCGCCAGAATGGCCTCTGCGAGCGGCCCCAGCCCGCGCTCACGCGCGATCTGCGCCTTGGTGCGCCGTTTGGGCTTGTAGGGAAGATAGATGTCTTCAAGCTCTGCCTTGGTGGCGGCGGCGGCGATCTTCGTCTCCAGTTCCGGCGTCAGCTTGCCCTGCTCGCGGATGGACCCGAGGATCGTGTCGCGCCGCTGGTCGAGTTCGCGCAGATAGGAAAGCCGCTCGGAGAGCGTGCGCAATTGCGTGTCGTCGAGCCCGCCGGTCACCTCCTTGCGGTAGCGCGCGATGAAGGGGACGGTCGCCCCCTCATCCAGAAGCCCGATGGCGGCTTCCGCCTGCTCCGGTCTGGCGCTGATCTCGGCGGCGATGAGGGTGGCAATGCGTTTGGCGTCTGCGGACATGGAATTCCCTGAATCGATTGGTGCGGCGAAGATAGTGTCATTCGCCGTAGCCTGCCGCTCACAAGAAGCGCTTTTCCACAATCGCGGACGTGAAGGGACAATGTGCGCTGAGAGGGAGTGCGTCCTTCGACAAGCTCAGGATGAGGGGCGCAAGGAGCCAGTCATCTCATGTCGGGATGGCGTGCTCCATCCTCCCTCATCCTGAGCTTGTCGAAGGACGCGATGATGGCGCCCATGGCACGCGCCATGCTCTCACATCCCTCATCCCGAGCTTGTCGGAGGACGCGATGATGGCGCCCATGGCACGCGCCAAGCTCTCACATCCCTCATCCTGAGCTTGTCGAAGGACGCACGGCGCAGTGCAAATCAGCGCGGTGCGAGATCGGCGATGAGGTCGTTCACCACTTCGGCCATCAGCATGGAAGCGGCGAAATCGAACTCGTTTATGGCGACGAACACGCCCACACCACGCGTGGGGGCAAAGGCGTGATAGACGAACATGCCCTGCCGCCCGCCGGCCTTTTGGAGCAGGAGCGGGCGATCACCTTCCGGCTGCATCACAACCCAGCCAAGCCCCATCGCATCCATATGACCGGATTCGTCAAATCCATAGGTCGGATCGAGCGCATCGCGCTGCACATAGGAGGCATGGTTGAGCATCCGCATTTCCGCCATGTCCGGCGAAAACCGGTCGAGATGCCACTCAAGCCATTTCAGCATGTCATTTGTGGTCGTGTAGAGGCCGCTTGCTCCGGCCATGACCGGCGTGTTGGGAACATCCGGCAAGGGCGAACCATCAAAATTGTGTCCCTGCATCAGGCGATCGCGATCAGCCTCACCGGGCGCGAGCGTGGTGTCTTTCAGCCCCAGTGGCTCAAGCACACGCTCGGCAAGCAGCTCGGCATAGGGCTTGTCCGCAGCAGAACCGAGAGCAACGGCCAGCATGTCGAACCCGAAATTGGAGTAAAGCCCGCCCGTTCCGGCGGGGAAAAGTTGCGCGCCTTCCGTAAGCGCCTTCGCATAGGCTTCCTTCGTCACGGTGGAGAACGGGTCATCGTCCGGGCCGCGTTCTACATCCACCTCGCGCGGCAGGCCGGACGTGTGGGTCGCCAGATCGATCAGTCGAATGGGCTTGTCGTCGAGAACGGGGATCTCCACGTCCCAGCCCAGCCGGTCCTGCAGCCGATCGGTGAATTGAACCGTGCCATCGGCGGCAAGGCTTGCAAGAACCGCACCGGTAAACACCTTGCTGATCGAGCCGACCCGCATCAGCGTGTCGCCATCGGGCACCTTGCCATTGCCCTTTGCGGTTTCGCCAAATCCGAAGACAGCGGTTTCACCATCCCGCACGGCACCAATGATGAGACCTGGCACATCCGTCTGCAGGTAAAGAACCTGTCCGGAAAAGGAGACCGCCTCTTCAAGGAGACTGTCTTTCGCCGCGGCCGGCGGAACGAGCCCCAAAATCCCGATCAGGGATATGGCCACCGTGGCCCGTTTCATTCCTTTCATCCAGTGCAGCATCTTGCCCCTCCTCTGTCTGCACGACCTCCTTCAGGCCCGGCCCAAAATCCTCATCCGAACTTGCCGGTGCGCGGGAAACCCTTCGGCGCCATGCGGCCGGCGGCGGCACGGTTGCCCATCCATTCGGTGAGCTCCTCGCGTGTCTTGACGAAGGTCCGGTCAGCCGAATCCTTCCAGGAAAGTCCCTCTTCCATGGCGAAGGTCTTGATGTCGGAAACGCCGCCATCCTTGTAGCGCTGCAGGCGCACGCCCTTGCCGCGCGACATCTCCGGCACTTCGGAGAGCGGGAAAACAAGCAGTTTGCGGTTCTGGCCGACGACCGCCACATGGTCGCCCGAAACCGGCAGGCAAAGCTTGGCCTCGTCCGGTGCCTTCACATTCATCACCTGCTTTCCCTTGCGGGTGTTGGCGACGATCTCCTTCTCGGCCACGACGAAGCCGTTGCCCAGATGAGAGACCACCAGAAGCTTTCGCTCCGGATCATGGGCAAAGGCTGTCACGATGGCCTGATCATTGTCCATGTCGACCATGATGCGCACCGGCTCACCATGGCCGCGCCCACCGGGCAGACGATCGGCGCCGATGGTGAAGACCTTGCCGCCCGTGGTGAAGAGCAGGATCTTGTCGGTCGTCTGCGCATGGAAGGCAATCTTGAGGCTGTCGCCTTCCTTGAAGGACAGAGACGAGAAATCGGCCAGATGCCCCTTCATGGCGCGCAGCCAGCCTTTTTCGGACAGCACCACGGTGATCGGCTCCCGCTCGATCAGCGCTTCGTGCACCTCTTCCAGATCGTGCTCCGGCGCTTCGGCAAAAGTGGTGCGGCGCTTGCCCAAAGCCTGATTCTTCTCCGGATCGAAGGTCTGGCGCACCTTGGCCACCTCCCAGCGCACCGTCTTCCACTGGCGTGCGGTAGAGGCGAGCAGCGCCTCGATGCCTTCCTTCTCTTCGGAAAGCTTCTCGAACTCCTTGCGGATTTCGAATTCCTCGAGCTTGCGCAGGGCGCGCAGGCGCATGTTGAGGATCGCCTCGGCCTGCGTGTCCGTCAGTTCGAAGCGCGCGATCATCACCTTCTTGGGCTCATCCTCCTCGCGAATGATGCGGATGACCTCGTCGATGTTGAGATAGGCGACCAGATAGCCGGCCAGAATTTCCAGCCGCTTCTCGATTTCGGCGAGCCTGTGGCGCGAGCGGCGCAGAAGCACCTCACGGCGATGGTCGAGCCATTCACGCAAGACCTGCTTGAGCGAGAGGACACCCGGCACCTTGCCGCGCGAAAGCACATTCATGTTGAGCGGGAAGCGGCTTTCCAGATCGGTCAGCTTGAAGACCGATTCCATCAGGAGTTCCGGTGCAACGGTGCGGCTCTTGGGCACCAGCACGATGCGGATGTCTTCCGCGCTCTCATCGCGAATGTCTTCCAGAAGCGGCAGCCGGCGCGAGATGATCAGCTCGGCGATCTTCTCGATCAACCGCGATTTCTGCACACCATAGGGGATCTCCGTGACCACGGCCGTCCACGTGCCGCGCCCCTGATCTTCCTTGTGCCAGCGTGCCCGTACGCGGAAGCCGCCCCGTCCGGTGGCATAGGCTTCGCGGATCGAGGCCTGATCCTCGACGATGATGCCGCCGGTCGGGAAGTCCGGTCCCTTGACGAAGTCGAGAAGGCGGTCGGGGTCAATATCCGGATCGTCGATGACGGCGAGCGCCGCATCGCAGACCTCGGCCGCATTGTGCGGCGGGATCGAGGTGGCCATGCCCACGGCAATGCCCGACGAACCGTTGCACAACAGGTTCGGAAAGGCGCCGGGGAGAACCGTGGGTTCCTCGTCTTCCTCATTGTAGGTCAGGCGAAAATCGACCGCATCCTCGGTGATGCCGGTCAGGATTTCCGAGGCGACCTCGGTCATGCGCGCTTCGGTGTAGCGCATGGCAGCCGCGTTATCGCCGTCGATATTGCCGAAATTGCCCTGCCCGTCGACCAGCGGATAGCGCATGGCAAAGGGCTGCGCCAGGCGCACCAGAGCGTCATAGATCGACTGGTCGCCATGCGGATGGAACTTGCCCATCACGTCGCCGACGATGCGGGCGCATTTGGCAAAGCCCTGATCGGGGCTCAAGCGCAGAAGACGCATCGTGTGGACAATGCGCCGATGCACCGGCTTCAGCCCGTCACGCACATCGGGCAGAGCACGATGCATGATCGTCGACAGCGCATAGGCGAGATAGCGCTCTTCAAGCGCCTTTTTCAGATCGACCGGCTCAACGGCATCGCCGCCGTCGCCACCGGGCGGAAGCAAATCTTTTCCCATGGTTTCGGGTTAGACCAGAGGGTGATTCGCGGCAAGGGGGGAGTAGCGAGTAGCGAGTAGCGAGTAGCGAGTAGCGAGTAGCGAGTAGCGAGTAGCGAGTAGCGAGTAGCGAGTAGCGAGTAGCGAGTAGCGAGTAGCGAGTAGCGAGTAGCGAGTAG